>NZ_JALOCH010000013.1 GCF_023227875.1 Methanoregula sp. | reverse complement strand
TCCGGATGATTCCGCCATCACCGGCATTTTTTATTCCCCCGTTCTTTGTGAAGTTGACGGTATACGCGATCTCATCGATCTGCTTCCCGCTGGTTGTGGCGGCAAGGGTGAAGGATGTAGTTGTGCCGGCAGTTGGGTCCTTGGTGATGGTCTCCGTGATGGAGGCTCCTGAGGATGGCATCTCGTCGAGCGCCAGTTCGAGGTGGACTTTCGGCGAGCCGATTGACGGGATCGGGACGGTAATGTTCTGCCCTACGGCTTTTACTTCCTTGATCGTACCGTTTATTGTTGATGCACCGACCTCCGGTGTGCCGTTCATGACAAGATCCATGCTGGCCCAGCCGTTGCCAATTCCTGTCAGGGTGACCACGGAGCCGGTGGTGTTCACGGCTACCTGCGAGGTGTCGATGGAGACGTTCTGCGCTCCTCCGGTGTCTTCCGTGTCCACCCCGGCGAGGTTGAACTCCTTTTCAGCAATCACCTTTGCATTGACGTTGATATACCCGGTTCTGGTCGTGAGGTTGCTGCCCGCTGTATTGCTCGCAGTCAGTTTCACGGTATAATCCCCTGCGGACGTATATGTATGGACCGGGTTCTGTTTTGTGGCGTTGGTTGTGTCACTGTCCCCGAAGTCCCAGGTCCATGAGGTTGGCAGCCGTGCCGACTTGTCGGTGAACTGGGCGGTGAAGGGGGTGTCCCCGGCGGTTTTGGTTGCATTGAATGCAGCGATTGGTGCGCCGAGCGTTGCGTTGATGTAGTTATTCTTCACGGTGGTGTTCGTCCCAAGCGAGTTCGTTGCGGTAAGCCGGACCGTGTAGGTTCCTACGGCTCCGTACGTATGGACCGGGTTCTTTTCCGTGGAGGTTGAACCGTCGCCAAAGTCCCAGGCCCAGCTGGTCGGGGTTCCGCTTGAGCGATCCCGGAACGTTACCGCGAGCTCTGCATTGCCGGATGTGACGTTTGCGGTAAATGATGCCCTGGGCGGAGTTGGCTGATTGTCGTATTCGACATTCAGGATCGCGAGGTAAGCTTCCATATCCATGTTATTCGCGGCCTGACTCCGGAACATTGCGACATTACCGGTCTCTTTTAAGAATTCCGTAACAACCGTTGTGTTTGATGCGATCTCCGCATCGGTGGTCTTGACCCAGTAGTCCGGCCATTTCTGTCCATTGAAGAGCATGGCGCCACGGCTGTATCCGGAGACCCCCCGGTTCAGTATCGTGGTAACGGTTGCATTCTTCACCCGGCTCAGGTTGATCTCGGCACCGGTGAATGGTGCGTAGGCTGTTGCGGTCTCATCCGTTGTATAATACGTGGGTGATGAGAAGATCATGTCGAAGCCTTCGTTGAGGAAGATCAGTTTCTCCGATTCATCAGGGTCGTTATAGACCACGACAAGGGTCATTCCCCGGAAGGGAACGAACTGTCCCGACTGGCGATTGACCAGGTCCATTGCCATCGTGTTGCCGCTGGCACTGAACTGGTCGGTAACATCGTAAATGAGCACACCGAACGGATAATTGTAAATGTCGCCCCAGTTCTTGTTGTCCGAGTAAAAAAATTCATAAGGGATCGTTTTCCCGTTGAATGCCATGGTGATGTGGTCCGGGACCAGCCACCCGGAGTCCCACGTATAGGTGGCATAGAGCCGGGCGGACTCGATGGTTGCATCTTTGGGAATGGGCAGGTCGGCTGCCGTCCAGTGGGTAGAATAGGTGTCTGCCACGTACCTGTACGTGCTGTCGCCGTTTGAGTGAATGATATTTCCGTGTATCGGGTACACGGATTGTGTTGCGATATCGGGGCCCCCATCGGCCCAGCGCCTCCCATTGTACCCGTTCCAGATCACGTTTGCGGTGTACGAGTACTCGTTGTTGGTCTCGGAGATCTCGGGAATCTCGTTTGCGGAGTCGACCGTGGCATTCACCGGGACCGTGGCACCCGGGCTGCGGTACACTGTATCGGTGATGTTGACATATGTGAACGATCCTGCGGCAAGACCGGCCGGGACCGTGACATTGGTGCTGTTCCCGTCCACCCGGAACGTGACATTGAAGGCCGGTGCGGTCCCGGTACCCGCGTTCGTGATCATCACGCCGATTTTATTCCCGACCCCAGTATAGTGGGCGAACAGGTCCGGGTATGGCGCCCAGTTCCGGTGGTATTCGCGGGTGACGGTGAGATCCGGCCCGCTGGTCACCTCCGGCTGCACGCTCACGGTCTTCGAAACGGTATTGTTTGTCGTATCGGCATCGCCGATGCTATTCTCCGGGTCCACTTCGGCGGTAAGGGTCACGGAGCCACTTGCTGAAGGCGTCCAGGTGAGGCTGACATCTGCGGACTCCGCGGCCCCGAGCGATGATACGGCTGTCCTGTTCACTTCCGTGCTGCCGGCACGGAGCGTGACATTGAATTTCCCTGCTGCTGCACCACCGGTATTCAGGACCCTGACGCTTACGGTCCCGGCATGGTTGACCACGGGAGTACCCGTGCTCATCGATACCGCGGAAAGGTCCGGGGCCGGGGGCGTTACCGTGACCTTCGCGGTCCCGGTAACGGTTCCGTTGACGGCGCTGATGTTTGCAGCGCCGACACCGGTTGCGGTGAAGAGGCCGGTGGCATCCACGGTGCCAACGGTCTCGTTGTCGCAGGACCAGGTGAAGAGGATGCCGGACATGGGGGAGCCGTCCTGATCTGTTGCACTCGCTGTAAACTGCCGGGATTGCCCGGTTATGAGGGATGCTGTTGCGGGAGAAACGGTGATCGAGGTCAGTGTGTGTTCTGAAGGGAAGGAGAATTTAGTGGCGAAGGCATCATATGTGTATGGATCTCCATGAAATGTCGGTTGGTATGCTCCCGCGGTGGTGGGAAAACCCGAACCGGCAAATCCTGTAATAAATACATTCCCTGCAGTATCTGCTGTAATTCCATTCCCGCTATAATCTTCATCATTATTTCCGAGGTAGGTGGAGTAGGCAAGGTCATTTGTCCCGCTTCCGGCCAAGTTGATCTTACTGACAAACGCATTTGAGCCGCCCCCCCACTCCGGTTGGTATGCATCACTAGTGGTGGGAAAATCTGAGCTGCTGGCGTATCCTGTAATGAATACATTCCCCGAATTATCTACTTCAATTCCTTTTCCGTTTTCAGACTCGCTACCCCCGAGATAGGTGGAGTACACAAGATCATCTGCCCCGTTTCCGGCCAGGTTGAGTTTACTGACAAAGGCGTCCCCGCCCCCTCCAGGTGACGTTTGGTATGCCCCCGATGTAACCGGAAATGAACTTGTTGAACCGGTGATATACACCAGGCTATTGCTGTCAAGTGCGATTCCATTGGCAGAATTTGTGGCCCCGTACCCTAGATATGTGGAATAGACAAGATCGTCATCATCACTCCCGGACGGATTTATCTTACTGACAAATGCGGAGGTCTGTGATGCGATTTTCGTAGTTTGGTATGCCCCCGATGTCGTGGGAAACGATGCGCTTTGTGTCGAACCTGAAATATAAATATCCCCCGCATTATCCAGCGTGATTCCCGTGGTATACGTATACCCACCTGCTCCGCCAAGATAGGTGGAATAGACCAGATCGCTCGATCCCCCCCCGGCCGGATTAAGTTCACTCACAAAGGCATCGAAACTACCCGTTTTCGTAGTCTGGTATGCCCTAGCCGTAGTGGGGAAATCCTCGCTTGTTACAAACCCTGTGACAAAAACATTTCCTGCACTATCTATAGTAATTCCGGTAGCTTCATCATCGTTGGAACCACCCAAGTAAGTGGAATAAAGAAGGGCCGATCCGGCCGGATTAAGTTTGCTCACGAATACATCAGGGAAGCAGTCATCGGGGTTGCCGCTTATGGCAGTCTGGTATGCTCCGTCCGTCACTGGGAAATCCGGACTTATTGTGTATCCTGCGATATACACATTGCCTGACGTGTCGGTTGCAATCCCCGCTGTCGTTGTCATATAGGATACTCCCCCAAGATACGTAGAGTAAAGAAGGGCTGTTCCGGATGGATTGAGTTTGCTTACAAAGGCATCCTGAACCCCCTCCTCAGTACTGTCCAAGGTTGTCTTGTAAACCCCCGCTGTTGTCGGAAAATCCGAGCTTGTTGTCCTACCTGTGATATATACATTACCCTCAACATCGTGAGTAATGCCATATCCAAAATCATCCAACCCCCCTCCGAGATAGGTTGAATAAGTGAGTGCGGGATCGATCACCAATGTCCTGCTCGGGACATACTCCCCCACTGCAAACCCGTAAGTGTCGTTATCTAGAATGCGATACACCACCGTCACGCACTCGTCATCCTGAAACGCTTTCGGTACGGCCATGGTTACATCGCCATCACCTGTTGCAATGTAGAGGCGACCGTCGTTCGCAACAGCGATACTCTTTGCCCCCAGCACCTTCACGCGGATATTCTCCGGTGATCCGCCAGGTGCAACCGCGAAAAATTTTTCTACATTATTGCCATGCGCCTGCACGCTAACGGTGATGTTGGGATACAACTCTCCGAGTGAGATACTGTTATAGGTTGGGAGGCCGGTCTGCCATCTGCTTGAGTTATTTCCGATGAAATAGGAGACCTTGGTCTCGGCAGGATCCCTTCCCTGCGATATTAGGGGGATCGCGGTGCCATCAGCAGTGACGAACTGCTCTTTCAGCGCAACGTCGATTGTCTTGTTGTCCTTCGTGACCGCAAGCGCGTGGGTGATATCGTTGTCAGTGACGTATGCCGTACCGTAGAATGTTTCGGCATAGAACTTCACGGTGTCCGGTTGCTGGCCGTTGTTCTGGATGAACGGCACCTGTACATTCATCAATGTTACGGAAGCCGATTCTGGAGCATTTTCCATTGCAGCAACCGGTGCTGCCAAAATCGAAATGGCAATGAGTGCACAAAGCAGTATCCTGGGCAGGAGGAATTTCTGACAGGTATTGGAATACCACAATATCCGATCGGTTCTTGACATTTTAACCCTCCATTAAAAATACAACGATTATACTTGGTGTAATATGGGGTGACTATGTAGACTACCGGCAAAATCAGAGTATAAAACATGGGTGTAGAGATAATTTATTTTTAAGAATGTTATGATATCCATACACATATTGTTTGTATGGGGTTATTATTAATACATTTTTTAGATTTATGCTAATTAGTAATACAATTTTTAAGGTTAATAATACTTAATATCTTTTCAGTGTCTTGTAAATACAAAGATCTTAGGGATGACGAAGCCGGGATGGGAGATATCGAATGCGATTGAAAAAAGGTGAAATTTATAGTTGATCTTATGGATCGACCACCACCAGTTTGACATAATCGGTGTCAAGGTGAGCTGTGTCACTCATTGTTGAGGCATACTTCCCCTCTGCAACTAAGATGACCTTGTTGTCTGTGCTGATATAGTTAGTCAGTCCCGATGTCTTGGATCCGGTGAGAGTTACCTTGCTTCCACTCGGTGTAGTAGCGAGTTGTTCGTAACTGCCGCTGGTCCAGTTATAAACGTAGAGATAAGCACCATTCCCACTACTTGTCCTGTAACCTTTGCCGATCCATGTTGCTGTGAGACTCACAACATTGCTGCGGTCTTCAGAGATTGTGAAGTTGAATCTCTGGGCAGCGTAATATGTCATATCTGCTGCAGATCCGGTCTCATAGACATTATCGTTATACGCGAGGTTGGAATTCGTGACACTATACACAGGATCAGAGACTGAGTTAGGTGGTCGGATATAGATCTCTTGTTTGTATCCAACCGGCGTCCCGGCATAGTTCCCCGAGAAGTCGTAGATGTTCCCGGTGTTCTTGACCGTCAGGACCGCTAACGGGATCTTGTACCAGCTGTTTGTCCTGTAGTACGTGAGAACATTGTTGCCGCTCGCGAGGCCGGGGCCGCTGCTGAGATCATTCCAGGTCCACTTATTGGTTCCTGCGTAATACCCAGGGGTAATCGTGGGTGCATATGACGTCCCCTTCGAGATGTCAACACCGTTCCATGTGTAGGTGCCGTTCCCCAAGTATGTTGCCGAATAATCCACATACAACGTTGCGGTGTAGTTGGTTGCATGGGACACACTACCGAACGTAGTTAAGTTCGCGGTGTACGGGTCTTCAAGGTTCTTGGTCACCGGATCGTGGCCTTCATTGATCCAGTACTCCGTACAACCGGTTGAACCGGAATCCACATCCCAGCCGTACACAAGGCGGGCTTCCTTGACGCGGCCGTCAAACCTTGGGAATCCGTCGGCCGGGGTCGTGTTGATATACACCGTCATGTCCGAGGCGGTGATGTAGTCCTTCACATCGAAGACTGAGATATAGTCACTTGTTACACGGCCTAATCCAGTACCCGTTGTAATGAAGGGTGCTGTGACTGACGTGTTGAAATACGCCCCAACCTCCCTGGCGTAATCGAGATCCAGTGGTTGCGCGTTTGCAAGGACTACGGGGGCACCCCCGCTTGGGACCAGGGTAATAGTCTCCGTTCCGGTCCAGTTCTCCGTCATGTTCCCGGTGTACACCATAACATACAGCCGTGCGAACTGGACATTTGAGGTAGTGAGACCGGTAAATGTCGCTGTTGTGTTGTCGTTAGTAGCCGGGTTGTCAGTCTTCCACGTGTCGGCAAACTTGACATCGACGTCGCCATTCACCGTGCCGTGTGGTCCTGTTACCGGCGGTGTGCCCAGCCAGTAGTTGTCCGCCGACACCACGCCGGCGAACGACAGGAGCACCATAAGTGCCAGCGCGATGATGAATATGTGGTTCCTGCGCGGCTTTGCTCCGCCCTTGAGCAGGTATGAAAACCTGCCGAGTCTTGATTCTGTTCTTGTTGTTTGCATTGAGAGATTCTCCTTGCTCGCGGGACCGGCAACGGATATGCGTGCATAATCATCAGCTGAACCGGTTGCGAACACGATCTCATTTGCGTAAGATCTATTAATACGTTTTTAAAAATTTGTAGCATTTGATTTTACGATTTTTTTTTTGGTAATACTTGGCCGGGGAGAACGGTATGGGCGGTGCAGTATATGGATCGTCTTATGCAATAGGTAAATTTGTATACAATCCGTGGTATCTTCCAGTGATATACCGCATTGTACTATCATCAGCGCGGGATTTTTTCAGATGAATAGGAAGTACAGTATACCCTTCTGCAATGCACCATAGAATGTACATTATACAACACCAACAGGTACCGGCACTATGCCCGGCTCGCGGGTTTTCCGCGCCGGGTGGAACCGGTGATGATCACATAGTGTATCGAAATGAATAATCTCATCTGGTGCCTTACCGGAGCGTTCTCCCTAAGGATGCATCATAACTGCTAAATAATATCGTTCATAATAATGAACATATGTTCAAAAAAATGAACATCTTGGAAACCCCTTCTTTTGTAATTCTCACGTTTCTTGGCCGGAATTACCGCAACTCGTATTATGTTCGCGAGATCGCCAGGATCCTTCCGTTGAGTACCGGTGCTGCGAGCGGGTATCTCCGGGTACTGGAAGAATACGGTCTCGTAACAAGCGAACGGAAAGGGAGAACGCTCCTGTTCCGGGCAGATATCGCCCATCCGGTCGTACGGGAATCAAAGATCCTTGCAACCCTGATAGAACTTTCCCCCCTCATCGCTGCCGGAAAGGGACTCGTTATACGGATGATCCTGTTCGGGAGTTGCGCTACCGGAGAAGATACCGCCGACAGCGATATCGATCTCTATATCGAAACTGCCAACCGGCCGGAAGTATCCGACCTCATCTCACGGTGTGGTGACACCATTTCCCGGAAAATCTCTCCGGTTCTCGTATCCCCAGATGAGGCACAGCAGCTCCGGACCCGCGACCGCCCGTTCTTCGAAAGGATACGCACAGGAAAACTTCTTGCAGGTGAGATGCTGTGAGGTACCGGTTTGAGGAATGTCTCGAACGGGGAAAGATCGTAAAAATCCCGGTCGATCCCGCGCTGGTAGAAAAAGAACGCGAGGAAGCAGCGGCGGATCTCGTGGCGGCTGAACATTCGCTTGGCCAAAACCAGGTGAAGTGGGCAATCATTCAGGGATATTATTCACTCTTCCACTCGTTGAGATCCCGGATATTTGCGAAAGGTTACCGCGAAAAGAGCCACCGGTGCCTCAGGCATGCAGTCGAGGCACTGCTGGTCGATGAGGGGGAACTCGGGCCGGATGTACTGGATCATTTTTCCTTTGCCATGGATCTCAGGGAAGGTGCCGATTATGGTTGCATCTATAATGCAGAGTCTGCCGGAATCGTCGTGGAATCGGCACGAATAGTGTACGATAGGATCAGTACGGAATAGCGAGGCGTTCGGCCGTGCAGACTCAAGGTCCGGTTCATCCAGAGTTATACGCAAGGGAAGCGGGGATACTATCAAAGAACGGAAGGACTGGCGTTTGGAAGGATTTCAATACGGTTGGCAGCGGGATAATGGAGCGCCTTATAAAAGAGAATCGCGTATAATCGTTTAGTTTTTTTCAATTTTGAAGCGATATCATCATTTTTCATTGCCCGGGTACAGGAGGCCCCCTGTTATAACTCCATATCCTAAAAGTCTTCCGGAATTTATCGCAATCTTGAACTGGATTTCGAGCGTGAACTAATGTGCCTGCGGCAGGAATGGGAACGGACGTGAAACGGTACCTCTTTGATACCAATATCCACATTTACTATTTTGCCGATGTCCTCCTAAAAGGGGAGATAGCCTCTATTGAGTGAATCCAACACAACCATTATCAGATTCACCATACCAATCCGATAGTACAGGAGTTCTCAAAAATGCCAGCGAAAAAATTCAAACCGGAAGAGGTAATCGGGAAACCCTACCAGAGAGGGATGCTCCCCTATGGCGGTGCGGTTACCCGGGGAAAGATCTCATCTGCGATTGATGAGGCGGAATACCGCGAAACAATGAAGCGGCTCAAAGCTATCACCCCATGAAAGCTTCTCTTTTTCTTGATACTACAATATTCTTTCAGGGTATCGAATCCCCCCAGACCGCGACCATTCTGGAACATGCATTGAACATGGATTACCAGATCAGGACGTCCATCTCGGTTCTTGGCGAGGCACTTGCCCAGATGCATGAACATTCGAATGCGATAGATTATATCACGTACCTGAATCAGGCACTTGATGACTGGAATGTCGCGATTCATTTCCCGAATGACTATGTAAGAATCCTATGTTACCAGATGGGGGAAGTGGAGATCGACAGCAGGATGATCCGGGAACCCACGGATCGTACTCATCTGGCATATGCGATGGCATATGCTTCTGATTATTTCCTGACCTCCGACAAGAACCTGATCAGGTACCGGGTTCCCGCAGTCCTGGAAAATGCCGGATTTTTCAAACCGGATACTATGCCCCTTGAAAAATTCAGGGATGGCATTCTGAAAAAGAACTGATCTTACATCGTCGGGATATCCCGGCTGCAAGGATCCCTGTAAAAGGTATGCCGTTTTTTTTTCGCACAGATTTTATCTGGGCGAGCGCATCCGTGCCCCTCCGAAAACAATACCTGGAAGAGCCGGAAAGCGCGCAGGATCGCGTCCCCTGCTGGCGACACGGGAACGTGTGTGCCAGGCAAGGAAATAGTGATTGGGGAAAACCGGTCAAGGAATTGTAGATATTATCAGGAAAGAAGCGTTCCCGGATTCTGATCGCGTTTGCCGTCAGTGCGGAAGAGCACGGCACAGACATGACGACTTAAAACTCCATCAATGAATCCTGCGGTTTTTTTCCGCAACCTCATTTCATTGAAAGATTCGTTACACAAAAACGGTCACCACATACCTCATTAACAGGTACGGATATACAAGTGGATAGGGGCGGAAAACGTATGCGGGATCTCATCACTACTGCTGAAATCTGGAAGGAGGGAGGCATGTATACTTCATACTGCCCGGAACTCGATATCGCCAGCTGCGGTCACACGCAAGAGGAAGCGCGTAAGAATTTAGCGGAAGTCATCACGATCCAGCTGGAAGAGATCGCAAAACTGGGGACACTTGACGATCTGCTCAGCGAATCCGGGTATATCCGGGATGGCGATGTCATAAAGACCGGCAAAAAAATCGTATGTTTCGAAGAGATCCGGATCCCGATTCCCGTATTGTAGTGCCCATAAAAACCTCCTGCTGGAAATGAGGATCCGTTCCGGTTCATTTTTCTGATACATTTCCCTGTGATGCCCGATGAAAAAAAATATCCCCCACTGACTGGAAAACTCAAGTCAGGATATTTGAAAAATCGGGATGCACATTCGTCCGCCAGAGCGGCGATCATCTGATCTACCATCACCCGGCTGCCAAACGGGCAGTTGTGATACCCCGTTACGATGAAGTCCCGGTCACAATAATTCTTAATAATATGAAAACCGTTGGGATGACACGGGAAGATTATCTCCGGTTGCTTCGGATATGATCAACGGACCCTAACAAATCCCTGCCAACGAACCGGCATCGCCAGCATCGTAATCGCAAAGCAGCAGCCAGATGAGAATGAAATGAAATCTGCCGCCGGCTACGATATTCCCCCCATGGCTGTGGGGGTAGCGAATCCTGATTCCGGAATATAGATCCTGAAATCCCGGTGCCGGCCGCAGGGATCCGTGCGGCCCAAGTCAAAAGCCCGATCGGGCTGGGGGGCGATTGCACGTGATCCGGTTACCGGAATTATTCCCTGCAATACCGATGGCGGCCCCGGTTTCATGAGCCGTAGATTTTTCATACGCGGTATGCGCCCCTGGATAATTGAGCCCCGGTTACCTGCAATTGCCGGGCGTTTCTGATGCCTGGGATCGGTGCGCCTTTTGAAAATTGCACTAATAAGTAATGTGTAAATTCAGAGTGCATGATAATCTCTGTAAATACTGTACATAATTATTCACAACCCGTTTTTGCACATTATTAATAGTATAGTATTATTTTCATAGCAGGTTGTTAACACAGTGAATATCCAAATTGATTCCGTATTATTAATTGAACCATATTGTGTGACACTCCTTATTGGAATTGAATAAAACGCTCATCAGCGCAGGGCGTTTAATCCCCGGCACATTCCCGCACTACGGTGAACCCTTTGGAGAGGTTGCGTGCAATCTTGGTAACCGGGGATATCACAGTTCACGGGCCCGGGCAGTTTCAAAATTTATAAATAGAATGTAATACTTTTTTTAAAAAAGTATTACGTAATGGAAAAAATTACTGATAATTTATTATTAATAAATCAAATCCTTGGAACGGGATGATAAAATGAGTGTCATCAATGAGAACCTGATACGCAATGAATCCGCTGCAAAGAAGTTCCTGATAGGTGCCGGAATCCTCCGGGCCGTTCAGCCCTGCACCCTGTGCGGCAGTACCCGGGTGGTATCCGTAAGCCGGGGCCGGAGCAGGTGCAGCGACTGTGGCTTTACCTGGGGTCTCCGAAGGGGAAGTATTATTGAGAACACGCAAATCACCTACCTGCAGTTCATCCGCATAATCAGGATGTTTGCCGATGACATTCCCCCGGATGAAGCGGTCGCGCAGCTGCACATGGAGCGTGCGATGGTGAACAGGATCTACCGGCGGATCCGCCTTGCGATCATTGATGGGCCGGCCGTACCGGGACCTGGTCTTTCAATTGCTGGAAACATTCTGCAGCACCCTACTGCATCGCGATTGGATCCGGTCGTCTTCGGTATCCGCATTCATGCCGAGGTTATTGAGATCGAGCGATATGAGACACCCTTCCCGGATATAATCATCCAGATGGAGATTCCGTGGTCGATCCGCAGTACCGTCCTCTTCATCGATGCCTGCGAGAAGCAGTATCATGGCCTCATTGCCTATTATCCGGATCGCTGCAACCAGGAAACCGTCATCCTCACACCAAAAAACCGGGGAACCTGGCCGCCGCTTACGGTATTCTGGCGTTTTGCCCAGACCCTCTGGTCCCGTCACCGGTATCTGGAACGCGCACAGATCCCTGATTTTGTACAGGAACTGGCCTTCCGGTATAATCACCGGCACAGGGACATGTTCTATGTAATCATCGAAAAAATCTCCCATTACGATTATACTGACCGGCAGGTGGCAGGGGAGCGCAAGGATGCAGTACTTTCTTTGGCCACGGGAGCAGAAGAATCCTGATCCTGAAGTACCGGTATTACGAAAATTAAAATAATATCACTTATCACAACAAAATAACAATCTTTATCTGAATTATTATAGCAGGTATATTGAATCTGAATCTTTTCCGGGATGGTATACATGGTACGATTAACGTCTGTCTCTCTTCTCCTGTCCTTGTTGGCACTGGGTATCGTGATGTACCCGGTATCAGCTCTCTACGATTTCGAAGGCATTCCTCTCACTGTAACCGCACAGGGGACCGTAACCGGCGACGTCCTCATGTTCGGGGAATACGGCCTCGACAAACCACCGTACGAACTCAAGTTCACCCTCCCGTCCGTGCCCCGGTATGCCCGGGTCTACACCGGCATCTGGGGGGGCACGGAAAAATATACCGGCTGGGCGGACATCACCATCAATAATAAAAAGAAAGCGAGGTATCTCCTCAACGGCGACCGGGACCAGAACCGCGATCTCTATGAATCGGGTCACGGCATCTACTGGATCGCATACGACCCGACGGATCTTCTCACACGGGGTGACAACCTCATCACGGTCAATACAAGCAAGACCGATCCCGGCAACAAACTGGACGGCAGGGTATACGCGATCCTTGTTGCTGCCGTAGTGGATGATCCGGAATCCGGGGAACAGACACAGTACTGGATAGCGGAAGGCAACGAGAACCTCCATGGCGAAGGCTGGGCCGGGACCAACCCGACAAAGCACGAGGATACGAACGTCACCTTCACCAGTGCAGGATTAACCGGTGTGACCCGGGCCAACCTCTCGGTCCTCCTCCTTGCCGGGGGAAAAGGCCAGCCGGATTACGTGCAGTTCAACGGGCAGTACCTCGGGGTGCCGATCCGGAACATGTCCGGCAGGAATGTCACGGACATCGGCGACGAGATATCATTCGATGCCGGTGGGGGTACCGGGATTCCCTCGCGGTATGCCGACATGGAAGTCTTCGAAGTCACATCTCTTGTGAAGGAGACCAGCACCGCACGCTTCATCCGGGGTTTCGACCTTGACGGTGACGGGTCCATTGTAACCACCGGTGATGCCCCGGAGGGAGAGGATTACATACACCCTGTCATGGCGATCCTTACCGTCACAAGACCCGGCAGCAGTCCGGTGACAGACCTTGCAACGGAAAGCATCCGTGCAGAGAACGCCTTTGCGGGAGAAAATGCGGTCCTTGTTGCAGAGATCCGGAGTTACGGGAATCAGCCGGCAGGACCCGTACCGGTCACGTTTGCGATTGACGGTAAAACCATGAATACGACCCAGGCAACGATCCCGGCGAGTGGCATCACCGTCGTGCAGGTACCCTGGGTTGCGGAAGCGGGAAGCCATACCGTTTCCGCCAGTGTGGCAGCGCCGGCAGATTCCAAGACCGATAACAACGCGGCCTCGCTCCCGCTGACGGTCGGGACCCCCCCCGATCTCTCCGTAAGCATCGGATCTCCCGTGCACAAAGGGGAGGCTGCTGTAACCGTCACAAAGTCCCCGCTGTCGGTCCTCACGGTATGCGGGGCCGTCGGCGTGCTCCTCCTCATGCGGTTCAGCAGGAAGAGGCCCCCGTCAACCATTCCGGCAGCAATGCTTCTCCTTGCAGTCCTGCTGGTCGTGCCCGGCATCATCGTGTCGGCCGGGGCAGACACGGTCACTCTTGAGTACACCCTCCCCCTCACGATCACCAACAACGGGGGAAGCCATGCCCCGGCTTTCACCGTGAGCGTCTATCTCGACGGCGAGAAGATCGCCGATAAGCAGATCGAGGCGGGCCTCGCGGCACATGCAACGGCGGATATCGCGATCCCGGTCTTCATCGCCCCGGGCACCCATGAACTGAAGGTCGTTGCAGACGAAGCAGGGATCATAAAGGACAGCAACCGGAACAATAACATTGCGCAGGGCCGCTATGATTTCCCGGGCTAGGACGGTGATGGCCCTGCTCTGCGCTGCACTCCTTGCCGTCCCGGTCCTTGCAACCTATGCCGGCGACAAGCCGCTCTTTGATGCATATACCTGCGAAGGGAAGTGCGGGTACGCGTTCTCGACCGGCAACAGTACGTACAGCGGTACGCTTCTACCCGGCGACCAGTACCCGGTAGAATTTACCGTCACCCTCCCGGACGATGCGGTCGTCCAGTACCAGCGGTATTATGTCTACTGGGCATGGAGCCGCAGGGACGAGCAGTCCGTGTACCCCTCCATCGCCGCCATCAGCAGTCCCGCTTACGGGACCAGTGCCGAACCGGTTGTACGGTATACCGACAACAAGGGGTTCTCAAGCCCGAGTGATTTCTATTCCGGGGTGGATGCCTTCTCCGGGGCCCCACTCCCCCCCGGGACCAGTACGGTCACCTTCGGGGTTGCCAATACTGCAGAGAGCAACAGCACGTTCGTGATCCAGGGGATCGGCCTCCTTGCCGTGTACAGCAGCGCTTCGGAGCCGGAAGGCCTTATTCTTGTAAAGGAAGGCTGCGACATGCTCTACTACAGCTATGGCATCACCCCGGAGATGGCAACGAGCAGCGTGGATTTCAACCGGGAGATCGACACCGCCAGGATGAAGTCTGCAACCCTCGAACTCGTTGCACCTTCCGGGGGATATACGCGCTCGGATGTTATCCGGAAAAATGCCCTGTACTTCAATCACCAGCAGGACTCCGATCTTCCGAAATTTCTTTCGGTGATCCTCGGGCTCGTCTTTCCCTACGCGAACGGAAAGGAGTGGGTGGATGTCTTTGACTCCGACCAGCAGCAGCAGATCGGTATCGAGACGCGGGACGTCACCGCGTACATGGCACCGCGATCGAATACCGTGGCCGTCCAGGACCGGGGGGATTACCTGCTCCTGACGAACGTTGTACTGCATATTGTATTCCGGTGAGGTGGACTCATGCCTGCTACCATTGAAGTGGACCGGTTGAGCAAAGTATACCGGGGCGGGGTCCCTGCCCTTGCCGAAGCAAGTTTTACCATTGAAAAAGGAGAGTTCGTCACCCTGATCGGGAGGAGCGGGTCCGGCAAGAGCACCCTCCTGAACATCCTCGGCTGTCTCGACACTCCCACATCAGGCTCGCTTGTCCTTGACGGCGTACCCGTGAACTTCAGGGACCCGTCACAGCTCGTATCGATACGGCGGCAGAAGATCGGGTTTGTCTTCCAGCAGTTCAACCTCCTGCCACATCTCACGGCACAGGAGAATGTCGAGTACCCGATGCTCTTCAATTACCATGAGCCGAAGATACGGGCACACACTGCCGGGGAACTGCTCACGAGCCTCGGCCTTGGCGACCGGAAACACCACCACCCGGCCGAGCTCTCGGGCGGCGAACAGCAGCGGGTGGCAATCGCCCGGGCGCTCGTCAGCAACCCCCCCATCATTTTTGCCGACGAACCCACCGGCAACCTGGACCAGAAAACAAGTGCTGATATCTTCAGCCTGATGCAGGAAATCAGCAGGGTGCGGAAGACCACGTTCTTCATGGTCACCCACGAACGGGAGTTCGGGGAGTACGCGGACCGGTCGTTCCGGCTCATTGACGGGAAGGTGACCGGCACATGAAAAAACTGGCCGATTTTGCCCGGCTCTCTGCACGCCAGGTATTGAAAAAACGGATGCGTGTGTTCCTGACCGCATTCGGGATAGCGATTGGCATTGCCGCCGTAGTGGGAATGGTCTCGTTCGGGGAGGGGATCCGCCACCAGGCCATCGAGACTATAAAAGAGCAGTCGGACCTCACGCTTATCGAAGTCACCGGGTCCGTCAGGGACGAGACGGTCATTCCCATCACGGAATCCAAGGTCTCCCTGATCAGGGAGATACCCCATGTTGAAGCCGCAGGGCCGGTGTACCGGGTCTCGTTCTCCACGCTGCACCAGACGTATATCGACGTACTGGGAATCAGCGCGGAGGACCTGCGGGTCCTGTTCACGCCGGTATTTTCTGCAGGGGACCTGTATCCGGCCGGTTCTAACCAAGTCGTCATCGGGCACGAACTTGCCGAAAAACTGCAGAAATACGAAGGCATCCGGCAGGGCGATCTCTTCACGGCCATCATCCGGGACTATGCGCCGAATGGCGCCCCGTCCGACCGGAAACTGGCAATCCGGTCCGGCGGCACGCTCCGCGAAAGGGAGGATCAGCTCGATTCCCTGCTCATCATGGACCGGGATACCATCCACGCCCTGTCCAATGAATCAGTTCCCTACAACGCGGTGTATGTACGCGTTGACAACCCGGAGAATGTCCTCACGGTGGCAGGCGGGATCCAGTCTCTCGGTCTTACCGCAAACGGCGCATTCCGCCAGATCGAGACCGTCAACCGTTTCATGGATCTTGTCATCCTCTTCCTCTCGATCTTTGCGGCGATCTCGCTCGTTGTCGGGGCCCTCATGATCGTCAATACGATGGTCATGTCGGTGTACGAACGGACGCGCGAAATCGGGGTGAGCATGGCACTCGGGGCCTCGCAGCGCGATGTGGTCACCCTGATCCTGATCGAGTGCCTGTATATCGGCATGATAGGCGGGGTGCTCGGAGATCTGCTTGGGATACTTTTCTCCTACGTGATCAATACCGCGGGAAAGGCGTACCTGATCTCCCAGACCGGGGAGCTCTTCTCTGCATTCGCCCGCTATGACCTTGCGCTGGTCACTCCGGAGATCCTGCTATCAGGATTTCTCGTTGCCGTCATCCTTTCACTGGTATCCGGCATCTACCCGGCCCTGCAGGCAGCACGGCTGAATCCGGTGGAGGCGATCCGGCATACGTGATGCCCGTGAATGCACGGGGCACGCGCTCTCCGAAAACGTGAATCCGCCCCCTCATGAAAAGGACTGAGTTATTATGAAGAAAAAAAATACCCCATCAGAATTATCGCATCAAACCGGTGCCCTGTCCGCGTGTCTCCTCATACTCCTGATAATTGCTGCATGTGCAGTATCCGGATGCGTGTCCGGCAGGGAAGCATCAGCCACACCGGCAACAGCACCCCCCCCCTCCCTGTCCTCGCCCATAACCCCGGCATTGTCTGCCACCCTGCCGGTCACAACTACGGTTACCCCGCAAACGCCCGGCACCCCCCTGCAGCGCATCATCGTCACCAATGCCGATGCAGCGGAACTCCTCCTGGCCATCGGGGCAGGGGACCAGGTTGTCGGCATATCTGATACGGTAAAGAACCATCCTGTACTCGGCCCACGCTTTGCCGGAAAAGAGAGTATCGGCTCATGGCAGACCCCCAATATTGAGACGATCCTCTCGCTCCACCCCGATGCGGTGATCAGCTATTCGAGTTATACACCCAAGAATACCGATCAGATCACATCGGCCGGCATCCCCCTCCTCCTCATTGACTGTTACAAGATCGATACGCTTGCGTCCGATGCCCGTCGGCTGGGGAACCTGACCGGCAGGGAGGATGGGGCAGAGGCGTATATCTCGTTCCTTGAACAGTATGAGTCACTCGTGCAGTCCCGCACAGTGGACCGGACCTCCGGTGAAACCAACCGCGTATACATTGAATCATACTCCGATTATTCTGCCCTGACCATGGGAAGCGGGGGCGACCTGCTGGTCACCATGGCCGGAGGCAGTAATATCGCCGGCATGCTCCCGGTCTCTTCACCCAAGGTCAATGCAGAATGGGTTGCGGCCCAGGACCCGGATGTGATCGTGAAAGTTGCTGCAGCGGGAAAGAACGAGACGGAGCTCCGGGAGATCCGGGACAAACTTGTCGCCCGGACGGGTATTTCAGACACCCGTGCAGTCAGGAACAACAAGGTGTACGTGATGTTGGGCAGTGTCATGTATGGGCCCCGCTCGGTTGTCGGGCTTGCCTACCTTGCAGGAATTCTCAACCCGGAGGGGTATCGCGATATCCAGCCATCGGCAATTCAGGATGAGTATGCCGGCCGGTTTGTGGCGGGGACCAATATGACTCCCGTATTCTATCCGCAACCCGGATAATTTCCCAAAGGCACAACGATGGTTCTTAACGGGGGACTGCGAACAGGTCCGGCCAAGGTAAGAATATTTTTAAAAAAATTCATACGAATTATAATGAAACTCAATAAAATTTTTAATAATAGCAAATAAATAACTGTCCGTTATGATCGCCTCTCGCCACGGTTCCTGCATTACAACAATCCTGTCAATAGTGCGAAGTACATGTATTCCCCTCATGGCGGCGGGCAGGTTTCTCTCAATGAAAAAACCCGTTGGCCGCAGCATCTGCATTGCCGCAGCACTCGTACTTGCTACGAGTCTTGTACTCTTCCCGATCGCCAGCGCAAACGAATACATGGGCGGCATCCCGCTCCGGACCGTAAGTTCCGGTGTTGTCTCGGGAGGTCTCTGGTACGATTCCTACCCGGGATTCCCCCACAGCTCAGCATACAAGTCCTTCTCCCTGCCCCCGCATACGACGATCGAATGGGCACGGCTGTATGTTGGGGTATATTGCGGCCACATGCAGAACAACTACGAGGGGAAGGCGACCATAAGCCTCGACACCAACGGGGACGGGACAGGGGATTTTCTCCTTGCCAACGAAGAACTGAATGTCCCGTACTCTTACCCCGGGAACGGCGGGACCGGCCCGGTATACCTGGCGCATGGCAACCGGGTGACCAGCGATTATGTCTTCGCGTACGATATCAAGAACCAGTTATCCGGCAATACGGTAGGTGTCAGTGTCAAGACCGAGAAAGTCGACCCCTCGTTCGACGACAGGATCAAGTTTATCGCGCTGGTCGTTGCCTACAATGATGACGATGGGGACAAAATCTATTACTGGGTCAACGAAGGCCACGACCCCATGAGCGCATTGAACGATAACGGCTATACCGGGGAAACCGAATTCGGTACGTCCCAGATCGTTGCAAGCGAAGACCGGGAATTTACGGCCACCCTCTCCTCGCTGTACATGGCAAGCGTGGACGGGACCTACACCTTCAATGGCGACGAACTTATCGGGAACGGTGCTCCTCAGGGAGAGTATTTTGGCACAGTGGACTGGGAGGTCACCGATTCGATCGATCTGGAAGATGACAGCACGCTGAAGTACGAACGGGCAGGCGGATATTTCAAACTGCCCCTCGCACTCCTCACCGTTGCATTCAGGGAACGGCCGGAAGGTACGCTGGAGATAACCTCCAACCCCGCGGGGGCACAGATCCTGCTTGATGACGAAGAGACCGGCAAGACAACCAACCAGACCTTCCCCGGCATCAGTATCGGGGAGCATACCGTGCAGGTAATCCTCGTGGACAATGATAAATACCGTGAACCTGATCCGGTAACCGTCAACGTCAGGAACAAGGAGACCACGATAGTGAACATCACCATCCCCCAGATCAACGGGTCCATTGACATCACATCCGATCCCGACGGTGCGTGGATATACCTTGACGGGAAAAACATGTCGGCCCAGTCAGACTCCCTCCTGGAGGGAGTAATTATCGGCGATCACACAATCGACCTCGTAAAACCCGGTTTCAGTAACGCAACTGCAACCGTCAGCCTTGAGGAGGACCAGACAGAGTCCGTCGATCTCATCCTTGAGGCAGCCGGGGGCAACACATCAGTCCTGAACGACAATTCAACGGAAGCGGTGGGGTATTCCGGGAAATCCCTCTCAATGCATACGCACGGATCCGCGCACGGCAGCCTTGACCTCAGGGACTCCGGGGGATATTCCGGGCTGCTTGGCAAGGGTATGAGCGCCACCTACCCGCTCACGCTCAACCTGACCCCGAATGCATCGGTAAAGGAAGCCCGGCTGTATGTCTATACGACATGGAGTTACAATGCCGATACCCTCGCCGGGACCCCTGCATCCCTCACGGTGGACATGAATGGCGAACAGCTGACAAAGGACCAGACGTATTCCGACCGGAAAGGGAGCGGGACCTACGATTACCCGGTCGAGACGCATTGTTACCTTCCTGACGGGATCGTGACCGGGAACCCAGACCTGTCGTTTACCATTACCAATACCGGGGAAACGCCGGACAAGTTTGCTGTGTACGGTGTCACGCTCCTTGTCGTGTCCGAGGACCCGGATGGCCAGGATATCGAGTACTGGATCGGGGAAGGTTCCGACGCTGTCTATGCAAACCCCGAGTTCAACGTTGATACGGAAAATGCCGTTACACGTATCACCTTCCCCGGCGCGCTCAATATGACCTCGATATCTCAGGGAGAACTGTACGCCATCAGCACTGCTGCATCCGGGAATGACAACCGGGTCATGTTCAATGGCCGTGAGTGGCAGAACCCGCTGAGTGGCGGATCCTCCGGCATCAGCATTGCGCGGCTGAACGTGAGCACGGATGTCCTGCGTTCCGGTAACAGCGCAGGTATCGGGAGCATTGGCCGGGAGACCAAAGGCGATTACATGGAAAACCGGAACCTCATTCTCGTGGTGAAAAAAGCCATTGAAGGGGGATTTGCCGTCAATAGCAGTTCCACGGTCAGAGGGGGTGAAGCCGATGTTGAGGAGGATACTTCCGATCCCACCAGTACCGTGAACCAGACAAACACGGCCCTGCTGGCAACCGGTCCGATTGAGGAAGTCCTCAACCAGTCCGGCAAGACGTACGCGGTCCGCGTCCTCTCCAACCCCCCCGGGGCGCTCGTCTCGGTGGATTACCAGTACCGCGGCAAGGCAACACCGGATACCGTCACGGGTCTTACGGCCGGGAACCATACCCTGTCCGTTGATATGCCGGGTTTTGACCCCGTAGAGGAACGGATTTTTCTTACCACAAACCAGACGATAACATTTGATCTGGCAACACGGGGAACTTCCGTGTTATCGTTGGAAAAGGTTGCAGACACCGAAAAAGAATTCCTGGATCAGGAAAAATACGGGGGTGTATATGTAACGTCTAGCCCCGACCAGGCCATCATTTATGTTGACGGGAAGAAGACCGGCTTTACCACCCCGGGAATTATTTACGGCCTCAAGGAAGGCAAACATACCGTACAGGTAAAACTCAGTACCACGGCGTCCGCAAACCAGGAGAAGATCAAGTTCCCCATCGAGAAGAAGGAAGTCTGGGTTGCTAACGGGATCATCACCCCGGTCTCTATCACTTCGTATGAGAACCCTGTCCTTGCACGACCTGTGATCAATTCAACAGCATTCAACAGTTCCGTATTCACGATAAACGGGAATTCGCACCAGTACCATATGGCAGAGAGCATCCCGGTACAATCATCGCAGAATTATGTCACGCTCCATGCAAACGATTCCTATATCACCTACACGATCTTCGCGGACAATTCCAGCGAAAACGTGATAGAACCCCGAAGATATACTCTCAACAACGTGTGGGTGGAATCCGATCCCCCCGGGGCAGACATCTATGTGGACGGGTTTTCCACGGGTCTTACCACCCCTTATCTCGTCAGGAACCTGTCGGATATGGACCATCTCATCAGGGTCTCGAAGCCGGGATATTATCCCCTTGAAAGCACCGTCCATATTACCGGTGTGGACCTGGTTCGCCGCTTTGTCCTCGACCCCTACCTGAACGGCATGCTTTCCATCGCAAGCACGCCTTCGGGAGGCAAGATCTACATCAATGGCAAGGATACCGGGAAGAAAACACCGTACGTATTCCAGTACATGACTGCTGGGGAATATACGATCAAGGTGGTCCAGAACCAGACCAAGGCAACCTATGAAGGATTCATGGTCCAGCCCAATATGGTCAATGAGGTCAACCTCACGCTGAAGAAAAAGTAAGTAAGCCGGATGGGGCGGGTCTTCCGGACCATTTTTTTATGAATCCCCAACGTGGGAACCGATGAGTGTGGAAGAACTGTTTCCCCAATTCAGTCGTCGACAGGGAACGATTGGACAACCCGGCCTGTTGCATGATAATCCGGGATCGTAAAAATCTTCTGAGAAATGGGTATTGGATTCGTGTAATAAACCCGATTTTACTGATATTGGTATATAATACCTAATCCTCAATAGCGATGGTCGTGAGTTTCACGGACTCGATACCCTTGTGGGCCATCAGTTTCTCGGCAAGGGTCTTAAGTTGTGAGCCGTCCCCGTGAACGAGGATAACTTCCAGGCACCGCTCATGGGTGATATGGGAGTGGAGCGATGCCTTGATGACTTCATGATAATTGTGCTCGATATCCATAATATCAGAAAGAAGATTCCGCTGCTCATGGTCGTACACCATCGTGATGACCCCCTCCCGCTCCCCTTTGACATCCGACATCCATTTGTAATACGAGATGTACGTGCGGATCGCATCTCGTATACCTTCAGAACGGGAGGAATAGCCACGATAGTTCAGGATTTCATCAAACTTGTCGAGCAGGTTTTTCGGCAATGAGATGCCAATACGGGAGAGATCGTCGTCCATGGTCATGGTAACCTCTGTCAGGAGAATATCATTTTTAAGATGTTTTAATGTTTTGAAACTTTGAGAGTAAAAATTGTACTTGGTAAGAATTTATTATTTGAGAGCGGCAGGTCTGTCCTATGGAACCTTCTGGCAGTATCGGGAGTGCTATGAAGAGTACGACATTATTCTCTCATGATCATCCGAAGTGATGGTCTCCCGCATGCCCCGCGTGAGTCGCAGGTTACGATTGTTAGTACGCACCAATCGTAATCTCTGTCGTTTCACGGATCAGGGTCAGGTTGGGATTGAAAGTCAGCTGGATCTCCCGCTTGTCGGGTTCTATGTCACCGGGCCTTTTTACATTTTTATTGCAGCGGGTGAGGGTTTTATTAACCGTTGCATTCAGGGAATTCCATACAGCGTTCTTGAACCGTCCTGATGGTGCAGTGATACTGAGATTTACGCTGGACGCATTGAGAGCACGTTCCGGGTTCATGCTCAGTTCCTTAAACGTGATTTTACGGGAGCATGATGACAAAACCTCGCTATCCATCAATGACGTCTCCTATAGCAGCAGTCTGGTAAGAAACTTCACGGAAGTGGGGAGCAGCGCCGATAACGCCGATGCCACGATCCAGGCCGGCGATACTTTTTTTTATCGAAGGTTTATACGATCCTAACGGCATGAAATTCGGCAGTGTCATCCTGAGAAATAATACCAGGATCACTTGGCTCGTTGTGGACAAGGAGATGAGCAAGACCATATCAATGGGTTCATTCTCTCTCTGAAAAAAAGTAAAGGCTGACAGGAGGGATATCTGATCATCATTCCGGCACATGTTTTTGATAGTATCCCGTGGTTAGATTACGGCCTTTGCCCGGAACGGCACGATGAATTTCCCGAACTCGTTCTCCACGATGAACGACTCGACTCCGTAAACCTTGTTGATGCATGTCGGTGTAAGGACCTCCTGGGGTTTCCCGTAGCCTGCCATCTTTCCCCCGTGAAGCACGACAACCGTGTCGGCATAGCGGTAGGCAAGGTTGAGGTCGTGGACGGCAATGATCATGCCGGCCCCGCGTTCCCACGTGATCTCCCGCATGGTCTCCATCACCTCGATCTGGTACCGGATATCGAGTGCGCTGGTCGGCTCGTCGAAGAGGAAGAGTTTCGGGTCCTGAGCCAGGGCCCGTGCAATAAACACTTTCTGCCGCTCCCCTCCGGAGAGCTGATCCATGTAACTGCCGGCCATCTGCCCCATCTCCAGCACATCGAGCGAGTGCTGCACCCGGGAGAGTTCCTCATCCGAAACCGACCACCTTATGTGCTGTCTCCTGCCAAGGAGGACCGTCTCGAAGACCGTGGAGTAGAGGGTGTAGGTGAAATGCTGGGGGACGTACCCGACACACCTGGCAAGCTCGATGGGATCGATCTTCCGGATGTCCGTCCCGTCGATGCTGATGCTCCCCGAGGTCTGTTTGTGGACCCCTGCAAGGGTTTTGATGAGCGTGGACTTGCCGGAACCGTTGGGGCCGACAAGGGCGACAATCTCGGATTTTCCAAAAGAGAACGAGATAGTATCCAGTACCCGTCTCTCCCCATAATCCTTACAGACATTCTCAATCGAGATCTCCATCCGGTCATACCTCCTAATACAGTCCCCTTCCTTTCCCCCGCATGATCATGAAGAGAAAGAAGATACCTCCGATAGCGTACATGATGATGCCTACTGGGATCTCCACCGGGCTCATGATGGTACGGGCAACCGTATCCGAGAGCAGCAGGATTGCCGCACCCATCAGGCCGGCACACGGGATAAGATAGCGGTGATCGCTGCCAATAATCATCCGGCAGATGTGCGGGCCCATGAGGCCGACAAAGCCGATAATGCCGGTAAACGCAAGGCAGCAGGACGCGGCAAAGGTCGAGACCATCAGGCCGGAGAGACGCAGGCGCTCGACATTGATCCCGAGGTTCTTTGCCACGTCATCTCCCGCAGAGAGGGCATTTAGGTCCCATGCCTTCCGTTCGAGAAGAAAGAAACAGATAATGACCAGCGGGATGAGAAGGAGGACGGCGTTCCAGCTCGCCCCCCACATCCCTCCCATCAGCCAGACCATCAGTTCGCGGAGTTTCTCGTTGTTGGTGGTGTACTTGAGCGCCATCACGCCGGCCGTGAAGAGATAGCCAATCACGACCCCGGCAAGGATCAGGGTCGACTGCGTTGTGCCCCGCGACCGTGAGATCCAGTAGACCAGGATCATCGAAAGCCAGCCGAAGAGGAATGAAAAAACCACGATCCACATGTCGTAGCTCAGCAGGAAGTACGAGACGAGGATGCCGGGCCCGAGCACGATCGCCAGTGCAGCCCCAAAGGATGCGGCGGACGAGAGCCCGAGCGTGAACGGGCTGACCAGCGGATTGCGCAGCAGCCCCTGCATGACCGTCCCGGCAACCGCAAGACTGATGCCGGTGAGGATTGCAAGGAAGATCCGGGGCAGCCGGAACCCGACAACGATCAGTTCGGCCTGCGGGTTTGTGGGGGTGGGGATGGTGAACGGGATGGCATCGTACCACGCGGCAATGGGAGGGAGGTACGCGTGCAGGAAGTCCTGCAGGGTAACCGCAGAGGAATGCCCGATGGCAAGGATGGTGTCCTGTGGGGTGATGGAGACCGTGCCGATACCGGCTGACAGGACCGCGGTTGCAATGACGAGGAGCGAGAGGCCGGTGATCAGGGCGATCCGCCGGGCGCTGCCATCTTTGTAGAGCGTGTGAACCGATACGTCCGATGCCGATACGGGTGATGCGCTGTCAGGCATATGTTTTCCGGATTTGTTGTATGTAATAATGGAACCTGCAGGACCGCTGGTGAAACCGCATTCACATCCCGATACCTTTCACCACGCCCGCGAGCTGTTCGGCCCGGAGGTCCTCGAGCTTGCAGTAGGTTGCGCCCAGTTCATCCGAAAGTGTCTGCGCAAGCCCAAAGGAGATAAATCCCTTTTCTGAATCGATGACGAGTGAGGAGATCCCTGCATCGCGGATACGGGTGGCAACCTCCTTTGCATCGTCAAGGGGAGAGCCGGAACCCATGCCCACGTTTCCTTTCCCGTCGGAGACCAGGACCATTCTCGGGATTGTGTGGTGGTTGATCATCAGCTCCCGTCTGATGACCTCGAAACCCTTTGAGAGCCCGTGGGCAAGGGGGGTCTTCCCGCCCACCGGCAGGGACTGCATGTACTTGCGCGCCAGTTCCACGCTCGATGTCGGGGGAAGGAGGACTTCAGCACTTTTCCCGCGGAATACCACAAGGCCCACCCGGTCGCGTTTCTGGTACGCATCGATGAGGAGCGTGAGGATCGCCCCTTTGACTGCCGTCATCCGCTGCTGGGTTCCCATGCTCCCGCTTGCGTCTACTACGAACAGGACGGTATTGCCGGTCTTCCGCTCCCTCACCTTCTCGCGGATATCTGCGGGTTCAACCTTTACGGCAAGATCTCCAACCCGCCCATGCTGGTGGGGAGCGGCGGCCCGGATTGTGGCATCAAGCGCAATATCGGGAGTGATTGTTTCCGGGATCCGGTTGCGGACGTACCTGCCGTCGTGGGATTCCGTCACGCTCCTCCGCCCGCTGCCCTCGCGACGGAATGCATCGGGGCGACGCGGGGGTGAGATCGGTTTCTGGTCAAGCCTGAACGGCGAACCTTCGGCACACTGCGTTGTCGTGGAACCATCCGGCATCGTGTTCTCTTTTGGCAGCTCGTGGCGGTTGTGCTCGTTCTCATGGTTTGGCTGCTGCCGTTCGTCCCGTGAATTCCGGATGGACTGCTCTATCTTCTGCCTGTCCATCGGCTGTTCGGAGAATGGCCGGCGGCGCATCCTATGGGAAAGCACAAGGGTGGCGGCCTCGCGGACGTCTTCCTCGTTTACCTCAGCACGGTTGTTGAATGCCGCGATGGTCGAGGCTGTTTTCATCATCGTGATATCGGCACGGTGGCCGTCGACTGCCATGTCAATGCAGATCTGTGCGATCATCATCAGCATATCGTCGGAAACTTTCACTTCCCGCAGGAGTATCTGTGCCCGGACAATGCGCTCCCGCATCTCCTGTTCAGAGGATGCCCACCCGAAGATGAACTCATCAGGTGCATCGTCATACTTCTGCCTCCGCCGGATCACTTCGACTCTCGTGTCCGCGTCATGGATCCCCTCGATATCCACGCAGAGGCCGAATCGGTCAAGGAGCTGGGGCCGGAGGTCGCCCTCCTCCGGGTTCATCGTCCCGATCAGGATGAATGCAGACGGGTGGACATAGGAGACGCCTTCCCGTTCGATGAAGTTCATACCCATTGCAGCGGCATCTAAAAGGACATCGACAATATGATCATTGAGCAGGTTGACCTCGTCCACGTACAGGATATTCCGGTGCGCCTGTGCAAGGATACCCGGCTCGAATTTTTTCTCTCCCTTCCTGAGGGCATGCCCGATATCCAGGCTGCCGACCACCTTGTCTTCGGTAGCGCTGATCGGGAGTTCGATGACACGCATCCGTGCGGTTGTCGTGACAAGATCCGGGTGTTTCTTCTGGCAGGCAGGGCAGAGGCCGTTTTTGTCGGCAGGGTCGCAGCCGAATTGGCATCCCTCCACTACCTGCCGGTCCGGCAGGAGGTGGGCAAGGGCACGGGCAGCCGTTGACTTCGCAGTACCTTTCTCCCCCTTGATCAGTACCCCCCCGATACGGGGATTGATCGCGTTCAGGATGAGGGCTTTCTTCATCAGTTCCTGGCCTACGATGGCGGAGAATGGGTAGATGTCATTGAAGTGGTGCATGCTGGACTCCTTGGTGAATATTATTGCCGGAAATACCTGTCCCGGTAGTCTGGATGTTACGAGATGCAGGATAATCTAATTAAACGTTATCTTATAATTAAGTATTATTTATTTTATTTTTGTAGAACTGCATAGCATAATTGACAATATTTTTAACAATAGACGTGTCAAAATTCACGATACGTGTTATGCGAAGAGGTAGTTATCCAGCCTGCCGACAATGGGACCATACATGAAAATAACTTCGATTATGTGGGGGTCCTATGCCCCCGTTATGAAACGCGCAGCGGAGGGATGCGGTATCGGGTGTACCGTCTATCCCACCCGCGTTTTGGAAGAATCACCGGAAAAACGGGAAGAGGCAATCGCCTCTATGAAACAATCTGATGTAATCCTCCTCTATCACACCTCGGACCTGTTCTGGGAAGAGGTGGACCGGGAAATCGAAGTGATCAGAAAAACAGTTCCCGTCATCTCGCTCGGGCCCGACCCCTCCTTCTGGACCCAGTCCACCGTGGGAGCAGAGATTGTCACTACCTGCCACCGGTACATCACCAACAATGGGGACGAGAATTTTAAGAACCTTCTCCGGTATATCGACCGGAAACTCTTTGGTGCCAGCTGCCTGGCAGCACCCCCAGCGGATGTTCCTTGGGAGGGTCTGTATCATCCTGCTGCACCGCAGGTATTTGCCAGCGTCGACGAGTATCTTGCCTGGTATGGGGAACGTGCAGATGGGAAATACCGGGTTGCCCTGATCTTCTCCCGTACATCGTGGGCGGCAGGCAACGTTGCCCTCGAAGACCAGCTGATTGGCAGTCTTGAGGCAGTTGGCCTTGCAGTCATCCCGGTTTTTACCTATGCGATCCGGGATGATGCCCTCGGGGCCCGGGGGATGGACGAGGTGGTGTCCGATTACCTCCTCCGTGACGGCGTTCCCCGTATCGATGCGCTGGTCAAGCTCATCCCTTTCCTCTTCGGTTCGGTGAGGGACAGTGCCCGGTCCCGGACCGGTACCTCGGACGGGATCGACCTGCTCAGGTCCTTTGATGTCCCGGTATTCTCGCCTGTCGTAACCATGTACATGACCCTCGAACAGTGGCGGGCATCGGAAGGGCTCTCCATGGACATCGGGTGGTCGATAGCCCTTCCGGAGTTCGAGGGGGTGGTAGAACCGGTCTTTGTCGGAACCAGCAGGAGCGAACCCGATGGCGGCAAGACCCGGGAAGCGGTTCCGGATCGGTGCGCGAAAATCGCGGGCAGGATCCGGCGGTGGATTGACCTTGCGAAGAAACCTGCCGGTGAGCGGAAGGTCGCGTTCATCTTAAACAACAACCCGTGTGCCGGGACCGAGGCAAACATCGGCGGCGGCTCCAACCTCGACACGCTGGAGAGCGTTGCACGCATCCTGCACCAGATGGCGGGGGCAGGGTATGCCGTTACCCCGCCGGCATCCGGCAAGGAACTCGTGGAAACCATCCAGAAGAAAAAGGCGATCTCGGAGTTCCGGTGGACAACGGTACAGGACATCGTGGCATGCGGGGGAGCCCTCGCCCTGATGGACCTCTCCACCTACCTGCCCTATTTCCGGTCGCTTCCCGAGAGAGTACAACAGCAGGTGAACGCCACCTGGGGAGAGCCCCCCGGTGAGGGGATGGTGCTCGACAACCGGATGCTGATTACCGGCATCCGGCTGGGCAATGCCACGATCCACGTCCAGCCCAAGCGCGGCTGTTACGGCTCACGGTGCGACGGCACGGTCTGCAAGATTCTCCACGATCCAAAGTGCCCGCCGCCCCACCAGTACCTGGCCACCTACTACTGGCTCGACAAGGTCCAGAATGCCGATGTCCTCATCCACGTCGGCACCCATGGCAACCTCGAGTTCCTGCCGGGCAAGGGGACCGGTCTCTCGCAGGAATGTTTCCCGGACATTGCTGCCGGGACGCTGCCGTTCCTGTACATCTACAACTCCGACAACCCGGCGGAAGGCACGATTGCCAAGCGGCGCGGCTATGCGGTGCTGGTCGATCACATGCAGACCGTCATGACCGGCAGCGGGCTTTACGAAGGCCTCGAGGAGATCGACACCATTCTCACCGAGTACGAGACCACAAAACACGACCCGGCCCGGGCCCACGCCCTCCAGCACCAGCTCATCGAAGCCCTGGTCCGGGCAAATCTTGATGCGGACATGCACCTCAACCACGGCATGCCCCTTAACGTGATGTCCGCAAAGGCCCACGAGGTCCTCTCGAAGATCCGCAATACCCGGATCCAGTCCGGCATGCATATCTTCGGCACCGTCCCGTCGGGAGATCAACGGGTGGAGTTCATCAGTTCCATCATCCGCTTCGATTCCGGCGAGACATCGCCACGCCGGCTCATTGCCCGGGTCATCGGGTTTGACCTGACCGATCTCCTTGCGGGACAGGGCCGGTACTCTGAAGAACACGGAATGTCCTACGGCGCCCTCCTCGAACAGGTCGACCTGGAACTGGAGCGCTTTGTCGCCACGGTGCTGGAAGACCCGGCACTCCCAGTTCCCCTGATCTTCGGCAGGAGGATATCCGACGAACAGGTACAGGCCCTCAATGAAGTACGGGAGCGGGTGATCGGGATCAGCCGGCGCATCGACGGATCCCGGGAGATCGACGCCCTCCTTCACGGTATGGACGGGAGGTACGTGCCGGCAGGGCCTTCCGGCCAGATCACCCGGGGGCACGAGGACGTGCTGCCAACCGGCCGGAACTTTTACTCACTGGACCCGCACCGTGTCCCGACACAGGCTGCATGGAGGGTGGGGCAGCGCCTGGCCGACGCGCTCATTGAGAAATATTCCCGCGAGGAAGGCACGGTCCCGGAGAACATCGCATTTTACTGGATGGCAGGGGACATCATGGCTTCGGATGGTGAGATGTTTGCCGAGATGCTATGGCTTATCGGTGCGCGGCCGGTCTGGCAGAAGAACGGCCAGGTCCGGTCCTTTGAGATCATCCCGCTCCACAAGCTCGGTCACCCCCGGATCGACATCACGGTAAGGACGACCGGCATCCTGCGGGACAACTTTGCGAACTGCTACGAGCTGCTCGACGATGCCATACAGGCCGTTGCCGCTCTCGACGAACCTCCCGACCGGAACTTTGTGCGCCGGCACACCCAGAAAAGCATGGTTGAGAACGGAGCCGGTTTCCGCGATGCAACCCTGCGGATCTTCTCCTCCAAACCGGGCTCGTATGCAAGCGGTGTCAACCTTGCCGTGCTTTCCAGCGCATGGAAGACCCAGGCGGACCTTGCCGATATCTTCGTTGCCTACAACGGGTACGCCTACGGGACGGGTGTGCAGGGGAAGGATGCCCACGAGCACCTTGCAGCCAGCCTCTCGACGGTCTCGGTCACGTTCAACAAGATCCAGTCCGATGAGCAGGACCTCCTCGGCTGCTGCTGCTATTTCGGCACGCAGGGCGGTTTCACCGCAGCGGCCCGGCACTATTCCGGCAACAACGTGAAGCCCTATTACGGGGATACCCGCGAGCCCGGGAATGTCGAGGTGCGGGATCTCTCCGATGAGATCCGCCGCGTAGTCCGGACAAAACTCCTCAACCCGAAATGGATCTACGGTATGAAAGATCACGGGTACAAGGGGGCTTCCGATATCATGAAACGGGTGACCCGGGTCTATGGCTGGTCAGCCTCAACGCAGGAAGTAGACGACTGGATCTTCAACGACATTGCGGACACATTTGTCAATAATGAGGAGATGCGGGACTTCTTCGAGCAGAACAACCCCCATGCCCTCGAAGAGATTGCACGGAGGCTCCTTGAAGCACACACGCGCAGCCTCTGGGATGCCGATCCACGGGTGCTGGACGAACTGAAAAAGAACTACCTTGAGATCGAGTCCTGGATGGAAGACCAGTCAGGCCAGGGCGATTACCAGGGGGGCAATGTAGACATCGTCACCATGGATGACAATCCCTTATGGGGAGACGGGCTGAAAGATATTCTGGGAAAAGTACATGCGAAACATCAGCGCTGAATTATGGGATCTCCAGGGGGGATAATGCGATGAATGCGATCGAGACAACGGACCTGACCAGGTATTATGGCGTCCTTTGTGCCGTGAACCATCTCACCCTTTCGGTAAACAACGAGATCTTCGCCCTGCTTGGCCCCAACGGGTCCGGCAAGACCACCACGGTACTGATGCTGACAACGCTGCTCACCCCTACCGAAGGCAGTGCCAGTGTCTGCGGGCACGATGTCATGCGGGAGGGCGAGATGGTGAGGAAATCCCTGAGTTACGTACCGCAGGACATGGCGGTTGATATCAAGTTGACCGGCCGGGAGAATGTCCGGTTTTTCGCAGACCTGTATGGAGTACCTCATGCCGCGGACCGGGTCGATGAGGCGCTGGCCGTGATGGAACTGTCCGACCGGGCCGACGACCTCATACGGACCTATTCCGGGGGGATGCGCCGCCGGCTCGAACTCGCGCAGGCCCTGGTCCATGAACCCTCCGTGCTCTTCCTTGACGAGCCGACAATCGGGCTCGATGTCGCAGCCCGGAAAAGGATCTGGGAACATATACGCGCCCTGCGGAAAAAAGGCATGACGATCTTTGTGACAACCCATTACATGGACGAAGCCGACCAGTTCTGCGACCGGGTCGGGATCATCAGCAGGGGCCAGATCGCCGCGCTCGGCACACCGGCAGAACTCAAGGCGCGGCTGATGAAAGACGTGATAACCGCAAAGGTCGAGGGGATGTTTGCCCTGCCGGACGTTGACGGGATTGCCTTTGTCGGCCGGAACGATGACGAAGTCTCGTTTACCGTCGAAAACGGCAGGGAGGCACTCCCGCTGCTTGCCGATGCGCTCAAAAAATCCGGGTGCATTGTCCGGTCCATGTCGCTGCGTGAACCCACCCTCGACGACGTATTCCTGCAGGCCGTGGGCCGGCAGGAGGAACCGCACGGGTTCGAGTTTGATAAGTTCAGGATTATGCTCAGGAGGAGAAAATGAGCGGTATCGTTACCTACATGAAACGGGATTTCCTGAAATGGGGCCGCGGGAAAGTCGCCGTGATATCCGCACTGGTCATGCCGGCTGCATGGCTGATCTTTGTCGGGCTTGCCCTGCCGGTACAGTTTACCGGAAACTATCTCGATTTCATCACGCCGGGCATCCTTGTCATGACCATGCTCTCGGCCGGTCTCTCCGGCGGGGCGCTCCTGATGTTTGACAAGATCCTCGGTTTCCTCAATAAGTTCCTTGCCCTCCCGACTCCAAGGAGCAGCATCCTTGTCAGCAAGATCCTCTTCATTACAGGACGCGGCCTGATCCAGACCACCATCATCCTCGTGATTGCGCTCCTGATCGGCGCCACCCTGCTCAGTCCCCTGCAGTACGGCCTCACCTACTTCATCCTCTTCCTCTTCGGGGTCCTCATCTCGACCTTTGCTACGACCATAGCCCTCTATCTCGAAGATCACGATTCCTATGCCGCGTTCAATACGATGATCTCGATGCCGCTCTTCTTCACGTCAAGTGCCCTGATGCCCTACAGCGTGATGCCGGCATGGCTGGCAACGATTGCGCATTTCAACCCGCTCAGTTATGCCATCGATGCGGTGCGGGACGTGACCGTCGGGGGGTTCCCTGCCGTCCCGATCATCGTCCTGCTGGTACTGACCGGGGGGCTCCTTGCGATCTGCACGCATGTCTTCAGGAAGGTGACGGTATGACTGCACATGACAATCCTTCGGTTGCGCGATCCCGCGTCATCAGCAGGATAATGGGACAGGGTAGATGGGAACAGGATGGCGCTGTCCCTACCCCCGGCAGGGATGCATCTGCCCCATCATGGTGGTGTGAGATCATTCTTTAACCCCGGGTGCGGGAGCCATCCCGGGTTGGTATTTCCCCGGTAATTATCAGGCATATGAACGTCATATCTCGTGTCACTCTGATTCCCCGTTGTTCAAAAACATTAAAACTCCCGGCAATGATATTCTCATAACGGATATTACCATGACCATGGATGACGACCTATCCCGGATCGGCATATCGCTGCCGAAAAACCTGCTCGACCGGTTTGATGAGATCCTGAACTACCGCGGCTACTCCTCGCGGTCGGAAGGCATACGCGATGCGATCCGTACGTACATCACCTATTACAAGTGGATGTCGGATGTCAAGGGGGCGCGGGAAGGTGTCATTACGATGGTATACGACCATGAGCAGCGCAACCTTCTCTCTTCCATTACTGAAATTGAGCACGATTATCATGAGGTTATCAAGGCCTCGCTCCACTCCCATGTCACCCATGAGCGGTGCCTGGAAGTTATCCTCGTTCACGGGGACGGCTCACAGCTCAAGGCTCTTGCCGAGAAACTGATGGCCCATAAGGGTGTCGAGTCGGTCAAACTCACGACAATCTCTATCGATGAATAAGGTCATCACCCTGTCCCGTGATGCTTGTGCCATGCGGTCTGCCCTCCCGGGTGACAATTCTTTTCGGGGGGGCGGTGATTCCTGTATAGGGTGTCCTTTTTTTCGAACAGTTTCCCCAAGGCTGCCTGTCTGAATGAGGGCTGGCATTGGCCTGCGAAGTTATGGAAGATACGATGGTAATGGCCGGGTTCCTGGAATGTGATGGAGTACCAGATAGTATTTTATGACATTTTCATATAATATTAAATTTTTTTATACTTGCGTAACTCACGGATACTATGGTAATGTATAAGGGGAAACATTACCCGCCGACCGTTGTCTCATCATCATCCAGTGACGATTACATGTTCCCTAAATGATTTATCAATCTTTTATTGTTCTGCAAGTTGACCTCTAGACAAATTCTCACGAAATCATACAAAATAAAAAATATTTATTACTATGTGGGGCATACAGATATCACTGGGAGATGATGCCCATAAAATTCATCTGTTCGTCCACCCGATACCCTGACGAAGGATGCAACATTTCCTTGGCACTCATCTCCTTATTATTCTATTGAAGATACTTCCAGATAGGAGTTGAACATCAGAATGGTTGTAACAACGAAAAAAACAGAGACTAAAAAACCAAAGACGAATAAGGCAGAACCGAAGAAACCGATTGCAAAAAAAACCATTACCGGTAAGACCGCGACGAAGCCGGTAATAAAATCAAAAAAATAATTTTTATCTTGTGTATTACGCCCTGCTTTTCTGGAATAAGTCAATTCTCCCATGGGATTACTGTCAGCCCGTCTGCTATACCGGATCCATTTCAACGGTTTGTCAAGGTGTTAAACGGTTATCAAATAAGATTGTTTCCTTGACTTATGAGTGAAGAGGGGGGTGGGGGATATTACCCACCTGACAACGATTTTCCCGGAATGGGGTGATTCCAATCCCCATTAATTTTCAGGAGGGGTATAACCCCCTTGTTTTGCCGGGTCTCTATCTCGTGCTGCATATCTGTGCATGTCTTCAGCCAGCTGGTTATCCTGCCCGTGTGTTGCCGGGATATCTGTGATCCCCTTGTTCCTGTCTTGAATTTCGTTATTGCTATATTTTTACATTATTCTATTTTTTAATATTTTTTTATTATGTAGCAAAAGATAAGGTTAAGAATTTCCCCCCTTGATTTTCGAGAGAGAGTTCCCTACGAGTACTTCCCTGATCAGGATTCAGGTGCTGCTATTTACGAAAGTTCCGATAGAACTAAGTAAATGGATCTCAATTCTGGTGATCACTTTTTTCAAGACCAAGTCGATTTACTATTAAAATTTTTTAGAGTAATAACATTTAGTATGAAATTAAATAAGAATCATTTTAAAATAGTGTTACCTATTTGATTAATATGGTGTTAAACGATGCCGAGATCAAGGATGCTGTCCGTAAAAGCTGGGACTCGTCGTCTGCGACGTATGACATGAGCCCCGGCCATAGAATCGGTACTCAGGAAGAGAAAGAGGCATGGAAACATGAACTGAGCCGGAACCTGCCGTCATCTCATCAGAACGTTCTGGATGTAGGTTGCGGGACCGGTGCGATGGGTCTCCTGTTTGCTGAAATGGGAAATCATGTTACTGGTGTCGATCTGTCCGAAGCGATGATGGCTAAAGCCCGCCATAAAGCGGATGCCCAGAAGCTCTCGATCGATCTGAAGATTGGGGATGCCGAACACCTCCCGTTCGAAGAAGGCGTGTTTGATGTCGTCGTCAACCGCCACTTGCTCTGGACGCTCCCCCATCCGGATATCGCCCTGAAAGAATGGAACCGTGTCTTAAAAACCGGAGGAAACGTCCTCATCATTGACGGGGTCTGGAAAGACAGGAGCTTTCCAACCCGGGCAAAACGGATGCTGAGTGACGGGCTGGCAAAGATCTTCGATCGCACCAAACACAGCCAGTATACCCAAGAGCTCCGGAGCCACCTCCCGTTTGACGGGGGAATGCCAAAGGAGACCATGATCTCTTATCTTGAGCATGCCGGGTTCACTGATGTCTGCTTCCGGGACCTGATGTACATCCGCGAGATGCAGAAACCGCAGCAACCCTGGTACCGGAGATTCGCACCAAGCAAATCGTACTACATTCTCGCTGCGACAAAAAGAACAGACACCTAAAGACCGAATTCAGGACCGATTTTGAGATAGTATTGTTGTGATTATCATGAAAACAAGGACACTTACTGTATGTTTACTGGTATTCCTGCTCATTGCAGGAATACTCATCGCCGGATGTACGAGCACAAATGCGAAGGCCACTCCTGCTTCGAATGCCCCCGCGGTAACACAGGCAGGATCATCGCAAGCATCAGCTGCTTCTGCCACCCTGGCATCAACAAGTCCCAAAATCCTAAGGATGGCGGACTTGTCGGCAATTACAAGCATTGATCCGGCTTCTTCTGGTGTATTTGTGACGGAGAAGGCTATGGTTACCGAACCGCTTGTCGGTGCAACCCAGGAATTCGTTCTTACCCCCAAGCTTGCCACCTCCTGGAATCAGACCAGCCCTACGACATGGGAGTTCAAGCTCCGTGATGACGTGAAGTTCCACAATGGCCAGCCGATGACCGCCAACGAGGTAAAATTTACCCTTGACCGTACGTGTAAACTCAACGCGGCATCAAGAGAGATGGCGGATTACAAGAGCAGCAGGGTAATTGACGACCATACGATCGAGGTCACGACCAACACGAATATCCCCATCCTGCCTGCCATCCTGCATTATTCCAACTTTGGCATCATCCACCCGGATTCCCTGAATGCGCAGGGGAACTTCTCAATACCGGTGGGTACCGGACCCATGATGTACGATTCATTTGATCAGCAGACCCGTGTGTTTACAGTTAAGAAAAATCCGGATTACTGGGCCGGAACGGTAAAACTCGATGGTGTTGTTTTCTCATCAGTACCCGATCATAACAGCCGTACCCTTGCCATTGAGAAAGGGGATATTGATTTCACCGTTGATTTACCGTACAACGAAGCCGAACGTATCGATGCACTTCCGGGGATCACTGTTGAAAAATACCTGACTCCGAGGGTTTACGTATTGTATGTTAACTTTGATCGTGCACCTCTCCAGGATATCCGCTTACGCCAGGCACTCTCCCTTGCCATCAACCGGACGGATATTGTCAATCATGTCCTCTATGGAATCGGGCAGCCCGCCAAGGGATTCTTCCTTCCCTCCATGTCATTCGGCAACAAGAACCTTGAGCAGCTCCCGTACGACCCCGTGAAGGCGAAAGCGCTTCTTGCGGAGATGGGATACAAGGATACGAATGGAGATGGTATTGTTGAGAAAGACGGACAGCCGCTCACAATTAATCTCATAACGGCGACTAATCGTCCGGCACTTTCACCCATGGCAGAAACAATCGGATCGGATCTCAAAGCCATTGGTATCCAGTCCAAGGTTGAGGTTATGGCCAGTGCTGCCGGTAACGACAGAGTATCCGCAGGGACGTATGATCTGAACCTTGTCGCGAATAATATTGCCATGGTCCCCGATCCGGGATATATCCTTCCCAAGTGGTTCAAATCGACTGGAGATACCAATAAGGGCCATTATAAGAATGCCACCCTGGATGCCCAGATCGATGATGCTATGCACACGGTCGATGACAAAGAGAGACTTGCCAAGTGGAACAAGGTTGAAGCTGACGCGTATGATCTTTTGCCGATCATCCCGGTTGCAGATTATGGCGTATTGATCGTGAAAAAGGATACTGTCCAGGGCTACAAGTTTGATCCGACTGCGCATGACTACGCGTTGGATTACGAGATTACCATTACGGAATAAGGAGATTGTGAACTCCACGTTCCACCATCTTTTTTTCGGGAGACACCATGCACTATTACCTTATCAAGAGGCTTGGATTCCTGGTTCTGACCATCATCGCAGCATCCGCTTTGGCATTCTTCATGCTGCATGCGGTACCTGGAGAGACCGCCGAGAACGTTGCCCGTCATACCATTGTTGGAATGGAAGATTCCGTATCCGCAGAAGTGGCACAGGAGATCAGTTCTAAGTATAACCTGAACGATCCTATCTGGATTCAATATACGAATTGGTTATCTGGGTTGATATTCCGCGGGGACTTGGGCTCGTCCTATGTCTACAAAGATACTTCCGTGATGACATTAATCTCTCTCGCACTCGGCCCGACGATTATCCTTGCAATAGCGAGCATGCTGATTGTCATCGTCGTGGGAATTCCCCTTGGTATGTATTGCGCAGTGCATGAGAACCGCCCCAGCGATCTCATTATCCGGGGTGCGACCATCCTCAGTATCAGTTTCCCGTCATTCTGGCTCGCACTCATGCTGATCCTTGTCTTCTCCCTGATGCTGAACCTGCTTCCGGTTGCAGGCTATGGGTCACCAGCCAACATCGTACTACCGGCTGTTGCCTTGGCTCTCCATCCGACAGCAGTTGTCCTTCGCATCGTCAGGACAAGTATGCTCGAAACGCTCGGGCAGCAGTATATCACCTTTGCAATTGCAAAAGGGCTCTCGTTTGGTCATATCCTCTGGAACCATGCAATTAAAAATGCACTCATCCCGGTTCTTACCCTCCTCGGTGTATATTTTGGTCACCTGCTGGCAGGGACTGTCATCATCGAAAATATCTTTGCCTGGCCGGGAATTGGCAACCTGTTGATTAGCAGTGTCGATGCACGTGATATTCCTGTGGTAACCTCATGCATCGTCGTAATCGTGGCGATGTTTTTGATTGTGAATTTCGTTGTTGACATTTCGTATCATTTCATAGACCCGAGGATCCGTTATGAGTGAAGAAATAATTATCAGTCCTGAAACCCGGCGGATGTTACCAGTAAAATCCATCGATAGTTCTAAAAACCGGTTGTATCGGGAAATAGCGAAACGTCCTGGCTTTCAGGTATGCCTGTTACTTCTGGGGATTCTTGTCATTGTGGCAATCTTTGCACCGTATATTTCCCCCTATGATCCTGAGGCGATTTCCGTCAAGGATAAGAATCAGGGGATCTCATCTGCCCATCTCTTCGGCACCGACTTCCTGGGACGGGATCTCTTCAGTCTTACCATATGCGGCGCCCAGACCTCCCTGCTGATTGCATCTATCTCGGTGGCTGTTGCCCTTGTCTTCGGATGTGTTGTCGGCTGTGTTGCGGGATATTATGGGGGAGTAGTTGATGAAGTCCTCTCCCGCTGCGTTGATCTCCTCCTTGCGTTTCCCGGCATTATCTTTGCCCTTGCCCTGCTGGCATTCATGGGCGCCGGGATACTGAATTTGATCATCGCGATCACCCTTTCCCAATGGGCCATTTATGCACGTCTGATGCGCGGACAAGTAATTTCGATAAAAAATCTGGAGTATGTCCAGAGCGCCTATACTGCCGGTTTGCCGGACCGCCGTATCATGATCCGACACCTTTTCCCGAATGCAATAATGCCGGTGTTGATCCTTGCAACGCTTGATATCGGTCATGTCATCCTCTCTGTTGCCGGCCTGAGTTTCCTTGGTCTCGGCATCCCCCCGGGCATACCGGAGTGGGGGTCCATGATCGGGGCAGGGAAGGAATTCCTGCGCACCGCACCGCTGAATGTCATTGTCCCAGGACTTGCCATCACATTTGTTGTCCTGATCTTTAACTTCCTCGGCGAAGGCCTGCGGGACATTCTTGATGTCCATAATGATCAGGTGAATATCGGATGACGCTCCTCTCTATCCATGACCTCAATGTCCGCTTCCCGACCGGGGAAGGTACCGTACATGCCTCACGTGATGTGTCGTTCTCCATGGAATCCGGTGAGGTATTAGGACTTGTCGGGGAGACCGGTTCGGGAAAGTCCGTGATAGGACAGGCAATAATACGGCTGCTTCCCTCAAATGCCAATATTACCGGGACGATCGCTTTTAACGGGCAGGAACTCACAACGCTCAAGGATGATGCCATGCATGCGCTCCGGGGACGATCGATCTCCCTTGTTCCGCAGAATCCCTCCGGCTCCCTTGACCCGCTGCTCCGGAACGGTATGCAGATTGGCGAGATCTTTATTGAACGGGGCACGGCAAAAAATACGGCATGGGAGAAAGCCTGCGACCTGCTTGTCACGGTAGGACTTATCCCTTCCGAGCAGATTGCAAAGGAGTACCCCCACGAACTATCCGGCGGGATGCGGCAGAGGCTCACGACAAGCATTGCGATCGCAGAAAATTCCCGCCTTATTATTGCCGATGAACCCACCAAGGGGCTGGACTTCCACGCACGGGAAACCACGGCCCGGGTATTGTCGGAGATTAAAAAACGGGATAACGCATCCCTTCTTCTAATCACGCACGACCTCTATCTTGCTGAACATCTCTGCGACTGGATCGCGGTCCTTTACGCAGGGGAGATTGTCGAGATTGGGCCCGCCGGGCAGATCTTCAATACACCCCGCCATCCCTACACACAGGCACTGATCAGGGCCATGCCGAAGAACGGGCTCGTCCCGCTTGACGGTCAGAGCCCCAGCCTGATGGCAATTCCCGAGGGGTGTTGCTTTGCGGACCGGTGTTCCTGCCACTCTGAAAGATGCAGTAAGGAACATCCGGATCTTATACAGGAATCCCTGAACGGAGGTGTCCGGTGTCATCACCCGTTCTCCAGCTGACCGGGCTCTCAAAGTCATATGGCCACGGCGACATCTTCTCCGGGATCTCGTTTGAAGTCGGAAGCGGGAAGACCGTGGGGCTCTTCGGGCAGAGTGGGTCGGGCAAGTCCACGCTCGGGCGGTGTATCATGCGCCTTGAAGATCCCAGTTCCGGCCATATCACAATGCAGGGAATGGAACTCGCACGCATGAGGAAAGGAAAACTGCGGGAACTCCGCCCGTCCTTCCAGATGATCTTCCAGCACCCGGAGGTCTCCCTCAACCCCCGTATGACCCTTGCAGAGAGTGTTGCCGAGCCGCTCATGGTCCACAAGGGTATTGGTATGGATGAAGCGCTCAGGGAGATCGGCCTGCTCATCCGGCGGGTCGGGCTGAGGGATGAACACCTCGCACGGTATCCCCACCAGCTCTCGGGTGGCGAGGTCCAGCGGGCCGTACTTTCCCGGATCTTCTCACTCAAGCCAAAACTCGTGGTGGCCGATGAGCCGACCTCAATGCTTGATGTATCTGTACAGGCTCAGGTCCTCCGGCTGATGCAGGATCTCCAGGCGGAGACCGGTGTATCCTATGTCTTCATCTCGCATGATCCGGATGTGATGGGTGTTATGTGTGACAAGGTACTCTGGATTGAGCAGGGAAAAGGTGTCATGTATGACAGGTCCACGTTCATTGACCATGTTAAAGCGAAATATACATCGGAAGTGCCGTCTTAACACTCCGGGGGCAGGAAGGGCAGGTTGACCGGCGCTTCCTCAGATATCCCGGATATTCTTTAACGGGGGTAAGAGGGTGGAATACATAAACACAGTCTCCGGCTGTCGTTTGTTTCTTACCAATGGGGGTCAGAGTGAGAGTCGGTAATCATGGATGTAATTGAAGCGCACAATCTTTACAAGTCTTTTGGGCCGGTCCCTGCAGTCAACGATGTCAGTATCACCGTGAAAAAAGGAGAGATTTTCGGCTTTCTGGGACAGAACGGTGCGGGGAAAACTACAACCATCCGGATGCTGACCGGCGTCCTTATCCCGGATTCCGGGACCGCACGTATCTGTGGCATTGATATCCAGCAGGATCCCCTTGAGGCTAAGAGGCATATGGGGGTCATTCCGGAGAACGGTACCGTCTATGCCGATCTCACCGCGGAAAAAAACATTCTCTGGACGGCAAAATGTTACGGGATGGACCGGGTCTCCCGGGAAGAAAATGCCCGTGAAATATTGATTCGCCTGGGTCTGGAAAGCCGGAAGGACGACCTTGTCAGGACCTTTTCCAAAGGAATGCGACAACGGATAAGCATTGCCTGCGCCATCGTACATTCCCCCCCGGTCCTCTTCCTTGACGAACCGACAACCGGCCTCGATGTTATCAGCAGGCGGCTTGTGATCGACACCGTGCGGCATATGAACAGGGAAGGCAGCACGGTCCTCATTACGACTCATAATATCGAAGAGGCAAGTGCCCTCTGCTCTGCCATCAGCATTATCCACAAAGGGATACTTATTGCAACGGACAGTCCGGAGAAGATCAGGAAACAGTATGATACCTCCGGTTTTGTTGAGATCGCATTTGAGCAGAAAATCATGGGCAGGACACTTATGACCGGGGGGATCTCGCGTGTTGAACCTATGGGGGATAAGTGGCGGGTGTACACGGACGATGCGGATCGTGCAGTCAAGGACCTTGTGAAAATTGCTGAACAGAACCACCTGAAGATCGTCTCGGTTGCAACATCGACACCATCTCTTGAGCAGGCATTCATTGAAATGACGGAGGGAGCCTGATGGATCCCAGGCGTTTTATCTGGAGCGTCCTGATGGTCACTGAGAAGAATATGCGGATCTATTATTACAAGGGGTCAGTCGTGATCTTCGGCCTCCTCTTCCCGTTTATCATGTTCCTCACATTCTTCATCGGGCGGAATCTTGATCTTATCCAGTTCTTTCCCGGATTCCTTGGCATGATGCTCTTTTTTTCATCATCTTCAACCGGCCCCCTTATCACCCCGTGGGAAAAACGGGAGAAGACCTACGAGCGGCTCGTCTCCCTGCCGGTGGTTATCGAAAGTATCGTTCTTGGAGATATTCTTTCAGGAGCCGTGTTTGGTTTTGTCATTACTTCCCTTGTCTGGATGGTGGGCTCATCTCTCCTGCACCTGCCCCTTACAAACCCTGCGGTACTCCTCGCAGCCCTCTTCCTCGGTTCGCTTGCGTTTGCCTCGCTCGGTACCCTGCTCTCTTCCCCGGCCACGAACACCCCTTCCAATATCATGATGTTCTCCAACCTGGTTCGGCTCCCGCTAATATTTGTGAGCGGCATCTTCATCCCGCTCAGCCAGCTGGGAGACTGGGCGTGGACGAACCTGTTGTCGCCCCTCACGTATCTCGTCGACCTGTTCCATACGGCAATTACCGGTGACGGGGTCTATTCACCGGTCCTGGATTCAGCAGTCCTTATTATTGTGATTCTTATCTTTGCAACGGGTGCCAAGGTCATCCAGCAGCATAACCTGCTGAGCGGGAGATAAGCAGGATCTTGTCGCCGGGAGGGTACTGGCATGGCCCGGTTTCTGAAGGGAGATGGCTGTAGATCTCACCGGATTACAGAGTGATGGATTACCTCTGCATCATCGGTTTTGTTATGTTTTCAACAATCTTCTTGAAAATTCAGGTATCCACTTTTATCATCAGTTTGGAGCCAGAATATTCTTTGTTTTGATATAAATACAAAATAGAACATCTGTGTTAATTATGCAATAAATTAGTTTCAACAGATTTATTTCGTAATAACTTTAATGAAAAATGTAAGAAACTGTGCATGGTTTCTTCCTGACAATATATATGACGGGTTAGACGATAAAGGCCCCCGGTACTCCGTTATCAGTAACTGGGTCCTGTGCCTGGGTACAGGATAGTGGTTTTGTCTGCATCTCGTATTTCGGGATTATTCACACGGCAGGTGAAAAGGAGAGAGCCGTTGAACAAAAAGTGTATGATTACCAGAGTGATGTTTATGAAAAAAAGTGGTATATGTGCTATTGTAATTACACTCATTTGCCTGACCGTACTGTTGGCCGGATGCGTTTCACAGAACAGTACTCCGACAGCATCGTCCGGCACAGGATCCGCAGTGCCATCCGGCACGGGCACAGGAGTGACCCAGGCGGATATTGTCCACCTGACCGGTGGGGACTACGGGTACCCCCAGCCATTCTCGATCTCCCCCCGGGGCCCGGGTTCATCCAAGGTAACGATGATCTTCGACAGTCTGCTCGAGAGGGATGAGAAAGGGATTATTCCCTGGCTTGCCGAGAGCTGGGAGATCAGCGCTGACGGCAAGGAGTACACGTTCCACCTTCGCAAGAATGTCAAGTGGCAGGATGGTGTCTCCTTCACGGCAAACGATGTGAAGTTCACGACAGACTATGAGCGGAAATATATCCCTATCTCCGGCGGGATTGAGACAGAACTCATTGACAGCGTCCAGGTCATTGATGACAATACAGTGAAATTCATCCTGAAAACCCCGGTTTCGTCGTTCCTGTACAAGATCTCCAGTTTCAAGATCATTCCGGAACACATCTATAGCAAGGTTGAGGACCCGGTAAAATTCCTTGACAAAGAAGCTGTCACCGGCACCGGGCCTTACACGCTGGCCGAGTACAACAAGGAGCACGGGTCATATCGCTATGTTGCAAACGAAGGATTCTGGGGACCACGGGTGGCAATCAAGACCGTCGAATTCATCCCGGTCAGCAACGAACTGATCGCTTTTGATCAGGGCGAGATCGATTTTTCCAGTATCACACCGGATATACTCAGCAAGTACCTGAATAATTCTCAGTACCGACTCGTCCAGCAGCCCGCGTTCTGGGGATATCAGTTCTACTTTAACATGAAGAAGAACCCGGAACTCCAAGATGTAAAGGTCAGGCAGGCATTTGCCTATGCAATTAACCGAAGCGAGATGGTAGAGAAGATCCAGCGGGGTGCGGGTGCCCCGGGCAATCTGGGAATCCTCCCCAATGACCACATCTGGTACAATGCTGACCAGCCCGCATATGTAACCGATCTGATAAAAGCACAGGCACTGCTTGACCAGGCGGGGTGGAAGGACACCGATGGTGACGGTATCCGCGACAAGGATGGAAAGAAACTGGCTTTCACGCTCAGTCTGGCCAGTACTGAAGTCAGGATTGGGGAACTCATCAAGGAGCGGCTCAAGGAAGCCGGTATTGACATCCAGGTCAAGGCCCTCGAGAGCAAGGCCCGGGATACCAACTTAAAGAAAGGTGACTTTGAACTGCTGGTCAGCGGGTTCGGTGGCTGGGGTCAGGATGCGGATTACCTGCGAACACGATACAGCGATGACGCAACACAAGCCGGTGCCAGCACAGTATCCGGGGAGGCATCTGTCATCGGATACCACAATGACACGTTCAATACCCTTGCCGCGAGCGAGGTCCAGGAACTGGACGACGCGAAGAGAAAGCAGATCGTCTTTGAGATGCAGAATGTCCTTGCCGAGGATATACCGACCATCCCGCTCTTCTACACAAAGACATGGGATGTCTGGACTGTATCGAAGTATGATGGGTGGATGAATATGTACGACCATCACGCACGGGTACACAGCAAGCTGACCTATCTCGTGAGGGAAGGTATTGCAGCAAAACGCTAATGTACAGTGCTGGGCGGACTGCTGGGATGCAGTATCGCGTCAGGATAGTGCGGTGTCTGATACATGGCTCGCCTCCTTCTGGAGCAAACGGTCTGCCATGTATTCGCAGAACATGTCCCGGGACAATGGGGAAAAGCGGGTTGCTGATGCACTCGCTCTCTTGAACGATGCCGGTTTCTCACCGGCCGGAGCACATGTGCTCGATATCGGGTGCGGCCCGGGGACCCTCTCCCTCCCGCTTGCACGGGCAGGTGCAAACGTTACTGCACTGGATATTGCACCGGGTATGCTCGACCAGCTGAGGGGCGCTGCCAGAAACGAGGAGTTGGTCCTCACCCCGGTTGAATGCTCCTGGTGGACGGCGGATATCGACCAGATGGATTTCCGTGATCAATTCGACCTCGTGATCGCATCTATGACACCTGGTATCCGGGACCGGGAATGCTTCGACCGGATGACCGCCTGCTCGAAGAAGTTCTGTTATTACAGCGGTTTTGTCAGACGGGAATGGGACAAGGCGTACACCGATATCAGCCGGTACGTTCTTCACGAGGACTTCAACAACCGGGTCACAAGCATGCTCTACCCGTTTATGTACCTGTATTCACAGGGTCATACCCCTCTCACCCGCTTCAGCCAGACGGTATGGAAAGAGGATGAACCTTGGGAGGCGGCAGCAGAGAGGGCGATCGATTTTATGGCCCGTGGACGTGAGTTTGACAATCCCGTAAAAGAGTGGATCCGTGAGTATTACCGGGCCGCGTCTCACGATGGGATTTACCCCTCCGTTACAAACGGTCATATTGGCATGATGGTCTGGACGGTTAATCGCAGATGAACGGGAACGACAGGAATACGCTCATTTACCGGTTCGTAATAACGTTACTCGTAATACTGGCCATCAACTTTTTCTTGCCGAGGATGATGCCCGGCGACCCGTTCTCGACGTTGTCATCAGATATCGAAGGTGAAGATGTTATTATAATGACGGAGGAGCAACGCCAGTACTTCATCCATTACTATGGCATGGACCTCCCGCTCCATGAACAGTTCTTCCTGTATCTGGCAAACATGGCTAAAGGCGATTTTGGGCAGAGTATTTATTATAAATTACCCGTAACCCGTGTTATCCTCCTCCACCTCCCGTGGACAATCCTCATTGTCCTCAGCGCAACCGCCATGAGTACAATTATCGGCATCATCATCGGGACGATCTCCGCCCGGAACCGGAAGAAGGGATCGGACCGGTTCATGATGGCGGGCCTGATCGCGTTTGCCGAGATCCCGTCCTTCCTTCTGGGAATCATCCTCCTTCTCATCTTCTCCGTACAGTTCAGACTCTTCCCGCTAGCAGGTGCCATCACACCGTTTGCACACTACACCAGTCTGCTGGATCAGGTATGGGATATTGCACACCATGCATTTCTCCCCATTATTACCCTCTCCCTTGCCCAACTCACTGGCGTTTACCTGCTGACGCGTAACACCCTGATCACGGTCTCAACAAAGGACTACATACGCACCGCAGTTGCCAAAGGTATCGGGGAGAAAACGGTCTGGACACGTCACGCACTCCGGAATGCATTGCTCCCGGTAGTGACGCGGACCGGCTTTATGATCGGGTTGATGATGGGCGGGGCTGTGCTGGTCGAGACCGTCTTCAGCTACCCCGGGATCGGGTTGACCCTGAGAAGTGCGGTAGTCAACCGGGATTATGCGCTGATACAGGGAATACTGCTCATTGTCGCAGTAGCGATCCTTCTTTGTAATCTGGTTGTTGACCGGGTCTACCGGCAACTGGATCCTCGGGTGACGGAGTAGGTGATCCTGATGCATTCTGAATCTCTTCCAATAAACCGGCCATTCGACATATCATTCCTGCAGAATTACATCGACCGTTCCAAATACATATTCACCCTGTTCAGTATAGAGGGCAAGATCGCGTTGTGCGGGGTCATCCTGATTTTTATGGTTGCTCTTTTTGCTCCGGTCCTGTCTGTATATCTCCCGGATAAGATCACGGGCAGTTCTCTTGAGCCCCCGGGACCTACCCACCTGCTCGGTACCGATGAACTGGGCATGGATATCTGGTCCCAGATTTGTTATGGTGCACGGATGAGCCTTGTCATCGGTCTTTCAGTTGCATGTATTGCAGGGCTTGGCGGGGGAGCACTCGGGATACTGGCAGGGTATCTTGGCGGGCCAACAGACCAGCTGCTGATGCGGACCGTCGATGTCCTCATGGCCCTGCCCAGTTTTCCCCTTCTCATCGTCATCTCTGCGTTCATGGGCCCGAGCATTCTCAATGTCATCTGTGTTCTTGTCCTGTTCAGCTGGGCAAAACCGGCACGGGTTGCCCGATCCCAGACTCTCGCTATACGGGACAACACCTACATCATAGCAGCGAAAAACTTCGGGGGCACACCAGTCTATATCCTCCGGCGGCATATCCTGCCGGAAATGCTCCCTATCCTCTTTGTCCTTATCATCTCCATCACCTCATATGCAATCGTGGCAGAGACCGGGCTGGCATTCCTCGGGTTGGGAGATCCGACCTCGAAGAGCTGGGGAATGATGCTGTATTATGCAACCAGTTTCAAGGCAATATACTTCACCTCGTTCTGGCAGTGGTGGCTCATTCCGCCGCTGGTGGCGCTGGTTTTTCTCGTCCTCAGTCTGGCGTTCATAGGCCGGGACCTTGAACAGGTACTGGACCCCCGGCTCAGAAAGAATGGAGGGGTATAATGATACTTCTTGCAGTTAATGACCTGAAATGCCAGTATCATACCGACGGCCATACGGTGAATGCCGTTGACGGAGTCTCGTTCAATATCGAGCCGGGCGAGATCCTCGGCATTGTGGGAGAGTCCGGCAGTGGGAAAACCACTATTGCCATCAGTATCATGCGTCTTCTTGCGGACAGCGCCAGTGTTTCCGGTACGGTCTTCTTTGATGGAACGGATCTTGCGCTGCTTCCGGAAACTGAATTGGATAAAATCCGGTGGAAAGAGATTGCCATCGTGTTCCAGAACAGCCTTGAGGTCCTGAACCCGGTGATGACCATTGCAGACCAGGTTATCGAACCGATGATCCGTCATGGAATGGTTTCTGTGAATGAGGCACGGGCACGGTGTGCAGATCTCTTTTTACTGGTTGGCCTTGATGAAGCCTGGATGGACGTTTATCCCCACCAGCTCTCCGGAGGCATGCGGCAGCGGGCATTGCTTGCCATGGCACTTGCCTGCAATCCGCGGCTTCTCATTCTTGATGAAGTGACCTCCGCCCTCGATGCATTTACACGAAAGGAGATCCGCGATCTCCTTGTCGACCTGCAGAAGACCCGTGGGTACAGCATGATCGTGATATCTCACGACATCACGTTCGTCTCCTCTCTTGCATCCCGGCTACTTGTCCTCTATGCAGGGCGGGTTGTCGAGGCCGGGCTTACGAGGGATATCCTCAACGGGCCCCGCCACCCGTACACCCGGGGCCTGGTTCATGCCACGCCGGATATTTTTATTTACAAGGACCTGTGGGGAATACCGGGGGACTCTCCTGTTGGTGACCGTCATAAAGGCTGCCCGTTCAACTCCCGTTGCACGCAATCTATCGATATCTGCAGGAAGAATCCCCCCCTCCTGCAGCCGTGTGGGGAAAGCCGCGAGATTGCATGTCACCGTGGCGGGATTGCAATGCTCTTGAAAGCAGAAGACCTCCGGTTCAGTTACCAGTTGCCTGACGGGAAGGCACTGCATGCTGTGAATGGGGTGAATATCGAGGTCTATGAAGGAGAAGTTTTATCGATTGTCGGCCAGACCGGTTCCGGCAAGTCCACCCTGGCCCATATCCTTGCCGGGATTATCAACCCTGACAAGGGGAGTGTACGGTTCATGAACGGGAACGTACAGGGAGGAACCATGGGAGACCACTTCAAAGGTGTCCAGATCGTTTTTCAGGATCCATTCAGCTCCACCAGCAACCGGTTCACCGTTCTCGATGCGGTAAGGGAGCCGCTTGACATCAACCGTATCGGCAGCCCGGAAGAGCGGCTGAACATGGCAAGAGAAGCACTCGAACTGGTGAGACTCCCCTCAACAGGTATGTTTCTAAAAAAGTACTGTGGCGAGTTGAGCGGGGGCCAGAGGCAGCGGGTTGCCCTGGCCCGGGCCGTGGTTATGCAGCCAAAACTGCTCATCGCAGATGAGATAACCTCCGCACTGGATGTTTCAACAGCAGCAAACGTGATGCGCCTTCTCAAGGGACTTCAGAACCGGCGTGGTTTTGCCATGATCTCCATCTCCCATGACCTTACACTGACCCTGAAGATTGCTGACCGGATCGCCGTCCTGAACGACGGGAAGATCGTTGAGACCGGCAATGCCCATGATGTGATGCTCACCCCGTCTGATGAGTATACCAAACGGCTGGTAGGTTCACGGATCGGGCTCTGCTGTCATGAACACACCAACGGGGAACATGATTTCCTGAGAGATGAATCTCAGCATTATCCTGGAGATGCGAATGTATGAGCGGGATTGACTGGGATACACCGGAGATTGCCGGACACTACGATCAGAACTGCGACCACCAGTTCGAAAAAGGTAGGATACTGATAGGGATGATGGGGATCGATAAAGGTGACACTGTGCTCGATGTCGGTTGCGGGACCGGCCGGATGGCGGTCCATGTGGCAGGGATTATCGGGCCCTATGGTCGTATCATGGGAATCGATCCCTCCTCGCACCGTATCGCTCTTGCACAGGCAAAGTTCTCCCAGTTGCCCAAAGGCAATTCTGGTTTTCTTGTCGGGCAGGCAGAGAACATGAGTGCAGTGGCAACCGGTTCTGTTGGTTTTGCATACTTCTGCTCCTCATTCCACTGGATTGATGACAAGAAATCTGCCCTTACCGAGGTCTTACGGGTGCTGAAACCGGGTGGAACGGTCGGGATGACCACCCGTGATAAGGGAAGTCCGGATACGATGAGAGATATCAATGATACCATCCTTTCCCGGCACAATCTCCCCCGCGGTACTGCACACACCGGCGGGATGAAACGGGTCACAGCTCAGGAGCTGTCTGGTCTGCTGACAGACGCCGGTTTTACTGGTGTTTCGGTTGAACCTCGGGTCATCACGCGACACTATGGTTCGCCGGATGAGATCATCCGGCATTACGATAAGAGAGGCAGGCTTCGGGGGATCACGGATAACCTCCCGGACGACATGAAGGAAACGATCAGAACAGAGATCGCCGAAGAACTGAAACGGCGACAGCATTCCGGTTTGACAGGGTCCGGGAATGTCACGCTGTATGCACGTGCATTGAAACCCTGTGCAAGGACGTGAATCCATGACTGACACATCACACGACAAGAACAGCAGGTACTGGGAAGAATTCTGGCATAAGGCAACACTACCGGCAAAGGACCGCGGACCGATGCAGGTCGGGTTCTGGGATAACAAGGCGGAGAGTTTCGGGCGGAACATGACTGACGGCCGGCGGGAGAAAAAACTAAAAACCGTCCTTGATCTTATCAACTCAACCGGTCTTGACCTTGCAGGTGCAGAAGTGCTCGACATTGGCGCAGGCACCGGTGCCCTGGCAATTCCGCTGGCAAAAATGGGTGCACGGGTGACTGTTGTCGATTTTTCTGCAGAGATGTTGAAAAGACTGAACCAACGGGCTGAAGACGAGAACGTCATCTTAACCCGGACAGTGCTGGCATCCTGGGACAAGATCGATCTTGATGCGGAAGGATTCTGTAAAAAATTTGATCTGGTCATCGCATCCATGACACCGGCCGTCCAGACTCCCGATGCATTCAATCTTATGCTGGAGGCATCACGGGGGATATGTTTCTACAGCGGATGGGTGGACCGGAAAAGGGACCCGGCATTCAATGAGTTGTACCGTACTCTGTTCAACCAGGAGTTCCGGGAAGGTTCGCATGGATTCTATCTTCCCTTCATGGACCTGTACCTGAAAGGATACCGGCCAACCGTGACTCTGCGGCAGGAGGTCCAGCATGGTGATGAGACCGTTGATGAGATGGTCAACAGCATTGTTGGCTTTTTCAGTGCAACGAAAGATATCGATACAGCGATGAGAAACCAGATACACGAGTTTATCCTCACCCGGTCAAAGGACGGGAAATATTATTCGGAGTCTGTTGCTACGACGGGAATGATGGTCTGGGACATGAGAGACCATAGTCCCAGCTAAGAACGGTTCAAAAAAGGTGATCCGGTTGATACCCGGGAATAACCCGCCTCGTAAATCTTCAGACACATTTTTCCCGTGTTGTACTGCATGCGTTTTTGTCATGATTAAAAAAAAGTTATTCCGTCCGGCTGAATGCATACGTCCCCACGGTGAACATGATCACATCGAATACAAGCAACACCGAGATACTGAAATATAGCGGAAACAGGGGTGTCCATGCATATCCCATCATAACCGTCCTGAGTGCATCGACCCCGTATGTGAGCGGATTTAAATAACTGACCCACAGGAGCCATTGCGGCACATTGGTGAGGGGGAAGAGCGCGCCACTCAAAAAGAACATCGGCAGGTTGATGAACGTCTGGATGAGCCCGAACCCTTCGAAACTTTTCATTACGCTGGCAAACGTGAGCCCGATACAGACAAGGCCGAATGTGATCAGGAGCATGATCGGCAGCGCCTCAAGAAAAATGACGAAATTCATGTGGGCACCAATGAGAAACGCAAACGGGAAGATGATAATTCCCTGGAGCATCACATCCGTGCTCGCCCCAATCATCTTTCCAAAAAAGATGGAGGTCCGGGATATCGGGGAGACCAGGATCTCCTTGAGAAATCCGAATTCACGGTCCCAGATAACCGAAATTCCCATGAACATTGCCGTGAAGAGCATTGCCTGGCAGACAAGGCCCGGGAAGATGAACTCCTGGTAATTGATCCCCGGCATCCCTGCTGTAAACCGCATACCGGTACCGAAAATGAACAACCACAATAGTGGCTGGCAGAACGCGTTGAGAAGGCGCGGTTTCTCCCGCAGGAACTTTTTCACTTCCCGGAGCCAGAGCGTATAGATCCCCCGCAGCTCGCTCATCGCACCCTCCTTCTTCGCATCATGGCCATCTTTCCGATGTGCCCATGGGCCTGTTCGTGCCTCAAATCCTTACCGGTATAATGGATGAACACGTCATTCATGTCGGGATGGTTGAGATAGATATATTCGATATGAATTCTGGCTGCTGATACCTGTTCCATAATTCTTGGAAGAATGATATTGGCACTGGCAACCATGACCCGGACTTCGCCGTTATGGACCTGCACGTTATCCGACACCTTGGTTTTGAGGAACAGGTCGTAGAGTGCCTGCCCGTCTTTTGTGCCAAGGATGATGGTATCTCCGCCAAGCCCGTTCTTCAGCACAGAGGGCTGGTCGAGGGCCACGATCTTCCCATGATCGATGATGGCAACGCGGTCGCAGAGCCGGTCGGCCTCTTCCATATAGTGAGTGGTGAGGATGATTGTCATGTCCTCCCTTTTCTTCAGCATACGGATATGATCCCACATGTGTTCCCGGCTCTGCGGATCGAGGCCGATGGTCGGTTCGTCAAGGAAGAGCACTTTTGGATAATGAAGAAGGCCCCGGGCAATCTCAAGTCTTCTCCGCATTCCCCCGGAGTAGGTGGACAGGAAATCTCCGGCCCGGTCTTCAAGCTGCACCAGTGCCAGCACCGATTTTATCCGTGTATCTACCTCGGAGACAGGGACATTGTACAGGTCTGCATGCATCTGGAGGTTCTCAAGTCCGGTCATATCCGCGTCAACGCTCGGGTCCTGGAAAACGATGCCAATTGATTTTCGTACCTCGTGATGTTGCCGGAGTATATCGAAGCCATTAACGGTTGCAGTCCCGGAAGTCGGTTTGAGGATCGTGCAGAGCATTGATAACAGCGTGGATTTTCCCGCACCGTTCGGCCCGAGAATACCGAACACTTCCCCCCTCTCGATCGTCAGGCTGAGATTGTCAACGGCAGTGTTTGACCCAAACCTTCTGGTCAGATTACAGGTCTGAATAATGGGGGGCATTAAAAAACTCCGTCGGGATACTCATGAGTATTATCTTTATGTTTATCAGTGCTACGGTTTATTACGTATTTTTATTTGCACAATGAAAAGGGCATGTTCGCGGTACCTCAATTCCATGGGGAAGATCTCTTCTCCCTGCAAAAAAAATGCTGAACCTATTCGAGATTTTTACATGTTCATGATGAATTAAGGGATATTCTCTAAAAAAAAAGGTTAGTGATCGCCATCATAACCGCGTTAGAAATTAATAATCACAAATTTTGCCGAACTGTTTTAGAATAATCTCGCTTATCAATTGTACTGTTCTGTCCACAGTCAGACAATATGAAACAGGCTCTCATCCGGGGCATCATATAATGCGAGCGCAATCTCTTCGGTCTCCTCCCAATAGGTTGGTGAATCTGCTGCGGGAAGTGTTATCGTAACCGGGCGAAGAACCAGTGTTTTATCCTCACTGATAAAATTACAGAAGATATCGCTGGAATGCACAAGCGAGATCTTTCTTCGCCCGTACGAACACCCGCTGCCGAGCTGGATGCCGTCCACCAGACAGGATGTGGGAGGATTATCCGGGCAATGGACAACTGCATCCATATCGGGATAATTGTCAAACTGTTTTCGTGCAAACCTTCCCATACGATAACCGAGGACAATATAGGGTCCCAGGTGCCCGTGGAATTTGATGAGATCAGGTACCGAATATTCCGTCTTTTCAAACGGGGTGATCCTGTGAGATTTGTTTTTCATAATTCCGGACCTGTAAAAAAAAATCAGGTTGATGATACCTGTACAGAATCATTTGACGTCCAGCTAAACCATTGGCTTTCCCGGATCTCTTTTGCAACGGTCTCATCGACACCATACAGGTTCTTGTAGAAATCAAGGGTCCATTGCCCGAAGTTGATGTCACTGAACCGGTCCGGATATGCTCCCCTGGCAATTACCATCACATCAAGCGGATATTCGAGCCTTCGGTCGCAGTTGCAGGGAGTGTATGGCATGGAATAAACACGCTTCTCCTTGACCGCTTTCAGTTCCCTCAGGTTCTGGTAATAGGGAGCATTGTACAGCTCTTCGGCCGGGTGGTACCCGTATGCCGTGGAAAGGACAATCACATCAGGATTGAGTGCCAGGATCTGCTCGGCACTGATGGTCTTGAAATACGCGTTTTCCTGATATGCATTCTTTGCGTTTGCAATATCTTCGATGAAATACGATTCGATGGTATCAGTGCCGTATACAACGCCGGCCCCTCCCGCCTGCCGGGCGGTGGGCGAGAGCCCGAGGATCAGCACCGTTGGTTTCTTATCCTCAGGGACGTCACGGGTCCGGCTTTTAATCATATTGACCTGTTCTTCAAGGTACTGTGCCGTCTGTGTTGCCCGTTCTTCTTTTCCGAAGACCGAGCCGATAATTTTGATCTCATCGGATAATCCACTCATGTTGGGGCTGTCATAGAAATGAGGACTCTTTATGATGACCAGGGGGATGCCCAGGGAATTGAGCGTTTCGATACTCTTCGGTATCTTCTCGTCATTCGGGTAGCGGAGGGTGCAGTCCCCGAGGCGCATGATGATGACATCGGGCTTGAGGCCCGCAACAGTCTCATAATTGATCGCTTGGCCGGACTGGCCGACAAGCGTCAGGTCTGCAAGCCGGGGATTGAGGTAACGGACAGTATTCATGCCATTCTGGTAGGATAAGTTCGGGCCCTCTGACTGGGGATAATTGAATTTATAGGAAAGCTGGACACAGGTCGAACCAACACCCACCTGTTTGTCCTCTTCCCCGAGAATAACCATCATTCCCTCGATAAGCCCGTCGCTGATGGCAAGTACCCGCTGCGGGGATGCGGGAACCTGTACAGCCACACCCCGGCTGTCAATTACCGTCTTGTATCCCGGAGTGGATGTATCCTGTTTTGCAGTTGTTTTTTCTGATTGCGATACTTGCTGGGTACATCCCGCACAGAGGATTGCACCGATGACCATAATCGTAAACACCAAAAGCCACTTTTTTTGCATATCACACCTCTTTCACACATCCCGCATAAAAAAAATCTCATTTTCTCCCTGTGATCTCACTTATCGAGTGTCCAGTCCATCCACTGCACGGAACGGAGTTCTTTTGCCGTGGCTTCATCCACGCCATACAGGTTTTCATAGAACTGGAGGAGCCAGTCCGAGAGCTGGATATCGGTGAACTTGTCCGGGTATGCCGCTTTTGCGATCACCATCACATCAATCGGGTACTCAAGACGTTTTCCGCAGTTGCAAGGGGTCCACGGGAGTGCCGATACCTGCTGATTTTTAACAGCCGATAGTTCCTGCAGATTCTGGTAATATGGGGCCTCGTAGATTTCCATGGGTGGATGATATCCGTTAGCGGTACAGAGGACGATCTTGTCGGGATTGTTTGCAAGGATCTGCTCGGCACTCAGGGTCTTGAACGTAGCGCTTTCCTCATTGTACGAGTTCCTGGCATTCACCAGGTCCTCGATAAAGAACGATTCAATAGTACCCCGCCCGAATACCTGTCCTGCTCCACCCTGTTTCCGTGCCGTCGGGGAAAGACCGAGGATGAGAACGCTTGGTTTCTGGGCATCAGGAATATCTCGTGTCCGCTGCTTGATCATATTGACCTGCCCCTCAAGATACTGGCTCATCTCTTTGGCCTCTGTCTCCTTCCCGAACACTTCACCAAGGATACGTATTTCGTCAGTTATCCCGGATACGGTCGCGGTCTTGTACGCGTTTGGCCCGTATGTTACAACGAGGGGGATGTTCAGGGACTCGATGGTCGAGATGGTCTTCTTCACGTTCTCGTCATCGGGATACCGCAGGGTGCAGTCCCCGAGCCGGAGGATCACGACATCGGGTTTGAGCCCGGCAAGAGTCTCGTAATTGATTGCAACGCTCGATTCGCCAATCCTTGGCAGGGTCCCAATCTTCGGGTACAGGTAGAGCACCGGGTTCATCCCCCGCACGTAGGTGATATTCTTGCCATTTACCGAGGGGAAATCATACGTGAAATTCCGCTGGATACAGCTGGAACCAACCCCGACAAGGGTGTCCTGGACCCCGAACCGGATCATTGCTCCTTCAACAAGCCCATCACTGATTGTGACGACCCGGTGGATCTCAGTTGGGATGTTAACCGCAACACCCCGACTGTCGATAACCGTCTTGTATCCGGACGTTGATATATCCTGTTTTCCAGTTGTATTTTCAGGATGCAATGCCTGCTGGGTGCATCCTGCACAGAGGATTGCACCGATGAGAATAATCATAACCACGAACAGCCACTTTTTTTGCATATCACACCTCTTTCCACACATTCCTCATACATTTCCTAAAAATGAAATTCTCTTTCTCTCCCTGTGGACTTAAACCTCGACCGTCCAGTCCATCCACTGGGCGGTTCGCAACTCTTTTGCCTTCTCTTCATTTACCCCATAGACATTTTTATAGAATTCAAGGAGCCACTCATCCAGCTTAACATCTGAAAACCGGTCCGGATAAGCGGTTTTTGCAATCACCATCACATCAATCGGGTATTCAAGCCGCATTGCACAGTTGCATGGAGACCAGGGAAGGGCGGATACTCTCTTGTTTTTAACGGCATTGAGATACCGCAGCGGTTTGTAATAGGTTGCATTGTATAATTCTCCCGGGGGGTGATAACCCATTGATGTGCACAGGACAATTGCATCTGGATTCATCAAAAGTAACTGTTCTGTATTGACCAGCAGTCTTCCCTCGGACCGGTAGGCGTTCTTTGCATTGACGATATCTTCAATGATATATGATTCAGTTGTTTTCAGACCATGTACATTTCCCGCACCGCCCTGGGCACGAATCTGTGGGGATAATCCCAGGCTGATAACCGTTTGTTTTTGGGAATCGGGAATATCCTTTGTCCTGTTCTGGACAAAAGCCAGCAGTGATTCAAGATACTGTGCAATACGTTCTGCTTTTTCTTCTTTTTCAAAAAGCCGCCCGAGAACTCGTATTTCGTCCGAGATCTGTTTTGGATTTGGCTGGTCATAACAGTTCGGACTGTACAGGACAACAACCGGAATTCCAAGGGACTCAATTCTCTTAATTGTCTGGGGAGTCTTTTCATCATCCTTTTTCTGAAGGGCACAGTCACCGATCCTGAGTATGACAACATCCGGTTTGAGTCCCGCCAGACTCTCATAATTCATGGCAGTACCTGATTTGATTACCGCAGGCATGCCGGCCACATTGGGCGAGAGGACTTTGGCAATGTCCCGGCCGCCGGACCCATTGGTAAACCCTCCATTATCCAGAGGATAGGAGTACGTGAAGTCCTGCGGAATGCACGATGAACCGATCCCGATAATTTTATCATCGACACCTAATGCGGTCATGGTCCCTTCGATCATTGCATCCGAGACAGTCACGACCCGGGTGATATTTTTCGGGACCGTGACCTGAACTCCCCGTGAATCGGTAATGGTTCGGGTCGTCTCCTGTACGGACGGCACCGTTCCGGTTTTTTCCTGAGTGCTCATGCACCCTGCCCCGAACACTGATATTACCAGTAAAATAATGAGAAAACAAAGAAAAATGCGCTTCATTTAAACCTCCCACCAGAACTGGACCCCGGTTGTTTTTCCCGGCAGGGCGAGCTGCCCGTTTTTCGGGATCATTACCTCTTCAAGATAGTGCCGGAGTACCTCATCCTGCTCCGGTGTCGATATGGCGAACTGCTCCCTGAGATCACCGATCGCAGAAGTGACATCAGGGTAAATCTTGGCATGATCCAGTTCTCCCGAGCTCATATTCGGGGTAATCCCCATGGACCAGAGGACATTGAAGAGGATATCGGCTTTTGGGCCGGGAGTATACGCTTTTCCATGCAGTTTCGGCCAAAGGTCCACCATTGGTCTCTCCCAGGATGTGACCCCTCCGAACCAGAATAAAAAGATCTGTCTGGATGCAACGGCTGTCATCTTTTCGATGGCTTTCCTGATGTCGGGCATTCCCAGCGAGTGGGAGGCAAAGACGATATCATAGGGTCCATCGAGATCGGTTGCCGGGTCGATATCCTCCCATCGCTTCCGAACGACCGTAAGGTTTGAGATCCCTTGTCTGGCAGCATATTCTTTCATCACCTCTGCCATCCCTGCCGCAGGCTCAACGGCAGTCACCTGTCCGGCAAGACCTGCGATAGGTACGGCAAGGGTTCCCGGGCCGGCACCGATATCCAGGACCTTACTCCCGGGACCCGGCCGTAACCGTTCGATCACCCTGCTGATCCGTTCAGGGTTTTTATCAGACTGGGCCAGAAATTCTTCTGCCTTCTTTTTTGAGTCCCAGATCGTGGCGCACTCGCCCCGTCCTCTCGATCCAACGTTCTTCTCATAGAGGCCCTTCCAGACCTCGTTCCAGTCAATTGTTTTATAATCCATCTCTTTCATCTCATCATATTTTGGTATCTGTTCATTTACAGGAGTGATCCGGGTGTTCAGCCAGGATGCCAGAACTGCACTGTTCCTTTTTTTCAATAATACACCGGGGCATCACCATCCTCACGCCATCGGTGGACCGTACCGAGCAGGTATCTTTGTAAATCAGGTCCAGGATCTCATTGTTGATCACATCACGGGGATGGCCGTTTGCGACAACACCGGAATTTGATATGACGATCACCCGGTCGCAGAACCATGCCACATGGTTGGGATCATGACTGCAGGCAAGGATGGTCTTTCCCTCTTCCGTGATGCTTCGCATGATCTCCCAGATCTTCATCTGGTTGTGAAAATCGAGGGTTGACGTGGGTTCATCGAGGAACATGATCGGCGTGTCCTGCGCAATCGCACGGGCGATCAGGACCATCTGGCGCTGTCCTCCGGAGAGCTGGTTGTAGGGACGGTCAGCAAGATCGGAAATCTCCAGCCGGTCCAGGGCGTCAAGCGCAATCTCCTTATCTTTTCGCCGTACTCCAAAGAAGCCCCCCAGGTGCGGTGTTCTCCCCATCAGGACAACTTCCCGGACAAGATAGGGGAATGGTGGTTTATGCTCCTGCGGTACGTATGAAACGATCTTTGCGAGTTCTTCCACCTTCTTTTTCGATACATCTTCTCCATTGATATGGACCGTTCCCTTGTGGGCAGCAAGGAAACGGAGGCAACACTTAAAGAGGGTGGTCTTCCCGCAGCCGTTTGGCCCGAAAAGGCCGCACAGTTCTCCCTGTTCTACCGAGAATGAGACCCCGGAAAGGACCGGGAAATTCTGATAGGTATAATGGATATCGTTCACGGAAAGCATACTATCACCCGAAAATGATCCGCCCCTTATTTCTCAGGAGGTAACAGAGATACGGGGCACCCAGGATCGATGCGATGATGCCCACGGGAATTTCTGCATTCGTGAGTGTCCGTGCCATGGTGTCGCAGATCATCAGATAGATTCCGCCCATCATGAATGATGCCGGGATTACGTACCGGTTGTCCGGCCCGAGAAGAATTCTTGAGGCATGGGGCATCATCAGGCCGACCCAGGCAATGATGCCCACAAGGGAGACGGCAAATGCCGTGACGGCAGTTGCAATACTGATGACAATGAACTTGTATCTCTCCGGGTTCACACCCAATGTTCGTGCCTCATCATCACCCATTGAAAGGATATTGAGCTTCCATCCCAGCGCCCAGAGAACGATGAAGCCGATTATTACAACCGGGGCAATGACCCGGACATCATTCCATGTGGCATAGTAAAATCCCCCCATCATCCAGAAGACAATCTCTCGTAAGGCCGCATCAGTGGAGAGGTATTTCAGGAGTGAGACCAGTGCTGCAAATATTGATCCGACAATAACGCCGGCGAGAATCAGAGTGACAACCGGGGTCTCTCCCCGCACCCGGGCAAGGAGGTATGCGACCGCGACAGCAATGGACCCGAATGCAAACGCGGATAACTGGAGCGAGAAGAAAATTGCAGGAAATACGATGCCGAGTGCTGCTCCGAATGCGGCCCCGGAAGAAACGCCGAGGATATATGGTTCTACGAGCGGGTTCCTGAAGACGCCCTGAAAAACCGCCCCGGCTATTGCAAGAGCCCCCCCGACAAACAGGGTGAGCAATATCCGTGGTGCTCGTATGTCCCAGATGATTGTGTTGTTGAGTTTTTCGATTGCCGATACGTCCCCGAACGTGACGTGGGTAAACACCGTCTGGTAGACATCCAGGACCGTGAACCCGTATTTGCCCATAACAACCGCAGTCAGGGCCGAGATAAACATGAGTGCCGCAATAACAAGAAGGATCAGTATCTTCTTGTATTCTGAAAATCCTCCGACATCGTCATAGCCCATCCTTTCCAGCAGTCGTTTTAACCGTGTTGTCTCTGTCATCTTGCTACTTTCCTTGAAACAATAATCCGCGACGGGTGGAACGGCGTATTTAAATCGTGCACTTTTTCGATCTCAAAACCATTGGATTCCAGAGTCCTGGAAAATTCTGTAGAAGAATAAACGCGATCGGTGTCTTCTGCAAGGGAGAACATGAGATCGAAATAAACCGCTGTCGCATCCCGGACAATATCGTCGATATGCCAGTGTTTTGAGATGAATATCCCGTCATTATTGAGGCTGGAATGAACTCTGCCGAGGATGGCATCCAGCTGCGTTTTTTCCCGGTATAGTACGTCGGATGCAAAGACCATGTCATACCCTGAACCGAGATTGTCCGTGGTAAAGTCTCCAGGAATGGCGGTGACCCGGTTCGCATGATACGTTGATATCATCGGTGAGGTTACCTGTGTGACTACCGGGGGGAGATCCAGGACTGTTGAAGAAAGACCCGGGTTCATCCGGGTAAAGGCAATCGAATAAAGACCGTGGCCCCCACCAAGATCAAGCATTGTTTTTACGTTCCGGAATCCCGGATAGTTTTTCATGAACTCGATTGTTTTTTGCAGACTTCCTCGTACCGCACCTTCGGCCATCGCGTGGACAAAACCTGCATCAAAGACCCCGTGAAGGCCACGTTCGTACCCCTCAGGACCGTTGCGGATGATCTCGGAAAGGCGGCTCCACCGGTCATTCCGTGTGGTGCTCCAGAGTTTGATGAGATTTCCCTGGTAAAAGGGGGATTTTTTCCGGAAAAATGCCTTCGAACTGTCTGTTGGCGCGAAACGTCCTTCAGTCTGTTGCATGAAGCCGGAAGCCACAAGTGAGTTGCAGAATTTGCCCGTGAGCTTTTTTTGCAGACCCAGACGATCAGCGAGTTCATCGGACGTTTTCGGCTCATCAAGCGCATCAAAAACTCCCAGTTCCACTGCTGTTGCAACAATGCGATATGTTTCAACAGCGTGTGCAAGCTCCTGGAGTTTTCCGATATCTTCAGGTGGTAATAATTCAAGATTGGAGTTGAATGTTATTATTGGATCATTCATGGACTATTCGTTATCACATAATAAAATAAAAGTATTACTAAATGATATCCAATCAGATTGTTTAGCTCCTGTTATATCCTTAATAATATTGTATGTGAGGTTTTTTCTGAACCTTACACCCCTCCCAGGAAAATCAGGAGTATGACCATGATTATCGTTGCGCCCTGTAACATGCAAAAATCAATAGCGGAGACCTTGAAACCAAGGGTCTTCCCGAATAATGCGACATTTGTGGGGAATCCTGACTTGATCTGGCCAATGCCAAGGTGAATCGCCCGGGAGATAACATAGATCAGGAGACACTGTACAACTGTCAGATCTTCCGCAACAGCGATCGTCCCTATTGCAGCAATGGCTGCAACCTGGCTCATGAACGCCGCGGCATAGACAATAATGGATGAAGCTGGCAGGTTAAGGGACGAAAGGAGCGGATCCAGGAATGAAGCCAGCATGTCCCGGACACCGATATTGAATAACAGGATTATAATCGCGCCTGTCGGGATTAGGACGATGGTGATCTCATAAAAACCCTTCACACTATCGATAAAACAGTGTTTCAGGGTTCCGATCCATGTCATGTTTTCCCGTTGTGGCGAAGGTGCAGGACCGGGATTCAGTGAAGGATTTTTTTCAGTTCCTGTATCGGGGTCAAAGAGGATCCGCCCGGCAATAATTCCTACGATGGCGATCCCAAAACAGATAAGGAATTCAACCCCCATTATGCTTCCCCCGACCCAGATACCAAAGACCGAGAGAGCAACGGGTGCAAGGAAGAATGTGACGCTGTTGATACTTTTCGGGAAATAAGCGACTAACACTGATATAATAATTTCCTTATCCGTGAGGTTTTTTTCCTTATAGTTTTCCGACATCATGCCCAGCGCTGAATAGGAGTTCAGAAGATAAAAGGAAAAAATTGCCGAGCATTTTTTTGGCAGGTGGGCCGCCCGGGCGATGTATGACATTGGTAACCCGATCAGGTCGAGATACGGTGATGCCTTGATCAGGTTTGCAACAAAGAAGCCAAAGAATATATACGGCAGCGTAAGCCAGAAAAAATTCAGTATCTGCTGGAGAACATTCAGGAGATCCATGAAGACATCATCGCTTGTGTTTGCTGGTATACCTGTTTTTGGAATCTGGTGTTCCGGTGATTGTGATGTTTATGAGTTACAGTTACGGGATCTTCTATCCTGACATATCGCTATACTAAAATCTCCGTCGGATCGTGTTTGCCGACAGGGGACGTTCAACAGCAGCTGCATTGGCCTGGACACCCCCAGGCAGGCACGTTTCCCATCAGTAATCCTTTGACAATAATTCTTTAATCAGAAATTTTATCTTTGAGATATGCAGATTGTGTGTAAATAAATAAATAGATTTTCGAATTATTGCTATCAATTAAGAAAATATTATTACTATTACTGCCCACAATTCACTGGTTACAAATAACCACGAGATGGTTAAAACATGGATAAAATGGTACTGATGGTATTTGGTCACGAGATATGGCTCGAGGGCCAGAATGGAAAGGGAACAAAAACTGACATCAAACTGATGTACGGCCATAACATGAAGACCGACGGGCACGTTGATGCAAAAAGAATCTCCTCGGTTGTGTATGGTCCTGGCAGGAAAAAGATTGTTCCCGGGATCAAATCGAAGACCGATTGTCATATCGTTACATTTACCGGAGAAAAGCCGGGATATTATATTCCGGTAGTCGACCTCTCGCCCCTGGTGATATCGAAAACAAAGAAGGACGAATACAAGCAGGGCTCGCGGAAGATGTATAAGGATATCGTCTATGCAGGTGCATTCCACCAGATGGCAAAAAAGATCATCCCTATTGGTGATGTTGGCGCCTATAAGGCCCGGCACGTCCATGGAATCCTTGATATCCTGCCGGAAAACCCGCAACTTGCCAAGGGTAAGGATATCAGTATGACTCTTCTTTATGAAGGAAAGCCTGTTAAAGGGGTGACCGTGAAGGCAGTTTCAAAGGCGGAAGGAAAAGACCTGGCGACCGGCATAACTGACGCAAAAGGCATCGTCAAGTTCCCCATCACGCGCAAGGGCACCTGGATGTTCATTGCACGGCACAACGATCCATCGAAAGCGGTAGAGGATGAATACGATGAGACGGTGTTCGTGTCCACGCTGGTGATGGAGACTGCCTGAACATGATCAGGATCATTGCAACGGGGAAAGGGGGTGCGGGTAAAACTACCGTGATAGCTACCCTGTCCCGTCTTCTTTCCCGGAAGGGATACCGTATCCTTGCTATCGATACCGATCCCAGTATGAATCTTGCAATGTCCCTTGGTATCCCCTTCACAACGATCCGGACCCTTGCTGAAGACAAAATTGGTATACGCGAACAGCTCTTCGGGAATGATTCGGATGATGATTATGATCACGACCATCCCCCAAACATCGATATTGAAGAAATCCTGAGGCAGTACGAAGTGTATGCGTATGATGACGTACGGGTCGTTGTTATGGGAACCATACCTTATGGTGGTGCCGGGTGTATCTGTTCCTCGATATCGCTCGTAAAGCTCCTGATCGAACACATCGCTTCCCAGACCGACCGGTATGATATTGTTATCGTGGATTCCCAGGCCGGCTCAGAGATCCTCGGGAGGGGCCTGGCCGTTGATTACGATTACAATCTTGTCATTACCGAGGCCTTCCCGAAATCGATGGAAGTTGCACGGCATGTAATGAAACTCGCCGGTGACCTTCGTATTAAAAGGCAGGTGGTTATTGTAAACAAGGTTAAAAACGGGAACGAGGTTGGAAAGGTGATACAGGAATTGTCCCTGACCGGGGATACCGTGATTCCCGTCCGTTACGATGAACAGGTTGCCGAGGCTGACCGGAACGGGCAGCTTATTCTTGATACTGCCCCGGAATCCATGACTGTCTGCGATATCCGGGGGATTATGGATATGATACAGGGATCCTGCCAATCGTGAAAAGGTGGTATACAATGTGCGAGTTTACGGTAATTCTGGAAGAAAGCGGAGAAAAGAAAAAAATTGCAGAGAATGTTGTCAAAGCCCGGCGCAAAGAGGGAATTGTTGTCCTGACGAACGCGTCCGGTTCACTCTCTAAAGTAGAGGGGGCAACCATCGAGGTCGTCGATACCCTCATGCAGGAGCTGGTCCTGAAAAAGGCATAACCTATGGGAACATTTTTTCAGGAAAAATATGGATAATGGGGAACCTGGCCGTGAATACACTACGCATGAACCGGAGATATTAATCCTCATTTTGGCAGTTCCTTTTATAGAACCCGATTAAAAGAACCAGTTATTTTCTTCAGACATATTTTCATATTGCCGGTGAAAAAAAAGGGGATATCGTTCAGGACCTGTTCTCCTTATCTGTCGGCCGCTCAATTCCGATTCAGATAGCAACCGTGTCCGATCGGGGATCCAGGATTGTCCGAAGTTCGGAACCGATCAGGTTTGTTGCGAGGACAAACAGGACGATCATTATACCGGCTGATAGGGCTATCATGGGTGTTTTATCAAGCAGAGGCAGCCCCTGGTTGATCATCGTCCCCCACTCTGGTATTGGTGGCTGTACCCCAAGACCAAGGAACCCAAGTGAGGTAATCGTGATGATCTTGGCACCAAGCCCGAGTGTAGCAATCTCGATGATTGGACCGTAACAGTTCGGCAGGATATGCCGGAAAAGGATGTGCGTGTCTGATGCCCCGGCTGCTTTTGATGCCTCGATAAAGCCATTGGATTTGACCGACAGTGTACTGCTCCTGATTACCCGCGCAAATTTTGCCCAGCCGGGAAGTAATATCGCGAGAATTATTCCCAGTGGTGTCGGGCCTACTATGGCGATGATCGGAAGAGCAAGAACGATCGCGGGAAAGGCAAGGAAGATATCCGTCGTCCGCATCAGAACCGCATCGAGTTTCTGGTAATAACCGGCATACGTGCCGACGAGGACTCCGATCAGGACGCAGGCGATGGTTGATATAACAGCGATTGCAAGGGAGATCTGCCCGCCGTAGACGATCCTGCTGAAGATACACCGGCCGAACTGGTCGGTTCCCAGGGGATAAGTGAACGATGGCGGGGAAAACCGCAGCTCAAGGGTCTGTTCGGCCGGGTCATGCGGGGCAATGACCGGTGCCAGGACCGTGATGAGGCAGAGCGATATAAAAATAAAGAGCCCGACCGTGAGGGTCTTGTTGCTCCGGAGGATTTCCCATAGCCCGTTCAGTTGAGTTAACGGATTCATCTCTCTAACATTGCCGGTATCCATTTCAGACCTCTTCATACTTGATCGCCGGATTGAGATAGATGTAGGACAGATCGACCACGAGATTGATCACGACAAATATTATGGCGAACGTGATCATGCATCCCTGCAAAATCATGATATCCCGCGTTTCAACTGCTTCCACCGTGAGCCTTCCAATCCCCGGTAGGGCAAAAATACTCTCAACGATGACAGCCCCTCCAAAGAGCCAGCCGAACTGTGTGCCCATATACGTCATGACCGGAAGCAGGGCATTTTTTATTGCATGTTTTGTGATAATCGTCTTCCGGTCGAGTCCTTTGGAGCGGGCAGTCAGGATATAGTTCTCCTCAAGGACATCCAGCATACTCGTTCTCATGATCCGTGATGTTATGGCAATAAGGCCGATAGCAAGAACAACGGAAGGAAGGATGAAGTACTGGAACCCCCCGCTCCCCGCTACCGGTAAAATTTTTAAGTTGATTGCAAATACCAGGAGCAGGATGATCGCGATAAAAAATTCCGGGGTAGAATTCCCGATTACAGAGAAAATCCTGCAGAAATGATCGAGGAGCCCGTTCTGTCTCACTGCGGCAGCAATTCCCAGCGGGATACCGATGATTATCGAGATTGACATCGCAAGTGCTGCCAGGTAAAATGTTGTTGGCAGTGCATACAGGATCTCATGGACCGTACTTTTATGCGAGAGATAAGAAAATCCAAGGTCTCCCTGCACGACGCGGGAAAGCCAGATAAAGTACCTGATATGTAACGGCTGGTCAAGGCCCATCTCCGCTCTCATCACGGATATCGCTTCCGGGGAAGGACTGTCCGTGTCAAGGATAGCTTTGAGCGAGATCTCCGCAGGATCGCCCGGAGCGAGCGAAACCAACAGGAATGTGATGATGGATATCCCTAATAATACTGGTATAATCTGAAGTATCCGATGAATAATAATTGCCTGCATAGCGCTTTTCCGGGACCCGGCTCCTTAAAAAAAATAGATCATTTTTTTCTGGCAGATTATACGAAGTACACATTTTCCAGATGGTAACAGTACTCGTTTGTATGGCTGCGGTATCCACTGATCTTGTCATTGGTGATATCCAGGTTGACATAGTAGTTGAGGTAGGCAACGGGGGTCTCAGCAACGACAATTGACTGTACTTCATCATACATCGCCTTGCGGGCGGACAGATCCTGAGTGGTCCGGGCCTGTTCTATGAGCGAATCGACCCGGCTGTTGTTCCACCGGAACGCTCCATATGCATTTTTACTTGTTCCGCTTGAATGGTAATCAGTCATCATAATCTCATCGGGATCCGGTGTGAACAGCACGCCTCTTCCCATGAGATACATATCATATTCCCCTGTTTTGAAGATACCTTCCGTTGCTGTGCTGGTGCCAACGGTGATTTCCATATCCATCCCTGCTTTTTTGAGCTGCTGCTGTATCACTTCAGCCATCGGGGGAAGCTCCGCCCGTTCAGAATAGGTGAGAAGCTTTACCCTGAATGGATTGCCGTCTTTTTCCACGATCCCGTCACCATTCGTGTCTTTCCAGCCCGCATCCGCAAGGAGCTGGCGTGCTTTATCCAGGTTGTACGGATAGGGTTGGATCGACTTGTTTGCCCAGTAAGAATCCGGTGGGAAAAGACCGGTTCCCGGGGTACCGATACCTTCAAGGACACTCGTGATAAGAGCGTCGCGATCGATGGCATAATTGACAGCCTGTCGCACACGGGCATCGTTGAACGGGGCCTTGATGTTGTTGAACGAAATCATCCGCACGCGGGGAATTGACTGCTGCTGGACCGTGAACCCGGACTGGTTCATGTATCCTACCGCGATATCCGGAGGCATGATAACCGCAAGCTGGATCTCGTCGCTCTTCAACAACATGTTCCGTGTCAGTGCTTCGGGTATAATCCTGTACACGACTTTATCGACCAGAGCGCCTGTCCCCCAGTACCTGGGATTTTTGACTAATGAGATCTCTTCTTTCGGTTTCCATGAGTCGAACATGAATGGCCCGGTCCCGATCGGTTTAATGATAGTCCCGTTGGCGTCCCATGATGAGGAACTAAGGGCGGAAGCCTCCCCTCTTGAGAGGTATGCAGGTAACAGGAGGAACGATTTATTCATCCTGACAACGAGGGTCTGGGTGTCCGATGCATCAATACCGGCAATGGGTACTGCAGCAAAGGACATTGATTTGGTCAGGGAACGTTCAAGGGATTTCTTCATCGCCTCGGCAGTAAAGGGAGTGCCATCGTGGAATACAACCCCCTTCCTTAAGGTAAATGTCCATGTTTTTCCATCCGGTGAAACGCTCCAGTCCGTTGCGAGGGATGGTATGACTTTTCCTTCATAATCCACACCGGTCAACGATTCTGTGTACCCGATTCTTTGGCCGGTATACCCATATTCATGGGGGTCAATTGTCTTTGGTTCCCATTGCGCTGCAAGTGTGAGTGTTGTCGGCTTTGCAGACTGCTGGATGCCCGTTTGCGTTCCCGTGCAACCTAAGGTTAATACTGCAATGAACAGCATGAGCACCAGAATACAGAAATGTTTCTTCATAATAATTGATCATACGTTTTTACTTTTTTTTCTTATTTAGTGGTTCTTATTTGGATCCGGTATCGTGGAAGCTGAGGGTAAAAAATCGATTTTTTTCATATGATCCCGTTTTTTCCCCATGGTAAGAATGGATAAAAAACATGGTTCACGATAGCAGGTGACACCGGACCCTGCGATCCCCGTATTCCTGCATTTTCGGATAACTATTACATAGCGGGGAACGGGACGGGCAGGAGGGAAGGTACGAGCAGGCCCGGGAGCTGCAGTTGCATACCGGGACAAGTTCGGGCACAGTCTCATGGGGATCCGGTGAAACAATCTTTTGCGTGAAAGGATGGGCAGGATGATCCAGGATTCCCGCACCCTCTTCAACGATTTGCCCGTCAAGCATGACCGCTATCCGGTCGCCCATGATCTTTGCAAGCTGGATATCGTGAGTGATGAAGAGACAGCCACACTTTATCTCCTTCTGGCGGGCCTGGAGGAGACGGATGATCGAGGCCTGGATCGACACATCCAGCATTGAAGTCGGTTCATCGCATACGATGAATGCTGGATCGAGCGCTATCGCCCGTGCAATAACCGCCCGCTGAAGTTCCCCTCCACTGAGCTGGTGGGGAAACCGTGCTGCCTGTTCGGGTTCGAGACCTACGAGATCGATAAGTCGTTCCAGTTCCCTTTTTTGGTCCCTTCCCCCGGTCATTTTCGAATGTATCCGGAATGGCTCGAGGATGGAATCGGCAACCGTCCACCGGGGATTGAGAGCGCTATCGGGATGCTGAGAGACAATCTGGAATTTCCACCGGATTGCACGGAGTTCAGACGGGGTCATCTTCGCGAGGTTTTGTCCCTCAAAGAGCACTTCCCCCTGGCTTGGCGGAATCAGGTTGAGGAGGATCCGTCCGAGCGTGGATTTGCCGCACCCGCTCTCCCCGATCAGCGCAAGGGTCTCGCCTTTATCGATCCGGATATCAACATCCTCAATAGCCCGGGTATGTTTTTTCCGGTTATTCTCTGATATAAAATTCTTTGTAAGTCCGATACCCTCAATCATAGTTCCAGCACCTCACCAGCGTCCCGCTTTCATGGCGGATCAGGGGCGGTTCATTGCAGCACCGCTGCGTTACATCCGTGCACCTGAAGCGGAATTTGCATCCGGTATCGTGCTCATCCAGGTCCTGTGTCTTTCCGGGGATGGGGATGAGACCATTTTCGGGAAGCGAGTGGAGGAGCCCCGCGGAGTAGGGATGTAGCGGCCGGGTAAAAAACCGGCTGCTCTCTGCAATCTCGATGATCCGCCCATTGTACATTACGACGATCCGGTCCGCAAGATCGTGGGCAAACGAGAGGTCATGCGTGATGATGATGAGAGTAATGCCCTGATCCCGCACCGTGCGGAACACGGCAGAAATGGATCCTTTATTGATCACATCGATTCCCTTGGTGGGCTCATCAGCGATGATGACTTCCGGGAGGGCGGATACCCCCATCGCCACGAGCGCTCTCTGCAGCATTCCCCCGCTGAATGAATGAGGATAGGCAGAGAATCTTTCTTCCGGAGGTAACACCCGGAATTTATACAGAAGATCGAGAACCTTCAGGTGAATCCTCTCTCGTCCCCATTCGGTATGCCGGCCCAGTGGCTCCCCGATCTGTTCGCCAACACGCATCGACGGGTTCAGGGCGCTTGCCGGGTTCTGGGGAACCCAGGCAATCTTAAGGCCCCGTACTGACTGGAGTTCCTTGTCCGACAGGGAGAGCAGATCGGCTCCGTCATAGGTGATAGATCCGGATACTGTACAGGTCGGGGGGAATAATCCCAGGATTGACGTTCCCAGCACAGATTTCCCACTCCCGCTCTCCCCGATGATGGCGAGCGTCTCGCGTTCTTCAACTGCGAGATCAACCCCGTCCACTGCCTTCACTGTTGAGGTGGCAAGAGGAAAATGCACGGACAGCTGGTTTACATCGATAATCGTGGTCATCCGATTCTCCCGGTTTGTGTATCTGCACAATGATTCAAATTGTAATGAGTTTTAATATGGTAATACTAAATGATAAGTATTATTAATTTTGTATGAAAATTGAAAAAGGTCTGCCCGGATTATCAGGAACAGCGATTTGACAAAAAAAGGGGTGACGGAGTGAGCATGACAAAATCTATTGACTGGAAAGAGGCCTGGAAGGAAAGCGTGGATGAATCGAGCCGTGTCAGTACATCCAGCTACTGGAACTCGCGCGCCTATGATTATGCAAAAATGGTTGACACGAGCGATTGTGATCACGGCAGGAGGATCCTGAATGTTTTCCTGAACCAGGGAATCATTCATGATGACTGGAACGTACTTGATATTGCATCAGGCCCGGGTGCGCTGACCCTCCCTTTTGCTGAAAGGGTCAGGAATGTAATGGCCATTGAACCCTCTCATCAGATGGCTTCCTGTCTTATGGAAAATGCCCGCAGACAGGGACTGATTAATATCGGGGTTATCCCGAAGACCTGGCAGGAGGTGAAGGTATCTGACTATGAAAACCAGTTCGACATGGTCACCTGCTGTCACGCGCTCTGGCAGTTCCCTGACCTTCTGGAGCAGGTCCGCCGGATGGAGACGGTGTCCCGGGGATACTGCTGCCTCGCTCATGGCGTGGATGTCAGCGAACGGGAACTGAAGAAGAGTGTCGGGGCACCGATTGAAGGCAGGGATCAGTTTATCACGCTCTTCAATTACCTGAATGACGAGGGGATCTATCCCAATGTGAATATCATTCCATATTCCCTGATGTGGCCTGTCGATGCGGCAATCGCATCCAAGGAACGGTTCGTTGAAAAGTACCGCCCGCTTACCGATGAGGACCGGGCGATCATCCGTGAGTATATCGCACGCCACACCACTGACGGGATTTATAAGATCGCCGGCAGGATGGGCGTCCTCTGGTGGAAGGTGGGATGATGGCTGCAACAACGGTTGACTGGATCAGGAACTGGGAGGAGATCTATGATGGGCGTCTTAAGGTAATGCAAAGGGATTATTCCATTGATGACTGGACTGAGCGCGCCGAGGATTATTCTGAGAGAAGGAAAACAAACCAGTACGAGTTCGGGGAGAACGTGTATGCGGCCCTTACCGGCCATGGTATTGTTGGGGATACGTCCCGTGTGATCGAGGTCGGATCCGGACCGGGGACATTTGTCATTCCGTTTTCAAAACACGCAGAGCATATAACAGCAGTCGAACCTGCTGACGGGATGATCCGCATTATCCGGGAAAATGCGCGGGAAGCGGGAATTGAAAATTATGATATCATCAACAAGATCTGGCAGGATGTCAGTATCCCTGAACTACGGGGCAAGTATGATCTTGTCATCACTTCCACAGTCATCTGGATGTTCCGTGATATCATGGCGCAGATCAGTCGCATGGAGGAGATGACTCATGGGCACTGTTGCGTTGTGGAGGGTATCGACAGCACAGATGCCTTAGGAAAAAAAATCTGGTATACGATCATGGGAGAGATCCCGTACCCCCCCTATCCCGGGTATCCGATCATCTTCAACCTGCTCTACCAGAACGGCCGGATCCCGCAGGTCAGGATTGTTGAAGCAAAGAGCCGTCGCTCCACAGAAAAACTGATGAAGATGTACAAGGTTTTCTACTCGCTGTATACAAAGTTCACACCAGAAGTAGAGGAGAAGATCCATTCAGCTCTGCTCGCTGACAGTGCAAGCGGCCTTCATGAAGGGACGTACCGGTCTGCCGTTGTCTGGTGGGACCCGAAGGAGCGGCGGGAAATGGTATAAGGTTCACTTCCCGTATTAGTTTTTTACATATTGATTTAAAAAAAAGAGATCAGATGAGGGTGAGCGCCAAGTTCGCATTCTTTATCATCATGTCGGCAAGCAGGGGATCCACGCCGATAGGGCCTGCATAGTGAAGAGGGACGGTTCTCCCGTTCATCGCAAACGATCCCCGCGTCTCCCCTTCCAGAAGTCCGACACGTCGGGGGATGTCCTGGTTGATATGGACTCCCTTTGCAAGGAAGAGCGGCACAACAACGAGGGCATCGATCGGTTCCTCCCTGAAGGCATCGAGCGATTCCGGGATGGTCGGGTTGTTGACCCTCATGAATCCGCACTTCACGATATACTCGGGGTATTTCTTTTGGATCAGGGCAGCAGTATTTTCAGCAAGTTCCTGGTTATAAGGGAGGGAACTTCCGTGCCCGACCAGCAGCAATCCTTTTTTCTCCATAGGGAACACTCCACAGGTATTTTCCGGAAATTTCAGAACGGTAATGGCCAGAATCTGAAAGGACGGTGTATGAAAATTGTTTGCATGCGTAATAATAAGTATCTGTTTTATTTTTAATTCGTGGCATCTGATAGAACCCTGCTTTAGGATCGTGATTCCGTCAGATGAATTTTTGCAATATACAGAACAGGACGGGGATCCTTGACCCACGGAGGATCCAAAAGATCGGTATTGGGTGTGTATGGTGAAACCCATGATCTCGAATATACTCCCAATTATGGAAGACACGATTATTTCGTTGCAACATACACGTTTAGGAGTTCAAATAGTATTACATTTATAATTCCTTATCACATTCGATCTAAAATACAAGGATTTTTCTACTATTTAGTGTTACAATTATTAAAAAAGGTATAACTTTTTAGGATCTATGGGATTGACGTTTGATGAAACAATTACCTCTTATCTTAGCCACAGTCGTTCTGTTCGTGCTGATGGCAATCATTCCGGTATCGGCAGTAACTGACACCAACGCGAATGGAACGATTATTCAAGCTGGTGCAACCGTATTTATCGGTGAGGATAGTCTCAACCTGACTCACGCATTGAACTCAGTACAGCCCAATACCGGGCTTGATAATGCCCCGGTGTTAAAGTCCATTGGCTGGTGGGCATCGGCAGCAGGGCTGACGACCTCATCACCGACCAAGACCCTCGTTCTTGACAACACGTACAAGAACTTCGAGGTCGCCGACACAGACTTTGTAGGATACACCGGAAACTGGTATGTGCTCGCAGCGGATGGCAAGACTCCGTCAAGCACGGCCCTGTTCAACGTCCAGGACCCGACCCTCTCTATTGCGGTCTGGGACTTCAGCCGGGGTACCAATCCTGCCGGGACTGCGGGGATAGATGGTGACGATGTGACCGGGAAATCTGTTTTTCAGGGAGATGCCCTTGGGTTCCAAATCTCCACCAACATGCACCCGGCAACGCTGGCTTCCCAGAGGAACAACACGATCTCGTCCCTCGTCAATTGTGTCGCGGATTCTACGAGCGTAAGTGGTTATATGCCTGACGGCTCCTCTTCCGACTGGAACAAGAATTCCACGGGTTATGCCAATGCATCGTATTCTGAATTGATTTCAGGTCATATGTATAAAGTGTACAACGGTACTGTCTTCAACAAGATGACCTACGGTTGGAACTTTACTACCTCATACTATGCGTACTACTATAACGCAAGTACCACAATTGATTCAAACTATCCATTCACCGCTTCGAACTACACGGCAGACGCCGATGGTATAGTAATGATGGAAACCGCCAATTGGGCTGCTTATCTGCATACTGGTGCATCACCCGTAAACGGCCCCACCGCAACTGACGGGTACATCACCATCAAGCTGAAGGACGAGAGTGGTGCGACCTATAACAAACTGAAGACCAATACTACGGTCTCAAGCACTCCTGTGGATACGAGCATCACCAACCAGTTCGTCGATAAAGCACCATGGTACTTTGGATCGTCGCAGACCTATTGGGTCACCGGTACAATTGACAACAACGGCCAGTACGCGTACCCGGTTGGCACTTACACGTTCTGGGCAGAATCCCTGCTCAACAGCATGAAGGACAACTACAAGAACGCAGGTGCAGATTACACAGGAAAGACCATCTCTGCTTCCGGCACGTTCAGCCTTGCAACGTTTACAGTAAAGATCGAGGCAAAACCGGAGTCCGTTGTCCGAAGTAAAAGGTTCACGGTTACGGTTACCGGCAGACCCAGCACTTACTATTATATATGGGTCAAGGGTACCAGTGCAATGACCGGTGGCTATGATGACATGCCCCCGCAGATCGTCGACGACCAGGCTTCAGTCACCTTTGATGACGCAGTATCTGCATCGAAGGGCACTCACGCCATCGGTAACTACGCCTACGAGAATGGCGCTGGCAAGACCATCTGGGAAGATGTTGCAAGGAACAAGACCGATGTTAATTCCTATAACAGGACCCGGTACTACGCAAAGATCAAAACTTCGGGTGGCGGCGTAAGGCTTGTAGAATGGACCACCAACAACTGGACCAAGGCACAGAAGTACACGATCCGTGTCGAGGCAAACATCGATGGTACCTACAAGAGCGACGAAGTTGATATCAACGTCGAGCAGGGCGCAGTCACCATCGTGGCAGCAGGCGACCAGTCCTACTACCTCGGCGAAGAGATCAAGTTCTCCGGTACCAACACCGAGACCTACAAGACCTACCTGTTCATGATCGCACCGAACCTTCCCGAAGACGGTGCAATGATTGATCCCGCGGATAAGGACCCGAGGAACGCAGGATCCCTGAACCCCGGTGTCGCCACCAACGTGAAGGCAGACTTCAAGGAAGTCGAAGTCAACGGTGACAACACCTGGTCATGGAAGTGGGGAACCGCCAGCTTCGCACTCGATTCAGGCACCTACACGGTCTACGCAGTGAGCCAGCCGTACAACAAGAAGAACCTTGCAAATGCGGCATACGGCACTGTTTCCGTTATCCTCAAGAAGCCTTTTGTCTCCGCGACCGCATCCCAGTCCACGGTTGCCAAGGGTGACAGGATCTACATTTCAGGTACCGCACAGGGTGACCCCTCAAGTGTCCAGATCTGGATCATGGGTAAGAACTATGCAGTCCTGAAGTCTGCATCCGTCAACTCCGACGCCTCGTTCAAGTACGAAGTTAAGCAGGAAGACACCAAGACTCTTTCAAGCGGCCAGTACTTCGTGGTTGTCCAGCACCCGATGCAGAACGGCGAATTCGATGTCGCTCTCCACGCACTTGACGACGGAACTAACCCGGGATACGTCTACAACAAGCAGCTCATCAACAGCGGCGACACGACATCCACAACTACGATCTTCAAGCTCCTCGGATCAAACAGCCTCCAGGGCTCCGATGCAGCTGAAGCACTTGCACAGGGCATCAACGACGCAAACGTCGACGATACCTACACCAAGCTCCAGTTCCTTATCGAGGAACCCCAAATCAACGTCGATGCAGTT
>NZ_JALOCH010000012.1 GCF_023227875.1 Methanoregula sp. | reverse complement strand
GATCTCCTCATTTAGATCCAAATCGAAGAGATAAATATCACCGCTGCCCGGTTCGTTGCGATCATCAGACCAGACGATCCGGGAACCGTCCATGGAAAGGGTGCTGATTTTCCCGGGCCCGGTGTGAATAATCCGGCGGGTTTGGCTTGTCAGGTTAAAGAGGGCAATTTCGTACATAGTGATCGGGTAAATCTGAACCCGTATCCAAGCAACATGGTCACCAGAAATGACCGGATACTGGTTATCGCGCATGAGGCTGGGATCCTCAACACTTATTTCATCGGAGGTGAGGGCAGATTTTTCCCCGGTTGCCTGGTCGTACAGGAAAATCGTGGAATTCTCACTCCACACGACATGCCCGCCCGCCAGACCAAGGGGGGTGTCGACCCTATACGAGTGATCGGGAGAATGTGTGGTGGCAAGGATTCGCGTCTCCCCATCCGACATGTTCATCATCCAGATGGTACTGGAAATAAACTTTGTAGGAGATGGTGTCAGTCGGGCCGTCTGCCAGACAATCCGGTCTCGGTCAAGGTTAAAAGGCTCCGAATAGACCAAATACGGGTTGCCGGATTCATCTTCAGTAATATGGGAGGAATAGAGGGGGATGTCTGTACCGGAAAGGAGGGCGGCCACGGGAGTAGTCACCAGGAGAATGAAGAGGGAAATTCCACACATCTGTAATAGAAGTTTCATGAAATTCTGTTCCGAGGTCTGTGAATCATTGTGACTAAGCAGGAAAAAGAGAAAAGGATTATGGGATTGTTATTGAATCCGATTCACCAGACGCCTCACGATAGGGATGGCTGATATATCCAAAGGTATGAACATCGTAGTCACCAGCCTCTGGCCACATATACAACTTGTTTTGAGTACTAATCGTATATACCCCATCGGTGGATGAGGCAGAGGTTGAATCTACTTGTGTAACTTCATCCTTCATTAAAAACGCCTCAATATAAATATAGCCGGGGGGGTCGCTCATGCCAGTTACAGTTGATGTGCCCCCATACCGGATTCGGGTACTGCTGACTTTAGTTATCCACCCGCTTACGTGCATGGTTATCGTTTTTGACAGCTCAGAAAATCTATCCTGGTTATTTCCGTCGGGCCAGATCATCTTATGCTCGTACAGATCCTTTTTCACCTCATCCGAAACGCCCACAAGGTGTTCAGGATGGACTTTTTCCATGTACTCCCCGACAGTAATGTCAGAACCCCAGAGTTTGTTGATTAACACGATCTGCTCCGGGTTTGCAGAAGATGTCCGAACTGAGCCCCCATTTGCATCTGCTGCACTTACAGCCGGCAGGGTGCCGATACAGAGTATGCTTATAACGATAAGCAATGCCAGTTGCCGATATAGTCCTTTTGCCATTTTTTTCACCTGGAAGCAGGTTTTTTTGCTTCACTGCAAGCGAACCGTGCATCCAATCTGGGGATACGATAAAAATCGCCTTAAAATTTCTGTGACAAAATTTTACCAAATGTATTAAATATATTGTTTTAAAAAGATGGGATAATGGTACAGGCCAAAAGAATAATCAGGATTCTGCGGCATGCGGTCTGGTACGGGTTCCTCCTTCTCATCGCCATTATCTGCATATATGCTATACTGAATTCGCTGACCCTGTTCCTGTGGGGGGATCCTTCCGTGCATGGGGAACCCCGGATGTTCCACCCCCCGGAGATCATGGTGCTCCATTACGTGGGGATGATCTCTCCCGAACTGGCCCGGGTTGTTGTGAGTGTTCTCTTTGGGGGGTTGGGCTTCTTTCTCTGGTTCAGGTTCCGCGGGATAAGCAGGAAGACATTGCTCGATCATCCCCTGCGGGAACGGATAGCGGAATTTATCCAATCCCATCCCGGGTGCCATTTCAGTTCCCTTGCACGGGAACTTGGAATAAACCGCGGCACGCTCTTCTATCACCTTGGCCAGCTCACATTCTTCAACATTGTGCAGGAAACAAAAGAGGGGGGCCTGACCCGGTACTATATGCATAAGGCCGGGATTACAGAACTCGAACAGAAGATCATGGCACACCGGGACAACCCCTTGCGCAGCCAAATCCTCTCAATGCTGGAGATGGGAGATGCCACGCCGAGAATGGAACTCAAAAAGAACCTGGACATTTCAGGACCCGCGCTCTGGTACCACATGCAGATGCTGGTGCAGGACGGGATCGTACTTGCCGAGCAGGACCGGGAAAAGACTGGCAGACCCGTGCAGTATTCGCTTACCGGGGACGCCGGGACAATTATCAGAAATGGCAACGGAGAGATCCCTGCTCTGGCAGGGTTCCCTGCCGACCCGGTGCATGGCCTGGGGAGTGGCTCACAGCCCGGCAAAGATTCCGGAATCCATGAGTGAAAACAGGTAGGGCCCGGGAACGAACCGGGCCGTTGCCTCCGCATCCGGAACCAAAAAGAGGGCTGTGCCGGTACCGCACCACGACTCTTTCTGCCAGCCAACGGTGATGCTGTATTCGCCGGGTGAAAGCCGTGCCGGGTCAAGGCTGTAGTGCCATGTGTTCCAATAACTGTGCCTCCCCGGCTCCGTCCCGGTCACAGGTGTGATAGCCGGAACGGTATCGATGAAGATCTCTTTTCCGGACGTTGCGTCCCGGATCTGTGCTGTCAGGATATTCTCCGGCGCCATGTTGGTTATCCCGGAAAATACCATCCGGCGGGGATTGTTGCTGTCAAGGATCAACCGGCCGGTCTCCGGATCGCTCTGCTGATCGAAATGAAGGGAAGGAAGTTCGACAAAGAAGTACTCCGCCCGGAAGATATCGTCGACCCCTGCCCTTTCGGATGCTGCCATGAGGGTTTCGACCTCGGACCGGACCCACGGTTTCAGCCCTGCGGAAGGTCCCAGGTCGGCAACGCTGACTCCTCGGTCCGTGACCGCAATATTCCCGTAACCTGAAATGCGGGTGCCAATCTCGGACTGCCCGTTCGCACCCGGGTCCTGTATCACAAACGCGTACTGGCCGGCGGAAAAGTTCCGGGTCTCTTCCGGTCCAAGGATAAAGGAGAAGTCGCCCTTGTTATCAGGATCTGCCGCAAAGGTGTGGAAATAGTGCCGGCCGAATACCAGAAGGGTAACGGATCCATTTGTTACACCGGTCCCGTGGATCGTGAAGGTATCCCCTTCCGCAATCGTCTGCGGACAACTTGATTCAAATGTCAGGCCAGCCGTTGCCGGTGCGGCCATGAAAACAATGAGTACCAGGAAGCTCAGGGCAAGGGTTTTTCTAAATTCCATCTTCATTAACTCCCGATTGTATCTGAACCAGTATCGGAACAGGCATTTAAATGATTTCTGTGTCATTATTTTATCATTCCAATAAACAGGTTGCTCCCTGGTGAAAAGGGGAGCCGGTCAGTTCCGGTGGTAGTAATGCAGATACAGCAGTGTCCCGTTCTGTGCATCGACCCATCCGGTTTCCGGGTTCGGATATTGCTGTGCCCGGATCGTCTCGTCATCGAACTGCACTTTCCAGGCAAGCGGGATACTGCCGGGTGCCGGGGTGATCTTGTCCGGGTTGTGGAAGTCCTTCCACCGGAGTTCGGCGGAGACTATCCGGAGGCCGGCAGCGGATGCCGGATAGATCTTTTCCGCCTCCTGCTGCACGGTTGTTATCGCAGCATCCCTTGATATTGCCGGTTCTGCGGGCAATGCCACGGCATCCTCAGGAAGGCTCCACGACTTGTGGTAGTTGACAACAGTTCCTGCAACGGAGTCCACCGTGACAACAATCCCGTCGCTGTCGCAGGGAACGCCGTGGATGACTCTCCTGTAAACAAAGACATATTTCCCGGCAATCTTTTCACCGGGCATCCCAAGCGGGTCCAGCCGGGCATCGACTTGGACGACCGGTATATCACCGTTGCGTTCCCGGATCTCCCGGTCCGCCGTCTGTTGTGCAGCATCCATCGTGACAGATGGCGTCTCGGGCCGGTCCAGACGCGTGATACCAATGAAGTACGAGCTCAGTTCGCCCGTGTCCGCATCAAGACCGCCCTCGACAAGCTTCTCCTCGCCCTTCATCAGCTCGAACGCCCAGCTCCGCATGTACTGCGACCCATCGGAAAACCGTATCCTGACGCGATCTGCAGATAGTTCCGGAAATGCCTCGCGGGCACATGCTTTTGCCTGTTCGATCGATATCCCTGCCTGCTCTTGCAGCGGGGTATAGGGATCGCCGGTCTCCGCGTCGATGAATATCGTTGCATTCGCTTCACGGAAGGATGTCTTATCCGGTATTAAGGAGAATTCGTACAGGATTTTCCCGGGATACCGGTCGGTCAGAGTGATGCCGGCAATAGAATAGCCATGGATTTCCCCTTCATCCAGAAGGGCCTGTGCCTGCTGCCGCGAGATCTTTACATCTAGTGCTTTTACCGTTGTGCCGGGGGCAACCGGTGTTGTTGCAAGAGAAGAGACCAAGGTAATGACACCATGGTCTTCAGGAGGATAGGGGGAAGACACTGGATCTGCGAACTGCACCGCAAGAACAATCGCAATGCCAATCATGATGATGATACCGATAATCAGGATCGAAATATTTTTCTCTTCCATATAATGCCTCCAGCATCCGGACCGGATCAATCCGTTCAATTGCCCGGTTGAGTGGATAGTGCTCTCATTTTCAGGGTTTATCAGAATTCTGTGACAAAATTTTACTAATCCGGGTCCGGGAGCAGGATGAGAGGAGCCGTATTTCTGATCTGCCATTAATAAAAAAGAGAGGCCTTTTTTACGCAGTCTGTTTCGGTCTGCTGATCGGGAGCAGCCCGAGGACGAGTAAGGAAAAACCCATGACAACAAACGTACCGATCACCGGCAGGATCGGGTTCGTGCTCAGGTGCAGTTCGCGGAGGGGATAGATCATGAACGTGAGCGCAAAGATCGCGACGCCGGAAAGGACCATCGGGGACTCTTTTGGCGCATGGTTCAGCCCGGTAACGAGCAGGATCCCGCAGGCGGCAAAGTAGATGAGCGTGACGAGTGTTGCCGTGCTCAGCCCCACAATCGCGATGACCGTTACGGGGATGAGAAGGGAGACTGCAAGGATGCACAGGGAGATATACGGGGCTGCGGGTTTGCGGGCAAATCCCTTCCGGAACGCGAACGCCAGGATGAGGATCGAGGCGATGATCCCCGCGTCGATGATGCCGGGGAAGACCATGTCTCTTTGGCCCATGAGGATGGTGACGTACCACCCGATGTTTGCGATCCCCCACAGCCCGAGCCCGGCACCAGCCCAGAGCAGGAACTCCTTTTTTGGGGATTTCTGCCAGAGGTACAGGAGGGCAAAGGCACCGGCAAGTGCGGTAAGGATCTGGAGGTAATTGCTGATCTTCAGGAATATTGCGCCGGGAAGGATGAGGATCAGGAGGGCGAGCACGACTGCCGCTGCGAGCGTAGCCCAGAAAAACCCGGCGATCTCGTAGCTGGCCGGGACTGCCCGTGTATCGGTCATAGGGATCTGTTGTTGTAGGCTTTTAAAAAAAGTATTGCGGAGAACGGATACGGATACAAAGGACCGGGGCCGTAGGACCTTTCTTCGATCACCGGAGATGCGGGTTCATCTAATCATCCAAGCCGGTACCCGGAAAAAATGAGCCCGGCAAGACCGAGCAGGATCAGGACAATGATGGCAATCATGATCTTCAGGTACGGGATCCTACCGGTTGCGTTCTTTGCCGGCCTGCGCCGGGCATCAGCGGCCACCCCACCCGTTGCGCTCACGCCGCCGCCCCTGCTGTAGCTCATGCCCACGGCCGGCCGGGGTTTCCTGTTCCAGCTCCCAAGTCCCGTACAGTTATGGTTGGGCGGGAGCCGACAGTCTGCGCAGTATTTTCCCCCGCAGTGCTGGCAGGTGAACGGCATGGTGGTCTCATTGCCGCAATGATCGCAGCGTGTCATTATTGTTCATCTGGATGCCCGGGCATTAAGGATTCTGTTCCGGGCACGCCGGGCATTGCGATCCTGGTCCCGGAAAGGGATAGCCCGTGTTACAGCTGTACGAACGGCAGCACGCCCGCCCGGGCAAATGCCACCACGGCAAACAAAAAGAGCGCCAGCACAAAAAACCCGGTCGAAACCACGCTTTTCATTGCCCGCGAGCGGTGTGCCGGAATATGCAGGTCATCCCTTGCATGCGCTTCATGGAGGTGGAGAAGGAGGGCACAGAGGAGGTAGGTCGCATAGATGGCAAGCATTACGCCACAGACAAGGACCCAGTTGAGGGCTGCCGCAACCAGTGCCCAGATGCCGAACGCAAGGTTTGCGTACCCTACTTCGAGCTGGAACTCGGGGTGGTCCTGTCTCCATCCCATCCGTACCTGGTCGGACTGGTAGAAGACTGAATGGCGGATGAAACTGATAATTCCCACAAGACCGACAAGGACTGCTGCCGTTATCCTGATAGCGATGTCAATGTCGATAAAAAGATAGAAAATACCGATAAATATCCCGATCATGGATACGGTCATGGTCGCTCCCATCAGGAGCGAGGCCTCGTGTGCTGTCGGTTGTACTGCTGCCATCCCATCCTCACATATATCGTTCCTGTATGTGAATGAACCACCCGGGGAGAAAAATCCTGCGCCTGCGGGATCAAACACCTTATGATTCCCGGTGCCGGAAATAGTAGGCATGGGCCAGTACCTGAGGGGGGACGTTCTCCTTGCATTGGTAACGCTGGACGACCGGACTTCCCCCAAGACCCGGCCGGTCATCGTCATCCGCACGTTCGATAACGGCACGGTCCGGATCTGCCCGGTCAGCAGCAAGCCGCCGTCCGATGCACCCTGCATGCCACTCACTATCGACGATTTTGCCACCGGGGGACTCGATCTCTTCGGAGAAAGTTACGTGATGACTTCACGGGCACTCACCATTCCGGGCAGGGACGTAATCGGGAAAAAAGGCCGGCTTACTACCGAGTCACTTGCGGAAATTACCGCACAGGTCCTGCCAGCCATGCCTCCCGGCACCGCACCGTCACGGCGGCCCGTCAGGTCACGGAAGGAGCGCTGAAACAGCGGGCCGTTTCAGGATTTTTGATTTTTCATAAAAACCGGACGTGGTGCATCAGCACCCTTATTATTTCCCGTGATAAGGTTGATGTGATGGACATTGCACAGGCAATCCGGGAGATGGAGGCGCAGGTCGGCCGGATCTCGCCCGTCCAAAAATTCCTCCTTGGCACGGACGGTTCGGTCACCCAGCTCCTTGAATCGATCACCGGAAAGAAAGTTGTCATAAAAACACTCGTGCAGGAGATCGTCCCGGCCGACCGCACTGCAGCGGATCACCTGAGCATTGCCGAAGGCGACCCGGTCAATTTCCGGATTGTTGAGATCAAAACAGAAGAGAGCGGCGAAGTGCTGATCTACGCCGTGTCCCACACCCCCGTCAACCGCCTCTCGCCGGAGTTCAGGGACGACCTGATGAGGGCCGACATCCCTATCGGGAAGATCATAAAGCAGCACCATATCGAAGCCCGCCGGGAAATTCTCAACACCCGGGTCCTCCCCGCAACGGAAGACGCGGGCCGGCTCTTCTCCATCTGCAAAAACGAGCCGCTCCTCTCACGGCAGTACCAGATCATCCACGGGGGCCAGCCGCTCATCTTCATCGAAGAGCGGTTCCCCTACAACCGGTTCCTCGATACCCGGCGCGTCATCGTTGACACGCCCTCGCGGGTCCATATCTCGCTCATCGACATGCACGGCGGGTCGGGTCGGGTGGACGGCGGTATCGGCATCACGCTTGACAACCCCGGCATCCTGATCGAAGCAGAGCTCTCACCGGTCCTTTCGGTGACCGGCTGCGACCCGAAGATGAAAGAGCGGATCGGGCAGGTCGCAGTGGACGTACTGCACAAGCTCGGCCTTGGCGGGAGCGTTGCGATCACGGTCAGGCAGCAGTTCCCTGCGCATGTCGGCCTCGGGTGCGGGTCGCAGCTCGCGCTGGCCGTGGCAAAGGCAATCACGGAGCTCCACGACCGTCACCATTCTGCTCGCGAGCTCGCCCGGCTCACGGGGCGGGGCGGGACCTCCGGGATCGGCACCGCCGCATTCGATCACGGGGGGTTCATTCTTGACGGGGGACACCGGTTCGGCGCCGGCTGCGAGAAATCGGACTTCCGCCCCTCGGCTGCTTCGCGGGGCGTCAGTCCACCGCCGGTCCTTGCCCGCCACGAGTTCCCGGAGGACTGGAAGGTCCTGCTTGCGGTCCCTGACCTCCCGCCCGGCGCCAGCGGCGGACATGAGGTGGATATCTTCCGTACCCGCTGCCCGGTCCCACTCGATGAGGTCCGGGCCCTCACCCATGAGGTGCTGATGCGGATGCTGCCCGGCCTTGTCGAGCATGACCTCGACCTCTTCGGCTCATCGATCAGCGCGGTCCAGGGCCTCGGGTTCAAGAACGTGGAACTCAGTCTCCAGCCGCCGGCCGTAACCGGCCTCCTCTCCGCCATGCGTGATGCCGGTGCTGCCGGGGCGGGCATGAGCTCGTTTGGGCCCGCCGTCTACGCGGTGGGGGACACGGGCATGCAGGACATTGAGAAAGCAGCCCGTGCATCCATGGCAGGGCACGCTATCGGTGGGACAACGCTGGTCACTTCAGCCCGGAACCGCGGGGCGGTTGTCCGGGTGGTATAATCCCCCTCTCACAGTAATAAAAAGAAAAAACCGGGGGCTCATTCAACCGGCCGCTGCATCCAGACAACATCGAATGGTTCCCCAAACTTTTCGCCAACACCGGCCAACGTGCCGGCAAACGTGAACCCCTGGTTTGCATGGAACCGGATGCTCGCCTCGTTCTTTGAGGATATGTTGGCCACGAGGGTTGTGTGCCCGGCCTTTTTTGCATCTTCCACAAGCCGCCCGAGCAGCCGGGCCCCAAGCCCCCTGCCGGTGAACTCAGGCGCGATGAAATATGTGAGCATCCCGGTCTTCCTGAACGCGGCGAACGGGAGGAATGGTTTCAGGAGACCGAAGCCGGCAACGCCATGGTTGTCTTCCAGTACGACTGCTGACAGGGCGCCTTCCCGCAAGGGGGCGAAGAACTGCGGCGGGAGCGGGCCATCCGGATATGCGGCAAAGCTTGTTGCTGCATAATGGTTGAATATCCGCATGACCGCATCGCGGTCGCTCTCCTGCATCTCGCGAATGTGCATTTCAGCTGCCATAACAATTCTCCCTGACGGCAAGACACCCTGTGCCGGATGCCGCCATGGTTGTGAGACCATCATTGGACGGGCTTTAAGAAAAGGGTGGCGCTGGAAGGGGATTACTTCCCGATCTTGAGGAGCATCTCCTCAAGCGAAGGGTAGCGGGACTCGATCTTCTCGACACGGCCGCCGGCTTCGGTAATGATTGCCGTACACTCGTTGAGCTCCTTCATCTCCTCTGCCTCGCAGACAAAGAAGCCCTCCTCCTGCCGGTAGGTCTTCGAATGCCCGATCAGCTTTGCGGGGTCATCAATGGAGAAGAAGATCGTGTATGTGAGCGAGCCGAACTGCTCGCGGAGCTCCTTCATGGAACCGAACGCGACCATCTTTCCCCGCCGGAGGATCATCACCTTGTCGCAGATCGCCTCGACCTGGTACAGGTTGTGGGCCGAGAGGACGATCGTCTTTTTGTCCTGCCGGAGCCGGCGCAGGTAGTCCGCGATGAACCGGGAGGTCATCGGGTCGAGACCGCTCGTTGCCTCGTCATACACGAGGAAGCCCGGGTTATGGATCAGCGAGCGGGCAATCGCCACTTTCCGCTTCATGCCCTTGCTGAACTCCCCGATCTTCTTGCCATCCGGTTCGAGCGAGAGGGCCGCGAAGAGCTGGTCCGACCGTACCCGGATCTCCTGCGGCGAAAGCCCGTATATCTCCCCGAAGAACGCGAGGTAGTTCTCGGCCGTCATCGTCTCGTAGAGGTGCGATTCCTCGGGAAGGTACCCGAGGTTCTCCTTGAGCGCAAGGGGATTTTTCACCACATCGATGTCGTTGATGAAGAGTTCCCCGGCGGTCGGGGCAATAAGACCGGAGACGATCTTGAGGAGCGTGGTCTTGCCCGCCCCGTTGTGGCCGATGATGCCGAAGATCTCGCCGTCCTCGAATTCGAAACTGACGTCATCGAGTGCCAGGAAGCCGTCGAAGTCCTTCTTGAGTCCGCGGGCAGTGATCATGCGGGGTCGCCTTCTCGATCAGACTTGTGTTGTCAATGTGATATAGATTGGGATGCCTGCACGGGCTCTTGCCGACCTCATTCTTTTTATTCCTGCGTACCCTTCATTGCTCTATGCCCCGGAGCCCCGGTCCGGTTTTGAACGTGGTTGTCCTGCTCATTCTCGTACTCATTGCTGCTGCAGGGTGTACCGCACCGGACCAGGATGCCGGGTCCACGCAGGCATCCCCGGCCATCACAGCAGCCACCCTGCAAACGATCATCACTCCTGAGAACACTCCGCTGCCCACCACGCCGGTTCCGGCAATTACGGAAATGACAACATCTGCACTTCCCGCAACTACAACCGTGGCGACAACCGTCCCCACGCCGACACCCACGCTCACTCAGATCTCCGATGCAGCACTCAGTGCCCGGATCGTGGATGCACGGAACAAGCTGGAGATGTTCATCGACAGCAATGTCGCAGATACCGTCATCACGCACCCGGACGGGACGCAGGACTGCGAGGTGAAGAAGTCCAAGGAGCTCGGGTACCTTATCGATGTGACAACTGGCGAATCGACCTTCGTCAAGGGGGATTACTGGAGCATCGATGGCGACCTGTTTGCTAAAAATATGAAAAAGGACCGGCCGTACATCATCATCCACACCCACCCCCGGATGTGGGTGACCTGCCGGGGGTCCGGTGTCATCAGCCTCTATTCATTCTCAATCGGCGACCTGGAAGCAACCGCGAACATGACCGAACGGGGATACCACGTGAAGCAGCTGATCGCGATCTCTGATCGGGAGTACCGCATCTGGCCCGGGCAGGACGACGGCTGGAAATCAGACGATGAGATCCAGGAGGCTGTCCGGCGTATTGAAGCGCAGGTCGGCCGGCCGTTCTCGTATTATGACCCCCTGCTGGAGCACACATTCTACGATGTGGATAACCTGATGCCGTTCCTGTCGGAGGAACTGGGTTACCATTACACGGCAAACAATGTCGTCATATCATGATCCGGCAGGGGCTTTTCGCTTTCGCACATGCCGGGATCGAGAATTACATATAGGAATCCGGAGTTACACTCACTATCGGACCAGGACGGCCCTTTCATGACTCCTCGCAGGGGCAGGGCCACAATACAGAAACCAAGGAGATTTGATGGGCGCACTGACTGACATCCTGACCATCGCGAAATGGGAAGTAAAGAAATCCTTTTCCATGATGAGCAGGGACGTCCTCCCGCTCGCGGTCATCCTCTTTGTCCTGCTTGTCGCGGTGACCGGTTTTTCCGCACAGGCCGGCCTGCATCTCCAGGACGGCATGTACAAAGTGGGTGTCGATGACCAGCAGATCGGGCAACTGCTCGCAAGCGATCCCCGCTTCATGGTGTACGAGGCCGATGAGCCGGACCTGATCGCGCACCGGGGTGACTTTGACCTCATCGTCATCAACGGGGCCGTGTATACAGGAGTGAGCAGCCGGGCGGGTGCCGCACAGAAGACCCTTGAGCGCGATTATGCCAAGTACGTCAACAGCGTGTACAACCAGCAGGACGACCTCTTCGCCGCGTACCCGCTCTGGATCGATGTCCAGAGCGTGAAGAGCGAACTCAGTTTCCTCGCCACCCAGAGCGGCCAGTACGTGAGTGCCGCGCCGGTCCGGTCTGCCCCGGTGCCGGAAGGGGAGGTGGAGCAGCTGGCCACACCGTCCCCGACCCTCTCCGTCACGGAGGCGGAACTCCGTGAGCAGCTGGTCGTGTCGAACGCGGAGAACACGCAGATCTCGCGGTACACGGACGCCCTCTCATCCAGCAGTTCAGCCATGGGCACGTTCAAGACGCCGTCCCAGCTCTCCCCGCCCCTGCCGTTCGATTCCATCATCCTTGTCTTCGTCTTCATCTTCCCGCTCTACTTCACGAGCCAGTTCTTCATGATGAGCATCATGAACGAACGGATCGAGCGCCGGGGGGAGATCCTCCTCTCGACGCCTGTTGCGGCCTCGTCCATCATCATCGGCAAGATGCTCCCCTACTTCCTCGGGATGCTCGCGATCTGTACCGCCCTCACGCTCTGGATCCAGGCCCCGTGGCTGATCCTTCTCCCCTTAATCCCGGTGATCTTCTTCTTCCTTGCAAACGCGCTCATCATCGGGATGCTCTCGCGGAGCTTCAAGGAGCTCTCGTTTGTCTCCATCTTCTTCTCGACCGTGGCCACGTCATACCTCTTCTTCCCGAGCATCTTTGCCAACGTCCATGTGATCAGCCTCATCTCCCCGCTGACCCTGATCGTCCTCACCATGCAGGGCTCCGTGTGGACGGCGACCGATTACCTGTACTCGACCTCGCTCTTCTGGCTGACAGGGGCGATCCTCTTCTACATTGCTGCGCGGAACTTCAAGGAGGAGCGGCTCTTCTCGGAGAGGGGGCTGGTCACACGGATGCGGGAGTTCCTCTCGGAGGTCCTCTCGCGCAGGCACCCGTTCCTCTCGCTGTTCCTGCTCACGGGCTTCTCCATCCCGTTCGTCTTCATGGTGCAGATGATGTGCCTCGTGCTCTTCTTCAACCTGCCCATGCCATTCTCGCTCGTCTGCCTCCTCCTCTTTGCGGCGCTGATCGAGGAGATCGCAAAGGGTGTCGGGATCTATACGCTCTATGTCCGCGACCCCGCGTTCCTGACATGGAAAAACCTCGTCCTTGCCTGCGGGGCGACCGCGATCGGGTTCCTCGTGGGCGAGAAGCTCCTCCTCTTTGTCACCCTCGCGCAGATCTCGGACTCGGTCTTCGGCAGCATCCTCTTCCTCTCCATCGGCTCGCTCTGGCTCCCGCTCCTCCTCCACTTCGCGTGCGTGCTCATCGTTGCCTGCTGCCTGAAGAAGTGGGGGACAAAGGGGTTTGTACCCGGCCTTGCCCTCGCGATGATCGTGCACTGTCTCTATAACCTCTACTTCATCCTGGGGTGGTTCTGATGAAGGCACGGCACCTCTCGATCATTGCAAAAAAGGAATTCCGGGGCCTCCTTTCCGAGCGGACGATCCTGCTTGCCATCCTGCTCCAGCTCTTCATTGCCCTGTTCTCATCCTTCCTCATGGTCGGCCTGACCTCGATGTACGACCCTTCGTCGCTCTCGAAGTACTCGCATTTCAAGTACAACGTGGGATACGCGGGCAATGATTCGGAAGTGCTTTCCTACCTGTACGGAAGCAAGGATTTCCGGGTCTTTAAAATGGACCTCTCCACGGGAGTTGCGGCCCTTAAGGAACGAAAACTCGCGGCGGTGATCTGGGTCCCGGACACCCCCCCGGATGCACAGGAACCGGTCAAGATCACGCTCTATACGCTCCAGAATGATATCCAGAGCGCGATCGTGGATGTCAAGCTCAAGGATATCTTCCTGCGGTACGAGAAGGTCCTCCGCGAGGTCCGCGAGGAGAGGCTGAACGAACTGCCCCTGCCGCTCCGGATCCCGGCTTCCAGCGGGGGCGGGGACTTCTACGAGTTCGTATACGGCCTCCTGATCCCGCTGCTCGTGTTCATGCCGGCGATCATTGCCTCGGCGCTCGTCATCGATCTGATCACGGAGGAGTACCAGCACGACACGCTGGAAACGCTCGTCTCGACCCCGGTCACATTCTCCGAGATGGTCTGGGGCAAGGTACTGGCCTGCGAGGTGCTCGTCCCGGTCCAGGCTGGGATCTGGCTGGTCCTGCTGATGGTGAATGGGATCGCGATCGAGAATGCCGGGCTGATCCTCCTGCATGTAACCGTCAGTTCGCTCGTCCTGATCCTGCTGGGGACGCTCACCGCGCTCCATTACCGCGAGCGAACTGCAGCCCAGTTCATCTTCTCGACCGCGCTCGTCGTCGTGATCCTGTTCGCCCTCTCCCTGCCGGCCAACCCGATGAACCTCCTGACCCGCCTAGCCGTGGGAACCGCGGGCGCGGAGCAGTGGGTCGTGCTTATCGCAATCCTTGCCGTTGTTGCCCTGCTCGGGTTCGCGACGCAGAAATATACCGAACGGATCAGCAGGATCAACCACACGGGATAAGGGATTAAAAAAGGATCTTTTTTGGGAATTTAATAGATGTAGGTCATTAACGGCTGGTCCATTACCTTGTAGGTCCTGCCCGCGCTGGTCACGAAGACCTCGACCCGGTCGATGCCGCTGCCCCGCGTGCCCGGGATGGTGATCTCGTCTCCCCGCCGTGGCTTTCTCTCACCGTCACTCATGTACTGCTCGACGACCTTGCCATCCGCAAGGGTCGCTTTCATCAGGATATTCTGGACAAACAACTCTCCCTTGCCTCCGTTGAAGAGGAGGTGGAGTGTATAATCGGGGCGCTCCTTGGAGAGCTGGAGGTCGATATATTGCTCGGCAGGCAGCGTCTCAACCTGGGACGGTGTTGCGACAACGGTTGAGATTGCCGTGGCGGAAGTCGTGATCGGGAGAGGGGTCGGGGTTTCCACCGGTTTCATCTCTGCCTGGGTCGGACTCGTGCAGCCGGCAGAGAGCGCACACAGCACCAGTCCCGCCAGAATTACAGGAATCAGGGCGTATTTCATGCAGATTGCTTGCATGTATTCATATTACTGATTTGTGCTCCGTGGGGACCGGGCCGGACACGAGATTCCAGGATCCAGGAGCGGGAAAAAAACCGTTTCGGAACGAACAATTCCTGAAAAAATGCAGGAAAGAACAGTTAAATTAAAAAGGACACCCGGATTAACTTTACATATCAGGAGTAAAACGAATGTTCTGTCCTAAATGTGGAAAAGAGACTGATGCCTCCGGAAAATTCTGCCAGTGGTGCGGGGCCGATATTGAGTCGGTCCAGCCGATATCCGTGGCCCTTCCGGAAGAGGACGAGGGGCCTGAGGTCGGGGTGTACGCGGGTTTGGGCAGGCGGCTTGTTGCATTCATCATTGATATCATCCTCATTCTGCTGCTGGATCTGATCCTTGCAGGGACTCTCGGTCTCTTCAGGGGAATCCAGAACCTGTACTTCTACGCATTCCAGCATGTGCCGGTTGCCGAACTGACAACCGAGGGATCGATGGCAGCACTGCTGGGTTCGATCATTGCAGCCTACGGACTTACTCTCGTTGTTGTCCCATGGGTCTACTATGCGGGTTTCGAATCGTCCCGCAGCCAGGCAACTCCCGGTAAGGTGCTCATGAAACTCGTGGTCACGGATCTCGCAGGGAACAAGGCAACCTTTGCAAGGACCTCGCTCCGCTTTTTCTGGAAATACATATCCGTCCTGATCATCTTCATCGGATTCATCATGATCGGGTTCACGAAAAAGCACCAGGGACTGCACGACATCCTCTCGGGATGCCTTGTGCTCCTTCAGGACTGAACATTCCAATCTTTTTAAATATTTTATACGTCATGTCGGCATGCAACTGACAATCCATTTTCAACCGGAACTCTCCTTACACGCCCGTTGACGGGTTGAATTACTTATACTGTAATTTCAGGAAGAGGAGCACGAGGATCAGGACAAACGTGATCACGTTGGCAGCGATGACGGGCAGGGAGCCGGCCCAGATGCCATACAGTGTCCAAAGGAGGACACCGATGGCGAAGAGTACGAGCATCGCGAGCGAGAGGTCACGCGTCTCTTTCATCTTCCATGCTTTGACTACCTGCGGGATGAACGAGATGGTGGTGAGGGCGCCGGCGATGTAGCCGATAATGAGGACCGTATCCATGGAATCTCTGAACAATAATTCTCCGTGCGACAATTTATACCGGTTACGTCTCTTCCGGTTATTGTACAGTTCCCGCTGGATACGGTTCCGGTGAGAACTGGTCGGCAGCAACCAGCCACTTCCGCCCTTCCTTCACAAGGAAGAACATGTCCCGGCCCTGCATTGACTGTTTTACGGTGCCAGCGGTAAACGTGATCGAGAAGAGATACGTGACCACGGCACTCTTCCCACCGGCATAGATCCGGACCTTGTGATCCCTTTCCTTCCATTCATGGATCACAGACGTTTCTGCAAAGCCCCGCCACCCGGCAACGTATGCCTCCCGGCCTTCAAGCCGGCCGGGATGTGACGGTACGATGGCAACCGCATCCGTGTGGATATACTGACGGAACTGTTCTTCGTGCCATCCTTCCGTCCAGCACGTGTTCATGGCCCGGACGGTTGCAAGGATCTCATTCGTGATCTTTTCTGTATCCATTTTTTGATTCCCCATCACGAATATTCATGATTAAAAATAAACACTGATGGTCTGCACAGGGTGAAAGTGCTGCCGGAAACATTGACGAAATCATTCGGAGATGCTCACGCTCCCGGGCTTACGTTGCACTCGTGGAGGGGGGGTCGGGCGGTGTACTTCCCGTGCGGACAAACCAATGTGATTCAGGTAATTACTATCGGAAATTTTCCCCCGGACCTGTTGGTCACAGGAGATTAAGTATCAAAGTACACCACCCGACCCCCGCACGCCCCCTCCCCTTTCCGGGCCGGATTCGTGCAGTTTACCGTCTGAAGGAAGGGGGTGTCCTGGCTCCATGGGGGAGCGGGGGTCGGACGGTGTACTAATTGGGTGAGCGGGGAATGTCATATCAAAAAAATCTACAGAGCACCCCTTTTTTAGAGACGACCATTGTTTCACGTTGTGATCCGGCCGCATCAAAAAGAGGGGGCCGGCACAACTACCGTTCGATGGGCGGGAAGGTGCCAAGGGTCATATCCCGCACTTCCGCCAGCCATGCCTTCCTCTCCTCCTTGCTGCTGGTGACGACAACGCCAAACATCCGCCGGTGGCAGACCGGGATCCCGCAGAATGAGACGATACAGTCCTTCCAGATCCGTTCGAGCGGGTCGCCGAAAACTTCCTGTTCGCGCACAGCCGGGGTGTTGGACGTGTTGAAGATTATGGCGGCACGCGCTTTCAGGAGCCCCAGCGGCACTCCTTCCCCGGAATCCGTCGCGGCAAACCGGTAGGCAACACCCGGGCGGAGAACCCGGTCGATCCAGCCTTTCAGGATCGCCGGCGGCATACCCCACCAGTCGGGGTGGACAACGATAAGCCCGTCCGTTGCAGCGATCTCGGCGCAGTGCCGGGCAACGTGTTCCGGAAGGGGTGCATCCCGGGCGATCTCGCCCTCGGGCAGGAGCGGATCGAACCCTTCAGCACAGAGGTCGTGGAAGGTTACCGCATGGCCGGCCCCGCGGAGTGCTCCTGCGGCCGTCTCCGCTATTGCATGGTTGAAACTTCCCCTGTGCGGGTGGGCAAGGATGATGGTGATCTTCATGCTAGGCTCGCGATTACTTCCGTGCGGTTGCCTTGAAGAATGTGTAGCAGAATACGCCGTCCTGTTCTGCGGCCCGGTAGAGTGCGGCAACTCCCCGCTCCCACTCTTCCCGGCTCATCAGCCCCTTCTCCAGTACTGCCGGGCCAACACCTTCGACCATGGCGGTGAATGTCAGTTTTGTAAACCCTTCGACAAGCGCCGGGCGGGAGGCGTCCACGTACACCATCCGCGGCGAGACATGGACATCGTGATACCCCGCACTGCTGACCAGCGGGTACAGTTGTCGCCCGATCAGCGCATTGCCGCCCATCTGCTGCTGGAGTGTGACGAGGCACTGCACGGCCCGGCGGGCGTCTTCGTTCTCCGGGTGGAAGAAGGTCGAACCGTGGTCACCTTCAATCACCGTGATCGTCCCGCCATCTTTCAGGAGCGGGCGGAGCTGCTCCAGTGCACGTGCTGGTTCTGCGAGATGTTCCAGCACAAAACAGAGGAAGATGTGGTCAAAGCTGGCAGGTCCGAACGGGAGATGAAAGATATCTGCCTGCCGGAAGGTCACGTTCGTGATCCCTTCCTGCCGGATCGTCTCCTTCGCCCGTTTCAGGGATTCTTCGGATATATCGATCGATGTGATCACTGCACCCGGGCTGTTCCTTGCAAGGATCACGGTCTGGGCGCCGATACCGCAGCCGGCCTCCAGTACACGTGCGCCCGCCGAGTAGCGGGTATCATCGTGCAGGAGCTCTGTCAGTGTCTGTGCCTGGTCTGCGAGCCGCTCCGACTCGCGTGCTGAATAGCCATGGACATAATTGTTGTCAGCCATCGGAATCCTCACAAGGCCTGAAATTAGTGACAGGTCTTCCGGATATTGTACATTTTTGTTGGTTGTTGTACAAAAATGTACCGTAACCTCAACAGGCTGATTAAAGGCCCGGATATAAAGAGATCGCAGAAACCGTGGTGAAAAAACAACCCTTAACCGGAATGAACGACACGATATCGAAAACCAGTTGAAAAGAAAAGGCCAGGGCCGAGATTTGAACCCGGGTCGAGGGATCCACAGCCCCTTAGGATAACCAGACTACCCTACCCTGGCAGATGTCCCTTTTACATTTGCACCGGACTCACATTAATCTATCCGTGTTTACCGGCCGCCTGAAAATATACGGGCCCTTGCATCCTGCGACGCAGGTATCGACTCTTGCCGGGGGGCGATTATTAATACGGTCTGGCATCCATTACATATCAGGTGGCTCTGAACACACTTTCCTGACGATGAGACGTACCGCGGCCTTTGGCGCGGGCACGCGGGAGCAGGGGATTTTTACCCGGGATCAGAGCTGTAACAATACAAGGGGGCAAGGAGATGGCGGAGAACCCGAAGATCAGGACACCGATTGTCTGTGTCATGGGGCATGTGGACCACGGCAAGACCTCGCTCCTCGACCGGATCCGAGGGTCCTCGGTCGTCAGTTCCGAAGTCGGGGCGATCACCCAGCACATCGGCGCCACCATCGTCCCCATCGACGCGATACGGACGATGAGCGGATCGATGGAGAAGGTCCCCATCAATATCCCTGGCCTCCTTTTTATCGATACGCCGGGGCACCATGCCTTTACGACCCTGCGGGCCCGTGGCGGGGCGCTTGCGGACATGGCGATCCTTGTCGTGGATATCAACCAGGGGTTCCAGCCCCAGACCATCGAGGCGCTCCAGATCCTGCGGAACTGCAAGACGCCGTTTGTCATCGCCGCAACGAAGATCGACCGCATTCACGGCTGGCGTGTCAACGAGAACGAGTCGTTCCTCTCCTCGTTTGCAAAGCAGAACGAGCGGGTAAAGAGCGATGTGGAGAACAAGACCTATGAGATTGTGGGCAAGCTCTCCGATCTCGATTTCTCCTCGGACCGGTTCGACCGGGTCTCGGATTTCCAGCGCAACCTGGCGATCGTGCCGCTGAGTGCCCACACGGGAGAGGGCATACCGGACCTCCTCCTTGTCATGATCGGCCTTGCCCAGCGGTACATGGGCGATGCGCTCAAGCTCGCGGTAGAAGGCCCGGGTGCCGGGACCGTCCTTGAGGTCAAGGAAGAGCGGGGCCTCGGGACCACGCTTGATGTAATCCTGTACGACGGCACGCTCGCGATCGGTGACGAGATCGCCGTTGCAACGCAGGGCGATGTCATCGTGACGAAAGTCCGGTCCCTGCTGAAACCCCGGCCCATGAAGGAGATCCTTGTGGAGGACCGGTTCGAGCGGGTGAAGTCCGTTGCCGCGGCGTCGGGGATCAAGGTCACTGCACCGAACCTTGAGGGCGTGATCGCCGGGTCGCCGTTCTTTGTCATCCGCGGTAACCGCGACGAGATCGAAGCCCGGATCAAAAAGGAGATGACCGAGATCCACGTGAACCTTGCCGATGAGGGGATCGTGATCAAGGCGGATACGATCGGTGCGCTCGAAGCCCTCTGCAAGGAACTCGAGGGCAAGGAGATCGGTGTGATGCGGGCGGAAGTGGGCCCGGTCAGCCGTCTTGACCTGATCGAGACCGAGACACTCAAGAACCCGGTGTTCCGGGTCCTGCTCTCGTTCAACACGCCCATCCTCCCGGATGCTGCGGAGATGATAAAAAATCCCCTCTATACCCAGGTGAAAGTGTTCGACGGGCGTGTCATCTACCAGCTGATCGACCAGTACGTCGAATGGCGGGACGAACAGAAACGCCTGCAGGAGAAACAGCGGTTCGAGCACGTGGTGATGCCGGCGAAGATCCGCCTCCTCCCGGACTGTGTCTTCCGCCAGAGCAACCCGGCCGTAGTGGGCGTGCGGGTACTGGGAGGGAAGCTGCGCAGCGATGTGAACCTGATCCACCTGGACGGGAAAAAAGTCGGCCACCTCAAGACCATGCAGCTCCGCCAGGAAACGATCCGGGAAGCGGACGAAGGCCTTGAGATCGCCATATCCATCGAAGGCGCAACGGTCGGCCGGCAGGTGAGCGTTGGCGACGACCTCTATGTCGACATCCCGGAACGCCATGTCAAGGTGCTGGAAAAAGAGATGATCAAGACCCTGAACGCGAGCACGCAGGAGATCCTTGCTGAATTCACGGCAATGCGGCGCAAGGGCGATCCCTTCTGGGGCAAATAGGTGTTTTCCGACCGGAAGGTAACGCGAGGGTTTAATAGCGTACCAGTATAAGAATATGGGTACTTCTCATGTGTAGGCGAATCCGCCGGCAGCCGGAGACGTGAAAAGAAACCCGGTAAATTGGGTTTTTTGGATAACATAATACGGAGAATCATTCATGGTTGAGTTTAAAGTCGTTGTATCAGACCCCAAGACCGGTCGCGCCTACAATGTCGACGCCAGTGGCGGCGCAGCAGGTGCGATTGTGGGCAAAAGTATTGGCGATGAACTGGAAGCAGGTTCCCTCGGGCTCGCGGGATACAAGATCCTGATCACCGGAGCATCCGACCGGACCGGGATCACGGCAAAGAAGGGCCTCCCGGGCGCAGGGCGCAAGAAACTCCTCCTTGCCGGGGGCATCGGGTTTCACCCGACGATGGAAGGGGAACGCCGGAGAAAGACGATCCGCTCAAGCGAGATCACCCAGGATTTCGTCCAGATCAATGCACGCGTTACCACCTACGGTGAGAAAACCCTTGACGAGCTCTTCCCGAAAGTAGAGGGCGAGAAGAAGGAAGAGAAGAAATCAGCACCGAAAGCCAGAGTCGGCAAGAAATAAATAATCTCTTTTTGATCTTCTTCACCGGTTTTACACGGTTTTTAAAAAGGAATTTTCAAAAAAAATTACGGGTATCTGATACTGACAATCCCGTATGCCGAGCTGTTTTCCCCTACCTTGACGGCTTTTCCGTCTTTATAGATCGTAACGGAGAGGTCGTGCCTGGCAGAGCTGTCCTTCTTCGCGAAGGTTGCCTGAACGGTGCCGGTCGCATTTACCACCTCAAAGAGCCGGATGCCGGATTCCTCCACTTTCCGGAGATCGGATGGCATCCCATAGCTTCCTTTATAGCTGCCAATGTAGTCAACCATAATCCAGACCCCGGAAACCGGGACTGCTGGTGCCGTAGTCGTCTTAACCGTGATCGACGCAACACCCTGGTTCGATAACTTCGTGGTCGGGGCTGCGCTGCTGCTCCCTGATGGTGAGGTCGCGGACGATTGGTCGGACCCTCCCCCCAGGAAAAATACCAGAGCCAGAATTACAACCGCGATTACACCGACAATTGCCGCGATGGTAATCCACGGCGTATCCCCGAGATCTCTTCTCCTTCTTCCGTGTCTCATACCTGGTCTCCAGAAATGCTTTATGATAGTTAATGAATAATTCGAGGAAATACTTTGTGTATTGGTTCGTTCCAGCTAAAAGAGACTTTATCCGGAGATGCCGGGGCATCATGCTTTTTTTATCGCCTGCCGGAACGAATCGCGCAGGTCTTCAAAAGGGATATTGTATTTTTTTGCAAGGAGGATCAGCGCTGCCGGGGGGAGGAGGTGAGTGTCGAACCCGTCTTTGATGACCCGGTTCATCTCTGCAACAATCTCTGTCTCGTCAACGTTCCGGACTTTGGCGATGCGGCCGATGAGTTCCTGGGTCGGGTCGTTACGCTCAAAGATCGCGGACGTAGGCTTGAAGCCGATGGGGATGGTCACCTCCGCACTGTCGAACGTGAGGGAATATGTCCCGTTGTCCTGCCGCACCAGGCCATCTTCTTCTGCGCGACGGAGGAGCTGGTTTGCCTGTTCGGTGCTCATCCATTTCCGGTCAAGGGCAAAGTAATAGACCAGCTCGTTCTTCCGCATGCCGGTCTTCCGTGTATGCCTGAAGGGGGCGACGATCGTTGTCCGGAGGGTCACTTCGGGGCACCCAGGAGGATATTTTTCATGTCCAGTGCGTCCAGCCCCTCCCCGCGGCCTTCTTTTGCAATATCGATATCGGTCCGGGAGACCTGGTCACTCAGCCGCAGGTAAAAAATATCATTGGCAATGGGGACTTTCCCGCCGCCGCGGAGAGCAAGCGCAAGGACGGAAACACGGAAGTCAACTGCCTCGGTGATAGCACCAGGCCGGAGGACGTCGGGGGTTATGTCGCCGAACGTGGCACGGTCGAGCGCAATCTCCACCCGGGTCTTGACCTTGACCAGTTCTTTCCCGGTAGTCTTTGTCGATTCCTCGTTGTCCAGGTGTGCGATATACCGGAGGGTCTCGTTAAACGGCATGCCCATCGCAAACGAGAGATCCACCCGCTGGGGGAAACGATAATAGATCCTTCGCATGACTAGAGCATTGCACATCTGAAAGAAAAAAGATTGCTGCGTACATATCATGCAGAAGATGATATGGACCTGATAAAATCAGAATGAGAAAAAATATGGGGGGAATTTATTCGAGTAAGAGTGCGTTGATGATGCCGTCCTGGCCGGGGCGGCTGGTGATCTTTGCATGCCCGAGCTCGGTCTTGATCACGGCACCCTTGGTGAGCAGGTTTCTCCGGACATAGTTCGGGTTTGCCGTGTTCTTCTCCACGGTCTCGATCTTGACCTTCTTTGTCTCACCGTTCTTCGGGTTGGTCACGTTGGCGAAGTTTGCACGGAGCGCCATGGTGATGAAGTTGCCACCAAACGTCCTGACAACCCGTGTCCGGGCCTCACCGATATGGGTGTCTGCCGGTGCACGGCCGATCTCTGCTCTGCGCTTCTTCTGTGCCGGGCGGCGCCTGCCACCGGTTACTTTTCGTACGGATTCTGCCTGCCACTGCATGGTGTCACTCTCAAATTCTTCAGGTATCCTGCCCAAAGATGGTGCTCTATATATTCCCTTCAGAGATATTTATAGTACTTCTACGTTTACGCATTGCCGGTTACCGGATCGGGGTGACGAGGATGGTGTCAAGGAGCGCTGCCACGCCGTCACCGGTCTTCAGGTTTGTCCGGAATACCGGCATACCGGGGTTATACCGGCGGATGTCCGACTCCATCCTGTTCAGGTTCGCCCCTACAAGCGGGGCCAGGTCGACCTTGTTGATCACACCGATCGTACAGTCGCGGAACATCATCGGGTGCTTGTTCACCACATCGTCCCCTTCCGTGGAGCTCACCACGACAATCCGCTTCTCCGCCCCGAGACGGAAGTCCGTGGGGCAGACCATGTTGCCCACATTTTCAATGAACAGGACGTCGATGTCATCGAGCGGGAGGTGGTCGATCGCGTGTTCGACAAGGTGGGCATCGAGGTGGCATTCCTTGCCCGTGTTGGCATTGTACGCGGGAATGCCGGTTGCAACGATACGCTTGAAGTCGTCGTCGCCATATACGTCGCCGGCGATGGCACCGGCCCGGAGCCCCTTCTTCTCAAGCAGGGGGACAAGGCGCTCGATCAGGGCAGTCTTTCCTGACCCGATCGCCCCCAGCAGGTCGAACGCCCTGACGCCGTGGGCCTTCAGGTGCTGTGCATTGTGGTCGGCAAGAGAGTTGTTGGCGTCGTAGACATCCTTCTCCAGCCTGACGTCGATGTGATGCATGATAGAAGGTGGGAGCGTGCAGTGTTTATACCTTGACCCACAAACTATCCGGCAATGGCAGCTGGCGAGTGTATCCTCTATCCGTGTTATTTCAATGCCCATTATTCCCGGGCGGAGGGGCGGCGGGTCCCGCGCAGTCTCGGGGTCAAGGGACCAGTACTGACGGATATCGAACGGGCACTCAAACGCTACGGCATCCAGTACCGCGTGGAAGACCATCACCACCCGGCACACTGGACCCGGCGCGAGGGCCGCATCGTCGCCCAGTGGACGGAGAGCAAGGAAGTGCTGATCAGGAAAATCGCACAGAAACTGGAGATCCGGAAATGAGCGGCATGTACGACCTGCACACCCATTCGATCCTCTCTGATGGCGAAATGCTCCCCATCGAGCTTGTCCGCCGGATGGCAGTTACGGGGTATACAACCGTGGCGATCACCGATCACGTGGACCTCTCGAATGCGGAGTCCGTTCTCTCGACGCTTGAGCTCGTCCGGGAATCTGCCGGCCTCTTTGGGGTGAGGCTACTCTGCGGCGTGGAGATAACCCACGTGCCCCCGACCCAGATCGCACCGCTCGCAAAAGCAGCGAAAGCCGCAGGTGCCGATATTGTCGTTGTCCATGGCGAAACACCGGTCGAGCCGGTTGCAGAGGGGACCAACCATGCAGCCTGCATGTGCAGGTATGTCAATGTCCTCGCCCACCCGGGCATGGTTACTCTCAAGGATGCGAAAGCTGCCGCAAAGAATGGTATTGCTCTTGAGATCACCTCCCGCGGTGGACACAACCGGACCAATGGTCACGTGGCACGCGTTGCGCGGGAGGCCGGATGCCGGATGGTCGTGGACTCCGACGCACACGCCCCCCACGACATCCTTGATGAGCGCGCGAAATTTATCGTTGCCAAAGGGGCCGGACTGACCGATGCGGAGTGTAAACGGGCGCTATCTTTAAATATCGACCAATTCCTGGGTTTCTGAAATTTCTATTTATACTTTCACGCAACGTTTAAATACCCTGCTGTCGCACATATATAGATTACTAAAATATTTCAGCATTATTGTATCCTTGAGGTTGTTCGTGAAAGTTGTTGGTCGAGCGATGAGCACCATTGGCAGCCGGATGCTCATTATCCAGTGTGATGCCGCCCAGCTCCCCGCACTTTATAGTGAGGTTTCCGACCGGCGCATGAAACCGGTTGGCAAAATACTGGATCTCTTCGGGAACATCAAGGCCCCCTATGCCGCTGTTCTCTGCCGGGAGAAATGCACTGTCCAGCCCAATGAAAAACTCTTCACGAAATAACCCCCGCGGATATACCGGCCCGTAATCAGCAGGAAAAATTTCCAATCTCAAACCAGGTGAATGTGGATGCAGGAAATCGAGAAATTAAAAACCCTCCAGTCAGAGCGTGAAGCGCTCAAGTCCCGTACAAAACAGAAAGAACAGGAGAAAAAAGCCGAGAACCACACCGAGACGGTCTGTCCGGAATGTGGCGGCAGGCAGCTCGTGCACGACTACGAGCGGGCAGAACTTGTCTGCCAGAGCTGCGGGCTTGTCATTGACGATGACTTCATCGACCGCGGCCCCGAGTGGCGTGCCTTCGACCATGACCAGCGGATGAAGAGGTCACGTGTCGGCGCCCCGATGACCTTTACCATCCACGACAAGGGTCTCTCGACCATGATCGACTGGCGCAACCGGGACTCGTACGGCAGGGCCATCTCCTCCAAGAACCGGGCACAGCTCTACCGTCTCCGCAAGTGGCAGCGCCGGATCCGTGTCAGCAATGCAACCGAGCGCAACCTCGCATTCGCCCTCTCGGAACTGGACCGCATGGCATCCGCACTGGGCCTCCCGAGGAACGTCCGTGAGACCGCAGCCGTCGTGTACCGTGACGCGGTCGACAAGAACCTGATCCGCGGGCGGAGCATCGAAGGTGTTGCGGCAGCCGCACTCTACGCAGCCTGCCGGCAGTGCAGCGTCCCCAGGACACTCGACGAGATCGCAGAAGTATCCCGTGTATCCAGGAAAGAGATCGGCAGGACCTACCGGTTCATCTCCCGCGAACTCGGACTCAAGCTCCTCCCGACGTCCCCGATCGACTACGTGCCGCGCTTCTGCTCGGGCCTCACCCTCAAGGGCGAGGTGCAGAGCCGTGCCGTGGAGATCCTCCGCCAGGCAGGAGAGCGTGAACTGACAAGCGGCCGCGGCCCGACCGGTGTTGCCGCTGCAGCCATCTACATCTCCTCCATCCTTGGCGGCGAGAGGCGTACCCAGCGCGAGGTCGCAGAAGTTGCCGGTGTAACGGAAGTCACCATCCGGAACAGGTACAAGGAACTGGCAGAGAAGCTTGACATCGAGATCATTCTCTGATCATATTTTTTTGTCCCGGATACGGGAACGCCAAGAACTATATTCCATCGGCACGAAACCTATTATCCCCATCAGCGGGCTCGTAGATCAGGGGTAGATCGCTACGTTCGCAACGTAGAGGCCGCGGGTTCAAATCCCGCCGGGTCCATCTTTGTTTTCGAAGACCCTTTGGGTCTTCTCGTTTCTCGGGATTGGAGAGGTTTTGTGTAAACCCTCGAAATTTTAAAAAAAAGAAATTCCTGATCGTTACTTCTTCTGCAGGATCGCCTGTACTTCACCTTCAAGCGTCGATTTCAGACGGTCAATCGCTTCGTTGAGATCGCTCGTTGTCGTTACCATGAACGAGTTGTCGCTCTTGGGGTCGTGATAGTTGACGATGTATTCAATCTGCCCTTCTTTTGTCTTCTTCGGTTCGATGATCAGTTTTGCCATGAATACTCCATCCCGGAGCGAGCGCCCGGAGTAATATTCTTGTATCTCACCCGGTTCAAAAAAGTGTTTTGGATTTTGGCAATATCCATGAAATGTCTGGAAACGCTGTCAAGGATCGCCAAAACTTCGTTTGATCAGTAACAACTATATGGAATTGACAGAAAAATAGTATGCCGCAAGCATATGTGCAGCGGGCTCGTAGATCAGGGGTAGATCGTCACGTTTGCAACGTGAAGGCCACGGGTTCAAATCCCGTCGAGTCCACTTTCCTTTTCAGGTCTATTGTTCAGGACCGTCAGGTTTAACCAGATTCTGTGGACAGGTCCCCGTATTGATTTATTGAAGAGGTCTCCCGTTATATTATCTCGTACTGTACGAGGGCCCCCATACTTAGAAACGAATAAGGGCTGACGGATAGTATTCACAAAGAAAGACGGGGATAAGGGATGGATGCATCAACAGATATGACCAGAACCCTCAACGAAGCGCTTGAGGGACTGTCCGAATGGGTGCTGGTACTGGAGCCCGACGGTACGATCGCATGGTCAAACCGGGCATTCAATGAGTTCATGGGCAACCGTGAATTTTCCGCCAGGGGCGGCCATATCAGGCAGTTCTTCCCGTTATTTGCCAATGAGCTGATGGCAGAAATCAAAGATGTTGCCGGGTCCGGTGAATCCCGCGCCACACAGATCCAGCCCGTGCAGGGAAAAGACGGGGAGAGAAGTGTGGTCAGGTTCACCGTTATACCCCGCTGCGATACCACCGGCAATCTCACCGGTGCACTGGTATATGGCCTCGACATCACCGAACTGGCAGAGATGGAGCAGTTCAAGAAGGACGCATATGCACAGATCGAGAAGAATATCGAACAGTTCGCCATCCTTGGCGATCACATAAGAAATCCCATCACCGCAATCATCGGCCTGTCCGATCTGCTCGAAGAAAAGGCAACTGCCGCAAAGATCCATACCCTGGCAGCCGAGATCAATGACATCATCACCCGGATTGACCGGGGATGGATTGAATCGGAGAAAGTGCGGAATATCATCAGGAAATACTATGATATCGGTGCAACCGGCACCCGGGAACTGGTGGCCCGGGCAATTCACGAGGAGTATCTCGAAAATGAGAGAAAAGCCGGTGAGACCCCGGAAACCAACTCATCCATGCGTCCCTGGAACGAGCTTCCCAACCGGTTAAAGGATTCGAACATCCGTCAGGCAGAGAATATCTGGAAGATGCTCCACCGGATCCATTGCACGATCGGACTCTCGTCAGAAACACGTGAACCGCTCTTTGCGTTCACCGACAATGAAGTTGAACTCCTTGCCGAAATGGAACATGAACGATGGGTGGACGAACGGGTGAAGAAAGGGTGGGTATATGTAAAGAACCGTGACGACATGCAGAAGATCCATAACTGCATTCTCCCGTGGTCAGACCTCACCGAGGAGCAACGCCAGAAGGACCGGAATGTTATCAGGGCCCTGCCGGCGATCCTTGCAAAGGTATACCTTAAAGTGGTCCGTCTCTAAAAGGGGAACACTAATCATCTCACAACCCAGAGTAAAAATTCACAGAGGGGGCAGGAGATCCACATTATCCTGATCGGCATATGACGGATGAATCGTCCCGGAAAAATCCTAACCATCATGACGTCTTTATCAGCTATGCCCAGCAGGACAAGCCCATTGCCGATGCGGTCTGTGCAAAACTTGAATCCCGGAACATCCGCTGCTGGATCGCCCCCCGGGATATCCGCCCCGGAAAAAGCTTTCCCGAAGCGATTATTGAGGGCATTGAGGAAGGAAAAGTGCTGGTTGTCATCTTCTCTTCCTATGCAAACAAGTCTCCCCACGTCACGAGAGAACTGACGCACGCCGTGAACAAGGGGCAGATTATCATCCCGTTCCGTATCGAGGATGTAGCCCCCTCCAAGTCCATGGAGTACCTGATCGGGGTCCCACACTGGCTCGATGCCGTCTCACCTCCCATGGAGAAGCACATTGAACGCCTGATCGCGACCGTTGAACATATCATCAGACCGGGCATGACACGTATTCCCCCGGCCAGTGCTGAACCGGAGCCGGCGAACCCGCCGGTCTCTTATGACCCGCCCGCTCCTCCTCCGGTTCCTGAACCTGCTGCTGTAACTACACCAGTAACGGAGCGTCCACGTGTACCGGCCAGTCAGCCCGCAGCAGCTCCCGTCCGGAATACCAGGGCACTTGTCATCGGGGGGGTCGTCCTTGTTGTGATTATCCTTCTTTTTGCCGGGACGCAGATGGGTTTATTTGGGTTTCCCATGGGCCTGAACGCATCGGATTCGGTTAAGTCCAATACCTCGGGAACGGTGAATTACCGGAGCTCGGATGCCGTCGTGAATACCGTTGTACTTACAACAGAACCAACCCAGACGCTGGCCAAGGATACCGAACTGTACGTGGATGTGAACAAGGACAACAGCAATGCAATGGTCACCGTCCGGTTCAACGGGGGCCCGGGAATGAACCTCGTGAAAGAGAACAAGGTGATCCTGACACGGTCGGATGGAACAGTCTCCGAGGATAAACTCAACTTCAACCAGCGGTTATCGGAAGTCAGCCTGCAAGGTACCCGCGGCACCGACCGGATCCAGGTAATCGTGACACTCTATTCCGGTTCAGAAAAGACAATTGTCGACAGCCTGCTGCCATACCGGACATATCACTGAATCATCACGTTCCGGTGAGAGACTAATCAACCCAGTCGAGCATATGCCCGGACTTGTCCTTTGCTTCCCGGGCAATGATCTTCCGTTTCACATTCTTCACCGCTTCTGTTGCTGGTGAGGGTGCCTGTTCAAACCTGCCGTAATCCATATAGTCATGGGTAATCCAGTCCTCGCCGCCAGCGGTAATCTCATTGATTGGCGAGGGGGCGGGATCGTCATTGGCCATGGGCGGGTCCGATTCCTCCTGCACCACAAGGTCCTGCACCCGGGCCGGGGAGTGTTGCAGGGAGGAGACCGGGTCGGCCGCGAGGACCGGGGGGGTGCTCATCATGACCGGGGGTGGCGGGGACGTAGTCAGCGGGGTTTCACGGAAGTTATTCTTCAGGAGGAGAAAGTCCACAAAGTCCTCCACTTCCCTCCGCTGTTCCGGTGTCAGCCGCTCCATCCTGCTCTCAAGCGATTCCATACGTTTCCCCCGTTGAGTATTCCGGGTAAAATGTCTCTATCGCCTTGTATTTAAGCGAACTGCGGGGAGTCATATTTGTGAAGTGGTTATTCCCACCGGTGCTGATATCCCCGCTTATCCAACGGCTGGCCATCAACGGTAACGGTTTTTTCCGGTACCACGATACCGATGACCGTGGCCTCCACACCGGCAACCGGGAACCGGTCCGGTGCAATCGTGAAGAGCAGTTCGTAATCCCCGCCACCATACAGGGCAAGTTCGCGGGCCTGTGCCGGGGGAATGCCCGCGGGGAGGGGCAGTTTTGAAGAATCGATGGAAAAACCACAGTCATTCACGCTCATCAGATCATAGAGTGAGAGGGCAATCCCGTCGCTGTCATCCATCATAGCGCTCACCCCCGCCTTTCCAAGGGCCTGCCCCTCCTCAACGCGGGGCTGCGGTTCGAATAAGAACTTCTCGAACTGGTGATAGCCGTCAAGCCATGCCTGCGCCTGTCCCGGAATACCGGTGATGCAGATGAGATCCCCCGGCCATGTCCCGGACCTCCGGGCAATATCCTTCCTGTCCACCAGGCCGAGACCCGTGGTGACTACGGTGAGTTCCCCGTGACGGTCAATATCTCCGCCAATGATCTCGGCACCGTATCGGGTACAGCAGTCCTTTGCCCCCTGCATCACCCCGGCAAGGCTCTTCCAGTCATCGAGCCCGACCGCGATCAGCAGGTATTTCGGTGCCGCTCCCATGCTCGCGATATCCGAGAGCGTGACCGCAGCACTCATCCAGCCGGCCTGCCAGTCGGTCATCCCCGGGACAAAGTCCGTTGACCGGTGGAGCATGTCGGTTGTCACCACCATCACCTGTCCGCCGCAGGTGAATTCGGCACAGTCATCGAGGCACCGGTCCTTTCCGACAATCCCCATTACCACGTTCAGGAGCTCCCGGTCATCCACTTTTACGCACCTCCTTACCCCGTTCGCTCTTGTACTCCTTGAATATGTGCTCAATCATCTCGGTCTTCTTCTCCCGTTCGTGCTTATCCTGGGTTTCCTTCCAGCGGTGCAGTGCCACATCGAGCGCATCCTTACCGCAGAGCCCCTGCTTTCCCCGGACCTGGGTACTGGTCTCACGGTCGGAGAGGAGAGGGATCGCGGCTTCCCGGAACGAGGGGAGGAGCTGGGGATCGCTCTCGTTGAGGATCTTCTCCGCCACTACGATCGCCCTGGCATTAAATTCCGATAAGTCCTTGATCACGCTCCTCCCCCAGCCATCCGTCCGGTTCACGTACACGATATCGCCTTCGTCAATCCCGACATCATCCACAAGCCGGCGAAGCCCCTCCTTTGTCAGGGCCTCCATTACCTTGACCGGTACCACGTCGCCGTCCATCGAGAGCTCGGCGAATTTCCTGATCCGGGCAAGGCGTTTTACAAGATTCCGGTTGTGCCGTTCCTCTTTGTGCAGGCGCTTCTTGAGGCTCTGAATCACGGCATCCTTCTTTACCACTTCCGTATCCTTCGCCAGCTCTGCGTCCCGTGTCGTATGGACTTTTCGCAGGCGTGCGGAGAGCCGGTGGATCTCGTAATCCTTTCCCTTGACTTCTTCCTGTAGCTCTGCAATGTAGGTCCTCAGGCGCTTCACCATCCCGTCCAGCACCCGTACCCGTTCATCGTGTTTCTCATCGACAGCGACAGGGGGTGCCGGTGTAACCTCTGGTTTTACTGCCGCGTTCATCTCCCCGATCACCTGGTCGAGGGACTGCCCCCGGATCACCCGGGCACGCACTTCTTCGAGATCATGGCCCGGGGGGATTCGCTTCATCAGGCTCTGGAAGCGGTGGCGGTACTGGCGGTATGCGTCAAGCGCTGCGGAGAGGGCATCCCGCTCGTGGTCATTGGCGTAGGAAAACGGGGCGGTAAGCTCCATCTTGGTCTCAACGCTCGTATCCTGCTTTGGCGTGAACGCAACCGCCGCAAAGGCCCGCCGTATCTTTTCGACTGTGAAAGGCATCGGCTCGACATCGGATGCGATAACGAGCGGCTTTCCCGTCTTGTAGAGCGACTCGATTACATCTGACATATTCATCTGCCGGGAACTGGCAAGATGGAGCAGGTTTCCGTCAAGGTCGAGCGCCGCGATGCCCGTGGTAGTGCCGGGATCGATACCCACGATCAGGTACCGCGGTTTTACGGAGAGCGGGCGGAACCGGATCCGTTCGAGGCGCTTGCCGCTGATCCGGACCTGGACATCCGCCCCCCTATACGTGGAGACCGGTACCTGGTCGCGCGTGGCAAAGACCCGGAACGCCACCCTGCTGCAACCGCCGAATGCCCGCGTCTCCTTCTTCTCGTACCTCAGACCTGCAGCAACGAGCGCCTGCTCAATCTCACGGCCTTTGAACTGGACGGCCCCATGCATCTTCCGGACGTACCGGTTCTGGCTCCACCCGCCCTTTCCCGGAGAGCGGTGCCGGCTGACCACAACCTCACTCTCGTTCTCGAACGCGATCACTTCCGCACCGGCCCCCAGCGTTGCGACCTGCGCCGTTGTCCGGGCTTCCGCGAATGGATCGAACTTGTTGAAGCTGATATTGTACCGGCCGGCAACTTTCTGGAGAGTCTCTTTGCGTTCGCCTCCCGTTACCTGTACGAGCCGGGTCTGCGGGGGCAGGCCCTGGAGGAAGGAGAAGAGTTCGTGCTGGTCGGCTGCAATCTCCTGCAGGCTGTCGACCGCGAGGATGTCCGGTTGCTCTGCGGAGAGGAGGCGGAAGAGGCGGAACAGCGAGACTTCAGACTCGCTCTCGATCTGAGAGCCCTCCATCCGCACAAGAGCATACATTGGTCGCCGGGATCGCAACCGGACAGAGCCTTTGATGATATCAATGCCAAAGACCTTCAGGCGATCACGCATTGCAACGCAACCTCCCGGTCGCGCTTCAGCTTATATTTCCGTTTGAAGAATGCCAGGATGTTATCGATATCCCTCCTGACAATCGCATCCGCATTCTGGTGGTCGGTCCCGACCCACTGGGGCCAGTCGATAAGAATGCACTTTCCGTCCTCGACCATGATATTGTATTCAGAGAGATCGGAGTGGATGATGCCGGCCCCGTAAGCGATCCGGACATTGTCAAGGATCTCGTCAAGTACCTCGGTTGGTGATTCAAGGGTACAACGGTTGAGATTTGCCCCGTTGATCAACGACATCACGACCGTGTGCCGGTTCTGGGCGATGGGAAGCGGGACGCTTACCTTTGGGTGGAGGGCCTTGATGGCCTCGTATTCCCGCTCTGCGGATTTCCGGGACGCGAGCAGCCAGGGGCAGTGCCCCTCTTCCATGTACTCGCGATTGAGCCGGGCGGAGGAGAACGAGCGCCCGCCCACCCGGTGGAACTTGATCGCGACAGGCCCGAGCCCGAGGGCTTCGTACACAATGGACTCTTTTCCCTCTCCAAGCATCGTGCCCAGTGCCGAGATCGTTCCTTTCGCCGTGAGAGTGGCGAGTGCAAGGGTATCGTATCCCCCAAAGACAAGGGCATACCCGTCGTACGGTACCGGGTTGAACCGGACCATCCCCCATGCGATGAGCCGGGAGAGACGGTAATTGATCTCCGATTCGGACAGTTTTGTGGAGGTCTTCAGGTGTTCCAGCGGCACCCACGAGTACCGCTTCATCCCGCGTTCGAGCGCAAGCAGGATGGCCTTCTCATATTTATTCAGGGTGCGGATATGTTCCGCTGCGACGACCATACTCGTTAGAGTGGTTATGTGCGAGAGTATAAAATCGCATCTTTCGATCCAGTGAGAGGATATCAATCCTCGAACTGAAGAGAAAGAGCCAAAGATCTTTCGTCCCACCAGAGGGTCATCAGACCCGAGGGGGGATAGGAAGAACGCGAGTTCTTCCGTGCCAGTGAGAGGATATCAATCCTCGAACTGAAGAGAAAGATCTGCTCTGGAGAATACGTTGTTAAAATGACATTCCTCACTCGCCCAATTAGTACACCGCCCGACCCCCGCTCACCCCATTGCCAGGACAATCCCTTCATTCATCCCGTAAAACTGTACGAATCCGGTCCGGAAATGGGAGGGGGCCTGGGGGGGTCGGGCGGTGTACTTTGATATTTTATCGCCCGTGATCAACAGGTCGGGGGGAAGATTTCCGAGGGTAATTACCAAAATCACACCAGTTTGTAAACATTGGAAGTACACCGCCCGACCCCCCCAACGAGTACAACGTAAGCCCGGGAGCGTCAGTTCTTTCGTGCCAGTGAGAGGATATCAGTCCTCGAACTGAAGAGAAAGATCCTGAGATCTTTCGTTCCGCCGGAATGTCATCAGACTGGAGGGGGTTAGGAAGAATGCCAGTTCTTCCGTGCCATCTCCTTCACCCGGCATAACCTTAAACATCTCTTATCATCCAGAATTGATTGGATCAGAGGATGCAGTGCAGCAAGTGTAAGGGTACGGCAGTGATCTTCCAGCACTATTCCGGGCAGTATCTCTGTGAGGACCACGTAACGCTCGACATCGAGGCAAAAGTCAAACGGTTGATACGGCAGCAGCAGTGGATGCGGCCGGGCGACCATATCGCTGTAGCCCTGACAGGCACGGCAGCGGATAACGCCCTCCTCCTGTTTTTCCGGAACCTTACCGGCAAACGCAGGGACATACAGGTGTCAGGAATCCAAGTATCTGGGAAGATCGCCGATTATTTCGCTTCTGCACGCGAACAGGGCATCACCCGGATCGCCCTTTCAACCACCCTTGAAATGTCAGCGGCATCACTGCTGGCGGATATCCTCCGGGGAGAAGTGGAGAGATGCACAGGTTCCGGCCCGGCACATACCGATACCCCGGTGCTGATATTCCCGTTCTGTCACATACCAGCTGAAGAGATTGCACTATACGCCCGGATCCAAAGAGCAGGTGGAGACCCCCCTGCCCCAGAGAAAGATGACGATCCACTCCTCGCAGATGTGCACACACTGCTTACAGCATATTCACAACGCCACCCTGCTGCACCTCACGCAATCGTGAACCTGTGCGATACACTCAGGAACACCGTGGATCATGACCGGGTCACGTAACCGGAAACAGGAGTCGGGAAGTGACACTCTCCCGCATACCGAACAGTTGAAAAGGATCATCCCATAACATTTACAGGAGTACAACCATGGACGTGGACAACGGGCTCGGGTGCAGCATGGGCCGGGTGGAGCAGATGATCCGGTATGCCTACTGGAATACCGGGTGCAAGGGCATTGTTGTGGGGTTGAGCGGCGGGATCGACTCTGCCGTAGCAGCGGCGTTCTGCTGCCGGGCAGTCGGGCCGGCCAATGTCCTGGGCATCTCCCTGCCAACCTCGGTCAGCAACCCCGACGACCTCCGGGATGCAAAAGAATTATGTGACCAACTGAAGATGCCCCATCAGGTGATCAGCATCGATCCCATGCTCGAGGCATACCGGTCCCTCCCGGGATTTGTGGAAACACCGTATCTTCTCGGGAACCTGATGGCCCGCATCCGCATGGTCACCCTGTATTACCATGCGAACCGGGACAACCGGATTGTCTGCGGTACCTCCAACCGGAGCGAGTACATGCTGGGCTACTGCACCAAACACGGGGACAACGCCGCAGACATCCAGCCCCTTCTCCACCTTTACAAGACCGATGTCTATGTCGTGGCACGGGAGCTGGGAATCCCGGAACCCATCATGCAGAAGGTCCCCTCCGCCGGCCTATGGGAAGGGCAGAGCGATGAGAAAGAGATCGGCCTCACGTACGCTGAGATCGATGCCTCGCTCAAGGCCCTTCTCCGGCAGCAATGGCAGGCGCGGACCCCGGCGGAAGAGAGGGTGCTGGCCCTCGTAAAAAAGAGCGAGCACAAGAGAATTGCTGCTCCTAATCTTTTAGCAGTATGTCCAGAATAGCGGTATAGTCTTCCGGTGTATTCAGGAAGGCCAGAGCTTCCGCGTTGCCGATCAGGCCGTACAGGGGCCCCCTGAAGATCCGGTGATCACCGTTTCCGGATTTTGGCCGTGCGGATCTGACCGGGGGGATCGCGGGATAGCGGGGGTTCTTTTTCAGTTCCCCGGAGCATAACTCAAAATATGCCGCCCCATGGTGTGATTCATACTCCCCGTATTCACTCTCGAACGCGGTAGAGACGATGTTTGCCATGGCAAGCGTCTCATCTCCCGAAGGATTGATCGAGATGTGCCCGTATTCCGGGGGAATGACAACGATATCACCGGCAGTCGCACTGATCATGACGATATCGCGAAGGTCACGGGACTGGAGGAGATAGTGTGCCTGACCCTCAAGTACTTCATACATCTCCGGGTAGCCAACACCGGCCGGGTTCTTCGGGTGGTAATGGCCCTTGGTCTTCACCCATTCGCCGCAGAGGTCGCGGGGAGGGATTACCGTAAGGTCATACCTCAGGTGGTGGGCATGCAGCCACCGCCAGTCAGCATCCGACTTTGCCAGATCGCGGTACATGAAATACAGCGGGTCGCTGCAGGTACACGACGAGTCGGCAAGGACAGGGCGCATCTCCTCGATTGTCCGGACCGCAGGGGGTGGTAGCTCCCCGTCCCATCCAAGCATCACCAATTCTTTTTCATTACAAGTAAATAATACCCGGCGCCCAGCACGATCCGGGTAATTATCTCAAGGTAACCGTCAGAAATGATATCCAGGATTTATAACGATCTCCATGCAGCGCATTCGGATCTTTCCGGTATCGATCAGCACAATAACAACCGACTGCGGGTCTTTTCCTGTTTTTCCCGTTTTAGAAATCCCGGATCTCTTCCAGTTCTAAAATATCTATCAGGCCTTTCAAAGAACTGGTCTGTACCCACCGGCCCCCCTCCCTGATTGCTGCCATGGGGTTCGTCCCCCCGACTGCAGCAATTCCGATATACTCAGGGTTCACCGGGACACCGAGGAGGGGAATATTGGGCATACCCACGTCAAGGATTCCTGAATAACTGCTGCTCGAAAGTTCGTCGAGCACTTCCCCGACGAGAGGTTCCGCCTCCATGTGAAACTCGCGGATATTGGCAAGGAGCCTCCCGCTGCCCATGCGCATCACGTTTGTTACCGAGGTGGTCTTATGGGACATCAGTACCTGGAGCGGATCGATCGTGGTGTGCTCATAGAGGATCATGTCCGTGAACCTGATCGGTGTCCGGTTCTCGATCTCAACCACGCCCCCGCCAATCGGATTGACCGGGACACCACGCCGGATCAGGAGACCGTCAAAGGTGATGCTGCACATGGTACAGATCCCCGTGCACCCTTTTGGAATAACAAAATCCGCGATCTTCTCTCCCGATGCAAGGAATTTGACCAGTCCGCTGACACTGACACCGGTCTTGTTCGCATCCTTGAGAACAGATATTGCAAATTCGAGGTCTTCGTTCCTGATCAGGGAACGGTTGTACACGACATTGCCCTCCCCTGCCTTGGGATCAAAAGTTACCTGGATGGCAAAATCCTCGATTTTATGATTCGAAAATTTCAGGGAGGGCATCATTATCCTATTCTCGGACATTTCAATAGAAAAATTGTTCTATAAGACCATGAAAATGTATCTATGATGGAACAAGACATGCGGGAAAAAGCCAAGAATGCAATGAGACTCATTCTTGAAGCGGCTCGTTTTGAGGTGGAAGAGGTTGATAATCCTCTCGACCTTTCGGCGGTCCGGGACAGCACATGCCTCCTTGTGCTCTGCTCGAACGACCGTGCCATGATCACCCAGTTCGACAAGACCAATTACAGCCTCATGATCGACGACAAAGAGATGACCTGCAAGAAACTCCTCTTTTCTCTGGAAAAAGACCTCGGGACGGAGAACTGTATCCAGTGGGGTGTTGACGAGTTCGTGCGATATACCGGTGAGGCCGTGCTTGCCGACATCGTGGGCCGTGAGCTGGCACTCGATCTCACCCCGGCCACGGCAAAGAGGGTCGCTGTTGCTGCCGCAGCCGCCGAAAAGGAAGAACCATCAGGGATCACCATCCCGCATTTACCGATAAAACTTACCGAACAGGCTGCGATCCGGGCCGGAGGCGTCCAGGGAACCGCAAAACTCCGTTTCATACCATATTTCCTCTTCCACTACACAAGCACAGGAGAACAGGTATACAAGGACCGCCGCATCCCCTTCGATGCAGACGGGTGGGGGGCAATCAATGCAATCAACGGGATCAGGATCGACCTTGACGGAAAACTCGTGGAAGAGAAGGAGATCCCCGGGGGGGCAGAGGTCTGTGATCCCCATATCCGGAAGGATGAGGCAACCGAACGGATTACCAACGAGCTGATCGACCGGCTCACCCAGAAGGTCCGCATCAAGCAGGAAAAAGGTGACGCAATCTTTTACGAGGAGAAGGTCCTCAAACCCGATAAGAAAAATATCACCGTCGAAACAAAGCAGGTCTATATTCCCGTATGGCAGATCAGGGGCAAGAAGATCGTTGAAGTGAACGCATTCACCGGCGAACTGCTTTCAGAACCGATGGACGAAGGCGTGGAAGTCTTCTGAAAGCGAATGAGTTTCCAAACCTCTTTTTTCAAAAGCGTTCCATCTCCCGCTAATACTACTATTATTTATTTCACGGATGAGGGTTTTTCATGATTGTAATCCTTGGAGGCGGACCGGCGGGGAGGCTCGCCGCGGTCCGTCTGGCATCTGCCGGCAGGAAAGTCACCCTTATCGAGAAAGGTGGGATCGGGGGGCAGTGTCTTCATTTTGGTTGCATGCCGGTCTGCGCCATGAACGATGTCGCCCGCCATGTCCAGGCTGCTGCTCTGTTCAACGGTCTCGGGATTACCAGTTCCGTCCCGAAGGTGAACTTCCCGGCGCTGCTCAGCGAGATGAAGAAGGTACAGGCAACGATCGCCTCCGTGCTTGACAAGGAGACCAGGGATGCCGGTGTGGAGATCGTGTACGGGAAAACGGGCAGGTTTGACGGAAAGCAGGTGATCCTTGGTGATGAAAAACTGGGTGCCGACGCGGTCATCCTCTCAACCGGCTCCCGTCCTGCGATTCCGGCAATTCCCGGGATCACCGGTACCGGTATCTATACCCCCCATTCCCTCCACAACATGGAACGTCTGCCGGGCCGCCTCACCATCATCGGAGGCGGGATCATGGCCGCGGAGTTTGCCTACATCTTCTCCCAGTATGGGAGTGCCGTCACGGTCCTGTCCCGAAGCGGTTTTCTGAAAAATCCCGATGAACAGATCCGAAAACGGGCGGTTCGTGAATTGTCCGGTGTGGGTATCCGGGAGAATTGTCACATTCTCTCTGCTGAAGGAACGCGTGGAGGTCTCCGTCTCAGCTTCAGGGACGACAAGGGCACCGGAACTCTTGAGTGTGATGCCGTGCTGGTTGCTGCCGGTCTCACCCCCAACTCGGAGATGCTTGACGGGGTTGCCAAACGGCCGAATGGTGAGGTGATCGTTGATGAGTACATGCAGACGAACCTCCCCGGTGTCTATGCCGGAGGGGACGTGACCGGCCCGCCATTCCTCACTCCCGTTGCCCGCCAGCAGGGGGTCGTAGCTGCGGACAATATCCTTGGGAAACACCGGAAGATGGACTATTCGCATGTCCCCCAGGCACTCAACCTGGGCTATGAACTCGCGTTCTGTTCGGATGGCAACCCAAACGCAAAACCACTTGTTATCCCGGGGCTCGCCGGGCCGGGCACGTTCTGGTCGGTTCCTGCTTCTGATACCGGGTTTGCGAAGATCATGGTTGCACCGGACGGCTCACTGAGTGGGATCAGTACCGCATCGCCCGGAGCGGGACTGATCGCCGGCTACATGGCGTTCCTGATGAAACGCCACTTCTCCGTGCACGACTTTGAGGACTTTGTCGAGGTCCACCCCTCAACGGACGGGGTTTACGGGCTGGCGAAATATGCGTCCGGGGTCCTGAAGAAACGAAAAACCCAGTAATCCGGAATATTCCCTCTCGCTTTTTTCCGTCGCAGATGCTGAAGGTATTATTACTTCCGGCATCGCATTATTACGATACATACTCTCCCCATCCCCGGGTGTTTTCCCATGACCGACCCCACCGAGAATACTGCATTCGAACAGACGCGGCTCGACAAGATCGTGGCCCTCCGCGAGAAAGGGCACTGCATGTTCCCCCCGACATTCGACCGCAGGGACACTGTCCTTGAGATCAAGACCCGCTACGCGGATATCACCCATGACAAGAGCGCAGAGAGCGTCTCTACCGCCGGGCGAATCCATATCGTGCGGAACCATGGCAAGACGATCTTTGCCGACCTTGGTGACGAGAGCGGCAGGATCCAGCTCTACATCCGCAAGAACGATCTGGGTGAGGAACAGTTCGAGCTCTTCAACCAGTATGTCGAACGGGGAGACATTATCGGGGTCGAGGGGCATGTCTTCCGGACAAAACTGGGGGAGATCACCATCTGGGTGGACAGATTCACCCTCCTCTGCAAGGCAGTCTGCTCACTTCCGGAAAAATTCCACGGGCTGAAGGATGTTGAGAAGCGCTACCGGCAGCGGTACGTGGACCTGATCGTCAACGATGAGAACCGGCAGACATTCAGGAGCCGGAGCCGGATCATCTCGCTCCTCCGCCGGTATCTGGACGACCACGGTTTCTTGGAGTTCGAGACCCCCATCCTCCAGCCGGTCTACGGCGGGGCAAATGCGCAACCATTCACCACCTACCACAATTCCCTCGACCAGAAACTTTTCCTCCGCATTGCTCCCGAGCTGTACCTGAAACGGCTTATTGTCGGAGGGTTCGAGCAGGTCTTTGAGATCTCGCGGAACTTCCGGAACGAGAGCATCGACAGCGATCACAACCCCGAGTTCACGATGGTCGAGATCTACTGGGTATATCGCGACTTCCGGGACATGATGGAGCTCACCGAGAACATCGTGACGTACATCATCCAGCAGGTGCACGGGAAATTCGAGCTCCCGTTCGGCGAGACCACGATCAACTTCACGGCGCCGTGGAGGAAGCTCTCGATGGCAGATTCCGTGAAGGAGATCGGCGGTATCGACATCTTCGCCCATTCCGTTGAGGAACTCCGGAAACTTGCCCACGAGCACAAGATTGATGACCCGGACAAGCCCCGGTCCCAGCGCGAGTATCTCATCGCCTTCTTCGAAGGCCTCATCGAAGAGAAACTCATCCAGCCGACCTTCATCTACGATTACCCGGTCGAGAACTCCCCGCTCGCCAAGCGCCACCGCGAGAAGGAGGGCTTCACCGAGCGGTTCGAACTCTTCATTGCCGGTATGGAAGTGGGTAACGGGTTCTCGGAACTGAACGACCCGGTGGACCAGAAGGAGCGGTTCGAGGCGCAGGACGAGAAACGCCGTCTCGGTGATATCGAGGCACAGATGATCGATTACGACTTCATCAACGCCATCGGGTACGGCATGCCCCCGACCGGCGGCGTCGGCATCGGTATCGACCGGCTCGTGATGCTCCTCACCAACAACGATTCTATCAAGGAGGTCATCCTCTTCCCTTCCATGAAGACCGTGAAGGTTGGCGAGGGAGAGGAAGAGGCAGAAGAGCCTTCACAGGAAAAAGAAGGGACGAGTTAAGTCCTATTCCTGCACTTCACGCTTTTTTCACGACTACCTTCCAGTCATCGAGCATCTCGAACTCCGGGTCGGTATCGCAGGTGTCGCAGACGGCTTTTGGCGACTGCACGACAATATCGAACATAACGACATTACCCGCCGGCGGGGTGAGCGGGACATCCACATCGTTCTGGATAATATAACGGTACGGGTCGAGGTTGCGGGCATAGAAGTCCTTGTACTGGTAACGGTCCTCGTCCGATGCTTCATACGACCATTCCGCACCCTCTGCAATCGTCACGTCGTTCGGGATCCAGCCGTAACCCGGCAGGTAATACTCGGACCAGAAGTGTGTGCCCTCGTGGCCCGGGACGAGCTGATAGCCCCCGACGGCACGGGCCGGGATGCCGAGCGACCGGCAGAGGGCGGCAAAGTACATGCTCTGGGTGCCGCAGTCGCCAAAGCCGGTCTCCAGCATATAGACCGATTCCGGCGTGCCACTTGCACTGAGCCTTGTATGGGGGACGTTGCTGTAGGGGTGCGATACCACGTGCCAGTAGAGCTTCTCCGCCTGCAGGTACGGGTTGGTCTCGTTGCCCACGATCTCCAGTGCCTTTTCCTTCATCGCGGGGGTGATCACAATGTTTTTCCCGGACGCGGTATACTTCCGGTATTCAGGATCCGCCGTGTCATATATCCCGACCTTAGCCGGGTCGATGGTGTACCGGACCTCGCACTGGATATACCGGAACCGGGCAGTGACCGACAGGGAATCCCCCGTAACGGACGCGAGCGGGATCTCAAGATAGGCGAGGCCCATGTCCGCGCCCGTTCCGGTCTGTGACTTCACGTACTGCGCCGGTTCAACTGCTGCGATGGTGACATTCCGCTGTGAGGGGGTCTCGACCGGCAGGGGGATCCAGAGACGGAGGGTGCCGGTCTTCGGGAGCATGGCGACCGGAATGGTCAGGGTCTCCGTGCCTTCCCACCGGACAGGGTTGACACAGGTGCCGGCACTCCCGTTATACGGGGCCAGTGCGATGGACTTTACCTGATCGTAAAACGGCGTTTCGCCTTTCTTTGCGAGAGTCTCCCGCATCAGGTCCATGTTATGGGACCGGATATTGTTGATGGTATTGGCGAAGAACCACGTCTCGCCATCGCTCTCGATGCACTGGCTCGCGTTGCAGGGGAGCCAGCCCGCCTTGCGTTCTGCCGGAACCGTGGGGAACGCCTCGTCAATCATGGAGGTCATGACCGACCGGTTGTACGGGGACTCGGCATACATCCGGACGGACACCGATCCTTTGTTCATGGCATCCCGTGCCCGGTCCGTGTTGCCTTCGGCCTTGTACTGCTCGTACGCCTGGAAGTAGAGATCTGCCGCAGCGTGGAAGTTGTCGGATGCAAACGCCTTCTCTGCCTGCGCAGAGAGGGCGTCTGCCTGCGATACAGGCGCAGGAGGCTGTTGCTGGGAGGTACAGCCTGCCGCAAGGACCGCGACAAGCACGAGGAGGAATACAAGTCGTTTCATGGCACACCTTTGTATTGAATAACTGACGGCAATCATCGGGTATTAATCTTCGGAATGGCTGCGTGACGGGAAACGGCACGTACCTCATCTGCCTCGCAACCCTGCCCCTGACAGGGGTGATCGGGGCCTGACAACCAACGGAGACAATTCCAGAAAAGTTATGTCGTTCGTGCTCCAACCGGACTATTATGTGTGCCAGTGACCGTTCCGGCCACCACCACGAGGTCTTCTCCGCAAAGAACGCTGCGAGCCTCGATACGCCTTTCCGCCGGTTCCTCTACCGCCCTGACCGGCTCGCAGAGCGGTATGTAAAATATGGCGACCGCGTGCTCGACTTCGGGTGCGGGCCGGGGTTCTTCACCCGCGAGTTTGCAAAAAAAGTCGGGGAGATCGGGCAGGTCTGGTCGGTCGACCTCCAGGAGGAGATGCTTGCCATCCTCCGGAAAAAGCTGGACCCCGAAGAGCTGATGTCGCGTATCAGGACGCACCGGTGTAAACCGGACACAATCGGCCTGCCGGCAGACCTGCACGGGACATTCGATACCGCGTTCTCCATCTTTGTTGTCCATGAGGTCCCGGACCCGGAACATCTGTTCCGGGAAATATTCACCCTCATGAAGCCGGGCGGGACATACTTCTACACCGAGCCGCCATTCATTGTTTCGGGCAGAGAGTTCCAGGAGAACCTTGCGCTGGCGGAGGAGGCCGGGTTCCAGCAGGTTGACCGGTTCTGGTACTTTGTGAACCGGGCAGCCGTGCTGAAGAAAGAGTGACCGGCGCGGGTCCGGTCCTCCTCACAGCGGGGAAATGCCCTTTAACAGGTTTTCTGTATATGACCGGAGCGCAGGGTCCTCATACTCGTCCGCAGTAAACTCCCGGAGTCCCAGCAGCGCCCCGGTACTCCGGATCACGGAGAGTGCATCGGCGGCCTGCTCCCGGGTGACCATCCGCTCATCCCGGTCCCGCAGCCGACCGATCAGATCCTCCACTGGCCGACCGCTCTTCAGCTGGCCGAGCGCAATTGTCGCAGAGAGCCGGATCTCCGGGTCCGCATCGCCCAGCAGGTCCATTAGGGGGCGGACTGCCCGTGGATCGTCGCTCGTCCCAAGCGCGGCAACAGCACGCAGTCGGGCAGCGGTGTCCGTGCCGGATGTGGCAGCAGACACAAGGTCGTAAACACCCCCACGGGGCTGGGCAGGATACCATTCACTTTCCTGTTCCTCAAGAATTAAACTCATACATTTCACCGATATAATCCGAATATTCACAAACCATTACAAATTCCCTGCTCTGTTCTGAAAGCACAGAACCTAACAGATAAAGAAAAGCAGCCGCTTATCATAAGCGGCCTGCAACCTAGTCACATTCATCTTCCTGGATGGAACGGACAGGTACATTGTTTTTTAATATATGTAACCCGGCAATAAATAATTTGTCGATAAAGCCAGCCTGATCCCCGATCCTCTTCACGACGGGAATAATCGTGCTGAAAATGTCCCGGATTCCCAAAAAAAGATGGGGGACTGATCAGGTTTTTCAGCTGAGCAGTAAACCAACAAGCGCACCCGCGATGGCCGCGGCAGCTGCGATCGCACACGTCTCAAGCACGGTCCGGAACATCGGCCGTTCTCCCAGCTTTGCACGCCCGATACCGAGCAGGATCAGGAGCAGGGCGGTCCCGAAGATAAAGACAATTTTTGCCTGTTCCAGCGGGAGAAATATGAACGGGATGACCGGAGTCATTGCTGCGATGAAATCCGCAACCCCCATCCAGCAGGCGTGTGTAACCGGGGAGGTCTTCTGAGCCGAGGTCTCCTCTTCGCCAGCCACAGCGTCCTCGAACTTCTGGATCGCGAGAGGATTCGCCTTCATGTCCTCGCGGATCGCATCAAGACTTTTCGTGCTGAGGCCGGTCCCCTGGAGGTCTCCGATCAGCTTATTGATGGCACTATCGGGATCCTGGTGGATCTCGGCTGCCCGTTCCTTTGCCTCCACCCGTGCCTCGTCCCGCTCGGACTCGATGTCGAGGAAGACACCGGCCATCATCGATACCGTGGCCGCGATTGCCGCCGTTGCACCGGCGAGGAGGATCACATTCCCGGACTGGGCACCCGCCACCATCCCGGCCACAAGCCCGAAGATGGAGACGACGCCATCCGACATGCCAAACACGATCTCGCCGGAACAGTCATGGATCGATCTCTTCATCCGGTGGAGGAATGAACATTTTTGTGTTTGTTCTGTCATTTTCGCATCAGCCTCATGGCATTTCCATGCATCCAGACAGGTGTGACAAGATGGGGTTTAGTCCTATGGTCTTCCGGTTCCGCGCGGGATGCCGGAGATACAGGATTCTTCAGCAAACGTAACTGTATTAACACTTCGCGCATGTACTCAGTGTAATGCTCCACGTCCTCTATATCGATGATGAGCCCGATCTTCTCGAGATCGGTAAAGCATTCCTTGAGGAGACCGGGGAGTTCACGGTGGATGTGGCCCCGTCACCCCGCCTCGGGCAGGAGATGCTGGAGAGGACCAGGTACGATGCGGTTGTCTGCGACTACCAGATGCCGGGGATTGACGGCATCAGCATCTTAAAGACACTCCGGTCAGAAGGCAACACCATCCCCTTCATCCTGTTTACCGGGCGCGGGAGAGAGGAAGTCGTGATCCAGGCCATCAACAACGGTGCCGATTTCTACCTCCAGAAAGGCGGCGAACCCGAAACGCTCTTCATCGAGCTGGCACACGTGATCAACTCGGTGGTCGGGAAACGGAAGGCCGATGAGCAGCTCCGTGAAACGAACACCTACTTAACGAACCTCATCACGTTTGCCGCCAACCCGATCGTTACCTGGGATGTCAACTCGAAGATCACCCGGTTCAACCAGGCATTTGAGAAGCTGACCGGCTTTTCCGAGACAAATATTGTTGGTCACGACTTCGACATCCTCTTTCCCGAGGATACCCGGGCAGACTCCAATGACCTGATCTGCCGCGCACTGTTCGGAGAGAAATGGGAGGCGGTTGAGATCCCCATACGGACGGTCCACGGGGGCATCCGGACGGTGATCTGGAATTCGGCAAACATTTACGCAGCGGACGGGATCACCCCGGTAGCGACCATCGCGATGGGGACCGACATCACGGAGCGTAAAAAAGCGGAGATCCGCCTGAAAACCGCATACGAGGAACTGGCTGCAACAGAGGAGGAACTCCGCCAGCAGTACGAGCAACTGGGAGGCCAGGAGCGGACACTCCGGGACAACCAGGAGCGGCTGAACAGCATTCTCCGCAGCACGCCCACCGCGATCGGGGTGATCAAAGACCAGATTCTCTCCGAAGTGAACGACCGGTTCTGCGAAATGACCGGGTACTCCCGGGACGAACTGACCGGCATGAACGTCCGTACCATCCGGGCAAACGCTGATGAGCATGTCCCGGAAGAGGGAGGAAACCGTGAAAGTGCCCGTGACAGGGAAGCGGGGATGGCAGAGACCCGCTGGCGAAAAAAGGACGGGACGGTCATTACCGTTGTCCAGAGTTCGACGCTGCTCAATCCGGATGATCCTGTGGCAGGGGCAACCCTTACCGCACTCGATATTACCTCCCGCGTGATGGCAGACGAGGCGTTACGTACGGCCAACAAGAAACTCAACCTCCTCTCGAGCATCACCCGCCATGATATCCTGAACAAGATCTCGGTTATCGAAAGCAACCTTGCCATAATCCGTCGCAGGGATGTACCCCGGGAGATCACAGGGTTTCTCGATAAGATCGGGACCGCAAGCAAAGCCATCCAGACCCAGATCGAGTTCAGCCGGATCTACCAGGACCTCGGGAGCCACGAATCCCGCTGGCAGAGTATATCCCGGATCCTCTCCGGCGGCATGGCGGTGCCGGATACCATCCGGTTCCATACCGATCTCAATGGTATTGAGGTATATGCAGACCCCATGCTGGAGAGGGTATTTTTCAACCTTCTCGATAACTCAATCCGGCATGGCGGGACGGTGCATGAGATCCGGGTCTCATACCGCGAGTCGGAGGCCGGACTCACCTGCATCTGGGACGATGACGGGGTGGGGATACCAGCCGATGAGAAAGAGAGGATCTTCGAACGGGGGTACGGCAAGAACACCGGCCTTGGTCTCTTCCTTGCTCAGGAGATCCTGGCAATTACCGGTATCAGTATCAGAGAGACGGGTACTCCGGGAAAGGGTGCACGTTTCGAACTGAGCATCCCAAAGGGCAGTTATCGGTTCCGGGAAGACCGGATAGCCGGTGGACTGCCGCGGACCTGATACATTCCTTTAATCCCGACCATTCGTATTGTCAGGCAGTGATCGCCTTGATCTGCAGTGTTAAGGATTTTGCAAAATCCTCCCCGGCAAAGATCCTGAGGGGCTCATACAGGTCATCAGCAAGGACGGGGACCGTATCTGCAGTGATATTTTCGGGTGTGATCCCGAGCTTCTTGCATTTTATCCTGAGCACGGACTGTGCCAGGGCCCGCCCGATCTTCGGTTCGAGGACACCCATGATCCGGTCTGAGTATTCCGTCATGGTTTCTCCACCTCGAACAGGTGCAGGAGCCGGTAACCGGCAAGGATAAAGCAGCCGGAAGCTGCAACGTATCCGAGGGACTGGAGCCACCGGAGGGAGTACTCTTTCGTGAATCCGAACTCCGTCCCGTCGGCAAAAATCCGGAGACCACCGGCGATGAGGGCAAAGGCGGCGAACAGGATCAGGGAATCGATGACGATCCGCATCTTCTCCGAATAATACCTGCGGGTAAAAACATAAAAACCCAGCACTACGAAGAAGATGAGCGGGACGATAATTTTCAGGATAAGCACGAGGGGGCTGGTGTTGTAATCAAGGAGATCGACCATTTATTTCCCCCCTTCCAGCCCGAAGGCTTCTGCAATCTCTGACAGGTTCGTATAGACTGACCAGGCAATATAGACACTGACCAGGGCAAAGATGATGGCACCGGTGCTCTCGAGCCATTTGAACTGTACAAGGAAATCTCCGGCAAAACGGGCGCCGGCACCGATGCATCCTGCAATGCCCCCGCACATGAGAGCCCCGGCTATTGTCTTCAGATTCCCCCCGAATTTCGTCCAGGCCCGGTAATAGTACCAGGTACCGATAGCGAACAGGATGAAGATGAGGAGCTTCAACAGCGGGTTGAGGATGCTGGTTTTGTATGAGAGTATCTCGATGACCATATGACCTCCCTGTGACGAATTCAGCACTTGTATAAGAAAAACATATCGGTATTTTCCCTAAGTACCCGGGTGGCAGGTCATTTATGGTAAGGTTCGCCCCGGAGGATACGGAACGCCCGGTAGATCTGCTCGATGAGCAGGAGCCGGGCCATCGGGTGCGTGAAGGTCATGCGGGATAAGGAGAGCCGCAGGCTGCTCCGGGCAAGGACCGCAGGAGAGAGGCCGAGATCCCCTCCGATAATAAATGCAACCTGGTTCCGGCCCGCCATCTCCCAGTGGGAGATTGCTTCGGCAAGGGCCGTGCTCGACCAGTCTTCCCCCTGGATAGCAAGTGCGACAACGAACGAGCCTTCGGGGATCACGGCAAGGATCCGTTCCCCTTCCTTCTGCATCGCGACCCGTTCCACGGAAGGGGATGCCGATGCCGGCCGTTTCTCCTCGGGCACTTCGATTACCTGGACCTTCGCATAGGGACGGAGACGCTTTTCGTACTCGGCAATGCCCTCCTGCAGGAACTTCTCCTTGATCCTGCCAACCGCAATAATACGGATCTGCATAGTGTACCAGTAAAAGTCAGTTGCTTTTCAATAACGCAGGCTACAGGGGGGGGCGGGAAGAAGTGGGAGAAATGTTACCTATGAATTACCCTTGGCATCTTTTGTATCGATTTTCTGGTGGGATAACACATCCAGCAGGACTTCTTTCATCATATTTTTCATGAGTTCCCGGCCCTCATCAGATGACATGTAGTCCTTGAACAGCTCCTTGAACTGTCCCATATCGTGGTGATTATCGACGAAGGATAATAAAGCTTGCGTGATACAGTCCGAGACCGTGGAGAACTTCTTTTCCTCGTACACGAGCTTATTGACCTTCTCGTAGATATTGGGGGGCATTTTGTAAGAGATCGCAACACGCTCCCCGCGGCTCGCCGGTGCTTTTTCAGCCATTCCCTAAAAAGTAGGGTAAAATACTATAAATAGGCTGTTAATCGCCCGCAATAATCCGTAAGGAATACTTTTTTCCCAAGTATATTCCTTAAAGCATCCTTATAGAATCCTTTTTATAGCGCGGCAGTTAAAGGGAGATTATCGTGAGGTGAGCATCATAAACGAAATACTTCTATTACTCCTGCCGATTGTCGGTGTCTTTGCCATTGGCTGCAGTATCGCACTCCTTGCCCTCGGAAAGATGATCGACCGGTTCCCCATAGGCGATGAATCAAAACGCGAACGCAGCCTCGCCAGCCCCATCGAGTCCACAAAGATTGCAGTCCTCATCTTCTGGGTGCTGTTTATCATCGGTATCTGGGCGGTTATCCAGGAGACCCGGTTCGGCCTCATCCTCGGCATCACCACGCTCTTTGCAGGCTGCCTGTTCATGTTCACAGCGCTCGGATTCTCATTTGCAGTCCTTTCCACCATGCGGAGCAGACAGAACCGGATCGAGAAACCGGTACTTCAGATCGGCACACAGGACGAGATTGTCACCATTTCCCAGCAGGGATACGAACAACCGGCCATCGTATCACGAAAACGACAGAGTAACTTCCTCACCGGTATCATGCTGGACACGATATCGAAAAAAGACTAATAATATTATCCAAAAATCTTTTTTGACTGCTCGAGAGCATCAACCGCTGGCAGTTTCTTGCCGGTCAAAAACTCGATGCAGGCCCCGCCGCCGGTCGAGATGTGGGTGAAGTCCTGTTCGATCCCCAGTTTCTCGATCACGGCAGCAGTATGTCCACCACCAATAACAGAGAACTCGACATTCGCTGCAGCCCGGAGGAGTTCGAAGGTGCCGGTGGCAAAATCGGCATCCTCGAAGACACCGGCCGGGCCGTTGAAGACCACGGTCCCGGCTTTCTTGATGTCCTGGACAAGCGAGGCGATGGCATCCATCCCGAGGTCGAGTACCGGGGCGTCATCGGGGATCTTCCCGATATCGTATTCAACGCGGCGGTTGTCCTGCCGGACGGCCACGGACTCCGGCATCACGACACGGTCACGGTGGCGGGAGAGGATCTCCTTTGCCTTCTCGATCTCCGGCTGGTACTTGAGCTGGGCAATCAGCTGCGTGGAGGGTTTACCGATATTATAGCCAGCCGCGATCAGGAAGACATTTGCGACCACGCCGATCACGATCACCTGGTCCGCGATACCGGTGTCCAGCACGTGCCGGGCAACGTTGATGGAGTCGTCCACCTTCGTGCCGCCGAGCACCATGCAGACAGGGCGGGGAGCGCCGGAGAAGACGCGTGACAGGGTGGAGACTTCCTTCTCCATGAGGAGCCCCCCTGCCGATCGCATGGCAAGGGGCAGGCCGACGATCGTGGGCTGCGAACGGTGGGCAGTACCAAAGGCATCGTTGACGAACACGTCCCCCAGGGACGAGAGCTTCCGGATAAGATGGGTCTTTTTCGCTTCTTCCGGTTTGAGGGTGAGGTTCTCCTCTGCATTGAACCGGACGTTCTCGAGCATCACCACATCGCCAACCTTCATCCCGTTCACCGCTTCCCGGGCATGGCGCCCGAAGATGCTGTCTACGTAGGTAACAGGTCTGCCCAGCAGCTGTTCGAGTTTGTCTGCATGGGACTCAAGGGTGGTGAAGTCTTTCTTCCCGGGCCTGCTCTGGTGGGTAATGATCGCGACCCGGCTTTTTTCAAGGGCACGGATGGTCGGGAGGTGTTCCCGGAACCGCTTGTCATCGAGAATAAGGCTGGATGTGGGATCGATAGGGGAGTTGAGGTCGAGCCGGAGGAGAACGGTTTTTCCCTCAGCTCCCAGGTCCTTTATCGTTCCAATCGGCATCGGTACGCCCCTTTAAAAAAATTATGCGGTATTCCGGGATTTGATCTTCTTCATCCGGAAGAGCTCTTCGCGTTCCATCTCGTCAAGGCGCATCTTGATGAAGTCCCGTGCTGCGGTAAGCTCGGGGATCACCTTGAATTCCAGCGCATTGACACGGCGCTTGGTCTTCTCGATCTCGTCGAGCAGGCGCTTCATCGTGGTCTCAATCTCGGCACTTGTGATGATCGCTTCCACGAGCTCCTCGAATGCCGATGCGGTCTCGTCAATGACGGTCGACGTCCCAAGGACACCGTAGCCGCGGTCAGCGAGAGTCTTGCGGACTTTCGAGGACTCGATCTGGGGCACGACAACGCCCATGATGTTCTTGCTCTTTAAGGCGATCTGCGGCACTTCCTTGACGGAAAACGCCGCGGATTTCACCCCGATCGCTCCTTCAACGGTGTTCGCGAGTGCCATCATCTCGACAGCGCGGGCATGCTTCTGGAGAAGGTCTCCCTTACAGTCCTTTGCATCTGCGAGTACCTTGAAAAATTCAAGGATCAGTCCATCGCGCTTCATCTTGAGGATCTTGTAGCCGCGCTCGGAGAGCTGGATCTTCCTCTTCAGGTTGATCAGTTCCGAACGGGTTGGCTTGATATCGCGCAGCGCCATGGATTTACTCCTTCTTTGCACCGGACTTGAGCTTCGGGTGGTACTTGTTGATGAGGTCGCGGTCGATACGGGTCAGCTGCTCAACCGGCAGCGTCGAGAGGAGTTCCCAGCCGATGGTTAAGGTATCCTCGATGGTGCGGTCCTCATCGTAGCCCTGCCGCACGAAGCGGTTCTCGAAGAGATCGGCGAACTCTAAGAGCAGGCGGTCGCGTTCGGAGAGGGCGTCCTTCCCGACAATGGCCACGAGGCCGCGGAGGTCGTTGCCTTCTGCGTACCCTGCGTACATCTGGTCGGAGACCTTCTTGTGGTCCTCACGGGTCTTCCCCGGTCCGATACCGAGGTTCATCAACCGTGACAGCGAGGGCAGCACGTTGATGGGCGGGTAGATACCCTTGCGGTGAAGGTCACGGTTGACCACGATCTGGCCTTCGGTAATATAACCGGTCAGGTCAGGGATCGGGTGGGTGATATCGTCACCGGGCATGGTCAGGATCGGGATTTGGGTAACAGAACCCTTCTGACCCTTGATCATGCCGGCACGCTCGTAGATACAGGCGAGATCCGTGTACATGTAACCCGGGTAGCCACGGCGGCCGGGCACTTCTTCACGGGCCGCACCGATCTGACGGAGTGCTTCACAATAGTTGGTCATATCCGTTAAGATAACCAGCACGTGCATACCGAGCTCGAAGGCAAGGTATTCAGCGGTGGTCAGGGCGAGACGCGGGGTGATGATACGCTCAACTGCCGGGTCATCCGCAAGGTTGAGGAAAACGACAGCGTGTTCGAGGGCCCCCGTGCGCTCGAAGTCGGCCATGAAGTAGTTCGCTTCTTCCTTGGTGATACCCATGGCAGCAAAGACCACGGCGAAACTCTCGGTCGAGCCGGGAACCTTTGCCTGACGGGCAATCTGGAGCGCAACATTGTTATGCGGAAGTCCTGCACCCGAGAAGATCGGGAGCTTCTGGCCACGGACAAGAGTGTTTGTACCGTCGATGGTCGAGATACCGGTCTGGATGAAATCCGCCGGCATGCCACGGGCGTACGGGTTGATAGCCGCACCAGTGATGTCGAGGCGCTTCTCCGGAATAATCTCAGGACCACCGTCGATTGGCTTACCGCCACCGGACAGGATACGGCCGAGCATGTCCTTGCCGACCGGCATCTTGATGGTCTCGCCGGTGAACCGGACGCCACTGTCCCTGCCGATACCGGTCGTAGTCTCAAAGATCTGGACAACGACGAGTTCATCGCTCGTGTCGAGGACCTGACCGCGCTTGATCGTTCCATCGTAAAGGACTATGTTCACGAGTTCCCCGTAGGCAACGGGTTCGGTCTTCTCGACGAAAACGAGAGGACCGGCAATCTTACTAATCGTCCTGTATTCCTTCATGCTGCCGACCTCAGGGTGTTGAACTCAGTGTCCATCTGCTTCTCGATCTTCGCCAGTTCGGGCTTGTAGTCCTTGATGAACTTGATCTGGGGCAGCTCGTTCTTTGACTGGACCGTGTTGATCTGGGCCGGGCTGACACCAGCGAGCTGGGCCGCGTAGGCAAGGTCTGCGAAGAGCTTGATCGATTTCATCATATCGTACTGCTTGGTCATGTCACAGAATGTGTCGACCGCATCGTACGCGTTCTGCTGGAGAAAGATCTCACGGATCATACGGGCGACTTCGATGGTCACCTGTTCTGACTCGGGCAGGGCGTCGGAACCGACGAGCTGCACGATCTCCTGCAGTTCTGCTTCCTTCTGGAGGACTTCCATGGCCCACGACCGGATCTTGTTCCACTCGGGTGAGACTTCTTTGTCATAGTAGTCCTGGAGGGTCTCGAGATACAGCGAGTAGGAGTTGAGCCAGTTGATGGCCGGGAAATGCCGGCGCTGGGAGAGTTTTGCATCCAGTGCCCAGAAGACCTTGACGATACGCAGGGTGTTCTGGGTGACCGGCTCCGAGAAGTCTCCGCCAGGCGGGGAAACTGCCCCGATAACCGAGACGGAACCACCGGCGCCGTTGAGGGCGGTGACAAGACCTGCACGCTCGTAGAACTCCGAGAGCCGGGCTGCAAGGTATGCGGGATACCCTTCTTCACCGGGCATCTCTTCAAGACGACTGGAGATCTCACGCATGGCTTCTGCCCATCGGGAGGTCGAGTCAGCCATCAGGGAGACATCATAGCCCATGTCACGGAAGTACTCCGCGATGGTAATACCGGTGTACACGGATGCTTCACGGGCAGCCACCGGCATGTTGGAGGTGTTTGCAATGAGCACCGTCCGCTCCATGAGGGGCTTTCCGCTTTTCGGGTCTTCAAGGTGCGGGAATTCGGTAAGAACTTCCGTCATCTCGTTGCCGCGTTCTCCGCAGCCGATGTAGACCACGATCTCGGCATCCGACCACTTGGCCAGCTGCTGTTGGGTAACGGTCTTGCCGCTCCCGAACGGGCCGGGAATTGCGGCAGTGCCGCCCTTTGCAATCGGGAAGAGCCCGTCAAGGATCCGCTGACCGGTGATCAGGGGGATCGTCGGGTTCAGCTTCTCTTTTACGGGACGGGGCACACGGACCGGCCAGCGCTGGATCATCGGGTACTCGCGGCCGTCTTCGAGAACGCAGATGATCTCGTCAACGGTGAAGTCCCCGCTCTTGATGGTCTTGACCGTCCCCGGCTTTGCATTGGGGGGAAGCATGACCTTATGGACGATGTTGGTTTCCTGAACCTCACCAAGGATAGCGCCCGGCTCGATCTTCTGACCGGTCTTGACGACAGGCTTGAACGTCCACTTCTTTTCATGGGAGAGCCCCGGTGCCGAGACACCGCGCTCGATGAAGTTGCCCATCTTGTCGACGAGCACCGAGAGCGGGCGCTGGATACCGTCGTAGATACTGGTCAGGAGGCCCGGACCCAGTTCAACGGCAAGCGAGAGGCCGGTGTTGGAGACCGGTTCGCCCGGCCGGATACCCGAAGTATCCTCGTACACCTGGATAATAACGTTTGCGCCCTCGATCTTGATGACTTCTCCCATCAGCTCTTCTTTGCCGACCTTCACCACATCGTACATGTGGGCGTCAAGGTTGACTGCCGTAACGACAGGGCCGGCGATCCTTTTCAGGACCCCTTGTTTCTTTTCTTGTGATTGTTTTCCTTTTACTTCCACAGATCAACACCCACCGATCTCTTGATTCTCTCCCGCATGGAGAGCCCGCCCTCTTCTTCGCCGCCGATCGCGATCACGGTCGGCTTTACGGAATTCTCCAGCGTGGCGCGGAGCCTCCTTGGGATCTTATCCATATCACTGCTGTTGAGGACGAGGATACCGACCTCGCCGTCCTGCAGCACCGTGGTGATGTGCTCGTTCAGTTTCTCATCGTTCTCCGCCGCATAGGTCTTGCGGATGCCTGCGAGACGGAACCCGAGAATGAACTCACTGTTGCCGATTACTGCGATCTCCATTCACATCACCAGGTATTCCGCGATCTTATCAGACGGCAGTTTCGATTCCTTGCCGCGGGCAAGCGCCCGCAGGTTGAAGACCTCGTACTTTTTCTTCTCCAGGTAGACGAGGATCGGGTGAATCGAGAACGGGTTTCGCTTGCTCATCTTCTCCATCTGCTCGAGCTGCACGCGGGTCAGCCGGATCTCGATATCATGCATGGCCTTCCGGCCTTTCATTTCGTCGAGCAGTGTGTGGAGGGACTCATTTCTCACGCTCGCCCTGAGCTGGTCAATGAACTCGTTTGAATCGCGGATAGCATTCAGGCTTGTGAAGTCTGTCGGCGAAAGCGTCCCTCCGGAGATATACATTTCCCGTACACCCTCAGGAGCCTGTGCATCTGCACGGAGCCGGAAGAGGGTCTTCACGTTCTTGATATCGATCTCCAGCTGGATGTAGGACAGGAACGATGCCCCTCCCTTGATCCCGGCCTTTGTATCGCCCAGGATCTCGGCATAGAACTGCTTGTACAGCTCGTTCTCCATATGGGAGAAGGACCCGGACTCTTTAGCTGCCGGGAATTCCCGTGCAAGGACGGCATACATCCGGTGGCCTTTTAAGAGTTCGATAATCCGGTCATTACTGTCCTCGGCAAGCAGCCGGTCCAGCATAATCTTGTCCAGGCTCCCGGCGGGGATCAGGATCTCCTTGATCTTGCCGGTCTTCTCACCCTGGACCTTCCCCCGGAGGATGGTCAGGATATTCTGGATGTCCCAGCGTCGCAGATAGTCCTGGGTAAACGCTTTGAGCGTCCCCGGCGCTATCTCCTGAATCTTCTGGTATTCCTTCGCGAGGTTCCAGCTCAGGGCGACTTCCAGTAAGTCCATGCCTTCGAATGCCGTCCCGAGTTCGTCGATCTCCTGTTTATATTCGGTTTCTCCGATGATACGGGTGATTTCTGAAACGCTCATGTTGAGCATCCGCATGTACTCCTCCTTGGGGAGGAGTTTTGCCTTCCGCACCCGCATCCTGGTGCACACATAGATGTACGGTGCTGAAATATTCACACCCATACGCGTGCCCCCTTACCCGAACAGGATATCCGACGCATCCTTTAACCCGGATTCCCACACCTTCGCTAAGAATGTGCGGTAGCTGTAATCAATCTGCAACTCTGCCCCTTCACCTTCAATCAGGAGGCCGCCATCGATATTGACAGGCTCCCCGAGCCTGAACCCTGCAAACTCCGGGTTCTCGGCAATGACCGCCTTGGCGGCTGCCTGGTCCCGGGCATTGCAGAAGATCGTACCTTTCGGGATCTCCCTCTTTGCCTCAGCGAGGAGTTTCTTGATCGCTTCACGATGGAAGCTCTCAGGGAGGGCTGCGATATCCTTACGGGTTGTCTCGTAGACTTGATCCAGGAGCGCCTTTTGCGTGTTTAAGAGCTCGCGCTTGACCAGAAGATTAGCAGCGGAAACGTCCTGGCTCACGAGGTGAGCGGACTGTTTTGTCAACTCCTCTTCTGCCGCAAGCTTGATCTCCTCGGCACGCCTGGTGGCTGCCGCGATGATCTGGTCCACGTTCTGCTTAGACTCTGCATGTATCTTTTCCGCTTCGGATCTGCCCTTTTCCCTGATCTCTTCGACTACTGCTTCCAGTCCCATTGTTCTCTCCTTTAGAACAAGAGCAGGAGACCAACGACGAGACCGAAGATAACGATTGTTTCGGGGATAACCGTGAAGAGGAGACCAAGACCGAAGAAGTCCTTGTTCTCTGCGATGGCGCCAACTGCTGCGGCACCAATGCCCATCTCAGCGACGCCGGTTCCGACGCCGGTAAGACCGACGGCAAGGCCAGCGCCGATTGCCTTCATTCCCATCTGCGATGCCTGGATCGATGCGAGATCTGTTGCTGCAATTGCTACTACTTCTGCTGCCATAATTTATTCCTCCGTAAATCTGCGTTTCATTCCGAATGGAACGTACCTGATGCCTCCACCCTTGTAGAACTTGGTGAAGAATTCGACATAGTGCAAACGAATCGAGTGGAGCCCGCCACCCAGAAGACCCAGTGCGATATTGAGGGTATGGCCGAACAGGAATATCACCAGTCCGACGACAATCATCACAATACCGACAAGGGAGAGATCTGCCATACCGGGGCCGATAAACATCCCGATAGACATATAATTCACAACCATTGCAATGGCGACTGACGAGAGCCCCACGGCAACGAGACGTGCATAGGACAGGACATGGGAGATGATCGTGGGCAACTCGATCACTTCAAGGACGGAATCCCATGCGATGCAGATGACACCGGCAAGGATGAGCGCCCCTCCGATGAACGTGCCAATGTTAAACCCTGCTGCAACCACCGGCAGCCCGGTAAGATCGGGCATATACGGCATTACAACATTGGACCAGATAGCGATGAGTATCCCCCACATGACGGCGAGCCAGCCGAAGTTGGCTACGACGGTCTTGGTGCGGTGGATACCGTGGTCCTGTTTTGCATGGTTATACATACCGAGTACCCGCCCGAGCGAGATATGCAGGACACCAATCCAGATGGCCATGATCATCAGTGCGGGAATCGCCGGCCCGTGACCGCCGGCTTCGGTTGCACCAATGAGCAGGTGCCTGCTGAACATGAGGGACTCGTAGTGTTCGATAGGGTTCACAAGCCCGCCGGCTCCAAGGATCCACCCGGTGATCTGGGAGAACTTGAACCCGAGGAACTCGTTAAAGAGCAAACCGAAGATGATACTGGAGATGCTGGCGTTCCGGAACACGGTCAGCAACTGCTGCCCGTCCTCACCCTTCAGCATCGTTCTCAGGCCGAAGTACATTGCAAGGAAGACGAGGCCGTACCCGACATCCCCGACAATGAGACCGAAGAAGATCGGGAACACGATGGCGAGCATCAGTGTTGGGTCTACCTCGGTATACTTGGGCCTTGAATAAATGTCCATCAGCATCTGTGCCGGCTGAGCAAATTTTGGGTTGTTATATTCAACGGGCACTGCGTCGTGCTCGATATCTGTGGGCAGAACCGTGACAAACACCTTGCCGCCGGTCACCTTCACGAGCGATTCGCTGACCGCTTCCACCTTGTCGGAAGGTACCCAGCCCTCGGCGACAAAAGTCTGCTTCGTGGTTGCAAACCGGAGCGGTGCCTCGGTCTGTTCCACTTCAGTTCTTAAGAACTCTTCGCAGGCGACCAGGAACCCGGCGTGCTGTACTTTAACCGCATCCAGCTTCGCGTTGGTCTCTGCAATCTCTTTTGTAAGGGCAGTGATCTGCCCGGCATAATAGTCGATACGGGCCTGCGGGGCACCGGATTCGTCAGGGATTGGGACGGACTGGTATGCAGCTTCCTGCAGGGCCCGCTCAACCTCGTTCCGCTGCCCGGTCGGGGCAATGACAACAATGAAATTCTTCTCCTTACTCTTGGAGAAGTGCATTTCGTTCGGAACGGAAAGCGTTACTTCCTGTGCCACGTAGCCGGCAAATACGGTGAACCCCGCATATCCCCGGTATATCTCGAGATCCGCCGGAATACTGACGAACGGTGTGATCTCGGTAATCTTTTGTTCGAATTCCTTGACCCTGTTATCAAGTTTCGAGCGTTTCTGGGTGAGTTCCTCAACTTCCTGTTCAAGAACAGGGAGTTCGCGCTCAATCCTTGACTTGAGTTCGGAGCCCGAACAGGTTTTTGCAGAATTGATATCGTCCCCATGGATGGAGACGGCATTCTCGATCGCCCGGATCTTCAGCAGATCCACAGACGCTTCGCTTGCTCCTGAAAGGGGTGAGCCAATCTTGAAACCCTCATAGCCCTCTGCCCCGCCTTCAACATATTCCTCGATATGGAACAGGTGGTGGCGATAGAGCTCCGCTACAACCGGACCCATCTGGTCCCGTGAAGCGGCGATGAGGAGCCGGCTCATCTGCTTAGGCTTTAACATGCAGCTGCTCCTTAAACCGCAAAACCAGCAGCTGCACTGCCTTCGAAAGGTTCTGCTCCCCCTTCGATTTCAGTGCTGCTGCTCGCTGATTGCCACTTTTTATGATTTCAGCGTGCTTAAGTGCCGCCTGGTGCCGTGCTTCTTCCAGTTTCAGCTTTTTATACTGTTCTGCATTGCTCTGCGCTTTGGTAACCAGATTGTCTGCTTCGAGCTCGGCCTGGGAATGTTTGTGCTTTTTCTCTTCCTGGGCCTTGCTGATAGCAGACTGGTATTCTTCTTCAGCTTTTTTGATGTCTTTTAGGACCTCAGTCTTCATCCAACCCTCCTCTCACGGCAAGTACAATAATAGGTGAAAAATGCCATATATGTATTGTTATTTTGGTTCTTCCGGCACGTATTGAAGTATACTATACGAAGATTATACGACGAAAATGTTAACTGATTATGAAAGATCTGTTAACATCTGGTACTTTACATAACGGTGTGTTGCAGTTGCCGGCAGGCCGGTGACCTCCACACCCTCCGGATGGACTTTTATGGTCGTCCCTGCCAGCTCGTCGCTGGAGCAGACCAGGTGCTGCTCCGGGTGGGTCCCCCGCCGGATCGTACAGCTGGTCGTGATACGCGGGCCGACCGATACCAGGTAGGAGAACCGTTTCGACCCGGGGTGCTCTTTTGGGAGGACGATCAGGGGCATGCGATAGATCCTGACGAATTCGGCGAGCATGATCGCCGGCTCAAGAGCCCCGCCTTCGGGCGCCGAGACTACGATGAGATCCGTTGGCTCGATGGTCTGGCTGTATTCCTTGTCTGCGGTTACGATCCTGAGGGCAAACAGGGCATTTGCCTTTACTGCCAGTAAAAAAGATCGGGTGCCCGAGATGAGCAGGAACTCATCCCGTAAAGGCACGATCATGATATCAGAGTGCCGTCACGTTATCGGACTGGCAGCTGGCACAGATGGGTTTCTTGCTGACACTCTCGAACTTCTCTCCGCAGTCATTGCAGCGGTACTTCTTACCCTTCACCCGCTCATCGAAATCCAGGTCCCCGGTAGGACCCCCACCAACAGTACACATCTATCTGTCACCTCATTATCGACATCTTCACGTGAAGACTTAATGGTATCTGAACCGGTTTTGTTACTCTCGGCCCACCACAGTCCTGATTCCTACACGATGATGAAATTGAACGTCACGAGAGCTATCAACAGGAGTACACAGGAATGTTTTACTCCGGCTGCAATGGATGACTCTCCCATCTGCCCGGCAATGAGCCCCGAGAAGAGCGCCTGCATGAGGCATGCATGGTAGAGGATCCGCCCGAACGTTGTGATGGGGATGGAGCCGATTCCCGAGAGCGCCCCCGAAACCGGCATGCCTTCAACAGAGATGTCCGCGAGGATCGGCAGGAACTGCGTAGTCAGTACCGCGACGACGAAGAGGAAGACGAAGAACGAGAGGTACACGATCGCGGTATAGATGAACATCTCCGACATCCGCTCTCTCTTGAGGGCTTCGCTCATCTTGGCATCGCTGGAGGCAATCGAGAGCACCTCGTGGATCTGCCCGCTCATCTCGCTCGCCTTGGTGATCAGCGTCACCGTGCGGGCGATGGTGGGCGTGCTGACCCGCTCCTCGAACCGCATGAGTGCCTCGGTGAAGTTTGCACCCCAGTCCATGTCGCGCTTGATGCGCCGGATCTCGTAGCTGAGCAGCCCGAGATTGGTGTTCACCATAATCGCGATGGCCTGTGCGATCGTGAGCCCGACCTGGTTGATACCCGACATCCGCTCCAGGAAATCCGGGACTAAGGCCTGAATTCCGAGGACCTTCCGGGACCAGATCTCGTAAAAAATGGCATAGGGTATGAGGATGACGAGGAGGGCGATGATGATGTGATCGTCCACGACACCGAGATAGACATTGAAATCCCGGTACTGAGGTACCCTCAGGAAAACGGATACGATGTACAGGACCGCAACAGGGACGGTGATGTATAACGTGCGATTGACATCGCTGATGAAACTGTCAAGGGGGTGACGTATATGTTCAATCAGCGACCGGATCCGGTCATATTTTTTCAGCTGCTCGAAGAGGGGTTCTTCGTTCTTCTTTGGGACGATCGTGACATCAGCATAGGTATGGAGCCATTTAATCGTCGTATAGCGCTCGGTTGTTTCCGCCTTGATCGAGAGGAGATCGATGAACAGGATGAAAATAAACGAGCCGATTGGCATGACCGCATAAGTAATAAGAGAGAGCTGGAGGACCGCCGTCCCTCCCGTCATCCCCATCACCACCATGATGATGATGAGGAAGAGCGGACCGGCAACAAAGAGGGTGACATATGATTCTGCCACAAGGGAGAGGATATTCAAAAACTGCTTCTGCTCGAACCGGGCCTCCTCCTGGTACAGCCGGACCCGTGTCGAGAGGAATTCCTCCATGTCGCCGCCGCTTTCAATCACCGAGAGGAGGTCTTCCAAAAAGATCTTGAGTTTTTCTGAGGGGGTTGTCTCGGAAAGGTGACGAATCGACGTGACAACATCATACCCGAAGAAATCGGCATCCCTCACGATCTGGCGGAATTCCAGGGCCACTTCACCGTAGATATTCGCCCGGTCCGAGAGGGAGTGGAAGATTGTCATCAGCTCGGCTCCCCCTTTCCGCATCGCATACATGTATGCCACCGCATTGTGGAGGGTCAGGTTGATCTTTATGGAGCGGTTGTTCTTCTCGATGCCGGGCAGTTTCAGCACCAGGGTATACCCGAGATACATGCCAATCAAAAACGAGAGCACGATGATAAGCACACCGATGTATTCCGCTGGGTAGAGGGTGTTGAGGAGCACCGGCATCTGCAGGTTGAAGACGTTAGTGATCCCCACTTTTTCGTTCAGGGCGGGCAGGGTTAAAAAGGCACTTGCAATAATCCCGACAGCGGCAAAGAGGAGGGCAATCGTGAGGGCAATTTTTAAGGACCTCCAGATGTACTGTTCGAGGGTCATCCCGATCCGGGCAGAGATCATGTCGGCATGCAGGTTGCTGAACCGGACCGGGTCCCGCTTAATCCACTGGTAAACATATTTTCTGACCATTATCAGATTACCTTGCGGAGGTCTTCGATATGGGAGAGAACGTTTTTCGCATCGATATGGTACGCGTGGAACAGGGATGCGACGGAGATGTAGTCCTTAATACCCTGTTTCTTCATAGCATCGAGGATGGATTTGCGAAGGCTGACTTCCGTCTCGAACTGCTCCCGCGACCAGCCCCGTTTCTCGGTGATATCCATATAGACCTGGGACCTGCCGGTAAAGCCAATCACATCGTGGACTGGATCGTACACGAAGACGTTGTTCACCCGAAGATTGCTGGTTGAGGGATCGATACCGGCGATCTCAACGATCTCCTGAACACGACGGACACGTTCGGTCCCGTGATAGATCAGGCCCTGGACACTGATGATGTTCAATGCCTGCATCATGTTTCGGGGCACATTCAATGGCTCGCTCTCCAGCCGGTGAATTGCGGCATCGACACTGCCACCGTGCATCGTGGAGAACGTGGTGTGGCCGGTGTTCATTGCCTGGAAGAGCGTCTGGGCTTCCGGCCCGCGGACTTCCCCCACGAGGATGAACTCGGGCCGCTGGCGCATGGCCGCTTTCAACAGGTCGAACATGTTGATCGCGTTCCCGCCTTCGGTCAGTGCTTCGCGGGTGACACTTGCAATCCAGTTGTCGTGGTAGAGCGTGATCTCACGCGTATCTTCGATGCTGACTACCTTTGCGACAGGGGGGATAAAGAGAGAGACCGCGTTGAGGGAGGTGGTCTTGCCCGATGCGGTTCCCCCGATGAAGAGGAGGCTCTTATTGTTCTCGATGGCCAGCCAGAAATAGACCAGCGCATCGGCATTGAATGTCCCGATCTCCATCAGTTCGATCGGGGAGAATGGCTCTTCTCGGAATTTACGGATGGTGAACGAGGTCCCGCGGGTCGTCACTTCCGTGCCGAGTGTCAGCTGGAGGCGGGACCCGTCCGGGAGGGTTGCATCGATCATCGGCGAACCCGTGGAGATATGTTTACCGGACCGCTGGGCAAGCGTGATCGCAAGGGAGTTGAGGACCTCGGACTCGAACGCAATATTTGTCTTGATATTCCGGTATCTCCGGTGGTAAAGGAACAGGGGGATCCTGTTCCCATCGCAGGAAATATCTTCCAGCTGGGGGTCCTTCATGAGGGGGTCGATACGCGACCACCCGATATAGTTCCGGAGCAGGAAATACTGGATCTTGAAGAGCGAGGAGGGTTCGAGGCGCAACCCGTAATCATCGATCAGGGTATGTATCTTTTCGAGGATGATGCGTTTACGGTCCTTCCGGATCTCTTCAGAAGAGAGGATCAGTACGTCCCGCAGGTCCTCGTACAGGCGTTCCAGTAACTCATATTCAAAATCCGAAAGGGATGGTTCAAAGAGGAGATACTCGTTCTGGTTGGTCTTTTTGTTCAGGCCGATGACGACGAGCGAACATCCCTGTTCGACCCAGTACTGGTCCACCTGTTCATAGCCGTCGGGAATCCGGACGTCAACGAGATTCCCATGGCGCTCAAAATCATACTCTTCGATTGCGCTCTTTTCCTTCCCTTTCAGGAGGTTGAAGAAATGGTGGTGGGTTGCAGCGTTCTTTTTCGGCTCCGGTATACCAGGTCCCGGTACTCCCGTGCCATTTCCGAGGTCTGTTTTTTCCTGCAGTGTCGTTGTCACAACAGAACCATCCGGACCCGGTACCGGACTCTCTCCGGCATCATTTTTTTTAATGGATTTGATGAGATCTGCTATCCCCATGGTTTGCGAGCTCCTCTCCCCGAAGATGACTGGGGTTCCCGATTTATAGTTCGGGAGACCAATCTATATAAGTATGTGTCAGTCCGGTACATTTCCGGGCGTTTTCCCGGTCGTTTGCCGATTACCCATATTCATTTCCCGGACGAATATGGGCATCCGGCAGATATCTTTATCAGCCAGTCCATGACAGTTTTTCTTGCTAAATTTTCTATTCAATCGTCATTGAGGTCAGAATGCAGGATTTTCATAAGCAGAAAATGCCCACCGGGATCCCGTCACTTGATCCTATTCTTGAGGGGGGTGTCCCCCCGGGATCGGTCATTCTCCTCTTCGGGGACCTCGGGGCAGGTAACTACGAATTCGCCTACAGTTCGATCGTTAATACACTCGGCCTCATGAAAGGGGGAGCGCCGGAGAATGTGATGGTCCCTAGCGAGATACGGTACATCACATTCACGCGCCTGAAGGAGGAAGTACTGCACGAGATCGTGACCTCCCTGCATAAAGAAGGACTGGAGACATTGGTGGAGGCCATCCGGTTCGATGACCTCTCCGAGCTGTATTTTGACAGCAGCATCGTGCCTGACGAGTGGTACAGCCACAGTGATGTGATTACCCGGCTCCAGAAACGGTCAAGCCGTGAAAATATTCTCCTCCAGCTGGCAAATGTCATCAACGGTATCAGTCCTGGCAGCATGCTCATCCTCGATTCCATTACGGATATCGCAACCCAGTCCAGCATACCGAATTTCTGGAATAATCTTACCGGGTTTTTACGCGGATTGCAGAGGATCTCCAAGCAACGGGGTATCACCACGTACCTGCTGCTCAGTCGGGGGATCCTTGAATCCGCTCACGAGCACGAGCTCGCGGATATCGTGGATGCGGTGCTGCTCTTCAAGTGGGAGGAGACAACCGGCGCACGGAGGCAGCGGGTGATGTATTTTGAGAAATTCCGCGGTGTTATGCCCCACCTTGAGGAACGGGACCTAGTGAAATTTGCCGTCAGGATCTCGACAACCGGCGGGTTCGAGGTCAGTAATATCCGGGTGGTCATATGAGCGGCGAACGGATCAAGGTGGGGATCCTCGGCCTCGATGACATGCTCGGAGGGGGGCTTATCCCGGGGAGCATCTGTGCCATCATCGGTACGTATGGGACGGGGAAGACCACCTTTTCCCTCGAATTTGTCTGGGACGGGCTGAAAAAAAAGGAGAACGTCATTTACATCAGCCTCGAGGAGCGTGAAGACCGGATCCTTACGTACATGCAGCAGAAAGGATGGGATGTCAAGCCCTTCCTGAACAAATCGCTCTATGTGATCAAGCTCGACCCGACTGATTTCAACCTGGCCAATAACCGGATCAAGAACGAACTGCCCCGGTTGATCGATGAAGTAAAAGCGAGCCGGGTCGTCATCGACCCCATCTCCCTCTTCGAAGACCTGTTTGCCACGGACTCTGAACGGCGCCAGGAGATGTTCCGGTTCATTGAGGGACTCCGCGACAAGAAGTGCACCATCATGATGACCTCGGAGACAGACCAGAACAATGTCTTCTCCAGCCGTCACGGTCTCATCGAGTACCTGTCGGACACGGTGATCCTCCTCCGGTACGTGCGTCCTTCAGATCTTTCTGCGGTTCACCTTGCCCTCGAAGTGGTGAAGATGAGGATGTCGTCACATTCCCGTGAGATCAAACCCTACGAACTGCAACAGGACCAGGTGCTGGTCTATTCCGAAGCGAACGTGTTTTAAATTTTTTTTTCAAATAATTATTTCAAAACGAGGTCATACACCACGTGCCACTGCCCCGGCGAGTACGACCGTACGACTCTCTCGGAAAGTACCGTCCCTCCGAGTTCCCGGATCCGGTCGGTATGCTCCGCTTCCACGGACACAAGGGAATAGAAATGGATTGTCCCATTTGGCCGGCAGAGCCGGAAGGCTTCCTGTAAAAATTCGGTGCCGGATAGGGGCAGGTTCATCACGACACGGTCGAATTGCCACGACAGGATACGGTCAAGGTGCCGGGCATCCGCAAGCAGGGGCAGCACGTTTCTTATCCGGTTCTTCTCAAGGTTCTCCAGCATCAGGCCGATCGCTTTCGGGTTGATGTCCGCGGCAACAACAAAGGACGCCCTCTTCGCCAGCGTGATCGCAAACGGCCCGACCCCGGCAAACATGTCGAGTACAATTTCCCCTTCATGAACCTGCGAGAGGATACGCTGGCGCTCCGTGGAGAGCCGGGCAGAGAAGTAAGCGGCGGCCAGGTCAACAGTAAACGTATGCCCGTGCTCGGTCACCTGCGTCCGTGTCGTTGGTTCACCTGCGAGAATTTTAAACTCGCGGGTACGGTATTCGCCATGCACCTCTCCCTCGGCAAAAACGATCGTATGGAGCGAGGGCCGGGATGCCAGCAGTCGCTCCGCCCCTGCCGGGTCATCCTCCTGCATGATGGCGATCCCACCGACCAGTTCGTGCCGGGGCAGGGGCTCGCGGCCCGGGTGGACCTCGAATTCAAACCACTCCGCGCCCTCGCGCTCTTCGGTTAACGGTAGGATAAGATCACTCCCCTCGCGCAGCACCCTGAGGGAGGCATCGAGCGCGCCCTCCCGTATGAGTGCCTGCCGCATCTCTTCCCCCTGCCGGGACGGCACCCGGATACCCCACTGTCCGACCGTCTTCCTGACCACGTGTATCATAACAGTATAGGTGCTAACCATTAATCATGGCTGATGATGCGGGGCGCCGCACCGGGCAGGGCAATGGCGCAAAGTCAGATCAGGACAGGGACGGGGATACCATTCTCATCAATAAGCTGAGGAACAAGACACTGAAAATTTACGAACTGGAAAAGGAACTTTCCCCGATAGATGCGATCCGGGTACGGCGCAGTTTCATTGAACAGGAAACGAACACCACGCTCGAAAACATCGGCATCTTCTCGATCGATGTTGAACGCGTGGTAAAACGTAACTGCGAGAACATGATCGGCACCGTGCAGGTGCCGGTCGGCGTCGCGGGGCCGGTCCTCATCAACGGGGGGTATGCTGCCGGGAATTACTGGCTGCCGCTCGCGACCACCGAAGGAGCACTTATCGCCTCGGTCAACCGCGGATGCAGCGCAATCACCAAAGCGGGGGGGGCAGAGGTGCGCATTCTCCATGACGGGATGACACGGGCACCGGTCTTTGCTGCGGACAGCGTGGGCCACGCGGCACAGGTCTGCGACTGGGTGAAGGTGCACCGCGACGAACTGAAGGCTGCGGCGGAGAGCACCACCTCGCACGGGAAACTGACAGACATCGTTACGTTCGTTGCCGGGACGAGCGTCTATGTCCGGCTCGAATTCGATACCAAGGATGCGATGGGCATGAACATGGTGACGATCGCAAGCGCGAAAGTCGCCGATTTGATCGCACAGGGAACGGGCGTGCGGCTCATCGCCCTTTCCGGCAACATGTGCACCGACAAGAAACCCGCTGCGATCAACGGCATCATGGGCCGGGGCCGGAGCGTTGTCGCCGGGGTCGCCCTCACCCACGAACAGATCAGTTCGATCCTGAAGACCGATGCAAAGACTCTCTTTGAAGTAAACTACCGGAAGAACCTCGTCGGCTCCGCCCGGGCCGGCGCGATGGGGTTCAATGCCCATGCGGCCAATGTTGTTGCAGCCATGTTCATTGCCTGCGGGCAGGATGCAGCGCATGCAATCGACGGCAGCACCTGCATCACGACGGTCGACCTCACGGAAACGGGGGCCTATGTCGCCGTCACGCTTCCTTCGCTCCCGATCGGGACCGTTGGCGGCGGGACCGGGGTCGAGACCCAGCAGGAGTGCCTGAAACTGCTCGGGGTCGCCGGCAGCGGGACACCCCCGGGAACGAATGCAAAGAAACTCGGGGAGATCATCGGGGCCGGAGTCCTTGCCGGGGAACTCTCACTCATCGGGGCCCTGGGTGCACAACACCTTGCGCGTGCCCACCAGCAGCTGGGCAGGGGAACTCCGTAGGTCCTACCGGGTACACGGGAACAAATCCGTCTCGCTGGAGAACATCTCTCTGATCCTTTGGAACGCACAGGGTATCACGGACGCGACGTCCGGGAAACGGATCGCCGCATACCCGGCAGACCAGTAACACTTTTTTGGTTGTTACACGTGGTAAAAACAAGAGGGGGACCGGCTTAGAACCGGAACCACTTCATCATGACAAGGGCATCCTCGCCATTGGCGTAATACTGGTCGATGCCAAACACCGGGCGGTATCCCATGCGCTGGTAGAACCGTTGTGCCCCGGTATTGGAGACCCGGACTTCCAGCTGGACCCCGGTGGCTAGTTCCAGTGCACACTGGTGCTCAAGGCGGTTGACGAGCAGCCGTGCAATCCCCCGGCGCCGGTAGCGGGGGCTGACGCCGAGGTTACAAATATGCCCGTAGATATTCTCCCCGGTGTCCTCAAGGCCACCCACAACAAAACCCACGACCGCCCCGTCACAGACTGCAACAAAATACGTGGTCGGGTAATAGGCCAGGGCTTCAAGAAAAACAGCCTGCCCCCACGGGTCGATGAACGAATCCTTCTCAATGGTAACGATCGCCGCGATATCCGAGGGCATCGCTCTCCGTATCAGCGGCAGCGGGTAGACGGCAAGATCGTGCGGGCGGATCATTGATAATCTCCGTAGATTCTTTCAGACAACAGTAGTCATGAGCGTCCGTAATTCATAGAATTTACCCTGCGAGATGCAAAGGCCCGACCTGCCGGGGGAAGTCTTCGGTATATATGGGATCAGGCACAATTATGAGAGCACTAATAGTATGTCTTCGGGACGGTGTCAGGTATGGTAAAAATTTATCGTTTTTCAGGAGTGCGGCCTGTACCGGAAGCCGCCCCGAAGATCGCGGCAGTACCGTACGATGTGGTGACTGCTGAAGAGGCGCGTGCTATTATCGGGAAAAACCCGAAGAGTTTCCTGCGGGTGAGCCGTCCCGATGCTGAACTCCCGGACACCCCCCCGCATGATGACCACGTGTACCAGCGGGCACGTGAGATGTTCGTTTCACTCGAAGATATGGGCCTCCTGAAAAAAGATACCACACCCGGCATGTACCTGTACCGGGTACAGCAGGACGGGGATACGTTCCTTGGCCTCTGCTGCTGTCTTGATGTGGACGATTACCGGAACAACCATATCCGCCGCCATGAACTGACCCGCTATGACAAGGAGGAGGACCGGACCCGGCACATCGAAGCCGTCAGGGCCCACAACGGCCCGGTTGTGCTCCTCTACCGGGACGAGGAAGGATTATTCTCCTTTATCGAGTCCCAGGTTGCCCACAATAATCCACCGGTTGCCGAGGTCCATACGGAACAGGATGCCATCCACCAGATATTTAGGATCGCGAACCCGGAGGTACTTACCGTGCTCGAACAGAGGTTTGCCTCGGTTCCCTCCCTCTACATTGCAGACGGGCACCACCGGGCAAAGGCCTCGGTGAACCTGGCAGACCGCATCATTACATCGGGCAGGAAACCCGGCGACGAAGTCTGCCGGTTCATGGGCGTGATCTTTGCCCATGACCGGGTGAAGATCCACGGGTACAGCCGCCTTCTTTCCGATCTCGGCATGCATACTCCGGAGTCGTTCCTTAAAAAACTGGAAGACTGTTTCACGGTGAAACCGTACGGGAATGTTGATGGCCGCGGGTACAATATCCCGCCAACGATTGCGGATCCCGGTCAGTATCACGTTGTCCACCTGTATCTTGCCGGCACGTGGTACGAATGCACCCGGCCGCGGGCTCCCGGTGCAACTCCGCTTGAAGCTCTTGACGTTGCCGTGCTCCAGAAGTATGTGCTGGAAGACATGCTCGGGATCACCGACCCCCGGGGCGATGCCCGGCTCCAGTACCTTGGTGGGGCCCGTCCGGTTGCGGACCTCGAAAGACTCGTGGACGACGGGACATACCAGCTTGCATTTGCCATGCAGCCGGTACGGGTGGAGACCGTCCTCTCCATCGCAGATGCGGGAGGCATCATGCCGCCGAAGTCCACGTGGTTCGAACCTAAATTACTGAGCGGGCTTGTCATCCACTCTTTTGATTAAGTACAATTCTCCTTACCACCCAATCCTTTATTGTGTTTTTACAGCGATTTTGTATGGTATGATCACCATCGCACTCCCGAAGGGCAGCCTCGAGGCGCAGACGCTCCAGCTGTTCAAGGAGGCCGACCTCGAGGTCCGGCGCACGGACCGCGATTACAATCCCCGTATCAACGACAGCCGCATCGGCAAGATCAAGATCCTCCGGCCGCAGGAGATCCCGACCTATGTCGACAAGGGATACTTTGACTTGGGAATCTCCGGCCTCGACTGGGTACACGAAACCAGCTCGGATGTCGTTGAGGTGGCCGACCTCTCGTACAGCAAGACAGGAGAAGGCAACGTGAAGATTGTCATCGCGGTACACCGCGACGAACCCATAGAGAACGTCAGCCAGATCCGCCCCGGCAGCAGGGTCACGACCGAATACCCGGAGCTGACAAAACGGTTCTTCGAGCAACAGAAGATCCCGGTCCAGCTCTTCCACTCGTACGGCGCCTCGGAGGCGAAGGTGCCGGACCTCATGGATGTTGTTGTAGACCTGACCGAGACCGGGACTACGCTCCGGAAGAACGGGCTCAAGATCATCGGCCAGATCATGGAGTCTCACACCGTCATCATCGCCAACAAGGCAAGCTGGGCGGACCCGGAGAAGCGCCGGGAGATCGAGGAGATCAAGACCCTGCTGTTCGGCGTCATCGAGGCTCGTCACAAGGTGCTCCTGACCATGAACGTCCCGACTGCCTCCATGGAGCGCCTTGTATCTGCCCTGCCGGCCATGAAGACACCTACAGTGAGCAGGCTTCACGGGATCGATTATTACAGCATCCAGACTGTGGTGCAGAAGAATGCGGTCAATGAACTCATCCCGAAACTGAAGAAGTGCGGGGCCGAAGATATCCTTGAGATACCAATCTCGAAGATCGTGCCGTAACACCGGCACCCGGATAAATAACCCATCCAATTTTTCTTTTAACACGTTCAACAACAGGCAACTGCTGTGGGTGCATCAACCGAATTCTGCCGGAACTACGTTGCATGCCGGGTATTCGATCCAGAATAATAATTTTTAAAAAAAGAATTCATGGCTTTATTAAGCATTTCCGCGAAAAAATTATTCTAGTTTAATATATATAGTCCCACCGGACGAACTTATGCAGGTAGAACTGGATTGCGTCACCGAATCATCGGTATCCTCGGCCTGGGCAATGACCCGGAACTCGTAACATTTCCCTTTTACCCAGAGTGATGTATCTGATAATGAAAGTGTGTAGTATGAGGGGGAATTGATCACCTGAGTGTCAATTGTCGTGATGCCGCCGGGGAGGGTCTGCCATGCTGCAGCACCATCCGCCATCCGTGATTGTAACGTTTCCGTAACGGTTTTATCACCATCGTACGAGGTCTTCCATGCCAGTTTCCATACCGTTGGATCCGAGGTTGTAACCGAGAGATCGCTTACCTGGAGGGTTTTGGTGCCATACCCGGGGTTTTCCCCTACAGGGTACACCTTGCATTGCATTTCCGGGATGAATGCAGTTTGTGTCACCGGATTCGTCGTATCACTCATATCGGTGAACGTGATGGCAGAGGCACTTGCGGGGCCGAAGAGATCGAATGATCCTGCTTTCGTCAGTTTCAAACGTAAAGTTGCACTCCATGTCTCGTTGAGCTTGATCGTACCTACATCATAATGCATCTGGCGGGCACTCCAGCTGGCAGTATCATCCTGGACATTGCTTACGAGCTGGTTAAAGACACCGTACTTGGTAACATTGGACTTGTTGATGTAGGTTGAACTATCCTGAACAGGAGTTTTCACCTCATACACATAGTCCATATACTGGGTGATATCACTCCCCGTATTGTCGTCAATTGTCACGGTGCCAAAATCCAAGAGTACCTCCGTGTCGCCACCAGCGGTTTCCTGCAGGTCGCCGGCAATCGCAATATACACATCTTCAATATTTGCCGAGGAGGCTTCAAAATATCTTCCGCCAGTAGTTGTGGCAAGCGTTTCAAGCGTTGTTTTCCCGCCACTGGAAATACTCTCTCCGAAGGCAATGGAGTAGATTTTTATCCCGTTGTGACTTGCATATGCAGCCATACTCTGATATCCATCTGTATCGGAATAGGTCATATATGATGTCGTTAAATCTCCAAATCCTGTTGGACTTTTCTGTGAAGAAGAATACCCGGTTCCCCGTGCAAGCGGATCGCCATAATAATTGTAATCCCCATCGGAAAGCAGAATAATCGCCTTGATAGCCCCCGATCGTGTCCTCGCTGATTTGAGTTCCTGGACAGCTTTCCTGAGACCATCCCTCAAAGGAGTGCCCGAGCTGGGAACCATGGAATTGATCGCACTCTTAGCACTCCCCGGATCTGAGGTCAGTTCCTGGTCTACTGTAGCATAATCAAGATAGGATGTCGGAGAGGCCGTATAATGCGCAAGTTTATACGAGGAATCATCACTCAGGTCCTTATCAATTCCAGGGCCCGGGCCATCAGCTACCTCATACCAGTACCCATACCAGCCCGCCCAGTGCGTATACGTTGAGGCTGAAGTATCCCCTTTGTTTCCAAACGATACAACACCAATTTTATCGTTCGGTCCCATCTCGTCAACAAATGCCGCGGATGCTGCCATAACGTTGACCATGCGGTCCGGGTTATCCTCCATCATGCTGCCGGAACGATCGGTGGTAAGGACAACATCAATGGGATTCGGCTTGAGCGCTGCACCGTCACCTTTGAGCTGGATGGTAAGGTTCAGCTGGTCCCCTACGTGAGCATTGTCACATTTCATCGATGAATAGGTACTGAGATAGGGATAATTCTTCCAGACAAGAAGGATATCCCGCGATTTGGTGATGGTACCTGCCGTGTTCGTCCAGCTCGCTGTCACAACCACCTGGCCGGTGGCAGTCGGATCGAATCCAGTCTGCCCCTCGGCTGCAAATGCCCCGGGGCTGAACTCTGTGGTTGCATACCCGTCGTCACCAACCAGGACTGCATCAGTCGGTCCGACTGCAAGTACCGGATCCGTAGCCCCGATATATGTCGCATCATAGGTTGTGGTACCGAGCGAGAAGTATACCTTCTCATTTTTCACCGGGTTGCCCTTTGCATCGACTACCCGTGCCTGGAGAATGGCCCGGGTCATGCTGTCCACATCAAGGCTTGCCATGGACTGCGGATTAACAGTGAACAGCAGGTCCACCGGATCGGTATTATAGTATTCAATCTGCTGGCTGCAATACCCTACATTGTTCGGGTCCCTGCAGGTTGCGGACGGATTTGCGGAAGTGGACGCATTGAGCGTGAATACCTTTGCCTCATCCTGTGCCGGGAAGATGACCGTGACCTTCCCATTGAGATTGGTGTACCGTGTTGCACTCTGCCCGTCGGATGATGTGCAGAGCACAGGTGCATTCTCAATCGGGTTGCCGAATTTGTCAGTGAGCATGTACGTAATGGTCACGTCATTTACCGGGAGCCCGTCTGCCGGGAGGGGTGATTTCGTACCTTCTGTGTTAATGGCACTGGTCTGCTCGATATACCAGGGGATTTCCTCAGCAATCCCGACAACCGTTTTGGATGGGATCTTTACCATGTTACCAATCGGGTCCATCCAGAGTGTGTTCTCCCCCGCTACCGTGGAGAGACGGAGATCGATGGATACATTGCCCTCGGCATCGGTATAATACGTTTTTTCAGTTACGTACTCTGCGCCATCCTTTAATCCGACCCCGTTATCACCGGTTACGGTGATCCGAACCGCTTCCGGAATATTCCTGTTGTCAACGCGGTTGTTCCAGTAATCGTATACGGTAAGATTCACCCGCGTCTCAGAACCAACCATCAAATCGGTAGGATAGGTGTCAAAACTCGCTTTTTCCGGGGTGTTGTGATCGATCTGCTGGAATGTTGTGAGCGTAACGGGGAGTGTCACGCCATCGTTGACGGAAATAGTTGCATAGATGGTAGCATTGCCGCTGATCGTTTTAGCAGTAATAACCGCTGTTGCTTTTCCATTCGCATCGGTTTTGGCAGGGATTGCAGGAGAGATCGTCCCCAGTGTCTGCGAGGCAGCATCAAGGGAGAAGGTAATATCCGCATCCGCGATAGGGCCGGTTCCTGTATCCATTACGGTAACGGTGATGACGGAATTGTCTGCACCGTTTGCAATGATCCATCCCGGAGTACTAATCGTCGATGAAGAAAGATCCAGTGCTGCTGCCGAACTGACAAGGAGGAGAAGTCCAATCAATCCCAGAATCGTTCGTTTCACTATCATACCTCCTTCCTGAGAGAGGTTTTTCTCTCTCAAAAGTATATATAATTTTGTATTTTAAATTTTGCTCAAATTATTGTCGGATTCGTGAAAAAACAATTTTTTTGATGTTTATTCCTCCCACACCCAACAATTCCTTCCATTTTTCGCTACCGGAATCAGATTGCCGGCCAAACTCTCCTGCGGGACTGGTTAAATTTATAAGACGGGAATTTTTCCCGCTCAATCCTCTGATAGGGAACCGGGATGCAGGGATAAAAGTGCCCCTCGCGTTTCCTCAGGCTCGATGGGTGGACAGAATCGTGAACACAAAACCACCCAATTATTCGTAATCGGGATAACTAAAGGAAATACAAACGTATCACAATTAACGAAAATTTATATTTCAGTTCCGTCCTATAAACCATTGAGTAATCCCATGAAAAAACTGGCATATCTCCTTTTTTTTATCGTAATAGCGGGAGTTATACTCGGGATATCAGGTATCATTTCCCTCCATTCATTGAGTTTTTCCCCTGATACAAAAGAAACAAAAGCCAATACCGGTTTTATCATTCTAAACCAGTCCGATCAATTCACGGGAATAAGTTTTCCAGATGCAGCATCCCGCATACCGTTCAGCCTCTCCAACAGGGAGGAAAACACTACCGCAACAACCAGCATAAGGATGATCCAAGGGTACAATCTTGATACATCAGGAAATGCCAGCAGCTGGGACATTATTGTGTGCCAGCAGGAGCATTCATCTCTTATCACCTACAGCCGTTCTGGAGAACGGATATACAACTGGTCAGGCGGATGCCCGGAGCAAGAGATTCACCTTGCCCCGATAATCACGCCGCGGGATCTGTTCCTGAAAAACCGGGAGCGGATCTTCCTGAAACCGGATTCGATCACAAACGAGTCGCGGGACCTGACTCTTGCGGGAAATACCTACTACCTTACCATCACCGGCCCAGAAATTCAACGGGAACTCAGATTCGATGCAACAACAGGAGCACTGATTTCCGCCAATGACTGACAATACCGGTGCAATGTCCGTAGACTTTCTGGTTGGTTTTACCATTTTCATCCTTGCATTCATCTGGGTGGCGACCATGATCCCGGGGCTGTTCATCGGGATTCAGTCCCATACGATCGATTTCGATGCCGTTGCTTACCGGACAGGTGTTATCCTTGTCGAGGACCCCGGGGATGTCAATCCATTGGCAGATACAAGCATTCCTTGGGAGCTGCAAAAGAACCAGCTCAATATTGCCCGGTTCGGACTTGCCATCTCAAAAGACACCCCAGGAATTCTCGATGAGACCAAGATAACCCGGTTTTTTAGCACCACGGATTTCAAATATCCCGCAGACTACCAGACACGGGCGATATTCGGGGATTTTCCCTACCGGTTCAATATTTCTTTAAAAGAGGTAGGAAAAGACACCTTCCGGTCAATTGGTGACAGCATTCCTGACTATTACTCGTATGGTTATATACGCAGGGATGTAAAAATCAGGAGTGGGAGCAATACGACAATCGGTGAGACAATAATCAAGACATACCACTATAACAATACCGAAGACGTGGGGAATCACCGGTTCTCCATCATGATCAATACCTCCTCTCTTTTATTCGATGATGTAGGAACGATACGGAGACCTACCGGGGATGCAGCGTACCGCATCAACCCGCTCAGGGATAAGATCATCATCAATATCACCGACTTCGAGGAGACGCGGGATTCTATCAAGCACACCGAAATTCCCACCAAGTCTGTGTCCGATGTCAAGTTCTACAAGAGATCCTATGGAGAGACCAATCTTGAAAGCCTATACATTACTGCAGAATCCTACGATAATTTCCTATATGTAGATGGGGGTGCCACGCCGGTTACCTCCTTCCCGGCAGGCTTCACGAACGATTTCTCGATGGTGTTCGAGCCGGGATTTTTCATAACATCAGATACGGACGATACGATCTTTATCAACCTGACATTTGAAGTGATCCCGGAACAGCAATTCCTGAATAACACCCATACCCAACCATTCGAGTATAATTACCATCCGGCAAATGTCACCCAGCCCGAACTTGCGGATGCGGTATTGGAGGTGGCGGTATGGTAAATGCGGACGGGCAACTGTATACCATCGAGGGGATCGCTGCGGCGCTGATCCTCCTCCTCTCCGCCTTCATCGTAGTCAACTCGACGTCAGTATATACTATGGGGGACACCCATATCAGCGATATGCAGCTCGAAGTGACAGGGAGCGACGCCCTGAACATGATGAACACGGCCCCCAACAGTTCAGTTGACAAGACCCCCCTCCAGACCATGATCGAAACGGATGATGCTGCAGCGTTCCAGACCACGTTCAACAACCTCGTGAATGCCAAGACCGGCGTGGATCCGGATCGCATTCAGTTCCAGGCAAATGTGATCTACCAACAGGCGGATGGTTCTGTCGGCAATATCGTTCTGGGCGAATCCTCCCATCCGCGTGTGGGTGGGGAACATGCCGTACGTGTTTCTGAATGGGTCATTGTTGAAAAACTTCCCGGTTGTTCGGATACGTACTGTTTGGGAAAACATGCCGTGCTCGTGGAGGCTTTACTATGGCGGGATTAAATGATGAGGCACAGTGGATTGTGCTTATGGGATTTGTCGTGAGCTTCAGCCTGTTCTTTATCGCGATACTGCTCAACCAGTCAACGGTAGTGGGACAAACCACCGCAGAGGCGGTATCTGAATTCCCTAAAGACGATATTCGCGGGGTAAGGGGCGTGATCATCCAATCCGCATACCTCGTGGATGAGGGCTCTTTCAGGAATCAGACCTGGGTGCAGAATGATATACGCAATCTTTCCCTGATCAGGCATGATGCGGTTGTAGACTTCTCATCACTATCCCCGACGGGAAATGATCCCTATACCTATGTTGAAATTCATTACAACAACGGGGTGGTGGCATACAATGAAACCTGGCGATCAGAATAAATCTTCCCGAAGGGAAAACGATGCCGGCGTGGCAACCATAATCGAGTATATCATAATAACCGGTGTTCTCATCAGCCTATTCGTCGTAGTACTCCTTCTTACGAATACAAATTTCATAGACCGACCGGCAAACATTATCTTGAATTCAGCATTTACCGATATCAGCAATGGTATCTCCACCCGCATTGTTGACACCTATGCCATTGCACCCGTTACCGGGAATATTACCTCACGGTTCGATATTCCCGATGAAATCGCAGGGAGAAGTTACATTGTTGAAATTAATAACGATCTCTCGGCCCAGACGGTGAGCGTCAAAGGAGGTTCTGTCGTGTCCAACGTGGCAATCGCTGGTATTGGTTCATCCCAAAGGGCCGGTGGGAACACCACAGGCAGCGGTATGAACAGAATCAGCTACAATTCGGGAGGATTTATATGACGAGGAAAAAATTCCGGGCATCTATGAATGAGGGGGTGTCCGAATCAATCGGATTTCTCCTCATCTTTACCCTGATGATCGCGGGTATCGGGCTTGTTACCCTGTACGGGTACCCGATGCTGATGCTGCAGCAGACGAGCGCGGACGAGCAGATCATGGAAAAGAACATGATCGTGCTCCAGAATGACGTCAAAAGCCTAGCCTACAAGACCGTCCCCTACAAGGAGACCTCGCTGAAGATCGGGGGAGGAGCTCTGACAGTCTATAATTCACTCCATACTCCGCCGTCTTCAACGATTACTATCCGCGACGGACTAAGCGCTATTGTCGAGGACTTTAAATCCGGGGACCTGACGTACCATTCCGCATCTACCGATACTGAGCTGTCACTCCAAAACGGCGCTGTTGTGAAACGTCAGGATATGGGCTCCGTGATGCTCGCGGAGCCCCGGTGGTTCTATGACGGGCAGACGAAAACCATGGTCATTAATCTGGTGA
>NZ_JALOCH010000011.1 GCF_023227875.1 Methanoregula sp. | reverse complement strand
CGGCTCGCTGATTTCTTAAGTGTCTCCTTTCTATTTGATTTCACACTCAAGAAAAGGAGACATTGTACCTTAGATCTTTTGGTCGTCGGTACAACCATTTTTGGATGAGGATTTCAACAGAGCAGAAATTTTCAATTTGTTTTTGAAATGAAGCGTTAATCCGGGGAAACAACCTGGCAGGACCTGCAGGAAAAAGACCCGATGAAAGAACGTTGAGGATTGTGGCGGCATACCCCCCCTCCAAACCTTTTTTCTCCACCCCCGCCCAACAACTCGTCAGAGCACTCATGGATGTCCAGCAGGTCTATACCACGTTTACCAATCCAAAAGTGATCACCAGCATGCTCGTCGTCGCGATCGCTCTCGGGCTCGTCCTCTCGGCCATGCTGAAGTACCTCTCGGGGCAGTGGTACATGCCCACGCTCTTTGTCGCCCTCTGCCTGGCCGTGGCCCTCGTGTATATGTACTGGCTCGACCGGCAGGACTGGCGGGATGAATGAAAACAATGTGCCGGCCCGCACACTGCATGGGGGAGGATCCAAAGGAATGACCGATCTCCCCTGCGGCCGTAATGAATTCATATCAGAACCAACGGAGAGTTAATCGGATGGTGGAATTTTCCCCGGTCACAGGCACCGATCTGGAAGCGATCCTCGCGGTCTACAATCACTATATCTCAAATTCAACCGCAACATTTCACAGCGAGAGACTGTCAAAATCTGAGCTGGAAGAATTCCTCTTCGTCTCTCACCCGAAATACCCGTCATTCCTGATAAAGGACCATGGCGAAATGATCGGGTATTGTTTTTTAACGCAGTACAAAAAGCGACAGGCATACGACCGGTCTGCCGAACTGAGTATCTACCTCAGGCCGGAATTCACGGGCAGGGGTATCGGCCTTGCCGCCCTGGCCCATCTTGAGGCTGCGGCAAAAAAGGCAGGCATTCATGTGCTTGTCGGAACCCTTTGCGGGGAAAACCGCGCAAGTATCCGGCTGATGGAAAAGGCCGGCTATTCCCGGTGTGCGCACCTGAAAAATATCGGTGAAAAAATCGGGAAGGTTCTTGATGTCGTGATATACCAGAACGAGATCTAAAATTCTCTTTTTAAACGAGATACCCGGGGAAAATGGCCCGGCTGCCGGAACCGGTTGTTGTGCAGCCCCCACCCCCGGTTTTTTTACGTATGTCCTGACCCGCACTGCCCCATCGGCTTCTTCTTCGGCAGGACCCCCCGCACACCCCCGCGTGGGTTTAAGACATCCCCGGTATACCGCGGGATCACGTGGCAGTGGCAGTGCATCACCGTCTGCCCGGCCGCCACCCCGACATTGAACCCGATGTTGTACGCGTCGGGAGAATATTTCTCATCGATAATGCCTTTGCACACATCGATCAACGCGAGCAGGGCCTGTCCCTCTTCCGGTGTCATCGAGAAAAAATCCAGCGTGTGCCGGAACGGGATCACGAGCAGGTGGCCCCTGCTGACCGGGTAATGGTCCCAGAAGGCATAGCAGAGCTCATTTTTCGCTACGATCTCCCCGGCAGGGGGGTTGCAGAACGGGCATGTCTCCGGCACTATGCACCAGGCTCCCGGAACGGTTCCATACTCAACCGGTGTCCGTGAATGGTATTGCAGTTTGTGGTTTGCTGAGGGTTATCAAACCCGAAGCAGGAGAAGATTGCGCAGCAATCTTCGAGTTGTCGAATCCCGAAGGTATGAGATGAGAGATGTAATCTTCAGAAAATACACAATCAACTGTGGATAAAGAGAATTTTTCTTTTTTGATTTTTTTTAAAAATAGAGGATATCCAAATACATAAGTTTGATTTAATATAATTGAAGATACGAAAAGAGGATTGAATATACTTCAAGAATTGGCCAGTCATAATTATTGATCGGGGTCATAATGGTTCAAATCGGTGAAATCTATCTCGGTGGGAAAGAGGGAGATCCACATAATGGAAATGTGTTCAATTGTGGAGTATCTTATTCTTTATCTGAAAAAAGTCCGGTTGATGGTATTTATGAGTTCGAATCCGGAAAATGGGAGACAGAGATCCAGAAAAATAATCAGAACATAATAGCCAGATGTCGAGATATTCTAACTGAAGAACAGATTATCACTCAGGGATTTGAATACTGTCAGAAGTATCTGGATATCTTATCCGTTACACATAAATCTCAGTTGATGACGCAACGTCCAGGTCAAAAATATATACTACTTTTTAGCAAAGAGGGCAGGACATTTTTACGAATAATATCAAATGCTGATTTTGGATTTAGTCTTGAAGCAAACCTCACGGTAGGTGATAAAAACGGAAATCTTATTGAACCACCCCCAGTACCTACACTCCATTGGATTCCTGCGTTTCGTTATTACAGAATTTCTCAATCGGAAACAGATCCATATCAAGCATATCAGGAGCTCTATCTTGCTTTTGAAGAATTACTTCAGGAAATTGCACCTCGCCGTAAGCGTGAAGGAGAAAGCGATTGGTTACTTCGTGCCTTATCCACAGTAGAACAACAAATCCCTCTTAACACACTTTTACCTAATTCACAAAATCCAATGGCTGAAATCAAAGAACATCATTACAAAAATTTCCGTTGTAAGCTTTTTCATGCAAAAGATGGTGACTACATTCTTCCCAATGATTGTCCAAATCCAAAAGATCTGTATAAGGCTTATGAAGAATTGATCATGATTTGGCGCCAGATTGCCTTTACTTTTAAAAATGTTCCCAGAAAGGGTGGCGGATTGACCTATTTTGGATTTATGTCGATGATGGATTATTTGGCAAATTGTGGAGTTCAGATGCAATTCACCGATGATCTTACTCCCGGTAATACTAGCGATACTAAAATAAGCCCTCTTGAACACCCTGTATATTCATCAACAAAAAATGAATATATTCGAGATTACAGTCCGGGGATTGCCTTGTTTAAAGGCACACTGGAAAATCCTGAACAAACCGGTTTAACGGTAATTCATAGATTCGGTTTAGTCGACAAAGGGGAATTAGTGTCTATTGCATCATATCAAGATGGAATCTACATTAAGGGAATAGATGTGCTTGAAGGGTACGAAACAGCGCGATTAATCAATACAGCCTCACCGAAAACAATTTTCTGATTTTCTCTCTTTTACAAGGAGGAATTCTATGCAATATGACATTGCCGTGACTTATTTTATGTAAGCCTAGGATTTCCGTTGTCATAACGCTAGCCGGTGACTCAACCAATGCAAACGCATCACCCCCGGCTTAATTATCATCACATCCCATTACTCCCTGACGATGTCAGCAGACCCGACAGTCAAGGGAGTTCAGCCCGGGGCCAGCCGCACCCTGATGTACTATCTCTCCCTGATCGGGTTCTTTGCCATTTTCTCGACAACGATTTCCAAAAATCCCGTGCTCCCCCTCTTCGTAACCGCGATGGGTGCCGGGGACTCCGTGCTCGGCCTCATTGCCGCCGTATCGCCGCTTGCCGGCATCCTGTTCTCGTTTCCGGTCGGGGTCCTGTCGGACCGCATCGGGAGGCGGCGCCTGCTCGTCGCGTCGGGTTGCGTGTTCCTCCTCGCGCCCCTGCTCTACCTTTTCATTGCCGATCCGCTCTGGCTGGTCCCGGTCCGGTTTTTCCATGGCACGGCCACTGCAATCCTCGGGCCGGTCGTCTCGGCCATCATCGCCGAGCGCTTCCCGGATACAAAGGGCGAGATGCTCGGCACCTACTCTTCTGCAACGCTCATCGGCCGCACCATCGCGCCTCTTGCCGGCGGGATCATCATCACGGCCTTTGCCTTCACCCCGGGGCTTTTCCCGTACCGGATGGTGTACGTTGCTGCCGCTCTCGCCGCGGTCCCGGTTTTTATCCTCATCCTTAGGTACCGCGAAGAATCGCCCGGGTCGCTCCACCTGCCGGGCATTTCCGTGTTTAAGGAAAGCCTTGCCACCTTCGCGGGAAACCGCCGGCTCAGGGCAACGGCGCTCGCGGACATGGCAACGTACTTTGCCTTTGGCGCCTTCGAGACCTTCCTGCCGGTGTACCTGTTCGCGCTCCACTTCGAGGCGTACCAGATCGGGATCATCTTCGCAATCCAGGTGCTGATCATCGCCGTCACAAAACCGTTCTTCGGCAGGATTGCGGACCGGATCGACAAGCGCATCCAGATCATCGCCGGGCTGCTCGTCACGGGCGGGGCCATCGCCGCCGTACCGTTTGCCGCAACCTGGCCCGGCTTCCTTGCCGCGAGTGCGGTCTTCGGCCTTGGGATCTCCCTCTCCACGGTCGCGACCAGCGCGTACGTTGCCGACGTGGCAAAAACAGAAGAGATCGGCGCATCGATGGGCGCCCTCTCGTCGATCATGGATATCGGGCACGCGGCCGGGCCGCTCGTCACCGGGATTATCATCACCCTCGCCGGCTACCCGTCCGGGTTCACTGCAGGTCTTGTCCTTGCGGTCGCCGTCACCGCGATCTTTATGCTCTCCGTGCGGAACCGCGACATCACCCGGTAATCCAGCGAGCGACCCGCTCTCCTGCAACGGTGTTTTTCAGCAGGTTCTCGTGAACCCGCCGGGCAGTTACCCAGGCAAGATGTGCCTGGTAATCATCCGGGTGCATGGGTTCCTGTTCGCTGAATTTTTCTGAGACTCTCACCCTAGTAAAAGAATGACCGGTATTTTTCCTTCGGATAACCTGCATATTTCCTCACTTTTCACAGATACGCTCGAGATCACAGGACCGTACAGACTGGTAGATGACGCCGTTTTCCGCCCGGTGAATTTCGGGATTGAATGGAGCATGATGGAATTCTTTTTTCACACACTCCCCTTCGTTTCCGGCTCGCCCGCAACCTGTCGAAGGGGAATACCCGTAGTGCGGGACAAAGAACGTGTCAATCCAGGCAGTTATTTTATCCCTGACCTGGCGGAACCGGGCCAGGCATTCGTCCGGTGTCCCGGTGCATGCCGAGGGATCAGGAAAGCTTGCGTGAATGCGGTTCTTTGCACCCGGGAAGAAGGGGCAGGCCTGGTGCGCAGTGTCACAGATCGTTACGACAATATCCGTCCGCCCGTCAAAAGAATCTGCAATGAGCCTGGAACGCCGGCATGAAATGTCAATTTCGATCTCCTTCATCACCGCCACGGCCCATGGATACAACCCCCGCATCCCGGTCCCCGCACTTCCCACCTCGAAGAGATGGCCATACGTTGCCCGGAGATACCCCTCGGCCATCCGGGACCGGGCCGGGGTGTGCGTGCAGGTAAAAAGGACCCGGGGTTTCGGTCCTTTTCTCTCAACGGTCCTGCAATCCATTTCCCTCGCATTCGTCTCACGTTCCCGTTCGGTCATTCTCCCTCCTCGTACTGTTCAGGTTCCTTGTTTTGGACAATCCGGAAATATTTTCGTCAGCCATGCGTCAATATCATCTCGCAGGGTACGGAAATCCGTAAGGATTGCGGTTTTGTCTTCCCGTACTTCAGAGGGCGTGTCAAAGTGCCGGTGGACCCGTGTCCCCCCTGACGGAAAGGATGTGGCTGCCGCCAGTTTCACATGATCACACATCGTGATGATATAATCAAACCGCGTTGTGGAGAAAACGGTCAGCTTCTTGGACTTCTGCAACGATATGTCGATTCCCACGTCATCCATTACCGCAACAGCATGCGGGCTCAGGCCCCCGGGAGCAACCCCGGCCGAGAATGCCCGGTAACGGTCCGGGCAGCGGGTATTGAGCAGGCCCTCGGCTATCTGTGACCTGACCGAATTGAACGAGCAGATGAAAAGAACCGTCTTCATTTCCCGTGCCCCTCCGGGCGGACCGCTTCTAGTGGATCTCCACCCGTTCCCCGGTTTCCATGTACTGGACATTCTCGGCGATCTTGCAGGCATGGTCCGCGCACCGTTCGAGATACCGGGCCACCATGATGTAATGCGTGCACCGCGAGATCGTCCGGGGGTCTTCCATCATGTAGGTGATCCCCTGCCGGAAGATCGAGTGGCGGAGGGCGTCGATGGTATCGTCCCGCGAGGAGAAGGCATCGATGAGCCGGAGGTTGTCGGTCTCATAGGCCTGGATGGCGTCGTCGATCATCTCGATCACCAGTTCTGCCATATGGGGGATGCTCATCAGGTTTGCGATATGGGGGTTGTCCGCAACCTCCTTGACAATGTTTGCGATCACTTTCCCGTAGCGCCCGATACGGAGTGACGCGGTGATCACCTTGAGCGTGCACGCAATGACCCGCATATCCTTTGCCATCGGCTGGTTGAGCGCGATCAGCTGGTAGCAGTGCTCTTCGAGACGGACCTCCATTATGTGGATCTCCTCTTTCCGGGCTACAACGGATTCTGCCAGTACTTTGTCCTGCCGGATCAGCCCGTCGACTGCGTCCCGTAACATGGCCCGCCCGAAGTGCGCCATCTCCACCGTCTCACATTTAAGATTGTCCAGTTCCGTATGGAATTTTTCTGCCATTTTTTGTCACCTACCCAAACCGCCCCGTGATATAATTCTCCGTCAGTTCCTCGGTCGGGTGCTCGAAGATCTGCTTCGTCCTGCCGCATTCGATCAGTTTGCCGAGATACATGAACCCCGTATAATCGCTCACCCGTGCGGCCTGCTGCATGTTGTGGGTGACGATGATGACCGTGTAATCTTCCTTGAGCATATCGATCAGGTTCTCGATTTTTGACGTTGCGATCGGATCCAGTGCAGAACACGGCTCATCCATCAGGATCACTTCAGGTTCAACGGCAAGGGTGCGGGCAATGCAGAGCCGCTGCTGCTGGCCACCCGAGAGGCCGAGCGCCGAGTCATCCAGCCGGTCCTTCACCTCGTCCCAGAGCGCGGCGTGCCGGAGGCCCTGCTCAACGATGCGGTCGAGCTCGTTTTTGTCCCGGATGCCATGGACCCGGGGGCCATAAGCGACGTTGTCGTAGATGGTCTTTGGGAACGGGTTGGGTTTCTGGAAGACCATGCCGACTTTCTTCCGGAGGGTCACGACATCCAGTGAAGGTGCATGGATGTTCTCATCATCAAGCGTAATTTCCCCGGTGATCTTCACGTTGTCGATGAGATCGTTCAGCCGGTTGAAACACCGGAGCAGCGTCGATTTCCCGCAGCCGGAGGGGCCGATCAGGGCGGTCACCCGGTTCTTCGGGACCTTCATCGAGACCGACTCGAGCGCGTGTTTCCCGCTGTACCAGAGGTTTAAGTTGTTTGTGGTGATAATCGCAGCATCTGACATTTTTATCCCCGTGATCTGTTCTGGAAATGCGTTCGAACCATGATCGCTACCGCGTAGAACCCGATGACGAGCAGGAGCAGGACGAGCGCGGTCCCGTACTGGTTCATGGATGCCCCGGGCACGTTGGTTGCAAGGATGAAGAGGTGGTAGGGCAGTGCCATCACCGGATCAAGGACTGAATCGGGCAGGAACCGGGACGAGAAGACGACCGCCGTGAACATGATCGGGGCGGTCTCCCCGGCCGCCCTCCCGATGGAGAGGATGGCGCCGGTGACAATCCCCGGCACGGCCGGGGGAATGACGACCTTGCTGATCGTCTGCCACCGGGTGGCCCCGAGGGCAAGGCTCCCTTCGCGTAAGGATTGCGGGATGTTCTTTAACGACTCTTCGGTTGTCCGGATAACGGTCGGGAGCACCATCAGGGCGAGGGTGACCTGCCCGGCAAGGAGCGACACGCCGGCATTGAGGTAGAGCACGATGAAGGCAAACCCGAAGAGGCCAAAGACAATGGAGGGCGTGCCGTTGAGCAGGTCCACACCGGTCCGGATGACCTTCGTGATCCTTCCTTCGCGGGTGTACTCGACAAGGTAGATGGCAGCGCCTACCCCCAGCGGCAGGGCAATGGCGATCGCACCGGCAACGAGGTAAAGCGTGCCGACAATGGCCGGGAAGATCCCGCCCGCCCGGCCGAGATCCATTGGCGGCTGGGTGATGAACTCCCAGGACAGGGCCGGGATGCCGTTTATGACAATATCTGACAGGATGATGAGCAGGATGGCAAGGACGATGAGCGTTGCAGCGCCGATGAGGCAAAAGGCACTCTTCTGGATCGTGTTCTCCGACATGAAAGGCCTGCCGGCAAACCACAGGCTTCCTGCAAGCAGGACCACCGGTGCCAGCCACCAGGACATGGCGGTGAGGAGCACCAGCAGCAAGGCAAGGCCGAGCATCTTTGCGGCAAAGACAATTTTTTGCCGGGTACCGGGCGGGATGAGCGGTTTTCGCCCTGCAGGTGCTGTCCGCCGCTCCCTGAGGTGCTGGAGGATGGCGACGGCAGAGAGGTTGATGATGAGCGTGATGATCAGGAGGACAACCGCGATCCCGAACAGGGCGCTGTAGTGCTCGCTGCCTACCGAGACCTCGCCCATCTCGATCCCGAGGGTTGCCGTCAGCGTCCGCAGGGGCGAGAGGATGTTCCAGATAGGGTCCGGGATGATCGCCGCATTGCCGGCAACCATCAGGACCGCCATGGTCTCGCCGACCACCCGGCCAATGCCGAGGATCACCGCGGCGGCAATGCCCGAGAGCGCTGCCGGCACGAGGACCCTGCTGATGGTCTGCCACCGCGTTGCCCCGATCGCAAGCGACCCCTCCTTGTACTCGTGGGGGACGGAACTGATCGCATCCTCGGAGACGCTGATGATCGTGGGGAGGGCCATGATCCCGAGCAGCACCGAGGCGGCAAGCCAGGTCTCCCCGGTGGGAATATCGAAGCTCACCCGGATGAAATTCGTCAGCACGATGAGCCCGAAGAACCCGTACACGACCGAGGGGATCCCGGCCAGCAGTTCAACGGCCGGCTTGAGGACCGCCTTGATCCGGGGAGTGGCGAGTTCAGAGATGTAGATTGCACAGCCGAGAGAAAGCGGGACGGAAAAGATCATGGCCCCGAGGGTGACGAGGAGGGTGCCGATGATGAGCGGGTAAATGCCATACAATGGCTCCGCCGCGGTCGGCGCCCATTCAGGTCCGATGAGGAAATTGATCGCCCCGACATCAATAAAGATCGGGTAGCCGTCCCGTAACAAAAAGAGCAGGATGAACGAGACAACAATAACGGCAAAAGCGGCTGTGAAGAAGAAGATGGTCTTGATGGACTGTTCTTTGAGAGCGGATAACCGGGCAGTGCCTTCGGAGGCGCAAAAGACACCGTTCACTTTTTTTAGGAATTTCATGGTACGTCGCCTCCTGAAAAATGTTGTTCTTACCTCGCATCAGCCGAGTGTCACGTACCCTTCATCGGCAACGATCTTCTGGCCGTCAGTGCTGAGGATGTAACTGATGAAGTCACCGGCAAGACCGGAGGGCTGGCCGTTGGTGATGACATAGAGTTCACGGGAGACGGGGTATGCCCTGCTCTTGACATTGTCAAGGGTCGGTGCAATGATCCTGTTGGCATTATACCAGACGGGCAGTGCCTTGACCTCGCCGCTGACAAAGCCGATGGAGACGTACCCGATGGAGCCGGGGGTCTGGGCTACGGTCTGGAGGACGGCGCCATTGGAGTTCTTCTCGAGCATCTTGCTTGTGGGTTTTGCCTTGGCAAGCACGGTTTCATCGAAGTAGGAGCGGGTCCCTGACGCACTGTCGCGGCCGATGATCACGATCTGGTTGTTGGTGCCGGGGACATCCGCACCGGTGATCTCGCTCCACTTGGTGATCTTTCCAAGGTAGATGTTCTTGATCTGGTCGAGCGTGATATACGGGATCGTGTTTGCCGGGTTGACGACAACAGCAATACCGTCCTGGGCAACCGGTGTGATGACAAACGCCGGGTACTTGGCCATCTCTGCGCTGGTCACTTCACGGGAGGACATGCCGATGTCAACGGTCTTTGCCCCGATGGCCTGGATGCCGACACCCGACCCGCCACCGGAGATCTGGATGTCCGCGTCCGCGTGGGTTGCCATGTACTCATCGGCCGCCTTCTGGACGATCGGGAGGACCGTGGTTGAACCACTGATCTTGATGGTCTGTTTCTCGCCGGTTGAGGCCGGCGCGGCAGTTGACGGTGCTGCTGCCGGCGTTGCAGGAGCAGCAGACGGAGCCTGCTGTTGTGCTGCAACAACCGGTGTTGTGGCGGGAGCTGGCGTTGTTGTTCCAGCATTGGTGTCTTTGGCGGTACAACCGGCAGCCAGTGCGAGCATGAGGACCGCGACAAGGCTTACGGCAATGATCAGGATTGAACTCCTTTTTTGATTCATGGTGTTCTATCCACAATTTCCCGGGGGGAAATATATTGTTATTCGCCATAAACTATATTTACATATATTCAGAATATAGATCTATAGAGTAATATTGCTCTCATCAATTCCCGCCAGGAATCGGGCGATGGTGATGGAAAAACGGCGGGCCGGGTAACGGGGGAGCACCGGTTGTGGTGATGCTTCCGGAAGTGTGGGAGGATGAGCAGAAGACCAAAAAAAATCCCGGTTTTTCCCGGCAATCCCTTCGCCCGGTGCCGGAAAAAGTTCCCGCTTATCTCCGGGCCCGCGGGTTCCGCTCAGGACCGGTCTCACCGGTCACATGGACCCAGAGGCACGACAGGCCGAGGTCCTGGATCTTCTGCCGGATGGCCGCGGGGTCCACCTTTTTTCCGCGTGCCCGTATCGCGTAATGGTAATATTCAGCGGTGAGGGCGTACCGTTTCTCTTCCAGGAACCCCTTGACCAGGTCGCGTTTCCGCCCGGAGATATGGAATGCGCCGTCCTCGCCCTTCTGTGCATCGCCGCTCCAGTCCTTCATGCGGACCTCGTACTCCTCTTTTGCCGCATTGTACTGGTCATGCGCAATGATATCCCCGGCGCTGAACCGGCCGGAGGTATCCCATTGTACCAGGTATCCAGGTCTTTTCGGGGTCACGTCTTGTCCTTTCCCGGGTATGAGATACGATACGGGTGCAGCACGTATTGAACCTTCCCTGCCCGCACGGCCCGGGTTTGTCCGGCAGGGCCCGGTTTTCCCCGGCCCACACCGTGAGGAGAGCAAAAACAGCAGAGAAGATCCCCATCCGGTAATAACCTGCAGGTGTGTGCCGGGCATTGCGAATATTCATAACGTGAGAAGGAAAATATCCACCAGCATTAACTGTATCGGGATGTACGGTGAGGTACCCCCGGGCGGAGAATAAAAACCATGTGGATACCGGATATCCGTACCCTTTTCCTGATCCTTTTTCTCGTCAATGTAGTCCTCACGCTGATGCTTTTTACCTTCTGGAAGTCCCAGAAGACCTACGTGGGGTTCAGGACATGGATGCTTTCCCTGATGGTCACGTCCTGCGGGTATTTCCTGTATGTGCTCGAAGGAGCCGTGCCCGTTCTGCTTACCTCAACGGTGGCAAATTTTCTGATCGCGCTGTCGGTCATGATGCGGCTCGACAGTACCGGGAGATATTTCCGGTCAGCTGCACTCCCGAAGATCGTGTACGGTGTCCTGGTACCGGCCGCTCTCCTGTTGTTCTGGTTTATGATCGTGAGCGATTCGGTTGTCATGCGTGGCGTGGTCATAGCGCTGCTCATTGTCCCCTGCTTTGTTGCAACCGCCCTCATCGCGATACGGGCAGGTGAACCGGACACCCGGTTGCTCAGGTACAGCTTTGCCGCGGCACTCCTGGTCACTGCGGTCCTCTGGACCGCGATTGTCGTCAACGGGCTTGTCACTCCCGGGGACCACTCACTTGGGGGCCCGGATCCCATTAACCCGATCTTCTTTATCGTCACGATCCTCATGGATATCATCCTCACGGCCTCCTTCCTGATGCTCAATATGGCCCGGTCCCAGGGAGAGCTCAGAAAAAGCGAGGAGCGGTACCGGAACCTTGCGGACAACCTCCCTGATTATATTCTCATCCACGACAGGGAGTTCATCCACTACGCCAACCCGGCAGCGGCCCGGCTCCTGGGATCCCCACAGGAAACCCTTGTCGGGCAATCCATCTATTCCATCCTGGCACCAGCGAGCGCTGGGGCTGTGCGGGGGGTGATCAGTGCAATCCATAGGGGAGAGTACCCGGAACATCTCAGCGAGATTGATATCCAGCTCCGGGACGGCACGGTCCGCCACTGCCTGATCAATACCGTGCGGATCGAAGACAAAGGACTCCCTTCAGGCTTATCGGTCATTACCGATATTACCGAGCGGAAGGCAGCAGAGGATGCACTCTCCCGGGTCAATAAAAAACTCACGATCCTCTCCTCAATCACCCGGCACGACATCAAGAACCAGCTCACGGCCCTCATGGCATATCTCCAGCTTTCGGAAGAAGAACTCAGGAGTAACGTTACGGCATCAGAATATCTCAAAACAGAGATGAATATTGCCCAGACCATGGGGCACCAGCTCGATTTCACCAAGGTCTACGAGGAGATGGGAACAACCGCTCCCGTCTGGCAGGACATCCATGCAAGTGTCATGTGGGCAGAGAAAGCCCTGCCCATGCGGGATGTGCGGGTGGAGGTTGACCGGTCGGACATTGAGATTTATGCAGATTCCCTGTTCGAGAAGGTCTTCTATAACCTGATCGACAATGCCCTGAATTATGGCGGTGAGGCAATGACTGCCATCCGCCTCACCTCCCGTGAGACCGGTGCCGGGCTCGTGGTTGTCTGCGAGGATAACGGGGCCGGGATCGCAACCGAAGACAAAGCCCGCCTGTTCGAGCAGGGCTACGGGAAACATACCGGCCTTGGCCTCTTCCTCTCACGCGAGATCCTCTCGATCACCGGTATCACGATTACCGAAAACGGTGAGCCGGGGAAAGGGGCACGGTTCGAGATGGTGGTGCCGAAAGGGGCGTACCGGTTCACGGGTGAAAAGGGAAACCCGGTATAATGCTGAGGGTTATCAGACCCGAAGCATAAGAAGATCGCAGGTCTTCGACATGCTGAGGGTTATCAGACCCGAAGCAGGAGAAGACCGCCGTTCTTCGATGGATTGCGCAGCAGTCTTCGAGTTGCTGAGGGTTATCAGACCCGAAGCAGGAGAAGACCGCCGTTCTTCGACCTGTTGAGGGTCATCTGAACTGAAGCATAAGAAGACCGTCGGTCTTCGACCTGTTGAGGGTCCCCCCGGCTTTCGTCTCCGCAATCCTGACGCTCCTGGTGGTACCATGACCGGTCTCTCTCAGTAATTGCCCGGTGATGAGAGCAAAGCATTAAGCGGTGATCTGGGAATAGCACTACTCAGTGACGCACAATTCCCTGAATGGTGTCGTCAAATCCATGGGGCTCGTGTTTGGCGACATCGGGACAAGTCCCATCTATGCACTTACAGCGATCTTTTTCATCATCCAGCCGACCCGTGACAATGTACTCGGGATGCTCTCGTTAATCCTCTGGACCCTGACCATGCTCGTCACCGTCCAGTACACGTATCTTGCCATGCACCTCGGTACAAAAGGCGAGGGCGGGACGATCGTGCTCCGGGAGATCCTGCTCCCGATGTTAAAGTCCCGTACGCTGGCAGCATTTGTCTCCCTGCTCGCAATTGTCGGGATCGCCCTTTTCATCGGCGACGGTGTCATCACCCCGGCCATCAGCATGCTCTCCGCGGTGGAAGGTATCGTCCTCATCCCGGGTTTTGAACACACCCGCGAGACGACCCTGATGATCATCGCGGGACTCATCGCGATCGGCCTTTTCTCCATCCAGGCGCGGGGCAGCGAGCGGATTGCATGGACGTTCGGGCCGGTCATGCTCATCTGGTTTGCGGTACTCGCGGGTACGGGACTTGTCGCCATCTGGTCCGCACCCGGGGTCTTGTATGCAGTCAACCCGGTGTACGGGATCCACTACATCACCTCCCACGGGCTTGAAGGGTTCTTAATCCTGTCATCGGTCATCCTTGTTGCAACCGGGGGCGAGGCGTTGTATGCCGATATGGGGCACCTGGGCCGGGGCCCGATCATCCGGGCATGGCATATCGTCTTTTTCGTGCTTGCGATAAATTATCTCGGGCAGGGCGCATTCATCCTCACCCATCCCGGTGCACACAACATTCTTTTCGAGATGGTTTACTCGCAGTTCCGGATCGTGTATATCCCCTTCCTGCTCCTGAGCATCGCCGCCACGGTCATTGCATCGCAGGCCATGATCTCGGGAATTTTCTCTATCGTGTACCAGGGAATCACCACGCGGATGATGCCGCTGTTACGCATCGACTATACCTCTCCCCTGCTCCGCTCCCAGATCTATATCGATGTCGTCAACTGGGCGCTGCTCCTCGCAGTCCTCTTCATCATCGTGATCTTCCGGTCCTCGGCCAACCTCACGCATGCCTACGGCCTTGCGGTATGCGGGACGATGGTGATCACGGCTATCTTTGTGACGTGGATCCTCATCCTCCGGGGCCAGATTATACGCTCCCTGATCGGGGCAGTCATCCTGGGGATCACGGTCGCGTTCCTGCTTGCCAACTTCGACAAGATCCCCTACGGCGGTTACTGGTCGCTCGTGATTGCCGCTGTCCCGTTTGCCATTGTCCTGGTCTTTGTACAGGGCCAGAAGAAACTCGCATCCGCGCTCTCCCCGGTCCCGTTCGATGATTTTCTTGCCCGGTTCAACGATGCTTATAATACCCTGAACCGGATCTCCGGCACGGCGCTCTTCTTTGCCCGTGACTTCCGCGCCCTGCCGCAGTATATCCCCCGGACCATGTTCAATAACCGGATCATCTATGATGACAATATCATCGTCTCGATCAACAGGACCGAGGCACCATTCGGCATAACCTGGGGCTTTACCCGCGAAGTTACGAAAGGCTTCTCGATCTTCGAGATCTATGCCGGCTATATGGAATTTGTCAATATCGCAAACATCTTAAAAGAAGCAGAGATTGACGAGCTGACGATCTTTTACGGTATCGAAGATGTCATCACCACCAACATTGTCTGGCGTGTCTTTGCCGCCATCAGGCGCCTCTCCCCCTCACTCGTGCAGTTCTACAAGCTGCCGGCCGACAGGATCCACGGTGTCGTGACGCGGGTTGAGATGTAGGGAATTTCTTTAATACGGGATGACGCCTGACTGCATTTTTTCACGGTCCGGTCGGGCCCGTGGACCCGCGTAGTAAAACAGGATTTCGGGATATTATTTTCCGGGCGGGTACCCCGCCTTCTTCCATGCGGCAAATCCGCCAAGCAGGTTCGTCACCCGGGTGATGCCGTGCCGGGCAAGGATGCCTGCAGCGAGGCTGCCCTTGTAGCCCGCATCGCAATAGACCAGGACCGGGTGGTCTTTGGGGATTTCATTAATGTGCTGCGGGAGTTCCCCCACGTAGATGTGGTGCGAGCCTTCGATATGGCCAAAGGCCTCCCGGTTCCTGATGTCGCGTACGTCAAGGACAAACAGGGACGGATCCTTGACAAGGAGGGCTGCCTCCTGCACGGAACAGGTCCCGGTGTGTGTAATCTCCCCGGCATACGTTGCCCAGGCAATGAACCCCCCGGCAAGGTACCCGGTGAGACGGTCGTAACCGAGCCGCCGGAGGTCGCGCTGCACGGTGTCGAGATTGGTATTGAAGTCGTCCACGATGACGATCCCGTCATCATAGTTCAGGACCCAGCCGGCGAACGCCGGGATGCCCTCCCGCCAGAGCGAGATGCTCCCGGGGATATGCCCGGCGGCAAAAGCCGTTGGCGACCGGATATCAACGACCTGCACGCCGGTTGAGAGAAGGTCTTTAAGGGCCGCGGGCGTGACCGGGTCCGGGTGCGGTCCCGGGGGGAGCCGGGGCCACCCCTCCCGGTTGAACCGCTCCATGGCCCGGAAGTACGGCGGGCGATAATGGTGCCCGGCAGTCTTGTGCGCAATAAAGGCGGCCCGGTCAAGCGAAAGGGCGGGGTTCGCCTTCCGCTCGAAGCCGATGGTGGTGACGGGATGGTCCGCGATCGCGCCCCCGCATACCGACCCGGCCCCGTGTGCCGGCAAGACGATCGTCCCGTCACCGAGCGGCAGGACCCTGTCGTGGATACTGTCATACATGGCGCCGGCCATCGCGTCTGCGGTCCCGGGCCTGCCGAGATCGGTACGGCCGGTGTCGCCGGCAAAGAGCAGGTCGCCGGAAAAGACCATTGACGGGAGCCCGGGGTTTGCGGAGTCCGTGACAACCACCGAGATGCTCTCCATGGTGTGGCCCGGAGTCTCCCGGACGGTGAGCACGAGGTCCCCGAACAGGAACCGGTCGCCGTCCCGGACGGGGGTCCCGTACGCGAACGGCAGCGCGGCCCCGTGATAGACCGGCGCCCCGCAGATTGCGGCGAGCTCACCGGACCCGACCGCGTAGTCCTCGTTCCGGTGGGTCTCGAAGATCCCGGTGATCTTCATGCCGTTTTCTGCTGCCCGGTCAGGGTAGACGGCGCAGTCCCTCCGGGGGTCGATCACCGCCGCCTCCCCCCCAGAGCCGATGATGTAGGAAAAGTGGGCGAGCCCTTCCGATACAAACCGTTCAAACAGCATGGTACCCCGGTGCCTGGTCCCCCGCTTTACCGGAGCCCGATCATGTACCCGTACCGGGAGTACACGTCCCGCACGAGTTCCATCGCCTTTTTGTTGCCCCAGTCATGCATCCATTCCGAGACCAGTGACTCGACCGTGATGGGGATCACCCCGGCCTGCAGCATCCGCCTGACACCGTACTTGTGGGCATCGGGGGTGGAATCGCCTGCCGCGTCCATCAGCCCGTACACTTCATACCCGTCCCTGATCGCGTGCAGGGCGGTGTAGCAGAAGCACATGCTCGTCCAGAGCCCGGCAATGACCAGCTTCTTCCGGCCGGTCTTTTTGAACGCACCGTAGGTCTTTTTGTCCTCGAACGCATCGAAGCCCGGCACCGGCCGGGCGTACACTTCCTGACCGGGGAAGAGGGCGGTCACATCCGCAAGGAAATTCCCGTTGTGCTCCGGGTTGATGGTCGAGAGCACGACCGGCACGTCCAGGATGCTCGCGGCTTTTGCAGCACAGTACGCCGCGTTCCGGATGATCGTCTTGTCACCCGATCCCACGCCCGAGAACATCGTGGGCTGGTAGTCCACGAGCACGAGGGCGCTGTTTTTGTCGCTCAGCAGTTCCAGCTTACCGTCTTTTGAGGTTGGCATCGTTGTTCCTCCCGTGTATACACGGGCATATCTTGCACTGTCGCAATAACGGTTTGGATAGAGCTAACGCGGGGAGTCGGACACGGTTGTGTCCAGGGGCGCCGGGCCAAAAAAAGGTGACGGGACCAGGCTCACTCTGCACTGATCCGGTCGTAGAAGAATGCCGCGAGCACAGCGCCGATGACCGGGCCGATGATATAGATGGGGAAGAACGCCCAGAGGTTCGAGCCCCCGAGCAGGAAGTCCATCAGATACGGCCCGAACGTACGGGCCGTGTTGAGCGATGCACCGGAGATGTTGCCGGCCATCGTGATCATCCCGGCCACGGTCAGGCCGATGATGAGACCGGCAAACCCCGGCGGGGCACGCTTGTCCACCGCAACACCCATGATCACGAGCATCAGGACAAAGGTCGCGATCGTTTCGATAAGGATCGCCTGCCCGTACCCGATCCCCGGAAACGGGGCGGTCGCCCCGAGCCCTCCGATGGTTACGGCATCCATCCCCACGGTCAGGAAGAAGAGCAGGCTCCCGGCTGCGGCCCCGATACACTGGGCGATGATATACGCAATCGCGTCACCGGACGGGAACCGTTTCGTTGCCCAGAGCGCAATGGTCACGGCAGGATTGATATGCGCCCCGGAGACACGGCCAAGGGCATAGATGACCGCGGCGATGACGATACCAAACGTAATCCCGATCGCAAACCAGTCGCCGAGCCCGCCGAGCTGCCCGATCCCGATGTTGAACGGTGTTGCCGGCTTCGTCCCGTTTGCGATCATCAGGGTGATCGCCGCTGCCCCGGCACCGAAGTACACGAGGAGTGCCGTCCCGACCGCTTCGGCGATACTCCGGTTGGCAAGCGTTGCCATTACGTACCATCCCCGTACGCGGCATTGCAGTCCGGGCAGAGCATGCGGGGCATCTTCCCTGGCAGTTTGTGCGAGGGAAGCGGATAACTCCCCTCCCAGACATCGATCTCTTTCCTTATCGTGTGCTTCATGCACGTCCCCATGCCGCAGGCAACACAGACCGCAACGGCCGTACTCTCCTTTCCCTCCTTTGCGCAGACATAACACTTCATGGTCTCCACCTCATCCCGGCACCGGAATCAGACCGCGTCCTTCCACTGGCAGGAGCAGTGCCGGAAGTCCATCAGGGCCGCGGACGCACAGTCTTTGCAGATCCGTGCGGGTGCGGCGGCAACATCCTTGCTGAGGGCAATGATGTTGGTCATCAGCGTTGCCGTGACCGGCTCGCTGGTCAGCAGGCACGGGTAGTCGGAGAGGCGCATCATTGCCGAGAACCGGACGGTCATCGCACAGGCAGGGTACGCGTACCGCTGCGGGTTTGCGATTACCTCGTTCTTCAGGATGGGCGAGAGGTCAACAGCAAAGCCGCCGACCTTCGGGATGATCGGGCCGGGCCCGGATGCCTGCATCCTCCGTGCCTTGTCCACCATCTTCCAGCCCCGGTAGATCATGTCCATGAAGTCGCAGTTGTGGAGCTCGATTGCCGCACTCCGCTTCGGGTAGAGCTGGACATAGTTGTGGTAGCGTTTCGTTAACATGTCCACGACCATAATCGCGTTGAAGCCGTCGAGTTCGAGGATATACTCAGCAGCGCTGGCCGATGAGCCGGTGGCAACCGAGAGCACCTCCTGCGGGGTCTTCATCTTCGGTGCCGCCGCCTTGAGGGTCTTGTCCATCACCTCGGTCACGGCCTCGATCACCGCCATGGTGACATCGTCCTTGCACATGTTGTACGTGGACTGCGAGATGTGGTGTGCGATGTCGCCGACACAGTAGGCCGGCACGGTCACGATGTTGCCGTAGTGGACGCCCTCGTCAAGCGAGGCCTTGACGGCTCCCTGCATCTTCGTGCGGTAGTCCTTCATGTACTTCCGGCAGTCGAACGAGTTCTGGCCCACGCTGTCCATCAGCTTTGCCTGGGCATCGACCGGCGTATCGTAGATGGACTGGATCATCGAGACCTCTTTCTTCACCGCGTCGGCGAGCGTTGACCCGCCTTCGACCGCGTGGGCGAAGACGTCCCCGATGCCGTACGAGGTGTTCATGCCCCATGACTTGGCGGCAAGGATCGCCTGCTTGTGGGCGACCGGGATATCGGCCGTCTTGAGGATTTGGTTGACAATGTTGCTGCTGCTGCCCGGGATCAGGGCAAAGTCCACGACACAGGTGGGGCCGTAGAAGCCTGCGTACCGCCGGGCCGACTCCTTTCCGATCAGGGCCTCGGCTTTCCCGACCGCCTTGATGAAGACCTCCACGCTCTTCCTGAATTTCGGGTCCGCATCGTAGAGCATCTCCATGATGACCGGCGTCTGGTAGTGTTCGACAAAGGGGTCGTCCTCGGGGCGGATCGTGGTGGTCAGGCCCTTGAGGATCGCGTAATGGGCGTTGACCGAATCGGTGTGCAGCGCAAAAACTGCCTTGCTCTGGTTCCCGGCGGCTTTCATGCCCTTGACCGCATCGACATAGGCTTTCGTGTCGTCGATGACAAAATCCTGCCCGCGCTTCTTCTTTACCTGGTTCACGTCGGCGTGCTGGGCGGCCATCGCCTCCGTGATCATCTTTTTGATTATTTCCTGCATAGTGCTGCAACTCCCGGCACCGGTACAGATCGGGGTGCCTGTAACGAACCATAGGCGTGTGCGTTATTAACTCTTGAGACAGTACCAACGTTCCCGACGGGGGCCGGGGGTATCGCCTTCACCGTAAAGCCAAACGAGACGGCAGCGGTGGTCGATCCCGCTCCGGCGAGCAGGCTGCCCGGTCACATGCCCGCAAAGATCCACGTCGCGATCCCGATGAACGCGAGAAACCCGACGAGCGCTGCAACCGCATAACTCCGGGGAGTGAAGGGATTTTTCATGCCGAACCCGAGGAACGAATTCGCATTGATCAGGTGGAAGACGAGGCCGAGGCGGCGACAAACACGAGCCCGGCGAGCGGGCTGACGAAGTACGCAATAACGAGCCCCGGGATTGCGGCGATCAGGGAACCGGTGACGAGCGAGTGGGAGAACGGGTACGAGGTGAACCCGATCGCGTTCTGGAGCGGGCTGTCGGGGTTGACGGTCACTTTCTCTTTCCCGGTGATCACAAGGACCGGCCAGAGCAGGTCCGGGAAGCTGACGCCAAAGAGGATGACGAGGGGCGGGATGGACGGGAAGAGCGCGATGAGAAGGTAGGCGACCGCAAAGTGCCCAATAAACATGATCGAGTGTAAGGGCCAAGGGGTTCTGGGTTTTTGCGATGGTACGAATGTCTGAGAAGATCCCCGACCACTATCTTTATGATTAGGTAAGACCTAACTAACGAAGGATCGGAGCATGACAGAACGAGAGGAGCACCTGTTCGAAGTACTGGACAACCTGGTCCGGATCCGGAACGAGTGCTCCTGCTCGATCTTCTCTGAATGCGGGCTCTCCGACATGACGGTGAAACAGATCGCCTACCTCAAAGTGATCGATGCTGAGGGGGATGTGACGTTCAGCCGGCTTGCGGAGATCACGAAGAACTCCAAGCCCACGATCACCGAGATGATCAACAAGTGCGTCCGGATGGAGTGCGTGTACCGGGAACACTGTCCCGATGACGGCCGGATCACCTATATCCGCCTGACCGAGAGAGGAAAAGCGATCGCACAGGCCGAGCAGGCCTCGCTGCGACGGATGATTGAACGGATGATGAATTCACTGGATGAACGCGAGCAGGAACTCCTGGTAGAGATCCTAGAGAAAGTCAGGTAAATTTTTTTCTCCTGCACTTTAGTTAGGTAAATTCGAACTAAATGATTGAGGCAACCATGCAACCAGAAACAAACGAGAGTACAACAGACACTACGACAGAAAAGATGGTCATACCCCTCTTCGAGATCGTCGTGTACCCGGACAGCCGGACAAAATTCCCGGTTGACCTGGCAACCGGCGAGCTCCTGCTCGCGGTAATGGAGAACGCTGGTGAGAACGAGGCGCACGCGATCGGCCTCACGGTGAAGAGCGGCACGCGTCCCATGGAACTGAACGCAGAGTCGCTCTATAAAATTGGCAACCTGTTCCGGGTCCAGCACGTAGAGCCGGCCGATGACGGGTACCTGGTCTGCGTGCAGGTCACTGAGAGGGTAAAGACGGTCTCCGTCTTTGAAAAGGACGGGCGGCTCTATGCTACGTGCGAACCGGTCCCGGACGAGCAGGACCTTGAAGACGATCTCCGCGAGCGGATCCTCTCGGACATCAAGTTCACCATCCACGAGATTAGCAGCCGCTTCAACGGCTCGGAGCAGTTCACCGGGCCGATCGACCGGATGGACTCTGTCGACCAGATCATGGGCTTTGTCATGCCGTTTTTACCGGTCCATCTCGCCGAGAAGCAGGCGCTCCTCGAGATCGTCCCGGTCCGGCAGCGGTACATCACGTTCCTCGAACTCCTCATCCGGGTGCGGGAGAATATCAGCATCCGGATCGAGATGGCAAAGAAGGTCACCGACCGGGTGGGCAAATCGAACCGCGAGGCGCTGCTCCGGGAGCAGCTCCGGGTGATCCAGGAAGAGCTGGACGAGAGTGCCGGTACGCCCGGGGACATGGGCTACCGGGAAAAGATCGAGCAGTCCGCGATGCCGGACGACGTAAAGAAAAAAGCATTCGCGGAAGTGAAAAAGCTCGAGACCGGGGGCAGCCAGAACCACGAGAGTTCCGTGATCCGGAACTACCTCGACCTCATGCTCGATCTCCCGTGGAAGACTGAAGAGAAGAAGAGTATTGACATCGCGGAAGCGAAGCGTGTGCTCGAGAGCCACCACAACGGCCTTGAGAAGGTGAAGGAGCGGATCATCCAGCACCTCGCGGTGATGAAACTCCGGCAGGAGAAGCAGGGCTCGATCCTCCTCTTTGCCGGCCCGCCTGGCACGGGAAAGACGAGCCTGGGGAAGAGCATTGCCGAGGCGCTCGGCCGGAAGTACGTCCGCGTCAGTCTCGGCGGCGTCCGCGACGAGGCCGAGATACGGGGGCACCGGAGGACTTATGTCGGCGCCCTGCCCGGCCGGATCATCCAGGGCATGCAGAAAGCCGGCACAAAGAACCCGGTCTTCATCCTCGACGAGATCGACAAGCTGGCAATGTCGTACAACGGCGACCCGGCGAGCGCCCTCCTCGAGGTGCTTGACCCCGAGCAGAACAACACGTTCTCGGACCACTACCTCGAGGTACCCTACGACCTCTCCGATGTGCTTTTCATCGCAACAGCGAACTCGCTTGCAACGATCCCGGCCCCGCTCCTCGACCGGCTGGAGCTGATCGAGATCTCGGGCTACACGAAGAACGAGAAGTTCGCGATTGCAAAAGACCACCTCATCCCCGAGACCCTCACCGAGCACGGGCTTGATGCGGAGAAACTCCGGTTCGAGGACGAGGCCCTGAAGGTGGTAATCGAGAAGTACACCCGCGAGGCCGGCGTCCGGTGGCTCAAAAAACAGCTTGCGAAGGCGGCACGCCACGTGTCCGAGAAGATCGTTTCCGGGACTGCCGAGCTGCCATTCATCGTGACAACGGAAAACCTTACGGACGTTTTAGGGAAGGAACTGATCCGGCAGGAAGTCGCACGAAAGGAACCGGTCCCCGGTGTCGTGACCGGCCTTGCATGGACTCCGGTCGGCGGGGAGATCCTCTTCATCGAGGGGACGTTCATGCCCGGGACCGGCAAGCTCACCCTCACCGGCCAGCTCGGTGACGTGATGAAGGAGTCGGCGACCATCTCGCTTTCCCTCATCCGCTCCCGGCTCGCAAGTGGGGAGAGCGGGTTCAACTTCATGACGAGTGACATCCACGTCCACGTCCCCTCAGGGGCAACGCCCAAGGACGGGCCATCGGCCGGTGTGACGCTCTTCACAGCCCTTGCATCTCTTATCACCGGGAAGACCGTTGACCCGGAGCTTGCGATGACCGGTGAGATCACCCTGAGCGGGGCTGTGCTGCCGGTTGGCGGGATCAAGGAGAAGGTCCTGGCCGCCCATCGTGCGGGGATCAAAAAGGTCATCCTGCCCAAAGAGAACGAGCGGGACCTGCAGGACGTGCCGGAAGATGTCCGGGGCGAACTGGCATTCGTGCCGGTGGAGACCGTTGAGGGAGTCTTAAAAGAGGCGCTCGGTATTGAGCTGCCCCGGAGCGTGGCGATGCACATCGGGAACAGCGTGGTGCCGGTGCAGAACCTCTGATGGGAAAAAATGTGCTATGACTGCACGATGACCATGCCCTTTATGGACGGGTGGATCGAGCAGTGGTACGTATACGTCCCCGCCGGAGTGAATGTGCGGGTGTTAGATGCACCTGTCTGGAGCGTATCGGAGGAGAATGTTTCCGGTGACGCCGTGTCAGAAACGATGGTATGGGGAGCCGCGTCCCGCTAACGGCCAGGCCCTCAACTTCCGGTCACTCTACCGTGATGATCGACACCGGACAGAGGTCCGCCGCATCGGTTACACAGGCTTCCAGCTCATCGGGCACAGACCCCTCTGCACAATTCCCGTTGAGCCGGAACTTTTCAATCACCTGGCTTAAGTGATCGTCAGGGTTTTCTTCAAAGAATGTCGGGCATGTCTCCCAGCAGGTACCACAGCTCGTACAGTCTGACCGATCGATAGTCGCTTTCATAGATGGTTACCCGTTGACTGCGCATCTCGTCATCCCACCGGTGACGACAGGTTCATGGACAGGTAGCTGCCGGATACGCTCTCCGCCATCCGGTTCTCCTGCGGCTGGACCATCCGGTTCTGGTAGATGATCTGGCGCATGTCACGTATGTTCGCCTTCTCGATGATCAGGTCGTTCTCTTTCAACCTTCGCAAGGCAAAGCGCACGGTCCTTGGGGAGCAATGGGATTTCTTCACAATGTCCTTGTGGGTCAGTGCACCTTCCGCACCAAGGATCCTCAGCACGGTCTTTGATGAGGGGGGTAATGGTTTCATATTCAACCTCGTGTAGTCCGCATTATCCCGGCACAGGGTATAGGCTCTTTGTCAAAAGTCAAATCATGAAACAAAAATTGAAACAATGAAAAAAGGAACGGTGCAGCCCCTTCATGTTGCCAGATGCACAGGGTCAGTGAATCCGGAGGTGAGGTTTCATGCCCTCGTTTTGAACAGGGCCTGCCGAGGGACGGCGGTGATTTTATCGAGCGAATCGATCCACCCGGCCCGTGATCAGGTCGCGCTCCTTTCCTTTTGGGATAACAGCATGTCTCAGGGTTAACCTTGTCCTGCCGGCCTGTTCTTCGAAATTGATCGTTATGAGCAATTCGACGGGAAAGTCTAGGTTCATGCTACCGGTTTTTCTAAAACGATCTCCAGTGTTCCGTCAGAGAACTTCTTTTTAAAGACCCGTGCCCCTGCCGGGACGCGGATGGCTTTCTTCAACGTCTTCCGGTCAATAGTTATGGACACGGTAACCGTTGTTTTTTCCAGGTCGATCCGGATCTGTTCTTCCGTAACACCGGGAAGACCGATGCTGACATTGATATGCCTTCCCTCATCCCTCCTGTGGACTGGCGGGTTGAATGCAGTGCTCTCTTCTGGTTTGTCACGTCTCATGACGGATCTCCTTTCTGGTAATGTCAGGTTATCTTCGTAAGGAATGTTTCCTGGCTGGTCCTTCTGTTGCCAGGGAACGACTGAACTCTATTGTCGGACTAATCGATCTCTCTCTTGCATTCGTTTTTCGCGACTGGTGTGTGTGCAGTGATTTTCCTGCCCTATCCTTTTTCGGCGCCAAGCCAGCAGAGTGATTTTTAATGGATGAGGGTAGGATCCTCCGTTGCATGTTCCCCTGATATGGATCCTTCATACCCACACATCATCCTTTTTCCGGCCACTGAATATAGGTAACCGGATATTTCAGCGGTTGTTTCAAAAAGTGAGACATCCGAGCAGTCATCAGGTTGCGAGGATGAGAAGAACCCGTCAGGGTTCTTCGAGTTCCGAGCAGTTCATGATAACGTCAAAGATCGGGCTGGTGCGGGTGGATAAAGAAAAAAGGATAACAACTATTTCTTATCCGGCAGGGCGAGGGGAGTGTCGCTGTCGCCCATGATGTGCCGGAACACGAACTTGAATTCGCTGAGGCGGTTGTGGATGTACTTCTTCCCGGTCTTGGTAGGCGAGTACAGTTTCGATTTTCCCGAGGCCTTCATCATCAGGTACCCCTTCTGTTCGAGGTCATAGAGGTACGTGTAGATCCGGGCCTGGGGAATGAGGACATTGTACCGGCTGTGGATCTCGTGGACGATGTCATAACCGGAGATCGGTTTTTCGAGAAGCGAGAGCACCACCGGTTCAAGGGATTTTTTCACCACGTCATCGATCGTTGCCTGGGGGACAACGGTGACCGCCTCGGAAGGGAAAGAGCGGTGGGCAAATGAGAGGGTCGTCTCTTTACCGGTGGAGATGATGATCTTGGCAATGCCTTCAGAGAGCTGCTTGATCCGGTGGTGGTCGATATCGGCCATGTTCACGGCAATGATCCCTGACAGGGGGACGCCCTGGGCCATCTTTGCCAGGACCAGGTCTTTCACCGTGAGAATATCGGCAAACTCGTCCGTTTCGGAGAAATCAAGCAGCACCTGGAGCGTGCCGGGCGACGGCTCCTGCGGCAGCGATCCGGTGCACGTCTCGATGACCCCGGGCAGGAGGTACACCTCTCCCTTCTTCACCCGCCGCATAAACAGGTCGCCGTCCTGGACCTCCTTTAAGAAATATTTCTGCAGCACAGACCGGTAGTAAGCAAAGAAATTGCGTCCTCCTTTTTTTAAGCCAGCCTCGATCGCAAACCGGAATATCGGTTCTTTTAGAGTCGGATCGACATACAGGAAGAGGACGATATCGGTGAAAATATCCTTTAAAAGGACCGTTTTGATCTCCGGCAGGTCGATATATTCTGCCCCGTCTCCGTCACTTCCTTTCGGGAGGGCACCCTTCGCGGGGGTTGCCGCGGCAGCTTTCCTGAGTTCCTGTTCAGAAGTTTTCCGGAACAGGGCGACCTCGATTGCGGCCTTGATCTCCAGTTCATTGAAGGGCTTCACAATATACCCGTAGGGCCCGACCTGTTTTGCCTTCTCGATGATCGCATCGTCTGCATAGGACGTGACAAAGACTACCGGGACCTCCATCTCTTCGGCAATGGTCTTTGCCGCTTCGATGCCGTTCAGCTTTCCCGGCATGACGATGTCCATCAGCACCAGATCCGGTGCTAGACGCCGTGCCTTTTCGATCGCGTCCTCACCGGATGACGCCATCCCGGCAACAGTATATCCCATTGCGCTCAGGCGCTCCTCGAGCTGCATCGTGATAATCGCTTCATCATCAACCACAAGAATTTTTGACATGGTTATTTATCTCCTGAATTGCGGGGAATGTTCACCGTCACTTCTGTGCCATGGTCACCGGTGATAGTGACCGATCCGTTCAGCTGCATCACAAGATTACGGATGAGTTTGAGTCCCAGGCTGGTAGTCTGGTACACATCCATATCTTTGGGGATACCCACCCCGTCATCCCTGACAATGATCCGGATATCGTCACCCGCCAGTGTTGTGGAGACCTTCAGGCTCCCGTGTTCCCTCCCTTTGAATGCATGCTTGAATGCATTGGAGAGGATCTCGTTCACGATGAGAGCGCAGGGGATCGCTTGGTCGACTGGCAGGAAGATATCCTCTGTATCGATCTCGCTTGAGATCTCGGCACCCGAACGGCCGTATATAATAGACAGGTCTGCGACCTGGTCGCGTATCTGGCCTCCCATGTTGATTTTATCGAATTGTTTGCTCTCGTACAACCGCGTGTGGATCTGCGCCATGGTCTTGATCTTCATCATCATGTCGGTCAGGATCCCGTGGGTTGTGGTATCGGGTGTCCGCATCCGTGTCATGTCCAGCAGGCCGGAGATGATCTGAAGGTTGTTCTTGACCCGGTGGTGGATCTCACGGATCAGGGTCTCCTTTTCATGGAGCGATGCGATCAGTCTCTCCTCGGCACGCCGGCGGTCGGTGACATCCCGGTAGCTCAGGACTCTCCCGATGATCACGGAGTCCATCTTCTGGGGCTTTGAATACCGTTCAAAGACCCTGCCGTCGTTGAGTTCCAGCATCTCGTAGGTCTCGCGGTCCCGTGGAGGATTATTCTTGTAATCCCTGTCCTTGAACAACCCGGGGTTTTTTACCAGCGTCCGTATGTATCCTGACACCCCACGGTCTTCGCCGCCCTTAAGCAGGTCATCCGGAATTTTCCACATGGATGCAAAATTCTGGTTGTACCGGATAATCTTCCCGGCCCGGTCTACGACATACACCCCGTCTGCCGTTGACTCGATGGCTGCATTCAGTTCGGACAGGGTTTTTTTCACCAGGGATTCTGCCACCCTGCGCTGGGCAATCTCTTCCTTGAGCTGGGCATTGGACTGCTCCAGTTCCGAGGTCCGCTCTTTCACCCGGATCTCCAGCAGATCGTGCGCTTTCCGGAGGGCCTCTTCGGCCTTTTTTCGCTCGGTGATATCCCGGGCCGAGGCAAAGACCCCGATGACATTCCCTTTCGTGTCCCGGTACACGGTCGCATTATAAAGGACCGGGGTCACATGGCCGTCGCAGTGCCTGATTTCGAGGGCATAATCGGTCACTGACCCGTCACGGAATGCACGCTCGTAGCCGGCTTTTGCCCGCTCCGGTTCTGTGAAATAGTCTGAGAAGTCGGTTCCGATCAGTTCTTCCCGGGAGAACCCGGTGACCCGGGTCGTTGCCTCGTTCACATCGTTGATTGTCCCGTTCGGGCTGATGGTGACGAGCGGGTCAAGGCTTGCCTCGATCAGGCTCCGGTTATACGCGTTAGCCTTCTCGATCGCATTCTCGGCTTTTTTTCGTTTGGTGATGTCGATACCCATCTCAAGGATCATGGATGCCCCGTCAGCATCGGTAAAGGGGAAATCATAGATATCGTAATCTCTGCCGTTTGGGCCGGTCCAGAACCAGTGGTGGGACGCACCGGTTTTCATGACATTGTAGGCCTCACAGTTCTCACAGGGTTCGCTGCGGTTGAAGAGGGAATCATAACACCGGCGCCCTTCCGGGTCCCTGAAGGTCTCCCGGAAGTACCTGTTGGCAAACGGCATGCGGTAGTCCTTGTCGAGCAGGCAGACATACACGGGGAGCGCCTCCAACACGTCATAGAGCCGGTGCCGTTCGGTACTCAGCGCGTGCATCGCCTCCTTCAGCTCGGCGGTGTGTTCCTCAACCCGGATTTCAAGTTCATTGCGGGTTTTCAGCAGCGCTTCCAGTGCCTGTGTTTGTCCGGTAATCTCCTGGCGGAATGCCGCACTACTGTTACCTGAACTCTCTTTATCGCATGGTGCGGTATCCCGGCATGAATACGGCAGATCCGTTGCTGTTTTTTTACTATCTCGTTCTCTCATCTGCCAGTATCGCCACCCGTATTACCGGGAAAAATGTACGTATTGTATCTCCATCGGGCCCCGGGTAAATACGACCAAATACACTAATTATAACCTTATTAATGACTTAAAAAGGGTGTCGACATATTATAATTTTTGAAACGACCCCGGATGAGATTGTCCCGGACTCTTTTGCCCTCGTTCTGCGCCTTCGCCTCCGGCAACCGGTACGCCCCTTTAGGCACGACAATCTCGAACCTCGCCCCTTTCCCCTGCTCATCGGTTTCAACAATGGAAAGAGCGGTGATGGCAAGGATCTCGCGGGACAGGTTCAAGCCAAAGGCGGTATTCTTGAAATATTCGCGGTTGAAGATGCCCCGTTTCAGGATCACCGGGACACCCACGCTGTTGTCTTCGCATATAATTCTGATTATATCATTGTGCCATTCGCACCGGAACGAAACCTGTGTAAGGGTGGTACCGTGACGCACCGCGTTGTCGACAAGGTTGTAAAACACCTTGGGTGAAGGGGGTATCCGCACACGCGGTGAGAAATATCACGGGGATGCCATATCTCGCATGGATCTGACCGGCGGCTTCGATGCCGTCTATGGTACCGGAGAGGCGAATGTCCATGAGGACGTGGTTGGGCCGGGTCTCCCCCGCGTTTTCAAGAGCCGTCTCCCCGGACTTGGCGATTGCGATGACCGTTTACCCAAGGTCGATCAGCGTCTCCTTGAGATCGGCTGCGATAATTGCCCCCATCATCAACAATGAGAATCCGGCGGGGTGCCATCTCTGGTTACCTGATGAGGTTGTTCGCTGACATGCCTCTTGATGGTTACAGTCGGGAAGATTTCCCGTGAAGGCCGGGGAGTTCTCGTTATTTTTCTTTGGATCCTTTCTTCTTGTCTGGCATCCGGTACGCCGCCCTGGGCACCAGCATTTCGAACCGGGCGCCCTTCCCGAAGGTGCCGGTCTCGCGGATCGTGATCCCGGTGATCGCGAGGATCTCTTTTGTCAAAAAGAGGCCAAAGCCCGTGTTCTTCCCGTAGCCCTTGGTGAAGATCTTCTCCTTCTCCTGCGGCTTGACCCCCACCCCGTCGTCCTCGACAATCACGAGCAGGCCCCCGGGTTTTTTCTCGCAGCGGACAGTGATCCCCGTCACGCTCCTCCCGTGTCGGACCGCGTTCTCGAAGAGGTTGAAAAAGACCCGCTCGAGCATCGGGTCGGCAAGGACAGAGACTGCCCGGCATGTGCCGGAGAGCCGGACCGGCACAGTCATGCCCGATGCTGTAGCCATGACTTTATCGAGCGCGAACCAGGACGGGGCCTTGTCGCCCAGCTCCTGGTAGTCCCGGGTGAACGCGATCTGTCGCCCGACCTTGTCGGCGGCTTCCGCGATCCGTTTCAGGTAATCCATCACGACAGGGTCGGGTTTCTTCGTCTCCGCGAGCTGGATATACCCCTGCAGGGCCGTCAGCTGGTTGATCACATCGTGCCGGGTGATGTTGTTGAGGAGGTTGAGCTTCCGGTTGGTCTCCCGGACCGCGTGCTCCATTGTCTTTCTTTCCGTGATATCCCGCGAGATCGCCTCGGTGCCGATTACATTCCCCCCGCAGTCCCGCAGTACCTGGACGCTGATCGATACCCAGAAGAACGAGCCATCCTTACGCACTCCCTCCCAGGAGAGGTCACTGACATTCCCGTCCTTCATTAAGAGTTCTTGGACCCGGTCCATCTGCGCAGGATAGCGGAACAGGGACGAGATCGATATTCGATCATCTCGTCCGGGGACCGGTACCCGTAGATACGGGCAGCAGACGGGTTTACCATGGTGAGGACCCAGTCCCGGTTCATACGGAGGTAGGCGTCCTGCAGGTTTTCGAGGATATGGCGGTACTTGTCCTCGCTCTCGCGGAGCGCTACCTCTCCCTGTTTCCTGCCGGTGATATCCTTGTATATCCCGACCAGCCTCAGCGGTTTCCCGTTGGCGTCCCTGGCAGCGATCTTCGCCCTGTTCATGATCCACCTCCAGTCCCCGTTCTTTGCCATGAGCCGGAACTCGATCTCGTGGTCCCCGCGTTTCCCTTCGCGGTATTCGTTGATAATTCGGGATGCTTGATCCCGGTCGTCCGGGTGCACGCAGGAGAGCCAGGTGTCATACATATCCGCATCTCCTCCGGGTGCATAGCCGAGCACGGTGAGATAGTGTGGGCTGATATAGGACTTGCCCGTCACCATGTCCCAGTCGAACAGCCCGATATTCGATGCCTCGAGGGCTATCTGGAACCGCTCCTCGCTCTTGCGGAGTGCCTCCTCTGCCCGTTTCCACTCGGAGACATCAACGACCACCCCACGTAACCCGGTAAAGGTCCCGTCGTTGAGGATGGGGGCTGCATAGATGAGGGCCGTGAAGGGGGTGCCGTCATGGCGTTTCACGTCGTACTCGTGGTGTTCGATTGGTTCTCCCCGGATGATCTTCCCTATGCTCTCCTGTGCCCGCACATGGTCATTGTCGGCAATGAAGTCAAAGACGGTATAGCCCCGGTCGATGTCGTCCGTCGTTAGTCCTGTCACCGTGCGGGCATGGCGGTTCACGAACGTGACCCGGCCGTCCCTGTCCGTCTCGAAGATGATCTGGGGAAGGAGTTCCGACAGTTCCCGGAACCGGGCCTCGCTTGCCCGGAGCGAGTCCTCGGCCTCTTTGCGCACCCTGATGTCCCGGGCAATCCCGAGGATCGCGGGGGCACCCAGGTAGTCGATGAGGTCCACGAAAAATTCGCAGGGAATGATCGGGCCGTCCTTTGTTATGAGCCGGGCAGTGAACCCCGGGGAGATATCCTCACCGGCAAAACGCTTCTTCGCGTTCTCCATGAGGCCGGCCCGGTCATCCGGGTGCACGAGGTCCCAGAGCCGGATCGCCATGAGTTCATCGTGGGTGTAACCAGTGAGTTCTGCAGCCCGGTTGTTGGCGAAGAGCACCCGGTCGGACCGGTGGATATAGATCGCGTCCTGGCTGTGCTCCACGACCAGCCGGTATTTCTCCTCGCTTGCCCGGAGCGCCTCTTCCGCGTCTCTCATACCGGAGATATCCCGGAGAGATTCGATCGCACCGGCGATCCCGCCATCCCGGTCATAGAGCGGCCGTGCAGTAGCCATGAGGATGCGGCACCTGCCATCGGGCGTGGAGATTGTGGTCTCCCCGGTAAGGATCCCCCGGCTGCGGCTGATATGGGTGTAGTGCTGCGAAAGCACCTCGTCCGGCTCGAAGACCATGTCGATCAGGGCCGTCCGGCGGTCGCCGTAGAACGGTATCGTGTACTCGTGATCGCCCATGCCGAGCATCTCCGCGGCACTCGCCCCGGTCATCTCCACGATTGCGCGGTTCCAGGCAATGACCCGGCCTTCCCTGTCGATGGCAAACGTGGCATCAGGCAGGAAGTTGATGATATCGGCAAGGCGTTTCTCCGATTCCACGAGCAAGTGCTCCGCCTGGCGACGGGCCACGGCCTGCCGGATCTTGTGTTCCAGTTCCGCAAACAGCGCCATTGCATCCCCGCCTTTCTGGAGGTAGAAGTCCGCGCCGTTGTTGATTGCCTGGATCACAATCTCTTCCCGGCCCCGCCCGGTGAAGAGGATGAACGGGATGTCGCCATGCCGCTCCCTCACAGCTTTTAAGAATTCGATCCCGTTCATATCCGGCATCTGGTAATCCGAGACAATCGCATCGCAGCACGTGATCCCGGGGGATGCAAGCGCTTCCGGTGCGGAGGCCATGGGAAGGACCCTGAACTCAGGCGAACGTTCCAGGAACTGACGGCCCAGCACCAGCAGGTCTGGTTCGTCATCCACATAGAGGATCGTAAACATTCGCCTGAACACCCGGATTATGGAACCTTTTTTTTAATTATTTTTATAATCGACGGGAAGATCAGTTCAGGGACGGGAAATGCCGTGCATTTCGGTCCCATCCTCTCATGCGAAGGATGTTATGGGCCACACTATTCAGCGGGTCACACGGCGGCATTGTGGGAGGTACTTATCCTCCCGTTTACATAAACCAGCCGGCAGTTTATTGGAAAAATCTGGCTGAAATTCTCCTGATTTCGCATCCAGTGCAGATCGCGATGTCAGGGCCGATCAGGACATAAGGGAGAACAACAGACAGTCTGCTGATCAGCCATGAGCAGAAAACCCCCAGTACGACGAGGCGGCAAGCAGATCGACATGGAAGCGATCGCATGGGATGCCATGAAGAAATACGGGTTCCGGCCGAAGTTCGAGAACGCCGTGATGCGTGAAGTGAGCGCGGTCGATGGCGACAACCGGTCCCTGTCCCGGTATAACGCACAGGACCTGCGGGCACTCCTCTGGTCGTCGATCGACAATTTTGACTCGATGGACCTCGACCAGATGGAGTACTGTGAGAAGGGGGAGAACGGGGAGATCCATGTGCAGGTCGCGATCGCGGATGTAGACACATGGGTGCCGAAAGGTTCACGTACCGACAAACATGCGGCTCACAACGGGGCATCGATATACCTCGATATCGTGACCTTCCCTATGCTTCCCTTAAAGTTCTCGGCGGGGATCACCTCGCTCCTGCCGGGGAAAGACTGCGCTGCCATGGTCGCTGACTACCGGGTGCTTACAGATGGCACCATCCGGTACGGGACCATCCGCCGTGCATTCGTTACCAACCATGCCAAACTCGTGTACGAGCAGGTTGGGGCATGGCTCGAGGGGACCGGGCCGGAACCGGAGAATGTCCGCGCCATCCCTGGTCTTGCTGAACAGATCCGGTTGCAGCACGAGGCGGCCGTGCGCCTGCGGCAGCAGCGGACCGGGCAGGGGGCACTTGACCTCCAGACGATCGAGGCGCAGGCAATCTACGAGAAAGGAGTGATCAAAGAACTCAACGTGATCGAGATGAACGCGGCCCGCTCTATCATCGAGGAGTTCATGGTGGCCGCGAACCGGACAATGATGACCTTCCTCTCGAACGCCGGCATCCCCCGGATCGAACGGGTGGTGCGGGTGCCGAAGAACTGGGAAGGGATCGTCCTTGTTGCCGATGCCCTTGGCGAGAAGCTGCCGGCCCAGCCGGATGTGCAGGCACTGGCCCGGTTCCTTACAGCACAGAAGAAGGCCGATCCCGAGCGCTTCCCCGATCTTTCCCTTACGATCGTCAAACTGATGGGCCCGGGTGAGTATGCGATGCTCCAGCCCGGCACTGACCCGATCGGCCACTTTGCGCTCGCGGTCACCGATTACACCCACGGAACCGCCCCGAACCGGCGTTATGTTGATCTCATCATCCAGAGGCTCATTAAATCCGTCATCGACAAGAGGCCCAGCCCCTATACCGGGCAGGAGCTTGAGGACCTCTGCCTCTGGTTGACCGGGCAGGAGAAGCAGTCCAAGAAGGCCGAGCGGTTCATGCGGAAGGCGGCAGCAGCCGTTCTCCTCCGCGACCAGGTCGGGAAGGTCTTCACCGGTCTTGTCACCGGCGCATCCGAGAAAGGCACGTACGTCCGGCTCACTACTCCGCCAGCGGAAGGGCGGGTTATGGAAGGCCAGCAGGGCCTGCGGGTGGGCCAGAAGGTCCGCGTACGGCTGCTTGCCACCGACCCGTACCGGGGTTATATCGACTTCGTGTATACCGGGAATGCGTGAACCGGGTCCTGTGCGGCAGCAGGCTAGCGGGAGAAGATGTATGACCTGACCGCCTCGATATCCCGGCGGATTGCCTCTTGTACGGGGCTCTCGAACGGCCGGTAGTCCGCCATTGCCCTGGCCAGTTCCTGTGCCCTCTTATCTACGGGTTGCCGGAGCGTGACCCGTTTTTTAATAACGTCCTGCTGGATCCGGGAGAGCCGGGCGGTCCCCTGCAACAGCTCCCGTTCGACCGGCCGCATCTGAGGCTGGTATCGGTGGACGAGAGCCCGGACATCGGCCTGATCCACACCCTTCGTGGGATCGAACAAAAATGCGGCACTAAGCCTCTCCCGCCACGAGACCAGCTCGCTCCTGATGGTCGGGTCCAGCCGCGGGACGCGGTGCAGGTTCGCCGGTATCACGTCAGCCGCGGTGACGATGCCCGCTGCCTTCAGGCCTGCCAGTATGGCGGTCCCGAACCGGGGCAGGGTGGTCCGGTCCACCGGGTATTTATTGAGGAACTGCTGCACCTGGCGGTCACGGATTGTGGTCTCAAGGGCGGTGAGGCCGTTCTGGAACTGTCGGTTGATATGTTCGTACGTGTGTTTGAGCTCCCGCAGGCGTTTCAGCTGGGCAAGGAAGGCGGCATCGCCTGCCTCCTCGGTCCATTTCCGGTTCCAGAGCCGCCACATGTATCCCGCTGACTCAAGGCTGGCCCACCGCCGCTTCCGCTCTTCCGCCTCCTTCCCCGGGAAGAAGAAGAGGGCGATGGCGATCGCCCCCATCAGGAGGACCTCCCAGGGATCAATGATTACCTCCCCGATTGCAAGAAGCAGGCAGCCCCCGGCAAGCACTGCGCCGGCGAGCTGGCGGACCTTCCGGAACGCAAGGGACCGTTCCACGGCCGGGGCGAGTGCGGCCGGGTGCGGGTGATACGCATTCGGGCTGATCACCGGCATAGGCCCCGGAGGACGGACGGCCTCCACTTTCTGCCACTCGCGCCTGAGATCGATCTTCGTGATGCTGTCAGCGGAAAGGAAAATGAGGACGCCCGACGCCTCTTCAAGCCGGCACCACGGGCAGGACGAGAGGCCGGCGTAGTGGTAGTGGACTCCGTCTGCCTGGCACCGGCGGAGATTTGCCTCGAAGGGATCCAGCATGTCCCACCACTCCTCTGCCGTGGGGCGGCCCCCGTTCCCGGTCCCGGACTCGGCAAAGGCATCTTCGAAGAGCCGGGCAATCCGGTCCGGGACAATCGCAGGGCCAACAGAGTTGGGTGGGGGGGCGATCGCCTTCAGACGGGCATTCCTGCTGTAGGCGAACCGGAACTCGTCGATCGCCTTCTCGATTGGCATGTCCTCCTTGCCGGAGTAGACCCCGGCATAGGGGTGACGCCCGAGGAAGAGGAGCTGGAAAATCAGGATCGCGAGTCCGAAATTGTCATGGTTGGCGGTCCGTGCGAGCCGGAAGTTTGTGGACTTCTGGAGCTCCGGGGGGGTAAAGTGTGCCACCCCTACCTCGCAGTAATACAACCGTTCATGAGACCGGACCTGGAACGAGTCGCAGTCGATCAGGCGGACGCAGGCCTTGTCATCGACAAGGATATTGCCCTCGTTGACATCCCCGATCACGTACCCGTACTTGTGGATGACGGAGAACGCGGCCGCGAGGTTCTTTGCCGCCCTCACAAGGAACCGCCAGTCCGCGTGGGGGAAGGTCTCTTTCCGGTGCGTAGGCCCGTACAGCATGTGGATCGGCTTCGCATCAGCGATCCTCGGCATCAGGAAACCGACCACCGGGCCACCGGGCCGGGTGCAGAGTATATCTGTTGGCCACGCAGAAATGTCCTCCAGGTCATCATTGCACCCCCGGGCCATCAGCCGGAGTTTTTCCTGTTTGTGGGCATCCAGCGGCTTTTTGTAGATCTTTGCTACCGTGGTATGGGGAGCGGCCAGGAGCTCGTATACGTCCCCCTCGCCGCCGCTCCCGATCCGCTTGCCGAGGCGGAGGGTTGTGCCATGGCTGTCAACAAATGACGTGAGAGGAACGGTGACCATGATCAACCCGCGACCTGTACCGCAAGAACGAGGGTCTTGTCATCATCGCTCCGTGTGCTGATGTCGTCACGGAGGAGAAACCGCCCGAGCTGGCCGGAAAAATCAGAGAATTCGTTACCGGGGTCCCTGCGGAGCGCTTCGAACAGGGGCCGGAAGAAACCGGCATGGGCTTTCTTCTGCGAGAAAGAGAGGACGAGGTTCTGCAGCCCGTCCGTGAAGAGAGCGATTTCCGTGGGGGATGTCGGGGCATGCAGGATCCTGAGTCGTTCCAGGTACGCTTCGTCCGAGACGAAGAACGTCGTGTTGGCGTATTCCCCCTGTTCCGGCCAGAAGATCGTCTGGTAGTCTTCCCCGGCACTCACGACAATCGCGCCATCGCCGATCTGGAAGAAGACCGTATGGTCATTGCCGGTCACCGCCCCGAGGAGGGTGCAGGCATAGTCCTTCATTCGTTTCCCATTACCTGTCGCCTCCGCAGCAATCGCGTCCCGCGATGTGGTGACCCACCCCCGGATTTCATCATCGGAAATATTCAGGAGGTCACCGTCATGCCGGAGGCAGTTGATGATGCATCCCCATACGGTCTCGCAGGCAACCTCTGCCCCCCGCCCCCCTTCAGTTGTACTGCCGGCGCCGTCAGCGGCAAGACCGATGAAGTATTCACCGTCCGCGATCCGGATGGAGCCGGCGCGGCTGTAGTCCTGCCCACTTTCACTGCGGTCCAGGTGCGATCTTCCCGTGACAGATGAAGCGGTGGATTTCCATATCATATCTCACTCCACCCGAGCGGTGGAGCGAGTTGGATCCGGTCGCCGGGGTTGGACCGGGACGCGGACTTCATGGAATTGGAGAGCCACTGGAAGAACTCCCGGAACTTCAGGCCCTGGAGCTTGACCGGCTCGCGGACCGAGATCTGTTTTAAGATCTTCATGTCCGCCTTGTTGACACCGATGGCAAAGAAGGCAAAGGACTTGGACGCTTCACCTTCGCGGACGAGCGCCGCAGCGCTCTGCCATTCATCGGTCGGGGCACCGTCAGTGATGAGGAAGATCCACGGCCGGTAGAACGAGATGCCGTTTGCCCGGTACTGCTCCTTGCGGGCCCGGATCAGCTCGGCACCCTTCCGGATCGCCTCCCCCATCGGGGTGTCACCCACGGCCTCGAGCTGCGGGTCGAAAAAGCATTCCGCTGTGTTGAACTCGCTGATGACCCGGACCGGGCCGAACGTGAGGAGTGCGACCTCAACCCGCTTTATCGCGAGGGAATCGCCCTGCAGTTCATTGTAGAACGATTTGATCCCGGCATTCAGCTCGGCGATCGCTTCGCCGGCCATCGATCCTGACGTGTCGAGCAGCAACAGGCAGGGGCACCGGGGTTCGGGGTTCTCTGCAAAGGTCACCGCTCCCAGCGGCTGCTGGTCGAGGTACATATTGTCGCTCATATCATTTCACCATAAAATACTGGTCGTATCGTTATCAATTGCGTAGTACTAAGATGGCTTTTGTACGTATAATCTATTTTCTGATGTGGTAAGGGTTGCACGTGTCTGATGACGAGGATTACGAGCATACCTCCCATCAAACCGCTGGATACAACCCATAGTTTGATGTATCTGCCTCACAACTTAACATAGACACGATTCCGGGTATTTACAGATAATCCGGGACAACCTGTGCGGGAAATAGTGCGCAGGGATCATGCGGAAGATGGCAGAACTGCCATCTGTGACACACCTTATCGGGGAAATAACCCGGTGGCTGTGGGGAGGGTTACGATGATCCACGTTTTCGTGGTGATGGCCCGCGTATGTGGCCCTGGAAAATATCAGCCGAAAATAACGGCATTGCATGAGACCCGCGACGACACGTTGTACAGGCTTTTCCCTATGTACCTTGTCGCAGAGCGAGGGGAACGGAGCCGGGCACCGGTAATGTGCCGCTCCTTGTGATACCCTCCCGCACCCTGTTCCGGGCCGGCATCCCTGCCGGAATACACAAAAAAGATATAGAGATTGCCGGTTTGTGGGTGTGCAGGGGAACGTATCAGTTCCCGCACGGGATGTCGAGAAATCTTTCAACAGAAATACGTAATCACGCAAAAAAACAGGAGAAATAACACAGATGGAAATAGAAATTATCGCCGTTGGCGGATATGACGAGGTAGGTCGGAACATGACCGCCGTCCGCTGCGGAAAAGAAATTGTCATCTTTGACATGGGGCTTCGCCTCGACCAGCTGATGATCCATGAGGACGCGGAAGTCGACGAGATGCATTCCCTTGATCTCATCAAGATCAAGGCGATCCCGGACGACACCGTGCTGCAGAATGTCGAAGGCACCGTCAAGGCCATTGTATGCTCGCACGGGCACCTTGACCACATCGGTGCGATCCCGAAACTGGCGCACCGGTACAAGGCACCGATCATTGCGACACCCTATGCAACCGAATTGATCCGCCAGCAGATCTCGGGCGAGAAGAAATTCGGCGTGGGCAACCGGCTCTTCGCGCTCAGCGCAGGACAGAAGTACACGATCTCGCCGAACATTGTCCTTGAATTCGTGCACACGCAGCACTCGATCATCGATACCGTGACCCCCGTGCTCCACACACCTCACGGTGCGATCGTCTATGCCTGCGATTTCAAGTTCGACCGGACGCCGGTCATCGGCAAGCCTCCGGATTTCGCCCGGTTCCGCCAGCTCGGCAAGGAAGGGGTGCTCGCCCTTATCGTGGAAAGCACCTACATCCACCGCCCCGGGCGGTGCCCCAGCGAGCGGATCGCCCGGGACCTCGTGCGGGATGTCATCACCAGTTTCGAGGACGACAAGAGTTCGATTCTCGTATCCACGTTCTCGTCCCACATCTCCCGCGTGAAGACCATCGCGGAATGTGCCCACGAGATCGGCCGAAGGCCGGTCTTTCTCGGGCGCTCGATGCAGAAATATTCGACAACCGCAGAACAGATGAAATTCGTCTCGTTCCCCCCGACCGCGAGCGTCTTTGGCGACCGGCGGACCGTTGACCGCGTGATGCGCCGGATGATGAAGGAGGGAAAGGAAAAGTTCCTGCCCATTGTCACCGGTCACCAGGGAGAGCCCGGGTCGATCCTGACTCGTATTGCGCACGGCGACACTCCATACCAGCTGAACAAGGGTGACAAGGTGCTCTTCTCGGCGAACGTGATCCCGAACCCGATGAACTATGGGCAGCGGTACGTGGTAGAGCAACTGCTCAAAAAGACCGGTGCGCGGGTCTTTGAGGATCTGCACGTGAGCGGCCATGCCTACCGGGAAGACCACTACGAGTTCATCCAGATGCTCCAGCCCCAGCATATCATCCCTGCCCACGCGGACCTGAAGATGACGGCAGGCTATGCCGAGTTTGCCGGTGACCTGGGATACACGGTAAACAAAGATGTCCACCCGATGAGAAATGGGCAGCGGCTCAGGCTCAAATAAAGAGACAGCGATAGTGGGGAGCGGGAAATGGCAGTGGTACCTTTACCACTCAAATTTCATCCCCACGCCTACCTCCTGCATGGGACAATAGTCTGCAAGGGCGAGTTTTGCCGGGAGCGATGTGCAGTGGCAGGCATGCAGCGCATTGAGATGAAGACGATTTAAGTATTTTCCTGTTTTTACGAGCCGTTTTGGTTCCGGTGAAAGCAGGTGAAGCCCGCCGATGATATCTACAACCCGCTTCTCCCCGCAGATCTCCCGGGCGTATTCCGTGATATTGCAGATCCCCGCGTGGGAGCATCCGGTGATGATGATGAGTCCTTTTGCTGAGCGGAACGCAAGCGAGGAATCGTCAAGCAGGGAATCCGGTTCAATTTTCCCGTTGGGGGTGTGAATCGTCCGCTTGCCTGGATCACCCTGCTCAAAGGCAAACCTTTTCGGGATCTCACCGAGGAAGACAAGGTCATCGGTAATCCAGACAGGTTTGTCAGAGAGGTTTACCGAAAACTGCTGTCGTATCTCTGCTTCACTTACCGGTGAACCATTTTTCCTGCCATCTTTTTCTTTAGGCCAGAAGCAGCGGGGATGGGCGATGAGGTGTGGCACCCGGGATTTCCTGTCAGATGGATCTGCCCCTGCCAGGTAACAGGAAAACGTGGGTACACCCCCCGTGTGATCGATATGTCCATGCGAGAGGATGAGGAAGTCCATGTCGTACAGGAATATCCCCCTCTTTTCCGCATTGGTAAGAAAAAGGCCGGAGAGCCCGGTATCAAACAGGATTTTCTTGCCCCCCGTCTCAATGTGGAATGAGAGCCCGGCTTCCCCCATGAACTCATGGTCTGTAAGTGTGGTATTATCGACAAGGACAGTGAGGATGAGCTGCGGGGTCATGGAAGAATATCTCGCAAGGGAAGGGGATGAGCCTTTTCCTTTTTTCAAGGAGTATTGACCAGCCTGGTGAGGGGAGAGAGACTCTCTGTCCACACGCTGTCAGGTTCCAATGGTTTAAATGATTTATGCGCATATGAGTAATTATCGTACGGCCACCGTACGGTTGGTGAACCAATGCCAGACAATACACAACCAGAATCCACTGATGCCAGAAAATCCAGCAACGAGAACAAATCCACTATCCTGCACACCTGTGCCTGCGGCGAGCAGCACGAAGAAGTTCCGGGTTCCCCCAGCCACCGGGATACCTGCACGTCTGACCTGAAATTCGGAGATTCCTGCTGCTGCGGTTCCGGTGAGGCCGCAAAAGAAGCCCGCCACCGTTGCGGCCATGGCCCACGGTGTCATTAAGGACGCATCTTTTTTTTAAGAATCGCACACAACGACCCGTCATGATCCGACATCCGGAAGTCCCCGATCTGCTGGAGCAGTACATGGAGGCAACCGGTTCGGCCGAACGCTGGGTTACGGTCAGGGAAATCCGGTTGTTTTTCCAGCTGGACGAATCGGCAGGGCCGGCATTATCAGGTTTTTTACAGAAGATCCACCACGGCCCGTTCATCTCCTGCCCGTATAAGGTAGCCCGGATGGAAAAGTTCCGGGATACGGCCCCTCCATACCGGATCATTAAAAAATATCTTGTGCAGGAACGGCCGGCACAGAAAAACCATAGATAAGCCGATTCGGAATAGTTAACCGGCAATCCGGTAATCAAATTATACTATTCGCACACACACTAGTATTCAGGAACAATCCATGACAGCGGATGAGAGCATTGATGTGAATGAATGCCCGCGGCGGGGACGGCCACGCGTGAGGCGTATCATTGCCACGGCATCCGAGTCGCGGTGCTATAAGCCCTGCTGCCATGCGGAGGAAGGGCAGGGGATCTCGCTCCAGCCTGAAGAGATCGAGCTGATCCGGCTCATTGATCTCGAAGGGCTCGAACAGGAAGAGGCAGCGGAGAAACTTGGAGTCTCGCGCAAGACCGCGTGGCGCGATCTCCACGAAGCACGCCGGAAAATAGCCGATGCACTCGTCAATGGCAAGGGTATTGAGATGGCTGGCTGTACAAAACCTGCTGAAGGCCGGTGCCCGAAATGCCCGAAGGATAACGCGGGCCAGCATTAAGAAAGACTTCTTTTTTCACGGGCCGGGTGCCCGGCATGCCGGGACACTGGTGGTGACCGGGAGATGCATGACGGCGCCCGCTCCACATACGTTCCTGTGATCCCGATCCTTAAATCTTTATGCTCATATGTGTAATAATTCCCTGTGAAGTGAGGGAATACTATGCCGAACTATGACGGGACCGGGCCATTGAAACGGGGCCGGGTTATCGGGAGGGGTACAGGATCCTGTAAAAAGGTCGCCACAGGCTGCCTGCAGGAAGAGCAGGATCCGGATTATTCAGCCCGGAACCTGAATGCTGCGAAACCCGCGACGAGGTGAACAGGACCGTGCCACAACCTTTCATCAGTGTCCACGATCTCTGTATGGACTTCGATGACACGCGGGTCTTAAACAATGTTTCGTTCGAGATCCCCGAAGGGGAGATCATCGGCGTCATCGGGAGGAGCGGGGCCGGGAAGAGCGTGCTGATGCACCTCCTCCGTGGCGTCGAACAGCCACCTACCAAAGGCTCCATCGTCTACCACATGGCCGCCTGCGACCGCTGTTCTTTTATGGATGTGCAGAGCCGGGCAGGAGGAAAATGTCCCGAGTGTGGTGGAGACCTCGTGGCTGTTGATGTCAATCTCTGGGATGAGAAGAGCAACGGCATGAAATCGCGGGTCATGAGCCGGACCGCAATCATGTTCCAGCGAACGTTCGCACTCTATGGAGACGACCGGGTGATCGAGAACGTGCTGCACGCGCTCGATGACATCAATTACCCGCAGGAGAACGCGATTAACCGGGCTGCCGACCTCATCGACCAGGTCAGGCTCTCGCACCGGATGATGCATATCGCCCGCGACCTCTCCGGCGGCGAGAAGCAGCGGGTTGTTCTTGCCCGGCAGCTGGCGAAGAACCCGGCCATGCTCTTTGCTGATGAGCCCACGGGAACTCTCGACCCGGAGACAGCCCGGCTGGTACACGGGATGCTCCTTCAGGCGGCAAAGAAGAACACGATGGGCATGGTCGTCACCTCGCACTTCTCGCAGGTAATCGAGGACATGGCGAACCGTGCAATGCTGCTTGTCGATGGCGAAATCGCCACCATCGGTTCGCCAAAGATCGTGATCCGCTCGTTTGCAAAAGACTACCATGAGATCGAATCTTCAGAGCCCGTGGAACTGGGAGAGAAGATCCTATCAGCCCGGGATGTAACCAAGCGCTATGTCTCGGTAGACCGTGGCGTTGTCAAAGCGGTGAATATGGTCACGTTCGATGTGGCAAAGAAAGAGATCTTCGGCATCATCGGGAAGAGTGGGGCGGGCAAGACCACACTCGCGCAGATCATGTCCGGCATCATCGAGCCCACGAGCGGTGAGATGAACATTCTTATCGGAGACGACTGGGTGGACATGACGAAACCCGGCATCGACCAGCGGGGCAGGGCCAAGGAGTACATCGGCCTCCTGCACCAGGAGTACGACCTTTTCCCCCACCGCACGGTGCTTGATAATCTCACCGACTCGATCGGGCTGGATTTCCCCAAGGAGCTGGCAATCCGGAAAGCGGTTGTTACGCTCCGGATGGCGGGGTTCACGGAAGAAAAATCAAAGGAGATCCTGAACCGGTTGCCGGGAGAACTGTCCGATGGCGAGCGGCACCGGGTCGCCTTAGCTCAGGTGCTCATCCGGGAGCCGCGCCTCGTGATCCTCGATGAGCCGACCGGCACGATGGATCCGATAACCAAGCAGGACGTGAAGCACTCGATCCTGAATGCCCGTGACGAGATGGACGAGACGTTTATTGTTGTTTCGCATGACATGGACTTCGTCCGCGATATCTGCGACCGGCTGGCACTCATGCGGGGCGGGAAGATCATTGATATCGGCCCGACCGCGGCGATCCTGGCGCAGGTGACCGAGGAAGAGAAGAGGAACTGATACGGGGACAAACGATCCCTGCACATTTTTTGAGATATTGATATCATGACAAAAAAACCCGCGAAACAAGAGAATAGCTGCGATGAGAACTGCACTGATAACTGCGAGACCTGCCCGTCTGCACAGCCGAATGCGGCACCCAAAGGGCTGCCCCCGAAAGCAAAAATCGATGTGAAGCACGTCATCCTCGTGTTGAGCGGGAAGGGCGGGGTAGGCAAATCCACGGTCTCCGTGAACCTTGCATTTGCCCTTGCAAACCATGGTAAAATGGTTGGCCTGCTCGACCTCGACTTCCACGGCCCCAACATCCCCAAGATGCTCGGGATCGAGGACCAGCGGCCGGCGGTTCTTGCAAACGCTATTGAACCGGTCCATGTAACCGGAAATCTGGGAGTCATCTCGATGGCGTTCCTGCTTCCCGATACAAGCTCCCCGGTAGTCTGGCGCGGCCCGATGAAGATGATCGCAATCCAGCAGTTCCTTGCGGAAGTGAACTGGGGAGCACTTGACTATCTTGTTGTTGACCTCCCCCCCGGTACGGGGGACGAGGCGCTCACGATCGCGCAGCTCGCCCCGAACGTGCGGGGAGCGGTCATCGTCACAACCCCACAGGATGTGGCGGTCATGGACGCGACCAAGGCAGCAAAGTTCATCGAGAAACTGGAGCTGCCGGTCATCGGCGTCATTGAGAACATGAGCGGGATGGTCTGCCCCCACTGCGGTGAAATCGTCAACCTCTTCAGTGTTGGTGGCGGGAAGAAGGCAGCGGAGGACCTCGGCGTCCCGTTCCTCGGGGCAATCCCGCTGGACCCGGAGATGGTAAAAGCCGGCGATGAGGGCCGGCCCTATATCCTCCGGCACGCGGATTCCCCGACCTGGAAAGCAGTGGACTCCGTGATGGAGCGCCTTGTTGCAGAGATCGAGTCTGAACCGGAATAAAATCCTGACAGGTCTATAAGAAAGATCTCCCCACCATGAGAAAATATCCCGGGATACCGGAACTGCTGGAGCAGTTCATGGAGGAGCAGGGAGCAAATGATCGGTGGGTTACCGTACAGGAACTCCGCGACCGGTTCGGGCTGACCCGGTACCAGTGCAACACCGTCTCCGGTTTTTTACGGCGTCTTGAGCACGGATCGTTCGGCCGGTTCCCGTATATCGTGATCAGGATCGAACACGAAGTGCGGCTTAATCCATCGGATCCGCTGAAGTGCCGGTATCTCGTGAAGCGGAAAGATGGGTATGATGCCCTGGTTCCTGGAGTGATACATCCTGCCATTATACATACACGTTGCAAAGCAGATGGTGATGAATCCGGGTAGGGACCCCGGATCCGACCCCCTGCCAAACTCGAAGATTTCTGTGGAAATTTTCTCGACCTCTTAGACTGATGTCAAGTCGGTTACCCCGGCCAGCCTTTTCCACAGAAATCCAGTTCCAGAGGATCATTCGAAGAATGCCCCCGGCATTCTTCTCAAGTTCCCACTGCTGTTCCGGCAGTAGTTGCTCATCCAAAAGGCAACAATTAGTCGTTTTTTAGAGCCCAAAATGACCTCCTTATAAGGAAAATAAGACCAATACAACGATATTTCAAAACCATTATTCTATAATTCGCAAAAAAACGCGACTATCAGAAAACTGGTTTTACAAATTGAGCTCCGATTGGCAAACGGAGCGTTTTTAGAAGAGATTTTATTTGAGGGGTTTGCAGGTCAGAAATACCACGGGAAAAAGAGGGTTCATGTTGGAGATCTCCCGACCCTGATGTGGGCGTCAACCCGACCACTGTTATATCGTAACTTCCACGGGATCGATGTTTGCATCGATCAGGCAATCGAAGGAGACCGTGTTCAGCCACCCGGCTTTCTCGAACATGTGCATGAAGCAGACGCCGATTACCCGTGCACCGGCATGTTTGCCAATCACCGCTTTTACCTGCTCCGCCTTCACAGGTACATTGGGCATCGAGAGCCCGCCCATGATGACGATGGCTTTTGGTTTGAACGTCACAGCACCCCAGCGGGCCTGCATGCCCACATTGTCGACATGACAGATCCTTGTTGCCCGGTGTTCGTCCACGAAGGGTACGAAGACCTGTTCCAGTTCAAGTGAACGGAGAGCAAACGCCAGGAGCTCGACAAACGGCATGCATGTTCCCGGGACGCCGTAATAGACGATCTGGTCGCCCTTCTTCAACCCGTTCTTCTCAACAAATTCCTTGAACGGGCGCAGGATGCCTGGGACCCCGTGGAATGTCTCTTTCTGGGTCATAATAGATCAACAGTCCTGCGGGAAGATTATTATAACATCGTATTCGCGCCGAATCGTTACCCGGACCGGAATTGAACCGGGGATCCCTGCCGGTTTTCTCCACCCTTGTCGGCAGGTAGAGTGCAGTTGGTTAGTATACAGATCCGGAGGATCTGAAGACACACTCCCTCCTGTATCTGCCGGTATCTATACCTTTATCCAATTATGCGCATATGAGTAAAAATAAGGAAACAATCATGAAAGTCTGTATCACGGCCCGGGGCCCTACACTGGAAAGTACTTTCGAACGCCATTTTGCACGGGCACCCTACTTTATTCTCTATAATACCCGGACGGGCACATCGGAAGCGATCCGGAACGGGTTTGTTATCAGTGATGCCAGGGTTGGCCGGAATACGGTACAGTTACTGAAAATGAACGGGCTTGAAGCCGTCATCACCGGAGAGATCGGCGATAACGCGAGGACTCTCCTGAAAGGTGCTGGTATCCTGCTCCATATGTACACGGGCCCGGGCAGGGTGAAAGACGCGATTGATACTGTCATAACGACTCCAGTGGAATGAGGGCCTACCGGAACCGGTCATCCGACCTGACCGTGGTCGCATTATGGGAAACCGCGTCGAACCAGCCAGCCTTCGCCTCGCAGTACGAGTCGAACGCGGGCACATACGGTTTGATGTCTAGGAGCGGCGTCCCGTCAAGGATGTCCACCCCCTTAATCTCCAGCGTGGATCCCTGGATACCAGCGAGCCGGACAATCGACAACCCGATGGCATTCGGCCTCTTGGGCGACCGCGTTGCAAAAATACCGTGGGGCTGCGGATCAAGGAAGGGTTTTACTTCCAGGGAATACCCGCTGCACCGGTGGAGTGCATAGATGAGAATAACGTGGGAAAATTCTTCCAGATCCGTGAGACCTGCGACAAATTCCGGACGGATCTCGATGGTGCCCCGGATTCCCCGTGCCCCGCTTGGCTGGATAGGCATACCGGCAATATCGGAAAACGGGGAATGAATGATTCCAACCGGAATATAAGTACACGATTCAGGATTATCAATGGGGTCTGGCATTGTCAACGTAACTCCTGATACTAAAACAAGACGCACGAATAGACCGGGACCTGGGAATATTCGAAGTCATCAGTGTTTTTGGGAATTTTGTGTATGATGTGATAGTTTAAATTATTTATGCGCATATGAGTAAAAATAAGGAGCAATCATGAAGATATGTTTCACCGCAAAAGGGACGACGCTGGACTCTCAGACAGAAGAGAGGTTCGGGCGTGCACCGTATTTTATCCTTGTCGAGAGCGAGAACGGATCCTTTGAGGCAATCCAGAACCCGTTCGCCGATGGCGGGGGAGGCGTTGGCCCCCGGGCCGCCCAGGTTCTCATCGCGAACAACGTCAAGGCACTGGTCACCGGACAGGTTGGCGGGAACGCACGGGAAGTCCTTGCAGCAGCAGGGATTACCATGTATATCTACAGCACCGGTACATCGGTCCGGGATGCATTCGATCAATTCACAAAAAAAACCCTTGAACAATTTGCATGACATGATGAACGGCGGGATAAACGATCATGGAATTGTCCGGAAAATTTCCTGAAGGGAAACAATGAAACTTGCAGTTGCCAGCGGGAAAGGCGGTACCGGCAAGAGCATGATGGCGACAAACCTCGCCTTCACGCTTGCCTGGACCGGGCAGGTCACCCTTGTTGACTGCGATGTCGAGGAGCCAAATCTCCATCTCTTCTTCCCGGCACCTGCCACGACACGTGATGTCACCATGCCGGTACCCGTGGTCAACGAGTCTCTCTGCGACCACTGCGGGAAGTGCGGGAAGTTCTGCCAGTATGGTGCGCTCACCGTGCTGCCCGACCGCGTCCTCTTCTTTCCCGAGCTCTGCCACTCCTGCGGCGGGTGCAGGCTCGTCTGCCCGAAGAACGCGATTCGCGAAGAACCAAAAAAGATCGGGACACTTTCCACCTCTGCACCGATGCCCGGCCTGACGCTGGTCTCGGGAACACTGGATGAGGGCAGCCCGCACGCGGTGCCGGTTATCCGGGACGCAAAGAAACACGCCGCACGGGGTCCTGTGGTGATCCTCGATACGGCACCGGGCACCTCATGTCCGGTGGTCGAGGCACTGGAAGGCTGTGATGCCTGTATCCTTGTCACGGAATCCACGCCGTTCGGGTTGCATGATTTGCAGCTTGCCGTGGATGTTGCTGCCCGGCTGGGCATACCCGCCGGCATCGTCATCAACCGTAGCGACGGGAACGACCGTGAGACCCTGCGGTTCTGCACCGACCATGATCTCGAGGTCATGATGACGGTCCCCTTTGACCGCGAGATCGCCGCCATCCAGAGCAGGGGCGATCTTCTCTGCAGGGTCAAGCCGGAATGGCAGAAGGATTTCTGGGCCCTCTTCGCAAAATGCAGGGCGCTTACCGGGGTGGATGGATGATCCGGCTTGCGGTCATCAGCGGAAAAGGCGGCACAGGCAAGACGATGATAACCGCCGCGCTCTCCCGGCTGCTGAAAGGAACCCTTGTTCTTGCCGACTGCGACGTGGACGCGGCGAACCTCGAACTTGTTATAAGCCCGCACCTGATCCGGAAGGAGCCGTTCTTTGGCATGAAATCTGCGTTCATCGACCCCGTAGCCTGCGTGAAGTGCACGGAGTGCGAGGCGCACTGCAGGTTCGATGCAGTTGACTGGGTTCGTAATACCTTCCGGGTGAATACGTTCCGCTGCGAGGGGTGCGCCGTCTGTATGTTTGTCTGTCCGGTCAAGGCTGTCGCCATGCAGCCGCGGCAGACTGGTGAGATCCTCTATTCGGAGACCTCGAGGGGACACCTTGTGCACGCCCGGCTCGTGCCGGGTGCGGGCAATTCCGGGCTGCTCGTCCACGCCGTCAAGAAAATGGCCATGGAACAGGACCGGGCCTGCGACCTCTTCCTGATCGACGGCCCGCCCGGAACCGGCTGCCCGCTCATCTCAACCATCAGTGGTGTGGATGCGGTACTGGTGGTGACCGAACCGAGTGTCTCTGGACTCCACGACCTCAAACGGGTCGTAACCGTCTGCCGCCAGTTCCGGCCCCGGATCTTTGTCGCGGTCAACCGCTACGATCTGGATCCCGCACTCACGAAGGATATCCTGGAATATTGCTGCGAAGAGAAGATTGCCCTTGTCGGGACAATCCCCTTTGATCATGCGGTCATCGAAGCGGTGCGGGCAGGGATTCCCGTGACGGATGCCGGTGCATCCCCGGCAACGCAATCCATTCAAATACTGGCAGCCAAACTTGAATGGGAGCTGACGAACCTTGACAACAACCGGTGAGAACAAAGAATGCTGCCGGCGGAGGGGCCGGCCCCGAATGAACCGGTCACTCGAAGGCGGTCCATCCGGGCAATGTTATGCGCCGCAGTGTAACTCGAATGAAGGGAACGAGGCGGTCCTGCTCCTGCCGGAAGAGATTGCAGCACTGAACCTGATCGACTACCAGGATCTTGAACAGGAAGAGGCAGCAGTCGTTCTCGGCGTTTCAAGGAAGACCATCTGGAGGGATATCCATGAGGCACGCCATAAGATTGCGGATGCCATCATCAATGGGAAAGCTATCCAGATGGAAGGATGTACGCGCAAGCTTAAAGGGAACTGCCCGAAACGGGATGAGACCCTTTGCCCGAAAAGCGGAGGCGGGCGTTGTCCCAGAGTGACCGGAACAGGAACGGGCGATCCTGCCGGCTAGTCATGGATGTCGTTGTCGGCACGCACCCGATTCCCCAGAAATATTACCTGACACACCAGAAACTCGGCTCGTGGGATTCAGTAGCAAGGAACGAGATGATCGCGCCAACGCTCACGGATGAGATGACCCGGCTTGCATACGATTAGTTATTCATCAAGCTGGTTCCGTCATTCCTCCCGTGAATAAAAATATTCCTCAACCTACTCTTTTAAGTATTTATGCGCATATGAGTAAATATGGTACCTGCAACGGTACCGGGAGATGAATCATATGCCAGGAATGGATGGAACCGGGCCCCGTGGAATGAGGCAGATGGCCGGGCGGGGCTTTGGAAGATGCCGGTTTGGACCGGTGCAGCCTAAAGCCGTACCGTCACCGATGCAAGCACCAGAAGGTGCAGTAACCTCAGGAGAAAAACCGGATCAGCTCCCCTCACAGGCATCATGGTATGGTGCAGGGCGGGGCGGAATACCGTGCGGATACGGAAAGGGGAGGGTCTTTGCTGGAGGGCGCCGCTGGCATTGACCCGGGGAAAGGAATGATCATGAAAGTCGCTATTGCTAAAGAAGGGAACGATGTGTCTGAACATTTCGGACACTGCAGCGAATATGCGGTCTTCACCATCGAAAACGGGAAGATCAGCAGTTCCAATATTTTACAGAGCCCCGGTCATGAGCCGGGCAGGCTCCCGGTATTCCTCTCCGAACATGAGATCACCCATGTCCTTGCCGGGGGAATGGGGCCAAAGGCAGTGGAACTGTTCTGCGCCAACAATATCGAAGTTTTCCTGGGGATCTCCGGAGCGATCGATACCGTTATCCGGGACTTCCTCTCGGGAAAGATCATCCCGGGACAGAGCAGCTGCACTCACGGTCCCGATCATGAGTGTATGCATTAAGGCCGTAGACCCCGTGATGGAAAACCTGGTAAACCGGATTGGGTCGTGACAGCGACTTCTGGCAAAAAAAGGACCTCCAAACATGAGAAGATATACGGGCATTCCCGAACTGCTTGAGACGTACATGGAAGAGAACGCAACGGAGGAACGGTGGGTTACCGTACAGGAACTCCGTGACCGGTTCGGGCTGACGCGGTACCAGTGTAACACGGTCTCCGGGTTTTTGCGCCGGTTGAAGGCCGGCCCATTTGCGTGTTTCCCCTTCATTGTTGTAAGTATCACCCGTGAAGAAGGTGAAAACCCCTCCGATCCGAGAAAGTGCCGATACCTAGTGACTCTGCGGAGGGGTTCCGCTGTAAAACAGAAACAAACAAGACAACCGGAACCTGCTTATGGCACGTAATAAAGATGTTCCCCTCCTCCTTGAAAGGTTTATGGAAGAGTCGGGAAAAACGCAGCACTGGGTCACAGTCAACGAATTCCGGACCTATTTCGATCTGGATGAATGCTCTGCACCAGCGATATCCGGTTTTTTACGCCGGATTTACCACGGACCTTTCTTCTCCTGCCAATACCGGGTGCAACGGATCGAAAAGGTTGTTGTTCAGAACCCGCAGCGCAGAACCATCAAGAGGTATCTGGTTACAAAGAGACCTCAGGGGCGTCAGAAAAATCCAGCCGGTGTTAGTACCCTGTTATCCGATACATCTACTCACGGTTTTTTTACGGACTATGATGCGATCGAACACTTTGACCGGGTGTTACGTGAAAAGTGCGATGGAAACTATAGTGTCCGTGGCAATCAGAGATCGACAGACTCGTCCTGAAATGATTACCATAAATGGCTCATGCACTCCATTTAAAAATTAGCACCTGCCCTCGGGACTTAGCCGTTCAATTTCATCCCCCCGCCATTTGTCCGGACGGCGTTTTCCCAAGAAATCCAGTTCCAGAGGATCATTCGAAGAATGCCCCCGGCATTCTTCTCAAGTTCCTACTGCTGTTCCGGCAGTAGTCGCTCATCCAAAAGGTAACAATTGGACGGATTTTAGGGCCTTAAACACGCATAGATAGGCAAAATACCCTCAATTCAACCGCCTTTTAAAAACACTATGCTATAATTCGTAAAAAAACGCGACTATCAGAAAGCCGGTTTTTCAAATAGGGCTCCGATTGGCAAACGGGGCAATTTACTGGAAGATAATAATTGAGAGGTTTTCAGGTCAGAAACCTTCTCACCAACGAAGTGTCCACGACGGAGATTGTCTGTCAGGAATAAGAATTAAAACCCCCACGCGCCCGCAGATGCTGCGGGCATAGCAAACGCTAGGGGATTCTATCCCAGCGGAAAATCTCGTTGAAAAAAGTGTAAAAAATTTAGATGTAGGGGTTCCGAAGAGCCTTGCCGACACCGAAGGTCTTGCGGGCCTCGAGGGTTGCCTTGTTCTTCGTGATCTTCTCGTTTGCGAGCTTGGACACGAGTTCAAGACCGGGCTTGACCTTTTCGATGGGCTGGGTCTCGAAGACACCTGCTGCCATTGCCTTTGCCCAGACGGAGTCTCCGATCTTGGACCTGACAAAGACGGTGCTCCATCCATCGGGGCTGCCGACAGAGCCGGTGGAGATGTCACCCAGGTTTGCAACATAGTCAAGGCAGACGTGGCAGCCGGGCTGCTCGTACTTGTGGGTCACCTTGAGGGGCAGCTGGACGACCTGTCCGCGCTTGCCGTATACCCAGAACTTGCCCTTGCCGATCTCCATCTTCTTGACGGACTCGAGCTTCATAGCCGCGTGGTCTTCCACGAGCTGGAGGATGCTCTGGTAGGGGAAATTCTCCATGCAGAAGATACCGACTGCAAGCGCAATGCTCGCGCCGACATCCCTCATGCCGATCGGGTACAACTGTGCCTTGCGGACAGCCTGCATCTGGCACGGGGTGCCGACGATACCGACCTTGTCCAGGCCGAAGCTCCGGGTTGCTTCCTTTAAGAGTGCAACGTTCGGGCTGATGTTGTACTTGGTTCCGGCTGCTGCAAGCAGCTCAGCCTTGGTGTTGACGATCGCCGGGATTGGTCTCCAGGGTTCGATCATGTCAAAGTTCGTGCTGTCGAGAATGACCTTGGACGGGTTCTTTGCTGCAAACTCCTTGGTTGCTGCAACGATTGCTCCGTCGATGATGCCCTCGTCGAGTGCAAATGCAAAGAGCGAGGAAACAATACCGCCATCCTGGGCGCACTTGAGAAGCTCCTTGTCGGTGCTTCGGGCTGAGACGCATGATTTGTATTTACCGAGTTCTGCTCCCATTTCAATCACCTTCACTGGAGTGCCGCCATTATGGCCTCGTTGATCGCCTCATAGTTCTCAACCACGTCAAAGCTGAACCAGCTCCGTGGGCACTGGCTGTAGCACGCGCCGCACTTGATGCACAGGTCGCGCTCGCCGTTGGGCTTGCCGTACTCCATCGTGATTGCATTGACCGGGCATGCTGCCACACAGGTTCCGCAACCCATGCACAGGCCCTGGTTGATGACCTGGGTCATCAGTTCGCAGAAGCATGCCTCGTTCTTCTCCGTGAGTTTCATCAGCGGAGTGAGGAATGCAGTTGCGAGGTCCTTTTGTTCCTTGGTTCCCTTGAGGAGCAGGTATGCCATGACCGCGACGTTCCTGATCATCTGGGGGGTCGGTGCGCATCCGGGGATGAACACGTCCACCTTGATCAGGTCGCCGATCGGCAGGTATGCCTCGTGGGCCGGCTGGTTCTGCTGGCCACCGCGGGAGAACCGGGTGATGTTGCCGTAACAGGCGCAGCCGCCGAGGGCGACGACGATTGTTGACTTCTCACGGGTCTCCTTGAGTTCCTGAACTGCGAGTTTGTCGTTAATACAGACTGAACCCTCGACGAACGATACATCTACCTTCTGGACGTGCCTTGCGTCTGCAAGTGTTGGCATATACTTAAGGTCGACGTATTTGTCGAGGAGCGTTAATAATCCGGCATAGTTGTCTGCTAATGCTACAGTACAACCGGTGCACCCACTGAGGTGGGTGTAGCCCAATGTAATTTTGTCTGCCACAGGCTTAACCTCCTTTTTAGTTACTGCTGCTGTTGGTGCTGCGCTAGCGGTCTTTGGAGCTGCAGGTTTCTGCGGTTCCACGCTGGCGTCCTTCTTCTTGAAGATTGATAGTAGTCCCATAATCCACTCCTATTGTTTCCAGTATCACCCGAATCGCTTTCGGAATTGCTCCCTGAACTTCGTCAGAAAGGCCGATCTCGAATTCAGGCGCTGTAACCTTTGCCGGCTGGCACCCGATGACCGTTACGTCAACCCGGTCCTTGATACGCTGGAGCGGTTCGGTGAGATCCCATGAATGGGCGTCACGATACGCACCTGGCGGCAGGTCCTCGACGCGGAGTTTGGTAATGGACCCCGGCTCTGCCCCGTAATCGGCAATATCGACGATAACGAGTTTCTTCGTCACTTCCGGGTCGAGCAGCGTAAAAATAAAGTGCGGGCCTCCAAGGCCCGCATCGACTACCATTACGTTGTCGGGAAGCGAGAGTTTCTCCATCTCTTCGATTACTGCCGGGCCAAAGCCGTCATCGGCAAACAGGGGGTTTCCACACCCTGCTATCACGATCTCCGGATACAGCATCAGGTTACACTCACTGGATGAGCTTCTGAGCCACTACCTTGTTGGCCTCGTCCACTACGATCATGTGGGTTGCACATGATACACAGGGGTCGTATCCGCGCATGATAACTTCGGCGAGCTGCCAGGGTGCACCGGTGAGTGCCTTGCTGCAGGTCGCGAAGTTCCAGGTGGTCGGAACGAGCATGCTGAAGTACTGGACCTTCCAGTCCTTGACGCGTGCAATGTGGACATCGGTACCGCGGGGGGCTTCGTTGGATGCCCAGCCGAGGGATCCGTCGCCGTCGGGGATGTAGTCTGCAACGACCTTTCCGCTCGTGTTGAGCTCGTCGAGGCAGTCGATCATCTCGTAGAAGCAGTCCTGGTATTCCATCTCACGGGCAATGTTCTGGCCCTGTGTTCCCTTCTCGTCAAAGTTCTTGTAAGTGACGAGGCGGGCGCGGGGACCGACTTCAACGGGCTGGCCGTCGTACATCGGGATACCGGTGCAGGCTTCCATCTGCGGGTTGACCTTGGTTCCCATCTTGGTGGTCCCGCCAATCGGGTAACGGGGCTCTTCGAGGGAAATCTCCATCTCACCCATGTACCAGTCCCATGGCCGTGCTTCCTTGAACCGGCGGATGTCCCAGCTGGGGCATTCGTCAAGGCTTGAGGAGCCATAGAACGAGTGGGTTGCAAGGTAGCCCTGGTCGTGGAAACCGAGATCCTTGGGCATCGGGACCTTCATGCCGCCGACGTCAACGAAGTCTCTCTTGTGGTAGTTGCGGATGACCGCGATCATGAACTCTGACTGGGCGTGGGAAAGGACAAGTCCTTCCTTTGCCAGGTCGTACATCTTGGTCTTGGCCTGCTCGGAGACATTGCGGTACATACCCCCGATACGGGTGTTCCGCGGGTGGATGCAGTCGCCGCCGGCGATCTGGCCGATGGTCTGGCTGATCTCACGGAGTCTCTGGATCCGCTTTGCAACAGTCCGGACCGGCTCTTCTGCCGTGAACGGGTTGATCTTGGTCTCGGTACCCGGGATATAGAAGTCGGGCAGGATCAGGATGTCGTGCAGTGCAATGCTGTGACAGCGGTTCGCGAGCTGAAGGATGTGGCGGAGCAGCAGTGCGTCCCGGGGGATCTCGCACTTGATCGATGCTTCCATTGCTTCAGTGCCCGCGAGGTTGTGGGCTATCGGACAGATACCACAGACGCGGGACGCGATCTTGGGTACCTGCTCGGGGGTTTTGCCCACGGCAAGCTTCTCAACTCCACGGACCGGTGTAATGGAACACCAGTTACCGGTCTCGATGATGCCCTGGTCGTTGACCTTGAGCGTCAGCTTGGAGTGTCCCTCATGTCTTGTGGTTGGGGAAATCTCTACAACTTTCGACAATATTATCGCCTCATTTTATGTTGAGTTGTTCGAACTACAATACAAAATTACTCTATACATCTCTCATCTCTAGAGATAGGTGAGCGTACAAAGTACGTTCATCTCTATCTTGTACCATCCGTTTTATAATCTTTATGAAATGATTTCACGGCGGGAAACGCCATAAATTAAGGTTATTTTAAGTCCCCGGAGCCAGAATCGCCCGTTCCGGAATATTCGGCGCAAACCGGCGCCGGCTTCATAAAATAAAAGGTAATTTTTTTAAGTTCTTAATTATTTATCCGGGTTTTGAAACACAATTCAGTCGGAATTATGCTTATCCCCGTTCAGTTCATCGACCAATTCGGCAATCGTGGCTTTTCGTTCGGCATACGCATCGTGCTGGTGGATGCTCTCCTCGTTGGTCTGTTTGATCGTGACCATGGAATCACCGGACAGGTACTCGAATTCGGCCAGTACTTTTTTCGCCATCTCCCGTACGCAGTCTTCAACAAACCGCGGATTTTTGTGCGCGGCGAGCACCACGGCACCTTCGTCGCCACGCTTCAGGAGTTCGTAGATCCCGCTGCTCATCGATTCCTTGAGGATCCATATGACCTTCTCAAGATCCACGTGCTGGTCGTCGTCAGTTTCGATGCAGAGGAACCCCTTGCCGCGCTGGTTGTGGGTGGCCATGGGAACCGCATCGAAGAACTCGTCGATCTTGTCCTTGCTAAGATCGAGCCCTTCAAGGACCCGGCTGGCGCGCTCCTTCATGATATTCTGGGCACAGGGGCAGGCGGTCATACCCGTGACCTCTGCGCCGATGCTCTTCCGCACGATCGGGGAACGGAACGTCCGTCGGGCAATCGCCCGAGCATGTACCTTCACAACCTCGTGGCAGGTAGTGTGGCTGATGGGGGTCTCGCGTTTGACCATGAACTCGCTGCGCATCAGCACTTCGGTCCGGTCGGCATACTCGTGGCGGTCGAGGAGTTTCCGGGCGACTACGCTGCAGAGCTGCTCGATCTGGCTGACATCGCCGTCGATCGCCTGCTGAAGGACTTCGTCGATCACTTCGAAATTGCGCGAGAGGTTCGCGCCCTTGAGGCTGCCAGGCAGGTCGACATAGACATCGAAGTTCGATATGAAGATGACCGGGCGCTTCCCGTTCCTGTGGACTTCAACGAGCTTCTTGACGTTTTTCACGCCGACCCGCGTGAGGTTGATACGGACATCGGGAGATGAGGCCTGGATGTCCGGCAGTTCCCTGTTGAATGATTTATCGGCTATCTGATCAGATGGTGTGCGGGTAATAGGTCATCGCATCCAATGGGGTTTTCGTGTGACTCTTTAGTTTTTTTATATAATATTTATGTGCTTTGTTGCTGATATCAAAGGGATCATCTATGTTAAAGAAATATTATGAGGCAGATGCGGATCTCGGCGTGCTGAAGGGTAAGAAGATCGCCGTGATCGGTTTTGGGTCACAGGGCAGGGGCCAGTCGCTGAACTTACGGGACAGCGGGCTTGATGTCGTCATCGGTCTGCGCCCCGGGAAGAGCTGGGATGCCGCCGTCAAGGACGGCATGAGCGTGATGAAGGTTGCGGATGCGGTCAGGAGCGCCGATGTCGTACAGATCCTTGTTCCCGATGAGCTGCAGGGTTCGGTGTACAAGAATGATATCCAGCCCAACCTCACCGGGAACAAGTGCCTCATGTTCTCGCACGGCTTCAACATCCACTTCGGGCAGATCATACCCCCGGCAAATGTGGATGTGATCATGGTGGCGCCCAAGGGTCCAGGGTTCATGGTCCGCCGGCAGTACGAGGAGGGCAAGGGAGTCCCGGCCCTCATCGCCATCCACCAGGACGCGAGTGGCAATGCCCACAAGATCGCCCTTGCCTATGCAAAGGGGATCGGTGCAACCCGGGCCGTCGTTCTCGAGACCTCGTTCCGCGAGGAGACCGAGACCGACCTGTTCGGTGAGCAGGCCGTGCTCTGCGGGGGCTGTACATCCCTTGTCAAGGCCGGGTTCGAGACTCTCGTCGATGCCGGGTATGAGCCGGAGATGGCCTATCTCGAGGTACTCCACGAGCTGAAGCTGATCGTTGACCTCATCTACGAGGGAGGTCTCACCAACATGCGCAAGTACATCAGTAACACGGCGCAGTACGGCGACCTCACCCGCGGGCCCCGGGTCATCGGACCGGAAGCCTACGAGGCGATGGCGGAGATCCTCGAGGAGATCCAGAGCGGGAAGTTTGCCCGGGAATGGATGCTTGAGAACATGGTGAACCGCCCGATGTTCACTGCGCTGACAAATGCTGATGAGGATCACCTCATCGAGGAAGTGGGCAGGGAAGTCCGCGGCATGATGCCGCAGTTCCGTCAGTAATTCCTTTGGGATTACTGCCCTTCACCGTTCGGGGATGGACCCCTCACGGTACAAGTAATAAACCCCCTTTTTCTTTCTGATTAATGATCTGCTATTCCCTCTGTAAACCGGCATTACTATATTCATAGTTTTTTAATCCCTGTTGCCTATACTACCACAATGAACGTCTGCATCATCTACCACAGCGAGACCGGCAACACCCGAAAAGTGGCCCAGCACATCGCAACGGCATGTGACGGGAAGTTGATCGATATCACGGACCGGGCCGGCTATAACCGTCTGACCCGGTTCCTTGTCTGGTGCAAAAAGGCACAAATGGAGGAGAAGACCGAGATTGAACCGGCATCGATCGATGTATCCGGTTACGACCAGTTGATCTTCGGTTCACCGGTCTGGGCGTTTAAACCAACTCCTGCGATCCATGCTGCGATCGACGCTCTGAATGGGTGCGAGGGGAAAAAAGCAACGGCGTTCTGTACGCACGGGGGCAAGCCCGGTCAGACAGCGGAGCTCTTCCAGAAATGGATCGAGGCACGTGGCATGAAATGCGTGGGGAATGCAAATATTCACCAGAACGATATCGAGAACGAGAAGAAGACCAAGGAGCTTGTCTCTGTCGTTGTCAAGGATTTACCCCCCGTGTAACCCCGTTCTATGCCTGGTTGTGCTGACCCGTAATCATCCCTGAAAAAACAGTTCCTGGCTCCCGCTGGCTCCCGGTTGTACCGGGGAAAGCCTTTTTGTCAGCCGGCGCCATTATTGTATACAATTATGACGGACCCGTATGAAAAACTCCTCAAACAGGCATATTCCAATATCACGGAAAGGACCGAGTCCTCGGAACGTTTTGTAGTTCCCGAGGCAAAGGCCTATGTCGAAGGTAAGACGACCGTCCTTGAAAACTTTACCGATATCGTGGGGAAGGTCCGCCGCGAACCTGACCACCTGATGAAGTTCCTGCTCGGCGAACTGGGCACCAGCGGCAAGATCGACGGGAACCGTGCGATCTTCAACGGGAAGTTCGAGATCCCGCTCATCAAGGCGATCATCAAGAGCTATGTCGATGACTACGTGATCTGCTCGGAATGCGGCAAGCCCGACACGCGGCTCGTGAAGGATGACCGGGTCATGATCCTCCGCTGCGATGCCTGCGGGAGTCACCGCCCGGTCCGGAAGCGGAAGGCCCGGACAGAGCCGGTATCGGAGAACCTCGAGGAAGGCCAGGTCATGGATGTCGAGATCCAGTCGATCTCAAAGCGGGGCGACGGGGTTGTCAAGATGGGCCGGTATATCATGTACGTGGCCAATTCCAAACCCGGCCAGCAGGTGAAGATCAAGATCTCCCGCATCTCCGGGTCCATCGTCTTTACCGAGCGGGCGGAATAACCCCGCCTCGTTTTTTATAGTTTTTTTATCTCTGTTGAATGGTTCTCGCAATTCGTGAACCGTACCGGGTTTTATCATGCATTCCCACGGACGGCAGTCCGGAAGAATGATGGTAATGTAAGGGTGATGAAAAAAGTATTTGGGAGAGAAATGGCCCGGGGATCAGGCCTTGGCCTTCTTAATCCCCTTGATGAGCTCGTCACAGTTGCTGGTGATCCGCTTGCAGGCCTTCTTGATGATGGGCAGGGGGTTCTTCTTGTTCTTGGTGGTGACGAGGAGTTCCGGGTCCGAGAACTGGAACTCGATGTTGTATCGTGCGACATCGACGTCCTTGTCGCTTAAGATCTCTTCAACAAGGGCGTTCATGAACGTGTGCCCCTCTCCCTGGACGATGAGCCGCACCTTGTCTTTCTCGAGCTCGAGTACTTTTACAATCATGCACCTATGTTTGGGCACCTGAAAAGTATTAAGGTATGGGTCGCCCTGTGCTGCTACCGCCCGCCGGACCCGTGGCCCGGAAACAGGTCAGGGAAATTCGAAGGTATCCCCGTCCTTTCCGGTATGGGGGAGGTCCCAGGGCATCATGTGGCTCATGTGCACGCACCGGAAATCGGCAGGGGCGAGTTGCGCGGCCAGGCTGCAGGCGTCAAGGTAGTTCATGTGCTTGGCGATCCTGATGCTCGATGGTACGATCGCATCGAGCAGGAGGAGGTCGAGGTCTCCGAGAAGGTCGAGGCTTTCCTGTGGGATGTCGATGTTGGTATCGGAAGTGAACCCGACCCGTGACTCCTTCGTCTCGAACAGTATGCCGCAGGTGAAGGCCGGCGGGTGTCTTACGACAAAGAGTGTGACCTTGATGCCGAAGATATTGAACGGCATATAGGGTTCGATTACAATCTTGTCAAAATTGAGGAAACGGAAGTAATCCACGCAATAGTTGAGAACCGGTGCTGCCGCAAAAACCGGAGGAATGTTCTGGACCCGGTAGAACTCGCCAAATCCGATGAAGTGGTCGTAGTGCCCGTGGGTCCAGATTACCGCATCAATATGGGGCGAACCGATCCGGAGGATCTGCTGCCGCAGGTCCGGTGACGAATCGATGAGGAGATGTTTTCCTTCATTCTCGATCAGGAGCGAGGTCCGCAGCCGGGTGGCACCGGTCGATTTCGCGTGCGTGCACTGGGGGCAGTCGCACCCGATCCGGGGTGTTCCGACTGCATCGCCGGTGCCGAGCAGCGTGATCTTCATGTTACAACCAGTTCTGGTGCCGGATTGCTTCCCGGTTACGGACCATGGTGACGCCCTTCTTGATATCGGCCTCGGTGATCTCCTGCCGCTTGTCCATGAGCGCCGAGAGGATCGCCTCCTTGATCATCATGCGAAGGTCAGAGCCGGAGAACCCTTCGGTCTTTTTCGCCAGGGCCTGGTAGTCGACAGAGCAGTGGAGTGTCGACGTCACCTTCTTGAGGATGTTCTTCCGCATCTCTTCGTCCGGGAGGGAGAACTCCACCACTTCGTCGAACCGTCGCCATGCCGCTTCATCGAGCAGCTGCGGGTGGTTGGTGGCACCGATCATCAGTACGCCGTTCTTGACCATGTTGATCCGGTCGATGTTCTTTAAGAGCGAGTTGACCGCCCGTTTCATTGCGCCATGGTCGTCGGCAGTGCGGCTCTTTGCCACGAAATCGAATTCGTCCACGAACAGGATCGCGGGCGAGAGCTGCTTCGCCAGGTCAAAGATGCGGTCGATGTTCTTGGAGGTCTCACCGAGGTACTGGGATGTGACCATCGAGAGGCGGACTTCGAGGACCGGCATGTGCATGGTGCGGGACATCGCAAGGGCGAGCGAGGTCTTCCCTGTGCCGGGCGGGCCAACGAAAAGGAGCTTGCCGATCTCGTAGATCCGGTGGCGGTGCAGGAACTCGCGGTGGTCGAGGGCATGCTGGAGCTTGCCGATGAGCGCCAGCTGGTCGGGCGTGCAGACAAGGTCGTCGATATGCTGCTCGATCTCTTCCGGAGCGCTGACGATGACAAGGTCCAGTGCCCCCCTGAGTTTCTCGTCCTCGCTGACCAGTTTCGAGATCTTTGCATCGAGGTACGCCTTGGTGTCCTCATACGGGGGGTTGGCCTTACGGACTGTTGCGTACGTGCCTCCGTTCGAGCCGGTCTTCTCGAAATAAAAGGCGAGCGCCGGGTTCTTCTCTACGAGCGGTTTGCCGCCCTGCTTGAGGAACCATTGCGCTGCCGGGTCAAGGGCAGTGATCCGTATCCGCTGCCCGAACTCCTCGTAGGCGATGAACGGGTTGGAAGCAAGTTTCGTGTGGGCATCGGCAATCGAGAGGGTCCGTTTGATCAGTCCGTCGCTGACAAAGACCGGGCGCTTGGCATCGGCGGTGCCGGTTGAACCGAAGATCTCGCGGCACGGTGGCGTCAGGTCATTGATGTCGAGCTCTGGGTTCTGATTGAATATTTCGGCGGTCAGAACGATCTCCATTATGCGCAGGGTATCAGAATCTCCAGACATGGCTGTAACCTTAATTAATCTCCCCCGGAATGCATAAGGCTTCTCATCGTGTGGTGACGATGCAGCCATCGCCTGTTACGATGAGGGTGTGCTCGTGCTGGGAGACGAGGGAACCTGCAATATCGGAGAGGACCGGGTAGGCATGCAGGGTACCGGACCTGACCAGTGCCGGGAGTGCGAGGTCGAGTTTTCGCTCGCCGAGCCAGCGGCGGGAGAACGGCAGTCCCTGGCGGTCGCGGATCTTCTCAAGGATCGTGCGGCCCGCCGGAATGCGGACGGGGCGGTCCGAGATCTGGGAGTAGATCTCCATCCGTGATTTCTCCCCTACGCGACCACACCCCGTTGTTGCGAATGGTTCGATGGCAAAGACCATCCCTTCTTCAATCACGGCCCCCCCTCCCGTACCGATATTGGGGATGGTTGGCGGGCCGTGCTGGAGGTACTGGCCCAGCCCGTGGCCGGTGAGGTTGGCGATCGGGCGGTACCCCCGGCTCTCGATCTCTTTCTGGACAGCGGCCCCGAGCGCTCCTGCGTTAACACCAGGCTTTACTGCCCGTATGGCGGCCTCCAGTGCTTCTGAGGAGGCATCGAGGAGCAGGGAGTTGTTCCCGAGGTCAACGGTGGTTGCCGTGTCCGCGATGTACCCGTCGATCTGCACGCCGAGGTCGAGCTTGGCGACGTCACCCTTCCGGAAGACCCGCTCGTCCCCCGGAGCTGCGGTGTCGTGTGCAGCGTCCTCGTTTAAGGAAAGGTTGAGCGGGAATGCAAGGGCTGCTCCCTCGTCTTTCACGCGGGTTTCAATCGACTCGACCAGTTCGAGGTAAGAAACCCCGACACGAATCTCCTTTGCCCCGTCTTTCAGGATCCGTGAGGCAAGGGTGCCTGCCGTGCGGTACTTGTCAAACACATCGTCCTTCACAGGACCAGCTCCTCAGGGTATGTCGTAAAATTGTCAAAGCCCCGTGCGGTGACCGCCCCGATATCTTCGAGCCGGACCCCGCCGGTGCCGGGATAGTAGAGTCCCGGTTCGACCGTGATCACGTTGCCGGCAACGAGCGCTTTACCCGCCGGTCCCACGGTCGGGAGCTCGTGGATCTGCAGACCTACACCGTGCCCGAGGTTGTGGACAAATCCCCGTGTGTCGCTCTCGTACCCCTGCCCGGCAAAAAAATCGACAACGGCCTGGTACACCTCCGCTCCCGTAACTTTTGGTTTGATGAGTGAGATCGCGAGCTGTTTTGCATTGCGCAGGGTATCATACATCTCGCGGATCTCATCCGTCGGTTCACCTTTGACCACCGTGCGGGTCATGTCGGCATAATACCCGCTCGCCTCTTCAACCGGGAAGAGGTCGATGATGATCGGTTCGTCCGCGTGGAGGGGGCCTGTACCGGTCATGTGGGGAATTGCCGTCTCCTTTCCGCACGAGACGATCGTGTCGACCGCGGTGCAGCCACAGGAGAGCAGGTGGCTGTGCATCGTGAACTTCACCTGCTCTGCAGTCAGGGGCGTGCCTTTGCTGTAAAGGATCCCTTTCCTTACGGTAGATTTTTTGATCAGCGCAACGCCGAGCCCGAGCGCAGTCTCGGTCACGTTCTGGACGCGCCGCATTGCCACGATCTCCGCCTTTGTCTTCTTCGCCCGCATGGACATGACCGTCCCGTTGTCAACCAGGACCGTGCAGTACTTTTCGAGTGCACGGGTGAGCCCGGTCGGGAACTGGGGCGGGACGAGGATCTTCTTTCCTGCCTGCCCTGCGATCATCTTCGCGGTTGCCCGGAGGGGGTCTTTCTCCTTTTTCAGGATATCCGGAAGACCCGCCCCGGTCCGGGTCATGACTGCTGCCGGTGACTCGCGGGACGCGCGCAGCACCTCCATCTGGGAGATGATGATCGTGCCTTTTTCACCCGGCTTCCTGAAATAGACGAACGGGTCGCTCGTGGTAAACCTCGTCAGGTACCGCATATCGGCGTCACGCGAGGAGGCATACATAACGTAGGCATCCGCCCCGTTCTCCTTTATCGCATCGGAAAGTGGATCCATCTGTCCATACTATATGCGGTGAAACGTCAAGTACTTTTATTCCGGAGGTGACATTGAAGCAATGGACGCAAATGCCAAAGACCAGTTCCGGTGGAAATTCTACCACCTCGCTGTGGAGCTGAATATCATCATCCTGCTTGTCGCCGTATCCGTCCTCATATTTTTTATCCTGCCGGGGCGGCTGGAGAGTTACCGGATTCCTCTCATTGCGGTCATGCTGATCGTTGCCGGTATCCTCTCTCTTGATTTCCGGAAACGGTACACTCAGACAAAGGCATGGCTTCATGAGCAACCGGATAAAAGTGATGATGAGGAAACCGTGGGGTAATACCGCTCGGAACGGGAGGGGAAGCGCATGCTCGAAAAGATGAAGGACGAGATTGAACTGGTCATCCGCCACCTTGAGGTGGCACGTGCCGTGGCTGACCACCAGCCAATCGGGATTATGAAACTCTCCGAGCTGCTTGACCTGCCCTCCCACCGCATACGGTATTCCCTCCACGTGCTGGAGCAGCTGGGCTATATCCGTGCCTCTCCCGATGGTGCCGTGGCGACCACCCGGACCGTTGAACTGTTTGCCCACCAGAACGAGGATCTGGACGAACTTATCCGGATGCTCGAAACGATGAAGCGGGACGAATAGAACGGCGGTTTTTCGTAAGGGAAGAATCTCCTCCGCCTTCACGACCTCATAGTTACCTTTAAAAGTACTCAGAAAGAATCTATTAGGACGCGAAGACGCGTGCCTCCCTAACTCAGTTGGTAGAGTGTCGGACTGTTAATCCGAATGTCACAGGTTCGAGCCCTGTGGGGGGCGTTTAGGGGCCCGTAGCTCAGTCCGGTTAGAGCGCCCGGCTCATAACCGGGCGGTCATGGGTTCGAATCCCTTCGGGCCCACTGCCTGTTTTTGATTCTTTTTCCCACAGGTCGTCGTTTCCGTCGCCCGTCTCCGTGCAGCACGATTTGAAAACCTTTGTATCGGGGGACTTTCATAGGAAGCAACATGAAGTGTCCCGTGTGTGCAATGGACTGCGTGAAGTCCGCAAAGGACATCCTTGCCACGCTGCCCACCATGTTCCTGCCGTGCGCAGAGTGCAGCATGCGGACACTGGACAAGCGCATGCCCCTGCCGTCGCCCGCGTACGGGGAGCCCTGTTCCTGCGGCAAACGGTTCATCGATGAAGTGTTCGCCCACATCTGGGTGGTCATGGTCGAAGAAGGGGACTTGAAAGCGACGGACCCGCTGATCGCGGCGGGATCTCCCCTCATTCACCCCGGGTTTGCGATGGACAGGCCCCCGTTCCTGCCGGAAAAATCCCTTGTCCTCCTCTCCCCGCGGGTAACAAAAAAGACCGCGGAACGTCTCGTGCGTGAGATCCCCGAGCTGCGGGGGGTGGTCAGGACCGGCGATTTTGTCCCGGGGATTGCCACGGCCGGCCTTGACTCGGTCCCGAAGGTGTACGAGCTCCTTGCCGGTTGCGACGTACGGGCAGATGTGTTTCCGCTTGCCACCGGCCCGCTGGTGATGTACAAGCAACAGTCGCTCGTCCATATCGAGTTCCCCCGGGCCGGCTACCCGAAGATCCGGTCCGTGCAGCAGCACGTGGGAACACCCCCGGTGCCATACTTCATCGATGCCTGTTCCGGCGTGGGCACGCTGGGCCTTACTGCCGCATGCCTTGGTGTCCCCCGGGTGGTGATGAACGATGCCTGGTATGCCTCGGCGTTCTGGTCCGCCTTCAATCTTGAAGTGAACCGGGAGTACCTGTCCATCAGCCGCGTGAGGATCTTCGAGCAGCTCCATGACATGGCAAAACACCCGGTGGTCCGGGAACCCGTGAAGATCGCGGAGACCGAAGGGGCGCAGGTCATCGAGGTGTACCAGGGTGATTTCCGTGAACTCGCGTCCGTCCTCCGGCCAGGATCGTCCCCGCTGACGGCCCTTGATATTTTTGAAAAGAAGGACAAGGTTGCGGCCGGGAAGATCCAGAGGGAATGGCAGGAACGGGTTGGTGGCGAGGTGTTTATCCCGTGAACGCCCTCTTTTTGATAGTGATCCAAACAGGCTCGCTTTTTCCTGCGCAGGGTAACAAGCCTTTATTGACCGGTGTACAAAAGTATATGGGGACTAGCCCGGGTGGCTCGGCGTCACTTGTAACCCGAAACCGTCGGTACGCGGGGGGCGAAGTTTGACCGAGGCTGCAACGGCCTTTGGGATCCTGTGCGTTCTGACGTTGAAACCTCGTCCCATGAGGTCGATGGACAGAAATCAAAATTCCGGAGGGAATGGCGATCTGTTGCTGCGGGGACCGGTTCAGGCCCGGAAGGGAGCAGACTTACCGCAGACATCCGGCGCCCATGGGGTAACGGGGCGGAGGATGAATGCTTTGGTGAACAGAGAAACGTACAGTCGACCGAGAACACGTCCCCATTTACGATTACTATGGCAAAAGTGACCATTATCGGTGCAACGGGCAATGTCGGCATGTTTGCCGCCCACGCAATTTCGGATATTCCGCACGTGAATGAGATCCTCCTCTATGGGCGGGAAGGTCGGGAATCGATCCTCCAGGGTATTACCCAGGACCTTGGCGACTCTTTTGCTGCGCGGGGAACCGATACCCGGGTCAACTGGACGACCGACCTGAACGATGGTGTCGGCTCGGATATTTTCATTATCATAGCAGGGGTATCGCGCAAAGCAGGACAGGACCGTCTTGATCTGGCGCTCGAAAATGCACGCATCGTTGCCCCGATTGCCGAAACAATTGGCAGGATTGCACCTGATTCCAAGATATTTGTTGTCACAAACCCTGTCGATGTCATGACCAGCGTTGCCCTGAGATACTCGAAAATGAAACCAAGCCGGGTCTTTGGTCTCGGGACGCACCTGGACTCGATGCGCCTTAAATCCTTAATTGCTTCTTACTTCCATGTCCATGTCAGCGAGGTACATACCCGTATTATCGGGGAACATGGCGACAGTCTCGTGCCGCTCTGGTCTGCAACAACGATTGGGGGTATCAAGATCTCGAACCTGCCGGAATTTGCGCACTTACCGGTCAAGGAGTTCATCGAATCTGTGAAGTGCAGTGGCCACCGGATTATCCAGAACAAAGGCTCTACGATATACGGCCCCGGTGAAGCTATTGCAACTCTCGTACGGACCGTCCTGTCCGACGAAAACCGTATCCTGACCGTGTCTGCATTCATCCATGAGGAAGTGCATAGTATCGGTAATGTCTGCATCGGGGTACCAGCCCGCATCAACCATGACGGCATCTTCCCGATCACCATCAGGCTTGATGAGTCGGAAGTGATCGCGTTCCGCGAATCCGTAGAAAAGATCCGTAACAGTACCGATGCGGTAATCAAGGCGCTGGAAAAAGAACGGCAGCAGTAATCCGGATCGGATAAGAAAATCTGAAAGAATCAGAAAAAAGAAACGGCCTGACAGGATTTATGTCAGGGTCACTTCTACAATCTCTGCCCGCTCGACACCGGGTATTGCACCGATTGTCTTTTCGAGCGTATCCGTCTCGCCACCGGCATCGTTGACGATGGCGGCGAACTTGATCGCCTTGAGGCCAAAGCCGATTGGCTCTTCCTGGATATCCTGAATGCCGGGCAATTTCTCTTTGAGTGCTGATTTCAGCTGCTCGAGGTTCACCTCAGGTGACTCGGGCATGACCCTCATGATGACTGCGACACTTCCCATGTTTTACGGTCCCCCGAATCCGCACTTGGGGCAGGTATAGGGGATACTCTGCTCACGGCACCGGTAGCACCGGCTGATCTCAACACCGCACGCGGGGCAACCGAATTCCGTTGCGCCCTCATCTGCAAGCGGAGCGTTGCAGGACGTACACTTTTTATCTGTCATTTGGCTCCTCCAAGGATTCCTATAGTATCTCTTTTGGTACCTTTAAAAGGTTGTACTGATGCGCGTGCCCGGGACCGGGTCGCCATGGAGGTATCCGGCAAGAAATTCCGGGCGCGACCCGTTGAGAATAAAGGTATCCACCTTTTTTTCAAGGACGTAAGGGATCAGCAACGGGTCAACGACATCTGTCTCACTAGGGGCAGTCACCTGTTTTTTTAAGATGGCTCCATCGCGTATGCCGTCCACGGATTTGAGGAGAAGGAGGTCGAGGTGCAGTTCCGCTGCCACCCATGCCGCAATGGTATCGGAGGTGACATCCCACGAGTGGGGGAGGGGGTCCCGCTCCCGCAGGGTGCGGCCCGGGAGAACGATAACGGTCTGGTCAGGAACCGCGAGCTGGTCTGTGACGGGAAGTCCGAAAGAGGCAACATACCGGCCATACATGTCCATTGCCACGATCGCTTCCCAGTGTGCGGTCTCATCGTCAAGCCCGGCCTGCCGCACGGCATTGGCAAAGGGACCCCCTCCGGGGACGATGAGCAGGGGGCGATCGGATGACCTGAGGAGCGGGACGATGTCAGGCACGCTGCTGTACAGGCTCCCCCCGAGTTTCACTACAAGGGGAGTACAACATGGTCCTGGGGAGTCATGTTTTTTCATGATCATATCATTATGAAAATATTTCATATATTATATACAGTACGGGAACAAACATTTTTTCCATGCAAAGGCTCCCGGTCCTGGTCGTCCTCCTGGTACTCGTTGTGGTGCATACGGGGGCGGCTTCCCCGGTACGGATCACCGAGTTCTGCCCGGATCCTTATCTTCATGATGATGCTGACGAGTATATTGTCCTTTCCGGGGAGGGTCCGCTGGACGGGATCGCGGTAACGGACGGGAAGGGCGGGTTCCGGTTCCCGCCCGGTGCGGCCATATACGGGAATCTCACGATTGCCCGGAGCGGGACCGCATTTGCGCAGAGCCACGGGAGGTCCCCGGATTACGAATCGCTGGATACCTCTCCTGACATACCGGATGTGGTCAATGGCAAACCCCTCCGCATGGCCAATACCGGCGACTCGCTTATGCTGTATCAGGACGGGCAGCTCGTCCAGACCATCACGTGGCCCGGTACCGTCAGGGCGCGCGAAGGGCAGGTGCATATCCTCAAAGGCGATGTGTGGGACCCGCGCCCTCTTATGCTCGGGCAGTCACGTTTCGGGCCCGCGGAATTTAAGGATGTGACCGTGACAGCGTTTGTGTCTCCCGACTGTTCAGATGATGTGTTTGCTGCAGTGATTGGCAACGCCTCGCAGGAGATCCTGCTCAATGTCTATGAATTTTCAAGCCCGTCAATGGCAGACTCGCTTGCCCGTGCCCGGGCCCGGGGTGTTGGGGTATTGGTGTTAATTGAAGGTGGGCCGGTGGGGGGAATCGGGGAGGATGAGAAGGCGGCGCTGTGGCAGGTGAACCGGAGCGGTATTCCTGTATACGCGATGGTATCGTCAGAGTCCGCACACGCCCCTTACCGCTACGACCATGCGAAGTACGTGGTGGTTGACCGCAGGGCCGTCCTCGTGGTGAGTGAAAATTTCAAGTACAGCGGGTTTGCTCCGGAGGGGATGACCGGCAACCGTGGGTGGGGCGTTGTCCTGTCAGACCCTGCTACGGCATCCTATTTTGCGACCGTGTTTACCACCGATATGCAGAGTCCTTCGGTCGTGCCCTACTATGGCGAACCGGGCGGGAATGAGACACTGCCAGTGGAAAAACGTGCAACGGAATTTTCTCCGCAGACGTTTGAGGGAGCGGTGATCCGCCCGGTCCTGGCGCCGGATACCAGTAGTGAGGTATCTGATCTGATCCGCTCCGCGACAACCAGCATCGATATTGAGGAAGCGTACATCACGAACGAGACCCGGCTCACGCTGAACCCGTATCTCTCCGAGGCGATCAATGCTTCCCGGCACGGGGTCCGGGTCCGCGTCCTGCTGGACTCATACTGGTATAACGTTGAGGGGAAGAATGACAACGATGAGATGGTCGCCCTGATCAACACCATCGCATCAACGGAACACCTCCCGCTCGAAGCGCGCTGTGCGGATCTCAGGACAAACCAGATCGAGAAGATCCATAACAAGGGGGTGATCGTTGACGGAAAACGGGTCCTTGTCAGTAGCATCAACTGGAACAGCAATTCCCCCCATTTCAACCGGGAGGCAGGTGTCATAATCGACCATCCCGGGGTTGCCGGATATTTCCTCGCGGTGTTCGAGGACGACTGGGACCCCGCGGTCAGGTCACCGGGAACAGGGACGGACGTTTTGAAGATCGCAGTCGCTGTGCTGGTCATTTTATTGCTGGTGGGGTACTGGTGGTATCGCCGGAAACGGTGAGCCTCTGCTGAGCTCCTGAGAAACCAACCGGAAAACGCGATCGTGAGAAAAGAGTCAGGAATTCAATGGTTCTTTTTTGCGCACTGGCATACATCGCAGAGGTTGATGTCGCTCTCTCCGGTCACTACGGCAAGTGCCCACCTGTCGATCATGAGGTCCATTTCTGTTGAAATCTCGACCTCTCCTGCACCCCGCTTCCTGCTCATGTACTGGGAGACTGCTGCCCGGGTAACGCCAAGCCGTTTTGCCGCATCGCTCTGGCTCAGTCCCTGCTTCTGCACCAGCCGGACGACCATCTCGGCCCTCATAGGCGGCAGGAGGTTCCTGACCATGGTATCGCAGTGCATCAGGGTACAGCAATGTTTCGTCATGCGGATGCTGTCTGGGGCTTCGTTGTCTGGGCAGTCTTGTTCTGGTAGATGATCTGGCGTGCATCGCGGAAGTTGAACTTCTCGATAATGAGTCCGCGCTCCTTAAGTTTCTTCAGGGCATAACGCACGGTCCTTGGAGCGAGGTGGCTTTTCTGGACGAGATCCTTGTGGGTCATCGCACCGCCCGTCTCCAGTATCTGGAATACCGTCCTCGATGAGGGGGGGAGAGTTAACGTTTGCATGGTAATAATGTTAACAGCGTTAACATATCAACCTATCGATCATTTATACTTCTGCTTTTATACAATCTGGTATGCTCTGGCGACAGGAACGCATTGCCCTGGTCCTGCTGGTGGGAGTTGCCGTAACGGTTATCGCAGCTCATGCGGTCATCAGCATGATCGGCAAGCAACCATTTGCCCGGCCGTTCTCGGAAAATTCCATGGATGGCGAGCTGGTGGCCGTGGAAGGGATGGTTGGCCGGGCAACGCTCATAGAGAACGGCGGGCACCTTGCCCTCATAGTAAACAACATCACGCTCTTCGTCCCGGCAACCGCAGCGCAGGACCTAATCGTGCATAAGGGCGATACGATTCTGGCGTATGGGATTGTCCAGACCTATCGCGGAAAGAAGGAGATTGTCATCAGTTCTGCTGAGGATATCTGCATCACAACAATCCCATGATCACGTATCATCTGCCTTTCTCTGAACCCCTCTTCGGATGCGGGCAGAAAAACAGGGATTTATAGTATACCTGGATATCAGCAGGTTTTGCGGTCGTTTATTGTGCGGTTTTTACCGGCACAGCTTTAATCTGCGACAGTGCTTTCTCTGCGGCGTCCCTGACATTTCCGTCAGGATCATTGAGCGCATCAGTCAGGCCGGCAACTGCCCGACAGTCACCAATCGAACCAAGGGCCCATGCCGCTTCTTTCCGCACTCGTTTTTTCCCGTCTTTTAAGAGAACGAGAAGCTGGTCTACCGCCCGCGGGTCTTTGAGTTTCCCGAGACCCCAGGCGGCTCCGGCCCTCAGCCATTTGTCGTCCGATGTCGTTGCATCGAGAAGGGGCTCGAGCGCCCGTATGTCGCCAATCTGCCCGAGTGATTTGGCGGCGAGCCACTGGACGTCCACATACGGATCTTTCAGGGCTTCGATGAGCGGACCGACCGCCTCGGTGTCGCGTTCCGTCCCCAGCATCTCTGCCGCATGCCAGCGGAAATGGAGGGTCTTGTCTTTCAGCAGGGCGATCAGGCCACGGACGCGGCGCTTCCGCTTCTCTTCGATTATCGCCGGATCAGGTTCGATACGTTCAGGTGACTCGTCCGCTGCCGGAAAGGGTATCTCCGCATCCGTCATTCCAGTTCCCCGTAGCCTCCCATTGGGGATACCCTGTCATTAACTTTTTCACTGGTGTTTTTGCCCGGCCATGACAATATTCAGAAATAGATGAACTCGTAAAGAGCCCCTTATTAAAAGAGATTATTCTTTACCTGCTTTTACCGGCTGGATCTCAAGGCTCAGTGAAAAATTTTTCACGGTGTGCGTAAGTGCACCCATGCTGATCACATCGACCCCGCAGGCTGCATACCTGCGGAGCGAGTCCTCAGTAATCCCCCCGGAAATTTCAATGGTGACCCGGTCCCGGAGCGCTTTCCCGTTCAGGACTGCGATGGTCTCCTGAACCTGTGCGGGTGTCATATTGTCGAGCATGATGATGTCTGCACCGGCATCTGCGGCATTCACTGCGTCCTCGGCAGACTCGACTTCGACTTCAATCTTTTTGTACGCTGAATGGTCCCGGGCCGCACGCAGGGCTTCATCCAGCGGCACGAGGGCGAGGTGGTTGTCCTTGATCAGGATGCCGTCGCTCAGGTTCATGCGGTGGGGGTCGCCGCCCCCGATCTGCACGGCCTTCTTGTCGAGCCTGCGGAACCCGGGGCTGGTTTTGCGGGTCCCCGCCACCCGGCAGGAGGCATTTTCTGCCCGGACGATCGCCACCATCTTCGCGGTCCGGGTGGCGATGCCGCTCATTCTGCCGAGGATATTGAGGGCGGTCCGTTCCACGAGGAGGACCTTCTTGGCCCTGCCGGTAAGTGAAAGGACCACGTCTCCGCTCTTCACGGTATCTCCGTCGTTTTTCCGGAAGGTAATGGTGACACCGAAATGGGTGAAGAGTGCGACTGCTTCTTCGACACCGGCAAGGATCCCGTCCTGCTCAGTCCGGATCACTGCAGTGCAGTGGACGTCGGGGATGATCGCATCGGAGGTGACATCGCCAGCAGGAGTATCTTCTTTGAGATATTGCAACAGTTCGTCAAGGTCTGTCACACGTATTCCCCCGATTGGCCCTCATGTCCCGACAATGATCGGGTCTTCTATCTCTTCCAGCAGCGAGAGGACGGAGAGGGCGGCAAGGTAACTGGTTGCAGGATTGTCCGGGCTGGGCATGTTGGTCACGCGGATATAGGTCTCACCAAAATCGCCTTCGATAAAGAGCTCGTGCACGTTCTGGTCTACTGCCGGGTCGACAATGAGCTCGACATCGGTGTCCATCCCTGCTGCGAGGCTCATCGCAACAGACACATTCACATTCTTGGGGTAAGACTTGATGCACTCGTTGGCCTTGCCGAAAAAGATCTGCTTGCGTTCTTTTGCCTCGATGCCAAGTGATGCCGGGCTCTTCGTGGTCCGGAGCAGCAGTTTCTTAATCGTTGAAATCCGGCCGATCTTGAGATTGTCGAGGCCGAAGATCGCGCCGCTTGGGATATAGATCTTCCTGCCGTTCTCCCGTGCTTTCGTACGGATTGTTTCCCTGAATCCCGCATCGGTCAGGGCCCCGACACTCATGACCACCATGTCCTTACGGTGGGAGAGGACTTCGGGGGCGTACCGTTTTACCGCGCTGACCGAGGCCGCTTCGACAACGATGTCGAAGTCGGCATTGATAAAGGAATCAAAATCCTCGTATACGGTTGCGCCCGAGATAGAGGCGATCTCGCCCGCCCGTGCAAAAACCTGGTCGAAAACTGCGGAGATCGTGAAACTCCCGGCATGACGTGCAATGATATGCCCGATATTGCCGCAGCCAAGCAGCCCGATCCTCATCATGGTAAACAGGTTATGGGTGCAATCGGTTAAGTGTTGTGTTCGGAAATATCTAGTGTACCTGCCGTGAATATAGCATCAGCGAGTAGCATAACCCATGAACCAGAATCCACCTGAAACGATCGAGCGCAAACTCCTGCCCGGCAGAGACCCCGGTTGCGATGGCGTCCCCGCGGGGGGAGTGCTGGCCGCACTCTGCAACAAGCGGGTGTTCATCGAGACCTACGGGTGCCGGTATAACTTTGGGGATTCTGCTAAATTGTCTGAGGTTCTCAAACACCGGGGATGCACGCTGGTGGATTCACCGGACGGGGCCGATGCGGTCATTGTGAACACCTGTACTGTTGTCGGGCCAACAGAACGGAGGATGCTGCGCCGGCTCTCTGCGCTGGGTGACCGTGAACTCTATGTCACCGGCTGTATGCCGGCGGTCCAGCGGGAGGCGATCCTTTCCGTCTGCGATCCCGTCATTATCGCGCCGGGTGCCATCCGGGAATGGTATCGTGACGTCGGGACCGTATCGGGAGGGAGCGTGGGGATTGTCCAGATTGCTCAGGGGTGTAACGGCGCCTGCACATACTGCATCACCCGCTTTGCCCGCGGGCCGTTGCGCAGCTTTCCCCAGGTAGAGATCCTGCAGCAGGTCCGGGCTTTTGCCGCTGCCGGAACAGTGGAGATCCAGTTCACTGCGCAGGATGTGAGTTCGTACGGACAGGATACCGGGTATTCGCTTGCCAGCCTGCTCACCCGTGCAGGAGATGTGTCTGGGAATTATCGTATACGGGTCGGTATGATGAACCCGGCAACCGTGATGAAGGACCTCGACGCGATTGTTGACGCCTTTTCCGGGGACAGGATATTCAGGTTCATCCACCTGCCGGTCCAGTCCGGATCAGACGAGGTACTGGAACGGATGGGGAGACGGTATTCCGTGGAAGACTTCTGTGAAATCGTTGCCGCGTTCCGGAAAAGGTTCCCGGATATCACCGTTGCGACCGACATGATCGTTGGTTTCTGCGGTGAAACCGATGAGGACTTCGCGGCCTCGCTCGGCCTCGTCCGCCGTATCCGGCCAAACAAGGTGAATGTGACCCGGTATTCCTGCCGCCCGTTCACCTCCCTGTTAAAAGAGAAAGACTTCCCCGACTCGGTCAAGAAGGACCGGTCGCGGCTCCTGCTTGCCTGTGCCGAAGAAGTGTATGCTGACGTAAACTCGGCATGTCTTGGAAAAGAGGTCCCGTTTATCGTCACCGAAACGGTCAGGAAAGGATCGGTTATGGCCCGCTCTCCCATGTACCAGGGCATTGTCATCAACGAAGACCTGCCGTGCGGATACGAGGGACGAGCCGTCCTTAAAAAGGACCGGAAGTATTTTTTCATCGGGGAACGGGTCTCCTGAATCCCGGATAAAAAAACGAGTGCCGATTTACAGGTGATAATGCCGGTATGCTGCAATACATAGTGCCGCAAGTACCGCGAGCACCAGCATGTACAGCATCATGTTGCCTTCGACGGCAAACCCTGCGAGGCCTCCGTCTTCCTCCTCTTCTTCGGCTTCGCCCGGGGTAATACCGGCAGCCGCATTAAAACGCTCCTCGATACCCATCGGCCCCGTTGCAGCATATGCGGCGAAAGCGCTGATGAGTACGATGAGAGCAATCAGGCAGAAAATGATGAGTCCTTTCTTCTCCTGCAATACATCCTTCATGGATGGTTTTCCCCCAGGATATCGGGCCGGATTTTTCCGATGTATCGCACAACAAGGCCGGTGATGAGTGCCTCGATAACGGCGACACCCATGTTCACGGCCATGATCAGGGTGAGGCCGGCCAGGATTTGGGAGGACGACTGGGTGACCCCCTGGATACCGGAGATGAGGATGATCGCCACCATCATGAGGTTGCCGCAGAAGAGCCCGGCAAAGGTGGCAATCCCCGCCCGGGAAAAGAGGTCCGGGATAAGCCTTCTTATCCCCCGGAAGATGATGTATGCAACGATTACTTCACTCAGGTTTACCAGCACGTTTGCCCCGACAAGCCCCCATCCCCCGTGACCGATCGCCGCGGAGAGGATATTAATGACGAGGACAACAAGGGTGCCAAGGACCGGCCCTGCGAGGATACCGATTAGCGGTGTCAGGTTCAGGTGCACGCCGCCAAAGAGGGGGATATTGATCTGGAATACGGCAAATGCAGCTGCAGTGATGAACGCGGCGATGGTGATCAGTTTCTGGTTATTCCGGCCAGGCGATCGCAGGAACCAGAGCGCTGCCCCGATGCATGCAAGGGCAATGATCCACCAGATCAGCACCCATACGAGCGTGAACGATCCGTCTTCAAGATGAATGTGTGCCATGATGAATCTCTACCCATAAAACCCGTACCGGGTTGTATGTTCATCCATTATTGAGGGGAGCATAAAAACGTAATGAAAAATTTGGGCTCATCCCAAACTTTTCCCGTTTCCATTACCTGCAGACTTCTCCAGCAGCGTGACCAGTTCCGTTCTCGTGAGGGGTTGTTCATTTGAGACCATCCCTATCCCCCGGCAGTATTCGAGCCAGGTCATCACCGTATCCGGCAGTTTCAGCCCCGCCTCTTCGATGAGCGCGGTATCGTAAAAGACTTCCCGCGGGCTACCTTCTGCATAGATGGCGCCGTTCCTGACAAGGCAGACCCTGTCGGCAATACGGGCTGCGAGTTCGAGGTCGTGGGTCGCAATCACCACACTAATGCCAAACCGTCTCTTGAACTCGATGATCAACCGCTCGATCATCGCGCTGTGGACCGGGTCGAGGTCAGATGTAGGTTCGTCCAGCGCTATGATCCGCGGTTTCATGGCGAGGATGCCGGCAATGGAGACCAGTCGTTTCTGCCCCCCGCTCAGGTAGTTGGGCAACTTGTGGACAAGGTCCGCTGCTCCGACCGCTTCGAGCGCTTTCATGGCTTCCGCTTTTGCCTCTTCCGGTGATAATCCCAGGTTCAGTGGCCCGAACATCACATCATCAAGGACCGTGGGGGCAAAGAGCTGGTCTTCCGAGCGCTGGAACACGACTCCTACCTCTTTCCAGAGGTCGGCACGTTCACCCCGGGCAATCGAGCGGCCGTTGATCACGATGTCCCCCTCTGAAGGGAGGAGGAGACCGTTCAGGTGCTCGATCAGCGTGGATTTTCCCGACCCGTTCGGCCCGCACAAGGCGACGATCTCATCTTTCATGACATGGAAACACATCTCGTGGATCCCGACACTCCCGTCGGGATAGATGTGGCTTGCACAGTCAACGTGGATCAGTTCCCGTCCGGGATCGACATGGTTGCAGTGCTGGTGGTTCGGGTCATGGCGCATGATCGTCATTGCTCACCACCCCCCGGCGTGTGGTACCAGCCACATCATCATAATCACGGCAAGGCCGGATATGCAGAGCAGGCCGTATTCTGCAATACGGGGTTTCGGGATGGCGGTATGTGCCGCAAATGTGCCGTTATATCCCCGCGATGTCATCGCTTTCTGGACCCGCTCCGCCTGCTCGAAAGAGCGTATGAAGACGAGGCCGAACACCCCGGCAAAGAGGCCCCCCTGGACGCGAATGGATCGGACGAGGCCCCCGCCCCGGGACCGCACTGCCTTGAGTATGGATGCGGCCATGGCGAGGGTCAGGAACAGGAACCGGTACGCGAGGAGAAAGATCTGGTCGAGCGGGGATGGGAAGATCCGGGAGATCATGGCGGAGAAGTGGGCGTACTTCGTTGTCATCAGGAAGAAGAGCGAGAAGGTGACCGAGATCAGGGCTTTGATGAGCAGGGTGATGACGAGCAGGATGCCCAGGTCTGTGAGCGTGAGGACAAAACCCCCTATTGTAAACGAAAGCACCGGGACCCCCGGCTGGTTCCATGCCATAATCCCCACGAGCGAGAGTACAAAAACAACCGGCATGGCATACCATGCAAGGATCTTTCTCATGGGGAGGCCGGTCATGAAACAGGCGATGAGGATCGCAGCATACATGGCGATGAGGATCACCAGATTGCTGGTAAGCGTGATCATCATGACGATAAGGATAAGCAGGATAAACTTCGTCCACGGGCTCGCCCGGGAGACCGCGGAGTCCTGTCGTTCCCCATATGTCGTGATGAGATCGATGTCAGGGATATGTTCAGAGATCATTGCCGCACTCATGACAGGCCCCCGGTTGCGTTCTTCATTGGTCCCTTCCCCCTTTGTGGTGTTTTACGGTGGCCATGCACCCGTCATCGTGGGTGATCTCACCGCAGATGCCCTGTTGTGGATGGCCCATTGCCCGGCACATGGTGTCGACGGCGTCCCGGGAGATGAAGCTCTCGAAGCGCGACACCTCGCAGCAGGCCTGTTCGTGGGAGAGGCCGTTCCTTACGAATATGAGGCTTAAGATGCGGTGGCGCTTGACGAGGAATCCTGCGTATGTCTTTCCATTGTCGGTAAGGGTGACACCATGGTAAGGTGTATGCAACAGGTACCCGGCGTCTGCAAGCTCCCCGATGGTCTTGGTGATCGTGGAGGGATCGACGCCGAAGTGCGAAGCGATCGCGGTTGTCCGGACGGCACCTCCCTGTTCGGACAGGAACTTGAGGTATTCCACCTTCCTCGGTGTAAGTTCGAGTCCCTCCTCGGCTTTCATGTACGTGGATTTGATGGCATCCAGAATAAAGTTTGGCCTCGCCCCAAATTCTGTCCTGTCCGGGATCATCACCGGATAATGCGGAAAAACCGGAAACGAGTGATTTAATAGCCGCCGCATGAACACTTCTTATCTCCCGGCATATATGTCACGGAACATGGTGAACGATAATGGACGAAATTGAGAAAGGGTTTGAGGCCCTGATGAAGAAGATCGAAAAATCGCACGAGAACGAGAAGGCGTTGACCGTGCAACTGAAAGAGAACGATGCGAATCTCCTGAAAAAGATGGCTGTTTCTTCTTTGTCCGTCGTGAAGATCGTGGGTCTCAACATGCTGAAGATGGGAAAACAGGATACCAAGGGAGAGATCTACGACCCTGCGTATTATCCCCAGAAGATGATCATCCTCGGGAAATCCGAGCCTGTCGCCTTCCGTCCTGACAACCCGTCAAAGACCGTCACCGACCAGTTCTGCGTCCTCTCGTCGGAGGGGGACTTCTTCGAGCTGATGTACAGCTTCGACGGGTTCCTGACCGATTCCTATCTCAACCCGATCGATGCAAGAAAGGCGCTGGATCAGTACGGGTATGATGTCATGTTCATGCTTTACCGGGCAATGAAGGACTATCTCCAGGGAGAAGAGAAACTCCTCGACTCCCTTGAGACCGTGATCGGGTACGTGTTTGCAAAAAAAGCGTGAGTTGAACCGGCAACCGGTATCTCCTTTTTTGCTCTTCTTTCGTTACGTAGTCCTACTGGAAACCTGAATGCGTCGTATCAGGACACGAATCATTCCAGATGCGGGAAGTGGCATTCTTATTAAAAATGCGAAAAACGAAGATGGGCCCGATGTGATTCGAACACATGACCTCCCGGTTATCAGCCGGGCGCACCACCTGGCTATGCTACGGGCCCGATTGTTGCCTGATTTTACCCTAATTACTACTCCATCAGAGTTTTTATAGGTTGTGAATCCACAAGCGAACTACAAACACCTTTAGATAGGGATATGTGTAAAAAAATCACGGTAAGTACACGGAACTGGGATCATGGAACGAAAATATCTCCTCGGGAATGAAGCAATAGCGCATGCCTGCCTGGAATCGGGTGTGGACTTTGTCTGCGGCTACCCCGGCACGCCGTCATCCGAAGTCATCGACACCCTGCGGGCACAGCCGGAACGGTCGTACTATCTCGAATGGTCAGTAAACGAAAAGGTGGCGCTGGAAAACGCCCTCGCCGCGGCCTGGTGCGGGGTCCGCGCACTCTGCACTATGAAGCACGTGGGGCTGAACGTGGCGGCCGATCCGCTGATGACGAGCGCCTATACCGGGGTGACCGGGGGCGTCGTCATCATGAGCGCGGACGACCCCTTCGCCCACAGTTCCCAGAACGAGCAGGACACCCGCTGTTATGCGCATTTTGCGCGGGTGCCATGCCTCGACCCCGGGAGCGTGCAGGAAGCCCATGATATGATCCGGTCGGCATTCGAACTTTCCGAGGAGTTCGGCCTTCTTGTGATCTTCCGGCCCACGACCCGCATCTGCCACTCGAAAGGCGATGTTGAACTGGGGCCTGTTGTTGCAGGCTCGCGCAAAGGCGAGTTCCACAAGGACCCGCGGCAGTATGTGGTGATCCCGGCCCACACCCGCGTCCTCCACAAGAAACTCAACGAAAAGCAGCCGGCGATCCGGAAGCGGCTGGTCGAGAAGGGGTTTAACCGGTACGAAATCCGGGGCAAGATGGCGATCATCGCGAGCGGTATCGCATCGTCCTACGTACAGGAACTCCTGCCTGAAGGGGTCTCCTTCATGAAGATCGGAGCTTACCCCCTCGATGAGGAATGGCTCGGGGAGTTTGTCCGGAAGCACGAGAAGGTACTGGTGATTGAGGAACTTGCTCCGGAGGTCGAGGAGACCGTCCGGCAGGTCGCGGGCGGTGTCCCGGTCTTCGGGAAGAAGAACGGATACGCGCCCTACGAGGGAGAGTTATCCCCGGCTGCCGTTGCAATGATCATGGAGAAGGCAGGATTCCTGAAGAAGAACCCGTTCGTGCCATCCGTGCCGGTCCAGAACCTGCCGGTGCGGCCCCCGATCCTCTGTGCAGGTTGCCTGCACCGCGGGGCATTCTACGCGATCAGGAAAGTGTTCAAGGATGCAATCTACCCAAGCGACATCGGGTGCTATACGCTCGGACTCCAGCTTGGTGTCGTCGATACTACCATATGCATGGGTGCGTCTATAACGGTCGCGAGCGGTATCGCCCATTCCGGCGAGACCCGTGACGTAGTCTGCACGATCGGCGACTCCACGTTCCTGCACACCGGCATACAGGGACTGATGAACGCGGTCTACAACGGGGCAAACATGACCGTGGTCATCCTCGACAACCGGATCACGGCAATGACCGGCCACCAGCCAAACCCGAATACCGGTCTTACCGCATGCGGCGTGGAGACACCCCCTGTCTCACTTGACGCGGTCTGCCGCGCCTGCGGGGTCAGGTTCGTGGAGACCGTAGACTCATACGATCTCACCGATATGGTGAACGTACTTCAGGAGGCGAAGAAACGCACTGGTGTGAAAGTGATCATTGCCAGGCAGATGTGCGTGATCTCCGCCCGTCGCGCCGGTGTAAAGCGTGGGAGGTATACCGTTGACCCCGATGCCTGTACCGGGTGCGGTACCTGTGTGCGGTTCGGCTGCCCCGCAATCGAATTTGCGGACGAAAAAGCCCGGATCAACGAGCTCTGCAGCGGCTGTGCGGTCTGTGCCCAGCTCTGTCCTGTCGGGGCGATCATACGGGAGGGGAAGAAATGACCGGCAGTTACGACATCCTGATTGTCGGTATCGGCGGCCAGGGCACGATCCTTGCATCCAACATCCTCGGGGAGTCCTGCCTCATCGAGGGCCGGCAGGTCAGGGGCGCGGAGACCCACGGCATGGCCCAGCGCGGTGGTTCGGTGGAGAGCCACATCCGCATCGACGGCCAGTACGGCCCCCTCATCACGCCCGGGCAGGCTGACCTGCTCATCTCGTTCGACCTGCTCGAAGCGCTCCGTTATTCCCACTTCCTGAAAAAAGACGGGAAGATTGTCGTGAACCGGCACCTCGTGCTCCCGACATCGGTCTATACCCAGAAGCTTGCGGCCCCCACGGAAGAGGAGATCATTGCTGCGCTGAAGAACCACGCACTCTGTCTCCTCGATGCAGACCGGATCGCAACCGAAGCAGGGAGCCCCCTCTCCCAGAATGTGGTGATGCTCGGGGCGGCATCCAAGTGGATACCCCTCAAACCAGAGACGCTCCTTGAATCGGTGAAACGGCTTGTCCCCAAAAAGACGATCGAGATCAACGCGAAGGCATTCGGGATGGGACGGGCTGCCGGCGGGAAGAACTGAATGAGGAAGAAGCTGGGCGCATTCCGGGAGGACACCCTGTACCAGGGTGATGCGCTCGCACTTCTCCCGAAGATTCCCGAAGGTTCCATTGACCTGATCGTCACCGATCCCCCGTTTGCCATCGACTTCCGGGCCCAGCGGCTCAACTACAACCGGAAAGGGTCGAACGTCATCGAAGGGTATAGGGAAATTCCGGAGGAAGAGTATGGGGAGTTCACCCGTGCGTGGATGGTGGAAGCGGCCCGGGTGCTTGCCCCGACCGGCAGCATGTACCTCTTCTCCGGCTGGAACCGGCTCCGGGATATCCTTGAAGGAATTGATGCAGCAGGGCTGACCACGATCAACCACCTGATCTGGAAATACCAGTTCGGTGTCTTCACGAAGAAGAAGTACGTGACCAGCCATTACCATATTCTCTTCGTGGTGAAGGATCCGAAGCAGTACACCTTCAACAAGATGGATCACTATCCTGAGGACGTCTGGGTGATCAACCGGGAGTACTGGAAGGGCAGGAAGAAGACCCCGACAAAACTCCCCCCGGAACTGGTCAGGAAGATCCTGATGTACTCCAGCAACCCCGACGACCTCGTCCTTGACCCGTTCCTCGGTTCCGGAACGGTGGCCGTCGTGGCGCAGCAGGAAGGCCGGCATTTCCTCGGGTTCGAGATCGTGCCGGACTATCTTGCATTTGCCAACGAGTGCCTCCAAAAACGCTGAATGCAGCGGTAACGATTCACCGGATGTTATGGATCCGGTTCCGAAATGTGCCTTTTTTTGGTCTGAACGCAAAAGGGGGGGTACCCACCCCTTCCGGGATCCCGGGCCGGATCCGGCGCCAGGGATCCCCCCGCCACTGAGGGGAGGGGTACCCACCCCCCTGGGTATGGGAGGGGGGACTACCCCCCGTGTCTGCGAACTCATTTCCGCAGGAAAATTGCCTCTCCGTCTGAAGTTCCGGGAGAACCGCTGCCCGTGTGCGTGCAACCAAGGGGGGGTGGGTACCCCTCCGGAGCATGAGGGGTGGGTAGGGAGACCCCCCTCCGGATTTTAACGTGGGGGCAGGGGGGATCCCTACCACTAAGGGAGGGGTGACTACCCTCCCCCCTCCATGATGCACAAGTGTGTACGTTCTCCGACGGAATGGGGTGGGAAACACCATGCCTGGTTATGGCAAAGGTGTGGGGGGAGGGGGTACCCCCCCTTCCAGTACCAGAAAACAACAAAACGCTGAGGGGGGGAATTGAACCCCCGAGGCACTTTCGCACCACAGGCTTTCCAGGCCTGCGCCCTACCGCTAGACTACCTCAGCAAAAAGTGTATCCTATTTGTTAGCCGGGGCTTTTTTTAATGGTATCTCTTCTTCTGGCCCCGGTCATCAGGTTTTAGCCCGGGTTTACCGAACGGTTTTCGGTCCGAACGCCGCTCCTGCCTTCCCGCTGGACGCGGGCCCTGTATCCCTCCCGTTTTATTCTTGGCTTTCTTCTTATCCGACTTTGGTGGGTAGACCTTGTCAGACTTGGTCCATCCGCGGGGGTAGGTGCCGGGTGCCATGAAGACCGCGGTTGGTGCGATGACGAGCCCGGTGTCACCGGGCTTGAACGAAACGGAGGGCACCAGTGTCTGCCCGAGGCAGACAAACTCCTTCTTCTCCGAAAGGACGGCAACAGTCTGGCCCTTGCCAAACTCCATGCAGCTGACCACGCCGACTCCTGCAAGCGAGGCACCATGGCAGAGCGCATCGATCGCTGCGTCGCGGACAACCACGATCGGCAGCTCCGGGACCGCTGCATCGACGGACACAACCATGGCTTCGAGGGCAGAACGGTCGCCATCGCGGGCAGCGACTGCCGCGTCCTGCACATCGTAGAGTGTGTACATCGACTCTTCGGTGAATGTCCCCGACCGCGTGCGCCGCAGCTCCTGCATATGCCCACCAACGCCCAGTGCGAGCCCCATGTGGTGGCAGAGCGACCGGATATAGGTGCCGGCCTCGCACCGGGCGCGGAAGAGGACGAGGCGGCCGTCAACATCGAGGATCTCGAGCTCCTGGATCTCCCGGATGCGGAGGTTCCGCTTGACCGCGCTCTTCCGGGGCGGGCGCTGGTACAGCCTGCCGGTGAACTCCTCTGCGAGTTTCCCGATCCGTTCCCGGTCAACATCGCCGTGCAGCCGCATCAGGCAGATGTACTCCTTGTCGTGCTGGAGGAGGAGCGGGGCGAGACGGACGGCGTTGCCGAGCATGATGAGCAGCACGCCGGATACGGCAGGGTCGAGTGTGCCCGAGTGACCTACCTGGCACCCGAGCATCTTCCCCACCCATGCAGCAACCTCGTGGCTGGAAGGGCCCCGGGGTTTATCAATAACGATGATCCCCGCCTTGTTCCAGAGGTGGACTGGTTCCTGTCCCTGAAGTGCGGTATGGAGCTCCATATCAGTGTCCTCCCAATCGTGCGAGATAATCATTCAGTGCCTTTAATGATCCCTCGAGCGATCCATCCCCCACAACCGTGGGAACCGTTCCTCCTGCCCGCATGGCTGCGGCGGTGATGTCGCCAATAGCCATCACGAGGAGGCCGCTGCGGGGAGTCCAGCGGGCTTTGGTATAGGACATCGCACTCGTGAACAGGGCCGCGCCGGCCTGCCCGAGATCGAGCGGTTCCCCGGTCGGTTCAAGCCCGTAACACCGGAACTCGTGCACGATCCCCTCCGCTGCCGTGATTGCACCGAGGAGTTTTGGATTGGGCACGTCTGCCCGTGGGATGCCGATGTGTTTTCCCTTGATCCAGTCGCCCAGGTACGGCACGAAGTCCCGCGAATAGAAACCCGGCAGGGTTTCGCATGTGATGTCGTGTTCCTGAAGTTCCTTTGCCGTCTGGGGGCCGATCGCGATTACCCGCGAACGGGAGGTAAGGCGGGGGGCAATGATCTTTGCCGGAAGGGCGCTCGTAAAGAAGATGCAGTCGAACGTTCCGCTCTCTGCCTCTTCGATGAATCGCGCGATCTCGTCCTCATGGATCTCTGAGCGGAGCGGGTGGACGCTGTAGCACGAATGGCCGTACTCGCTGCAGCGCGAGGCATCGCTCTTCTCCTTTCCTTTCAGGCGGGTAACTGCAATCTTCATGGGGATGCTGCTTCGTGATAGTATTCGCGATATGATGATGGTATGCATTTCGGTTGACTTATATCCGCAGTTTCATATATTTAACCAATGATTGAGATCCTGCTTGGCACTATCCTCGGCATAATCCTCGGTACCATCAGCGGGATCATCCCCGGCGTGCATGCAAACACCCTTGCCGGCATCCTCCTGGGCCTTCAGCTCGCCCTCATTGCAGTGCTCGGACCGGTCGCACTTGCGTGCACCCTGTTTGCCGCCCTGATCACGCATACGTTTGTCGATGCGGTCCCCTCGACATTCCTTGGGATTCCTGACGCAGACACCTCCCTTGCCGTCCTGCCGGCACATGCCCTCTGCCTCGAAGGCAATGGCGAGGAAGCAGTGCGGATCGCGGCGCTCGGGAGTGCCTGTGCGATGATCATCGCAGTCCCGCTCTCGATCCTCTGCTTTCTCCTTCTGCCTGCACTCCAGCCCTACTTCGACTGGTGGATCGGCATCCTGCTGATCGCAACGGTGGGCTATATGGTCGCCACGAGCGAGGCGCCCGGCTGGGGACTTGTAATCTTCTTCGTTTCAGGTATTCTCGGGCTGTTTGCCCTGCGGTATGCCTTCCTCGGGTGGCACACCCTTGCGGGAGGCAGCGCGATCCTGATGCCGCTCCTCACCGGGCTCTTCGGGATCTCGGTGCTCCTGACGGCATCGCGGGGGATTGTTCCGGCTCAGCAGTTCCAGGGAATACGGATGGATGACCGGACCATGGTGAAATCATCACTGCTCGGAACGGTTGCCGGTGTTGCCGTAGGATGGCTTCCCGGGCTGTCGACGGCATCGGCCAACGGTGTACTTGCATCTGTTATCGGATATGAGAAGGACCGGCGGGCATACATCCTTGCGACCAATGCAGCAAACACGGCGAACGCGTTCATCGGGCTTGCGGCCCTCTTTGCCCTGTCCCGGATGCGGAACGGGGTGATGGCAGCGCTCTCTGAACTTACCCTCCCCTCTATGAGCGAGCTGATGGTTGCCGGAGTACTTGCCGCGTGCGCAGCGTACGGCATTACGATCTGGTTCTCCCGCTCTGCCTGCCGGATCGGCAACATCGACAGCTTCGCTTTAAACCGGGCGGTGATTTTCTTTGTTGTCATCCTCTGCATAGTTCTCACCGGCCCGTTCGGCCTTGTTGTCCTCGTCCTTGCAACGGCGCTTGGACTCGTGCCCCATTTCATAAACCTGCCGAGGGTTTATTGCATGGGCGCGATCATGGTCCCCGTCATAGTGTATTCTTTTGGTATTGCATGGGTATGACGGGTGTCGGGATACCCCCGTGATATGCGATCTTTATTGCCGCCGGCGTCCATCTTTTTTCATGCAATCCTACTGGTTCGGGGACGTTGACGGGGAGGTATGCACGCCGTTTACCGGTGATGCTGCTGCCCGCGCCCGGCGCATACGCACCCTCCGGGCCACGATGGACGGGTTCATCCCCCTGGCATGGAAGGATGCCGTCGCATGCGGTGTGTGCAGCGACCGTTCCGGGTACTTCTCGGCACTCCGCGATCTCTGTTTTGCTGCTGCCGAGCAGGATATCCGTGAGCAGTATGCGGGCAAGGATACCGAGCTGCTCCAGATGGTGCGGACGCTCGACGGGATGGATGAGATGATCAACCTGCTGTCGGAGCGGGTGGCGGAGTGGCACCAGGTCCGGCACCCGGCCTTCTCCCGCAAGTATCACCGGACACCGGCGCACGTGCTGGTGAAAAGCATCTCCCAGAAACAACGGGGGGCACTCGGGAGGGTTGCCCAGCAGGTTGAGCAGCTGGCAGCAGCGAGGACCGATCTTGCCCGGGAGGTCTCGTCACGGGCAAACCAGGTGATGCCCAATACCAGTGCGCTGATTGGGGGACTGGTCGCTGCCCGGCTCCTGTCCAACGCGGGCGGGCTCCTCCCGCTCTCCCGTCTTCCGGCAAGTGCAATCCAGGTGCTCGGGGCCCGGACCGCCCTCTTTACCCACCTGAGGACAAAGTCCCCCTCCCCCAAGCACGGGATCATCTTCCAGCACCGGCGGGTGCATAATGCGCCAAAGGAACTGCGGGGAAAGGTTGCCCGTGCGCTTGCCGGGAAACTGGCGATTGCCGCCCGGCTCGATTACTTCCGTGGCGTGCTGGTGCCAGAGTTCCTCGACGGCGCACAGGCACGCATCGATCGATTGGGCGCAGGAGATAAACCATGATCCGGATTGGGGATGTACTGGTATCGCAGGGTGAAGGAGGGGTGTACAGCGAACGGATGCTCGCCGGCGCCCGGGTCTGGGACCCGTTCCGGAGCAAGCTTGCGGCGCTCTATTACGCGGGCAAAGGGGTGGAACTGACCGCGGATATGCGGGTGCTGTACCTCGGTGCGGCGAACGGGACCACGGTCTCGCACGTGGCCGACTACGTGGAGGTGGTCTACGCAGTCGAGTTTGCCCCAAGGCCGATGCAGGACCTGCTGGAAGTGGCACGCCGGCGAAAGAATCTCGTGCCGATCATGGCGGACGCGTCGCGGCCGGAGCAGTATGCCCCGCTTGTCGAAGGAGTTGACCTGCTCTACCAGGATGTGGCACAGCCGGACCAAGCGGCAATCCTCGCGAGGAACTGCGCATTCCTCCGGCCGGGAGGGCATGCGATTCTCATGCTCAAGACCCGGAGCGTGGATATCCGTAAGACTCCTGAAGAGGTGTTCCACGATACGATCGCAGACCTCGCAACAGCCGGGCTTGAGGTTGTGGAGAGTGTCTGGCTCTCCCCGTACCACAAGGACCATGCGGCCATTGTCTGCACAAAACCTGGAAGGGTGATGAGTCATGAGTAATGGCGTCCGGATGTACTCGGCCGGGCCGCTCTCGGTCATTGCCCTGATCCTTCTTATCGGGCTGGTCATTCTCATGATCCCGCTCCTCTTCCTCGGGCTCGTGGGTGTGGCATTCACCCGTCTCGGGTTCTCGTGGATCGCGGCGCTTGCCGTAGTCCTGTTGATGCTGTTTGGGAGTTTCGTGAATATTCCCCTGTACCGGATCAGGCGTGATATGATCCGGGTCGATAATGCGGCACTGCCATTTGCGGATGCAGCGAACCCTTTTGCACACCAGTCGGCTTGGGAGACCGTGGTCTCGCTTAACCTCGGAGGGGCACTGATCCCCGTTGCAGTATCGGTTTACCTGCTCTATCGTGCGACCTCCGTTCTGGGTATGGCAATCCTCCAGCCCGTTGCAATCGGTATCGTTATCGTTGCCGTTGTTGCGTGGCTGGCCACGCGTTCGATACCCGGTTACGGCCTCCGTGCGCCCCTGTTTATCCCCGGGCTTGTCGCGATTCTCTGCGGGCTCCTGCTGGCCGGTGGGGCAGGGCTTTCTGCGGGAGTGACGGCATTTGTGGCTGGTACTGCGGGTACGCTGATAGGTGCGGGTATCGCACAGATCCCCCGTATCCGGGATATGGAAATACCCGAGGTCAGCATTGGCGGTTCGGGGATGTTCGGTGCGATATTCCTTGCATGTATCCTTTCAGCCCTTATTGCATGATGCGAATTTCCGAGGGTTATGCCTGTCGGTATCAATGCAGGAATCACCGTAATACAAAACTCTGCGAAAAGAAGTAGCCCGGAGCAGATTCGAACTGCTGTCGGGGGATCCAGAGTCCCCCATGATTGACCGCTACACTACCGGGCTATGTGACCCATATTTTTTGCCGCTGTTGCTTAATTAAGGTGACGGACAAACGCCGCCCCAACCCAATTGGATTATGGTTATACGGACTTTGCCCGGTCACAGCCCTGGCAGGCCCTGCAGACCTCTTTCACTGGCCGGATACGCTTGCCCCGGTCGCAGAACGGTTCGATGTCGTGCATGTCGCGGATGAAATAGATATGGGGGATGAGCGAGATGTGGGTGTAGGTCCCGCACGGGACGCCAAGCTGGTCAGCTATGGATTTCTGGAGCTGGACGAGGGCGTACATGTTTGCACCGGCAGCCGTCAGCATGTCATTCGATCTGAAGATCACCCGCATGCCCAGTTTCCCGTCCCGCAGCACGCACTGGACAAGCTGGAGGCAGGGGCAATCATCGAGTTTTTCATCGATGACCGGGTTCCACGTGATCGCGATCGCCCGCCGCGACACTGATGACGAGCGGAGTTTTTCCACGATGTACGCGATCTGGTCGACATGAACCGGTTGCCCATCGACGGAGAGCCGTTCGCCCCAGTCGAAGAGCCGGCCGTGGTAGTCATACTCAAATGAGGCATGCGAGCCGTTCAGCAGGTCCTTTGCGTACTGCTCCACGAACTTCTGCTGGAACCGGGAGTGCGGGCTCACCATCGGTTCTGCAAGGGGGGTATCAACCTGCATGGCAATCTCTTCGAATTCGACGGTTGCTTCGGCATCTTCCGTGGTGAGCACCCAGCCTTTCTCCAGGATCATCTGGATGACCTGCTCGTGTGCCTTCCCGATGCTTGGTGCACGGATCACTCTCATATCCAAGTATTTGTTATAACAGATTGTATAACTGTTGAAATGTGGTCATGAACCTGAATCTATAGCAGGTTCATAAACCTACTACTTGGAATGTTGGGTTACTTAGAATGCTGAGATTGAGCAATGCGATATATGTGGAATGTGACAAAGTATGGATCGATAACGGTCCAATGGCTCTGTCCATTCAAATAGGCAAATCCCAATAAAAGCAATGCTTAAAAAACCAATGCGTAAGTATGTACAGTAATGTGTATAATAGTATTACAGAATATTATAGGGTCATGCGCGTGATATATACCGGTGGCATAGCAGGTATTGCAGTGCTTCATGTGTGAAAAGGGGTTGAATGCAGGACAAAAAACCCGGATTGAGGGCTCAGAATTGGAAAACAGCGCTTTTTCATGCCCCGATTACCCTGTAAAAACAACCACAAAGGATATATTGGCACTTTTACAAATACTGTTTCATATTCCGTCTAAACGGAGTATGGGGCTCGCAGAATCGTTATTCGGCATTTGTCGAACGCGGTTCTCGGCTTGCAATGTATGATGTAAACTTTGGAGGAATTGAACACATGACTAAGCGATTATCTATTGCACTCGTTGCAGTCGCTCTGTTCGTACTTCTTGCAGTTATGCCGGTCTCGGCAGTAACTTCAACCAACGCGAACGGAACGATTATTCAAGCTGGTGCAACCGTATTTATCGGTGAGGACAGTCTCAACCTGACTCACGCACTGAACTCAGTACAAACCAACTATGGGCTTGATAATGCCCCGGTGTTAAAGTCCATTGGCTGGTGGGCATCGGCAGCAGGGCTGACGACCTCATCACCGACCAAGACCCTCGTTCTTGACAACACGTACAAGGACTTCGAGGTCGCTGACACGGACTTTGTAGGGTACACCGGAAACTGGTATGTGCTCGCAGCAGATGGCAAGACTCCGTCCGACAACGCGCTGTTCAACGTCCAGGACCCGACCCTTTCAGTCGCCGTCTGGGACTGGGTACAGTCCAAGGATGTAACCGGTCTGCAGGTCCCGCAGGGTCAGCACCTGACCGTTCAGGTCAACACCAACATGCACCCGGCAACGCTGGCTTCCCAGAGGAACAACACGATCTCGTCCCTTGTCGATGGTGTCGCGGATTCCACGAGCGGTAGTGGTTATATGCCTGACGGCTCCTCTTCCAGCTGGAACAAGAACTCCACGGGTTATGCCAACGCTTCGTATTCTGAATTAATTTCAGGTAATATGTACAAAGTATACAACGGTACTGTCTTCAACAAGATGACTTACGGTTGGAACTTTACTACCTCATACTATGCGTACTACTATAACGCATCTACCGTAGGACCCGACAGCGAAAACTATCCGTTCACCGCTGGGAACTACACGGCAGACGACGATGGTATAGTAATGATGAGTACAACCGATTGGACTGCTTATCTGCATACTGGTGCAGCACCCGTAAACGGCCCCACCGCAACTGACGGATACATCACCATCAAGGTGAAGGACGAGGCAGGTGCCACGTACAGCAGCTTGATCGTTGGTGCGCAGGATGGACTGTACAATGCAACCAGCATTACCAAGCAGTTTGTCAACCAACAGCCATGGAGATTCGGGGACAAGGACAACTACTGGGTTACCGATGCAGTCGACAACAACGGCCAGTACAGTTACCCGGTTGGCACTTACAGCATCTGGGCAGAATCCCTGCTCAACAGCATGAAGGACAACTACAAGAACGCAGGCGCTGACTACACCGGCAAGACAATCTCGGCAACCGGTACCGTTAGTCTCGTCTCTGACACGGTCAAGATCGAGGCCAACAAGGACTCAGTCGTCCGTTCCAAGGCGTTCTCCGTGACGGTCACCGGTAAGCCATCTACCGACTACTACATGTGGGTCAAGGGTACCAGTGCAATGACCGGCGGCTATGATGACATGCCCCCGCAGGTCGTCAACAACCAGGCTGACGTCAACTTCGATGATGCAGTATTAGCATCTCAGGGTACGCACACGTATGGTGACTACGCCTACGAGAATGGCGCAACTAAGACCATCTGGGACGATGTTGCAAGGAACAAGACCACCGTTAATTCCTATAACAGGACCCGGTATTACGCATACATCAAGACCTCGAACTCAGGGACACGGACTGTAGAATGGACCACCAACAACTGGACCAAGGCACAGAAGTACACGATCCGTGTTGAAAACCTCTTCGGTACCGCCTACAAGAGCGACGAAGTTGATATCAACGTCGAAAAGGGCGCAGTCACCATCGTGGCAGCAGGCGACCAGTCCTACTACCTCGGCGAAGAGATCAAGTTCTCCGGTACCAACACCGAGACCTACAAGACCTACCTGTTCATGATCGCACCGAACCTTCCCGAAGACGGTGCAATGATTGATCCCGCGGATAAGGACCCGAGGAACGCAGGATCCCTGGACCCCGGTGTCGCCACCAACGTGAAGGCAGACTTCAAGGAAGTCGAAGTCAACGGTGACAACACCTGGTCATGGAAGTGGGGAACCGCCAGTTTCGCACTCGATTCAGGCACCTACACGGTCTACGCAGTGAGCCAGCCGTACAACAAGAAGAACCTTGCAAATGCGGCATACGGCACTGTTTCCGTTATCCTCAAGAAGCCTTTCGTCTCCGCGACCGCATCCCAGTCCACGGTTGCCAAGGGTGACAGGATCTACATTTCAGGTACCGCACAGGGTGACCCATCAAGTGTCCAGATCTGGATCATGGGTAAGAACTATGCAGTCCTGAAGTCTGCATCCGTCAACTCCGACGCCTCGTTCAAGTACGAAGTCAAGCAGGAAGACACCAAGACTCTTTCAAGCGGCCAGTACTTCGTGGTTGTCCAGCACCCGATGCAGAACGGCGAATTCGATGTCGCTCTCCACGCACTTGACACCACGCCAAACCCGGGCTACGTCTACAACAAGCAGCTCATCAACAGCGGCGACACGACATCCACAACTACGATCTTCAAGCTCCTCGGACAAAACAGCCTCCAGGGCTCCGATGCAGCTGAAGCACTTGCACAGGGCATCAACGACGCAAACGTCGACGATACCTACACCAAGCTCCAGTTCCTTATCGAGGAACCCCAAATCAACGTCGATGCAGTT
>NZ_JALOCH010000010.1 GCF_023227875.1 Methanoregula sp. | reverse complement strand
TCTTTACGAGAGTGGCGAGCTCATCAACAAACTCCTTTGACGGGTTGGGGAGCCCCATCGCGTTCAGGAGCCCGTCCTCGAGGACAACGAGGCAGGGGCCGGGGTGCCCGTCTTTTTTGTGCGGGCCGATGGACTTGGTCACAACTCCCCCCGCCCCGAGGTGCAGCATCCGCGAGAGCGACGCACCGGTAGTGCCAAGAATTCCGGCGGCGAGCAGGAGATGGTTGTCCAGCCCGACTCCCCCGACACTCACCGGACCCGGCCTGATCGAAACCATTCATCAGGAAATGGTCGTTATTTATTATTAGCATAACCCATATTGGTACCAGATGGCGCGCCTTGCAGTAGTTGGAGTCGGGAGGATCGGCGGCGAGGTTGCGTACCTTGCAGCCTCGCTCGGCATTGTCGACGAACTGGTCCTGTACGACACTGCTCCCGACCTGCTCAGGGCACAGGTGCTCGACCTGCAGCACACCGGTCTTGATATCTCAATCAGTACCGGGATGACCGGGATACGCGATGCGGACCTCTGTGTTTTTTCCGCCGGGCTGCCACGGAATCCCTCCGTAAAAACCCGCGCCGACCTGCTCGATGCAAACATGGCGGCCACCTGCGACTGCGCCGGCCTGCTCAAGGGGTTTTCCGGGGTCCTCATCACGGTTACGAACCCGATGGACGTCAATAATTTTTATCTCTGCAAAAAGACCGGTCTCCCCCGGGAGCGCTGTATCGGGTTTGGCGGCCAGCTTGACAGTGCCCGGTTCGGTCTTGCTATCAGCGAGAGAAACATTGACGGGCTTCCGTTTGTCCTTGGGGAGCATGGTGAGCACCAGGTACCTGTCTTTTCCCGGCTCGATGCACCGGTCGGAGAGACCGTTCGGGAAGAGATCCTCCGCGAACTCCGGGGTGCAAGCATGAAGGTCATCACAGGCAAGGGAGGCACGGTATTCGGGCCGGCGCTCCACCTTGCCCGGCTGGCCCGTATGGTACTCTCGAACACGGGAGAGAACACGGTCTGCTCCGCTGTGCTTGACGGGGAGTACGGCCTTCGCGATTGCTCGCTCGGCGTGCCCGTTCGGATAGGGAGAGAAGGGATCATGAAGATCACGGAATGGGAACTCGATCCCTGGGAGAAGGCAAAGATGGACGAGGCCGGGCAGTTCGTTACCGGTCTTTGCAAAAAGGCGGTACCCTGATGGCCTCGCAGTCCGCCCGCAGCGAGACCTGCCTGAATGCCACCTGCACGCTCGAGGCGTTCTCCGGGTTCCGGATCGCGATCAACCAGGTGGAGTACAGCAATTCTCCCGAGGGCCCGGTCATTCATATCTTCGGCCGGGACCCGCAGGGAAAGGCGGTCCGGCTGGACGTGACCGGTTTCAAACCGTACTTCTATGCACCGGCCGACCAGGCAGAGAGCGTTGCGCTCCCCCCGCAGGCAACCCTCGAGACCGGGACCAGTTACCGTTCGATCCGGAACGAGCCCCTCCGCCGGCTCTATACCCAGCGGCCGGGCGATGTGCGCGAGGTACGTGAACGCTACCGCCACTTCGAGGCGGACATCCCGTTTGCCACCCGGTTCATGATCGATACCGGGCTCACCGGCGGGGTATCGGCCCCGCACGAGACCGTGAACTATCACGATATCACCGCGGCCGAGGTCGATGCCCCGGCCCGGACCTGCATGATCGATATCGAGTGCGAGGACGAGCGGGGGTTCCCCGACCCCCAGCGTGACAAGATCATCTGCATTACGGCATACGATTCCTTTGACGAGGATTATACCACGTTCGTGTTGTCCGGGGACAAGATGCCTGCCGGGATCACACAGAAAGAAAGCGAGGGGGGCCTCGCGAACGGGTGCTTCCAAAAAGGCATGCACACGATCTGCACGTACGGTGACGAAGTCGCGATGCTCCGGGCGTTCGCCACGTACCTTGTGTCCCGCGACCCGGATGTCCTCTCCGGCTGGAACTTTGTCGATTTCGACATGCCGTACATCACCGGCCGTATGGAAAAGCTCGGCCTCCGCCCGGACTCGCTGGCACGGATCCCCGGCGCTACTGAGCGCAATGCCCTGCGGGGCCGGGCACTCTTCGACCTCCTCTCCGCGTACAAGAAGATGCACCTGAGCCTGAAAGAGTCGTACCGGCTCGACGCGATCGCGATGGAGGAACTCGGGGAGCAGAAGGTCCGGTACACGGGCACGATCTCCGATCTCTGGAAGAAGCAGCCGGCCCTGCTGGTCGAGTACAACTTCAAGGACGTGGAGCTCTGCGTGGGGATCAACCGGAAGGACAACATCATCGGGTTCTACCGCGAGATCGCCCGGTACGTGGGCTGCCCGCTCGACCGGACCCTGAACTCCTCGAACGTGATCGATGTCTACGTGCTGAGAAAGGCGTTCGGGAAATATGTCCTGCCATCCAAAGGATTTGCCAATGCCGAGGAATTCGAGGGGGCAACGGTCTTCGAGCCGAGCAAGGGCGTGCGGGAGAACGTGGTGGTGCTCGACCTCAAGTCGCTCTACCCGATGGCGATGATGACCATCAATGCATCGATGGAGACGAAGGACCCGGAAGGCGAGCTCCGGGCGCCCAACGGCATCCGCTTCCGCAAACAGCCGGACGGGTTAACAAGGAGCATCATTGCCGAGCTCCTCAAGGAGCGCGACGAGAAGAAGTCGCTGCGCAACACGTTTGCATTCGGCTCCCCGCAGTACGTGATGTACGACATGCAGCAGAACGTGCTGAAAGTGATCATGAACACCTACTACGGGGTCTCGGGCTATACCCGGTTCCGGCTCTTCGACCGGGAGATCGGGTCAGCGGTCACGTCCGTTGGCCGGGCGATCATCGAGCACACCCGGCGCACCATTGAGGAGCAGGGCTACAAGGTAATCTACGGCGACACGGACTCCTGCATGATCCAGCTGCCGCCGCTCGACCGGGAGAAAACAATCGAGCTTGCCCGGTCGATCGAGAAGACGCTCAACGGGAGTTACTCCGTGTTTGCAAAGAAGGAACTCAACGCCGACGTCCATTTCTTCTCGATCAAGTTCGAGAAGATCTATGCCCGGTTCTTCCAGGCCGGCAAGAAGAAACGGTACGCGGGTTCGCTCGTCTGGAAAGAGGGAAAGGACGTGCACGAGACCGATATCGTGGGCTTCGAGATAAAAAGGAGCGACACCCCGCAGATCACCAAGCTCGTGCAGAAGACGGTGATGGAACAGATCCTTGACGGGAAGGATTATGCAGAGATCAAGGCATTTCTCGGGGACGTGATCAAAAAATACCGGGCGGGAAAGTACTCGCTCGATGAGATCGGTATCCCCGGCGGGATCGGCAAGGCGCTCGATGATTACGACAATGACGACGCGCAGGTCCGGGGAGCGAAATATGCCAACGAGCACCTGCACACCGAGTTCGGCAAGGGGAGCAAGCCGAAACGGATCTACATCAGGACCGTGACGTCAAAATATCCCAAGACCGATGTGCTCTGCTTCGAGTACGCGGACCAGGTGCCACCGGAGTTCGTGGTCGACCTGGAGCTGATGCTCGACAAGACGATCAAGCAGCCGATCTCCCGGATCATCGAGGCGCTCGGCTGGAACTGGAACGATGTCGACCCCTCAAGGACAACGCTTGCCCAGTGGGGACTTGGGTAAACCATTTTTTAAAAACAGAATTGAGAACGTTGAGTAAAAATTTTGGTATGATGATGGGGGTTGAGACCCCCATACCCCCCGTTTGCGATGAACGCCGCCGCAGTCGAAGTTATCACTTCTCCACAGCCTGCGGCTGTCCCCGACGGGGCGCAGTCGAAGGTTGATACCCTCTCCAATCAATTCTCGCTGATGCAACGATTGATTCCCCGCGGCGGGTCAGTGACTGAAAGCATGAAAAACCTCCTTGCCCCGCCGTGCCTCGAAGAACCTGAAGGTTCTTCTCAAATTCGCGGTTCTGCGAACCACTTATTCCTCGGAGAGGCCCTGAGGCGGGGAGCCCTCGCATAAATCAATCATATTGTTGGGTTTCAGAATTCTGAAATGAGCCCATCAATTCATGCCAGATTTTACCAGCAGATGTTATCTTTTTTTTATAGGGAATAAAAAACATGCGGGATTGTGACTGAAGGAGATAACAAGTTGATGGCGCTGATTCAGATGACGGTAAGCGCAAAAACAGTTTAAAAATCCAACATTTTGAAAATTTAACTATTGGTAAAGATTTTAATAATAATAAGTGTAAGTTGATCTTGTATTACTTCCCCACCTTGCTTAGCAATGTGGTTTTTTATTAATTCCAAGGGGTTATACTAATAACCCCTTGTTTCATATATTATGTCTTGTATGAAACGTGTTTGCGTTTTTATTGATGGAAGCAATTTCTATCATGGAATAAAACACCATATCGGAAAAACAAACATTGATTTTAACAAATTAAGTCTGACTTTGTGTAATTCCGAGAGAGAATTGGTTAGAACCTATTATTATAATGCGCCGGTAAATCAGGAAGATAACGAGGCGATATACAAATCCCAACAACGTTTTTTTAACGAATTAAAAAAGTTACCCGATTTACAATTAAGACTTGGCAGATTGGAGCATAAAAGTGGTGGGGTAAAAGAAAAAGGGGTGGACATATACTTAGCCGTGGATATGCTCAGATATGCTTACAATAATATTTACGATGTAGCAATTTTAATTAGTAGCGATGGTGATTTCTCAGAAGCGGTAAATGCGTTAAAAGATTTGGGAAAACACGTCGAGTACGCTCATTTTGCAACGGGGATTTCCAAACACCTTATGGATTGTTGTGATAAGAACATTCTGTTAAATGAGGATTTATTAAAACCCTGTTTTACACATTAATCATTTTTAAATCAAGACGCCTAAAAAAACTGCCGAATTTTGACAGGCACTTTTGAGACACTCCAACTGCCGAAGACTTGACAGACCCCGTGTTCAGCTTTTTTATCTGCTCACGCAATGCAATCGCCTTCTCGAAGTCAAGACTCTCGGCCGCGTCCCGCATCATAGACTCTTCAGGCTGGAACTGGGTCGATGTGGATCCCTCGTGGACGATCTTGGTGCGGGCTTCCATAATCATTTTTTCGCGCGATCGCATTGGTCCAACATAAAAAAAAGTTGATTTGACGCCCGATTTCCTGCACCGGCAATTTCTCCAATCCTTGCCCGGATATGTCATCGGGACAATCCTGGACATTATTTTCAGTACCGGAACAACCACGGCCGATCCGGTTTCTTCTGGATTTTCGATGGGCTTTTACTGCCCGGGCCCAACCATTGTTTCAGCGGCAATATGCCGAAAAACCGGAAGTTGAACCATGATAAAAAAAGCCGGATGGATTAACGGTATCTTCGTACTCGCACTGCTCTGCATGGCAGGCACAGCAGCAGCACTGGAGGATACCGGAACTGAACGTAACGGGACCGTTATTGCGGATGATATCGAGCCGTACAACGGTTCTATTGGCCCGGGCAGCCCGCTTTACGGCCTCAAGATCGCTTTTGAAGACCTTGACGAGTCCTTCACAACAAACGAGACCGAGCTCTTCAATAAGCAGATGGCCAATGCCCGACTGCGCTTATCCGAGGTGCGCAGGGAACTGCAGCTGAACAATTCAGCCGATGCCGACCGGGCCCTTGATCTCTACGCGCAGAAGACCAACCTCACCCGGTTGCACCTGCAGACCTATGCAGCTTCAAACGCAACCGGCCTGTTGCACGCACAGGAAATGGTTGCAAAGCACCAGCTCGTGCTGGCAGACCTGCTTGACGGCTACCCGGACAACACCGGTCTCATGCGGGCGTATAATAACAGCCTCACCCTTGAAGAGAAGTTTGAGGAAAAGACACAGACCCGGTTTGAACGCGTGACAGAGAAGAACAACGCAACCGTCATGAAAGCGGTCCGTCTCGAAATCCGGGATCAACAGAGTACCAAGAATGCCGGTGAGGAACAGGCTCTCCAGGAACAGGTGACCCAACAGGTCCAGCAGGGCACGGGCAATGGAAAGGATAACGGCAAAGGACAAGCCCGGGTGACCGAAGTACCCCCCACCCCGGGCCGACAGACTGCCGGGACTGCGGTAACGGTTTTGCCATCGCGTGTGACGGATGACAAAGGAAACGGGAAGTCCGGAACCGACAACAGCGCATCAAACGGCGGCGGAAATGGCAGCAACGGCAATTCCGGCAGCAGCGCGACCCCGGGGACAGGCAGTGGGAAGAAGCCGTGAATGACGGGATTCCCGGTTGGATAAAAAGGCCCCAAATTTTTTCATATCTGGTAACCACATACTCAAACGATACACGGAAGTGGACCATGAGACACGTACTGCAGCAGGGAATTTTAGTGATTCTTATTCTCCTGCTGCCGGGTGCCCTGGCCGGTATGACCGCCGCGGCAGCAACACCGGACTACTCGATCGCATACACGGTTACGGTCGCGGATGACGGGTCAGCACTCTGGCGCGTTGAGTACCGTACACTCCTGTCATCTGGTACGGACGTTACGGATTTCGAGGCATATACCCGTGACCTTCCGGAGGTCTACCTCCCCCAGTTCCGGGAACTGATGGAGCGGTCGGCTGCCCAGGCGGCGGTGATGACCGGTCGTCACATGGAGATAACGGGTGTGACCGGTGATGCGGTTATGCAGGAGTCTCCGACCGGCAGGTACGGTGTCGTTGTCTATACCGCCCGCTGGAACGGGTTTACCCAAGGAGGCACCACGATTACTATCGGCGATGCATTTGCCGGCGGACTGTACATGGAAAAGGACAACATGCTCATCATCCGTTATCCGGAAACGTATACGATAGTACAGGCCGAGCCGGAACCGGATAATTCCCGGGACGGGCTGGCCTGGTACGGCCAGCGTTCGTTCGGTGCGGGTGAACCGCGGGTGGTGCTTGAACAGCAGGCATTCCCGTTGCTCGCGGCAGCAGCCGGTCTCGGGCTTGTCATCGTGATCGCAGTTGCCACATTTGTGTTCCTGCGCAGGCGCAGGAAAAACAACGGGAACATTCCAGAGGAAACCCCTGCCCCGCCTTCCCTGACCGAGACCGAGATACTGAGCCTTGAGGACCGGATCGTACAGCTGCTCAGGTCTCATGATGGCGAAATGCACCAATCGGAGATCGTCAGGGTGACCGGCCTGCCCCGGTCAACGGTGAGCACGGTACTCAATGACCTTCACATGCGGGGCATGATCATCAAGGTGAAGAAAGGCAGGGAGAACCTGATCCGGCTCGTCTGAACCACAGGTACCCTGTTTATTTTTTACATTCCGTCAGCGGTCTGGCGCCCGGTTGCGATTGGAATGATGTCGACTTGTCGCGGACGGCCCTTGCCCGGTGAGGACCCGGGTGAAGAATCCATCAAAGAACCCTTCTTTGATTTTCCCTTTTCGCAATTATCCCGGGATTACTGTGTGTTATTTACCAATTCCAACCTTTGTCCTATCCCGAAATAATTTCCCAAAATAATCACGAATATGAGCAAGCCCACCCCCTTCGGGGGTCGCTCGGCCGAGTCGAAGTTTTACTTCTCCAATCGACCCTCTCTGATGCGACGGCCGATTCCTGTCGGGGCCTCGCTGGGCAAGAATGTTGTTTGAAAACTTTCGAGATTACAACGGGGGTCAAGGGGGCGCACCCCTTGGACTGTCTTCGCAGTCTCGGACAGCGAGACGAGAAGATGCGCAGCATCTTCTCCGCCCTCGAAGAATCCTTCGGGTTCTTCTGCGTCCTCATGATCCTGTTGGACCATTCGGACTCCCCCTCTGGGGACCGACCGAAGGGAGGTTGCAGAAGAACGCGTTAGCGTTCTTCGAAGAGAGAGGGGGTCACCCTCATAACACAAAAAAACGGGGCATCCGATGAGATTATACCTGATAGCATTTTTGTGAAATAAATCCGGGATACCACAACCAATTCCAACCTTTACCATGACGATAGAGTCAAAAGAAAATGATATTATGTGTATAAAAAAATAAATTAATTCTATAGAAAAGATCATACCGTTTCCTGGATGAGGTTTACGATGAAAAAAATAACAAAAATAATTATTCTTGCTGCTGCCCTTCTGGTCATCTGCACTTCCCCGGTATCAGCATTTACTGTTGAAAGTTATGTCCAGGATCCTTCAGGTCCCCTGGCTCCGGATACCCCCGTAACCGTTTCATACACCATTGGATTTGTACCTGCATCGGGCGCAACATTCCCTTCAGATAACGATCTGGTAATGACCACCGAACTGGCAAGACCGAATTGGACGTATGCGTTAATCCTTGAAGGCATAGAGAATAAAAAAGGACCCGTCCCCGGACAAACACTTGAACTGTCGGGTTTTGAGCTGTCATATCCCTCAAGTATCAAGGGACTCAATGAAACTGTCCGCGTCACGCTGACAGGGACCGCTCCGGGCACGATCACCCCCACCAGTAAAAAGGTCCTTGATATTTACGAAATTGATAATTTTCAGAATATTACCACTGCCACCCGGGTCACAGAGACCGCCGTGGTGAGTCTTCCCGCCCCGACAATCCCGGCAAACGTTGCGCCAACGGTTCCGGTCACGGAAAAAATGGCTCAGCAGACGGGCTTATTGGATCAGATTATCGGCTCGTTCAAAGGTCTTTTCGGAATAAAATCCTGAAAAATTTTTCATTTTTCTGACAGGTTTTTTTCAGAACTCTCATTCTCATTCGGACGAGATGCTTGGTTAACTACTTTTTACTTCCCGGCGAGCCTCTCGTTCAGTTTCCTGATCTGGTCCCTCAGGCGCAATCGCTTTCCCGAAGCCGGGGCTCCCGGCCGCGTCCCGCATCTGCTTCTCAAGATCAATGATAACGTTCGGGATATCGGTCCTGGCGATTCCGGGTGTACCGCATGGTTATTCGAACCATACTGATGATAAAGGTTCACTTAAAAACCATAATTATCTTCTACAACGTATTTTATTGAACGGAATGGATGACTGAATGATAAAAAAAGATAGTGTCAATATCCAAAATTGCATGATCGCCAGTCTCGTGGTATTCTTTTCCCTCTGTGCGCTCTGGCTCCGCCTCATCCCCATGATCAACATGGGCAATACCGATATCCTGAACATTGTCGCAATGGACGACCCGCTCTATAACCTGCGACAGGTCGAGCTGATCCTCGCAAACTTCCCGGGCTATGGCTGGTTCGAGGCCATGACCCATTATCCATTCGGGACGGATATTTACTGGGGCCCGCTGTTCCCGACAATTATAGCGGTCTGTTGCCTCATCACCGGTGCTGCGGCCCGCCCGGAAATTATCGGCATCGCCCTTCTGGTCCCGCCGGTCATGGCTGCAATAATTGTCATCCTCATGTATTTTGTCGGCAGGGTCTTTGGTGACTGGAAGACCGGGCTTCTCGCATCAGGATTTACCGCTATAGTCTCCGGCCAGTTTTTCACGATATCCTGGTACGGCTATATCGACCACCATATTGCGGAAGTGCTCTTCTCGACACTGTTCTGCCTGCTGTACAGTTATGCAATCGTATCTGAGAAACCTGCAAAAATCAATCTGAACGAGTTTGGAAGTTATAAGAAAATCCTTTTCCTCTCATTTCTTGCCGGTCTCAGTTATCTTCTCGGGCTTTTTGTCATGCCGACGATGATCCTTTTCGCGCTCATCGTGGGAATATTTACCCTCATCCAGTTTGTGATCGATGCCTGGCGGGGACGCACCAGTGAATATCTCCTGATTATCAATACCACGGTATTTCTTGTCGCAATCGCCGGCCTGCTGTTGTTCGGCATCAAAGCCGCCGGCATCGGACTCTCCGTATATTCCGTTGGCCATATCTATGCGTATTGTCTGCTTACCGGGGGCACAATCCTGTTGTATGGATTATCGATCCTCTTAAAAAACAGGGAACGGTTCTGGTACCCGTCAGTACTCCTGATCAGTGCCGTCATTTTCTCGGGGTCCTTATTCGTTTTCGCTCCCCACATCTATGACCTTTTCATCTCATCCCTGTTCGCCTTTTTCGGCCAGCAGCCGGTAACCGAGACCGTCCTGGAAGCGAGAGGATGGTCAATCGAACACGCGTGGATCTCGTTCAATTACGGGCTTATCCTGTTTTTTGGGGGAGCGCTCGTCATGCTCTATAACAACTGGAAGGAGGAACACCCCGGGGAAGTATTTGCCCTTGTCTGGTCGGTTGTCATGTTTTTCTCAACATGGCAGCATATGAGGTACGAATACTACCTTACAGTCAACATAGCGCTCATGTCGGCAGTCTGCACAGGTTTTGTTTTCACGCGGGCCTGGCCGGAGATCCAGCCATGGATCCGTGGCAGCAGGGATACTGTTGACCCCCCGGAAACAAAGGATCAACCAAAAGGAAAAGGCCGGAAAGGTAAAAGCGGGAAAAATGCCCGGCAGAAAACCCGGATGATCCCTGCTTCTGCCGGGGTAATAATTATCGTCGCCATTCTTACCGCCGGGACCGGAATCCTCTTTGCATATACCTCCGCATCCTCCAGCTACACCAACGCGGCCGGTCATCCGGACAGTATGAATCCGGACTGGCGCGAATCACTGGAGTGGCTGGGAAATAATTCTCCGGATACCGGTCTCGATTACCTGACCATTTATGATCCCCGGACGTTCCGGTACCCGGATAGTTCATACGGCGTGATGTCATGGTGGGACTATGGCCACATGATCACCTATATCGCCAAACGGATACCCAATGCCAACCCGTTCCAGCAGGGTGTGGCGGGAGATACCGGTTCTGCTGCATATTTCATCTCATCCTCAGAGGATCAGGCCAACACCATTCTGGACCAGCTCAGGACACGGTACGTGATCACGGACATACAGATGGATACCGGGAAATTCCCGGCTATGGCAACATGGTACAACTCGTCGCTTGCGGAGGATCCCTACATGGTCTCCATGTTTGTCCCGGATCAGAACGACCCGGACCGGGCAGAATCACGGCTCTTTAACACCCCGCAATACTATCTCACCATGGTCTCACGCCTTCACAATTTCGATGGTTCGATGAAACCGGCAACAGAGGTCCTGTACCTTGAATTTGTCGATACCAGTATCACGAATGAGTCTCTTCCGATTGTCATCAATGGCGAAGTAATGAATGCGACGGCAGCACAGGCCCGGGCTGAAGAGTACAACCTCAACGCAAAGAGCGGCTATCATGCAACTGTTGTAAGCACATCGCTCATCGATCCGGCTGCTGATGTCCCGGCACTGCGCCATTACCGTCTTGTCCATGAGTCCCCGACAAATGTGTTCACCGTAAAGACCCCGGATGTGAAATATGTGAAAGTCTTTGAATATGTCAGGGGGGCACACATCAAAGGGGACGGTATCATTGAACTGGATCTTATCTCCAACACCGGTCGGAACTTTACTTACCGGCAGGAGAGTACCAATGGCGAATTCATCGTTCCCTTTTCGACAACAGGCAATCCCTATGAGGTAAAAGCAACAGGCAAATACAGGATCCGGAATTCAGGTCAGGAATTTGATGTGCCTGAAACGGCTGTCCTGTCAGGGAATTCCATTAATTAATTTCTTTTTAGTGATTGTGTAACATCCACCAAAAGTTCGATAAACCTGAAACAAAAATTTCATTACCGCTCTTGGGGGCTCCGGCAAACCTCCGCCCCCGCCGCTCGGGCATCCCCCGGTTGCGATAGTGCCGTATTACCACAACCTGTGTGTGCCCCCGATACAGGTAATACCGAGGCATCGCAATGCGCCCCATCCCCCCTCGGGGGACTGGCGGCGCAAGAGGGGGGCTGCATTTTTTGTGTTCTCCGGAGCGCAAATCTTAAAAAAAATCCTGAATTGGCTCAATACTAACCATGGGTTAGTGGTGGACTTTACCTAATCACCTTCTTTTTTTTAGTTTTCACTTCCCGGCGAGCCGCTCGTTCAGTTTCTTGATCTGGTCCCGCAACGCGATCGCTTTCTCGAAGTCGAGGCTCTCGGCCGCGTCCCGCATCTGCTTCTCAAGGTCGATGATCACGTTCGGGATCTCGGGCTTCGGCACGTGCTTTGTGTCGGTGACATCGACTTCTTTCTCCTTGACGGGCTTGATGATGGTCTGCGGGGTGATGTGGTGCTTTTTGTTGAACGCGACCTGCAGGGTGCGCCGGCGTTTCGTCTCGGCAATCGCCTTCTTCATCGAGTCGGTCATGTTATCCGCGTAAAGCACGACCTTCGCGTTGACGTTCCGTGCGGCCCGTCCGATGATCTGGATCAGGCTCCTCGCATCGCGGAGGAAGCCTTCCTTGTCCGCATCGAGGATGCCGATGAAGCCGACCTCGGGGATGTCGAGGCCTTCCCTGAGCAGGTTGATCCCGACCAGCACATCGAACTTGCCGAGCCGGAGCTGGCGGATGATCTCGCTCCGCTCCAGGGTCTGGATCTCGGAATGGAGATACCGGGTCCGGATCTTCCGGCTCGCCAGGAACTCTGACAGCTCCTCGGCCAGCTTCTTTGTCAGCGTGGTGATAAGGACGCGGTCTCCCCTCGCGATCGTGGCCTGCACCTCGCGGATCACATCGTCCATCTGCCCCCCGATGGGCCGGACCTCGACCTCCGGGTCCACGAGACCGGTCGGGCGGATGATCTGCTCGACCGGTTTTCCGGACTTCTTCAGCTCGTACTCCCCGGGCGTTGCCGAGACGAAGACCACGTTCCCCATGTACTGCTCGAACTCGTGGAAACGGAGGGGGCGGTTGTCGTACGCGCTCGGGAGCCGGAAGCCATAGTCAATCAGGGACTTCTTGCGCGAACGGTCGCCGTTATACATGCCGTGGAGCTGCGGGATCATCTGGTGGCTCTCATCGATGATCATCAGGAAATCGTCCGGGAAATAGTCGAGCAGGCAGTACGGTTTCTCGCCGGCCTTCCGGCCGTCGAAATGCCGGGAATAGTTCTCAATGCCCTTGCAGGAACCGATCTCCTCGATCATGTCGAGGTCGTACCGGGTCCGCTGTTCGAGCCGGTGGGCCTCGATCAGCCCGAGCGATGGCAGGACCTCGTCGAGTTCTTCCCGGATCGATGCAATCGCGGTCTTCCTCGCGCCTTCCGGGGTGACGAAGTGCCGGGCTGGGTACACGAAGAAATATTTCATCTGCTCTTTTCTTGCACCGGTGTTCTTGTCCACCTCGCTGATCCGCTCGATCTCATCGCCGAACAGTTCGATCCGGATGATGTCGTTGAAGTACCCGGGGATGAGGTCGATGGTGTCGCCCTTGACCCGGAACCGGCCCGGCATCAGTTCGAGATCGTTGCGCTCGAACAGGATGTCAAGGAGCCGGCTCATGATCTCGTTCCGCGAAATGTTCTGGCCGACCGCTAGCTCAAAGCCCATGTTCCGGTAGTTCTCCGGGTTGCCGAGGCCGTAGATGCAGGAGACCGAGGCGACCACGATCACGTCATTCCGGTGCGAGAGCGAGGCAGTGGCGGAGAGCCGGAGCTGCTCGATCTTGGGATTGATCGCGGAGTCCTTCTCAATGTACTGGTCCCTTGACGGGATGTAGGACTCGGGCTGGTAGTAGTCGTAGTAGGAGACGAAGTACTCGACGCGGTTATTCGGGAAGAAGTCGCAGAACTCGGAGTAGAGCTGGGCGGCAAGCGTCTTGTTGTGCGCAAGCACGAGCGTGGGTTTTTGCGCTGCGGCGATCACGTTTGCCATCGTGAAGGTCTTGCCGGAGCCGGTGACGCCGAGCAGGGTCTGGTACTGTTTGTCCTGTTCAAGTCCCTTGATCAGCTCCCTGATCGCTTCCGGCTGCGAGCCGGCCGGTGCAAAGCTGGAGACGAGCTGGAATTCAGTCACGGTGCTTAGGATCTCTGACTGTGATATTAAAAGGGATCGGGATGCGGCAGGAAAGTGAAAGGATCCGGTGCCAACCTCCGGGTTCGACGGGGGTATCGTCCTGCTCCGGCTTGAGGCGACCTGAGTACGTAACTGAGGAGTCCGAAGAGACTCATCCCGTACTCCCGGTTTCCCGTAACCGTTGTTGGTGAGTGAGACATCTTTCATTTTTTTTAATTTTCAATAATTTTTAAAATTTTTCCGGCATCGTCTGATTTTTTCCCCCACGTATCCGGCCAAAAAAATTTCCCGCACATTCCCCCAAACATTTCCGGCCATGGGCCCCGGTCGGGATCGCAAACGAGGGCCACCTCACTGCTATCGTAAAGGGAGGGGGAATCTTCATCCACTCCAGAGCACCCCCTGATTGGTCCATGTCAAAAAACAGTACCCGGCAGAGCCCCCATTATTGCGACCGCAACAGTCCCTGCACCCACGCCCGGTTCGCCCGGAGGGCACAGTTCCCTTCCGTTTCGTGAGCAGCCCACCGGTTTCCGGATCCGGGGAACATCCGGGAATAAACCGGAAACATCAAAAAATTATTAAAACCTGACCCGAAAGAGAGGGTATGCACCGATTGTTCCTTGCCTGCCTGGTTCTCATTGCAGTCTGTGTTCCCGTACCTGTCGCTGCATTCGTTGATCGCAACGATGTCAGTTCAGCAGCCCAGTTCAGCGATTACGTCCCGGCATCGTACCTGGAAAAAGCCGGCATCACGGACAGCATGACCGTCGATGCGGCCCTCGACGCGTATATCACCTATGCCCTCAGTTTCTCATCCCCGACAGCGTACGCCTACATCGCGCAGCTCTCTGACCCGGCACACGTGAAGATCCATGCAGGCGGGAGCACAACCTCTGCATCGCGGGGTGACGTGGTTTCTGAGGGATGGAACATCGAAGTTGGCGATGGTGTCCGTGTTGCAATACGCTACCCGGGCGGCATCCTGCATACGATCACCGGGCCCTACACCTATACTGTTCCCGCGTATGGCACGTGGGGAGAGAACGCTGTGTTCGGTCTGGCACCCGTTGGGACGAACAGCAGAGCATTTGCCCCCATCCCCGACACCTCCGGCTACGCGGTTGTGAAACAGGAGATCGCATGCCGGGGAGGTTATGTTCTTAAGGATGTCACGCTGGGAGGAGTGACCGGGACGGTATACCTGGTCCATTATTCCCAAAATCCCGCGGATCCGGATTACTTCTCACTTCAAATCCCCACCGGCAGTGCAACTCATTCCGTGTCCGATACAGCCACGGTGGTTGTCGGCCCGGGATCATCCGCCTTAGTTGAACACGGGCTGGATGTCACGCGGGTTCGCGAGAAGACCCTGTATGTGTTTGAGCCTGCTTCCACAGACTGTATTCGTGATACTTCAGTATCCGGTGGGGTGCGGGAGAAGACAATCTTTGATTCAATTTTCAATGCAGTTGGAACTTTTTGGAATAGTATAACAAAAACAGCGGAAGATATCATAAAAACTCCGACCGTAACAGCCGGTGTGCGCGGATAACGAAGTGAAAGGAATATTTTTTTTCGACCGCACGGAGCGGAGCGTTCGTATGCTCTGCAACAGTCCTGCAATCATCCGGATTTCGTTGTATCCGGTCCTGAGAGAAGTTCCTCTGCCCACACCCGGTTCGCCCTGAGGGCACAGCCCCCTTCCGTCTCCGCCAGGACCTCCGGCTCCTCGCGTAAGCGGGCGAGCAGCCGCGACCGCAGGGCCTCTTTCAACGGAACTTTCGTAAGGTTTGCATCCGAGTACGGCGCTGCCGGGCAGGGTTCGAGGTCGCCCGAAGGACTCACGTGCACGAAGCCCCGACCCGCGGCAAGGCACCCGCCGTACTGTTCTTCGTCTCCCGGAAAGCCGATAAAGAGAGCCGGGAATTTCCGGTTGAAATCTGCAAGGACAATCTGGAGGACGTTCTTCTGCTCATGGGTCAGGACGAGATGCTCCGAGCCGGCCTCCATGGGCACGTACTCGACAAACGTGAAGACCCGGGCGCCGGCGCCGCTCATCTGCCGGATAAATTCCTCATCCGTGACGCTGGAAAAATTTTCCCGGGTGGTCGTGACCGAGCAGCCGAAGAAGATGTTCCGGCGTTTCAGCCGGGCACAGGTCGCGAGCAACCGGTCATACACCCCGTCCCCCCGGCGCGAGTCGGTATCCTCGCGGAACCCTTCGAAGCTGATGATGGGGACGACGTTCCGGCACGATGCGATCGTTTCGGCAACCGCGTCGTCTATCAGGAGCCCGTTCGTGAAGACCGGGAACAGGATCGCGGGATGGGCTTTTGCAATCCGGAAGATCTCGTCCTGCCTGACGAGCGGCTCGCCACCGGCAATGACGAAGACCGAAACCCCAAGTTCCGCGGCCTGGTCAGCAACAGAGGCAAGCGTTGCCGGGTCCATCTCCGGTACGGGCTTCTCATGGCGCCCGTGCATGTAGCAACCGGCGCACGCGAGGTTGCAGCGCGAGGTGATGCTGGCGATGATGACCGGCGGGACGAGAAGCCCGCCCGCCTCGTGTTTCCTCCGCACGTCCACCGCCTTCCGCTGGTGGTGGAGGATGACCGAACCGGGGATGACCAGCGCCGGATCGGACGCAATGATCCGGATCGCCTGGCTGATGGTCTCCCCGATTGTGGTGTCGAAGATCTCGCGGTACTGGCGGCTGTTCTCTTCCATAAACACCAGTCCCGCTTATTACGCGGGGCTCCTGCCACACCGGACTTTTATGATACTGACAGCCCAGCCGATGATCGCAACGATAACAATACAGAAGGCGAGAGCGGAAAACGAAAACTTGAGGAGCCCTGCCGCCATCGTGAACCGGGCGATGTCAAAGAGCTCCGCCGGCCATGCCATGAGCATCGCGATGACACCGAGGTTCTCCAGGTAATCGCAGAGGCTGCCGATGAGTGGGACGATGTTGAGCCGGTGCCACCGGCTGCCTGCCGGGAGCCACCGGTGCAGGAGCCAGCTGATCGTAAGCGAGAGGAAGAGTGCGTAGAAGAACGGGACGAGGAGGTCGAGCGGCACGATGTGCGTCAGGTAAAACGCCCGGCCGGACTCGCCCAGGGCGGTCAGGATCGCGTACGCCTGCTCCGGAGTGTAGAGGACTTCCATGTCGAGGATCCCTATGCCACCGGTGATCTGTTTCAGCTGCGCAATCCCGAACGGCCGGCCATTGACCAGGAAACCTGTTACGAGAAGACCGGCCAGTGCTGCGAGGAGCATGCGTCCCGACGTGATCGCGATGATCCGGTCCGAGACCGAATCCAGGATCCGTTTTCCGCTTCCGATCCCATCCATCATGACACCCCCGGATTATCCACCAAATCTTTTTTGATCTGCCGGGCCGAGATCCAGCCGACCGCTTTCCCGATAACATGATAGACGGGATTGACCGGCACATCCACGAAGTACTTCGTGCCACGGTCAAGCCATCCCTTCTCCTTCCAGTACCGGAAATCAGCGGGAGACACTTCCCTAAGCTGGGAGAACGCTGCACGCTGCCCATGAAAGACCATGACATCCATCAGCCCCGGGCTCCTCCGGACCGGACGCTGCAGTGCAGCGATAAATTCTCCCGCTGCCCGGGCAATTACGTTCCGGTTCTGTTCAACCTGGCGCCGGGACAGTGGCTCAGCAGTCACCGTCCCTGCCTTTCCCGCGACCTCGAACCCCCAGATCCGGGCAACCGTGTCCAGGTATTTCTGGACCTCGTCATTGCCAAGGATCCCGGCAGTCGTGAGGAGGAAGGCTTTTTGAGAAAAGAACCGCGGCCGGTGAAAAACGTAACTTAAGCGATCGATGAAGATCTTCATCTGGCCGGACACGTTCATGCCATACACCGGGGTGGCAAAAACCACTGCATCGGCATCCTCCATCTTCCTTTCGATGATGCGTATATCATCATGGCTTGGGCACCGGTCTTCTCCAAGCGAGAAGCAGGCAAGGCATCCTTTGCATGGTGCAATATCAGCATCTTTCAGCCAGAAATACTCGAATTCCACCTTGAGTTTCACCTCAAGGATCCCGCGAAGCTCTTCGCATGCCCGGAACGTATTTCCTTTCCGGGGGCTTCCCATGATGACCAGGACCTTCTTTATCTCCATTGTTATCTCGCTCCCCAAATATAGCGGACAGCCCCCTTTGGGCAGGTGTCCGCACATTCGCCGCAAAGGATACATTCCGCCTGTTCCATTTCATTCTTCCGGACCATCCCGTTCACGTCAAGGCTCATCGGGCATCCCGCCGAACACTTCCCGCAATCGATGCACCGGCCGGGATCGGCGGCAAGGTGGAGTGCCGGCCAGCGGAACAGGTTGCGGATTTTCCGGCCGATCATGAGCATCGGCGCGAACGGGCAGAATGTATGGCAGAACCCGCGTCTCCCGAAGATGAGCGTAAATACAATGATAATGATCACCGGCCCGAGAAGCGCGGCAACGCCTCCGGCTGCAAGGATCGAGATGCCATTTTCTGTCCGGTAGAAGAGGTCGATGCTTGAAAGCCCGCCGGCCGACCAGATCGCGTACCCGATGCTGCCGAAGATCCCAAAAAAGACGAGGTATTTCAGCCAGTCCAGTCTTGTTGTCCTGAGGCGCGGGTCAGAGAGAGACCGCATCAGCTCCTGCAGGCCACCTGAGGGGCAGAGCCACCCGCACCAGAGCCGGCCGAGCACGAGCGAGCCAAGGAAGAGAAGGGTTAAAACAATGAAGCCGCCCGTCACGATCCCGAGCCCTGCCGCCTCGGTGATGATCGGGCAGGAGATGTAGGCGAACGTGACAGGGTAAAGGATGAACGAGAGGATGATGAGGGAAAGGCGCACCCGCTGCCGGTGTGATCCCGGGATCCTCCTCCCTGCCAACGCACCCTTCATTTTCCTTCCCTCGTATGCACCCGGCACATAACCATGCCCTTTTTACTTACGCATTACGCCGTACATGATCGCGCCCTTCGGGCATGCATCGGCGCAGCTCGCGCAGAGGATGCAGTCGGCGTTCTCCATCTCATCCTTCCGGACCATACTGTTCACGTCAAGTCCCATCGGGCATTCCTTCGAACATTTTTTGCAGTCAATGCAGCGGGAGGCGTCAGCAGAGAGACCGAGTGCCGGCCAGTGGAACAGGTTCCGGATCTTCCGGCCTGCCACCATGATTCCGGCAATCGGGCAGAAGACATGGCAGGTCCCGCGCTTTCCGGTGATGAACGCGATGATGATGATGAAGGCAAAGATGAACCCGACCATCATCAGTACCTGGACTGACGAGATCGAGATGCCGTTCACGGTACCGTAGAAGGGGTCCACCGAGCGGATCCCGCCGGCCTGGAAAAAGGTGAACGCGAGCATGCCCAGCCAGATGGCAGTGATGCCGTACTTGATCCAGTTGCGCCAGCCTTCCTTCACGGTATGCTTAATGACCGGCGAACAGATCTCCTGCCATGCTCCCATCGGGCAGAGCCAGCCGCACCAGAGCCGTGCAACAACAAGTGAGAGGATGAAGAGTGCGATGTATAAAAGCAGGCTGCCCGTTGCAACACCCTCTCCCGCACCCATCATGACGATGATGGGCGAGATGTAGAAGATCGTAACCGGGATAAGGATAAAGGACAGGATCAGGATCCATTTCCGGATGTTCTGGCGTGACGATGCTTTGTTGGTTTCTGGTTTTTCTGTCATGGTAATTTCCTTTTAGTCTGAATGGTTCTTCGTTTGTTTCAGGTCAGCGATAGCGATATCCGGGTTCCGGTACCGCCCCCACGATTCAGTCTTTGGTCCGGCCTGGATGGCCTGTACCGGGCAGGTGTGGATACACCCGCAGCAGAGCTCGCACTGGTGTTTCCAGACCGGCCGGTCATTGACCAGTTCGATATTGTTCGACGGGCAGATCGCAACGCAGGTCCCGCAGGCCGTGCACTTATCCGTTACGGTGAATTTTTTGTCTCCTTTTCGAACATGGGACCTGAAATACGGATACGCGATGGAATACAGCACGCGGTTGATGAGAGATGACGGGAGACTTCGTTTCTCGCACCGGCCTACGGCGCCCGCGATGTCTCCGATTACGCTGTCCGCTTTTTGTAAGATCTCCCGCTGTTTCTCAACCGTCATGGGTTCATACATCAGGATATAATTCCCGGGCATGGCTACGCCAAATCCTGCGTCAAGTCCCCGTCCCTGCCGCTTCCGGAGAATACTGTCGAGCTGCCGCAGGGCGGCAGACTCCCCGCCCCCGCCATGGGTCATGATACAGAAGAGGTACTTTACCGCCGCAGGATCCAGGCGCTCCGCAAATGATGCCACCATGAGCGGCAGGCCGGAAAAATAGACCGGACAAACAATGCCGACCCGGTCTGCCTGCGGTGTGATATCGCCACGGGTCTTCTCAAGCGAGGCAACCGGTACGAGCTCGCAGTCGCCGAGGACCGCGGCAATCTTTTTTGCAGCGGCAAGCGAGTTGCCGGTGCCGGTGAAATAATAGATGATCGTCTTCATGGTCTGCTTCCCGTCTCTTGTATTTTCGCGACCAGTGCATTCACTGCATTCCGGTCCCGGACCTCGTTCTTGTTGAATGAGAACTGCCCGGCAACGGTCATACCCTTTACTGACAGCGCCTCTGCAAGGATCGCGAGGGTCTCACCCGGTTTTTCGCCGCAGGTAGCAAAGATCACGACCGGTTTTCCCTCGCACCCGTGGAGTCCGGCGACTGCTTTTTTGACTGCCGGGGTTGGTTTTCCTCCCCAGACCGGTGTCCCGATCACCACAAGGTCCGACCCGGAAACATCGATGCTTTCGGGTCCGGTGCCGTCATCTCTTTCTTTGGGGGCAAGGAAACACTGGATAGTGAAGGCAACAAACCGGGACAGGTAGTCCCGTGACTTCACTTCAATAAGGTCGCCACCGCAGCTCTTCCGGATCTGTTCTGCTATCCCCCGGGTATTCCCGGAATACGAGTTGTAAATAATACTGGTCTTCATGTTCTCACGTCCTGTTTGTTGTTCCCTCATCCATACTCCTGAACGGGTCAGCCGCGATGATCTGCCGGAGCAGTTCGCCGCCGGCGTCAGGGTTCTTCGCGTCCTCTGCATCCAGGCTGATCTCTGCCATGACGGTCACTCCGCGTGCCGCGAGCGCCCGGCTGAGGAGAGGCAGTGCCTCACCGGGATCGGTGGAGCAGGTGGTAAAGACCACGGCCATCTTTCCCTCGCAGCCCCGGAGCGCCCGGACTGCCGCGTTGATGGCGGGCGACGGCTTCCATGCCCAGACCGGGCTGCCGATGATGATGAGGTCGTAGCCTGATACGTCGATCGCGTCCGGTTCGATCGGGTCGCATGCCCCTTTGCGCGATCGCAGGACGCCGGTCGTGTACGCGGTGAACGAGGAGTACGGGGTCTTTGTCCGGACCTCGATTGTGTCGCACCCGCTCGCGTTCCGGATCCCTTCCGCAATGCCCCGGGTGATCCCGGAGTATGAGTAGTAGATGACACAGGCCCGCACGCTCCTGCCCTGGTCGGTTCTCCGTATCATCTCCCGGTTGCAGTTCGCCATCACGGTTTCGGACATCAGCTCGAAATGTTTTCGGAACGCCACCATCCGCTCGCGGTTGACGGTGTAATAGATATAGAATCCTTCACGGCGGGACTCGACAAGCCCTTCGGCCTTCAGCGTCTTTAAGTGCTGCGAAACTGCCGGCTGCGAGATCTTTAGCCGGGCTGCAAGCTCGGAAACACCAAGGGTGCCGCTCGTATCGGTTGAGAGCAGGTAGATGATCTGGAGCCGGGTGAGGTCGCCAAGCGCTTTGAACGTCCCGGCCATTGCGGGGACGATCTCGCGGAGACGCGTGCATTCTTCATCCTTATCGTACGGGTCCATGGATTCTGTATAAGTATTTGCTTATACACTAATATATTTTGCCGGATGCTCACGACCGCGTGTGTCCCGAACCCCGGAAAATAAAAGAGATTTTATTTCTTTACGACAAGCGTATGTGCATCCTTGTCAACCTTGTAGGATTTCGGCCGGTCGAGGAGATCGATCGCGTTGATCTTCATGTCCACGAGTTCCTGGTAATTAAACGACTCGTCCTTCCTCGCACCGTTCTCTTCCCAGAAGACAACAATGCCGTTCTCCATCTTCCTGCTGCTGATGATGTCGTGCATACAGTCCGATGGAAGCGGAGGATAATGAAGGTTGCGACCGTTACAACGAGTATGTCGGAAAACCGGGACGCTGTTTTCGTTCCGGTCTCCCGGGGAGGGGAATGTACATAAAAAATTATAAAATAGATCCGTGAAGGGAGATCGCTCCGGGCAGATCGTGTGCCCGGGAAAAATGATATTTCTTTGTTATTTCCTTTTGATCTCTCGTTTCACGCCCGTCCTGACCTGGGATAATATCGGCCGGTCGAACAGGTCGGCTGCGTTGATCTTCAGATCGATGAGTTCCTGGTAATTGAACGACTCGTTCTTCCTCTGGCCATTCTCGTCCCAGAAGACGACAATGCCGTTCTCCATCTTCCTGCTGCCGACAAGGTCGTGCATACAGTCCGATGGGAAGGGGATAATGAAAGTTACTGCACTTTTTATTTTTGAAAACGGGAGCCTCAGTCATAGTCCTGGAATAGGACCTGTTTCAGGTCGATCAGTCTTTAGTGAATAAACTAACCTGACCTGAATTCTTTATCATAAATTATGTTCAATGGATCAAGATAAAGGAACATGATTATGGATTTTTCAATTCTCACCCAGCTGAATGTTCTCTTACAACTCATGTGTGTCATCATCGTGGCCGCGTACCTCCTGACCCGGAGCCGGATCTTTCCGGAGATCCTTGAAGGCCACCCGACCCTCGTGACCCAGATCATCCTTGTTGTCCTTTTTGGCGCCCTCTCCGTGTACGGCACATTCAGCGGCATCGATTTCATGGGCTCGGTCGTGAACGTCCGCGACCTCGGGCCGATGCTCGCGGGCCTGCTTGCCGGCCCATGGGTCGGGATCGGTGCGGGACTGATCGGGGCCGCGTACCGGTTCAGCATGGGCGGGCTCACGGTGTACTCCTGCTCGGTCACCGCGGTCTTTGCCGGGCTTTTTGGCGGGCTCATCTGGCTGTACTGCAAGAAGAAATTTGCCGGCTGGAAGATTGCGGTGGTCTTTGCCATCCTCATGGAAGTCTTTCACATGCTCCTCACGCTCCTCATTGCCCGCCCGTTCGATCAGGCCCTTGCGGTGGTCGGGCGGGTATACATCCCGATGATCGTTGCAAATGCCATCGGCATGTACGTCTTCTGCATCATGGTCGAGAATGTCAAAAAGGAAAGGGAGCTGCAGGCCGAACATGATGCCCGGGCCCGGGAAAAGATCCCGTGATACAACAGATGCAGGAATTTTTTTTAAGGAAGCGTTAAGCATTGTCCGGAACTTTTCCGGAAAATTCTGAAAGCAAAAAAAATCCGGAACATTTTTTCGCACTTGCGGTTTTTTTAATGACAGCCCCGCAGAAAAAATCCGGAACATTTTTTCCGGATCGTTCCGGAAATTTTTTTCTTAAAAACCGGACGAAAAATTATTTTCAAAAAAAATTCCGGAACATTTTTCCTGACCAGTCGCGCTGCCACTCTTAACAGGAGAGAATCCCCCTTTCACCCATTCACCATCGAAGAGCCCGGACTCTCTGCCAGCCACCGTCGTAAACCCTCTCCACCGACGGTAATCCGGCTCCACATCACGCCCCAATTGCCAAAAGGGGCAAAAATTGAGGTGCATATAATGCCCTCCGGAGCCCTATAGCAGCGTTTGGCGGGACTTTTTTTCCGGCCCGCCCCGATTCGCTTTATGCACCGTCCCGGACAGAAAACTCACCCACATCTTAAAAACCCAGAATATGACCCCGTTCGGCATTCCGGGACATATGGTAAGCCGGATGGAATCCGGGCGTTTTACGTGATTTTTTTAAAATGGCCCTTTTGGCAAACCGGGTATTTTGCGAGGTTTTTGGGGTCTCAGGGGTCCGATAATTGCAGACCCCGCTCAGCTAAAACCGGGTTCCGGTATGATGAAGAATCGTGATAATCTGCCGGACACCCTGTTCATGCAAAAACTCCAGGAGTTTTGTATCAAACAGGGGGTCGTTCGATCCCAATCGGGGCTCAATACGGGCCCGGTTTGAAAATTTTTGGGAAACGGGGGCCGTAGCGGGCCCGGATTTGGGAAGTTGTATACTCTAAAAATAGGTGGTTACGGGGGATTGTTTTCGGCGTAGGGAAGGAGGTTTGGTGTCGGGTTTTTTTGATACGGGTCGTAAAAATTTCCGGGAAAAAATTTTGAGATGCTGATGGCTCTCAAACCTTAAGGTCGGCCGATGCCTCCCTTCAGCTCGTTGAGGTTTGCAACCTCTCCGAACCCGAAGCACAAGAAACCATGAAGCTTCGAAGAAAAATAGGCTCTGTAGAAAACCTGTGTGGGATAGTATCAGATAAGGATGGAGCCACGGGCGCTCGGGGTCTACCGACCCTCGCCCCGCGAAGAATCCTTCGGATTCTTCTCATCCTCACAGTCTGACGACCGTTCGGACCGTGGAACTTCTCCGTATGCGAGCCTTGAAAAAACTTGAAACCGGGGGGGTCAAGGGGGCCTGCCCCCTTGGGCTGCCTCCCCCTCTGGGGGAGAGAGGGGGTCACACTCGTAATTCCACTGAATGAATTGTGAGATTGATTTCTATGGAGCAGAAAAATAAAAAAAATTTCCGGGAATTTTTCTGCGTGAAAAAATATAAAAAATTTTCAGTGGACTCATAGTTGATGAAGAGTCATGAAAAAAATTGTGAGGGGACGGTGAATCCGGAAATTATTTTGCTGAGGGGGTGGGGGGCTCACAATAATTTTTTGGTGAGGGGTACACCCCCTCAGCATTTTATTTATAGCGGGATCTGATACGGGTCACCGCCGGTGGCTGTGCCGGGTCTGTGGGAAAAACACTGAGGGGTGGAGGGGGTCAGAAAAAAAAATTAGCGAGGGGGTAAGGGGCTCAGCTAAAATTTTTGGTGAGGGATAGGGGGGGTCACGAATTTATTTTTCTGAGGGAGGTCCGTAAAACAGATCTCAGGTCTCACGTCCGATGACGTTCGACATTCTCCTCCCCGGCTTTCTTATGAAAGTATCAGTTTCACCAGGACCGCGAAACCGGGAAGGACCGGGGTGGTTCCGGTCACTTCCGGTACTCCCACCTGAGCGGGTCGCGCTGTCGTCTCCTGCGTTTGATGTACCCGGCAATCCCCATGCTGAAGATTCCGATAGCGGCGATGGTTTCGGCAGCGAGGATCCAGGGGTTATTCAGGACCGCGGAGCTGCTACCCGTTACCGTGGCGGGCTCAGCGACATTCCCGTTGCCATCGCCATTCTGTTGAGTACCTGGTGCCGACTGGGTCGGCCACGGGGTGATCCTGACTTTGAGTTTGGCAGTCGGTGTCGGTACCGGTGTTTCGGTGGATGTGGCGGTGACCGCCTGCGTGGATGTGACGGTCGGTGTTGCGATCATCGCTGCGAGGAATGCGGCATTCTCGCGGGCCGCAGCATCAGCGCTCGCAGTATTCCCACTGCTCCTGGAGGAGGAACTGGGCGTGCCCGTTGGGGGAATGTCCGTGACTGCCGTGAGGACAAACATCGAGAGACCGGTCGGGGAGTATGCGGTGAAGATGTCGTTGCCGAAAGGATCGATACCCTCGTGGGAAGGCTTGATGAGTGTGACCTTTCCCTCGTCCGACCGGTGCATGACGTAGATATTATCCACGCCACCGTTGTTCTCGACCCACGTATGGCTGACGGTCATCCGGATAGTGGCGCTCCGGATGATGCCGTCCGTGGTGGTGGCGGCGTTTTGGATCTTGTCCTTCGTGAATTTGACCGTGTACGCGGTGGCGACGATCTGTTTCTGTTCCGTGGTTGCTGCCAGCGTAAACGAACTCTGGAGATCGGATTCGGGATCTGAGGAGACGGAACTGGTGATGGAGGAGTCGGCGCCCGGGAGCTTCGACAGGTTGAGGGTGAGGGTGACGTTCGGCGTTCCCATCTCGGCGAGCGGGACGCTGACATTCGCGGCAACGGCCTCGACGCTCTTTACTGTGCCGGTCACGTTCCCGTCATTGTTGTCGTTTACCGTACTTGCGTCGAGCGTGATGTTGAGGTGGTCCCAGGTACTGCTGACGTTGGTTACGGTGACGACGTTGTTTAACATCGTTGAGTTGGTGATGTTGAGGGCAACGGTCTGTGCGGAACCGCTCGTGCCGGTTGTGACCCCGGTGAGAGTGAACGTGCTTGTGACCGGGGCCGGCGGATCGTTGACCGTGATGTAGTTTGTCTTGCTCTTGGTATCGGAGCCTTTGCTGTTGGTTGCGGTGAGTTTGACCGTGTAGTCTCCGTGAGAGGTGTACGTGTGGACCGGGTTCTTCTCGTCGGATGTCTTGCCGTCGCCGAGCTCCCAGGACCAGCTGGTCGGGGTGTTCAGCGATGTGTCCCGGAACCGGGCATTGAACGGTGTAATGCCAACGGTCTGGTTGGCGGTGAAATCCGCGACCGGCGGGATCACCACGAGCGGCGAGATCACGGTATACCCGCTGCTGCCGGTGCCGGTCAGCGGGTTGGTCCATCCCATGCCATCCCCGGTTCTCCAGCCGTAGACATTGAAGTGGGCGTTGTCGGGCAGGTTGGTGAAGGTGTACTCGATCTTCACGGCGCCTTTGTTGGTGAGGCTGTTATCGTTCAGCAGGCCGGCCCGGGTGTCGACGAACAGGAGCCGGTACTGCTCGGCTGAACTGTTCATGTCCTGACCCGAGAAGAGCGGGTAGTCCGGGTTGCCCTGCGTGGGTTTCCAGTTCTGCGGGCCGTAGAAGAAGTCGCTCTTCGTGAAGGTCTGGTCGAGGGCAGAGGACTGGTACGTGTAACTGCCTGCGGATGGTGCGGCGTCTTCAACCGGTGTCCACGTGTACCCACTGGTTTTGATCCTTGCAGCGAAGTTGTCCGGCAGCGTGCAGTTGACCGCGAGCAGGAGGACGACCTCGTCCTGGTACGATCCGGAACTCGTGGCATAGATGGTCCCGGCCTGGTTGTTCGAGACGGTCACCTGCCCGTCAGCATCCGAGAGATCGGTCGAGATGTGGATGGCGGAGAGGCCCCCGGATCCGGAGGGGAGGTAATACGTGCCGTTGTTGTTACTGTCCCACCGGATGCCGTCATGGTTGGCGGCCCGGACGTACGTGTTGTTGTAGTTGGGGATCGGCCCGGTGGCGTCGGCAACGTACACGAGGCCGGTCATTGTCTTGCTGTTGCCTCCTCCCGCGTTGGTGGCGGTCAGTTTGACGTTGTAAGTGCCGGCCGAACCGTAGGTGTGGACCGGGTTCTTTGCCGTTGACGTGCCACCATCGCCGAAGTCCCATGCCCACGACGTCGGGGTGTTGGTGGAGGTGTCGGTGAAGGTCACCGTGAGTGGCGCTTTGCCGTTGACCGGGGTTGCGGTGAAGGAGGCGGTTGGGGCGGTTGTGGGGGTGCCGCCACCGCTGCATGTGGTCCCGGAGCCGGCGCAGAAGTCGTCGATGTAGGAAGCCATTCCCACACCATATTTATCGAATGTTACCTGAACCAAGTGAACGCCCGTATATCCTGATGTTGGAACAGTATATTGTGTCCAAGTATGAGCCAAGGTATTTGTCTGTACTTGGACTCCATCGATAGAGGTGTAGAAATACTGAGGATACGTCGTACTATCCATACTACCATCTTGGTATCCCCAGAACGATATTTTGGTGATATTTGTTAGATCAACATGCTGTGCAACATGAGTGGTTGAGAGGTGGGCAACCGGGAAGTATACTGCATTGTTCCCGTTATGCTTTTGAGTAGAGGAAACGGATGTGGATGTTCCTGAAGTCCACCCGGTCAGATCTCCTGATTCAAAACCCGGATTGACGAACTGGTTTGTTCTTCCATTCGAAGATACCTCAATGTACTCGGTTCTCACGAGACTATTGGTACCACCACCGTTTGTAACGGTCAGGTTGACAGAATATGTCCCGGGCGCATACCAGTGAGTTACATTCCGCTCTGTCGAGTTCGTGCCATCCCCGAACTCCCATAGCCAGGCAACCGGGGAATTGGTCGAGGTATCGTTGAACTGGACTGCAAGCGGAGACCTTCCTGATGTACCATCCTCGGTAAAACTCGCAACCGGGAGGGGAGGAACGGTGATGTTGATAACTTGTGTTGTTGAAGAAGTACCTTTTATATTCGTTACCGTAAGTTTTACCGTATAAGTACCTCCTAAGGCATACGCATGAGATGGATTCTGATCGGTCGAGTGCGTGCCGTCGCCGAAGTCCCATTGCCATGATTGCGGGACGTTTGCCGACGTGTCGATAAACCGGATGGGAACAAGATTATATTCGGAGGTCGTACTTGGTGAAAAACCGGCAACTGGCGCTGCCGGAATTCCCGTGACCATATACCCACTGGCACCATAGGTGGAGCCCCCCAGGACATCATTGGTCATGATCATGGTACCATGGTTACTGGCAAGATACCACCCGTACGCATTGAATGCAGCGAAACTTGTCAGGTTGTGGAACTCATATTCTATTTTGACGTTGTCGTATGCTTTCCCGGCATAAAGGTCGATGAACATGATCCGGAACTGGTTGATGGGATCGGCCTCGTCCTCCCCGTAATAGATCGGATATCCATCGGGTTTCCAGCTCTGCGGGCCGTAAATGAAATCATCCTTCGTGAATGTCTGGTCTACGGCGCCTTCGACATAATTCCACACTGACGGTAAGCCCCCATTAGAATAGGCAGGACCGGGAGGCGTCCAGTTATCCCCGCTCGACCGTATATGGACGCTGAAATCATCAGGGATCGTCCCGTTGACCGCAAGCATCAGGATCCCCTCGGGCACGGTCGGCTGTCCCCCGGTATGGGTGAAATAGAATGTACCGGACTGGCTGGTGGTGGTGGTTACATCCGAAGTAGAAGTTCCTGAAGAAATGTGCAGGGCGTTCACTCCCCCCATCGTGGCGAAAGAGTAGGTATTGGGAACCCAGGTGGGATTGGTCCCGTTTATATCAAACTTGACACCCTCGTCATTTGAAACATAGAGGTAGGGGTAGGCCGGATTTATGGGCCCGGGCGTCACGATATTGATATAACCGGGTTTGGAGACATTGGCCGAACCAATGGCGTTGGTTGCCGTGAGGTTGACCGTGTAGGAACCAACATTGGCATAGCGATGACTCGCATTCCGGAGCGCGGAATCAGTTGTGTTGAACCACTCCCCGTCGCCGAACGACCAGTTCCACTCGTATGGCGAGAGGGTCGAGGTATCGTTGAACTGGACAATGCGGGGTGTTATACCGCTGGTTCTTGGCGATCCGGTAAATGATACAATCGGCGCAGTGGAGTACAGCGTGATATAGCTAGTTTTGCTGGTAATGTTACTGCCTGCTGCATTGGTTGCTGTCAGGTTGACCGTATACGTGACGGTATCTGACCCTGTAGTGGAGTATGGATGGGTCGGGTTCTGGCTGGTTGAAGTGGTACCATCCCCGAAGTCCCAAAGCCATGATGTCGGCGCCCCGGTTGACTGATCGGTAAACGTGACAGACAGCGGGCTTTTTCCAGCGACCGTATTTGACGTGAACGCAGCTGTCGGGGGAGAATATGCGCTGATATATTTTGTCTTGACGAGTGTGTTAATGCCGCCGGAACCTGACGTGATAGTCAGGTTGACTGTGTAAGTTCCACCCGCGTTATAGATATGCGAGGGGTTCTGCTCGGTCGATGTCGTGCCGTCCCCGAAATCCCAGTGCCAGGAATTATCGGTTAACACAGATGTGCCGGTGAACTGGACTGTGAGAGGAGCGGGACCGGTGGTTTGATCAGCGATGAAGGTTACAACGCCCGGGAATGCGCGCAAGTACTTATCACGAGATGCAACATAGACCGTGCCATCTGCAGCGATTGCAGGTGAACTGGTAATTGTATTTCCTGTTTGATATGTCCATTTTAATGATCCATCCGGATCCAGTGCAATGATAGAATGAGAATCCCAGCAATTAAAATAGATTATTCCATCAGCACCTATCGCAGGCGATCCATAAACTTGACCACTACCGTACGTCCATTTGAGGGTTCCATCCGGGTTCCATGCAGAGAGGGCAACACTGCTGCCACCAACATAGATCGTTCCATCGTTCGCGATTGCAGGCGATCCTGATGTAAGGGGTCCGGAGGTATTGTTCCATTTCAGGGTACCATTCGGATTCCATGCATAGACCCTGCCATCTCCATTGCTTCCAACATAGATGGTGCCATCCGATCCGATTGCCGCAGATCCTGTAACGTATGCAGAGGTATTACTCCATTTTAAAGTTCCATCCGGATTATATGCATAGAATGTAGGATTGGTCTGACTTCCGATATAGATGGTACCATCCGATCCAATCGCAGGGGTAGCATAATTTGCTGTCCCGGTGGTGTTTTTCCATTTTAAGGATCCATCTCGGGGATTGAAAGCGTAGAGGGCATCGGATCCGATATAGATTGTACCATCTGAACCAATCGCCGGACCGCCAAAAATTTGTGCATCTGTAGCGGTAGTAGTTTTCCATATTTTGTCTCCATTTTTTGCATTTACTGCATAGATAAATCCGTCCTGATTTCCGAAATAAAGGATATTATTCGACCCTAATGCTACAGGTCCACGGATATTTTTCCAACCGAAACTCTTATAGGCATCTTTCCATTTTAAGGTACCATCAGAATTTATCGCAACGAGATTCCATGCATCATCCCCAAGATAAATGGATCCATCGAATCCAATAACCGGACTATGGTAGTCATAAGTCGTCTTGGCATTGTATGACCATTTTGGCGTTCCTGTCTGTGACCCCACATAAGGGGATTGGCCGGTATTCTGGAGGTCATACCCGAACTTTGGCCATGGGGAACTATCAAGGTTGGCTGTGACAGGTACAATCAACAGGGCAAGGAACAGGATAAGAACTCCTGCCCGGAGCCGGAGATCCCGCAGATTCATAGGACAACCGGATGATCTGTCCGTAAAAATGGGAAAATCCCTAGGTGTGTACATAGCGCCGGAAACAGTTGTGTGACGTGCATATTTCCCTGTGCCGGGGATCCATGAGGATTATTCTTCCCAAGGAAGGAACATCGATCCGGGAGTGAGCGTCCCTTATTATTCATATTATGAATATTTTCCGGGAGATGTGTAAAATGTTTTTATTTGATTTCTCTGAAAATTAAATTATTTTAATTGATCAATACTGGGAACCGGATTTCCGGAAGGTACGTTTAACCATGAGGTTAACCACTCAATATCTTAAAAAAAGGGAAGGTTGGCTGCCGGAAGCCGGCTTTCGTGGTTGATATTTTATTTTTTTGATTAGACTGTTACCTTCCACCCGCTATATGTTCCATCATCAGGATCATCATAAGTTCGTACCCTGTTCAGCCAGTTGATAGCCGGGGGTAATGATCCCCCTACTTTTTGGGGCAGTGTTTGATTGTTATATGCATAGACATTGAAGGCAATTGTTGCATTTGATGATGGTCCACTCGTGATGTTGTATTCGATCTTTGTCATGCCATTGTTGGTCAGGGTCGGAGCAGTAGGATAGGTAAGATTATACCAGGTACCGTTGATTGTTCCCACTTTATTATCTACTGCGAGAAACTTGAACAATTTGCTGGTACTTCCCATATCCTGACCACAGTAGACAGGATAATCTGCAGTTGGCGCAAATTTCCATTTCTGGAATAAATCTACGGAATCATTTTCCAAGTAATTATCTGCATTCAATGTCACGTCAATTGAGGGACTCACATATGTAATGTTTGGATAATCCGGGGGCGATCCACTTTTTGGTGAAATTAACCATCTGTAACCATGCTCTTTAACATCAACGTTAAAATTAGTGATATCAGTTACGTTAGTACTATTGATCGCTATGAGGAGGATGATATCCTGCTGTCCGCCCCGTCCACCAGTATCCGATACATAGAATGTACCTGGATTTGGTGTATCTGGAGATTCATAGCAGGCCCCCACCTGATCGGAGATATCGTTCGTAATGTGGATCGCATTCAATCCACCGGTGGTGTTCGTCAGGTTGACGTAATAGTACGGGTCACCCAGATATGTACTACTATATTGAATGGGGGGATTTGCCATCGGTATATACGTATGGTTGTTGTTATGCGCGGTGTTCGTGTAGATCACATTACTCGCCGCCACCGGTGCAACCGCCAGCGCGACAAACAGGAGGACGACCGCTGAGGCCATCCACCAGAGCCTGTTGTTGTGTTCTTTTCCTTTTGCCATTTTCTGTTCCTCCACGCAGGGCACCGCCCCGCGAGCGTTAACAATTTGCAATTGATTTTTACAAACTGTTAATGGCTTAGACTTACCCGCCTATATAATATATTTTTCCATTATTAAAAAAATAAATAATTTTGTACGTTTTAGAAATCTGTACAATATATTAAACCGGATTGCCCAGTGACCGGCGACCGCGCGCGGTTAGTACCGGGGAGGTGCCACGAAGGAAAGGATTATAGGGGGGAGCCGGAGGATCCGGGCGGGAGACGGCGGGGCGGGCAGAATAACCAGGCGGCAATGTATACTGAACATGAGGAAAGAGACTTCCTCTCACCGGTTGCCAGGCCCGATGCTGCAAGAGCAGGAATCTATAAACGGATAGCGTTCAAAACCGTAAACCGGAGAGTTTTCCCTCCCGCGCAGGGAAATCCGGGAGTACAACTGCCATGAATCCACTCATCATGAGCCGGGAAAAAATGATTGCGGAGTTCTGTAAAAAGTGGAACGTGCGCGAACTCCAGGTATTCGGCTCTGTCCTCAGGAGTGATTTCCGCCCGGAAAGCGATATCGACATCGTGGTGGATTTTACACCCGGCTCGGTGCATACCCTTCTTCATCTTGCGAAGATGGAGGAAGAACTGGAACGGGTTTTTGGCAGGCGTATCGATCTCATCACGCGGCATGCCGTAGAACGGAGCCGGAATCATATACGGAAAAAAACGATCCTTTCAACAATGGTGCCGGTCTATGTCGCGTGACGATGCCTATCTTCTCGATCTTCTCCTTATGGCAAAGGACGCACACGAGTTCACGAAGAACCAGACCCGGGAATCCTTTCTTTCGGATCGCAAGGGCCAGTACGCAGTTATCCGGTGCCTTGAAGTGATTGGGGAGGTATCGAAGCGGCTCTCCCCGGAGACAATAAGCCGGTTCTCGTCAATCGAATGGTCGTCCATGGCACGGATGCGGGACATGCTCATCCATTCTTATGGCAAAGTGGATCTTGACGAGATCTGGGACACGGTTAAAGAGGACATCCCACATCTCATCGCAACGCTTGAACCATGTATCGATGAATTTGAATGTCAGTAACCGGTACGGCAGCCTTTGAACCGGGAATCAGAGACAACAAACACTCCGTATTCATCCGTCCCAATAATAATCAGATGATGGAGTGGTCTAATACCTGATTCGGTGGCATCCATACGTACATTCTTTTTGCCGTTACCAGCACGGATTATCAGATTTAAATTCCTGGCGGGATTCTGTCGGCAGGAGCCGGACGGATGGACCGGGAAAGGTGCAGCTGCGAAAGGGTTATGTGGGGGATGGGAAGAAGCGGGAGAGGGAACGGCGGGGCGGGACCTGCCGATGCAAAGAGGAACGGGGACAAATGGAAAAACGCGGGACGGTCATTGAACCAAAAACCGGCTCGGGCTCCTATCGTGTCAGATCCGGTCCCTGAACAGATCCTCAGGAAAAACCCGTCTCCGGTCAGTCCGGTCAAAATCCTTATCGTAACTGATAAGAGAGAGCCCGTTACGCTCTGCTACCGTGTACTGGTATGCATCGTCAAAATCGAGCCGGTATTTTTCCACGTTCGCAAAAATGCCGGTGAAGTCCTCAAGACGAAGGGAGAGCACCCGCATGCCGCTGGCACGGATATCATCGTTAACCAGTTTTAAAAAAGGCCCTGCATTCTTTTCCCGTGCAAAGATAATACCAATGGAAAAAAGTGAGAAATCGCTGATCGCAAGGGAGGTCATCTTCGCACGGTTGAAGAAATCTTTGACAACCGGCGCTTTTTCCTGGTTTAACATAACCTCCAGAAAAATATTGGTGTCAACCAGGTACATCAGGTCCACCAGTCCAGCGCCTTATGCTGGAGATCGACTGAGGTATACTTTGTTTTCAGGTGGGCAAGGCACCCTTCCCATTCGAACCTGAATTTTCCAGTCGCCCTTTGTTCCGCCTGCCGGGTAAGATTATCGATATAGTCCAGCACATTATTCCGGAGATCCGGCGGGAGCCTGCGGATCTTCTCTTCCACTGACTCACAGGATGACGACATAGTATAACCTGTTGTATCGTTAGCCTCTCTACATACTAAAATTTTGCACCGGAAAAGTATCAGACAGCCCGCGCCTCATCAAAGTTCGACAGGGTACCCGGGGGAGTCTCACGCCTCGACCTCAATAACAGAGGTAAATTTTTCCAGGGACGAGATGGAAGGTTCGATATCGCCGATCATATCGTATTCGCGTGCATTTTTCAGGTAAAGATCGATCGCCTCGCGGATATTTTCAAGCGCTTCTCTGGGCGTATCGCCACAGCTCGCCACTTCCAGTTCAACGCACTTTGATACATATACGCCATCTTCTTCCCAGATGGTGACTGTGAAATGATAATTTGCCATCTCTTCTCAACCGGATACGTTATCGATCACGGGCAATTAAGTATGTTGTCAGTGCTGTCCCTGTAAAGACCGCAGGAAGGGAAATGGAATGCAGGACTCGTGGTTTACAAAATGTCCACAAACTGCGTGCTTCGGTTTCGGTATATTCGCCAGATTGCGGGAGGAGCGGGACAGTGTAGCGGGGAAAGGATATTGGGAAGAGCCGGAGGATCCGGGTGGGAGACGGCGGGGGGAAAGTGCAATCCGGCATGGGATGACGCTCTCCACACCCCCTCAACTGCCCGGGATAAAATTTATAGACCCGGCACCAATGTACGTATAAGACACATGAACCCGGAAACCGATATCTATTCTATCCTCATCAGGAAACGACAGGAGATCCTCTCGCTTGCACAGCGGAGGGGCGCAAAAAATATCCGGGTCTTTGGATCCGTGGTACGGAACGAAGCCCGGGCAGACAGCGATATTGATCTCCTGATCGATCTGGATCCTGACCGGAGCCTTCTCGATGTCGGGGGTCTTGCCATGGATCTTACCCTCCTGCTTGATCGGCCGGTTGATGTTGTAACTGAAGCGGGACTCCGGGACCGGATACGTTCACGGGTACTGAGTGAAGCGCGGGCCTTATGAGAGACGATCGTGAGCGTACTGGATATCATGGAAGCCATTGAACGGATTGGAAAGGTTGCAGTCCGGGGCCGTGATTATTTTTACAATGACGAGATGGCACAGGTATGGGTGATCCACCATCTCCAGATCATCGGGGAAGCAGTACGGGGGATCTCCCCGGAATTCAGGGAGGCAAACCCGGGTATCCCGTGGTCGGATATCATCGGTATGAGGAATATCCTTATCCACCATTATTTTGGCATCGACCGGGATGCTGTCTGGAAAGTGGTTGAGGACGAGCTGCCGGGACTAAAAAAACAGCTTCAGTCCCGGATACGTCCATCAGGACAATAGATATATAAAAATTCTTTTTATTACTTATATATCAGGAAGAACCATGCAGTAGCCGTATCTGTACCTCAAAGGGAGGGAGATCATCTTCAACGATCTCCCAGGTACGGTGCGGATCGATATTCATGTACGCAATAGACAAGAACATTCCGGAGGCCGGCACTATTTTTCCACGGGATTTCCGGGCAGGATTTCAGCAGTACCCCGGGGGACAACCGGACATTCGCTGTACGGCAGGACCGGTTCCCAAACCAAGAATATAATTATCGCAAGAATCCAGTATATTCTGAAAGGTACGTCATGCAGGTCCAGTACGTATATGATGAACAGGGAAGAAAGACCAGCGTCATCGTCCCGATATCCCTCTGGCAGAAAGTATCCCGCCGGAAAAATACTGCGCCGGATACAAGCCCGTTCGATCCGGCCCGGTACAGGGGGATCTACCGGAACCTCGGGATCGATATCGACCGGGAACTCCAGGCCCTGCGTCAGGAATGGGAACGGGTGTGAAACGCTACCTCTTCGATACCAATATCCTCATCTACTATTTTGCGGACACGCTTCCGGTTCAGGAGATCCCAAGGATTGAACACATTCTGAAGGAATCATTCAACATTTCGATAATCACAAAGATCGAATTTTTCGGGTTTGAGAAATATTCGCAGGATGAATTTTCCCGGGAGCTCGAATTTATCGGACACGCAACCGTGATCCCTCTCACCGATGAGATCGCAGACTCGGTGATTGATATCCGCAGGAAAACCCGGATACAGATTCCAGACGCAGTCATCGCAGCAACCTGCCTGACGGAAGATCTCACGCTCATCACCCGGAATGAAAAGGACTTCCGGGATATCGCCGGGCTCGACATTTATAATCCGTTTACCGGAGAGACATCCTGAAGCAGCCGGAGAACGGCAAGCTGTGTTTTCCGGTCGTTTTAAAAACGCAGCGGAACCCTGCCGGGATAACCGGATGGACACCTTGCTGCGGATAAGACCCGGCCTTTCGTAAAAAACAGGTAAAACCAGAATTGATCCCGGGAGTGGTGCACGCGGGGGGAGCCGGAGGATCCGGGCGGGAGACGACGGGGGGAAAGTGCAATCCGGCAGGGAATGACGCTCTCCACAACACTTGGCCTGGGCATCCTCACGTGCCCGGTGACATAGGACCTGAACTATCGCAGGATTTATCCGTTTACAATAGTTACAATATTGTATATGACTGCACTTACCAAGCGGATACCCGTGTCCGAACCTGTCTGGAAAGACCTTGCAGAGCTGCGGAGGGCCGGGCAGACCTACGATGACATCCTCATGGAAATGATCGAACTGCAAAAGAAACAGCGGCTTCTGGATGATATCCGGCAATCCCTGGATGAAGGAGATTTTATTCCCCTTTCAGAGATCAAGACACATAAAAATATGAGAATTGCAGCCGGGGGACATACCGGCGTTAAAAATATCCGGAACAAACGCCAGGGTCTTCCAGCATAGATAATCGGATCTGGTACCCTTGAGTTTTACCGTGGTTGTCGGGCCAAAAGCCCGGGCGTTTATCGATCTCCTGCCAATAAAAGATCAACAGATTATCGTTACTACTCTTGACCGGCTGGCAGCCGGTCCCTGGCCCGGGAAAGGTGGGGATAAAGAAAAACTTGTATTGCCCGGGGGAATCATCTCGTACCGGATACACATTGGCAGAAGGTACACGGCATTCTACACGATTGACAAAGAAGCAAAACTGGTCCAGGTTCATTTTGTGATGACCATCGAGCAGGCGCATAAGAGATACGGGCGCTGATTATCCAGATTTTTTCAGTCATTATTGATAAAAAAGCCCATCTCCCATGAAAAATTTCCCAAACCACATCCCCCCACGATTTTTGGGCATCCCGTACATTCAGAACCAAATTTTTATCGTGCGCACGGACTCCTGTTTATTGCCAAGGTTCAGTAGGGAGAACCACCCCCGGGTCCCGCCAGGATCAGACTGCCATGAAAACAAGACTGCTCACAAACCGGCAAATGGTGGTATTGCGATTCCGTTTGGAAGGAATGTCTCAGGTAGATATTGCATGCCTGTTCGGGACCTCCCCCCAGAACATCATGGAAATAGAACACCGTGCCTGGAAGAATATCGAGCTCGCCATCAACACCATGATCAGTTATTATACCCTTGACGCCCGCTTCCTCTGTACCTTAAAGGAAGGATCCGACCTCTTCGATTCAGCCGCCCTCATTTTTGAAGAGGGAAAAAGGATCGGTATACCGGTAACACTCGGAGCGGTTGATCTTATCAACCGATTACAGAAAGAAAATCCCTATCGTATCTCTGGCCAGCTCATCAGGAAAGATATCGATGTATACCTGCGCGATGATGGGGATATATATTCCGGGTAGGTTGTTCTATTGAAACAATCCGGGAAAAATTTCCGGAATTTTTTTGAAATTTTTCCGGAAAATTTTCAGCGCGAAAAATTAAAAAAATGCGGCAAGGACCGGAAAAATTTAGAGAAAAAACTCCCGCCATCACACCGGCTTATAGTGCCCCCACTTGCCGAGGGCCTCTTTGAGTTCCTTTGCCTTCTTCGCCTTCTCTTCGAGCGTCACGCCTTCCTGCCATGCCTCGATCGCCTGCATGGTCGCCAGTGCACCGGCCCGGGTGCCCTTCGGGTGGCCGTGAATGCCGCCGCTGACCAGCAGGACCATCTCGGTGCCGTAGATGTCCATCACGTCCGGGACGAGACCGGGATGAAGGCCTCCCGACGAGACGGGGAACGCACTCTTGATCTTCCCCCAGTCCTGCTCGAGCAGCATCCCGTCCACCGCCTTCGTCTTCTTCTCCCGCAGGAGGTCGGCAAGGGCAACCGACTCGCGCCGGGAGCCGGTCAGCTTCCCGACCGCGGTGCCGGTATGGATCTGCGAGACGCCGATGAGCCGCATCAGTTTCGCCAGGAACTGCATCGTGATGCCGTGCTTCTTGTTCCGGGTGAACGCGGAGTGCATGGCGCGGTGGGCGTGGATCGCAAGCCCGAGGTCCGAGCAGTAGTCCCGCAGGGTCATGACACTCGCGGTCCCCGCGACAACCACGTCGATCATGCAATAGTTCCAGCCGTTCGCTGCAAGGATGTCGGCCCGCGTCTTCATTGTCTCCACGTCCGCGGTGATGTTGAGGAACGCCGACTTTTTCCCGCCCGTCTCTTTCTCCGCCTTGTCCCGGAGTTTTGTCATGTACTTGACCCGGTCCTCGAACCGGTTGAAGGAGACCGAGGTGAGGTTCTCGTCGTCCTTGACGAAATCGAAGCCGCCCATCCAGGTCTCGTACCCGACCTCCGCGTGCTCCTTAGCGGTAAAGCCGATCTTGGGCTTGGGCACCGCGCCGGTCAGCGGCCGGCCCCGGACCTTCATCATCTTCCGGATCGCCTCGTTGCCGAAGTGCGGTCCCTTGAAATGTTTCAGGTAGGCCGGGGGCAGGGAGATATCGATCAGCCGCAGGTTCTTCACCGCTTTCATCCCGAAAATGTTGCCGGCGATCCCGCTCATCAGCTGGACCGCGTTGCCCTCTTCCCAGAGCTCAAGGGGGTACGCGATCTTCACCACGTTGCCCTCGATATCGAACGCAGTCGCCTGCAGGGCCTTCATCCGCGGCGGCATGGTAAAGAGCGTGGTCCATGTCCCGGTCGAACTCTCCGAAGCGATCCGTCCTGCTGCTTCCTTCCCGCTGACACCTGCGGCGGGTTCGAAATAGAAGAGGGCAACGAGATCGTCGTTTGCCGGCTCGTACTTCAGGTCGACAAATTCCTTGTACCAGTCAATTGCCATAGCTGTTCCTGTAATCTAGTAAAGGTTATCTTGGGTAAAAAAGGTGTACAATAGGATAACTGCCGGATGCGTCAGCGCTCCGGCCACAGTAAATGTAACTCGGGCCAAAACAGCCCCGTCCACGAATCCTGACGAACCGATGACTATGATAAAGGATAATTCCCCCCACAGGATCCCGGTGCTTCTTGTGCACGGCTGGAACAGCCACCCCGGCATCTGGAACCGGCTCAGTTCCCTGCTCGAACAGGCCAACATCCCGGTCTGGAAATTCGACCATACCAGTCTTGCCGGTGAGACGGTCCCTGAGATCGCACAAGCCATCGGGGAATTTGTCCGGCACAAACGGGAGGAGACCGGGTACACCGGAAACGTCGATGTTGTCTGCCACTCGATCGGCACCTGTATCGCCCGCTACTATCTCGAAGTGCTGGACGGCACGCTGCGTACGGCAAAGGCCCGCCAGCTGATCGGCCTCGGCCCGCCCAACAATGGTTCCGCGCTCGCCGAGCTCTTCTTCGATCCGGCCCGGGGAGAGGAGATCATCAACCGGCTGACCGGTGTCTTTGTCCCGAAGGGGTATGACCCGTCTGCTGACAGGATTGTGCATGACGTAAGGCCCGCGAGTCCGGTCATGCACCGGCTCCGCACAGCCGGCATCCGGCCGGACATCACGTACCGGATCATCGTGACCGCAAATCCCGGCGAAGACCCGGCATTCTTCCCCCTCTTTGAGGGCAGGACCTGGGAGCAGGACCCGGACGGCCGGTACCGGACCACCTTTGAAGGAGACGGGATCGTGACCCACGGGGAATCCGCTCTCCCGGGTATTTCCCTTGACATCATCCCGGCAGTGCAGGAAAACGGCACCCCCCTCCCGGAAGCCGGCCAATACTGCCACATCAACCTGCCCCGGAACCCGGTGGTCATGGAACGCGTCCTCCGTTACCTTACCCTGCCCTGCGGGAAATCCTGAACACATTTTTTTCCGGGCCCATGTGGTCCGGTGTACAAACGGACGTACAGCCTTTTTTCGTTTCAACGGCTATCGTCCAAATCTTAAAATATAATGATACCGTGTTAAGACTTGTAATAAAAAGGGATAATATCGTGACCGGAGACAGGTTCGAGCTCAGGAAATTCGTTGCTCCTGAATTTGTGATCGGGTCGGATGCCCGCCTCCTTACCGGGCGGTACGCGAAAAATTTTGGTGCACGGCACGTGCTGGTCGTGACCGGGCCCAATATCATCCGCGAGGGATGGGTCAGGGACGTGACTGCCAGCCTCAATGAGGAGGGGATCGCTCACACGGTCTTTTCCAGCGTATCACCAAACCCGCGGGACACGGAAGTCATGGCAGGGGCAGCGATATACGCGGAATCCGGCTGTGACTCCATCGTTGCAGTGGGCGGGGGCAGCCCGATGGACTGCGCAAAGGGCATCGGGATCGTCTCGTCGAACACAAAGAACATCCTGGAATTCGAGGGCGTGGACAGGATCGCTGTCCCCCCGCCCCCGGTGATCTGTATCCCGACAACGGCCGGGACCGGGGCTGATGTCTCGCAGTTCGCCATCATCAACGACACAAACAGGCGGGTGAAGATTGCGATCATCAGTAAGAAGATCGTGCCCGACATTGCCCTCATCGACCCCCTGCCCCTCACCACCCTGACACCGGAACTGACCGCTTATACCGGCATGGACGCGATCACCCACAGCGTGGAGGCTTATGTCTCCAATGCCAGTTCCCCGGTAACGGACATCCATGCGCTCGAATCGATCCGGCTGATGCAGGCCCACCTCCTGCCGGCCTGCAAGAACCCCAAGAATACCGGGCACCGGTACCAGACCATGCTCGGCAGCCTCTGTGCCGGACTCGCCTTCTCCAACGCAAGCCTCGGGGCCGTCCACGCGATGGCCCACAGCCTCGGCGGGTTCTCGGACCTCCCCCACGGCGAATGCAATGCCCTGCTGCTCGAACACGTGATGGCATTCAATTTCCCGTCATGCCCGGGCCGGTACGAGGCGATCGGGCACGCGATGGGTGCGGACCTTTCGGGACTCCACTCAAACGAGAGGAAAGAGAAGGTCATCGCAGGCATCAGGAGCCTGCGGGAGACCCTCGGTATTACTGAAACGCTCGGCGACCTGGGCGTGACAAAAGAGAAGATCCCGACACTTGCCAGAAATGCGCTGCAGGATCCCTGCATGGCAACAAACCCCCGTCAGCCGACAGCACACGATATCGAACGGATCTATGAAGAAGCACTCTGACGAAAAGCCCGACTGGCAGGAGCAGCGGGACAAGATCATCGGTCTTGGAGAGACATCGCTCCGCAAGAGTTACTATCCCGAACTCCGGGAAAAAGTCCTGGAACTTGAGAGAAAGAATGAGGAACTCCATGCCGCAAATGAACAGCTTGCTTCAAGCGAAGAAGAACTGCGGCAGAACTACGAAGACCTGAGTGCCAAGGAGCATGATCTGCGGGAGAGTGAAGAGAAGTACCGGAACCTCATGGAGAATACCTTTGATGCTGTGGTGATCCATAAGAACCGTGTCATCGTGTACGCAAACCAGACCGCGGTCAGGGTGTTTGGCTGCACCAGCGCATCCGATCTGACGGGACGGTCCATATTCGACTGGGTCCACCCGGACTACCGGAATGTTGCAGCAGACCGGTCAGCCGGCGCACTGGAATCAGCCCAGATGCCCCGGCACGAAACGTTCCTGCACCGTGACGGAACCATGTTCGATGTCGAAGTGGCCGCAATTCCGACCATATGGGAGGGATCGCCTGCCGTCCAGGTGGCGATCCGTGACATCACGGATCGGAGGAAGGCGGAGCAGGCCCTCCGTGAATCCGAGATGTTTTACCGGACGGTCTTCAACACGACCGGTTCGGCATCGGTCATCATTGAAAATGATACCACCCTCAGCCGGGCCAATGAAGGTTTTGCCCGGTTGTCGGGATATCCTGTAAGCGAGATTGAAGGAAAACACCGCTGGACCGAGTTCGTTGTTCCGGACGACCTCAAACGCATGAAGGAGTATCATGACGACCGCCGTAACGCTCCCGCACATGCACCCGACACCTATGAATTCCGGTTCATTGACCGTAAGGGGGAGGTCAGGCACTGTATCAGTTACGTGGCAATGATCCCCGGGACAACCCGGAGCATTGCATCGCTTGTCGATATCACGGACCGTGTTACCGCAGAGCAGGCGCTTGAAGAGAAGAACCGGGAAATTCACGCAGCCTACGAGGACCTGTTCCGGAACGACGAGGAACTGAGACAAAACTACGAGGAGATCCGCACCAATGAACAGAAACTGAGGGAGAGCGAGCACCGTAATGCAACGCTGCTCAACGCCATCCCGGACATGATGTTCGTCATCTCGCGGGACGGGGTGTACCGTGATTTCAATGTACCGGACCCCGGCATCCTTGCCCTGCCCGTGGACCAGATCGTTGGTAAAAATATCCGGGACACGGGGTTTGGGGAAGAGCCGGCAGCGGCGATCATGGAGCATATCGGGCTGGCGCTGGAAACGGGAGCACTCCAGCAGTTCGAATATGAACTTTCCCACCCTCATGGCACGCGCCAGTACGAGGCACGGATGGTGGCGCTCCATGAAGATGCGGTGCTGGGCATTGTCAGGGATATCACCGAACGGAAATGGGCTGAAGAGGAACTGCAGCGCAATTACGATGAACTGAAACGAACGGAGCAGGAGCTCCGGATTACGAAAACGCATCTTGAAGCGATCTACGAGGGATCACCGGATTTGATCTTTGTCCATGCCAGGGACGGACGTATTATCGATATAAATGAAAATGTCCTCAGGGCCTTTGGGATTACCCGCGAGGAAGCACTGTCGGCAGACCCCGAGACGATGAGTGGCCGGGGATATGGGCCTGACAGGGCTATGGGACACATACGGACAGCACTTGAGACAGGTAAAGCGGACTTTGAATGGGTCAGCAGGAGGAAGAACGGCGAGGAATTCCCGGTTGAAGTCCGCCTGCGCAGGATCGAGTCGGTAAATGAACGCGGGGAAACGGAGCCCCATGTCCTTGCCATTGTCCGGGATATCAGCGAGACCCAGATGGCCCAAAGAGCGCTCGAGCAGGCCCGGAAAAAACTCGGCCTCCTGAACACGGTCATCTTCCAGGACATCCAGAGCACGGTCTTCGCGCTCTCGGCATACCTCCAGCTGGCAAACAACAACCGGGACGAGACAAAAGTAACATCCTATGCAGAGAAAGAGGCGTTCCTCATCCACAAAATCGTCAGTTCGTTAAACTTCACCAGGAACTACCAGGACATGGGGGTGCATCCCCCTCGCTGGCAGGGGGTCAACCAGGTCTTCCTGTACGCGATCTCCCACCTTGATTCGCTGAAAGTCACGCGGGATATCCGGGTGGATAACCTCGAGATCTTTGCCGATCCGCTCCTTGAAAAGGCGTTTTTCAACCTGAGTGAGAACACCTTCATCCATGGCCAGGGCGCGACCGGCATCTCGCTCCATTACGAAGAGGCGGACAACGGTCTCCTGATCATCTATTCGGACAACGGGATTGGCATTGCTGCTGAAGAGAAACAGAAGATCTTTGAGCGGGGGTACGGGAAGAACACCGGCCTCGGCCTGTTTCTTACGCGTGAAATCCTCTCCATTACGGGAATTACCCTGCAGGAGACCGGAGAGGAAGGGAAGGGCGTACGCTTCGAGATGTTCGTGCCGAAAGGTACGTACCGGTTCGCTGAGAGAAAGTGACCGTACGTATACCATCCTACCGCCATTCCGCGGAGGATGAAATGATACCATCCCAACCTTCATCACCTCCCGCGCCCCTCATTTCCTGATCATCGATGCAATTCCCTTCTGCCCGTTCCACGGGACTGGTCATCCTCTGTATCGCCATCCCGCTTGGTATCGGGATCATTGGTTCTTTTTTCACCATGCCGGATATCGCCGGCTGGTATGCCGGGCTCCAGAAACCTTCGTTCAACCCGCCCGCATGGATCTTCGGGCCGGCCTGGACACTCCTCTACATCCTGATGGGGGCATCGCTCTGGCTTGTCGTAAAGGATGGTATTGCTGATCGGTCGGTACAGTACGCCGTGATCCTGTTTGGGGCCCAGCTTGCGGCGAACCTCGCCTGGTCGATCATCTTCTTTGGCATGCACCTGATATTCGTGGCATTCGTGGAGGTTCTCGTGCTGTTCGCGCTCATCGCAGCAACAGCATTCGCATTCAGGAGGATCAACCCGGCTGCGGCCTGGCTTCTCGTGCCCTACCTCTGCTGGACCGCCTTTGCATCGGTCCTGACCGGGACGATCTGGCTCCTCAACTGAATTCTTTTTTTACCGCAAGGGCATACAGGGCGAACCCGCTCTACGGCGCAGTGTCCCGGCACGCCGGGCAGTTCAGGGCATAGTCGCGGATGCCCTCGTTCCATGGCGTAAAGCCGATGCAGACGGCAGGCTTGGCCAGGTGGATGCGGCAGTACACCTTGCCGTCCTCTGCCCGGAAAAAGAACGGGCAGTGCGTCAGCTTCCTTCCCTGCGGGTCAACCCAGTAATAGATGCGGGCGACCCGGGGCAGGTCGGCAGCAGTAAGATCCCGTCCGGTCGAGCGGCTCCCGTCACGGAACGTGACCGAGACATGCTGCAGGATGTCGGTGCGGCTCTCGGCAATCCACGGGACGAGATCCTCCGGTATCCCCGACTGGTCCCACCCCCACTTCTCGCAGCACTTCCCGCACTGCCGGCAGTCCTGTTCATCCGGCATGTATCTTCCGGATAGTATTTGGCCCGGGGGTTTTTAGGTATTGGTTTCATTGGATTGGACCCTTACATTTTTTATAAATCCGAAACATTTACCGTACAATTCAGTAAACAGGAGGTGTTGGCCATTTCCGGTGTGGAGTGCATGTCGCGAATCCTGATCGTTGATGATAATCCGCAGAACCTGTACCTGCTGGAGTCCATTCTCAAAGGGAACCATTTCCTGGTGGAGTCCGCCCGCAATGGCGCCGAAGCACTGGATGCGGCACGGGACAGGCCGCCTGACCTGATCATCGCCGATATCCTGATGCCGGTGATGGACGGGTTCGAGCTCTGCCGGCAGTGGAAGGCGGACGAGCGGCTGAAACATATCCCGTTCATATTCTATACCGCAACCTATACCGATCCAAAAGACGAGCAGTTTGCCCTGAGCCTCGGGGCAGACCGGTTTATTCTCAAACCGCAGAAACCCGAAGACATGAGCCGGATTGTCGGTGAAGTGATCGAGGAATTCGGGCAGGGCCGGCCCGATGCCAGGGAACCTACCCTTGATGAGATGGAAAGCCTGCGGCAGTATAACGAGGTGTTGTTCCGCAAGCTGGAGGCAAAAGTGAAGGCCCTGGAAGACGAGATCGCTCTCCACAGGGAGGCAGAAGAAAAGATCCTCCTGGCAAACCGTAAACTCGCCCTCATGACAGAGGTCACGTACCAGGATATCCAGAATAAGGTAACGGCACTCCGGGGATATATCGAGTTATCCCGGAGGCCAGAAAATGAAAGAAAACAGATCGACTTCATGGGAAAACAGCTGGAGATCCTCGGGACGATCCAGAACCTGATCAAAAACACCAAGGATTACCAGCAGATGGGGATGGTCCGCTCCCGCTGGATTGCACTGGAAGAGACCATCCGGGTGCAGATGGCGCTCCAGAGCCAGGAACACACCGTACCGCCAGCCTGCGATCTGTCCGGGCTTGAAATTGATGCCGATCCCCTGATCGCCCGTGTCTTTTACAACCTTATCCATAATTCCATCAGGTACGGGGGGACGCACACCCGCATCTCCATCTCCTGCAGGGAGGACCCCACCGGATTGTGTATCATCTTTACGGATACCGGCGGGGGAATTCCCCTTGATCAGAAGTCCCGGATCTTTGACCGTATCGCCGGGGGAGAGGGGAAATTCGGGCTGTTCTTTGCCCGGGAATTTCTCACCTTATCCGGCATGACGATCGTTGAAAACGGCACACCCGGCCAGGGCGCACGTTTCGAGATCACGGTACCCAAGGGGGCTTATCGGTTTACCAAAAAAACCGTAGCCTGATCTTTTTTTGCGCACTCGTTTTTATACATCCCTCTTACCTCCAAGAATGGGGAAACGCTTATCATACCAAAAAGGATACTCCCCATACCCATGAAACTCCAGTCACGGGTCCTGATCCTGTACCTTTGCATAGCAGTACTGGTACTGGTGCTGATTGGCGGGGTGTTGCCCTCGACCCTGCACAAGCAGAACCTTGACACGATTTCCGGGGATTCCATCAACCAGCTCAGGCATATCGAGTTTGCCCTCTCCAACTTCATCAGCGCTGCGAAATATGATGTCCTTGCACTGTCGCTCGATGACCGTGTCCAGACACGGGATGATGAAGGATTCACGAATTTCCTGAATGCCACAGAAGAGACATTCCGGTATTCCATCAGAGAAGAGGAACAGCAGGTCATCGATATACTGAGAGATTACCAGACCTCGCACCCGTTTGTCAGCTCGGTATACATGGGCAGGGAGAACGGAGCGTCTGTCCGGTCATATCCACGGGCGCGGCCTACCGCATATGATCCCCGTGAACGGCCCTGGTATATCCTTGCAAAGGAACACCCGGGCACAGTCTCCGTAACCGATCCCTACAAGGCGGTCACCACGGACGATGTGAACATCGGGATTGTAACACCGGTCCTTGACCACAACGGGACGATGATCGGGGTCGTTGGTGCCGATATCACCCTTGCCAACCTGACCAGTTACATCTCCACGGTTGGCAGTGTGGATGGCAGTGAGATGATCCTTGTCGACCGGCAGGGCACGATCCTTGCCAGCCACGATTCATCCCTCCTGTACAGAAATATCAGCCTTCTCCTTGGCGACCAGACCCCGGTGTTCCTTACAACACAGGAAGGCATGCTGGTACTCAACGGGACGTACCTGATGTACTATACGTCCCCGGAACTCGGGTGGAAGATCGGTACCTTTGTCCCGTTCAGTACCATCGAGCAAGCCATCAACGACTCCATCCTGCCGATTCTCCTCTTTGTCCTCTTGGCCCTCGTGCTGCTCAGCGTAATTACCCTTATCGCCCTCAACCTTACCGTCATCCGGCCACTCACCAGCCTGACGGAAGTGAGCCGGAGGATTGCCGAGACCGGTGACCTTGACCAGACCATCGAAGCCGGGGGGGCCGGGGAGATCGGGAGCCTTGCCCGTTCGTTCAAGGCGATGGTCGGGAAGATCCATGAAGAAAAGCAGGGACGGGAGCAGGCACTTCTCGAGCTGGAGGCGTACCGGGACCATCTCGAAGATCTCGTTGCCGAGCGCACCCGCGAACTCGCCCAGGCAAAGGAAGCCGCAGAATCTGCGGACCGGCTCAAGTCCGCGTTCCTTGCCACGATGTCCCACGAACTCCGGACACCGCTCAACTCCATCATCGGGTTCTCGGGGATCCTCCTGCAGGAGATGGCCGGGCCCCTGAACGAGGAACAGAAGAAACAGCTCACCATGGTCTCGGACAGCTCCGAGCACCTGCTCGCCCTGATCAACGACGTGCTGGACCTCTCCAGGATCGAGGCCGGGCAGCTGAAGATCGCAAGCGAACGGTTCGAGATCAGGCCGGTGATCGATAAAACCGTCCGGACCATCCGGCCCCTGGCGGAAGCAAAGCACCTTGCCCTCGTTCTCGAAGTTGCACCGGAGGTGGGGATGGTCACGGCGGACAGCCGCAGGGTCGAGCAGGTCCTCTTAAACCTGCTCTCCAATGCGATCAAGTTTACCGAACAGGGAGAGATCCGTATCACCTGCTCGCTGCAGGAAACATTTGTCCGGATCAGTGTTGCCGATTCGGGCATCGGGATCAAAAAGGAAGATCTGGAGAAGTTATTCCGGCCGTTCACGCAAGTCGAGACTGGCCTGACCCGGAAGTACGAAGGCACCGGCCTCGGGCTCTCGATCTCGAAACGGCTCGTCAGCCTGATGGGCGGAACTGTTGACGTGGAGAGCGAACCGGGCAGGGGCAGCATGTTCAGTTTCACAGTCCCGGCTTACAGGAGTGAATCATGACGATCAAAGTGCTCTATATCGAGGACAATGACCAGAACTACTACCTGGTGAACTTCATCCTGAATGCAAAGGGATATGCAGTGGTACGGGCGCATGACGGCAGGGAGGGTATCGGCATGGCAACAAAGGAGATGCCTGACCTGATCCTGCTCGATATCCAGCTCCCGGTCATGGACGGGTACGCAACCGCACGCGAACTGAAGAAAATTCCTCACGTGGGCATGATACCCATTGTTGCCCTCACCTCCTACGCAATGGCCGGGGACCGGGAGAAAGCACTTGCCGCAGGATGCTCCGGGTATATCGAGAAGCCGATCAACCCGAAGACCTTTTCCGACCAGATCGCCCGGTTCATTCCTGCCGATAGTTCCCGGGGTGCCGGTGGATGACCCGGATCCTGGTCGTGGATGACATCGAGCAGAACCGCTACCTGCTGGAATCGATCCTGAAAGGAAACGGTTTTCTCGTAACTTCTGTAAAAAATGGTGAAGAGGCCCTTGCTGCAGCAAAACGCGATCTGCCGGATCTCATCATCACCGATATCCTGATGCCGGTGATGGACGGGTTCGAGCTCTGCCGGCAGTGGAAGGCCGATGACCGGCTGAAACATATCCCGTTCATATTCTACACGGCCACCTATACCGATCCCGAAGCCGAACGGCTGGCATACAACCTCGGGGCTGACCGGTTCATGGTCAAGCCGCAGAGACCGGATGTCCTCGTAAAGGAGATACGCGAGGTCCTTTCGGAATACCGGCAGCAACCGGCAAAATCACCCGCAGCCCCCCGGAAGGATGAGAAGGAGATCCTGGTGCAGTATAACGAGGTACTGTTTAAAAAACTCGAAAAGAAAGTGATGGAACTCGAAGCCGATATCGCCAGGAGCAAAGCGGCCGAAAAGGCGCTCAGGGACGAACAGGAATTCACTCACCTGTTACTGGATACGTTGCCAACGTTTTATGTTGCCATCGGGACGGATGGCAGGACGATCACGATGAACCGTGCCCTGCTCGATGCGATGGAATACACACTGGAAGAAGTGCAGGGGAAGGATTACCTGACGACCTTTGTCCCGGCGGAAGACCGGGAAGACCTGACCAGGGTATTTGAGGAGATCACCGGTGAAGGGAAGGCAACCACCAGCGTGAACCGGGTCATCGGCAAATCCGGGAACAGTTTTATCGTCGAATGGCATGGCAGGCCCGTGAAGCAGGGGGCCGGGAAACCAGACTTTTTTGTCGGCATCGGGATTAACGTTACGGAATGCCGGCGGGCAGAAGACGCGTTGAAGAAGAGCGAGGAGCGGTACAGGAATATCGTCCAGAGCCAGACCGAGTTCATCTGCCGGTTCCTTCCTGACGGCACGCACCTCTTTGCCAATGAAGCGTATTGCTCCTATTTCAACAAACGCTGCAGCGAGATCATCGGGAACCGTTTCCGGCCGGAGATACCTCCTGAAGACACGCGGGCACTCACGCAGTTCTTTGCATCGATCACCCCCGATAACCCGGTAGGCACGATCCAGCACCGGATTATCATGCCGGGCGGGGAGATCCGGTGGCAGCAGTGGACGGACCGGGGAATATTTGATCGCCGGGGAGTGTTGACCGAATACCAGTCCGTGGGCAGAGATATCACCGAGCGCATGAAAGCCGAGGAGGCACTGCGCGAGAGCGAGGCGAAATACCGCGAGTTCTTTACCACGTCCCGGGACTGCGTCTTTATCACTTCACCGGACGGCCGGTGGATTGATTTCAACAATGCAGCCCTGGAGATGTTTGGCTATGGCAGCAGGGATGAGCTCATGCCGGTCCCCATCTCCAGCCTCTACGAGCGGAGTGAGGAGCGTCCGGTCTTTCTCAAAAAGATTATACAGGGAGGATATATCAAAGAATTCTCGGTCCGGCTCCGGAAAAAAGATGGCACCATCATTGATACCCTGATTACCGCGATCCCCGTACGCGAAGCGGATGGTTCGGTCAAGACACTGGTTGGCACGATCCGGGACGTCACTGACCGCAAGAAGGCGGAGGAGGAACTCAGGAGGAGCGAGGCACAGCTGAGACTCGCTCTCGAAGGAGCGGATGCGGCACTCTGGGACCTGCACCTTCCCGAGGGAAAAGGATTTTTTAGCGACCGTTTCTTCACGATGTGCGGGTACCAGCCGGGGGAATTTCCCCCCACCTACGACGCATGGCTTGACCGTGTCCATCCCGATGACCAGGATCAAATGATTGCGGGCCAGATGCAGCAGATCGCGGAGAAAGTCCCGGTCCTGGAACTCGAATTCCGTTTCCGGGCAAAGGACCGGACATGGAGATGGATTCTCGCCCGGGGCAAGGTCGTTGACACGGACGCAGAAGGGCATGCGGTGCATGTGACCGGTGTTGCTCTGGACATTACCGGCCGGAAGCAGATGGAATCTGAGATCCGGGCGCTGAACGCAACCCTTGAGGAACGGGTGAAAGAGCGGACTCTGGAACTCCAGAAAACAAATGAGTCCCTGCAGGAGGAGGTCAACCAGCGCCTCAAGGCCGAGAATAAACTCCGGGCATCGCTTGACGAGAAGGTCATGCTCGTAAAGGAGATCCACCACCGGGTCAAGAACAACCTCCAGATCATCGTGAGCCTGCTGAACCTCCAGGCCCGCTCCATTACGGATGAGGCTACCCTTTCGGTGATCCGTGACAGCCAGAGCCGGGTCAAGGCAATGGCGCTTGTCCACGAAAAACTCTACAAAGCGGAGAACATCGAGAGGATCGATCTCAGGGATTATCTCCGGTTCCTTGGCACGGGCCTCTTCCAGTCTTATGGGGCAAAAGCGCAGGGGGTTACCTTCAAAACGGATATCGTTGGCGTGGAAGTGGGTATCAGTAGTGCAATCCCGCTGGGTCTGATCGTGAATGAGTTAATTACCAATTCACTGAAATATGCATTTCCTGGCGGGAGACCGGGCGAAATTGAGGTCAGTGTAAGGAAAGATGCCCACCTCCTGAACGTCCGGTTCCGGGACAATGGCATCGGGATACCGGAGACCCTGGACTGGCGGAATGCCCCGTCGCTTGGACTCCGCCTGGTCAACACGCTCGTGGACCAGCTCGACGGGACAATCGAACTCGACCGGACGGCCGGGACACAATTTACCATGGTGCTGCATGAGAAGAAATGACGTGAAGGTAGTATGACCGTTTGCAGGCTGACAGGATTCGTGATAACCGAGCGCATGTGGCGGGTGTCGATACTATCCCTGTCGGCTATTGTCATTATTCTCACGATCTGGTGCCTGACGCACGGGATCACCACCATCTTCATGCACCTGTACTATTTCCCGATCGTCCTTCTTGCGTACCGTTACCGCTGGAAAGGATTCGGTCCTGCCACGCTCCTTGCCCTTGTCTACCTCGGTCTGGTCATTGTTTTCGATACCGGCCAGCCGGATATTATTCTCGGGGCAGGGTACCGGGTCCTGGTCTTTATCGGGGTTGCGGCGGTGATTGCAAATCTCTCGGGGCGACTTGCCCTTGAAAAGAGATCTGCACAGGAATCCACTGAGATCCGGGAACGGTACCTCTCCCTTGCGCCAGCAATTATTCTCGCGCTCGATCGAAACGGCGCAATAACATACCTCAACAGGAAAGGCGGGGAGATCCTTGAATGCAACCCTGAGGAGGTTGCAGGTATATCCTGGTTTGACCATTTTCTGCCGGAAAAAGACCGTGAACGGGTGAAAGAGGTATATTCACAGCTGATGGCCGGGCAGGTCGAACCAAACAGGGTTGTTGAAAACCCGGTACTGGCCCGTGGCGGGACAGAGAAGATCATACGGTGGTATAACACCGTGCTGCACGACGAGGACGGGGCGGTTGCAGGCACGCTCGGATTCGGGGCTGATATCACCGAGGAGAAACGGGCACAGGACGCTCTCCAGAAGATGCAGCAGTTCCAGGAGAGCGTGATCGCCAACGCCAATGTCTGGATCTCGGTCCTTGCATCTGATGGCAGCACCATCCTCGTCTGGAACGATGCTGCCGAGGCCATCAGCGGTTATAAAAAAAGCGATGTTGCAGGGAAAAACACCATCTGGAAACAACTCTACCCGGACAAGGAATACCGCAGGAACGTGACCGGTGAGATCCAGCGGGTATTAAGGAAGGATGACTTTCTCCAAAATTTTGAAACAGAGATCCGGTGTGCGGACGGGACAAAAAAGACGATTGTCTGGAATACCCGTGCCCTGCGGGATGAACGGGGACTTGTCACCGGATTTATCGCAATCGGGCGCGATGTAACGGCCCAGAAATCCGCCGAGTTCCAGGCCGGGGAAAGCTCGCGGTTCCTTGGCACCATGATCGACACCCTCCCCATGCCGATCTTCTTCAAGGATACGGACGGGAAGTACCTGGGGTGCAATCCTCCGTTTGAAGCGTATATCGGGATAAAACGGGGGGACCTTACGGGGAAGACCGTGTATGATATTTCCCCCAGGGACCTCGCCGACAGATACGCTGCTGCCGACCAGCAGCTCTTTGACAACCCGGTTCCCCAGCAGTACGAGACGCAGGTGCAGTATGCCGACGGCACCCGCCATGATGTAATCTTTTACAAGGCGCCGTTTTTTAATCGTGACGGTAAAATTGCCGGCCTGATCGGGGCATTTATAGATATCACGGACCGCAAGCTGGCGGAAGAGGTACTGCGGGAGAGCGAGGAAAAATTCCGCCTTCTCTTCAGGTACATGACCGCGGGGAGCGCACTCCACGAGATGATGTATGATCCCGCTCAAAACCCCGTTGATTACCGGATTCTTGATGTAAATCCCGCATTCGGGCGCATCCTCGGGCTGAAACGGGAGGATATTATCGGAAAAACCAGCCGCGAGGCGTACCATGCTGATATACCCCCGTTCCTTGATGCGTATGCCCGGGTTGTGTCTACCGGTAAGCCGGAAGAGTTTGAAGCGTATTTTGCACTCATGAAAAAGCACTTTGCAATCTCGGTATACTCTCCCGGCGCAGGAAAGTTTGCCACAATATTTGAAGACATCACGGAACGGAAGGTGGCGGAAGAAGGGATCCGGCTCTCCAATGTGATCCTGAGCACCCAGCAGGAGGCCTCACCCGACGGTATCCTGATCGTTGACGAATCCGGAAAAATTCTCTCGTTCAACCGGAGGTTCACTGAAATCTGGGGCATCCCTTCAGACGTCATCACCTCCCGGATTGACGAGCGTGTTCTTTCGTTCGTTCTGGAAAAGCTCATCAACCCGGAAGAATTCCTTGCCCGGGTCCGGTATCTTTATGATCACCGGGAGGAGAAAAGCCGGGAAGAGGTCCTGTTAAAAGACGGAAGGGTGGTTGACCGGTATTCCGCCCCGATGTTTGGTGAGAATAACCGGTATTTCGGCCGGGTCTGGTACTTTCACGATATCACCGAACGCAAGAGCAGTGAAAAGACCCTGCGGGAAAGCGAGGAGAAGTTCCGGGCGTTCTTTACCACGTCCCGGGACTGTGTTTTCATCACAACCGTTGATGGCAGCTGGCTGGATTTCAACGACGCCGCAGTGGATCTGTTCGGGTATAAAAGCAGGGATGACCTGCTGAAAATCAAAGTCTCCCAGATGTATGCAAACCCGGACGAACGGGATGCCCATATCCGGTATATCCGGGAACACGGGTACTCGTTTGAATACCCGGTTGATCTCAGGAAAAAAGACGGGACGATCATCAACGCACTCATTACCACGACCGCAAGGAAGGATGCATCCGGTACGGTCATCGGTTTCCAGGGATCCATACGGGATATCACTGAACAGAAAGCGATTCAGGGCCACATGCAGAAACTGCTCCGCCTGCAGGAAGAGCAGGTGCGGATCATCAACACCAGCCCGGCGGTTGCTTTCCTGTGGCGGGCCGAGGAGAACTGGCCGGTTGAGACGGTGAGCAAAAATATCTCCTATTTTGGTTATTCTGTTGACGATTTCGTATCGGGCCGTGTTGTATACAGTTCTATCATTCACCCTGACGATCTCGGGCAGGTATCTGCCGAAGTCGAATCCAACAGTAAGGACCATGTCGATGATTTCAGGCAGATCTACAGGATCTTCGGGAAGGACGGGTCGGAATACTGGATCGATGATTTCACCCATATCCGCCGCGACAACGAGGGGACAATCACCCATTACGAGGGACTCATTCTCGACATCACTGACCGCAGGCGGGCAGAGGATGCCCTCGCGCTGGAAAAACAGCGCATGGAGTCCCTGCTCTCACTCAGCCTGATGGGCCAGAAACCGGGTCCGGAGATTATCGCGGAAGTAGTCGAGGATGCAATACGGCTGACCGGGAGCACGATCGGGTACCTTGCCACCCTGAACGAGGACGAATCGGTCATGACCATGCAATACTGGTCCAAATCTGCCCATGAGTCCTGTAAGGTCATCGACAAACCCATCGTGTACCCGGTAGAAAAGACCGGCTTATGGGGGGAAGCGGTCCGTCAGCGAAAACCCATTGTCACCAATGACTATGCCGCCGACAGCCTGTTCAAACACGGTATCCCCACGGGCCATGTCCCCCTCGTACGGCATATGAACATCCCCGTTTTCGATGGCGATCGTATTGTTGCAGTCGCCGGTGTGGGCAACAAGGGAGAGGATTACAACGAGGGGGATGTCCGCCAGCTCCAGCTCCTGATGCAGGGCTGGTGGCAGATTACCGTCCGAAAACGTGCTGAAGAAGCGCTGTGGGAAAGCCGGGAGCACTATCGCGCATTAATAGACTACAGCCAGCTGGCGATTGCCGTAGTGGATGTCAATCACAAAATAATCATGGTTAACCCACGGTTCAGCACGTTATTTAAAAAGCCTGTCGGGGATTTTGTGGGTAAATATTGTTATAATGAGTTTGAGAAACGTGCGACAGTCTGTCCACATTGTCCCGGGGTGCGAGCTATGGTTTCCAGGAAACCCGAGGAAACTGAAACCGAGGGCGTGCTGGATGACGGCAGTCGCTTTTCCGCCCGTAACCGTGCCGTTCCCTTCTTTGGACCGGATGGCGCGGTTAAGGGATTCGTTGAGATGGTCGAAGACATCACCGAACGCAAACGGGCAGAAGAAGCAATTATCCAGAGTGAAGAGCGGTACCGCACCCTTGCCGAAGCATCACCCGATCAGATCTTTATCAATGACAGGAACGGGACCATATTGTACGCCAATACAACGGGCCTGAAATTATTCGGCCTGCCGTACGATCAGGTTGTCGGAAAACAACGAAAGGATTTCTTCCCGCCGGAAATGGTCAGGGAACAGAATGATGTCTATGACAAGGTTTTCGATTCAGGAGAACCTGTCCGCCGGGAATCGAAGATCCGGTTCGGTAACCAGGAACATTGGATCGATACGAACCTCGTGCCGTTAAAAGATACGGCAGGCAAGGTCACCGCGGTACTCGGAGTGGCGCGGGACATCACCGAACGCAAACGAATGGAAGATGTACTCCGGGAGTCCCGGCAGCTCTTCTCGGATATCATCAGTTTCCTGCCCGACCCCACGTATGTCATCGATCATCGTGGAAACGTACTGGCATGGAACCGTGCGCTCGAACAGCTCAGCGGCATTCCGGCAGGGGATATGCTGGGAAAGGGTGATTTTGAGTACAGCATATGGCAGTACGGGAAACGCCGCCCTGTGCTCATCGATCTTGTCCAGAATCCTGATCAGGATGCAACCCGGATGAATTATCTCAATATCCATCGCGAAGGAAAATCGGTTATGGCCGAGACGCAGGTGACCTTGCCATCAGGAAGAAGTGCTGTGCTGTCTCTGGTAGCCTCACCACTTTATGACACAACGGGATCTATTACCGGCGCCATCGAATCCATGCGGGATATCACCCGGATCAAGGAGACTGAAGCGGAACTTGCCCGGCTGAATACAGGCCTCGAGGAAATTGTCAGGGACCGGACAAAAGCACTGGAAGACGAGGTGATTGTGCGCAAACTGGCCGAGAAGGCGATCCGTGCATCGCTGGATGAGAAAGTGCTGCTCCTGCGGGAGATCCATCACCGGGTAAACAATAACCTCCAGATCATCATCAGCCTGACAAAACTCCAGATACGCACACTGGAAGATCCATGGATGAAGCAGGTCCTGGCAGAGATACAGAACCGCGTGCGGGCAATGTCCATTGTCCATGAAAAACTCTACCGGTCGGAGAGTCTCTCCTCTATCGACCTGTCCGATTATACGCGGTTCCTCGCAACCCAGCTCTTCTCCTTTTACGGGATCGACCACCGTCGGGTTGCACTCCAGATTGAAATCGGAAAAATCCCGCTGGACATCGACACTGCGATCCCGCTCGGTCTCGTCATGAACGAACTCATCTCCAATGCACTCAAGCATGCGTTCCCGGGCAGTCGGCCCGGCACCCTCAGTATCAGCGGCCATCCTGACGGGAATGTGCTGGCCGTGGTTGTCAAAGACGACGGGGTGGGCTTGCCGGCCGGTTTTGACTGGAGAAATTCGGAATCGCTCGGTCTCCGGCTCGTGAACAGCCTTGTCGACCAGCTGGGGGGGACCATTGAGAAAGGACCCGATCCAGGAACAATGTTTATTATCACACTGCCCAGTAAATCTACAGGAGGGAGTACAACGTGACCGGCCCAGCCATTTTCATTGTTGAAGATGAAGCGATCGTTGCCAGCGATATCAGGGAGACCTTGATCAGCCTCGGGTACCGTGCCGCAGGAATTGCAAAATCCGGGGAACTCGCGCTGGATAAGATCAAAGAGAGTCACCCGGACCTCGTACTCATGGACATCCATCTTGCCGGCGAGATGGACGGGGTCGATACCGCAGGAAAGGTGCACGTTCTCTACGATATCCCGGTCATCTATCTCACGGCCTATGCCGACAAGGCCCTCCTTGACCGGGCAAAGATCACCGAGCCCTACGGGTACGTTGTCAAGCCATACGATGAACGGGAACTCCACTCCGTCATCGAGATGGCGCTGTACAAGCACCGGGTCGAACACGAGATCAAGAAGCGTGATGCAATCCTGTTTGCCGTAAGCTCGGCGGTGGAATGGCTGCTCCGGGTGTCCCGGGAGGACCCGCCTGCAAACCACCCGGTCCGCGATTTCAACGCCTCCGATATCCGCGATATCCTTGAACCCATCGGCCTTGCGCTGGATGCCGGCGCCATCGGGATCTTCAGGGTGAACGCTGAACCGGGGGGTCCCGAAACGGTCAGCATGATCTATGAATGGGGATGCCCGAGCTATCACTCCTGTCTTTTCAAACCGGAACTGAAGCAGTTCACGTTCGGGGCGTTCGGGATCTCCCGCTGGCATGACCTGCTGATAAAAGGCGATGTCGTCCCGGCTGCGATCTCCACACTTCCTGAAGGAGAGAAAAAACTATTCTCGCTGCTCGGGGTCCGGTCCGGGGTCATCCTCCCGATCTTCATCCGCGACAGTCTCTGGGGGTTCATCGGCTTTTTCGATCTGACCGAGCGTGTGCGTTCTCCGGATGAGGTGGAGGCACTGAGGATCACGGCCAACCTCCTTGGCGCAGCGATCGGGTACCGGTAGGTGCATGGCAACCGCCTGCACCGCATCTCCACCGGGCCGTACCAGCGATTCAAATCACCTGGCCGTCGTGAACCATATCCCGCAATACGCGAATAACAGACGTAACGAGCAGAAAGCATATAAAACAAAATGTCAAACATACATTACATATACCAGTGCGTAACTGCACAGGTATTGTCGTACAGCAATACGAACACCAGAAACACGAGCAGTAAGAACACCTGTCAATGTCCATTGCGGGATACACCCCCGTACAAAGACACCATAATCCTCACCCCTCCAGAGCACATGGACGGGTCTCCTCTCCCTTTTTACCGGCCCACGGTACAGGCACAACGCGGGCCGGGAATTTTTTTCCGGGACAATGACCTGTCATTTCGCCGGTCATGATCCCTCACCACCATCAATAATCGTGAGTCGCGAAGTGGTGCACTCTCCCTGCCCGGGCAACGGCGCCGACCAGAGGATAAGCTTTGTATGATCATCCGTCCGATACAAATGTGCTATGGCTCTTCCAGACTCATTCCGGATTGAGCGCGCTCTTTTGATCATCGCGCTTGTCTTTATCATCATCATTGCGGTGAAGGTGACCACATACCTCGTCAGCCTCATCCTGATGGCCATCATCCTCAGCCTGCTCGTCCTGCCAGCGGTGAACTGGCTGAAAACAAAAGGGCTCTCGAATTTTTCTGCGGTGCTGGTTATCACCCTTATTGCGGCCCTCATCATACTGGGGGGCGTTTTCATGACCGCATTATCGCTCAACTCCCTGGTCTCGGATATCCCCCAGTACCAACAGGAGCTCAATGTCCGGATCGCCGATATCTCTGCCCTCCTCGTTTCGTTTGGCTTCCCGGGGGATACACTCAGTCCCTCGTCATTTAATATCGGGGATATGATGGGATACGCCGTATCGGGAGCAGCCAGTTTCGCCGAAGGGCTCATGTTCCTCTTCTTTGTAGCGGTAACCACCTTCTTCATCCTGCTGGACTCGCCCCGGATGCTCACCCAGGTCGAGAGCTCGCTCGGAAAAGACGCAGAAGCACTCCGGAAGTACTCCCGCATGTCCGGGTACGTCATTGACTTCATCGTTGTCAGGACCGAGACGAATTTCATCCACGGCCTCCTGTTTGGGGGGTTCCTCGGGATCATGGGGGTCCACGGGGCGATCCTGTGGGGCGTCCTGACGTTCCTCCTCGGCTACATCCCGTACTTCGGGCTCATCATCGCAGCGGTCCCGGCGCTCTTCTTTGCATGGCTCCAGTTCGGGATGCCGGGGGCAATCGCGGTCATCGTTGCAATCTGCATCCTCAACCTGGTCGTGGAAAACCCGGTCTACTCCTTCCTTGCCGCACGGAAGTTCGAGATGCCGGCCCTCATCGTTATCCTCTCCGTGATCTTCTGGGGCTGGCTGCTGGGCATCGTCGGCATGTTCTTTGCGATCCCGTTCACGCTGATGCTGCTCCTCGTCTTCGAGTCCTGCGACGAACTCCGCTGGATCAATACAATGATGGGAGTCGGCCGCCTGTTTGGGGAGAAGGAGCAAAATAAGACCGGTGATGCAGTTCCAGATAATTAAAAAAAAATTCTTATTACATTTTTTTGAATGTTACCGGGCGTCCTGCACGGTCACCGCGTAATCGCTGTCCCATGCCAGGGTCACGGATGATCTTCCCAGCACGGTTCCCGAGGCCGGGTCTTTTGCGATCACGGTAATGACCACCGGTTCCGTGGTTGATGCAGGCCTGTCAATGAACGACCAGTAGAGTTTTCCGCCGGAGTTGGTAATTGTTGCACCCTGCTGGTTCACGGTATAATCAGGTGCATTCCAGGAAAGGAACTGTCCGTAGCTGGCGTTCCACGTAAACAGAGCAGAGGAAGCATTAAAACCGGTGGCGTTCGGAACAAGACCGACACCCGGCGTTGACGACATCATTGGGGAATACCGCCGGGGAGATGCCTCGATGCGGAGGGACGTTTCCTTCTCTCCAGACAGTGCAGGCGGGATGAACGGACACACGTCATCTGAACACCCGTCAGTGGTCACGCTGGCTGCGGGAGCTGCCGGGAGAGTGGGGGATGCAACCGGCACCGGGGTCTGCGTGGTCGTTACGGGTGCCTGCAACGTGTCCGTGCACCCTGCAACGATGACCGCTGCGATGCAGGCCATCAGGAGAAGTCCATATTTGAAATCCATTGCATGATCCATCGCTGCCGGAAATAATAAACCCGGCGAACACTGCGAAACGATTGGCAGTCAAAGAAGTCTTATTACGAGACCATGGGTAATGCTGTACGCATGACACAACCCCGTCATTCACCATGGCACGTGCCCGCAGTCCTTGTACTCCTCGCGATCACCGCAGTCCTCGTGCTCTCCAGCGGGTGCACCCAGCAGGCCCAAAAGACCCAGGATAGTATCGCAACCATCCAGACAACAGCAGCGCCCGGTACACCGGTCGCGGCGACAACAGTACAGGAAGGAAAGAAGATGGTCACGTTCACGGAAAAGGACAACGGTACAACCGCAGACATTGCAGAAAATACCAGGTTCGCAGTCCAGCTTGAAGAAAATCCCACCACCGGGTATTCATGGAATGCCAGCACCAGTTCCGGCCTGACGATCCTCTCGTCAGATTACCAGGAGAACAAACATGCCGGGGGCATGGTGGGCGTGGGCGGGATCCGCACATGGGTCCTGCAGGCCTCCGGCAGCGGGGACCAGACGTTCAATGCAGTGTATGGCCGTTCGTGGGAACCGGTCACCGGAAACGAGACCGCCTATACGATGAACATCCGTATCGTCTCCTCCTGATAAAGAAATAAATAAATCCAGGAATACAGTATCTCCCTTTTTCCTGAAAACCCGAAAAAGATCCGACCGCCAGGATCAGCGCTTCCATTCAGCAATTTTATAAAAACCGACGCTGATTAGAGTATATGAGATCTGATGTATCTGAGCTTCCCCATTCTTTCCTGTACCTGTCAATGGCTGCGGCACTGGTGCTCCTGCTCATTTCCGGAGGGTGCACCCAGCAGGCAGGAAACCCGGCGGAAGCAACATCCGGAATAACCGTGACCAAACCGGATGATTCCCATATCACTATTGCCTTTGTCGGTGCGCCGGGCATGGACAACCTCATTGAACTGGAGTATACCGTCACGGACGACAATGGAAAAATCAGGACCACGTCGGATGGGTCCCGGCTTGCCACAACACCCATCCAGGTCCATGCAACCGAATCATTCACCGGGGCGTACAGTGGCAAAAACCACGTCCTCATCACGGGATACTTCTCTGACGGGAGCCACCGGGTACTGGTTGACAAGGACATCTGATTTAAGAAAAACCGGGAGGTAAGGCCCACCCCCATCCCGGTTCAGCTGTTTTTCTTTTTCCGGCTTTTCCCGGGCTTTGGACTGCCGGCTACTGCTGACTTGTTCCGCAACAGCCGGTTGTAGGCAATGGCAAACCGGTGTGCCTCATCGCGGATCTCCTGGAGGTAATGCAGGGCCATCGCCTTTTTGTCAAGCTGACGGGGGAGGGTTTCTCCGGGGAGGTATACTTCCTCTTCACGTTTTGCCAGGGCGATGACCGGGATCGTGAGATCGAGGTCACGCAGGCTGTCACCAGCGGCCGAGAGCTGGCCCTTTCCGCCATCGATGATGATCAGGTCCGGCATCTCTGCATCTTCGCGGATCAACCGGTCGTAACGTCTCTTCACGACCTCGGCAATGGATGCGAAGTCATCGATCCCTTCAACGGTCTTGATCTTAAATCGCCGGTAATTTTTCTTGTCCGGAACCCCGTTACGGAACCGGACCATCGACCCGACCATCGCCGTCCCGGACAGGTGCGAGATATCGAAACACTCAATGACATCCGGTGCGTCGGCAAGCCCGAGGCTGGACTGGAGGTCTTTGACTTTCAGCTCGTTTTTCAGGAACGCGTGTTCAAGGTTCTTTTCAACAAGGTCGAGCAGTTTTTTCTTCTCGCCGATCTTTGGTATGGTCACCTGCACAGATTTCCCCTTGCGCTCTGACAGGTATCCTGCCATTGCCTCGTCAACATCGTGGGGCAGGATCAGTTCTGAGGGAGGGATGCGGTCCGCATAGTACTGGACGAGAAATTCCTCAAAGAAATCCTCGCGGTTCTCAAAGGAGTATTCCTGTTTGCCGGTGAGCAGCCCTTTCTCCACGGAGAAGACCATGAGGTACACCGTATCGTCCGATACCGCATAGCCGATCACGTCCTGGTCCGTCTCCTTCGGCCGCTCGACATGCTGGCGCTCTGCAAGGTGCGTGACCGCGGCTATCTGGTTGCGCAGCGAGAGCGCCTTCTCGTATTCCTCGCGTGCCGAATACCCTGCCATCTCTTCCCGCAGCGAGAGGAGGAGCTCGCTGCTCCTGCCCTTCAGCAGCGACGCTGCCCGTTCTACCTGGAGATGATACTCTTCCTCGCTGATCGCGCCGACACACGGTGCGCTGCAGGTGTGCATGTGGTGCCGCAGGCACGCCCGTTTCGGCAGCCTCCGGCAGGATCGTAAGAGGAAGACTTTCCGGATGATGCGGATCAGGGCATCGCGTTCCGCGGCTGAAACAAACGGCCCGAAAAAGGTGGACTCCCCTTTCCCGGTGCGCCGGGCAATACCGATGCGGGGGAATTGTTCGCGGGTGAGTTCGATATAGGCATACCGCTTGGCATCCTTGAGGTCGATATTGTATTTCGGCTGGTGCTTCTTGATCAGGTTGTTCTCTAAGAGGAATGCCTCGGTCTCGGTGTTGGTCACCATGACACTGACACGGGCAATGGCCGCGACAAGGTTCAGGGTCTTTTTGTCGTGGTCTTTCTTCTGGAAGTAACTGCTCACCCGCTTCTTCAGGTTCTTTGCCTTCCCGACATAGATGATCGTCCCGCCATTATCATAGAACAGGTAACAGCCGGGGGTGCCGGGAAGGGTGGCGGTATCGAACATTTCCTGTACTAGCGTCTGGGTGTGCTTGCTATTAAGGAATGGGGATGAGGAAAAAGGGAGGCGATCCGGTATGAGTCCGCGAGGGTAATCCGACAAGCATCACGGCAGGGAGCGTGTGATATTTATAAATGGAGAGAATATCGTTCCGCATGGAGAACAAATATTATATATTCATAAAAATAATCAGGATCTCTTACTCATGCTCCTGCAAGGGAACCTGAGAGAAGATGGCTCATGGAATGGCTCTATGCAAAGGGGATTCCGATCGAGGCCCAGATCCTGTACCGGAAAGCACTGGACCTGTCCCACCGGGGAGATGATGAGAGCGCCCTGAAATATTTCAGGCAGGTCGTTATCATCGCGCCACGCTATTCCACCGCATTTTTCGAGATGGGAGACTGCCTCGCACGGCTCGGACGGTTAGACGAGGCCCGGGAAAAATACCGGCAGGCAACCCGGACCGGTTCCGGGTCACCGCCCCCATAACCGTACGGGTCCTGTCCATTTCCCAAAAAGAGGAGAGATCAGGAGGCCACGGAAGATTTCCGGCCGAGCATCTCCTTCAGGAACTGCCCGGTGTAACTTCCCTTCACGGATGCGACCTTTTCCGGTGTCCCGGTTGCCACGATCTCCCCGCCGGCATCGCCGCCCTCGGGTCCGATATCGATGATGTGGTCGGCCGACTTGATCACGTCCAGGTTGTGCTCGATCACGACAACGGTATTGCCCTTCGCCACGAGATCGTCGAGCACTTTGATCAGTTTCTTCGTGTCGTCGAAGTGGAGCCCGGTGGTCGGCTCGTCCAGCAGGTAGAGCGTCCGGCCCGTGGCCCTTTTTGCCAGCTCGCGGGTCAGCTTGATCCGCTGGGCTTCCCCGCCCGAGAGTGTGGTGGAACTCTGGCCGAGCTTGATGTAATCGAGGCCGACCCGTGAGAGGGTCTCCAGCTTGGCCCGGATCGAGGGGATGTTCTCGAAGAGTTTCAGCGCCTCCTCGACACTCATGTCCAGCACATCGGCGATCGACTTGCCCTTGTACAGTACTTCAAGCGTCTCGCGGTTGTAGCGCTTGCCCTTGCACTCCTCGCACTCGATGTAGACATCGGGCAGGAAGTTCATCTCGATCCGGATCAGCCCGTCGCCTTCACAGGCCTCGCACCGGCCGCCCCGGATGTTGAACGAGAAACGGCCCGGCTTGTAGCCCCGCATCTTCGCTTCCTTGGTCTCCGCAAAGACCGTGCGGATCTCGTCAAAGACCTTGGTGTAGGTGGCCGGGTTGGACCTGGGGGTCTTTCCGATCGGCGACTGGTCGATCACGATCACCTTGTCGATATCGGAATCGAAGACGATCTTGTCGTGCTTTCCGGCCTGGTCACGCGAGTGATGGAGGATCTGCATCATACCCTTGTACAGCGTCTCTTCGACCAGCGTGGATTTGCCGGAGCCGGAGACCCCGGTGACCACGGTCAGGAGCCCGATGGGAAATTTCGCATCGATCTTCTTGAGATTATTCTCCCGGCACCCTTTGACCGTGAGGTAGTGTTTTGGTTTCCGGCGGCTCTTCGGGATCCCGATGCTCCTGGTGCCGGCAAGGTACTGGCCGGTGAGCGACTTCTTGTTCTTCTCGATCTGTTTCGGGGTGCCTTCCGCAATAACCGCCCCGCCATGCAGGCCGGCGCCCGGTCCCATGTCAATGACATGCTCTGCGGACCGGATCATGTCCTCGTCGTGCTCCACCACGAGCACCGTGTTGCCGAGATCGCGGAGCGTCCGCAGGGTCTCGATCAGCTTCCGGTTGTCCCGCTGGTGCAGGCCGATGGATGGTTCATCGAGCACGTAGAGCACGCCCATCAGGGTCGAGCCGATCTGGGTCGCAAGCCGGATTCTCTGCGCTTCGCCACCCGAGAGCGTGCCCGCATTCCGGGAGAGGTTGAGGTACCCGAGGCCGACCTTTTCAAGGAAGTCCAGCCGGGACCGGATCTCTTTTAAGATCTGCTTTGAGATCTCCCGTTCCTTGTCGGTCAGTTTCAGGCCGTCGAAGAACTTCAGGCTCGCGGAGACGGAGAGGTCTGTGACATCGATGATGGACTTGCCGTTGATCCGGACCGCGAGGATCTTGTCCTTGAGCCGCTTCCCCTTGCAGGACGGGCAGTCTGAGACCCGCATGTAGCCTTCGAGCTCGCGCTTCCGCCAGTCGGACTTGGTCTGGGCATAGAGCCGGGCGGTCTGCGGGAGGAGACCTTCCCACTCGCCGTTATGCGACCACTGGGCATCGCCGTTCTTTGCGCTCATCGAGAAGTGCATCTTGTCGGTCGAGCCGAACATCAGGCCATTGTACTGCTCTTCGGTCAGGTCTTTGATGGGTGTCAGGACCGAGAACCCGAAATGTTTTGCAACCGTGGCAAGGTACTGGCCCCGGAAGCCGTCCATCGGGTTGCGGTACGGGGCAACGGCACCGTCCGCGATACACCGCTCCTTGTCCGGGATGATGAGGTCGGGGTCGAACTCCATCTTGACCCCGAGGCCGTGACATTCCTCGCAGGCCCCGAACGGGCTGTTGAACGAGAACATCCGGGGCTGGAGTTCCTCGAATGTTATCCCGCAGACCGGGCAGGCCATGAGCGAGGAGTACGTTGATTCCTTCTCCTGCTCGTCAACAACGATGATGAGCCCTTCAGATTTTTTTAAGGCATTCTCGATCGCTTCCGTGAGCCGCGAGCGATCGCTTGTCTCCAGCCGGTCGATCACGATCTCGATATCGTGTTTCTTGTACCGGTCGAGCGTGATCTCCTCATCGGTCCGGATAATCTTGCCGTTCACCCGCACCCGGGCATACCCTTCCTTGTTCAAATCCTTCAGCAGCTGCTGGTACGTTCCCTTCTTCTGCCGGACAACGGGGGAGAGAATCGTGACCTGGCCGGGCTGCCCGGCAATGATCTGGTCAGCGATCCGGTCCGGCGTCTGCGAGGCGATGGGGATATTGTGCTCGGGACAGAACGGGGTACCGATGCGGGCATAGAGGAGACGGAAGTAATCGTAGATCTCGGTCGTTGTCCCGACCGTTGACCGGGGATTCTTGGAGGTGGTCTTCTGCTCGATGGCGATGGCCGGCGAGAGCCCCTCGATGTGGTCCACATCGGGCTTCTGCATCATGCCCAGGAACTGCCGAGCATAGGAGGAGAGCGATTCCATGTACCGGCGCTGGCCTTCCGCATAGAGCGTATCGAACGCGAGCGTGGACTTGCCGGAGCCGGAGACACCCGTTATCACCACGAGCTGGTCCCGGGGGATGGTGACGCTGATATTTTTGAGGTTGTGCTGGCGGGCACCTTTGATGATGATATCTTTCATGGCTGTGTGCTCAGTCTGTTTGGCACCGGTAGTTAAAGGAGTAAGGTTTGGGGCATGAAAGTGAACGATAATAGAGGTCTCATTTTTATATCATTTATCGGAAAATGATTCCCCTTCGGGAGCGGCATCATGCCAACAGGATACTCCGGAAAACAAGAGGAGTCATGTGAACCGAATCGGAGTGACGTGAGCGGGAAGCGAGCGGAACGCAGATGCGTGAACATGACCGACCGATCTCCTGCCAACCGGACACAAGGGTCCCCGCCCTCGTTGTGGTGGGCGGTCCGGAGGATAACCACCCGTTCGCACGAAAGCGCACGAAGGGGGGTGTAATTGTGGGTGCAGTGAACCCACAATATTGGTTGGCGACCGGGCTCCGCCCAGTTACATGCCCGTTATCATGATAAAGATGAAACGGAATAATGCCGCAATCTGCCCTTCTTTCTTTCGCACCTGTGGCATGCCAGTTACATTGGCTGACAATTTTCTTGTGTAACACAAAATAAAAAATATGGTACGCAAAGCCCCCTTGTGTATCACCGGTGTTACGCAAGGCATCCCAGCGCATCATAGATTGGTGCTGATGTTACGCAGACATTTTCCCTCGTGCTGATATCAGGAGCCGGGCAGATTTTATCCGCTGCTCGTCTCTGTGATCGAAATCAGGCGGGAGAACCGCAGGATCGTCGGGCTCGTTCCTTTCCCTTCCCGGGTTACGATAAGGATTCCTCCGTCAGTCAGTTTGCGCAGGATACGGTGAGCGCTTTGTTTTGGGATTCCCGATTCCGCAATAAAATCGGCGGTCTTGAAGATCGGGCGCGAGAAGAGCGTATCGATCGCCCTGATTGCGTACTCAGAGTGTGTCACTTCCGGGACATGTTCTTTCATTTCCTCGTACAGATCGATGATCGCTGTTGCCTTCTGGTTGTTCTCCGTTGCCTGCTCGATGAGAGCCTGCAGGAAGAACGCAATCCAGCCGTTCCAGTCGTCGTCGCGGGAGACCGCAAGAAGACGCCGGTAGTATTCGTCCCGGTGCTGTTCCAGGTATGCACTGATATAGAACATCGGTGTTGACAGGATCTGCTTATCGTAGAGGATGATGGGAACCAGCATCCGCCCGATCCTTCCGTTGCCATCGCGGAACGGATGGATGAGCTCGAACTGCGCCTTGAGAACCGCGAGCTGCACGAGCGGATCCAAATCATCGGTATGCAGGTAATTCTCCCAGTTGGTGAGCGCATCCATCACATGGTTGGGGGCAGGAGGAATGAACGTGGCCCGTTCGATGGGCGTTCCGTATGGAGCAATGTAATTCTGGATACGGCGGATCTCTCCGGGCTCCCGGTCCCGTCCGCGGACACTGGCAAGCAGGACGCGGTGGAGGTCCCGGATCATGTTGGTGCAGATCGGCCGGTTCCCGAGGTCGACGACTGCTGCTTTCAACGCGGTCCGGTAATTGATAATCTCCTGAATATCCAGCCGTTTTTCCGCAGTAATTTTGTGTGCCTGGTCAGCTTCGAATTGCAGGACATCTTCGAGCGATGCCTGAGTACCTTCGATACGTGACGAGAGGACCGCTTCACGGATAGTGAGCGGGGAGAGGAGAATTTCGGGATTGATGATGCCCAAGAGCAGGCCGTCGTACCGTGCGAGTGCCGCATTCGCTTTGCCGATACGGGAGATGTGCGAGGTCCAGTCGATGTCATCGATCGGCAGGGTCCGGGGGATGTAGGGCTCCATTTCCGTTTTAGTATAGTGTCTGGGAGATTATTAGCATTGGCAAGGGTTGCAAAACCTTCGTGGATAAACCGCCATAATTCCGCTGCGTCCCCGGGCTAAACCCGCCATGAACGGGACCGGTCGGGAACCAGACCGGCGGAACCTCAAAAGTCTGGTCGACAGGAATATTTTTGCCATGACGGGTATCCAAAAAGAAATTTTTTATGTCATCAAGCCACGTCAATGAATCAATCGCATGACGAAAAAATGACGCATATCCGGTGAAAGTGACGCATACTGGATCTCGTCCGGATTCATCATCTCCTCAAAGGGGCGGGATTGGGACACGGTCGGGGGATTCGAGCCGGTCAATCATGATCTCAATAACGTGTTTCTTGTACCGGTCGAGCGCGATCTCCACATCGGTCCGGATTATTTTTCCGTTCACCCGCACCCGGACATAGCCTTCCTTGTCCAGATCTTTTAAGAGCTGCTGATAGGTTCCCGTCTTCTGCCGGACAATGGGGGAGAGGATGGTAACCTGGCCGGGATGTCCGGGTTGTGCTGGCGGGCACCTTTGATAATGATATTTTTCATGTTACATGCGGTGCAGAGTGTTGCCGGTATTCAGAGAGGGGTAAATTGGGGAAGGTGAAGGTGAAATGTATTATAGCCCGTGGAGATTACAGGGCGTAGTAACGAAGCGAAGTGATACGTTGACCACAATTTTATAATATGCAAACGAACTTAGTTACCATTATAACGAAGGTGGACAACCGTGGCAAAACCAATTGAACCGGGTCTCATCCTTGATAGGGAAGAGTCTGTCAGGTTCCAGAAATATATTGATAATCCGACCTACACCGAGGAAGGACGTAAACTTATCAGGGAAGCAGCCGATCTGGCTGAACGATTGCGTTTCTAAATGAGTATCAGCCTCGATGATCTTGAATTTGTAGTTTTAACTGCCGATCACGATCAACAGATTTCAACATTCAGATGCAGGAATCCCGAGCTGAAAGATTTTTTTCAGAAGATGCTTACCAGAACCAGCTGGACCGGATTTCCGTTACCCGGCTGGTTTTCTGGCAGGGTCGTCTTGTCGGGTATTTCACGCTTGTCACGGATGTGATCAGGAAGGATGAGCTTGCAGAAGACGATGGCGATCCTGGTTACCAGTACAAAACATATTCGGCTCTGAAAATTGCCCGGCTTGCGACCCACAAGGAATTTGAACACCAGGGTGTAGGCAGCTCAATGCTGCTGAAAATTTTTTCCATCTGGATACGGTTCTCGCGGTATATCGGGTGCAGGATCATTACGGTCGATGCAAAACCCGATGCCGTGGGATTTTACGTAAAATTCTCTTTTCATGAAGCTATTTTCGATCCGAGAAAACTGAAGGGCAGGGACACCGTTCCCCTGTATATCGACATCCACAAGGAACTTGAGAGGATCGGGAAGAATGCGCCATTAAGCGATTATGATGAACGTTAGTATTCCCGCAAAAATGATCCCGTCCTGACGGGGTTATCAATACATTTTTGTGAACGGGGCCGACATTTTCTCGTCTATTCAAAGCTCATCGATATATTTTGCATCAAGGCGTCAATTGCTTTCGAATCTTTAATCAAACCGATAAATTGTTTCTTACTTGGCCCATAGGCTCCTCGCTTTCCTTCGTAAATTCCTCCATTTTCTTTTTCAAGAATTATTGGGTCCCATTTTCCACCAAGTCCATACACAGCATTAAATTTTAAAGGAAGTTTATAATCGGAGATTTTCCAGTCCCACTCTTCAGGATTGAATGACAGTTCGATTTCATCAATCCGTTCAGTTATCATCTTCACCTTAATATCTTCTTCAAATTTGGAGAACCGGTCTAATGCTTCTCTTATTTCCGAAATTTTATCAAGAGTTCCTTCTGGATGTAAAAATTTTACAACGTCCTTAATTTTTTCCTCAAAATTCTGTTCATCATTTATTTCGGAGATTGCATCATATTGAACGATAAGAATTCCACTGAGATCAATTGGGTAGCCTTTCTTCAATTCCTCAGCATGATTTGGATTGTTTAATAAAATTACTTCTTTCCCGAATCCAAAAGCCAATCCGATCTCAAGCATAACATTTGGATTTCTCTCTGTTATATCAAAGACAGAGAAGGCGGTCTCTTGAATTTCTTTGCAAACCTTACAAAGAATAACTCCTTTCTTTTGAGTTTTGGCAGGATATAACGGTTTGAGATGTAGACGGTCGGCGACTAGATCAATTTTCTCTTTGAGGTCTTTTGTATATTGAGGTTTGAAAGGAAAACCAACAAAAAATGTGTTCGGTTTAAGATCCAATTTTTCGGGACAAATACCGTGATGAATTAAACATTTTTTTGGTAAAAAATTCGTTTGTTTTGAGTTATCGATTTCATTTTTCATAATTTTTCCCAGATGTGGAAATTGTCCTTTGAACTTATTATTTTGTCTAAACTTACCTTCTTACAGGTTTTTGTAACAGCGACGAGCATCACGCGAAGCGTTATGTGAGAGCGAATCGGACTGCCGCTGTCCGCACACATACTTCCTAACCATCCGTTACCAGAGCTCCTCAGTGCCCTCAGTACCAACCGGTCCCGGGTCCGCCAAACCACCACAAGCCCGGCCCCACCCTACCGCATGCAGCCGACATGGAAGGGGATGACTCGTCGGTCACCGGGAATATTCCCGGAGAATCTCGGCAATCTTTCCCTTTGTCGCCGGGATATTCTTCGTGACAATCTGCCAGATGACTTCGTGATCCACGGCAAAATAGTGGTGAATAACTTTGTTTCTTAAGCCCACGATGGTCTTCCAGGGAACTTCGGGATGCCGGTCCCTGACATCGTCCGGGATTGCAGCTGCCGCTTCACCGATCTTCTCCACGTTGCGTTCAACTGCATCGATCAGCTGCTCGTGGACGATGAACTCTTCATAGGAGATTCCGGCAACGTAACGCTCGATCTTTTCCATCGAGGCGAGGATCTCTGAAAGGTACAATGCGGGAGACCGGGCTGTCATGCGTACTGTACCTCGGAGAGGATCGTGTCGCGGATGAGCGGGTGAAGGGATCTTCGTATGACAAGATCGACCTTGTGGTGGAGAATAGATTCGAGATAATCTGCAAGGTCAACCAGTTCCCACCCGATCGGCCGGTCGAATTCTACAATAATATCGATATCACTTGAAGAGGCTGCCTCTCCGCGTGCATAGGATCCGAAAATGCCGATGGAAGTCACTCCGTATTTCTGTCGGATCTCCGGCAGGCATTTCCGCAGGACTTCCCTTATCTCCACAGCCGATGTCATGGTTCCGATAAAAGATGATGGACTTCCACGGTAAAAAAATGCATGGTCTTCTCCTGCTTCGCTCTCCGACCCGTTCCGTACCTCTTCTCAGTGCCCCCGGTTCCGGAGAAGCACGACGGCCCCGGTACTAAACCGGCCAAGGGTCCGCCCCCTCACCACAAGCCGGCCCCGCCCCACCGCATGCGGCCGGGAGTTCGCATCGGGTTGCTCTGGCTTTTGAAAAAAAAATCCCGGCAGAACCGGTTCGTGCAAAAAAATTTCCGGGCCGGTTACGCTCGCGCCAAAATTTTTTCCGGCCAGAACCGGCACGGGCAACAATATTTTTTGCCGGGCCCGGTCCGCAATAATTTTTTTGTCCGGGCCTTGTTCGCAAACTCCCGTCCCCCTCAATCGCATCCCTGGGACTGCCCCCTCTTTATATACCCCCCGTATGGGGAAGAGAGTAAGTCCCCTGCACCCCCTCTCACGTCGGAGAAATCCCGGGGCCGGATCCCAAAAAAATTCGGCAGTGGAAATGGTGCCAACGCCGCCAGAGATTCTTCGTTTAAACCGTTGTTTTTCGAAAATACCCGTTTTAATCAGGAAAAAACCGTGCTCTTTAGCAGCGTAAGAAAATGCGCAAAAACCGGACAACCTGTCGTCTGTCCCAAAGTCATGCGCCCACCGGCGGCTGCTATGGCCCGAAATAAAGGGAGTCCTTCCGGCACCGGAAAACCGATGTTTTTTCCCGGGAAACCGGGGAGATCCGGGTGCCGGCGCTGCTGGTTTGGCGCCGGAAGGCAGCCGGGATTTGGGATCATTGCCCGGATGGCCCTCTGGATGCCGTCGGCTGACGATGGGGCCATCCACAGTCGGGCCCGAGATCCGCCCGACGTTAATGCGTCAAACAGGGAACCCGGATAATTCCCCCTCCCGTACGCAAATATTAACATAAATGTTAACATTAATGTATCTAAGGGGGAACTCCGGGGAATGACCATTGAAATCCTGAAGTCCATGGCAAAAGAGAACCAGGTCTTCTCGTTTGACCAGCTCTACCAGAAGACGCACATTAGTAAAGGAACGCTCAGGGTCATCCTCTTCCGGCTGGAGGAGAAAGGGTTCATCGAACGGATTGACAAGGGTAAGTACCTCATCATTCCGCTCAGGAGCGAGAAAGGAAAATACACGCTCCACGAATTTGTCATCGCGTCGTACCTTGTCGAACCGTACGCGATCTCCTACTGGAGCGCTCTCCACCACTACGGTCTCACCGAGCAGATCCCTGCCACCGTATTTATCCAGACACCTGCACGCAAAAGCAAAAGCACGATGGAGATTTTCGGAGTGAACTATCAGATCGTGCGGGTGAAGGAGGAGAAGTTCTTCGGAATCCGTAAGGAATGGATTGAGGAGACTTCGGTCAGCATCACGGACAAGGAAAAGACGATCATCGACTGCCTCGATAAGCCACAGTACGCCGGGGGAATCATCGAAGTCGCAAAAGCGCTCAAAAGCGGTTCGCTGGATCGCGGCCGGCTCACGGACTACGCCATCCGGATCGATAACTTCGCCGTGGTCCGGAGGCTCGGGCACCTGTGCGAGAAACTGGGCGTGCAAATCGATCTGCCGCCGCCGCGTTCGAAAAAATACCTGCTGCTGGATCCTACGTTGCCGGCAGAAGGAAAGAACGATCCGAAATGGCGGCTCGTGATCAACCACGATGCTGTGCTGCCGGAGTCGCTTGAATGATTACGGCCCTTGAGATCAAGGAACGCGCCCGGGAATTCGGCGTTCCCACCTCAACCATCGAACGGGACTATTGCCAGAACTGGCTCCTGTCCGCACTTCGCCCAATCAACATGGCATTCAAGGGAGGGACCGGCATCCGGAAAGTGTTCATCGAGAACTACCGGTTCTCCGATGACCTCGATTTTACCCTTCTTGAACCGGTCGATGCCGGTGCATTGCAGGCAGCGGTGAGCAATGCAGTACTCCGGGTTCGTGAGGAGAGTGGCATCCTGTTCGAAGACAATCCCGGCTTCCGGGAAACTAAAACCGGTTATAAGGCAACGGCCCGGTTCCGGATCCTGAACCGCGGCTCGGCATCCCCGGTGAAAATCGATCTTGACCTGACCGGCCCGGGCCAGGAGGATGTCCTGCTTCCGGTCAGCGAACGCCCGGTCTTCCACCCGTATTCCGACGGGCTCTCTCTATCCGTGACTTCGTATGCGCTCGAAGAGATCATGGCAGAGAAGATCCGGTCGCTCTTCCAGCGGAGCCGTTCACGCGATCTCTATGATATCGTGCAGCTGGCGGATCGGGTTGACCGCAACGATGTGAAATCCATTCTTACACGGAAATGCGAGGTGAAGGGAGTTGTTGTCGATACCACTGTGCTGACAGGCAGGCGCGAACACTTCAAAGCGCTGTGGCAGGTTTCTCTTGGTCACCAGATGAACGGGGTTCCGGATTTCGATGAGTCGTTTGAGAAAATGCTGGATGAAATAGAGGTGTATTCACAGGGATAATCCATTTCTGCCGGAATTTTTTATCCGGAGTTACCATCGCAGCATAACCAGAAAAAACCGGCGGTAGATCTCCTGCGGGCATCTGACCGGTTCAGAGAAACGGCGGCAGAATAGTTAAGATTGGTTTCAGCATGCCGGTTTTCACCGGTTTCCAGAACCTGGCGGGCCGGTTAAAAAGTCCGGACCGCGACTGCGATGGTGTGTCAGGGGCTGTACGGCGTCCCAATGCGGGCAAACAGGGTGACCCTGATTTTATCAAACGGAACCAAACCGGGTTATCACTATAACGATGGTGGGCAACCGTGGCAAAACCAGTTGAACTGGGTCTCGTCCTGGATCGGGAAGAGTTTGTCAGGTTCCAGAAATACATCGCTAACCCGACCTGCACCGGGGAAGGACGTAAGCTCATCAGGCCGGCAGCCGATCTGGCCAAACGATCGCGTTTCCAAATGAGTGTCAGCCACTAAAGATCAATACCAGCACTGCTCAGTGCCCACATTCCCGGCACCTGACGACGGCCCCCGCCGCATCCGGCCCCGGGTCCGCCATGCAAAAGAGAGCCCGGGCCCGCCCAAGCGCCGGCAACGATGCACTCTCACTCTTTTTGGGGGATTGCCTGAATTCTCTGAAAAAAATGATGAAGATTATCATGTATTCCCTGCCCTATGTAATCGCCAGACCGGTTTTTCGCATTGGCAGGAAGAGCGCAACAATAGCCGCAATCAGGGTAAACCCAATCAGCCACAGGAAGGTAACATCGTATACGCCTGTAACTGCCGGGATATCCGATGACGGATAGGCGAGTAGCTGGTGTTCGATAATTACCGCAAGCACGGCAGAACCAAATGCTCCGCCAAGTTGTTGAAAAATTCTTGTTGCAATACTGGCCTGGGGGATTTGCTCCCTGCTCAATCCCTGATAGGCAGAAACCATGATGGGAATAAGCACACCTCCCAGACCGGCTCCCCGTACAAACAGTGCCACGGCCAGTAAAACCGGGCTTGTTTCAGGACCTGCAAAAACAAAGGGTAATGTACTGACGATCGTTACCATGAGACTTATGATAACAATTTTACCCGGACCTGTGCGATCTGTCAGGATCCCGAGCCAGCGTCTGGTCAATAACATACCTGCACCCTGGGGGATCAGTAAAAGGCCGGTACATAAGACGCTTTCACCCCGCACCTGCTGATAAAATAACGGGAGAAGAAACATGGCTCCCGTAGTGATGATTCCGGAGAGGAAAAGTAAAACCGCTGATGCAGAAAAATTACGCGATTTGAACAGGTGCAGGTCAATCACCGGTGTATTTTTTGTACGCAAGGCATAGACAACAAAGGAGGCCATCAGGAGCAGACCGATCGCAAGCGGAATGATCGTTGCACTGCTTATGACCCCGCCATGGGAACCAACCTGGCAAATGGCATAAATAAACAGGGCAAACGCCGGGGAAAGCAGCAGGATGCCGATGATGTCAATGGACTGGTTATTCGTGCAAGGTTCGTCCACTGGTAATCCCCACCAAGCCAGTAATAACGCTATCATGCAGATCGGAATATTGACAAAAAAAATCCATTGCCAGCTTAAGTTGTCGACAATAATCCCACCCAGCACCGGGCCAAGAATCGGTCCCAGTAATGCGGGCAGGCTGATAATCGACATCACCTGCCCAAGATTGCGACCACCGGACGTCTGGACAACTAATGTCTGCATGATTGGATAAATCAGGCCGGCACCAACACCCTGAATGAGACGAAAAACAATCAGACTGCCGACATCCCTGGACAGGGCCGAAAGCACTGAACCTGCCAGGAATACGATGAGTGCAAACATCCACATCCGCCTGCCGCCAAAACGATCGACCGCCCAGCCCGACAGGGGAATGGTCATGCTCAGCGTCAGCAGATATCCTGTTATAACCCATTGAATACTCGAAACGGTAGTATGCAGACTGTGGGTCAGTGTGTTGACTGCCACATTCATGATCGTCGTGTCAAACAATGGTGCGAGTGCACCGACCAGGAGAATTAAGGAGATTTTGAGTACCGCCGGGTCAAGTTTTTCGTTGTGAGCCGCTGGGACAGTTGCGGTTGTATCTGCCATGAGGATATTCCTCTTACAGGTGAATAAGGTACTATTAGTTTCTTATTTCTATAAGAAACCGATCGTTTCTTATGTTCATAAAAGATACTAAATCTGCAGGAGACGCACGAGAAATTCAGGAACCGGGAATTACCTATGGATGAGCAAAAGATCAAAGAGCAATCACGGGTGGGCGGTGCCGGGAGTAAGGTAGATCCTCCCAGAGAGACGAGACGCCGCGGTGAAATTCTCGAAACCGCAATACTTCAGGCCGCTTGGGATGAACTCTCCGATGTTGGTTATACTCATCTGACAATTGAGGGTGTTGCTGTACGGGCACGAACGAACAAGGCAGTTGTTTATCGTCGCTGGGGAAATAAGGCAAAACTTGTCGTTGCAACATTACAGAGATATTTACCCAAACCTCCCCGGGATGTCCCGGATACCGGAAATCTGCGTAATGATATGCTTATTCTGCTCCGCGGAATAGCTCAGCCTCTGCAAACTGTCGGGGCTGAAACCATACAGGGTCTTATGGCTGAATATCTTAGTAAAGATCTCATCGCTTCAATTCCGCAGATAATGCATCCGGGAACCGAAAGCAAATCGACTATCGCGATGAAGACAATTCTGAAACAGGCTGAATTGCGGGGAGAGGTCCATCTGGAAAACCTGAATCCCCGTATCATCTCGCTACCCATTGATTTATTACGATATGAAATTCTCATCACCCATGAACCGATATCTGATAGAACGATTCACGAAATCGTTGATGATATTTTTTTACCTATTGTTCAGGTATAATTTACTAAAATATGAATCTGGATAAGGGCATGGTGGAAAAAAATTTAGATCATTTTTTGGGGGAACCTGGCATGTCTGAACCAGCCACTCCTCAGTACCCTTAGATTACACCAATTGACGACGGGGCCGGTACTAAACCGGTCCCGGGTCCGCCACGCAAAAGAGAGCCCGACACCCATAAGGGTCTCACCTTTCGAGGACGCATTATCTCTTGTTTTTTAGTCAGTCCCCTTAATCCGACACCTTTTCCAGGATCCGCTCGATATTATCAATTTTTTTATGCATTATATCAACAGTCTGTCTGAGCAATGCAATCTCGGTTTTAATATCAGCCATCTCAGTTTTCCTGTCTGATACCGATCCGATCTGTTTCTCTATCCATTCCTTAATCTCCTGCGTATCTCCTGGATTAATAATTCCAGTAAGTTTTGTATCCATTCATCTCACTCCGCTACCTTCTCAAGGATGCGCTCGATATTGTCCAGTTTCTTCTGCATGGCATCAACGGACTGCCGGAGCTGGAGTATCTCCGTCCGGATCTTTTCCTGTTCCGTCGAGTTTCCGGTACTCTGTACTTCCTGGATTCTCACCCATCTTCCCAGATAATAGATAACCAGTGCAAGGAAGACGCAACCGGCTACCATGATAGCAATCAAAGGAGTGAATATATACATAACGTTGATTTTAAGGACATTCAACACGAACAGGGCGAGAACCAGAACAAGGATTACAATGACAATCCTTGTCAGCCAATGAAATTCTTTGAAGGTTTTGAAATCCACATTAATCATCTCCAAGTTCCCGGATGAGGTCCAGGTTCAATGCAAGCTCAAAGGGCACCGCCTTGTAATACCGTTTCAGGTATGGCGGCTCTTCGGCAACGCGATTGGTACCAATGACGAGCCCGGCCTTTTCGAACTGCTTTAAGTATATGTTCACAAGAGGTCGTGAGATCCCAACCTCTTCTGAGATCTCCCGCGCAAACTTCTCGTCGCGGGCGATCGTCCTGAGAATGTTGAGCCTCTGCTCGTTCCCGAGAAAACCAAGGAGTTTTGCCAGTTCCGGGACTGATGACGGGCTCAGCATGCTTATGTGTTTAATTATTTTTACACATGATATTTGTTTTGTTTCGGGTCTCAGAAAACTGCTGATAGGATTTTCTCTGGCTCTTTTGGGCACGAATTAAAAAAACATTTACATCCCAACAACCTGCGATCAGATCGCGAACACCCGGCAAGGATCGCAGCCATCCCAACCCCCTGCATACTTGCCCATTCTCATCGCTCTCGATTTCGGCAGTTGACGACGGCCTCGGTACTAACCGGCCTCAGGTTCGCCCGACCACCACAAGCCCAGCCCTGCCGCACCGCACGCAGCCTCTCCGGCCCTTCCGTTTCACGCCGTCATCATCGTTCTGTGCGCCCCCGCTTTTAAATGGAAGGGTCACCCGTCTCTGCTGTCAGGGGACTTCGGCAATGGCAAACGTGATGAGATCGGTTGTCGCCCGACCGGCATTACTGCCGTGGAAATACAGGGCCCGGTACTCAGCTTCGCAGATGTTCCTGGTATTACAAAATCCCCGTCCCTCAAGGAATGGGGAGATCTCGTTATCCGGCACGCCAAACCGCACGGGTTCGCCCGCCCTGGCGGAAAACTCCCGGAGATTCCGTGCAATCTCCCGCTGGTCCATGCCATTCACGAGCGACAGCGGGTAATAATCGAAGAGGATGATGCTGCCCGTCCCGGAATTTTCAGCAATGAAGGACAGGATACCATCGACCACCGCGGGGGGAAGGTACATGACCAGCCCCTCAAGGATATAGAGCGTTTTTTCTGTACGATCGTATCCTGCTTTTGCAAGACCGTCTGTGAGACTGTCGCGCCCGAGATCGGCCGGCACGTATGCGACATGAGCCGGAAGCGAACCGAAGATCTCCCGGATCTTCTCTTTCTTGGGCTGCTGGGTAAGGGGGTGATCGACTTCGAAAACTTGGATATTGCCCTCAAGGCCCGGAGTCCGGTACGCCCGGGTATCGTAGCCGGCCCCGAGGATGACCAGCTGCCGGATGCCCGTGGCTGCTGCGTTCGCAACGAAATCATCAAAGAACCGTACCCGGGCAAGGATTGAACCCGCAAGGCCCGGAAACGTACGTGCGACTTCCGCTGCCTTTGCCCGGGCCGCTTCGGGGTTCTCGTGTATAGCCCGTAAGAATGCCGGATTGATAAACCGGACTGCGTAGGGATCGTAACAGATCCGCTCCCCCTCCGGGCGCATGGACTCGGTTGCCCGGCGCATGGCGATCAGTTCTGCAGTCCTGCTGGGATCACTCTCCTTTTCCCGTGTCCCGAATTCCTGCACGATCTCTTCCATGTGTGATACCTTCTCCCGGGGAGTTATCCGCCCCGGTCATATCAGGATAGATACGGGGCATGACACGTTAAGAGTTTTCACACCAGTCCATCATTCCACGCGGCCGCGAATCCGCATCGGGTTGCTCTGGCGTTTGAAAAAAAATCCCGGCAGAACCGATTCGTGCAAAAAAAATTCCGGGCCGGTTACGTTCGCGCCGGAATTTTTTCCGGCAAGAACCGGTACGTGCAACAATATTTTTGCCGGGCCCGGTCCACAACAATTTTTTTTGTCCGGGCCTTGTTTGCAAACTCCCGCCCCCCTCAATCGCACATCTGGCACTGCCCTCAGGATACCAGCGACTGACGATGGATACCTCCCTCCCCGGTGACCTTGCCAGACGACACCTCCGCCGGTGACCCCCCTCACAGAAAGCGGGGAAGCACCCATGGGAATTCTGGTACAACGGAGCCTGCTGCGAGCCCGGTTGTACCTCTTTTCCCAAAAGCACCAAAATCAGAGGTCATAATTCGCAAAAACGCGGAACCGGGCCTGGAAAATTGAGAGGTTTATCGACGGGAATAATTGAGGTCACATATAGCCGTATTCCAGCACACGAAGACCGGACCGGCCAGGGTACCGTGGGCCGGATCAGCCGGCGGGGGATGTCCCGGGACCCGTTCCAGCGGAAGGTCACACCGGTTAATCACATATAGTTACCATTTTTGCGCAGTGCCAATCTCAGTGCATCGGGCCCCGTTACCGCTCAATCGCGAGCAAAACTCCCAGATTTTGTGTTTCCGGATTTATTCATACAAGCGCTTATATACCCCGAGCTAATTTGATTCTGTCCAAGGCGTTCTGCAGAACCCCGTGGACGTGAAGAATGCCGATGGTCATCCGAATCTCGAAAGTCATCAGACTTGAGAGAGGAGAAGAACAGAGTTCTTCGACCTGAGGCATGAGAAGACAGCATGTCTTCGAATGTGTCAATATTCTTCGCTGTCCTCCAGTGGACGAGAAGAATGTGTCAGCATTCTTCGCTGTCAAAGGGGCCCCGGCGACATCAGCGAGGTTCAAAGAATCCGAAAGATTCGTCAGAACCTTGAGGAAGAGAAGATTTCTGTAGGAGATCTTCGAACCTCGGTGAGAAGAAGGGAGGCATCAGCCGACCTTCAACCTCACAACAGAAAGGAGGTAACAACAGATGAGAAAATCCAAAACCCTGCCGGTACAAAATCCGGCAACCAACTTAAAAACCACCGGGAGGTGCTTCCGGTGAGCCGCGGACCGCGTCCGCACCGGGCGCTCGCTGCGGCGATGCCCATCGCTCAACTGCGCGGCGTCTTCCAGATGTCGGGTCTCGGCCCTGAACGGATCTATGACATATCCATCATCTCGAAGATCCCGGTCACGTTCGCACGGGTGATGTTTGCACCGCAGATCCTCGTGGCGATCGAACAGATTGCCGGGGATTTCAAAGACGAGATCGACAAGCTCCGGATCATCGCCCGGGACGCTGCCATATCGGCCGAACTCTGGCTCCGGTCGAAACACGGGACATGGCGGTTCTTCCTGATCACCGGCACCGGACTGATCGAGATCGACCGGGACGGGAAGCCGCTCGCGGCCGGTGGGATGCCTGCATGATTGCCGGGAAAAATTTCCCGGAACTTTTTTTTCCCGCACCGTATTTTGCGGCCGTATTTTTCCGGTAAATTTTCTAAAAAGCGATCCCCTCTCCACACGGGGAATCCCGATGTTCCGGAACCTGACGACGGGTCCGGTACTACACCGGCCCCTGAGTCCGCCCGATCACCACAAGCCCGGCCCCGCCGCATGCGGGCAGGAATGGAGAACGGGGCGCCGTAAAGATGCGGGCACAAAATATAACGTTCCCAAAGCCTGATACTCCATCATGAGACGGATGATTTTCATCAGCATCCTCTTCGTTTCTCTCATCCTCGCAACAGGGTGCATTTCTCAGGATGCCGGTCCGTTGCTGGCAACCAGCTCTCCACCCGGCGCCTCCTCCGGATCATTCGTCCCTCCGGGCGGGTCCTCGATAGCAATCGCATTCAAAACCGACGAGATATCAACAACCTCGCCCGAGGCAAAGGAACAGTTCATCAAAGGGCTGACGTACTCGACGCAGTACGCCCGGTACAATGAGTCGCTGGCTTTTTTTGACGCAGCCCTCGCGATCGACCGGAATTTTTCACACGCATGGATAGCAAAGGGAGTTGCCCTTCACAATATGAAGCGTTATGATGAAGCGATCAAAAACTATGACAAAGCTCTTGAGATTAATCCGGATGATGCGGGTGCCTGGTCCGTGAAGTGTATAACGCTCAGGGACTCAGGAAAAACGGCGGAAGCGGCGGAGTGCAACCAGAGAGCCGGCGAGTATGATGCCGGATACCGGAATAACCCGGGACCCACAATCACGCCGGTCCGGACAGAATCCTGCGATGGTTACTTTCCTCTGGTACAACCTGGCGGGAATGTGTGGATTGGTGAAAAATGTCTCAATGTGAGTGCCGGAGTGTCTTCCGGTCAGGTAATTTCATGGTACAAAAACGGCCACCCGGGGAATGCCACGCCGGATGCAAGGCGGATCGTTGGCGATGCAGGGAATTTCTTTGCAGATCCCAGGGAATTTCTTGGATACGAAGGGACCTGGTACATTGGAACTACGGATAAGATCGCGTTCGTGGTCAGGGTTCCAATCCTTGACACCCAAAAATAGAGATCTAAATCTGTCCAAGGGGCCTTACCACACCCCTGAAGGTATAATAACCATTATTTTCAGCCATCAATAGTTTCAGAGACGGGGTCGCAGATGAGGGTGTGTTGTTGGTGACCACACCGTAATACATGAGGTAGTAATCTTCCCGGTCAAGGGAGATCGGCCGTTGTATCACAAAAAAATATCCCGCGGTCTCATTGTCCGAATATGCCGTTCCCTGCACGGTCTGCGGTATCATTAACCGGGATTCACGCGGGTTCTCCAGGTTCCTTTTTTTTATGACCTGCTGCTCGGCACTAAAATCAAGTTCTCCCTTGTTGATTATCCCATGATCCTGCAAGTACTTCACCAGTTGTCCTTCCTTCAGGACAAAATCGTTCTCCCGTTTAAAGTACCAGACCGCAATCACCATGCTCTCTCCGGATCCGGTATTCCCGAAGATCCCATACCGGCTCGATGGAGAGAGTTCCGGGAAATGTGGATAATTTCCTTCCCGGATGGAATCAACACAGAGACCCGGGGGAGTTTTGGACCCGTTCTGGATGAGTGGACATCTCTCAAAGGACGGCCCCTGATCTGAAAGCATCAGGTAGGACATATCGGCGTCCGGTGGGATGCCCGGCCCAATCATAACTGATCGCACGGCGATAATTGCGATTACCCCTATGAGAAGAACGAGGAGGATTGCCCTTATTGTTATTACCCGGTTTTCTTTTTCAGGGTTTTTCATGGTGATCGTATCCCCCGGTTTTTTCAGCCGGATTCACTCTGAACCGTTGGCAGATGGCAATTGCAGCACAAAATCCCAAAAGACCGCAGATTGCCTGATGCTTTTTTTGAACATTTTCCTACCAGTATTTTTTCCAGTCCACAAAAGACACATTTCCAGGCTGACCGCGGGCAGGATCTACCGTAACAGATACCAGCCCGTTCTCCGGCGACATTGCCGACCCTGCTGTCATAGACAGATGAACAATACCTGAGTATGGGTATGCCCACCTTGCCGTTATCGGACCGTGGGGACCATTCAGGTAGGTTTGGAATTTTTTTGAGGTCGATGCAATCCTGATGGCAGTCTCTTTTTGCCCGGAGGTTAAAGCGGGGGCGTTTGTATAATCCAGAAACTCCCGGGCTGGCGGATACGGGCTGGAGGGGTTCACCTCTATGGTAACGTTTCTACCGGAATTGAACGGTCCCGTAAAAGTTTTGAACGGGAGGGTGAGGTCCGGGCTTCCGGCAATCGAAACGGAATTCTGCAATGGCCAGCCGGTCACTCCATACCCGATGACCGGGCCGGGCTGTCCCGGACGAGTTGCGTTCACATTGTACACGATCATAACCGTGAGCGGGGATTCGCACCGGGTGAACGGGAAGAGGCAGGGCCGGGGTACCATGCAGTTGTTCCCGCACCAGGTTACGTTCGGGTAGAGCCGGGCTGTCGACTCATTCATGGTCACGATCGGTTCAGGCGGGGGTATGTTGCTGTACCGTGACATGTCCTTCTGGCCGGCGAGGGTTTCGGCATGGGTCAGCAAATAGATCGTGTCCATTGTCTGGTTTTCGGCTCCTGCACCCGGTACCAGGACAATCACTGCCAGAATAAGTGCGATGAAAGAAATCAAATGAAATTTCATGTTTTTTACTCCCGATCAGTAACTGCACCCGGTAATATCGGTTGATATCCATGTACCTGTACCAGGAGAAAAACGATGCCCCGGGCTAACGACAAGCACGACGACCCCGGAAATGATAATTTCGCAGCTCGCGGCAACCACGATCTTTTTCCACAGTCTCCGGTTGGAAAGATTCACGAATTTTTCCTCCTAGATAATATGAAACGACGCGAGAATCCCGAGCGCCTCGAGCGCCGCATCCGGGTCGGCCTCCAACTTACCCCGGTATCCAGATAAACTTAGCCCACTCGGAATATTGTCCATATTCGGACATTACTACAGGATTATAACCATAGGTCAGCTTGAAATTTTGTATTGGATCTGACATATATCCGTGAGTAACTGTATCTCCCGCTTTGGAGAACTCCAATAATAGAGATGTCCTGCTTTCATAGGGTTTGTTATGGATCGGATTGTAAACAATTGTCGTTACGGTTGAGGGGAAAAACGATGCTGCAATCTGGGGAGAGGGTAAGAATTTGTTTCCAATAGCATTCTCCTTTTCGAGACAGAATGAAATCGTATATTCCTTACCCGCTGGTGGAGAATTAGGTCGCACAAGTATCATTGTGCCATTCTCTGCGTCCACATAACTGAGATTGAGATATGACGATTTTCCATAACTATTTCGATTGAATGTATCGCCTCCGCATGAATAAGCACTTGATAAAGCGTATGTTAAATCCTGATCTGAAAAAACAAGCGCTCCACTTTCATTCACTACAGTTGGAATAAGAATTCCTTTATCACTCGGGAATGGATTATCCAGTGAGCCACTCGTTGTAACACGATATACAATCTTATCTGGCCCGGTTACACTCCCTTTTCCATAAGAACCGGTGCTTGTGATTAGAAGGCAGATACTAATGTAAACTATTAAAAGTCCTAAAAATATTAATAATAGTTTTCGCCATCTAAAACTCATCGGCACACCTTAATAATATTTTTCAGAGATTCTTAATAATAATTGGTAAATTTAATGTCATATAATGCCATCGCAATGAAATCTTACATGCAATAAAAATGCAAATGGAGACTAATAAACAGAGTAAATAATTTCACCTTTTTACCGTATGAAAAAAAAATTCAATCCATCCCGTACGATCGACATCGTAAATTACTTGGAAAAGCTGAGGAATTTTCCTCTGCATCTTGCAATCACCCCCCATTCCTGTAATAATCCCCACAACCTCCCGTGCCGTCGCCTTTGTCCACAACCTGTGCCAGGGCCCCGCCATCGCGACGAAAAAGGAGTCCAAACCTATGGACATTTTAGCTTTATGTCCTGATCTATTACCATTTCTCCATCGGTAAATGTGGAAGCAACGATAACCCGGTGTTCTTTCATCTCACTTCCGGCAACCAGTGTTATCATTTCCTGTGAGCCGATGGTCAGGTTCAAGGAGTGTGGTTGCATGGCGTCTACCCAGACACTAATGCCGGTGAGACTTGCTGCATTGGGTCCGCCACGGTAATTTACGACAATGGCATTTCCCGAACAAGCAGCCGTGGTAAGCGAGGGATTTTCAGGTGTGATGGCATGGGGGGATTTGTAGCCGTTGTTGAACTCCGGGATGACTCCCGCTACGAGGATGATGAGAAACAATACAATCACGACAAATACTCCGGCCGTAACAGTCCGGAGATTTCTCTTTATTGCATCTTTCCAATCAGTCACACTGACAGTTGAAATTCAACTGCTAAAAATATTCGTGAATGATACACCAGTCCGCACCGGCACTACTCAGTGCATTCAGTACCAGAAATTGACGACGGATCCGGCACTGATCCGGTCCCGGGTCCACCCAACCCTCACAAGCCCGGCCCCGCCCAACACGTATGCGGCCGGGTTTACTCGGAAAGATCCCCGGTGACCTTGCAAGACCCTCCGCCGGTGTCCCCCTCACAGAAAGCGGGGAAGCACCCATGGGAATTCTGGTACAACGGAGCCTGCTGCGAGCCCGGTTGTACCTCTTTTCCCAAAAGCACCAAAATCAGAGGTCATAATTCGCAAAAATACGGAACCGGGCCTGGAAAATTGAGAGGTTTATCGACGGGAATAATTGAGGTCATATTTAGCAACGTTACTATGGCATAAGTCAGGGCCGGATGGTGGAGTCTTGGTTTACTACGTCCGGAGAAGATACCGGTGGAGTTACTTGCACGGCCTTCTCTTCATCTGAAGAAGATGTTGGCTGCACGCCTTTCACAACACTCTTAATTATCGAAGAATCCTGAGTATCAAGCGTGAAAGTAAGGAACGAGCCGTCTTTTCTGGATTGTTCCATTAACCCGATATAGGACTTGTAGTCCGGAATATTTTTTGCAAGTGTATAGATGCGTGCAGAGGGAGTGAGCCAGACCGTAGTATATTCAGCATGTGCATGTTCGTCCACCATGACAACCTGCATCGTTACCTGGTTTGCCTGATTTACTACATCCGGAGGAGAAACCGGAGTCGCCGGAACGGTATTCTGTATCCCAGAAAATGCACCGGTACATCCGGCACTCAGCAGTACAACAAAGAGTATCCCCATGCAAGGGAGAATTCCGGATCGTATACCGGATTGTGATTGATTTTTATCGGACATTATCTCCTACCTGAACCATCATGGGATGTTCAATGAAAAAACATTTCCCGCACAACTCTTAACGGCTTCTGATATTCCTGTGCAGCTTGCCAGGAATGACGACGGCCCCCACCCATCCGGTCCCGGGCCCGCCCAACCGCCACAAGCCCGGCTCGCTCGCGGCCGTCACGGAAGGAGCACCGGACCGTTGATCCCAGCGGAAAAATTGTATACTCTTTCGTGAATAATGTGTACCTATGAAATATACGGTGGTGCTCGAACCCCAGGAAGAAGGCGGTTTCACGGTCCAGTGCGTGGAGATCCCCGGCGCGATCAGCCAGGGTGAGACCCGGGAAGAAGCCCTCGCCAATATCAAGGAAGCAATAGAGTTGGTTCTCGAAGTCCAGCGGGAAGAACTTCACCGGAAATCCCCGACACACCACTGCGAAATCTCCCAAGTCGAAGTCTGCTGATGCAGACTTCTCATCCTCGGATCCTGATGAATCACTCGGAGGTCGAAGTCTGCTGATGCAGACTTCTCATCCTCGGATCCTGATGAATTACTCGGAGGTCGAAGTGGCGGATGTCGCATAAACTCCCGGTCATTGCCGGGGAAGATCTGGTCAAGTACCTGTCGAAGCAGGGATTTGAAGCTAAGCGGCAGACATCAAGCCACGTTGTCGTACAGAAAGAATGGCGCGTCTTTTCGGTTCCTCTTCACCGCGAACTGAAAAAAGGAACATTGATGGGGATCCTCAAGCAGGCCGGAATCGAGGTCGAGGATTTCAAACAGGGATTCCGGTAAGAAGGAACTTTGAAGATCGCTGTCAGATTTTTTTAAAAGTGATCTCGTAGTATCTGCCATTTTTAGTGCCCCCGGTTCCGGAGATTGACGGCGGGTCCGGTACTAATCCGGCCCCGCCGCACCGCACGCGGCCGAACGGATTGGCCGGGAATAGTACATCCGCCACTCACCGGTTTTTTTTCAGGTTGCCAGGAATGTTCCTCGCCCGTATCGGGCAGCCCGGCATATCCTGTCCGCCGCGTTCCGAGACCCAGACCAGCATCGGGACCAGGTGCCCCCGCAGTTCCCGGCCATCCGGGGTGAGTGAATATTTCACGGTCGGGGGCGATGTCGCGAGGACATTCTTGCTTACCAGCCCGATACGCTCGAGGTTTTTCAGCGTGTCCGAGAGCGGCTTGGGGCTGATACAGCCAAGATCTTTTTTCAGTTCGTTGAACCCCTTCTCCCCTTCGTTGCCAAGGATCGCGATAATCAGGAGCGCCCACTTCTTCGCTATTACGTCGAGAATCCCCGACAACGGGCAGAAACATATTCCATCGGCAATGGCTGAAGGTTTCTTCATGGATACTACCTATCGGTTCCGTTACTTTTCTTCTTATTAACTATTAAACGGATACTATCTATCAGGAAATAACCGCACATAACCGGAGAGTCAGCGTATGGGTCATTCATATCCAGAACAATGCACTGGTGGCGACAGCGAAGAGGGCGCAGGGCATTCACATAATACCCTTCATTCAGATGACACCAGCCCGCACAGTACCGGCCGGGACTACCGGAGAGCGATGAAGATCGCGCTCATCATCACGTTCATTTTCTTTCTCGTGGAGGTAGCCGGAGGACTGCTCTCAGGATCGCTTGCCCTCATCAGCGATGCGGGGCACATGTTCAGCGATCTCCTCTCGCTGCTTCTCTCCCTCGGGGCGATGACCCTCGCCCTCCAGCTCCCCACCAAGGAGCGGACCTATGGATACCACCGGGGAGAGATCTTCGCAGCGTTCATCAACTCCCTGCTGCTGATCGGTGTAAGTGCCGGTATCCTGTGGGAAGCATACCAGCGCCTGCTCAACCCGGCCCCGGTGCAGGGTGGGCTGATGTTTACGGTTGCCTGTGTCGGCCTTGTCGCAAATATCGCTGTCATGTTCCTCCTCCACGGGAGCCATAACCTGAACGTGCGGAGCGCTTTTTTACATGTGGCAGGAGACCTGGTCTCCTCGCTGGCGGTGATTGGTGCAGCGGTATGGATCTCGTTCACCGGGCAGGTGATTGCCGATCCCATTCTTTCGGGCGTCATCGCGGTCCTGATCGTGATCTCAGCCGCAAGAATATTCCGGGAAACCATCGTGATCCTTCTCCAGTTCACGCCCCAATCGGTTGATTTCGATGCGGTCGTTGCGGACATGGCATCGGTGAAGGGAGTGGATGGTGTGCACCATGTCCATCTCTGGAGCCTCTGTTCGGATATCAATGTCCTCGATGCCCATGTGTATTCCTGTGAAAAGGACGTGGAAAAAATTGATCTGATAAAACGGGAGATCAAGCAACGACTGAAGAAGTACCGGATTCTTCATTCAACGCTGGAGTTCGAATGCAATGAGTGCAAAGAATGCGCTCTCGTGGAGTATATCGGGAACCATCCCGGTTGATTGTTACAGCGGGGAATAAAAGCGGGCGAAAACTCTGGTATTCGAAAATTCACCCGTCCGACGGGGGTCGGGACCGGCGCTCATCAGTGCCCTCGGTTCCGGCAATTGACGACGGCCCCTCCCCTACCGGTCCCGGGTCCGCCCCGCCCCACCGCACGCAGAAAGTCGGCCAAAAATATTCATACTTACAAGGCTTACAATCTGATCATGTCTGCGGTAAAACGGATACCCGTCACCGAACCGGTGTGGAAGGACCTTGCGGAGATGCGAGCGGCCGGCCAGACCTATACAGATCTTCTTTCAGAGATGATCGAGGACCGGAAGAAGCGCCGGTTGGAAGAAGATGTTAAAATATGGAGTGGGCGTAAGAAAAAGGGGTACGTTTCACTTTCGGAGATTAAGGATTGACATTCTCCCTTGTGCTCTGGCACGAGTTATCTGATGAGATCAATCGCCTGCCGGAGAAGACGCGGAGAATCATAAAGACTGCCCTGAAAAAACTTGAAAAAGATCCGTTCCCGGGAAGCCCGGGAGATAAAGAAAAACTGGTTTTATGGGGCGGGGTCATCATCTACCGGCTTCACATCTCCCACAGTTACATCGTATTTTACGAAATCGATACTGAGGAAAAACTGGTGATCGTCCAGGAGATCCTGCCCATTGAGCAGGCTCATAAAAAATACGGGTATTATTAATTTCAGTTCTTTCCGGTTTTTCCGGCATTCCTTTTTATTAAGAGTATTCTGGGTGATGAAGTCGGCCGGTTCTCTTCAACACCCTCGGTTCCGGCCATTGACGATGGGTCTGGTATTAACCCGGTCCCGGGTCCGCCACTCAATAGAGTACCCGGCCCCGCCCCAACGCACGCGGCCATGTGTTCGCATCAGGTCCCTCTGGCTTTAAAAAATTCCCGTATTGATTTGTTCATGAAAAATGACCGGGAATCAGAGTATTTCGGCCTTTGGCTCCTGTTGTGTCAGACAGTGGATGCCGCCTCCCCCGAAGTTTACCGGTATGGTATTTACCATGACAACCTTCCTGTCCGGGAACAGGCCCCTGAGGATCTCTTCGGCTTTCTGGTCCTTCGCCTTCAGGGAATCGGGCATTCCGGTGCCCTCCACGTAGTACTTCTGGCCAAGGACAAGATTGTTGGTAATCAGGAAATTGCAGTAGCTCGTTGCCGGCACAACCGTTACCGGGTCGCCGAAGGGAAACGATGTCCCGTCCATTGAGTGGTAGAACGATGAAAGGCTGAAATATGCCTCGTCAGCAGGAGTTGCGGTAAAGTAGATCATATCCGGAACCGGGATCCTCACGATTTTAAACGGCCTGCCGTCCTGATCAACCGCGTTTTTGAGGATCCTGTAATTCTCCTCCAGCCGTATCCGGTTTTCCGCCGCAACCGGATCTCCGGCTGCTTCTTTCTCCGTCACTTCTGCAAGAAGGATCGTGTCGGGAGATACAAACCGGCAGTACTCGTCCACGTGGTTATCTGCCGAGCCGGCACGGTATGCAACCCCCACTCCTCCGGGCCCGGGAATGGCGCCGGCATTAAACGGGTCGTCTTCAACCGTGCCTTGTTTCAGCCAGATTATGTTTGTCACACCAAAAAGCCGTTTGAATTCGTTCTCAATCTCTTCCCTTGCAACATTCGGATTTCTCTGGAATTCACAGGCTTCAGTTACAATAAGCGTGCCTTTCCCGTTGAATTCACGGTCCCCGCCCTCGCTGGTGATCCGTGTCATCTCACTCTCAATGCCGAGATATTTGGCTGCGTCCCGGTCAATCCTTTCCATCATCAGTGCCTGGGTATCCGATGCCGCAAAATAGCCCCAGAAGTTGAAGTTGAAATCGTTGATCCGTTTTTTGCCGGTGTTACTGGTTACAAAAACCGGGCCGAAGTCCCGCCAGTAGGGTATGGTGAATTTCTGGACATAAAAGGAAATATTCGTCATCGGGACATTGTTCGTTGCCAGGATCTCTTCCACATATTCTTTCTGCGCATCATCCGGTACACAGATTATCGTGTGAACGTTGGGCTCGAGTTCCCGGACCAGCTGCAGGAAAACATCGTCGGTATAATATCCTCGCAGGTACTCTTTGGAGAGCCATCCGATCCATACCGCATCATGTTCTTCAAATTCGCCCGGAAAACGCCATTTTTCTTCCGTTATTCCATCATCTCCCGTGATGCTTTCTCCTGAAACCGGAATCATTGCCATGGCAGGGAGGCAGACCATAACGATAATTGCCAGAGATACTATCATTGTCCTGTTCATAAAAATCCTCATTACCGGTGAATTACCCAAATTGGATTTACCCTGCGTTTGGATTAACTCCTTAAACATTTTCTGATTTATTGAGTATAACCGTGGATTGGCACCGGGGGAACTATTCCTTTCACCAATCTGAGATATATGCAGCACCAGATCCCCCTCCTGCGGTCTTCCTTTCGCGGACCCCTTGTGCCCATAAAAGCCCGCATGCCACACCGCCCCCTCACAAAGAAAGCAACCGGGCCGTGCCAGAGGATTCCCGGACCCGGGTCTTCAATGACGGGCTTTGCGATGAGATTTTTTCCGGATCAATGACGCACCGTAAGGAATTGTACCCGGCAGCGTCCGGAGGAATATCCTGTCGGCAGGAAAAATTATTTCGACAGGCTAATCTCCTCCTGTTCACAAGTCAGAACCATGGCAGAACCGGCATCCAAACCCCTGCTGACCAACCCGAAACACGTTATTGCAGCATATCTCGTCCTCGTGTTCGCACTCTCGTCTATTTTCTGGTACATCATCGTGGTGAGACCCCCGTTTGCGGTGGACACCGGGCTCCTCCGGTATTCCAGTTCCCTCCTGATGTGGTGCCCCGCGGTCGCGGCCATCGCCACCCGCTTGTATTTCCAGCGGAACCTTGACGGGTTCGGGTTTAAAATCGGCGAGCTCAAGTGGTGGCTCCTCGCAATCGTCATCCCGGTCGCGGTCGGGCTCGTAATGTTCGGCACCGCGTGGGTCACGGGCACTGCACCGTTCCTGTCGGACAAGGCCGCGGCCATGCTCGCGCTCCCGCAGGGCGTCATCACGGCGCTCTGCCTCAGTATTGTCCTGGCAACGGGCGAGGAGATCGGGTGGCGGGGGCTGCTCGTCCCCGAACTCGGCAGGTTCACCACGTTCACCTGGATTGCAATCATCTCCGCGTTCATCTGGTTCTGCTGGCACCTGCCGCTCATGCTCGCCGGCGTGTACGGCGACGGGTCGGCCTACTCGATCGTCATGTTCTTCATCTCCATGATCGGCGGCTCGACGCTCTTTGCCTGGATCCGGCTCCGGTCCGGCAGCATCTTTACTGCCGCCCTCCTCCACGGCTTCTGGAACTATTCCATCGAGAAGTTCTACCCTGCACTCACGGCAACGACCGAGGCCGGGAGCGCGATGCTCGGCGAGTTCGGCTGGTTCGCACTCCTCATCAGCATCGTTATCGGGCTCCTCTTCTGGCACCTGCGGTATATGCTTCCAACAATGCCAAAACCGGAAGGGGGGCTGTAGGGCCGGTCCGGCGTATCAGGGAAAAACGGGGATTACGAGGTGACCCGGACAAATGCCCCGCTGCGCCCGGGTGTCTCGTACCGCCCGAACCAGACACGGGTTGCGGTTGCATTGGTGCCGGTATCGAACCTTACCAGAGCCATGCCGGATTCCTCGATGAAGGTGTCGCCGTCAAACGGCTCGAGGCCGAACGGCGTCGTGCTTCGGCCCGGGTAGACGAGGAGTTTTCCAGAATCAGCCTCGACCCTGACCGTGCCGTAATAGTCCTGGGTGTACGAGCCGGTGTAGTTGTCAATGTCGCGGGCGGGCCGCGGGTCTGCCGGTTCCGTTACCGGTTCCGGTGTCTGGCTATCGATCCATTTCTGCAGGTTCTGCTGCGTATCATCGTACCAGTCTTTCTGTATCCTGCCGTTGTAGTACAGGTCATTCCAGCCGTTGCTGAGACTTCCCGTCAGGAAATTCCCCTCCGGAAAACCGTTCGTTAAGACAACGAGCGCCATCCTCTCTTCGGGCCAGACCGTAATTATCGTGGCCACGCCGGCCGAAAACATGCCGTCCTTCTCGACACGACTCTGCCCATTCCCGAGGAAGGTGTTCCAGCCAAGCGCGGAACCGGTCATTTTCGTGTCGGAATATGTCCTGATGTACTGGGGGGTGTGGGTCTCGCGGAGGGCGCTGGCATTGATCACCTGCTTCCCGTTAATCGATCCCCCGTTCGCCTGCATGCGGGCATAGCGGATCATGTCGTTGAGCGTGGAGCTCACCCCTCCGGCGGGGCTGTTGATGTCATCGTTATAGGACGATGCGGCAACGGGCGTCCCGTCCTGCAACTGGTACGAGTCCGCACGGTCGGACGAACCGGCAAAGTCTGTGAACCGTGCACTCGTGTTGTACATGCCGGCGGGAATGAAGATCCGCTCAGCGACAAGTTCCTCGTAGGGCATGCCCGCCTTCATTGCCGCGGCATCCCCCGCGACCGTGATGCCGACATTGGAGTACGCGTATGATGAGCGGAAGCTACCCGTAAGACCAAGGTACCGGAGCCGGCCCATGATCTCCGGCTTGGAGTACCCGAAGGCGTTCTGGAGATCGTCACCGCCGTATTCCGGCAGGCCCGAGCGGTGAGAGAGGAGGTCGCGGTAGGTTGCGTGTTCCGTGACGTAAGGATCGGAGAGCATAAAGCCGGGGTTTGCCGATACGATCGTGTCGTCCCACGAGAGTTCGCCGTTCCCTGCCATTGACGCGATCATGGTCGAGGTCACGGACTTGGATATGGACGCGAGCTGGAACCGGGTGTCCGGGCCGACGGGTTCTTTCGTGGTGATGTTCCTTATACCAAAGCACCGGGAGTAGACGACCTTATCGTCCCTGATGATGGCGACCGCCGTCCCCGGGACGCCACTCTTATTGAAGGTCTTTTCTGCATAGGCATCGAACTGCAAAACAAGCGTGCTGATATCCGCTGCTCCGGTTCCTGCAGGGGCGCTGACTGTTGCCGGTGCCTGCAGTGGGACGGACTCCTGCCCGGTGCACCCGGCAGCAAGCACGGTCACACATGCGAGGAGAATGACAAAGAGACCGAATTGTGCTGACATGCTGGAAACATCCAGTTTTATATTTTTTAGCATAGATAAACTGAGTGATTTATCTGCAGGAATGGCTCCCGCCGGAAAAGCCTGGATCTCCCGGTGGTGCCCGATCCCGAAAATGTGGTAGTCCCGCCTTTCGGGTGGGTGCAGATACCGAAGATCGCCTGCGAGTCCTGCCCGGAGAACCCGATGATATTGTCATTTGTGTATTCGAAGATCACAGTCACAAAAGAGTAAATCCTTCACCCGTTTTTTAGTAAACAATCGTGCGGGTTCACCGCTTTTGTGTCACAACCGTAAAAAAATGATGCCCGGCGGGTCTCCGATAAGACCAGCCACTCTTGTTAATTGCCAAACAGGGGAGCTAGTTCCACCTTCTGCCACGGCCCGTCCATGACATTCATCCAGAGCGTCCGGGTCCCGGGCACGTAGACGACCTGGTGGTTGCTCGAATACGGGTTTCCCCCCAAATCCCTGTGACAGAACTTGGAGCCGCCGTTTTCCATACACACGTCGCGGATCGCCATCATCTTCTCTGCATCAATCGATCCCTTTGCAACGTCCGCCTGGCGAAGGAGGTTGTTGTAGCGGGAGAGCGTGTGTTCGGGCGGGGTCGCGAAGTTCCATGACGGGTCGATGAAATGGTTGGCCGCTGCAACCACCCCGTCCCCGGTCCTCAGCAATGTCCTGTTGGTAGACTTCTCGTACACGTATGCCACGTCCGGTCCGGCGACATCCACGATCCATGCATAATCCGGGGCGGTACCGCGGATGCCGGCATCAAGCGCGTTCAGGTCAGAGTAATCGAACATGAACCGGAAGTATTCCGTGATGAATTCCGGCCGGGTCTCCGGCGCAGCATCGATGATGCCTGCGTTGTCATCGGCAAGGAACAGCCCCTTACTGTTCATGAAGGTCTCGGGCCGCGCTCCTGCGGGGCTCCAGGTTGCAACAGCGTTGCTGCCGTCCGTGGGGCGGTACACCGTAAGGACATACCATTTTGTTAACGGCTGCACCAGGTCGGCAAGGTCCCAGTTGCGTGAGACAACCATGGAATCGTCGGTCGTGTAGTTCCCCCATGTGGCAAGGTACGAGCAGGACACCGGGGTGACGGGTGCGGCCGAGATCAGGAAGATCGGCCCGTACCAGAGGACCGCGATATCATCCTGTGTCAGCCCCGAGGTCTCCGACATACCGATAAAGATCTCCTTAACCCGCTGCGGGTAATACGCGGTAACTCCCCGACCGTCTTTCCGTATTTCTTCCCTGGTATACCCCCGGCTGACGAGGGTGTCCATGAGGAAGGTATACTCCTCGTTGAGTTCGGTCTTCATCAGGCCGCCGTACTGCCGGCCCATCTCGCGGTAGGAGCCTGAGAGGACAATGACCGGGTAGTTGCCGGCCTGGTACCGCTGCCCACTCTCGAACGTGGCAACGAGCGGGAGGTCTGTTGCGGACGTGCCGGCAAGGAACGGTACCTGTGGCAGGGAGAATGCGGCAGCAGGAACGATCAGGATACCGAGCAGGAGAATGAGGAGGAAGGTTTTCATAGTGGTTTCTGTTCTTCTCCCGGTAAATAAATGTCGGTGATTTGCATCCCGCAACGCAGGGTCGCATAATCCCGAAGTCAGAATGATATATTTCTACGACGGATGAATATGACTCTCCGACATGAGCATGATTGGAAAACAGGGGTTCTTTTCATTTTCCACCATCCAATAGCGATCTTATCGAGATCGGCCGCTGTAACTCTTCTATTTACTGCTTTTTCCGGGGCCGGTTTATTGGGATTCCCGCCAAACAGAGCACAAAATAAGCGTTTCGTAAAACAACCATGTCGTTTTTTCGCGATACTATGTCGGTCCGGAGGGTCCGTCAGCCATACCTCCCGGAGTTCTACGACGGAGAATGGTCATACGCGGAAGGTGTGTCCGGTACGACTACGGGCCACGGGAGATGTAGCTGACCGGGAACTCTCCTGCATGATTGCCCACAACTAATACTGCGGGTTACAAACTAACCGATAGTTATAATTTAACCAAGAGTGATAACTATGGTGCAAGTTCGATGGATACCAAGATCATTCATGAGACCAGCAAAGGGGAATTGAATCAGGGTCATTATCCGGAGAGGGCCAACAGTATCAAGGAAGGAATCTTATGAAAATGGAATCAGTAAAACTCGTATATTTCTCACCAACGGGAACCACAAAAACGGTTGTCCGGGAAATTGCACGCGGAATACATCCCGGCAACGTGGAATTACTGGATATCACCAGACCCGATACGAGAATTCAACCACTACGGACATCAGAAAAAGAATTACTCATTATTGGTGTTCCGGTGTATATGGGAAGAGTGCCGGCACATGCAACCGAATGGCTGCATACGATGCAGGCACATAATACACCCGCTGTCTGCGTTGTCGTGTATGGCAATCGCGCGTATGACGATGCCCTGCTCGAACTGAATGATATTCTGATCGGGCGTGGATGTAAACCGATCGCCGGTGCAGCGTTTATCGGGGAACACTCCTTTTCCACTGCCGAAACACCGACTGCTGTGGGTCGTCCGGATACTAGCGACCTGAAACACGCAGAATTGTTCGGGCAAAAAATACAGGAAAAACTCAACGCCATTCCCTCCGTGGACCGGATCACTCCGGTAAATTTACCCGGCTGCCATCCTTACCGGGGAGACCCAATTCATCCTTACCGGAAAGGCACAGTGTTCTGGAATGTCGATTTTATTGCCGTGAGCGATGAGTGTGTCCAGTGCGGGACTTGTGCAAAAGGGTGCCCTGTCGGTGCAATCGATCCGGAAAACAGCAGGGTGATCGACACGGAAAACTGCATCACGTGCTGTGCCTGCATCAAACACTGCCCCAAGCACGCGAGAACGATAAAACCCGGCCTGGTCAGGGAGGCTTCGTTGCGCTTATACACATTGTATAACGAGCGAAAGGAGCCGGAATATTATTTATAATGAGTAAATTCATGGTGTGGTAAAATGGGAATCTCCGACAGAAGACAACGGGAAAAGGAACAGCGGAAGACCGAGATCACCGATGCAGCTGAGCGTCTCTTTTTTTCCCGGAGGTACGAGGATGTCTCCATGGACGAAATCGCCAATGAGGTCGAACTGAACAAGGCTACCATCTACCTGTATTTTGAAAACAAGGAGGCACTTTTCGCTATGATTGTTCTCCGTGGCATCCGGATCCTTCAGGAAAAGTACCGGGAATGCATGGAAAAGCAGGTTCCCGGCATTGTCAAGGTTGCCCTGATGGGACAGGCCTATTACCAGTTTTCGCAGGAACAACCGGATTACCTGCGACTGATCCATTTTTATGGATCTGAACGTTTTTCCAGGGAGAACCCATATACCGCAGAGATCGGAAAAGGGTATGGCGCGTGCCGGATGGTCCTGCAGGATGCAGTTAAGGAGGGTATCAATGACGGTACGATCAGGGACGATCTCGACCCCTTCCTAATCTCGATGTACCTGATGATCTCCTTCATGGGTATCCTGTCCATGGAAGATAAGTGGAAACGGGTGATCGAGGCGGAAGGGTTCAGCTACGAGCAGTACTCCCGGGAATTCTTCCGGTTCATTGCTCCTGCGGTTTCTTCCGGTGAGAAATCTCACAAAATGAATGTCGAGGATTTCGCATCATTTGGGTTCTTTTTAACAGACCCTGTGGTGCCTGAGAAGAAAAAGAGAGAAAAATCTAAAATTTAAAAAAATTTATGTTGATTATTATCGATGGATCTTGTGTATCCTTTTGGTTATCCTGCTCTGTAGAAAACCTTCACGAAGAAAAATTGTAAGAACCTGTGAAGGTTACAGACAATCATTTTCAAGGAGATTTCTTTCAGTTGTATAAGAAATCGTCGAGCTTTGAGATCACTCCCGAACTTT
>NZ_JALOCH010000024.1 GCF_023227875.1 Methanoregula sp. | reverse complement strand
TAAAATATAAGTTCAGCAAACATATAGATCATGCCTCAAAAGAGACCATCTGGTACTGAAACCCGGATCGTAACCCTCGATCCACATGAAGAGATCATGCTGCATCAGGCAAACGAAATGAAGTATCACAATGAGTATGCAGGAGCTATCAGGATCTATGACCAGGTTCTTCTGATTAACCCCCGTCATGTCAGGGCACTCCACTCAAAGGGGAATGCTCTGGATATGCTTGGCAGATATGATGAAGCAATTTCATGCTACGAATCTGCCCTTAAGTTTGATCCGTGCAATGCGGAAACCTGGTACAACAAGGGGTTAACTCTTAAGAAGATTGGATTCGAGAACGATGCTTCTAAGTGTATGAAGAGGGGGATTTCTATCGCAACCGGGTATATGTAAAAAAAACAGGTTCTCCAAAAAACAAGGGGATCGAAAAGATCCTACAACTAACGACAAATTACTCTCATCTTTATTTATAGCGGAGTTATAGCGGATTTTCCTTTTTTATTAAACCTTACAACCATAATCCGGCATTCCGCGTATCTCTGGATCGCGGATTCATTTATCAAAGTTCAGTACGTCTCAAATAATTTCTTCGTGAATCCTGGCAGTGTACACGATCAAGCCAAAAACCTGAATGACCATTTCCGCCATTATGAACATCGCTATCGATCTCCGGCAAAAAAATTTAACCACCCCCTCACCCCCCACCCCAATTTTTTCAGACAGGGTCTGGTTTACCGGTAAATTACCTCACGTCGGCAAATCAAAAATTTTGTAGCATGTACATTCCGATTGTAGGATAATTATCCTACAATCGCCTCCCCAACTAACACCTCATGATCGCGATTGAAAATTTTTCAGCAGAGTCTGCTTGAAAAAATTTGGGTTTTTTTCCAGATCCCTTCCCAGATGAAGAGCCGGAAGAGATCAAACCAAAACAAATCGTTGTCAATCGTTCTGGGACAACGGAGAACACGCGCGAAGAAAATCCATTGAAGAGACACCCATATATCCTTGTACAGGAGCGAGATGATGGTAAGCAGGTACCGTATCACTTTGGCATCAATGGAATTTGATGATTTTTCTTATCGGATTCAGATCGGACAATTGGTCATTTGGGTTTAATTGCAGGTATATGATTCTTTGAACATGAGAAAGAGTGTGTATACCCTCTTCCGATAAAAAAATAAATGAAAAAATAAATCTGAAGGAAAAATATAAGTATAAATTGAGTTGGGTTTTTGAAGTACGCAGAGGCAAAAGATCCCGCATTTCAGGATAAGTACATGAAAAAAATGCAGAAGTCTGATAACATTTTTACAACGGGGAGAAAAAAATGAAGTTCTCAGAAGAGGTGAACATCTCTCTCGAAGTGATTCTCCTTCTGGCCAGCGGTCTGATAATGCTTATTCTGAGTGCCGTGCTGTTTTCGGTTGCTGGAGGTGCATTGCCCTACTATAAGGATGGGGTGTACGGACTCCTTCTGATTATATATGGCCTGCAGCTGCAAACCGTAGGAAAAAACCCGATCAGATATGTGAAAAGATCATGGCCGGTACTTATTCCGGGGATCATCATTACCGCGATTGGTTTTATCACCTGCTTTATTCCGGGAATTTTTGGCGATATTCCAAAGATTCTGGTGATTGTCATCTTTGGAGTTGGCGGTATTCTGCTTCTTTTACAGAGGTTTGTTTTAAAAGGGAAGTCTCCGTCTGAGAAAACGTCCGATGACGGAGTGTTATCCGCCTTGACGCTGAGCTGTGCAGCAGTCTACATCCTCATGATTCTGGTTGCAGTACTGGTTGCCATGCAGATGTACCTGCCGGGAATCCTTTCAACCGAACTTCTCGCCGGTATCGCTCTGCTTTTTGGTATGGTTCTGATCTACATTGTCGTTACTTTGCGGAGCAGGTATCCGCTCCACCCGGAATCCGATATCCCCTCAAACACTCATTGCATCCCCCTTGCTACCGTCATGGGAATACAGTATGGGATATTCATGCTGGTGAGCGGCTGTCTGTTGGTTCCGGTGTACTGGGGATTACTGCCGTGGGCTTCAAGCGCTCAGCTGGGTACGCTGCTCGTACTGCTTGGAGTTCAAGCGCTGGTCGTCGGTAATATGATGACCCTCACGTTCAAACGCACCGGGATCGTCATCCTTGTGGGGATGGTATTTGTTGTTGTGGGTTCATTTGCAGTCATCGTTCCTGACATCCTGCATACGCTTCTGGCAGTCTTCATCGCATTTTTCAACATCTTCGGAGGGTTTTATCTCATGTATAACCTGATCCGCAACCTGATCAGGCCAAAACCAACGTCAGAGGTGCCAGCCCCGAAACCGGAAGGAAAAGATCTCCATCTGCTGCTTCTGGTGCTGGCTCTGGCGCTCCTTACTGCGATCCTGATGATTCTCATTGGTGTAGCAATGTTTATCATTGACCGGATTCCCGGTATTGCGTTAGCCATTTTTCTGGCAGGTTTCGGCCTGACACTATTCGCCCTGTTTTATGTTCTGTCACTCGCGGAGAGAAAACACTTATTGTAAAAATAGTGCGCATTAAGGGAAAGATGGTTACTGACGTATTGGATCCTGATGGTTTACTCAAAATAATAGTTCGCTTATCTGCGTCACCAAGTGAGAGACCGTATTCGTTGTGAATAAATCATAGACTCCCGGGGAGTGTCCCCGTGCGTTGATGATCTGCCGGATGGTGTTATCCGTATCATGGGTATGGCCGCCATACTGGTCGATGGCCGTGCTCAGTGCGGTAATAAACCGGACAGAGTCGTCAAAATGGCAGGTATCGGGGGGAGGAGGCATTTCATTACCGGGGCACGTGTCAGTCATATCCATTCCTTATCCGTTGTCATGGCGGGGTCATGTGAGTGGCCGGCCGGCAACAATTCAAGATACTACTCAGCTGATAGCATATCTTCCTGTCTTATCCGGGGAGTGTCATCAGAGAGATTCTATCACTTTACTTACCCGGGCTGCCTCATCGGATCTTCCCGATCGCATGAGGGCATACACCTTTGCCGACAGGATCCGCTTCTGGAAACCGGTATTCCGGATACCTGCAGAGAGGAGATCGTCATAGATCCCGATGGCGGCAGAATAATCTTCGTGTTTTTCAAGCAGTTCAGCCTGTTCTATCCGTGAATTGATGGTTTTTAAAACCGTGCTCTTATTCCGGACCTCTTCCCCTGCCTGGGGATCTCGTGCCAGGGCACGGTCATAGCAGACAATCGCGTTCTCAAAATTGCCCATCGTGGTGTAGAGATCCCCTTCGGCAACCCAGAGATCCGATGCGTTCGGCCGGATCCTGAGCGCCTGCTCGTATGCGGCCAGCGCATCCCCGTTCCGGTCCTGTTTCCTGAGGGTATCCCCTTCACCTTTCCAGGCCTCAAAGGTTTTTCCCACAATGATCGGTTGCTGGGTTGTTATCACAACAATGGGCTCGATCGTCGGCGTCACTACCGGTATTTCAGCGGAGGTCCGGGGAGTTCCGCTCCCGAGGAAGAGAACCAGAATGAAAATAAAAATGATGAGAAGGGAGACCCAGAAGCCTGCTGCATAGGGCATGTGCCGTTTCCGTGGTTGTTGCCGTGCGGGCTCCGGAGGGGCCTGTTCATACCGGGGGTCGTGAGTCCGTGGCGGGCGGGCGGTTGGCTCCCTCTCCCATTGGACCGTGAACGGTTCCTGGGTCACCCGTTTCCTGTCATAGAGAATTCTGAAAAACCTCTCGGTAACCGTTAGTACTATATCTTAGCAGATCGCAGGGAAAGTATGGAGAACCTCGTCGATTTTGCGTTGGAGGAGCGGTATAAGAGTATCAAACACCTTGGCGATCGGTTGAGCGAATTCTCAACATTCATCGATTGGGAAAGATTTCGGACGGTCGTGGGGGATATCTATCAGAACCAGACCGAGCAGGGCGGTCGTCCGAACATGGATATCGTTCTCATGATCAAGATGCTGGTACTCCAGTCGATGTACAACCTGTCCGATCCGGAACTTGAGCGGCAGGCCAATGATCGGATCTCGTTCATGAAATTTCTGGACTATCCCGAGAAGATCCCGGATCAAACGACCGTCTGGTATTTCCGCGAGCGGTTAGCAAAGACCGGAAAAGACAAAGCGATTTGGGAAGAACTCCAGCGCCAGCTTGATGCAAAAGGTTTGAAGATCAGGAAAGGCACCATCCAGGATGCGACCTTCATCACCGCCGATCCCGGTCACGCTTCAACGGATACACCCCGGGAAGAGGATGCAAAAACCCGCAGAAGTCGGGATGGCACCTGGACAAAGAAGGGGAAGAAATCCTATTTCGGATACAAACTCCACACCAAAGAGGATTGTGACTTCGGTCTGATCCGGGCTCTCGAAGTTACAACTGCCTCAACCCACGATTCGCAAGTCGACCTCTCAAAAGAGGGCGAAGTGATCTACCGGGACCGGAGATACTTCGGTACTAAAACCAACGGTTTCAACGCTACCATGCAACGAGGAGTTCGCGGTCACCCGATTGGGATACGCGATATACTCAGAAACGCTCGAATCTCAAGGATCCGATCTCCAGGTGAACGACCGTACGCCATCATCAAGAATGTGTTCCATTCCGCTCACACTCGCGTCACTACCGTTCTCAGGGTACATGCCAAAATGGTGTTCACTGCTTTCACTTTCAACTTGTTTCAACTCGCCACTCTCAAAAAACAAGGGGTGCTTGAGCGGATGCTGTCGATAAAATTCTGAAGGGTAAGCTAAATTCAAGATTCGGGATACTGGATTTGCTCTCATCTCATTGTTGAAAATTTCGGAGGGTTATTCAGAATGCTCCATAGATACGGCGTTTTTCAGGATCGCTCACCACCGCATATGCCTCATTGATCTTCGTCATCCTCTCTTCAGCATCAGGTAATGTGCTGACATCGGGATGACAGGTATGCGCGAGCTGGTGGTATGCATTTTTGATATCCTCCGGTGTTGCATCGGGTCGGACACCCAGTATTTCATAAAAATCAGTGGTGTTCATGGTAATGCCCGGAGTGTCTGGATTCGTTTATTTTTACAGGGTTATGCTGGAAATTTTTCCTTTCAAGGTACAGCCAACGTCCCGTGAGTGAAATAACTCTACTGCAGTATAAATAAAAAAGTTGGTACATTCAACGGTCTCAGCAGAGTAAACCCCTCTTCTTCGGAGGTGCCCGGGACGTACGATGCCCTTGTAACCCCTCTCCTCAATTTGGGCGTATTTTGCCAATCTGAGCCCATTCTGAAGAGTCGATTTTCTGATAGTCGCATTTTTTTGCGAATTATAGAGCACTGATTTTAAACGAAGACTGAATTAGTGTTATCTGGCTCATATGGGGGTCATTTCAGCCTCTGAAAAACGTCTAATTGTTGCCTTTTGGATGATGAGTGAACTTAGATCCTGTGGAAAAGGCTGGCCCGGGAAATGGCAGGGGGTCCGGATCCGGGTACTTTTTTACAACCAGTGTCTGGTGATTATTTTTTTAAGCAGGGTCCGGTTGAAAAATTTTAAACAAGGTCTGATTGATCTGCTCGCGGGTTTTGAGCAGGGGTTCGTGGGGTGATTGAAAAAAATTGAGCAGGGTCTGCTGAAAAAATTTCAATCAAGGTTTGATTGAAAATTCATCAGCTGAGATACCCCATGCGCTTACTAAAAATTTATGCAATTCCGGATGACACCTGGGCTGGCATCTGATCCCACGTTCTCCCATCAAGCTCCCGGCCAGCACGTTTCTTGAAAACGCCACCCCACTGTTTGAAGAAGAAGGGAACATTCGATTTGAGACAGGCATCCCGTATATCCGTCACCCACTCTTCCTTCATCAACCGTGCCCCGGGTCCTGACTCCCCGCCGACAATTACCCAGTCAATGCCCTCAAGGTTCAAGCCCGGCAGCGGACCGATCAAGGGTTCAAGCGACAGGAATTTAACCGGTGCGTTCGTTGCCCGGAGATCATCAATGCGATAGAGATAATCCTCGCACTCAACACTGACACCGAGCCAGACATTTTTCGGTATTGTGATCGATTGCTCGATCTCCCGGAAACGATCAGAGCGTTTGGTGAGGACCTGAAAAGTATGCCACGATGCCTTTCGCATGACATCAAAAGTTTTCCTGATGAACGGCGTCGGTACATCCTTGTGGAAAAGATCGCTCATCGAATTGACAAAGATCATCCGGGGCTTTCTCCACTCAAGCGGAAGGGGGAGCATCCGCTCGTGCAGCGTGACCGCAAAACCGTTCCGGTAATTCGGCTGGCCCATGGCCTGGAGCCGGAGAGCCATCCGCTCTGCATAGCAGTGCTTACAGCCCGGGCTGATCTTGCTGCACCCGGTGACCGGGTTCCATGTGGTCTCTGTCCATTCGATGCCGGAGTTCTGAGACATTTCTCACAATGCCTCTGATGCAATCGCTTATTGGTTTTCCCATTAAAATTTATGTTATATTATGTATAATTGATCTTCAATGGATGAATTTTACCAAGATAAAGATGGCTTTCATTATGAAAGAGTAAAATGGCACACAAGGAAGAAGCATGCCTTCATTGAATTTTATCTAAAGATATGGGTAGATCATGTAAAAAAGAGTCCTCCAACGCTTGATATTTTTGATTTATTCGCGTCAACTGGTTTATGCTACTGTGATGAAAGTAAAAAACACAGATTGTCGGAGCCGACTTGGCCAGGTTCTGCAGTCCTTGCAGCAGATTGTCTTGAGAATTATCCCAAAGGCCGAACGCTTTTTCTGAATACCTATCATCCAAAAGCAGAACGATGTCGAGAGCAGAAAGAAAACCTTGAACGACTTTTATCAAAATATTCAAGAATTCGACCAGTTATCGAGACATTAGAGATCAACGATGCTGTTGAAGAAGCGTGTAAATATATTAATCCGAAATTTCCCAGCCTCTGGATTTTAGATCCCCATGCGGCTTCAGATCTTCCATGGGAAATTATTGAAAAAATTGGGACTCTCAAGGGTCAATGGACTGCAAAAGATGGATCCCTGCGAGAAAGGCGGCCCGAGATGATTATCACACTAATGACCTATGGGCTTCAGATGAATGTCAACATCAACTCTCATACAATAACTACCATGCTTGGTCTTGATGAGACTGAATGGCGACCGAAATTTGACTCATTAATGGTAAAGTATGACAATACAAGAAAAGCTCTTGTCGAACTATATGCAGAACGGTTATCAGAGCTCTATGAAAAACCCCCGATAATCGTTGAAATAAATACAACAAATGAAACTGCTATTGTCTATGTCCTATTCTTATGTACTGATAGTAATGCAGGTCATTATCTTATGAAACAAGAAGGAATGAAGGAATATAATGCCTGGATACATCAATGGAAACAGGATGCCGAGAGAATCAGTGTTGAAAAACACATTCCAAAAGACCAAATGAGATTGTTTCAAGATTAGAGATTGTCTTTTTTCTCCTCCTTTTGCTTCCTCTCCCTCGCCTTCTTCTTCTTCCTCTCCAGAATAGACTTCACTTTCTTTAAACGGAACAGGTCCTCCCGTTCCCGCTCCTCGATCGCGTTCTTGATGTACTTCGCCTGCCCCTTCAGCTCCGGGATCAGGATCTGCTCGAGGGCATTCACGCGCCGGCGGTTCATCTGGATCTCGGCCCCGAGCCGCCGCATCGCGGTCTCGGTCTCGGCGAGCTTGATCAACAGGTCCAGTTCCACCTCGTACCGTTCGGCGGTCTCATCGATCCGGGCGCTCGTGGCGATGATACCGTAGCCCCGCTCCATCATGCTCTTCGAGACCCGCTTCTTCTCGATCACCGGGACCGGCACGCCCATGATGTTCTTGCCGGTGATGCCAACCGTGATCGCCCGCCGGGTGGCAAACGATGCGGACTTCAGCGTCACCGGGTCGTCAACCGCTGCCGCGATCATCAGCGCCTGGTCCGCAGCCCGCGAGACCTGCTCCAGCTCGTCCCGGGAGTCCGAGACGCTGGAGAGGATCTTGAAGAACTCCTGGATGAGCGCGTCCATCTTCTCCCGCAGCAGGTCCCGGCCCTGCTCCGCGAGCTTGATCTGCGCCTTCTTCTTCATCAGCTCCATCCGGGTGGGCTTGACCTGTTCCATGGATGTTCAGCTCCCAGCGGTTTTTTCCGGCGCGTCCCCTGCGGCTTCCTGTGCCGCCGGGTGGTATTTTTTGATATGCTCCCGCTTGATCCGCTTGAGTTCGTCAACCGGCAGGGTGGCAAAGAGGTCCCAGGCAATGGCAAGCGTGGTCTCGATGGAACGGTCATCGTCACCCTGCGTAATGAACTGCCGCTCGAACCCGTCTGCGAACTTCAGGTACTTCCGGTCAAGGTCGGTGAGCGCCTCCTCTCCGACAATCGCAACGAGCCGGCGCAGGTCACGGCCGTACGCGTAACTGGCATAGAGCTGGTCCGCCACGCCACGGTGGTCCTCCCGGGTCTTGCCCGGCCCGATGCCGAGGTTCATGAGCCGGGAGAGGCAGGGCAGGGCATCAACCGGCGGGTCGCCCCCGCGCCGGAAGATATCCCGCGAGAGCACGATCTGGCCCTCGGTTATGTAGCCTGTGAGATCGGGAACCGGGTGGGTGATATCGTCGTCCGGCATGGTCAGGATCGGGATCTGCGTGATCGACCCGGTCTTTCCTTTCAGCCTGCCGGCCCGCTCGTAGATGGAGGCGAGGTCGGTGTACATGTAGCCCGGGTACCCCCGCCGGCCGGGCACTTCCTCGCGGGCGGTCGAGATCTCGCGAAGCGCCTCACAGTAATTGATCATGTCCGTTAAGATCACGAGCACGTGGAGGTTATGCGTAAAGGCAAGGAACTCCGCTACCGTGAGGCCACACCGCGGGGCCGCGAGCCGCTCGACCGTCGGGTCATCGGCGAGATTCATGAAGAAGACTACGCGGTCGAGCGCACCCGTCCGCTCGAAATCCTGCATGAAGAACGAGGCCTCCTTGTGGGTGATCCCCATGGCAACAAAGACCACCGCGAACTCCTCGCCCTCGCCCCGGACCTTCGCCTGCCGGGCGATCTGGGCAGCGAGCTTGCTCGCCGGCAGGCCCGAGCCGGAGAAGATCGGCAGCTTCTGGCCCCGCACGAGCGTGTTGAGGCCGTCGATCGCCGACATGCCGGTCTGGATAAAGTCGGCGGGCTTATCCCGGGCCGACGGGTTGATTGGCGTCCCGGCAATGTCCAGCATGGCCTCCGGGATAATATCGGGGCCACCGTCACGTGCTGTCCCGACACCGGTGAAGATGCGGCCAAGCATGTCTTTGGAGACATTGATCCGGGCCGGCTCCCCGATGAACCGGGCCGTGGTCCCCACAAGGTCGATCCCCCGGGTACCCTCGAAAACCTGGACGACCGCATGCTCCTCTGATATGTCGAGCACCTGCCCGGTCCGCACCTCGCCATCTTTGAGGGTGATCTTCACGATCTCCCCGTACGATGCCCCGAGGACCCCGTTGACGAAGATCAGCGGGCCGGAGACGTAATCGATCGTCCGGTACTCCTTGGTCAGCAGCGACGTATCTTTCATTTCTCCACCTCAAGTCCTGAGATTGAAGCAGTAACCTCATCGATCATCTTCCGGACCTCATCCGTTTCACCGGCATCCTTCATCCGCCCGATCGTTGCCTTTAGCGGGAGCACCTGCACCTGCCGGAGGCTGACCCCCCGGTTCATCGCCAGGTTAGCCTGTTCGTAATATGTCATTATCACCTTGAGCATCAGGTACTGCTTCTCGATAGGGCAGAACGAGTCCGTGTCGCTGTACGCGCTCTGCTGGAGGAAGTCCTCGCGGATCATCCGGGTCACATCGAGGATTGCCTTCTCGCTGTCGGGCAGGGCATCCGGGCCCACCAGCTGGACAATCTCCTGCAGCTCCACCTCCTTCTGGAGCAGGTACATCGCCTTCTCCCGGAGCTCCCGCCAGTCGCGGGCAATGTTCTTGTCGTACCACTCCGAAATGCAGTCTAGGTAGAGCGAGTAACTCTTGATCCAGTTTACTGACGGGAAGTGACGGCGGTAAGCGAGGTTCGTGTCCAGCGCCCAGAATGTCCCGACAACACGGAGCGTGTTCTGGGTGATCGGCTCCGAGAAGTCGCCACCGGGAGGGGAGACCGCGCCCACGACCGTGATCGATCCGTTCCGCTCACCGGCCCCGAGACAGATGACCCGGCCCGCCCGCTCGTAGAAGGCCGAGAGCCGGGTTGCAAGATAGGCAGGATAGCCCTCTTCGCCCGGCATCTCTTCGAGCCGGCCCGAGACCTCGCGCAGCGCCTCGCCCCAGCGGGAGGTTGAGTCCGCCAGCAGCGCCACATCATATCCCATGTCCCGGAAGTATTCCGCGATCGTGATCCCGGTATAGATCGAAGCCTCGCGGGCAGCAACCGGCATGTTCGAGGTATTCGCGATCAGGATCGTCCGCTCGATCAGCGGGAGTTTCGTCCGGGGGTCGACGAGCTCGGGAAACTCTTCGAGCACGTCCGTCATCTCGTTGCCCCGCTCCCCGCACCCGATGTAGACTACGATCTGGGTATCCGACCACTTCGCAAGCGTCTGTTCTGATACGGTCTTGCCGGTCCCAAAGCCCCCCGGGATCATTGCCGTCCCGCCTTTCGTGACCGGGAACATGCAGTCAAAGACCCGCTGCCCGGTGATGAGCGGCAGCAGGGGGTCGAGTTTCTTTACGTGGGGCCGGGGGATCCGGACCGGCCAGGACTGCATCATAGGGAGCTGAATTTTATTGTCAAGCACACAGACGATCTCCTCGACCGTGAACGAACCCGCCCGGATCCCGGTAACCTTTCCGGACACCTTCGGGGGGACGAGGACCCGGTGCTCGAACTGGAACTCTTTCACCGTGCCAATGACATCCCCGGGCCCGAGCATGTCGCCGTTCTTTGCCACGGGTACGAACTCCCATTTCTTTTCACGGTCGAGCCCCGGGGCTGTAATCCCGCGACCGATGAAGTCGCCACTCAGCTTCAGGAGAACCGGCAGTGGGCGCTGGACGCCGTCATAGATAGAAGCAAGGAGGCCGGGTCCCAGCTCCACGGAGAGCGGGGTCTCCGTATTCTCTACGGCCTCGCCCAGCGTGAGACCAGTCGTATCCTCGTATACCTGGATGACTGCCTCATCCCCTTCGAGCCGGATGATCTCGCCGCGGAGGGCCTCGGTCCCGACCTTCACCACGTCGTACATCTTGGACCCCTTCATGCCCTTGGCCATAATCACCGGGCCTGAGATCCGTGAAATTGTTCCTGTAATCATATCATCACCTTTTCAGCACGATGTTGTACCCGATCGCCTTCCGGAGCAGCCGCTCGATATAGGTCCGGCGGTCCATCTCCTTGGATTTCGAGGGGATCGGGATGATGAGAGGGCGGTGCATCTTCTCGATCCTGTCCATCAGCTTCTCATCGAGCGCGAGCATGTACTCCTCGTTCACTGCCACAATCCCGATATCGTCTTTGTGGAGCAGGGGAGGGATCACGACCCGGGCCTCCTCCGTGTCCTTCGCCTCGAACACCTCTGCCCCCGCAAGCCGGAACCCGGATGCCCGGTCGCTGTCCGTGACGATGACAAATTTATACATACACGAGCTCCTCCCTCAGGTTCTCGATCGAAAAATCCGCGGTCTTGCATCGCGAGATGACCCGGATGTTGGTGATCTCGTTGTACTTTGCCCAGAAGTACCCGATGAGCGAGGCGACACTTAAGGGATCGCCAAGGAACAACCTGACGCCCTCCTGGACCAGGTACCGCTCCAGCTTTTTTTCTATAACGGAAATTTTCTGGGCCCGCAGAACCTCCTCAGGTATACCGGAGAGGAAACGGTACCGTGTGTTCGCGAGCATGGCAAGAGCGTCCTCGATCGTATGGAGCGCAAGGAGACGATCAAGCTTCTTCGCGTCAAGCTCCCGCCCCCCGGGGAGCAGGAACTTTCTCGCTTCATCCGGTGCAACGCCGTCGCGGATCATCCGCAGGGCCGTCTTGATGTTCACGACATCAACCTCGAGGGAGAGGATATCCCGGATCATCGCGTTATTGCGCGATTTGTCCTTTACTGCGAGGAGTGCATCCTCGTAATAATACCGGTCGAGCGCACACTCGAGCATGCCGAGATCCCCGTTCTTTGCGAACTCGGGGAAAGCGGAGGTGAGCGGGGTCGCATAGGGGATGCGCCAGGTGGCGAGCAGGTCGATCACTGCTTTCATGTCCGGCTGCCGGACAAGTTCGGTCAGTGTCACCTCGTCCAGCTCGCCTGCAGGCACGATACATTCGAGGATCTCTTCGTTTGTGATGTGGATGTTCTTCCCGCGGAGCACGGTCTTGATGTTCTGGACGTCCCAGCGGTGAAGGAAGATCCTGATGTACAGCAAAGCTTCCTTCTCCTTTGAGAAATCAAGGACCTTCCGGAACGTCCGTACAAAGTTGTTCCGGAGCGCATGCTCGATCGCGGGCATACCGGCGTACCTGCCCCGGGCCTCGATCAGGTCCTCGCGGTAAGGGGTCTTCTCGAGCTCGCTTTCGAGCGAGTCGAGATCCGGCTGGAGGACGAGATTGTCGAGCGTATGGTGGTCCAAAAGCCGGCTCTTCATGCCCCGCATCCTGGCGTTGATGTACCCCCAGTCCATCTCAGCCTCCGGCAAGAATGGCGTGGATCTCGAGCTTCTTGTGTTCCCGGATCCGCTCGAGACGGGACTCGATCGTGTTGGAGATGGTGATGAGCCCGTCCGGCGAGCTGGCCACGAGGCCGCCCATGCACTGAAGATCGGTGAGGACTTCGCACCGGATGTCCAGGGCCGCAAGGATTTTTTTGCAGAGCTCCTCGTCATGCTTGTCAACGTGTACCCGGAACGGTTGCCCGCCCATGGCACCGGTTGCCTCCCGGGCCAGTTGTTCGAATATGGCCGGGTATTTTTTATCCTGCCGCAAACCAGACAACTGCCCTGTGGCCTTCTCAAAGGCCGCATCGAAGACTTTCTCGCGCATGCGGAGGCTCTGCTCCTTGATCTCCCCTTTTGTGAGATACAACTGCTTGTTCCGCTCGATGGCTGCAGATTTTTCTGCTTCTTTTATTGCGATCTCCTGGATCTCTCCGGCCTGCTTCTTTGCTTCCGACCGGATCTCCCCGGCCAGTTTTGCTGCCTTTTCGAAGAGCTCCCGCTGCCGTTCCTGTGCACTCTCCTCCACGGATTTTAAAAGGTTTTCATAGGCCATTGTTTCACGCGTCCAGACCCCTGTCTTTACGGCAACAGTTCAGCTGCCTGGACGCTCCCGGAGGTTCCCGGCCCGGGAGTTGGGTGAACAATCGGCTGTTTATAGGAACGTGGTGTGATGGTGGGCAGCCTTAGTGCCGCCCGGTCACTTCACCATCAGGATGATCATCGCGGCGACAACGAACCCGAGGATGACCAGCGTCTCGGGTATCGCTTCCAGGATGATGATGGTACCTGCAGTCTCCGGTTTTTCGGCAATCGCACCCGCACCGGCTGCACCGATGCGTGACTGCGCCCATCCCGTACCGATCGCACCAAAGGAGAATGCAATCGCGGCCCCGATAGGAACTTCCCAACCAACCATGTCAACACCTCTAATGATAGAACCTAACAGAGTGCTGATATATTAAGGTATTGAGTTGGTCTTCGCCAGAAACAGTCTTCCACCACATGAGCCTGCCGACCATCACACGGGTGGACGGCTGTGCCGGGTATGCGCGAGGATCGCCTCCATCGCATCGAGGACAGAACGGGGGAGGGCACGGCCCTGCGCGGAGGTGCCAAGAGTAAGGAGGTCATGGATATCGTCGCGGGTGAGCGTGGAGAACGCGTACTCGTTCCACTTCTCCCGCTCGATGTGGATCCACAGCTCGCCGAGGATATCGCGGAGGTGCGTGTAGTCCGCACCGGAAAAAGAATGCCATTCAGCAGCCGGGGCGTGCCGTATCTTCTCTATTGCGGCTTCGACCGCTTGTTGCCTTAAGAGCTGGAACCGCCTCCTGCCCAGCTCCTCTTCACTGGTACGGGACATTGTCCATTGTATCGGAATTATCCTGTGCCGGGTTAAAGCACTTTCCCTGCCGGGGCCGGCCCGGTTTGAGGGGGCCATACCATAGTGTACGTGTTTATAATATCCACTATCCATACCTGTACATGCCGCCACAAAGTTTATGATTACACAGCGGGACTCACTCATCATCCCAAAAAGGGACGGGAGGAAGATGCATGCCGGATGTAACCCAGGCAGAGCTCGGAAGGCGACTGTACCATGTTCACCGTGGAAAGACGGTCGAGGTCTCGATGAAGATGATGCAGCAGGGGATCGGTGCAGAATGGAGATCATTCTCCGAAGCAGATATCACCCTCCTCACTCACCTGCTCCAGTGCACGTGGAACAAGATCGACCAGAAGGTCTGGGACAAGATCCCGTTTGTCAATATTAAGATGGACGAAGTCCGGCAGATCCTTTCACGGGGGACGGGGATCAGGCCGGGGCGGAACCCATCGCCGGAAACGGTGGAGGAGATCAAGAAGATCCTGCTTGCGATTCGCTGAAATTTCTTTTTTCGGGTTTTCGCCCGGTTTTTATCTCTGATTGTCATCGTCCCTGCCGGGAAAATGTGCATTGCAGATCTGCTTTGCAGACAAGTACCTTTATTTCAGAATTTTTGCAGAAATGGTTATACCGCAAGATCAATTGTCGGATGAGAATTATCAAAAATGGTGAAGAAAATGACTACAGACACGACTCAGAACGTATATACAACCAAACCTTCCCCGGTTGAAGCACGCGATGGATTCCAGGAACAGGTGATACTTTTAACCCGGTTATCAGAAAAACTCGATGAGTATTTTTCCCAGCATACCCTCAACAAGTAAATCTGAAAGCGTGTTGTTAACGTAAAATCAGGATATAAAAATCTCTTTTTCCTGTTGTGAATGGGTCTACTCCGTCCCCACCCTCACGCAATCCCCGATCGTCCCGATGCGGGCAACCGCGGCACACATGTCCGGCACGTACGCGAGCGCTTTTCCCGAGTTCACCATGATCGCCTCGTACTGCTCCATCACGGGCGAGACCACCATGCAGGTGTCGGCAAAGACCCGGGCACCGCTCTTCTCGATCGTGTCAACGGTCCGCTGGTTCTTTTCGATGACACCCTGCGAAGCAAAGACATAGAACGGCTTTGTGACGACCTTCCCTTTAAGGAGCAGGGCGATCTCGTCCAGCTCCGCGGGGGAGCAGTGCGGGCATCCTACTGCAACCGCGTCGACCGGGATCTCCCGGAACAGTTTTTTGATCTCATCGGATTCCACGGCGATTGTTTCAAGACCGGCAAGATCGAATGGACCGGCCCGTGCTTCCGGTGTCACGCCTTCCACGTGGTACAGCGCCACGGCGCCGGTCGCGGCCATTGCCGCCCCGAGCCCCTTGAGCTGGTCCTTCCCGGGGTCGATCCCCGTGAAGAACGGGATCCGGTTACCCACCAGCTTACCGGCATGGTAACCGAGCGCCCCATAATCCGCGATAGTCCAGTCGCGGGTGTCGGCCTGCACGCGGACAACCACCTGCGGCCTGCGGTTCGCATCAAGGTGGAACCCGTAACAGGGTGTCTTTCCCACGAGTGCCGCGGCAAGGGCGCCGGGACCGCCTTCTCGGTTTGTTCGTGCCCCGATCACCGAGTTCGCGTAACAGACTGCCGAGGACTCCGACCACGCGAGGTGGTCGCCGAATTTTGTCTCGCGGAGATAGTAGGGTGTGCAGGTGCATTCGAGGCTGATGCCGAGACGCTCGTACGCGGCGACAACGGCCTGCTGCTTTACCGCGAAGTCCGGGTCCACACCCATCTCCTGCCACCGGTCCCGTGGCATGCCGATCGGGTTCAGCACCGCCGGGACAACCGCCTTCGCGTCAAGCGAGTTGAGCCACTGGAGGCCGTACTCCCCGATCGTCTTGTAGGATGCCCCGCTCACCTGTGCACTCGCGATCGGGACGAGCCGCTCGGCCCCGAAGACCTTGCCAAGCGCAACAAGGAGCTCGAGCACCTTCTGCTTTGTCTCGCCCTGCTCTCCGGCAAGGATCCGTTCATCGTCTTTGTCCAGCAGCATGGTGCTCACCACGTGGCACGGGAGAAGTCGGCCTCGCGTCCCAGCACCATCGTTGCATCGACCCCGACCTTCACGTTCGTGCCGTCTTCTTTCTGGCACGGGTCGAGCGAGGAGCCGCGGACACCGGTGATCACCATGATGTCCCGGTCGCCGCTCACCCTGGTCGCAATTGCATACTCAACATCGTGAGGGTCCGTGGGGTCGATATCCTCGTCCACGACCACCACGTGCTTGAGCGAGGTGTGGGCAGCAAACGCGGCCATGATCGCGTTCTTGCCATCGCCCTGCGTGCTCTTTTTGATCTGGATCACCGCGTCGAGATACCCGCAGCCGCCCTTCGTGAGCACGACATTCTTCACCTGGGTCACACCCGCGACCGCCTTGTAGATCTTCGGCTCGTAGGGGCAACCCATCAGCACCTTGTGCTCATCGCCGCCCGGCAGGATCCCGTGGTAGATGAAGTCCGGCTTCGTGTACATGCCGGTGAACTCGATGATGTGCTGCATGCGGACCGGGTCATAGGTCCCGGTGATGTCGACAAACGGCCCTTCCTCGGTCAGGTCGCCCGTGATGAACCCTTCCAGCACGATCTCCGCATCGGGAACGAGTACGCCGTTGCTGCACCGTTTTACCCTGAGTTCCCCGCCCATCAGTTCCGCGGCAAACGCGAGCTCCATGCCGGTCGGCACCCGGGTGCAGCTCGCAAAGGTCACGGCCGGGTGTGTCCCGATGGTGACCGCAATGGGGAGCTTCTCGCCCTTCGCGAGCGCCTTCTTCAGCATTACGTGGGTGTGCCGGCCTTCAACGAGCCGGGCCGCGACCCGGTGGTCGTCAAGCACCTGCATCCGGTGGATCGATGCGTTCTCCACGCCGTCATAGCATGAGAAGACGATCCCGGAGGTGAGGTACTTCCCGGCGTCCTTTGGGAAGTGGTGCATGATCGGGAGCTTCGAAAGGTCCGCTTTCTGCATGGTAAGCGTCCCGTCTTCTCTCACCTTCCCGTTGAATTGTGCATCCGCAAGAGTGCTGACAATTTTTTTCTCATCGATACCGAGCGCGAGCGAGAGGGCTGCACGGTTCGCGGTGAGGTTCATGACGGCACGGTGGCCTCCAATCTTATGGAAGAGGAGGAGTTTGTCGGTGCCGGCCGCCATCTTCGGTGCCTGCATGTCAGCTGACACTTCTTCCTTTACATCGACAACGAGCCCTGCTTTCTGCATCTTTGCGATAAAATCACGCATCGTAACCGCTCCAGCGCTGAATGAGGTTGTGTTCGATCTCAAGGTGGTCGAGCACCCGGGCAACGACCATGTCCACGAGGTCATCGATCTTCTTTGGTTTGTGGTAGAAGCCGGGGCTTGCGGGCATGATCGTCGCGCCCGCCTCTTCTGCGGCAAGCATGTTCTTTAAGTGAATTTTTGAGAGCGGCATCTCGCGGGTAACGAGGATGCATTTCCGGTGTTCCTTTAAGCAGACATCGGCAGTGCGGGTGATCAGGTTATCAGAAAAACCATTTGCGATCGCCGCAAGCGTCTTGGAGCTGCACGGGATCACGACCATGCCGTCGTACTTGTGCGACCCGCTTGCAATGGATGCGAAGAGCTTGTCGTTTTCGTGATACTCGGCATTGAACCCCGCGAGCGAGACGCCTTCGTGGGCTGCAATCTTCTCCGCGACATCCGAGACGATGACGTGGACCTTTGCATCCTTACTGAGCACCTCAAGCAGGCGCCGGGCATAGATCGACCCGCTCGCACCCGTCACCCCGACTACGATCTCTTTTTTCATGGTTGCTGCTCGCTCTCCTGTCGTATCAATGTCGGAGCGCGAGGGAAAAAGAGTTTGTGGAACCGACTGGTTCGAAGAACCAGGAGGTCAAGAAGAACGCATCAGCGTTCTTCGAGTTCCGACAGCGTTCGTCGAAGGTCGGCTGATGCCACAATTTGAAATGAATTTGTATTAATGTTCAAATTACTCTTCGATAAAAGATAACAATCTGAAAATTTTATTTTCAATCTCTTTCTGATTTCGATCCTCCGGGAGTTTATTTTTCTTCCATGACCATCCATTGCCACAATTTGCTCTTGAGGGGTGGGGGAGATAAATAACCGTATTGTCTTGCAACAGGTGACGAGATTCCATATTTTTAAAATATGATTGGAGATCTCTTCCAAGGAGAATGATTATTTTATGTTTGAGATTATATTTGAGAAATTCGTGATTGAACCACCTATCCGCACACGTCTTCCCGTTAGGGAATGAAAACCGGGGATATTTTTTATCTTTTTTACTCGTGGGGCATTTATGAAAATGTGTCCAATAACATTGATTATCGAGAAACTTGTGAATTTTATTCATGTCCGTTGAACTGAGATCGTTCCCCATAAAATACTGAATGCGCTGGCAAAGCCACTTCGGGGGAGCATCAAATTGAAGATTTCCCTTTCCTGCTTTGTATCCATTCAAAGGATCAATAAAATCGGATGTGGGATCACGAGATATGATACAACCCTTAAGATTCTCGGAAGGTGCTGGAATCCATAAAGGGTGTTTGTATTTTTGGCTATCTAATTCACATCCTACGCATAGATCCATGAGGATACATTATTGAGATCTCTTAAAAGATATTGCAAATTCTGATCACAATTTTTGTGAGACCCCATTTTCCACGTGTTGTCGAAAATCTAAAAAAAGTGCTCTGTTGAAATCCTCATCCAAAAATGGTTGTACCGACGACCAAAAGATCTAAGGTACAATGTCTCCTTTTCTTGAGTGTGAAATCAAATAGAAAGGAGACACTTAAGAAATCAGCGAGCCGGAA
>NZ_JALOCH010000023.1 GCF_023227875.1 Methanoregula sp. | reverse complement strand
CCGCAGGGGTTACAACCACTGCTCCCGCAGTTGTTACCACAGCACCTGTTGCAACGACCAAGCCCTCACCCGGTTTCGGTGCACTCATTGCACTGATTGGCCTCGGTGCAGTAGCTTTCGTCGTTGTGCGCAGGCACTGAACTAACATCTAAACATCTTTTTTTTCTTCGTCCCGTAAAAAATCGTCTTTGAAGAGCAACGGCGTTTCATTCATCTGGATCTCTCCTTAAATCCCATATAGGGCCTGCCCTGTATGACACCTTTTTAAATCCCGGGTGGTCAACGTAGATCTGAATACGCTGATCCGGCTCAAGAGCTGGATCTGTGGAGGTGCAGGTAGTGAAACTGGTAGTAAAAAACCTTGATATCGCGACACGGGGTGTCCTCCTCAACCGGCTGGACGCACGGGGCATCGGTGTTATGGATGGCGACCGCGTCCAGGTGATCAACCCGAAAAACGGTATCTCCGTTACGGCATTTGTGGAAACCACATCAACCATCGCACAGCAGGGAACCCTCGGGGTCTACCGTATCACGAACGAACGCCTCCAACTTGAAGATGGCACGGAAATTGAGATCCGTGAAGCCGGCCGGCCGGCGTCGCTTGATTTTATCAAGAAGAAGATGGACGGGAACAAGCTCACCAAGGAAGAGACCCTCTCGATCATCAAGGATGTGGTGCATGATGAGATCTCGTCTGCGGAACTTACGGCTTATATCACGGCCTCGTACATCAACCCGCTCGATATGGATGAAGTTGAATACCTTACCCGGGCGATGGTGGAGACCGGCGAACAGATCAAGTTTGCGTCCCGGCCCATTGTCGACAAACATTCCATAGGGGGCGTACCCGGCAACAAGATCACCTTCCTTGTTGTCCCGATTATCGTAGCAAGCGGCCTCAAGATCCCAAAGACCAGTTCGCGTGCGATCACCGGTGCCGGCGGTACAGCGGATCTTATGGAGGTGCTGGCGTCTGTCGAGTTCACGTCAAGCGAAGTCCAGCAGATGACCGATAAGGTTGGGGGATGTATTGTCTGGGGAGGGGCCACAAATATTGCCCCCGCGGATGACCGTATCATTATCCAGGAATATCCGTTCAAGATTGACGCCCGGGGCCAGATGCTCGCCAGTGTCATGGCAAAAAAATTCGCAGTCGGTGCCAACCTCGTGGTCATCGATATACCTGTTGGCCAGAATACCAAAGTGCCGAATATGCAGGAAGGAAGAAAGTTGGCACGGGAGTTTATTGATCTTGGCGAACGGCTCGGCATGAGAGTTGAATGTGCCCTGACCTACGGGGATATCCCGGTTGGGCACAGTATCGGCCCGAAACTGGAAATCATCGAGGCCCTGAGGGTCCTTGAGGGTTCGCCCGAGCCGAACTCCTTTATCCAGAAGAGTATCTCGATAGCAGGAATTGCGTTGGAGATGGCAGGTAAGGCACCGCGGGGCGAAGGAATGGTAATGGCACAGGATCTTCTCACGAGCGGAAAAGCGCTCGACAAACTGCGGCAGATCATCGAGATCCAGGGGGGAGACCCGAACGTCAAATCATCAGATATTATTCCGGGCGAACACCAGTTTGTGGTCAGGGCACCCGCATCCGGTTATATAATCGAGATGAACAACCGGTCCCTGATCACCCTGGCGAGGACTGCCGGTGCACCTCAGGACCGCGGGGCGGGGCTCTTACTCCACGCTAAAAAAGGCAGGCTCGTAAAGGCCGGCGAACCGCTGTTCACCATCTTTGCTGACAGGAACTGGAGGCTGCAGAATGCCATCGAGGAAGGCCGGCGCCTCATGCCCATACTTGTTGAAGGCATGCTCCTTGACCGGGTGCCCTCCGTTACGGAAATGTAGACCGATGTGCTGATATATGAGCAGGGGGCGATAAATTATCATGTATAGTCCTCGCCCTCGTTTCCTTTTTGCCCTACTGTTAATCCTGCTTCTCTGCAGTTCGGCACAGGCAACGACAAACCTGCAGATTACTGTGCAGGACAGTATCGATAATACCACCATTTCTCAGGCAAATGTTTTTGTCAACAGTGCAAACTATGCCCGGACCAACTCCTTCGGGCAGGTGTATCTCACCCATCCCGGGCTGAATGATCAGGAGATCAGGGTCACTATGAATGGGTATAATGACTGGAGCCAGACGGTCAATAAAAGTACAACTGACCTTGTGGTAAACCTGAGCCGCAAGACCCTCACGTTTACCGTCGACTTGTTTGACTCCGATACCCTTGGACCGATTTCGGGTGCCAGCGTCAACCTCTCTGCAGGTAACACATCACAGATGAAACAGACGGATTCCAGTGGATCGGCAACATTTGCCGTGACGGGTGCCACTCTCTATTCGGTTGATATATCAGCCTCCAATTACGAGACCCGGAGTGGGACCATCGATATGGGGTCGGAAAACCAGAAAGTGCAGTACAAACTGCTCTCCGGGAACAGTTTCTCGTTTATCGTGACGGACAAGGACTCCGGCAAGACAATACCCGGCGCAGAGGTCCGGCTCAATGCCATGCTTGACGGGAAAACCGATGAACGCGGGATCCTTATCACGCCGGTCACCCGTGGTAAATCCTACGTGATAGAAATTAAAAAGGACGGATACCAGACATTCACCGAGTCCAGGACGATCAGCACTTCCGATGCGGTCTATTATGCATCCTTATCGAAAGCACCGGTCGGTGCCTTTGTCTATATCACTGACGAGTCCCGCAAACCGCTGATCGGTGCCGATGTATATGTCAACGGTACCCTTTCGGGAACTTCCAATGACTACGGGCGTATGAATTTACCGGATCTTGTGACCGGGGATTATCTCATTGAGGTCAGGAAAACCGGATACACGCCGCAAAGCCGCGCTGTAAGTATATCTGGCAAGAGCCAGGATTACACTGTTGTCCTTCCCTATGAGAATGCCGCGTTGACAATCTTTGTTCAGGACCGGGACAAGAAAGTGCTCCCCAACGCATCGATCGCTGTTGATGGCACAACTGCCGGTGTAACTGATGACAATGGGCAGCTCCTTACTTATATCCCCTTCAATAGCGATGTCAACATCTCGGTAACCAAGGATGGTTACGCGCCTCAAGCAGTAAAAAAACAGGTCCTGTCGGGGAACGCTACCGCAGTTGTCACGGTTGTTCTTGAAAAGAATATCGACTGGGGTCTTATCAGCATGATCGCCCTTGGTGCGATCGGGATACTTGTCCTGTTTGCCGTTATCCGGATACTCGGAGGCAAGGGTGGGCGGCGACATGTCACGCGGAGAAACGAGATCTAATTTTTTCACGTGTCTTTTTAATGATATAATCCTGTATCCAATATCTCCTTTTTTCCTGTTTCCCGGAGCCCAGTTATCGATAAAAACACCTTGAATATCCGGCAACCAATCATTTAAAAATAGAGAAAACGGACCCAGCGGGAATCGAACCCGCGTCCTTGGGTTCGAAGCCCAAGAGGATATCCTCTACCCCATGGATCCTTCTCTTCATCTTTACCTCAAAAGATATTAAGTATTTTCTGCCGAAAGATTACTCAATGATCCTGTCAGCACCCGAGATTGCCCGCCGCCTTGCATGCGACCCGGGCTCAGGAAAGCTTGTCATAACGCCGTACATGAGCGAATGCCAGCAACCGGCGTCCTATGATCTCCGTGCAGCCTCGGATATGTCCCTGGTACCGGGTAAATGCACTCTTGTGCCAACCCTTGAATGGGTAGAACTCCCCAGGGATCTCGCCGGGACCCTTAGGTGCCGGTCGTCATTTGGCCGGAAGGGAGTCCTGCTCGGGGCGGGTTTTGTCGATCCGGGGTTCCGCGGGCAACTCACCCTGTGCCTGACGAATATGGGAGATGATCTTATTATCCGGAAAAATGACCGTATTGTCCAGTTGATCCTGCATGAAGTTCGCGGGGGAGATGAGGGATATTCAGGCAGGTACCAGGACAGTATCGGGGCCGTAGAGGCAAAGTGACCATGATACGGACAGAAAGAAAATATATCGAGATCTTGAGGATCCTCAAGGAACACGAGGGCCCGGTGGGCGCAAAGAGGCTCTCCGAACTCATGTCAGAACGGGGTTTTATCCTGAGTGACCGGGCAGTCCAGTATTACCTCAGTTATCTCGACACCATGGGTTTTACGGAAAAAGTCGGGAACCATGGGAGGATACTGACCCCTATCGGACTCGAAGAGACCGGCAACGCGCTCGTTGATGACAGGATTGGGTTCATCATCTCGAAACTGGAGCGCCTCGCGTACCGCAACACGTTCGATCCCGTCACAAGCACTGGCGATGTTGCCTATAACCTGTCCATCGTCCCGCTGGAGTCTGCCGAGAAGATAAAAACTGCCTTTGATGAGGTGGTCCGGGCAGGATGCGGTTTCTTCAACTCCTACCGGATGATCGATCAGGACCCCCGTATTCCCCATGGCCATGTAGGGTTCATCACGATCTGCAGTATTTCCATGGATGGTGTTTTCCAGCGAAAAGGAATCCCCGTCAGGATGGCGTTTGGGGGGAGGCTGGAGATCGAGAAGGGGACGCCCCGCCAGTTCAGGGACCTTATCGCGTACCGTGGCACCACGATCGATCCGCTCGAGTTGTTCATCTCGTCCGGTCTCACCTCCATATCAGCGTTCGCACGAACAAAGACCGGCATCGCCCTGGCAAATGTCCGGGAAGTACCCTGTGCAGCCCTCCCCCAGATCCGGGAGACCATCGACCTTATGAATGCCTGCGGCTTTGTGTTCCCGGTGGCCCTGGGAAACCAGGTATTCAACCTGCCCCATAATCCCTATCGCCTCTCGATCGTTGCATTCAGCGGCATGAACTATATCGCGAATGCCGTGGAACATGGTATACAAATAAAGACGGAGATCGGTGCCGGAAACATCGCGTTTTCGAAGATAATCGATATGAACTGATCAGATCCAGGAGATATCATCCTGTTTTTTCAGCTTTTTACCCTGTTGACGGTCATGGGATGATTCGTCCTCGTTGTCATGACTCCCCTCCTGTTCATCATCCCGGTTTGCCAGCCCTGCAGGCTTTTTTGGTTTCAGGTTCGTATGCATAAGAGAAGCATCCCGTGCCTTTGGAACAGCAGTATCACGGATGCCTTTCCCCAGGAATATATCGTCTTTTGCCCGGAACGATGTGTCTTTTATCGATACGGGACTTTCTTCCGGAGCTGGTTCATCAGAAGTATCCCGGTAAACCAGGTCTCCGGCCTTGGCCCCGTCGTTGGTTGCGGGTAGTCCTTCCCGTTCTTCCGGGGGAGGTGTGTCCGGCACCACCGGAGCGGGACTCCGCTTCCGGATAATTATGGTCTTCTTCTCGACTGCCTGAGATATATCCTGTACAGGCACCGGAGAAGGTGAGACTGGTTGCGCCGGAGGGCTTGACTGGATGACCTGCCGTTTTAGCCTGACAACTTCAGATGGTTCCCGGTGAGGCATAGCTGCCGAATCTCCCGCTTTCTCCTGCTTTCCGGAGAGTGCCATCATCCGTTGTCGCTGTAATTCCTGTTCTATCTGTTGTCGGGCAGTCTCCTTAAGATGTTCCGTCAGTACCCGTTTTGGCCCGGGACTTGTGCCCGTTGCAGGCTCCGGGTATATCGGTTGTTGTGCCGGATACCTTTTTTCCGGCATTGGGCGGTCAACTGCGACAACAGGCGGACGGGATTGTGTCGCAGAAGGTGCCGGCGTAGACGGGTATTTTTCTTCCGTCACCAGTGCTCTTCTGACGGGAGTCTCATCTGGTGTCAGGCGCCGGGAAGCAGTTACCGGAACTGGGGTTGGCTGCCGTTGAGGAGATATCGATGTGGGTATAGGGCGATCGGTCTCGATCATATCTTCGCGGACTGGTGACCTTGCACGGGGAGCATTGTCCTCCGGGTGCCGGTGATCCGCGGTCACCTTCTCCATGTTTTTAGGGAGGACTACCATCTCGTCACGGAGTGATCCCGGGTCCTGATACTGCTGGGACACGATTGTGCCCGTGTCCTCCGACACTGCCCTGACTGCAGCGCCAGGACGGGCCTGTTCACGGATCTCCCTGAGTTCGTTGACCCGGGGTATGTTCTCAAGCCCTGACAACATGATGATAATTGCAACATTTTTTGTGGTCATGATCGGGTAATCGCCGGATCGTGTTTCAAGCCCCCTGATACTCCGGTCGATCCATTTTCTCACGGTCATGAACCCCTGCATCGAGAGTTCGTGCGAAGGCCCGGCGACAAGGACAAGGGCCTTGTGGGCGCTCGTCATGTCACAGGGAGTCGAGATCTCATGGTAGATTGCCTGTTTTGCGATCTCGACAATACGCGATGCCCTCTTTTTACCCTCCTCATTGGTCAGTCCGCCGGGCTTCAGCTGGGAGAGGAATGCCCACGGATTGTTGGGGAGTTTCTCCACCGCATAACCGATAGTGATGAACCCCCCGTCTTTCATAGTATTCAGTACTTCACCGGAGTCCAGCACCACTTCGGCAAGATCGATGCCTCCGTCGGCCCGGAATTCTCCTGCCTTCAGGATAAGGCTTATTCTTCGGACTATGGCCTCATTGAGGCGAAGGTAGGTCGCCAGTTCCGGCGATATTTCCGGTTCCTCCTTGTCGAACCCGAGCATCCGTGCAAGCCCTTTCTCTTTTTTTGCCGGTGGTGCAGGAAGGGCTTTGATCTTCTTATACCAGGTCTCGTTGTCGAAGAGTATCATGCCGTCGAGTAGCGGTAAGAGAATATCAATGTCATCGGCCGCCTTTCCCGAACGTCTCCTTCCTTCAGCGAGGCAGGGCAGCGTGACCAGCCCGAAAATGGGTTCAACGATCGAGGCCCGGAGTCCTGCTATGACATGGGGCACGATGTCGGCCATACTCCCGCCAAGGCCGCAACAGACAATAATTGCGTCGTTCTCACCGGATTCAAAATTATGAACCCGTGAGATAATCTCAGCAATATCGATCGTGGCGGTCGGGCCTGCATCCCCGGATTTTTCAGGACTCACCGGATCAAAGGGAGGGTAGTACATCCTTAAGGAATCCGGTAGTCCTCCCAGTTGCTGCAGGGTGGTCTCGTCAACGTCAATTGCCAGTCCCTCAACGCATGAGACCCTGCTACCCCGGCGGTCGATGGTGTACAGGCTGTCTACAATCCTGCATCCCGCTCCCCCCAGTCCGATTGCAATTATCCGCATAACGTTATCCCGTAAAACCGATTGCCCTTGCAGTCATGGTATATATCGTAGAGAAATATTGTCCGGTCGGTGTTCAATATCTTATAGGATCATTGATCATGAGGAAATAAGACTTTGTTGGCAATACGGGTTATGGCAATGGTCTTGGATCATGATATGCCGTGGGAAAACATGTTGTCTATGAGTGGAACCGTAAATGGGGCCTGAACATGGATAGCATGCTGCGATCTTCCCCGTTTTCTGAAAAAAACCGGGCTGATTTTAAAAATAAACGCCATTCTGGCAGATTTACCGACAGACCGTCGTTTCTTTCCAACGTAAAATGATAATTTATTTAAATGCGTGTACGGTAATACTCAATGAGGTGAACAAGCCTTGACATATGGAATTGAATTCGTACCTGGAAATGTCAACGTAAAGCAAGTTGTTAACTTCTGTAAACTTGCTGAGTCCAAAGACATTGATTTTGCATGGATAACCAACCACTATAACAACCGCCACTGCTACCCCACCCTTGCCGCCATTGCGCAGGCAACCACGACCCTGAAGATGGGCCCGGGTATCATGAACTCCTTCACCGACACTCCCGCGGCAATGGCATCCTTTGCCTGCACGCTCAACGAGATCTCTGACGGACGTGCAGTCCTCGGTATCGGACCGGGCGACCTCTCGACCCTCCCGAAGCTGGCAATCGTGGCCGATAAGCCGGTAGGACGGCTTGAGGAAGCTGTTATACAGTTCCGCAAGCTCGTTGCCGGTGAACAGGTGAACAAGTCCGGCATGAAGTTCTTCGACTACGACGGCGCAAAGCTGACTGGTGTCACTCTCCCCGGAAAGAAGGGTATCCCGGTGTACATCGGCGCACAGGGCCCCAAGGTCCTTGACCTCGCCGGCAGAGTCGGTGACGGAGCACTCATCAACGCATCCAACCCCAAGGACTTTGCCGCTGCAATCCCGATCATCAAGGCAGCCACCGAAAAGGTAGGCAAGAAGAACTTTGATATCGGTGCATACACCGCAATGTCAATCGACCAGAGCGAGAAGAAGGCCCGCAACGCAGCAAAGATCGTTGCAGCATTCATTGCAGCCGGCTCTCCGGAACCCCTGCTCACCCGCCACGGTCTCGACCTTGCCAATGTTGCCAAGATCAAGGCAGCACTCGGAAAGTTCGACTTCAAGTCTGTTGGAGAACTCGTCGGAGACAAGGAGATCGATGCATTCACCATTGCAGGAACCCCTGACATGGTCAAGCAGAAGTGTGAGGACCTCACCAAGGCAGGCGTCACGCAGATCATCTTCGGTTCACCACTCGGTCCCGACATGACCAACTCCATCCGCCTGCTCGGCAAGTACGTTGTATAAGGACAGAGCACAATACCTGCCCCCATATAACCGAAAACGGCGATGGTGCCTTGGCAGAAAAACTTTTTTTATTTTTTTATCCGGACAGACCAGTATCAGACCCCCCCATGTTGTGCAAATGACTATCTTATCCTGCCGGAAATAGTAACGTGAAGGGAATGTTCACCATTACAGAAGTTGCAACCCCGAAAGGAGTTGTACAGTACCGGGAGGAACGCTTCACCGGCTGCCGGTGCAGGATCAGCCCGGACCGGTCGAAGCGGCATGTTCTCCAGCCCCTCACCCTTCCCCCGGATACGGGTGACTGCCCGTTCTGTTGTGACCGGATCTTTTCTGTGACCCCGGTATTTCCCGACGGTCGGCGGATCATCCATGGCGAGAGTATCACGTTTCCCAACATGTTTCCCTTTGGGCAGGGTCACGTGGTGACGGTCATAACGGATGAGCACCGGGTGGATACCTTCACCAGACAGCAGATAGCCGATGCATTATCGGGACAGGTAGAAGCACTCCTCCGGTATGACGGGTATCCCAGCATCAATATGAACTTCCTACCCTCAGCCGGTGCGAGTATGGTCCACCCGCACATGCAGGGGCTCTCCGATGTCCGGCCATCCCGTGTTATGGAATTATATATGGAAGCTGGCCGTCAATACCAGCAGCGCCATGGGATGAACTACTGGGATGCGTTGCGGGAGGAGGAGAGAGCGTCGGGGCGATACCTGTTTGGTGATGAGATCCTCTGGTCTGCCCATGCAGTGCCGTGCGGAGAGCGTGAGGTCAGGGGACTCCTACCCGTATCCTCGATTAGCGAAATGGATCCTTATATCGATCTCCTGGCACGGGGGATCCTCGAAGTGCTTGCGTTCTACCGGTGCATGGGGACGTATGCATTCAACATGTCTATATTTTTCGATAAGGGCAGTGAAGACAATGGGTTCCATGCGTTCTGCTCGCTCATTTCCCGGATCAATCCCAACCCGTCATCCATGAGCGATTCTGCATTCATGGAGCGGATGCACGGGGAACCAATCGTAATGACCATCCCGGAAGAGATGGGTGATCTCTACAGAAACGGAAAAAAATAAGAAAAATTTACTCGAATTTTGCAACGAGTTTCTTCTTGGAGACGAGCGTTCCGTCTTTCTTGTGGGCCTGGCGCAGGATGCTGTCCCCTGCCTTCTCGAGCTCACGTGCCTCGTCACAAAGAACTGCTGCTGCCCTCATCATTTCGTGAGCGCTTGCAACGATCGGGATGTATTTCTCCCATTCCTTGGTCATGAAGCAGCCCTTGACGTTCTGGCCTGCAACGGCCATGGCGATCTCGTGGGCAGCACGTGCCTTTGCCAGTGCAAAGGGATTGGTAAACTCGCCGTCGACCGCCCTGTCGGTGGTCATGATGAGCTTCGGGAGCTCAATTGCGTCGCCCTTCTTGCCGGCCTTGACCTGGTCGATGACCTTGTCGAGAGCAACCTGCATCTTGCGGAATGCACCGGTCAGTGCCAGCACTTTGACGAGGTTGCCGTTGTAGTCGGACATCTCGACGGGGTCAAGGAACTCGCGGCGTGCACCGATCATGGAGTCTGCCTTCATGATGATGTACCCGAACTTGCTGGCCTTGACGCCTTCCCACTCCTTCTTGGTGGTCACATCATCGGTGATGATGACAACGGGGATACCTGCTGCAGCGAGCTGCTCGCGGGCACCGGTCGGGCCGGGGAGAACCCCGTTGGGGGAGACGACAATACAGAAGTCAGGCTGGTATGCCTTCAGGTTGGAGACGACACGGTCGACATCTGCCGGCTCGAGTTTCGTGCCGCTGGTCGCCATGAATGTCTGCATGTCTTCACGGTCTGCTCTCTCATCGAGGAGGAGCTCTGCCATTACACCACTTGCAATGTTGCCTAATTTAGCAACGCCTACTTTAACAACCATCTAATTCACCTCGAAAATGTTATAACACGTTATTATGACCCGGTATTCATATAAACATTTTGAAATGTCTCCTCTCGTCGAAAAACGGGGGAAAACCATCTTCATTTCTAAATCTTTTCTCAATAATAGTTGAAAAAAAATGAAAACGTTGAAAAATTGAATAAATTTGATTTGCCGATCCCTTCCACCCGCCGCACGCTTTCGTAAAGTTAACGAAAAGTGTTTAAGTCCGGGTTGAGAAGGTGTTACTATGAAGGACGGGCTGCTTACTGAACGGCAGATGGAGGTACTCAGGTACCGGAAGCAGGGGCTGACCCAGCAGCAGATTGCGGATATCATATCCACCTCAAAAGCCAATGTCTGTACCATTGAAAAAAGCGCAATGGAAAATATCCGCCGGGCAAAGGAGACCCTTGAATTCCTCTACACCCTCGATGCGACGCATCTCTGCACCATCCCGACCGGGACGGATCTCTTTAATGTCCCTGCCATCATTTTCGGGGAGGCTGAGAAGATCAATGTCAAGGTCAAATACGATACCATCTCACTTATCAACCGCCTGAGGGAATCGCGGGCACAGGCCTGCAAGGCCCGGGTCGTATGCGAAGATATCATCGTCTATATCACCGATCAGGGAGAATTGTATTTCGGGTAAATCATCCAATATTCCAAATACCCGATTCAATACCCGGGGCACGTCCCGGAATCCCTGAAATACTGGCATATGTTTATATCTTCTTTTATGCAATAGTTATGGAAGCCGATATGAGGTTATCCTATGCAGATCTGCATGTTCCTTCGTCTGGAGCATGCCCGAATCTGTAAACGGCGGAACCTGCCTCCGGACACTGGACTGGCGGTTATGCCGTGGGAAAACCCCGATTGGTGGACCCTCCGTAATAACGGGGGTATCCCGAGAAGGAGTTGTGATTCGTCACAACAGGCTGACAGAGTGGGTCTGATCAGGCGCAAGGGCCAACGTTCGTGCAACGCGCCCCCTCCACCTTGAATAAGGTGGATGCGCTATTGTCAGGATCTTCTTTCGCGAGACAGGAATGCTGGTGCACACCGGCAAAAGCGCTTGAGATCACATCTCTTGCGCATCTCCATAAACGGGTGAAACGAACGGGGTTAGCAGTGCGATAGATCCTCAATGGATCATCAGCACTGCATTCCATTACCGGTCGATCGCCCCTGTCGCGTGTTGGCTTCTGAAACAAGCGAAGTTATCACACGTCTCGGATTAATCTCACAAACGTGTCGCAATGAGAATAACCTACACGCAAATGAGGATGGATTAACACATGCCAAAAATTAACAGACCACGCCGTGGTTCTCTTGCATTCAGCCCGAGAAAGCGTGCAAAGAGCCCGATCCCGAAATACCAGTCGTGGGCCACCACAGAGGGAGCTCCGATCCTGCAGGGATTTGCCGGATACAAAGTGGGTATGACGCATGTTATCATGGTGGACGACCACAAGAGCAGTCCGACCGAGGGAAAAGAGATCATGGTCCCCGTCACTGTCATCGAAGTCCCCACGATGAAAGTAGCAGCGATCCGTGCCTACAGCAGGGATACCTACGGTAAACATGCATTCACTGAAGTCTGGGCAGAACAGCTTGACAGCGTTCTTGGACGCAGGATTACCCTGCCCAAGGAATATGACCAGAAAGCAGCACTGAAGAAATTCTCAGATGCTGTCAATGACGGAACCGTAGCCGAGATCTACGCAGTCACCTATACGCAGCCTGCAGCCCTCAGCGGTGTACCCAAGAAAGTCCCCGACCTCATGGAGATCAAGGTTGGCGGTGCAGATCTCAAGAAACTCTTCGAGTTTGCACAGGGGCTCCTTGGGCAGGAAGTCACCCTCAATAACGTGATCCAGACCGGGGCCTACGCAGATATCACTGCGATCACTACCGGTAAAGGAACACAGGGAGCAGTCAAGCGCTGGGGTATTGCCCAGCGCAAGCGCAAACACGCCGTTGGCGGCAAGAAACGCCACCTCGGTACCCTTGGACCGTGGAACCCCCACCATGTCAGGTGGCAGGTTCCCCAGATCGGCCAGATGGGATTCCAGCAGCGCACCGAGTTCAACAAGCGTATTTTAAAAGTCAGCGAGAACGCAAGTGAGATCACACCCGCCGGTGGATTCCTCCACTATGGGGTACTCAAGAACCCGTACGTGCTCATCAAGGGGTCCATCCCCGGCCCGGTAAAGCGGCTTATCCGTATCAGGCCCGCAATCCGCCTGGGTGAACATGTCGTGAGGATGCCGACAATCCAGTTTGTGAGCGTCCAGAGCAAGCAGGGATGATCAGAGATGAAAGCACAGGTTAAATCACTTGAAGGCGGAGTCACAAAGGACATCGAGCTTCCGGAGATCTTCTCCGAGGACTACCGCCCCGATCTGATCAAGAAGGCAGTCATGGCCCTCCAGAGCGTCCGGAGACAGCCGCACGGGACCGACCCGTTTGCAGGCATCCGCTCGTCTGCAGTCGGCTGGGGTAGCGGTCGCGGTTCATCCCACGTCCCCCGTCTGAAGAACGGCTCCCGCGCGGCAAAAGTCCCGCAGGCAAAGGGCGGTCGTGAGGCACACCCCCCGAAAGTGGCAAAGATCCTGGTAAAGGAGATCAACCAGAAGGAGAAGCAGAAGGCATTCCGGTCAGCAGTCGCTGCAAGCATCAGCGCAGAACTTATCAAGGGACGGGGACACGTCTTTGACGGCCCAGTACCCATCGTCTTCGAGGACAAGTTCGAGACGCTCGGCCAGACCAAGGATGTCATCTCCGCACTCACCACCATTGGAGTCTACAACGATATCGAACGGGCAAAGGACAGCAAGAAGGTCAAGGCAGGAAGAGGCAAGATGCGTGGCCGCAGGTTCAAGCAGAGAAAGAGCCTGCTGATTGTCACCGCAGAAAAACCGCTGCTCGCAGCCCGCAACCTTGCGGGTGTCGATGTCGTTACTGTCGACCAGTTGAATGTCGAGCACCTCGCACCCGGTATGCTGGCAGGTCGCCTGACCATCTGGACCGAGGGCGCACTAATACGCCTGGAGGGAAGGTAAATGACCCTTAAATACCCGTTTGTAACGGAAAAGGCAATGGTCCTCCTTGAGAACCAGAGCAAGCTCCAGTTCCTTGTCACCCGCGAGGCAACCAAGGACGATGTCAAGCGCGAGATCGAGAAGTCATTCGGCCAGAAGGTCAAGAGCATCCGCACGCTCATGAACATGCACGGCCAGAAAAAGGCCATCGTGAGCTTTGAGAACAACAAAGCCGCCGAGGAGATCCTCAGCCGGCTCGGCATAATGTAGGTGGGGAACATGGGACATCGAATCACAACACAAGCCCGCGGCAAGGGAGGCCCGACCTATCGCGCCCCCTCTCACCGGTACAAGGCTGAGCTGAAGCATATCGGCGACGACACGCAGAAGATCACCGGGACCGTTATCGATATCGAACACGATCCCGCACGCAATGCACCGATTGCGCTCGTGAAACTCGAGGACGGCGCAAAGGTTTACATGTTGGTCACCGAAGGGCTTGGAATCGGAGAAGTTATCTTCTGGGGATCCAGCGGTGAAGTCAAGAATGGCAACACGCTCACGCTCCAGAACATCCCGACCGGTACCTATATCTGCAACATCGAGGCACGCCCGAACGATGGCGGTAAGTTTGTCCGCTCATCCGGTGTGCAGGCAATCGTTGTTGACAAGTCCGAGGACCGTGTCGGTGTCCGGATGCCCAGCGGCAAGACGAAATGGTTCAACCACCGCTGCCGCGCAACCGTCGGCATTGTAGCCGGAGGCGGCCGCGTTGAGAAACCGTTCGTGAAAGCAGGCAACAAGTACCACAAGATGCAGAACACCGCATCCAACTGGCCACGCGTCCGTGGTGTCGCGATGAACGTCATCGACCACCCGTTCGGTGGCGGTGGTCACCAGCACACCGGTCGCCCGAAGACGATCGCACGGGGCACATCCCCGGGCAGGACTGTGGGATCTGTGGCAGCACGCAGGACAGGTAAGAGCAGGAAGTGATGGGTATGGCAGCACCTAAAAAGACACAGAAGAGAATGCCAAGACGGCGAGAGGAGTTCACCTATCGCGGCTATAAGATCGACGAGCTCAAGGCGATGGGGATTTCCGAACTCCTCCCCCTGATGCCCGCCCGTCCCCGCCGCAAGATTACCCGAGGGTTTTCCCGCGGTGAAGAGACATTACTGGCGAAGGTCCGCGAAGGCGATGAGAAGATCAGGACTCATCTCCGTGAAATGATCGTCATGCCCGAAATGATCGGCAGGACCATCGAGATCTACAATGGCAAGGAATTCGTCAAGGTAGAGTTCCAGCCCGAGTCGGTCTTCCGCTATCTCGGGGAATTTGCACTGACACGCAAGAGGGTTTCTCACGGAAGCGCCGGTATCGGTGCAACGAGAGGAAGCAAGTACGTTCCGCTGAAGTGATGGACATGGCACGCATTGATTATTCCAACAAAATCAAGGGTGACAACGTAGCAAAGGCAAAAGCCAATGAGCTGAACATGTCGCCAAAACATTCGATCGAGATTGCCGGGTTCATCAGGCACCAGCGCGTGAACGATGCAATCGCGTACCTGAATGATGTCGTTAAGCTGAAAAAAGCAGTCCCGTTCCGGCACTTCTGCCGGAATGTCGCACACAAGCGCGGCCTCCCGGGCAACTGGGATGCAGGACGCTACCCGGTCAAGGCATCCAGGGAATATATCCGTCTCCTTGAATCGGTCAAGAAGAATGCCGAGTATATCGGTCTCGACGCGGAAAACCTCGAGATCATCCACGCATCCGCAAACCGCGGGCGCGCCCAGAAGGCATTCTTCCCGCGGGCAATGGGAAGGGCAACCCCCAAGGTCCGCGAATCCGTGAACCTCGAGATCATCGTCAGAGAGGTGGCGTAATGGCAGTAGAGAGAAAATTCATCGCTGAAGGTGCCAGGAAAGCCCGCGTTGAGAAGTACCTGTCAAAGGAACTCAAACGCGCAGGCTATGGCGGTATGGATATTGCCCGGACCCCCCTTGGGACCCAGGTCACGATCTTCGCGGAGAAGCCGGGTATTGTCATAGGTAAGGGTGGCAAGCTGGTCCACCAGCTCACCCTGGACCTTGCCCAGAACTACGGTGTCGAATCACCGCAGATCGAGGTCCAGCAGGTCACCAATCCCAGTTTCAATGCCCAGATCATGGCGGAGAGACTGGCAAACGCTCTTGAGCGCGGCTGGTACTTCCGTAAGGCAGGATCCAGCATCATGCGCAGGGTCATGGACTCCGGTGCACTCGGCTGCGAAGTCGTTATCGCTGGAAAACTGACCGGGGCACGTGCCCGTACCCAGAAGTTCACTGAAGGGTACATCAAGCACTGCGGTGAACCGAGCAACACGATTGTCGAGAAGGGCTATGCCGTCGCGATCAAGAAACTCGGCGTCATCGGCGTCCAGGTAAAACTCGTCCCGGCAGGCGCAAAACTGCCCGACCACTTCTCTATCATCGAACAGGAGAAGAAGCGCCCGGCCCCGAAGACTGCGGTCACAGCAATTGGTGACACTGACCCGGAAGAACCGGCCCTTCCGGATGAGGAACTTGCGGAGGAACAGTAATGGCAATATTCAGGGCCAAGGATGTCCAGCAGCTCTCCGATGTGGAACTGCAGGAACAGATGGGAAAACTCCGGATGGAGCTCGTCCAGCACTACGGTAAAGTCAGTGCCGGCGGCGCCACCGAGAATCCCGGACATATCCGCGAACTCCGGCGAACCATTGCCCGTATGTTGACCGAGCAGAACCGCAGGAGAACTGCATGATCTGTTCCCAGAATGTCCTCCGTCATGAACTGATCGGGCTGGACATTCTGGTATCGGGAGCTGCAAATCCAAAGCAGAGAGGACTTTCCGGCCGTATCATCGATGAGACAAAGAACCTGCTGGTGATCGAGACCCCAAAAGGGGTCCGGCGTATCCCCAAGATGCACAGCACATTCCAGGTGCGCCTTCCCGGCAGGGAACTTGTTGAGATTGACGGATCCGTGATGGTTCTGGCTCCTGAGAAAAGGATCAACCTGCACGAAAAGAAGAGGATACAATAATGGCACAAAACATTGGATTGAACGTCCAGGCACCCCAGGAAGAGTGCAAGGATGTTAACTGTCCGTTTCACGGCACTTTACCGGTGCGTGGCCAGGTGATCACCGGCAAAGTCGTGAGCGATCGTATGATGGGAACGGTCGTGGTTGCACGGAATTACATGCACTACGTCCGTAAGTACAAGCGGTACGAGAAACGGAGTTCGAAACTCCATGCCCACAACCCCCCCTGTATACAGGCAAAAGTTGGTGACATGGTGAAGATTGCCGAATGCAGACCGCTGTCGAAGAGCACGACTTTCGTTGTTGTGGAGGTGCAGAAGCCATGAAGGCAATGCAGTCCAAGACGCCGAGGGCACTTGCGACAGGGACAAGGCTTATATGCGCCGACAATACCGGTGCCAGGACAGTGCAGATCATCTCTGTCTTCGGCTACCACGGTGTCCGGCGCCGTCAGCCCAAGCTGGGTCTCGGGGACCTCTGCACGGCGAGTGTCCAGAAAGGCACTCCCGACATGCGCCGCAAGCTGGTGCGTGCAGTTGTCATCCGCGCAAAGAAGGAGATGCGCAGGCCAAGTGGCCTTCGGGTATCTTTCGATGACAACGCTGTTGTTGTCGTGGATGAGAAGAACGAGCCGAAAGGAACCGAGATCAAGGGACCAGTAGCCCGCGAAGTTGCGGAGCGCTACCCGAAGCTCGGTTCCATGGCAACGATCATCGTATGAGGTGGGTACATGGTAAGAATTGAAAGCGAACAGCCAAGAAAACAGAGAAAGGCACGCTACAACGCACCCTCTCACGCGAGGACCAAGTTCCTCAACGCACCCCTTTCAGACGACCTGAAAGAGAAATACAAGAAAAAGACGCTGCGCGTTGTCAAGGGTGATACGGTAAAGGTTACCCGTGGCGATTTCGTTGGCAGCGAAGGCGTTGTTGATGCAGTCGACACCGGCAAGTCAAAGATTGTTGTCCACGGTGTTTCTTCAACAAAGGCCGACGGGACCGAAGTACCCCGGGCAATTGATCCCTCGAACGTCCAGCTCACGAAGCTCAAGCTCGATGACAAGCGCCGCGTGGCAAAACTCGGGGAGGCCGAATAATGTCAGACCACCTGAAGCGATTAAACGCCCCGGACTCGTGGCACATTGCAAAGAAGACCACGAAGTTCATCACAAAGACCGCACCCGGTCCGCACAATGCGAACGCGATGCCGATTGCCGTCTGGCTCCGTGACAACATGAACTATGCACGGAACATGAAAGAGGTCAAGCAGATCCTCAGCCAGAAAGATGTCATCATCAATGGAAAACCGTGCCGCGATCCCAAGATGGGTGTTGGCATCTTTGACATCATCGCCATGCCGAAGATCAACAAATATTACCGTATCCTGCGTGACAGGAACGGCCGGCATATCTCGGTTGAGATCGATGCCGAGGCCGCAAAGAGCCGTCTCGTCAAGATCAGGAACAAGACCACCATTACCGGTGGTAAGGTCCAGCTGAACCTCCGTGACGGTGCCAATATCCTCGCGGACAACAGTTACAAGCCCGGAGACTCTGTCGAGGTATCCCTTGAGCCCGAGACCCGGTTCAAGATCCTTGATCACTTCCCGTTCCAGGCAGGCAACATGGCCATGATCATTGGCGGAAAGCACTCCGGCAATGTCGCCCGGATCATTGAGATCATCAAGATGCCAGGCTCCGTCCCGAACAAGATCATCCTCGAAGATGAGACGACGGGAACCAAGTTCGACACTATTGCACCTTACATCTACATGGTAGGAAAGCAGACCTCCGCAGTTGCAAAATGGGGGCATGAAGAGTGACCTCGATGCGTGATATCTACATCGACAAGGTCGTTGTCCACATGGGTGTCGGCGAAGCCGGTGAGAAGCTCGTGAAAGCCGAGAACATCTTAAAGACGATCACCAAGCAGACCTCGATCCGGACCATCGCTAAGATGACACAGCCGGCATTTTCCATTCGTAAGGGTCAACCGCTCGGCTGCAAGGTGACCCTCCGCGGCAAACCCGCCCGTGATTTCTTCGAGACCTCCCTCAAGATTGTTGAGAACACGCTCTTTGAGAGCCAGCTCGACAAGAGCGGGAATTTCTCATTCGGTATCGAAGAACACACGGACTTCCCCGGGATGTCCTACGACCCGCAGATCGGTATCTACGGGATGGATGTCAACGTCGTTCTTGAACGCAAAGGTATCCGGATCACCCGCCGCCGCATGGCACAGAAGAAACTCCCGGCAAAGCAGCGCGTGAACAAGACGGATGCGATCACGTTCCTCAAGGAGAAATACCAGGTAGAGGTGCGCTAATGGCTGGAGAAAGGAAGAAAGTCTACGGTCGCGGTGCGAACGAATGCAAGATGTGCGGGCGCAAACAGGGGCTCGTACGCAGATACCATATCATGTTCTGCAGGCAGTGCTTCCGCGAATGGGCCCAGAAGA
>NZ_JALOCH010000001.1 GCF_023227875.1 Methanoregula sp. | reverse complement strand
CATGGCAGATTTCGTACAAAAAACAACCGTAAAGACAGCGGTTCGCGAACTCGCGAGCCCGATTGCAGACGTGGCGGCGTTCAACACGATCGTCCAGTCGGTCATCGCCGACAACCCGTTTGCCTGTGTAGCTTATGAGAGCGCCGGTGTAAACCACGCACCGGTAGAGAAGACCAAGGAAAACTACGTTGCAAAGATCGTGTACCAGGACGACGACGCGAAGACCGTTGGCAGCGACTCGCTGAAGTTCAACACGATCGCCGGGTTCAATGCCGGGCCTACCGCACTCCTTGCGGACACGGCCTTCATCGCAACCCACGGGGGCACCGCAGTCCGGGACAGCGAGAACGAGACCTTCTCCACGACGCTGAAATGCCGCGACCCGAACGGGGAGATCTACATGGTCACCTTCGGCCGGAAGAGCGTGAGCCTGACCTCTTACTCGGACGATGCGATCCGCACGAGGATCGAGACCTGGGCCGACACGGTGACGGCTCTGGCATAAGCCGAACCCTGCAAGGGTGAGGCTGGAGAAGACCGTAGGTCTTCGACTAGTTGAGGGTCAAAAGACCCGAACATCGAGACCCGATCTTCTTCTACTCACCGATCAACCAGTCCCGGGGGAAGGTTAAGTCTCCCGGGGCCCGGTTTTTCAGGAGGCATTCACAATGGAAACAGAAATTCTTGGCATAGTACTCGGGACCGTGCTCCCGATCTATCCCCTGCTCTTCGTCATCCACCAGAAGATCGGCAGGTACGATGAGATCGTCGATGAGTTCAAGAAACTCCGGGACGAGCACGAGCGATTCAGGGAGGCGTACCATGGAGGGTAACACGACACCGGTTGCAACCGTGACCGGCCTGTACCGCGGGACATTCTCCGGCCTCGAACCGCTCACAAAGGACACCCCGCTCACGCTCGATGAAGTGAGACGCAACCCGGTATTCTACGAGCTGGATCTCCAGCCGGACCGGGAAGACGACAACCTGATCGTAGATATCATCTACGACAACATGAGGCCATTGCGGCTTTCGGACCTTCTCAGGGGAACGGACATTCCGAGGGGAATCCGTTTCTGGCCGGACTGGTTCGATATCCCGCACTACCGGAAGATGCGCGACATCGATGGCCGCAGGGTCTACCCGCGTGCGCCGGGCATCCACACCGTCCGGTTCCGCACGGCGGCCCGGAAAAGAACCGGGCTCGCACGGGATTTCAGCCCGGCAAACGGCGGATACACGAGCCCGGTCTTCGAATTTGCGATTGCAGCAGACACGGGAGATGACCGGGAGTGATGAGAATGTTCGAGTCCGAACTGCAGACCCGGGCCGCCATCTGCGGCGCCGGGCTCCTGCTCGCCCTCATTTTTCTCTTTGCACACCTGCCGCTGATCCTTATGATTGTGCCGGTCGCGATCCTCTTCCTCGGCCCGAGGATTCATCAGAACCCGAAGGCGGAGAAGAAACCTTGGGGTTTCTTCGACTGCATCGTCGCCGATCCGGAGGAGACGCACGCGGTCTGGTACGGGATGCTCTCCGTGCTCGGCATCTTCGATCTCTCCACGCTCACCGATGCAGAGCGGCTGAACTACGCAGAGAAGCGGCATTACTTCTGGTTCGGCGAGGTGGGGATGGCCGCAATGCTGGCCGGTGTGTTCGCGGTCCCGCTCGGGATCTTCCTTCTTAGCCGGGCTGAGATCACGCTCGCGTTCACCGGTGCAGCGATCATTTTCCTCCCGCTCTTCGTGTTCCTGCCGAAGCTGATTCAACGGGCGATGAGGGCGGATGCGGATGCGATCATCATCGCGTTCGGGAAGAACGAGCAGGTGAAGAAAGTCTTCTGGTCCCTCTTCATCTCGATGGCCGGGCTGGTCCTGGCCCGTGTCGTGGACCCGGTGACGACTCAGCAGATTGTGGGGCTTATTACAGGGATGGGTGGGTGAATCGATCCCTCTCCCATTTATCCCTCATCAATGATCTTCGGTTATCATCAAGAATGATATCTGAAATCGGGTGTCTGATCAATAAACAGGAATCTTTAATTTTTCTTTCAATAATTTTCCAGAACCAATTTCGTAATATCTCCTGGCAGATCAACTGCATCCAGAATTTGCGGCAGATGATCCCGATACGACCTGCCGAAGGATGAATATCGTCCCGGAAGTTCTGCAGCGATGCAACCGGGACCAGTTCGCATTCTCTCAGGATCGAGGCGATCTTCCTCGCCGCTGCGAGCGAATTGCCGGTTCCTGTAAAGTAATAGATAGTTGTCTTCATGGAGTCGTCTTCCTGTTCTCTGGATTTTTATCAGGATCCGTCATGGTATGCTACTCCGACAGGACGGTTCACTTCTCGATGCCCGGTCATTAATTCCCGAACGGTTCGCGTCTTTACGGGAAATCCTGCCGTCAGGCACCACGTTTCAGATCCTCCAGAGCGGGGTACTCCCCTACGTGGCTGCCGGCTGCCCAGCAGACCATCCTCAACAGGTCCAGAACAGGTTTTTTCTCCAGTCCTTTACGGGGAATAAACCCGGAAATGCCCTCCCGGCAGGCCTTGTTCTTGACATAGGGGTGGGCGCTTTCGGAAAAGAAGATAAACGGGATCGTGATACCTCCGGCTCTCAGGGCATGGAGGAACTCGGTTCCGCTCATTCCCGGTAAAATATAATCTGATACAATCACGTCGGCATGGTACTGGGAAAGCCATCCCAGCGCCTCTTCCCCGGAACCCGCAGGGAATATCGAAACAGCACAGTATTTTTCAAAGATATGGGAAATGATCATCCACATCTTCGGATCTGAATCGACATACAGAACGTTGATCATTTTCCACCTTCAGGAGCTCCCTTTTGTTTTCTCGCATCGAGCCATTCGGAGAGACCGCCTATGATCGAGAGTACAGCAGGCATGACGAAGATTGCACCGACTAGGGAGAACGCGATTGCGATCAGGGTGGTAATCCCGAAGTTACTCAAAATGGGGAAGGTCGAGAGGCAGAGTGCTGAGAACCCGAAGAAGGTGGCAAGGCCCGAGACCGTGATGGCGGTGCCGATCTTCTGCACGCTTTCCTGGATGGCGGCAATATGGTCGTGCAGCTTCTCTTCCTCCTCAGCATACCGCTCCATGACAAGGATCGTATATTCCGCGGCAACCCCGATGGTCATCGATCCCAGCGTTGCGGTGAGCGGTGTATAGGTTATGTTCAGGATATACATCATGACCGCGTTCCACCCGACAACGAAGATGATCGGGATCATGGGGGATACGGCATGGAGATGCCGGTACACGAGGACCAGGAAGATGAAGACAAAGATGAAGCCGAGATAGGTCATCGTCTCCTTCGATTCCGAGAGAGAACTCAGCAGCTTTGTGTAGAGTTCAAAATTTCCTGCTGGATAGAGGGTAATCCCTATTGGTGGTTCGAGGAACGCGATATCACTGTTTATCTGCTTCTTTAAATCGTCTTTTTGCGCCATCTCGAGCTTGACGGTGTTGAATTTTATCACGCCGCTCATCGAGCCGCTGAGGTAGGGGTCTTTGGTCTCCTCCGGGATTTTCCCCAGTACGGTATCGAGTCCGGCCTGGGTTTCCGGCATCACGCCGCCATTATACTGGAGGACATAGGTAACGATGCTCGTCGATGAGGTGAGTTCCGGATGGTGCGAGAGTTCATATTCCTGGAACATCGCCAGCCACTGCATCGTATCGAGATCTGTCACGCGTGAACCCTGTACAAGGAAGTCTGCGGTATCGGTCGACCCGATGATGCGGGTGACCTTGTCGATGTTGATCTTGGCCGGCATACTCGTGGGGACCATTGAGTTCTCATCTGATTCCACGGGAATGGTCGGGTCGATCTGGAACCCGATCAGGGCGACAAGACCTGCTACGAGCAGGACCGGCACCGGGTTCTTCGCAATCTTTACCGAGGTGTCCGTAAGGAACTGTCCATAGGAGAAGGAACTCTTCTTTTTGTTCTTCGTTGTCCGGCTTATTTTCGGGTTTGTGATGATCGTATCGCAGGCATCCGTTCCCACGGCGTAACACTCCCCGGTTTTTTCCGGCTTGGGCTTGTAGTTTGTCAGGAGGCCCAGCGTCGGCATACCGATGCAGGAGATCCAGTAACAGGTGAATATGCCGATAATTGCCACGAGGCCGAACGAGCGGATCATCGGGACGTCCGATATAAACATTGCAAGAAAGCCCATGCAGGTGGCAAGCATCGCATACATGACCGCGGGGCCGGTGCAGGTTACGGTATTGAAGACCGCGTCCTCAAGCGAACCCTTGCGTGCCTCCTCATCGAACCGGGCATGGAACTGGATCGCGTAATCGATCCCGAGACCGATCAGGACCGGGAAGGCCCCGATCACCGCCATGTTCAGCGAAATACCGGCGATACCCATCATGCCCATCGAGATCACAAGGCCGATCGCCACGAGCAGGACCGGCATGAACCGGTGGCGGACATAGGAAAAGAGAAATCCCATCGTGATGATCATCAGGACCATGGCACCCCCGATGAGGATGCCCATGTTCTCTGTAAGTCCATCCTCCAGCTGCTGGGTGAACGCGGGAGTGCCGGATACCTCGACGGTCACTCCCGGAGGAGGGTCGGAATGGTCAATGATCGATGCAACATTGGCGAGCACCGACTTCTGGGTCTCTTTCGACAGGTTCGGAGGGAGCTGGATTTGGGCAAGGGTCAGTACGTTGGAAGGATAGAGCAGATTCCGTGTACTCTCCGGAAGCATACTGACGATGCGTTCTGTCTCCGCCTTAGTTGAAGGGAGTGTACCTCCATTGTACGCTTTCAGGACATCGGTGAGGCTCTGGACGCTCTGGGTATTCTGTTGCTGTCGGAGATCCTTTTCAAGAGTATCGATATACTCAAGAACATCCGGGCTGAGCGGATCGCCGGCTTCTATGATGAGGATGATCACATCCGACTGGAAGTTCTCTTCATATTGTGCCTGGTGGGTCCCGCCAACGGTGTCCTTGTCAATATAGGTCTCCCAGCCGGTCTCCATGCTGAGCATGGTCATGCCAAAAAGTCCGGTACAGAAAAGGACAAAGACCAGCCCGGCAACCAGTTTCGGCTTCTTTATGATCGCTGTTGCGATACATTCAAACAATTCTTTAATCATCCGGTTCTTCCTTATGCAATTGTTGATCTGACTGGATTGGATGCCCGATCGATCAGCGTACGATCCCGTATCACGGTCATCAGTTCTCTCAATACAATCACTTCTCTTCCCGTGAGATCCGGAACACAACTATGGCAGCAATTATCCCGAGAATAACTGAGGGGATGATAACAGAAACCGGCAACCCGCCAACTATGCCTGCATTTACGGAAATGTACTGCATATTTTCGTAACCTTTCGGGATCATTTCCTTGCTTTTTTACGGGCAGGAGAGGTGAGCTGCCCGTAACAATTAATATGCATTAAGATTATTTAATTGTTATTAGGAAAATTTAACCGAAATTTTGTAATAGTGGAGGGCGAAATATGAATAAACCGTCGAACCCAACAAAGAGATGAGCATGCCACGAATCAATGCGCACGAGGAAGCAAGGAAAAAAATCATTGCCGGAGCTCTTGAGGTAGCTGCGGAAAAGGGGTGGGATGCCGTGACACTGGAGGCAATTGCCCAGAACGTCGGTGTTTCCAAACCCGCCCTGTACAGTTACTTCGATAACCGGGAGGCGTTGTTGCGCGCAATTATCCTCGAAGTGGCGGAGAACATCCATGACGGGCTTGAAACAATACTGACGCAAAGTGATGATATCCACCTCATTATTCGGAATCTGGCCGAACTGCTCTTCGAGCAACAGAAACCCTATGCGAGTATCTTCTTCCTCCTGCCATCCCGTCCATCTCCGGACCCAAAACACCCTGAGGAATTTGTCCACTTGTTTGACAATAGCCGGATGCTTCTCCGTGACTGTCTTGTCCGTTTGAAATCCAAGCGAGAACTGCCGCCCCGAGTGGACCCCGATGCGGCGAATTATATGATCATTGCGATGACCATGGGCATGATCACCAGTTCCCGATTCCTGGAGATGGATAACAATACGGTAAAGAAGATCTGGATTGAGGCCATGGAGAGGTACCTGCTGCTCGGGTACGGCGAGACGGAGGAACCAGTATGAATATCATGGCGGGAGACGCGAGAACGACCAGCCACATGCCGGCCTCGCTGCTGGTCGGCCGGTGAGTTGACAATTTCTGATGGGATCTTTCCTGCGGGATGTACGGAGATCACCCTTGCGTTCATCGGGGCGGCGGTCTTGTTCCTGCCGCTCTTCGTATTCCTGAGGGTCCATCAGGACCTGAAGGAGGTGAAGAACGCATAAGCGTTCTTCGTCATCCTGCCCAGACTGATTCAGCGGGCGATAAAGGCGGATGCGGATGCCACTTCGAAGAATTTTTGGAAATTCTTCTCATCCTCAAGGTCTGGCGACCTTTCGGAGATCGATGCGTTCGGGAAGAATGAGCAGGTGAAGAAAGTGTTCTGGGCGCTGTTCGCTGCGCTTGCCGGAATTGTGCTAGCACAAGTCGCGGACCCGGGGACGGTAAAACATATTGTCGGAGTGATTACCGGAATAGGAGGATAATTCAGGAAATTTCCATTTCCTGGTTTTGGATGCCCACAATGTTCATGAAAAATCCGGATGATCCCATCACCATTTTTTCCAGATCATGACCAGAATGCATTTAACGATATAATAAAAATAAAATTAAAATGCACATGACACGGTGACTCCAATGAGAACAGAACGCGTCCAGTATTTTACCGAAAAGGAAGAAGAGTTCGTCAGCCTGCTGATCGGTATCGGGATAAAGAAGCATGTCGCAGCGCTGCTGGTATTCCTCGCAAACGTACCCGAGACATCGTCCCGCTCTATCGAGCGCGGGACCGACCTGCGGCAGCCGGAGGTAAGTATTGCGATGAGGTACCTGATGGACAAGGGCTGGGTCCGGATGTGTGGGGAATCCTCTGAACGCAAAGGCCGCCCGGTAAAAATTTACCAGATGGCCTTGCCGATAACGGCAATCATGGATTCCATCGAAAAAGAAAAGAAACGCGAAGCCCGGGACCAGCTCGCCCTTTTCGAAAAATTGCGGGATCATATCCGGTAATCAGCCCCTGAACCCAGCCCTTCCTGGATCTCCCAACGTGAGTATAGGGATGTGCGTCAGACAAGGTTCCGACGGAGTGAGGGATCAGATCCTTCTTTTGACGGTGAGTGACCTCATATGCCCTTTTTGGTGAAAATGACCCATCCGTGCTCATTCTGAACCCCGTTTCCCTCTTTCCGGATCTCAGCGACCGGCCTGTTTCGGGGGTTTTTGCTGGGAGTCTCACGGGAAATCCCGCTATTGGCCCGGTTTGCTTATCCGGGGATTTTGCGAGGAGAAAAACCGGCCTGTTCAGAGCTTGTTTTAATCGAGGATCGGGCAGGGAGATGAGGTTTGGATTGTGGGGGGTGAAGATGCAGAAACGCGGGGATGATGGTCCGTAGTGATCTGACCCCCAATATGCAACATATACGACGGCGTTACTTCTCGTTCCGGCTCTCTGACCGCGGCATATTCATTACATCCATAAACCGGCCCGGTCCGGTTCCCTGCGTCTCATCCGTTCCCGCGCCCAAAAATATCCGGGAAACATTCTCGGATCGGCCGGCGCTCCGCATCCGTGACTCCCGCAAGATTCCGGCCTGCTTTTCCGATGATGAATGCGGCCGCCTCATACCGGTCTGCAAGCGGGCGGATGATCGGCTCGCCCGCGATCCCGGGCAGATAGCAGAGGTAGAAACTGCACGCCCTGCCGTTGACCGGGTGTGCGAAAAGCACAGTCTCTTGTATGCCTGTGATGGCGGTACCTGGCGGAGTGTGCGGGATCCGGAGGAGCGCCACATCCGAACAGGGGTTTTGTGCCGGAGGTTGTCGCTCCCGGTTCCGGCCGTCTTCCGGGATTGTGCTGTCTGTGTTCACCAGGCACCGGAGAGTGTGTTGGTGGGGGAGGGGATAAAATTTGTTACACGTGTGTGACACATATTCATACGTGTATTTTTCCTTTTTCACTTGATGTACAATCTCGTGAGTTTCGTTGCACGGGGAAGCGTAAGAAGAAAAGTACTCAAAGGTCTTATCCGGCCAAACTCTCCCACGGAACTTGCGAAGAGTCTTGGTATTGCGCGATCAGCAGTAAGCCGGACAATTCAGGCGCTTGAAAAGGTCGGTCTTGTGGAATGCCTGACGCCGGATGAGAAGATGAGCCGGTATTACCGGACGACCGATATTGGGCGAAAAGTTGTCGATGTGATTGAGGAGAATGGGAAGATCTGACGCTCATCAGACCCGGGCCGCCATCTGCGGTGTCGGGCTCCTGTTCGGAATTATTTTTCTCTTTGCACATCTTCCGGTAGTCCTGCTCATCGTGCCGGTCGCGATCCTCTTCCTCGGCCCGAGGGTTCATCAGAACCCGAAGGAGGAGAAGAAACCTTGGGGTTTCTTCGACTGCATCGTCGCCGACCCGGAGGAGACCCATGCGGTCTGGTACGGGATGCTCTCGGTGCTTGGGATCTTCGATATCTCGGAACTGAATGAACTTGAGAAGGCGAATTATGTGGAGAAGCGGCATTACTTCTGGTTCGGCGAGGTCGGCCTCGCAGCGATCCTGGCGGGAACCTTCGCAATACCGGCCGGGATGTATCTTGCCGGCAGAACAGAACTTCCCCTCGCATTCACGGGTACAGCTCTCATCTTCCTGCCGCTCTTCGTCTTCCTGAAGGTCATCAGACCTGAAGGAGGAGAAGAATGCATCGGCATTCTTCGAGTTCCTCCCCAAACTGATCCGCCGGGCAATGAAAGCGAACGCGGATGGGGTAATTGAGACGTTCGGGAAAAACGAGCAGGGGAAGAAAGTCTTCTGGGCGTTGTTCGTCGCGATGGCGGGGCTGGTGCTTGCCCGGGTGCTGGACCCTGAGGCAACTCAGCAGATTGTTGGGATTATCACGTTGGCTGTGCCTTAATTTTCTCTATATAATTTTCGTATGTGTGGAAAAACGATATTTTATTTCTTTTTCTCTCTATTCCATAAGCTGCATTCACTTTATCGATTATCGGATTAAGGCAGAGGACAACATTCGGTTTTCGGCCTTCTCCGCACATAATCAAATCATCAGCAAAATCGCCCACACCCCATTTCTACGTCGGAACCAAACCAAGAAGTGCCCCTATCCCGCCCCTTCACTGCCCCTTTGACGAGACAATAAATCCGGACACGATCGCTTATGCGTCAGATATGCGTCACTTTCCCCGGATATGCGTCATTTTTGCGTCATGCGATTGATTCATTGACGGGGCTTGATGATGTAAAAGATTCCTTTCCGGACACCCTTCATGGCAAAAATATTCCTGTCGACCAGACCTTTAAGGTCGCGCCGTGCCGTCGCTGCCGATACATCGGCGAGCTTCTGATAGTCCGCATTGGTGATTTTCCCGGTCTCTTTCGCAAAGAGCACTGCGGAAATCTGGCGTTCCGATAATCCTGCGCGAACGAGGTTGTTACGGTCAAACACATCTTTCCGGAATGTTACCGAGAAGCCCTGGTCTTCCTGGAAGACCGGTTCGGGGATCCCTGCGGCTTCGCTGGTGATCCGTATCTTCTGGATCCCTCCGCCCCACCGTTCAATCCAGCCGATATCATACAGCACCTGGGCGATTCCCTTGTTTCTGAGGACCGACGCATGCGGAGTAAGGAGCTCGGGTAACGTGATCCCCGTTGCCAGCCGGCCCGGGCTCCAGATCTTAAGAGAATCACCCAGTATTCGGATTTCCACTGCCGAACTGATCGTATAGTCCCGGTGGCAGGCTGCGTTGATAACCGCTTCACGGAGGGCCTCGACCGGGTAGTCCCAGACCTGTTTACGCTCAGGTTCTCCGGTCATCACGAATGCGACCCGGATATTCTTCCGGATAAATTCCATCGCATCATTGACCTGCTCGATGATCGTACCCCGAACCATGCGATCGTCCAGGACACTAATCCCATCCGCATCGAAGAGGCCGCAGTGAATTGTTGCCTGCGACAGGGACCGTTGCAGATCGTTCCCAAAGAGAAGAAGCGCGGCCCATGTCGGAGTATTGCCGTCGACCAGACCGATCCTCTGGAGTACGGTTTGCGGAGATTCGTCTGCTGCGATATTCCGCCTGCCGGTCTCGTTCGCTTTTCTGATATAATCGGCGATTTTCGCGGTATCGAGATCAGCAAAGGTCGTATTCGGTGCAGGTGTCAGGTCCCAGCTGCGGCCAACGGACTGAAGGTGCATTTCCGCGATCTCGTGGGGCTGCATGGCACGGTTACTGGCGCCAACTCTCCGGTAGCACCTGCCCCGGACCGAGACCGGTTTAAGCGGGTTTTCCCTGATATGGATGGCTGCCACGGCCCTGCCATCGCGGGACAATTCTTCAATCTCCGGTATGATGCGAGGTTCGGTGCTCTGGGAAATCGTATTGGCCCAGGCTTTAAAAGATTCGGTACCAATCAATGTCCCGACGACATTTCCGCGATCGGTTATCCCAATAAAAATCGTCCCGCCCCGGGTATTCGCGAGGGCGTCGGCTGAAACAACCACTTCCCGATCAAAGGATTCCTTGAATTCAACCGTCTCGGATTCGTGGAGGGCCGGTGCCGGGGATTCAGGCATTGTACTGAGTTTTGGTTTCTCCTCCCTTTTCTTATTGTTGTTCTGGAGACGCTGGTGCTTGCGCAGATCGTGGACCCGGCAACAGCACAGCAGGTGGTGAACTTGATTGCAGGCATATGTGGATGAACGGTCGCGATTGACAGGGATCGCCGGACCCCCCCATTTTTTCTACTCGCAGTAAAGAAACCGGTATAACCTGTTGTGCATAATCTCCCAAATAATTTAAAAAAGAAATGTGTTTCAGATGGATTGAATTCCGTTAGTTATTATCATCATAACCCGTGCGTTGAATCTCTCGTAACTACGAAGTCATATCAGGTTCTTCGCGAGTCTATTTCATCGCAGGGATCTCCCGGCACAGTCCCACGATCCCTCTCATTGTTCCCGCATGATCCTTGAAAACCGATATTGACCATTCAACACGGATACGTTTTCCTGATTTGGTGACCTGTACCAGCGGGCCTTTCCACATACCCCGGGATAAGAGTTGATCCCTGATACCGGGGTCATGGTCATTTGTTGCATCGAACTGGAGTATGTCGTGAATATCTTTTCCCATAACTTCACGGGATTTCCATCCGAACAATCCTTCCCCGGCACGGTTCAGGTACGTGATCCGGAATACCATATCGGTGGCAATGATGGCATCGTTCACCTGGTTTAAGAGGAGGGCCTGGTAATCTGCGGACTCTTTTGCCGCAACAAAATCCGTTATGTCCCTTCCCACAGCCTGGTACTCGATTATTTTTTCCGTTGCAGAGAAGAATCCGCGGATATTCCACCGCGTCCAGCGGATCTCACCTTCCTTTGGGATCATCCGTATTTCAAGGGTGATGACCGGGTTTGACTTGTTGATGCCGGAAAAATACTCGTCAAACAACGGCTGGTCTTCCTTAACAACCGGCAGCAGGAACTCTGTACCGAGGATGTCGTTTTTTGGCTTGTTGAAAAACGAGGCAAATGCTTCATTGACAAAGACATAGGTGCCATCCGGCCGGAACCGGGAGATCATCTCGGTCTGGTCTTCTACAATGGCAGAACAGATTGCTTCGTGTTCTTTCAACTCCTGTTCCGTGCGTTTGATTGCAGTAACATCACGCATTGATTCGATGGCACCAATCACTGTGCCCGTAGCGTCGTATAAGGGGGAAGCGGTCCCCCACAGGTAAAGGCCATCCGGGTTGAGATAGGTCGTATAAGTTTCAGCTATGAATTTATTGCCATCCCGTTTACAGTAGTAATATTTCGGGGGGATCTCCTGGCCGGGTTTCAGGGCAAAATCAACCAGGATCGGTTGACGGGAGCCATAAATCGCCAGGGAGTATTCGAAATCCCCCAGGCCCAGGATGTCCGGCGACGTGATTCCCGTCAATTCTTCCATTGCTATATTCCAGGCAATTACCTTTCCATCCGTATCGATCACAAAGGTGGCGTCGGGCAGGAAATTGATGATATCGGCGAGTTTCTCTTCCGATTTCCGTAATTGTTCAACATATTGTTTCTGCCCGGTTTTATCGCGGAAATACCAGATCCGGCCATAATAGGTTTTTTCGGGGCCAACCATCGGCGCCGAGTACCGGTCAAAGCACCGGCCGTCCCGGAGGATGATCTCGTCCCGGACAATCCGTTTGTGATCGTTATAAATATCTTCAACTTTTTTACCAAACTGGACCGGATCGACGATCTGATTGTTGACATAATCAAGAACGCTTATCTCATCCTTCTTTGCAATGAGTTCTTTTGGAATACCCCACATTCCGATAAAACACTGGTTGTAGGAGATGATTGTCCGGGTCTCATCAACAATGAGGATACCATCGATTGTTGTTTCGTTCTGCGTGGAAAACAGGACATTCCGGAATTTCAGGTCCGCTTCCGCCTGTTTCAGGTCAGTAACATCATGACCGATGGAAAGTATGCACTTCGGAGTGCCCTTTGTATCATGGATGTATTTGCAGGCCCATGAAATCCAGACGCGTTCCCCGGTCTTTTTTATGTTCTCATTTTCGAACCGGGTGAAACCGGCAGGATTCAGTTTCAGTTCATCCAGAAGTTCGCGTACCGGTTTTCCGGTTGTATGCTGTACCGGGACGATGGTCTCGTAAATACTTCTCCCGAGAACCTCATTTTCAGTCCAGCCAAAAAAAGCCTGCGCAAATTCATTGAAATATTCAATGTTGCCTTCAAGGTCCATCCTGAGAATGATACTGTTTGCATTCTGGACCAGTTCGCGGTATTTTATTTCACTTGCTTTCAGTTCGTTCCGTATTTTTTTGTAGTTCGAGATCTCTTTTTTTAGCTGTTCGTTGGCTGATACCAGTTCCTGTGATCGTTCATCAACGAGTTGTTCAAGATGCTGCCGGTGAAGGTATAATTCGGTGACATCTTCACCGATCACCGTGACACCATGGTCCCCGGACTCAAAAAGGGTTGGGATAAACTTCAGTTGTAAATAATAATCTTTTTCTTTTACCGTCCGTTTGATATTCAGGGTGCTGCCTGTTGAGGAAATTGCTTTCTGGATATGTTCGATGATTACCGTATCGATGTATTGCCCAAGGGGTGAATAGTCAATCCTGTAGCCGATCAGGTCTGATTTTTTCAGGAGAAAATAATCGAGCAGGACATTATTGGCATCAATAATCGTGAGGCTGTCATCCACCACAACAAGGAGATCTGAAGAAAAATTCAGGATTGTCGATATCGGCACTCTCTGGCAGGGATAATAAACCTTGGAGGGGCCGTGGGCACGCATCTCTGCGTCGCCCGCTGCAACCATCATATTCAGGTATTTCGAGGTGGAAATACGGTTCAGGTTCAGCATCCGGGCGATTTCTGCAGTAGTCAGTCCTTTCTGGCACGTTTTTAATATTTCGCGGATCCGGTCAATTTCAACACCGGTGTTATCCATCAGTAATCAATTCTGTTTAAGATATGTAAACTTTATGTGATTATCATATATTTTTGCAGATGTGATATGCGGATGTACAAATATTTAAATATTAATTTAGCCATAGTGTCATTCTGTCAACATAATTGTACAATAATGAGGTGTGTTTAATCATGGAAGAAGATTTTACGAAGATCCAGAGGCGGGCCGAAGCATTATTCCACCAAAGCCCCTATCCGACCATTCTCTGGAATACCAGTATGAAAGTTGAGGATACAAATGCTGCATTACTGACCCTGACCGGTTTTGAGCGTGACCGCGTCCTCGCGATGACATTAAAAGATTTCAAAGTGGTATCCGCATCCGGTGAGGGATTTGAAGAGGCAAAACAATCCCGGCAGAATGTCACCGGAGAAGCCACATTCAGTTTTCCTACCGGGAAAAAGATTGTTGTCCGGCATACCGTTCCCCTGCTGGATCAGAAGGGAAACATTGAAAATTTCCTCTCTATTTACCAGGATATCACCGAGGAACGACATAAAATTGAGGTTATCCAGCAAAACGAGATTCGTTCCAAAAAGATCTATACCTATCTCGAACAGGAAATTGAGAGGGCAGCACAGGTTTACAAACAAGCCGCGGAAGGAGATCTTACAAAACGGTTTGACTTTGCCCCGCCGGATGAAGATACCCAGGCCGTCTATAACCAGTTGAAAAAGATGAAAGACTCGATTCTCGGGATCATCAGGAACCTCCAGGCAAGTATCGGTGATGTGAACAACCGGATGCAGGACCTGACATCAACCGCCCAGAATACCTCCCGTAGTATCGAAGAGGCGTCAAAAGGTGTCCAGCAGATCGCCATCAATACTTCGAAAGTCAGTGACAACAGTACCAAGATTTCAGAGGGGTTTGATCAGATCACCAAGGCCATGCAGGACATGAGTGCCGCTGTAGAAGAGATCACTTCCAGCATGGAATCAGTCTCCGCTCTTTCAAAGGAGACAGACGATCTTGCCCTCAAGGGAGCCGACATGGCGGGAAATGCTGAGAAGAGCATGGGTGAAATTTCGACAACTTCGGCAAAAGTCCACGAGATTGTCATCGATGTGGAAAAACAGATGGGGGAGATCACGAAGATCGTTGGTATCATCCGGGATCTCGCCAACCAGACCAACCTCCTGGCCCTGAACGCGGCCATCGAAGCCGCCCGGGCCGGGGAGGCGGGCCGGGGATTTGCGGTCGTGGCAACGGAAGTGAAATCGCTTGCCCAGGAATCACGGAATTCTGCGGAACGCATTGAAGAGATGATCGCCACCCTGAAGAACAGCACGCAGCATGCGGCGAGTGCCATGGGCGAGAGCAGGGTCGTTGTCGAGAAGGGCGAGAAGATGGTCACAGAGACCGTCCAGTCCTTCAAGAAGATTGCCGAAGCCATCGACAAAGTGGCAAAGAGCGCCTCAGAAGTTGCTGCTGCAACGGAAGAGCAGGCAGCCACGACTGAAGAAGTGACGGCAAATATCAACGAGCTGGGCAGCTTTGTTGAGAGGACGACAAAAGAAGCTACTGACGCTGCTGCTGCAACAGAGGAATCCTCCGCGGCCCTGGACGAGATCACCCGCATGGTCCAGCATGTCGAGGAAATCGCAAACGAGGCAACAGCCGCGAACAAAAAATTCAAGATCGCGTAACACGGGTGTCTGTTATGGCGACGAAATCAGAAAAAGAAACTACTGCGGAAGCCCGGCATACAACCCCGGCACGACAGGAGAACCGGGCGGGTACAATCCAGGTAGTGATATTTGCTCTCGGAGAAGAACAGTTTGCTATCGATCTTTTCGATGTGAAAGAGGTTGTTGAATATACCACGATCACCAAGCTCCCCAATGTGCCTGCCTACATCCGGGGCATCATCGATCTCCGTGGCGAGATCACTACCATTATTGATCTCAAACACCGGCTTAACATAACCGCGGAAAATACCGTGGCAATGGATACGTCCCGGATCATCGTGCTCGACGATAATATCACCCGTTCAAAGATAGGGATTCTTGTGGACGATGTTACCTCGGTATCAACATTTGAAGACGGGCAGGTCGATTATACCTCCGCTTCCGTAAGTAAGGAGGATACCGCAATCATTGGTATCATCAAGAAAAACGTGAAGATCAAGGACCGGGACACAAATGAACTGATCATCTGGATCGATGTCAAACAATTGCTCAACGATATTGACGCTGCATTATAATGCAATCGGTCGACCTCATTTTTTTCCAAAATTTTTCCAAAAAACCTGTGTTAAAGGACATGGCCTGGTTTACGTGATACCGCATGACAAAATTCTCTGTATTGTATGTAGATGACGAACCTGCGATGCTGGCACTGACCCGCATTTATCTTGAACGTTCCGGATTATTATCACTCACCACCATCGATTCTGTGAAAAATGCCCTGGACATATTAAAAACGCATTCGTTTGATGCGATTGTTTCTGACTACCAGATGCCGGATATGGATGGCATCGAATTTCTGAAAATTGTACGGGAACGGTATGATCGCATCCCGTTCATCCTGTTTACCGGAAAAGGGCGGGAGGAGGTAGTGGTGGAGGCCCTGAACTCCGGTGCGGACTCCTATCTCCAGAAAGGCGGAAATCCCGGTGCGCAGTTTGCTGAACTGGAACACAAGATCAAGAGTATTGTTGAACGCCGCAGGAATCAGCAGGCACTGTATGAATCGGAGAAAAAATACCGTCAGCTGGTGGAGAATGCACAGGAGAGCATATTCATTATCCAGGACGAAAAAATTATTTTTTATAACCCGAAATTTTCCGATTTTATCACTGCCAGCGGGTTTACTTCTGAAGAAGTAGTATCGCAGTCATTTTTCAACCTTATTCACCCGGAAGATCAGGCCGTACTGCGCGAACGGTACCAGAAAAGGATAGATCAGGATGTGAGCTTTCCACGGTACCCGTTCAGAGTGATAAACCGGAGGGGAACGATCCGCTGGTGGGAAGCCGATGCGATCAGGATTATCTGGAACAACCATCCGGCGACCCTGAATTTTTCCCGGGAGGTGACAGAAGAATATCATCTGCGGGAACGAGTGAAGGAAAGTGAGTGCCGGTACAGGGAACTGGTGGAATCGCTGCCGAAGACCGTAGTCGAACTTGATGAACGGTTTAACGTGGTCTTCATGAACCGTGCAGGGCGGGAAAAATTCAGGTATACCTGTGCAACAAATACTACGCCGTTATCAGCGCTGGATCTGGTACACCCGGATGAACGATCTCATATCAACGACCTGTACATGCAGGCCCTCCAGGGAAATTTTCCACCTGCTCATGAAGTGACCGCCCGGAAAAGTGATGGGAGCACGTTCCCAATGGTTGTTTATATCACACCGATTCGCCGGAATAAATCAATTGACGGGTTCCGGCTGGTCTGTATCGATATATCCGAAGCAAAACAGTTGCGGGACAAACTGGAACAGACCAATACCAAGCTGAACCTGATGTGTAAAATTACCTGGCATGATCTCACCAATAAACTGACCGCACTCCTGGGGTATCTTGAACTGATAAAGAGGCTGACGACTGATGAGAAGGCCTCTGATTATTTGCAGAAAAGCAGTACTATTGCAGGTATTCTCCAGGACCAGATAAATTTTACCAGAACGTACCAGGATATCGGTATACATGAACCTGAATGGCAGGATGTAAATGAAATTATTGAACGGTCCCGCAAGACACTGTTCCTTGAGAAGATCGAACTTTCAGTAGATGTCCGGAATGTTGAGATCTTTGCCGATCTTATTCTGGTAAAAGTCTTTTACAATCTTTTTGACAACTCGCTGCATCACGGGGAGCACGTGACTGCAATAACCATCTCCTGCCGAAAAAACAATCAGGATCTCATTATTACGTATGAGGACAACGGAATTGGGATCTCCACTGAAGATAAACCCCACCTGTTTACCTGCGGTTATGGAAAGCATACCGGCCTTGGCTTATTCCTGATCCGGGAGATCCTCAATATCACCGGCATATCGATTGCAGAGACGGGTGAGCCCGGTAACGGGGCCCGGTTTGAGATCGTTGTCCCGCAGGGAAAATACCGGGTTGCATCAGACAAATTACAATCAGTTGACGGAAAGGCAATTTCGTAGTTTTATTCATCCTTTTTATACGGGATGGCGATCCGGAAACCTCCAGGCAGATCGTGGGAATGATTACCGGAATGAGAGGATAATTCAGGAAATTTCCATTTTTTGGTTTTGGATGCCCACAATTTTCCTGAAAAATCCGGGTGATTCAGCCCCATCACCATTTTTTTCAAGAGCACGACCAGAATGCATTTAACGATATAATAAAAATAAAATTTAAATGCACATGACACGGTGATTTCAATGAGAACAGAAAGCGTCCAGTTTTTTACCGAAAGAGAAGAAGAGTTCGTCAGCCTGCTTATTGGTATCGGGATAAAGAAGCATGTCGCAACGCTGCTGGTATTCCTCGCAAACGTACCCGGGACATCGTCCCGTTCCATCGAACGCGGGACCGACCTGCGGCAGTCGGAAGTAAGTATCGCGATGAGGTACCTGATGGACCGGGGATGGGTCCGGATGCGTGGGGAATCCTCCGAACGCAAAGGCCGCCCGGTAAAAATTTACCAGCTGGCCTTACCGATAACGGCAATCATGGATTCCATCGAAGAAGAAAAGAAACGCGAAGCCCGGGATCAGCTCGCCCTTTTTAAAAAAATGCGGGACCATATCCGGTAATCAGCCCGGGAACCCGGCCCATCCTGGTTCTCCCAACTTGAGAATAGGTATATGCGTCAGACAAGGTTCCGACGGAGTGAGGGATCAGATCCTTCTTTTGACGGTGAGTGACCTCATATGCCCTTTTTGGTGAAAATTGTCCATCCGAGCTCATTCTGAACCCCGTTTCCCTCTTTCCGGATCTCAGCGACCGGCCTGTTTCGGGCAGTTCTGATAAGAGTCTCACGGGAAATCCCGCTATTGGCCCCGGCTGGCTATCCGGAGGTTTTCCAAGGGAAAAAACCGGCCTGTATGGAGCTTGTTTCAAGCGGGAATGGGTCGGAGGGATGATGTTCAGCCCGTAGCGGTGTGGGGGTGCAGAAACGCAGGGGTGATTGTCCGGGACGATCTGACCCCCACTATGCGACATATACGATGGTATTACTTCTGGTTTGACGAAGTGAGCGTGGCTGCGGCTCTAGCGCGGACCATTGCGATCCCGGTGAGGATCTGGTTTGCAGGCCGGACCGAGTTGTCCCTGGCATTCATCGCGGCGGCGGTCATGTTCCTGCCGAAGCTGATCCAGCGCGGGATGAAGGCAGACGCGGATGCGATCATATCTGCGTTCGGGAATGAGGAGTGTCATCAGACCCGAGTCAGGAGAATGTCGAGCGTCATCGGATGTGAGACATGAGAAGACATGAGTCTTCGAAGACCGCAAGTCTTCGATGGAACGAGCTGGTGAAGAAGGTGTTCTGGACGGTATTCGTCGCGATCGCCGGGCTGGTCCTGGCACAGGTCCTGGACCCTGCGACAGCTCAGCAGATTGTCGGGCTGATTACGGGGATGGGGGTTTGAGGTTAAACTCCGCATCCCCTTCAATTTTTTAATCAGCACCGGTTTTTTCTCATAAATTATATATAGTCAACCTACACACGTTGACATATGCTTCTGCCCATGGACGAAAAACAGTTCGCCTTCTGGAAGATGCGGCGCAGCGGAACCCCGAACATCACCATTGCCAACCTGCTTGGCATCTCCCGGCAGGCCGTCTCCAAGGCGCTGCTTGCAATGGACGGGAAGATCGATGCGGCACTCCGTGATATGGCGCAGTCAAACCAGATCGCGATCGATGCGATCAATACTGAGCGGGGGATCCTGCTCGGGCAGTCGATACCGCTCCAGATCCCGGCGCTTATCTTTATCTCCGAAAAGCACGGGGTCCAGGTGTGGTACGATCATGAAGGCGACTGCGGCACGTGCCAGCGTTATACCGAATGCATCGAGCTGCTCTGGGACTATGCAACCGAGCTCGGCATCAGGATCGAGAAGACCGCTCACCCGACGAAGATGGCAGAAGAACTGTTTACCAAAGTGAAGGCGATGGTATGATATTCCATTTATCCGAATTATTCCGGAAATACCGGGCCTGGTGCCCGAATTCCGATGCACGGCCCCTGCGTACAGCACCCCCGGTACTGGCAACACCCCCGGTCACCCACAATCCTGCCCAGCCGGGTGGCGGGGCCGGGGGATCCGGACGGATCGACCACGGGATCAAACTGACGATAGGAAGCATACGACTCCTGGTCAGGAACCGGCAGTTGCTCTGGTTCTCACTCCTCACCGGGCTGGTGATGATCTTCAGTCTCGTATCGGGCCTGTCACTCCAGTTCATTTCCGGCACGGCACTGTTTCCGGGGACAGGCCTCGCAACCGGCCCTGCTTCAGTCATGATCTCTCATGGCTCGCTGCCCTGGATTGCCCTGACGTTCATCATTGGCCTTGTCGGTACCTTCCTCACGTACTATCTCCTGGCAGCACTGATTGCGTGTGTCTCGCTCATCCATTCAGGCCGGGCAGCAACTGTCCGCGACGGGCTGGCGCATGCCGGGCAATACCGGTGGCCGCTCTTCAGCTGGGCGATGATCTGGGCATGCATCGGGGTCGTGTTCTCGTTCTTCATGAACCCTTCCACAATGGGGAGTGTACTCGTAAACTTTGGCATAATTTACGGTTCCATGGCATTCATGGCATGTCTCTATGTCCTTACCCTGTTTGTAGTTCCGCTCCTTGTCCTTGACAATAACGACATTGTTACCGCGGTTACGGGATCGTTATCCCTGTTCAGGAAAGTGTGGGCAGAGATTCTTGTCTGTTTTATCATCTACTTCCTGATCGTGTTTGTCGTTATGCTGATATGCCTGGTCCCCATGATCGCGATCGGATTCTCGGGCAGTGCTTCAGCAGCAGTTGCCGTTGTTGTCGCGTATATGCTGGTGATGCTCATCCTGCTCTTTATCGGCTCAACCATCGTCGGGATCACGATCACCGGCCTCTATCTCTATGGGAAGACCGGGACCCTGCCCGCGATGTTCGAAGGAAAACCGGTGGTGCAGGCTCCCGTATGATCACGAGGATTTCTGAAATTGTCCAAGGGTGGCTTGGCTGGTGCCCGAACGACAGCGTGACTCCGGTCAGGATGAGACATTTACCGTCTGATACGTGTATATCGACCCGGCCGATGGACGATGTGCTGCTGGTCAGGAGCGATATGATCGTTGATTATCGATCAACCGGCACCTCCCCGGTATTTTTCATCGGGTTTATTACCGGAATCGCCGGTATAGTTTTCCTGCTCTCTCTTATTCGGACAGCATATACGCCCCTTATATCCGGCGTCCTCTTATGCGGACTTATTCTCCTGGCAGCGATAGCCATTTTTTATGAGAACAGAAGAGCCTGCCTCGAAAGCAGAGCTGATTCCCTTGTTCTCCATCAAGTTCTGCCGTGGCCTGTTGTTATTCCGAAAAACACGATTGCAACCGCAGAAGTCCGGGACAATGTCCCATCGGTACCGTTGTGGCTTCTTACGGTACTGCTCGTAATAGTGATACCCGTTACGTCAACAGGCGTCCTCTATGGGGAATATTTGCAGTTTGTATCCGGTGAAATCGTTTCATCCTCGTTCTATGTTCATCTGGGTTTTGACATCAGCATCGTCCTGTTCTTCCTTGTGATCTACTATCACTCCCGGATCCGGTCGTACTATCCAAAAACTCTCGTCATCACTACGACTACGAAGAAAAGGATCGTGATGTATACTGAAAACCCGGATGAGATCACCGGAGCGCTGGAGAGATTCGGATGACCGTATCTCTGGACCACCTTCGGAGGAGAACCGGAGGTTCCCGGAGTTATCTTCCGTGAACTCATACCTGACAGTATTGAGAACGTAAAAGAGAAAAATATCCATGATGACGGTCATTATCGAAGAAATTGTCCGTATTTACCGGACGTATATGGAAGCCCGAACATGCTCTGAAGTGTACATGAAATTATCCTGTAGGAGCACTGCATGAAAATCCTCGAACCAGATCCTGAACCCGGAAAAATCGTTCTGCATGTTGAACACCTCACCAAGACCTTTGACAGCAGGAATATCTTAGAAGATATCAGTTTTGTTGTCAACAAGGGCGAGGTGTTCGGCCTCTTGGGCCCGAACGGTGCAGGCAAGACCACGCTCATCCGGACCATCCTCGATATCTTCCGGCCCGATACCGGGACGATCTCGCTCTTCGGTACGACATTCTCCAATGATATCAAGGACGCCATCGGTTACCTTCCCGAGGAAGGGAGCCTGGATAAGGAGATCCCGGTCTCGGAGTGTATCCGGTATTTTGCGGAACTCAAGCACGTGGATGCGATCGACCGGAAGATGGACGAGTGGCTGGAGAGACTGGATCTCACGGAATACCGGGACAAAAAGATCCAGGAACTGAGCAAGGGCATGCACCGGCGACTCCAGTTCATTCTCGCGGTCATCCACCAGCCGGCACTCCTCATCCTTGACGAGCCGTTCTCGGGCCTCGACCCCCTCAACATCAAAACCCTCAAGGATATCCTCCTCGACTTGCGTGACAACGGCACGACCCTGATCATGAGCACGCACCAGATGGACGAGGTGGAACGGATGTGCGACCGGATCCTCATGCTCAATAACGGGAAGACGGTGCTCTACGGCAGCCTCGATGAGATCCGATTACAGTTCGGGTTGTCGGTTGAGGTCAGGTACGAAGGCCGGCTCCCGCATCTCGACCATATCCTTGGCATCAACGACTCCGGCAATGTCGCGGAGCTGATCGTGGAAAAGGATGCCGACACCCAGGCCATCTTAAAAACGCTTGTCGCCAGCGTTACCGTGAAGAAGTTCGAGGTAAAGCAGCGGTCCATGAACGAGATATTCCTTGAGGTGGGCAGGCGATGATGGCAAAATCTCTCGTAGTCGCAAAATTTGAATTCGTAAAGACCGTCCGGCGCAAAGGGTTTATTCTCGGCACGATCGGGCTTCCCCTGCTGATGCTCTTTGTCATCGGGCTCACCCTGTATACCGGTGCCGGGATCGGCACGGGAGCAACGAACCAGACAACCGGGTATGTGGATGCAGCCGGATTTATTCAGGCAGCGCCCGGCTTTGTCCCGTACCCTGACATTGCAGCCGGCAAGGCGGCACTGGTAAAAGGAGAGATTGACAGCCTGCTGGTAGTCCCCGGGGGATATATCCGGACCGGCACGCTCATGGTCTATACAATGGACAGTTCCCTGCTCGGGTCGGCGGGGTCCAGCCAGTCGGTGCAGGAGTTTGTGACCAGGAACCTCCTGCGGCACGAGAATGTATCTGACGAGACCGCGCAGAAGATCCTCTCCCCGGTATCCCCCACGGTGATCGTCCTCGATGAAGCGGGCAATCCCAAGGGCGACCAGAAGCTCGCCGGCTTCGTGCTGCCGTTTGCCCTCACGATGGTTCTTGCACTCGGTATCCTCACCTCGTCCGGTTACCTGATGCAGGGAATCGGTGAAGAAAAAGAGAGTCGCAGGGGCGAGTTCCTGCTCTCCCACTGTTCTGCCGAAGAACTTCTCGCAGGAAAGATCCTCGGGTATGCGGGGGTGGGCCTGCTCCAGATCACGGTCTGGGTGGCGATCGGCCTTATCGTGATCGCCGCAAGCCCGTTTGCCGCCCTGTTCTCAGAGATTCAGGTGACAGGGCTCGTGTGCCTCGCGGTTGTCTATTTCGTGCTCGGGTACTTCCTGTTCTCGGTCTCGATCGCCTGCACGGCATCCCTCGCGCCCACGGTCAGGGAAGCCCAGCAGGTCTCGGCAGTCTTCTCGATGTTTGCCGTCTTCCCGATCATCTTCCTCCAGTTCCTCCTGCAGGATCCGAATTCCCTCCTGATGCAGGTCCTGACCTATTTCCCGTACACCGCGCCCTTCGTTGCGATGGTCCGGCTCACGCTCGTGACCGTACCGCCATACGAGATTATCGTGAGTATCGCCATCCTTGTCATCTCCATTGCTATCCTGACAAAACTTGCCGCACGGATATTCAGGATGGGCATGCTGACCTATGGGAAACGAGTAACATTCAGGGAAGTCTTCAGATTTCTCAAAGAAAAGTAATTTTTTAAACAGGGGACGGCGATCCGGGGACCGCCCGGCAGATCGTCGCGATCATTACCGGAATGGAAGGATACTCGGGGAAATTTCCATTTCCGGATTTTGGATGCCCGCAATTTTCATGAAAAATCCGGATGGTTCCGTCCCTCCCCATTTTTCAACGGATGAAATCAAAATGCATTTAACGATATAATAAAAATAAAATTAAATCGCACAAGATCCGGTGATTTCAATGAGAACAGAAAGCGTCCAGTTTTTTACCGAAAGAGAAGAAGAGTTCGTCAGCCTGCTTATTGGTATCGGGATAAAGAAGCATGTCGCAACGCTGCTTGTCTTCCTCGCAAACGTGCCCGAGACATCGTCCCGTTCCATCGAGCGCGGGACCGACCTGCGGCAGCCGGAGGTAAGTATCGCGATGAGGTACCTGATGGACCGGGGCTGGGTCCGGATGCGTGGGGAATCCTCCGAACGCAAAGGCCGCCCGGTAAAAATTTACCAGCTGGCCTTGCCGATGACGGCAATCATGGATTCCATCGAGAAAGAAAAGAAGCGCGAAGCCCGGGACCAGCTCGCCCTTTTCGAAAAATTACAGGACCATATCCGGTAATCATCCCGGGAACCCGGCGTGTTCCGGTGATCCGATGGGGAGGTTTATTGATCTGCCATCGAGGAGGGTTCGGACGGGGCAAGGGATTGTACCCCCCTTTTGACTATGAGTGACCTCATATGTCCTTTTAGGTGAAAATGACCCATCCGGGCCCGTATCGAGCCCCGTTTCACTCTTTCGGGATTTCAGCGACCGGCCTGTTTCGGGGGTTTTTGCGGGGAGTCTCACGGAAAATCCCGCTATTGGCCCGGTTTGCGTATCCGGGGGTTTTGCGAGGAGAAAAACCGGCCTGTTTAGAGCTTGTTTTAATCGAGGATCGGGCAGGGAGATGAGGTTTGGGTTGTGGGGGGTTGTGATCCGGGGCCCGGCGGTCGCCAGGGGGGTTCTGGCGGGGTTCGGCGTTTTACGTCGAAGAATTCTTTGAATTCAGTCGAAGAACTTCGTTCTTCTCCTGCTTCGGGTCTGTTGACCCTCAGCATTCTCCGCCTCGTGGTTCTGATGAACCACTCTTCCCTCACAGCGCGGACTTGCAGATATTGACGAAGAAACGGTCCGGCTCTTCGTGCATCAGGCAAAAAGTGCCGGGAGGCTCCCCGTTGCTGACGAGCACGAACCGGCTGTCACGATACTTACGCGGCTCGGGCTCGTAACCGGGGATCAACTGACCAATGCAGCATTCCTGCTGTTCGGGAAAAAACAGGACCAATACCTGTCGGATGCGGTACTTCGTATCGGCCGGTTCAAAGACGGAGCAACTATCATAGGGGACCGCTGGATTGACGGGAATCTTTTCCACCAGTTTGCTGAAGGAGAAGAAGCGCTGAAAAATTTCATCAATGTCCGGTATGAGATCACGGGAGAAACACCGGAGCGCAAGGAGCACTGGGATTACCCGCTCCCCGCACTCCGTGAAGCACTCACGAATGCGTTAGTCCACCGGGATTATTTCAAAAAGAACGAACAGATCCTGATAAAAATCTATGACGATTCCATCTGGTTCCATAATCCCGGAGGTCTGCCAAAGGGGCTGTCAATCGAACAGCTGAAAGCAAAACCTCAATCAATACCACGAAATCCACTGATTGCAAGGATCTTCTATCTCGCCGGTTATATCGAGCGGTACGGTTCCGGCATCCAGAGGATTGTCACCTCATTTGCGGATGCCGGGCTACCCGAGCCTGAATTCCAGACCGATGCGTGGGGTCTCACCCTGACAATGCACAAAGATATGTTTACTGATGAATATCTCGCGCAGATGGGACTGAATGAGCGTCAAGTGAAAGCAGTTATGCACGTGAAAAAAAATGGCAGAATTACGAACAAGGAGTTCATTGCACTCACACCCCAGAAAATTACTGGCAAAACTGCGTCCCGGGATCTCAAGGGATTGTGTGATAACGGAATTCTGACACAGATCGGAACCACGGGTAAAGGTACGTACTACATCCTGTCATCTGCATGTCCACTTTAAAGAGGACATAAACGGGACATAAACGGGACATCCGTCGTAACAATCGGGACATGAACAATACATAGATCAACCATTGATTGATTATGGAAGAAGAGCATGTGGGTGAGCCGTGCAGGGTATGGGACATTTCCCAACATTACCCTGCGTGATCGAAAAAACACAATCCGGCTGAAAATTTCCATTATAACCGACAAAATCGATATAGATTACCTAAATCTAATCAACGAGAATCAGGACATATCTGGACATTTCCGGGCATTGCAGCCAACTACCTGTGACCCGGAAAACGAGTGAAATTCAAAGGAAAATCAAAACCGCTGAAACTGTTAAGGGGAGCGGGGAGATTGATACCGGATACATTGTCGCGATCCTGTCGCAACAATTCCCCGGACGGTGTCTGTGAAATCTCCGTCAGAAGTCGTTACGGGAATCAATTCAGCAGACACTGTCTGCTAAATTGACGGGGGATTTTGATACAATTCAACTGGTCAGACAGTTCAGACGTGAATCTTTCTGTGGCGAATACATGGTGTAAATGACGAATATATGATGAATAAAACCGGGACAGACGATAAATGAATGGGGCGAAAGGGGCAGTGAAGGGGCATATCGTCTTCCCCACGCCCACCGGACTTTCCACGGTACAGCCCGGTCACCGTTGCAACCGGCTGCACGTTTTCAGTATCCATGATACTCCTCCTTGTAGCATTCATGCTCGTCCCGGAGTTTCGGAACTCCTCGACGACCTCATCATATTTGCCGATTTTCTGGTAGATGGCAAACAACATGGGATAAAGCGGGAGAACGGGACACCTCTCATTCAGGAGAGGGTGGGGCCGGCTAAAGTTCCGTCACCTGCTCCTGCTCCGGTGCCGGATCCCGCACCTGCATGTGTGCCGGCACCTGTACTGGCATCTGTGCCAGCCCCGATACCGGATCCCGTACCAGATTCCGCACCGGATTCCACACCCGCACCTGTACCGGATAGGGCGAGTCTGCCGGGACTATCCCCGGTGGGATCTGACCCCTCTCCCGACGAGGGAGGATAACCGCCTCTTTTTTAGAGTATCAGTACTCTCACCTGCCCGGATCGGTAAAAATGACCCATCCGGGCCCGTATCGAGCCCCGTTTCACTCTTTCGGGATTTCAGCGACCGGCCTGTTTCGGGGGTTTTGCGGGGAGTCTCACGGGAAATCCCGCTATTGGCCCCGGCTGGCTATCCGGAGGTTTTGCGAGGAGAAAAACCGGCCTGTTTAGAGCTTGTTTTAATCGAGAATAGGTTGAGAGGATGATGTTCTGGCTGTAGTGGGGAGGGGGTGAAGAACTGAGGGGGTGATTGTCCAGGGTGATCGAACTTCTCGTACGCGATCGCCGCCCTGATCACAGCGTAATCTTCTTTAAAATCCGTCCTTCCCTGAAAACCGTGATACCCCCGCCGCTCTGCGAGACGACAATGCCCACCGCGTGGGTTACCGATGTGATTGCTGCCACCGAGTTGTGCCGGGTCCCCATGCCGGGGGGCAGGGAGACATTGCTTGAATCGACGGTGATGTAGCGCCCCACCGATTCGACAAAACCATCGCCCGTGATGACGAATGCGCCATCGAGCTGTGCAAGGGCCTTGATGTTCTCCCTGAGACTGTCGTTGGTGACAACCCGCAGCTCGGGCCGGTGGCCTTCGAACGGGTTTAAGATGATCTGGCGGGACTTCTCCAGCACGTTCTTCGTATCGCCGATCAGGAACGTGGTGCCGACCGGCTTTCCTTCCCGGCCCTCGATCGAGATCTCGGTGCAGATGTGGAAGACCGCATCGAAGACATCCTCTTTCACATCCGTATCCGCAACGACCATGTCCTTCCACGTATCGGTGCTGATCCGCACCTCGCTGCTGCCGCGTCGCCGGTCCGTGATGTCGTGGCCGATACAGAGGATCTCGGTGAGCCGGCCCTGCTCGTCCCGGATCGCCTTGTTGATCCACGCGATCCAGACGCGGTCACCGTTGCGCCGGACATTCTCGTTGACATTGACCGCATAGCCTTCTGCATTGAACCCGATGTCGTTTGCCATCATCGAAAGCCCGTGCTGGATGCGGGCCTTCTCGGACACGATCGTCCCGACAACATTCTTCCCGATCACGTCTTCCGACGTATAATCAAAGAAGGTCAGGGCATAGTGGTTGAAGAACGTGATCGTGCCCTGCGTGTCCATCCGGATGATGATGCTCTGGGAGTTCTGGAGCATCTCGCGGTACTTTGCCTCGCTCTCATGGAGTTCGTCGGCGATCTTCTGCTTCTCCGTGTTGTCGGTGACAATAAAGGTCCCGCCCCGGGTAATGTCCATGGGGTCGAGCGGGTGCACCTGGATGTGGCAGGGGACCGTTGTCCCGCCGTTTTTTACCAGCCGGACATCTGCATGCCCGAGTCCCGTTGCATCCTTCCGGATTAAAAATTCGCGGCAGATCTGCTCATACTCTTCAGGGGTCCGGAGCAGCGTGCGGAGTTCCGTGCCGACAAGCGAAGACTCCGTATACCCGAGCATGGTGGCCAGCGGGCCGTTCACCCATTCGAGGATGCCGTTGCGCATCTGGAAGATGCCAAGGGGCGTTGCGGAGAGGATGGTCGCCAGCTGGTCGTTCTGGACCTTGAGCTCGCGTTCCGCTTTCTTCCGCAGCATCGTCTGCTTGATCAGGGTGACCATCTCCATGAGCTGCGGGCGGAGGTCCCCGGACTGCGGGACCGCGATCTCCGTCGCGTTGTTCACTTCCTCGATGGCGATCTTGTTCTGGCCCCTCCGGCTGAGGAGGATCACGGGCGTCGTGTTTCCCTGCAACTTGAGGTACTTTAAGAAATCGATGCCGTTCATGTCCGGCACGAACTCGATGCCGTTCACATCGGGCTGCTGTTCGTACGAGATGATGACATCAAAGGTCCTGCCCCGGAGTTTCTCTGTCGCCTGCTTGATGGAGTGGGCCGGTTCTATTCTGATCTCACCGGTCTTTTCAAGAAACGTGCGGATCCGGGCAAGAAGATCGGTGTTGTCATCGATAAACAAGACGGAAATCATCGTGCATCTTCCGAAAACGGCGTAGAATTACTATAAACAGGTAGATGGTGGAGCGATAAATAGTTGTTGAAAACAGGGAGTTTGTGCGAAATGAAGGCTGTAATCCACGACAATTCCTTTCCGGCCGGCGGGTTGCCGGGCAGTACGGCCATGCCGGCACGACACGATAAGAAATAGAGGCCCGTTATCCGGATATCAGAAGGGCCAAAAAAGATTATTCTTCCGAATGGGAGACAATCGCGAGCTGGTACATCCAGTCCATCAGCGGGTGGCACTCCTCGACAACGCATTCGAGGTCGCACCCGATACACGGGATCAGCTCGTCGCCAGCCAGCAGGTCGCACGGGTTGACCGGCATCTGTTTCGCTTTTAAGAGGTAGGTCTTGATACCGTCCTTTTTGAATTCGACCCGGTCGATGAGCCCGCTCTCTTCCAGTTTCTTGACAATCCGCGAACATTTCCGGCTGTCAACGCCCAGTTCCTTCCAGAGCTCGCTCTGGAGCACGCCCTCCGGTTTTGACTGGATCAGCTTCAGTCCTTCCTCAACAGGATCTCCCACAGTCTCCACCTTCTGTATTGACTCAGATCACCGGTGCAATGGTAAGAATATTGTTACCCCGGATTACGACGGCCCCAAGGCTTCGTCCCCTCTGGTTGTCGACAAATTCAATGGTCTCTTCCATATGGATGTTGAGGTATTCATCCACTGCAACGAGCCGTCCCTGCAGCTTCCGCCCCTCATCCTTGATCTCGACAGAAATTTTTGAATCAACGAGAGCAAACACTTTTTTTATCGGCAAAACAATTCCGTTAACCATCTGCCCTAATTTGGGATGTAAGATAATTAAAGTTTGTGCATACTGAGGCTCATAAGAGCCGAAGTAGGAGAAGAACCCGAAAGGTTCTTCGACTTGTTGAGGGTCGCGAGACCTGAAGGTCGGCTCTCGCCTCCCTTCAGATTGTCGAGATTCGAAGATTTCTATCGAAATCTTCTCGTCCTCATAGTTCTGAAGAACTATTCGGATTCCACGACATCTCCCATCCGGACACTAAAATATTACGGTGTTTTTTTATTTCAGGGACTTTCGTACAAGGGACGCGGACCCGTACGCCCCGAACGCACGGAAGAAGACGAGGCTCTCGGCATAGGCCATGGACCGGATCGCATGCTCGGTCTCTTCCGGAAGGGAGTAGAGGTCTTTGTAGAATTCTTTTATCGCCATCTTGCAGTTCCCGTCAAACACCTGGCGGTCGGATTTGCCGGCATTCAATGGCCGGTATTTCTCCAGCGTCCATTCCTGGATATTCCTGTACAGTTCAGGTTCGTACACCTTCAGGGTGCTGAACACCACGTCCTGCCAGAAGGTGCCGACATTGCCCTTGATGATGTCGCCCTTCGGGAAGTGGAGGTTGATGAGGTCGCGGGGCGTGCCGGTGATCCCGTGCTGGGCGATCCCGACCGGGAGATTGTTATCCCGCAGGGCCTTTGCGATCGCCTTCGTCTGGGGGATGTCGATGGAGAGCTGTTCGACCACATTCCCGAGTGCATCGTACGTGTGACCATGGGTGCTGCCGTTTGCGATGGCAAGTACATTGGGAAAGACACCGGCCTCGTTGAGCGCCTTAATGAACGTGACCGCTTCTTCGGGTTTTGTCAGGACAAGGCCGCTCCCGTCTTTCCTGCCGATCTCCCCGACTTCCACTTCAAGGCCGAACTCCTTCCCGTTCATTTTGTTCTTAATATAGCGGGCAAGGTCCGTGGTGACCCGGATATTCGGTTCAAGTTCTTCCCGGACATCCTTTCCCTCGAAATTGAAGAGGTGGGAGGCATCGATCGCAAACGAGGTATAGCCGGCCGCGATCTGCGCATCGATCAGCTGCTTCGTGCCTTCGACTTCCGCGGCATCGCCCTTCTTGACGGTGATGTGGTCCGCGTGGAGGGCCCAGACATCGAACCCGACTGCTTTTGCATCCTCGCTCATCCGCCGGGAGAAGGCCTGCGGGGTGAGCCCCGTATACCCGCCCTTGAGGTCGCACTCAGACCGGGCCAGTTCCATGAAGACCGCCGAGTCCGTGTCTTTTGCTGCCCTGAAGATACCCTGGGCCACAGAGGCGATCCGGATGTTCGCCGCCATGACGATCGTCTTCTGGCCGGCGACCGCCTTTAAGATGGTCGAGCCGGGGAGAGGACCAAAATCAGTTGTTGTCATACTGTATCACTCCTGTTTATTCACGCTTCACGCATAAATTTTTCAATCAGCGCGATCTCCTTTTTGCCCCCCACATAGATCGGGGTGACGTCATCGATCGCTTTGGGTACGATACCAAGAATGTCCGTCCTGCCGTTGCTGATCGCCCCGCCGGCATGGTGGATGATCGTGCCCATCGGGTTGGCCTCATAGAGGAGGCGGAGTTTTCCCTTCTCCTTTCCCCGGGTCCCCGGGTAGGTGAAGACACCGCCCTTGTGGAGGATCTGGTGGACGTCGGCAACGAAGCAGCCGCTGAACCGGAGCTTGTACCCTTCCTGTTCGAGCTGCGCGATCCAGCGGGCATGGGCGGGGAGGTAGTCCTTCCGGAGGGCGCCGGGCGCGAAAACCTTCCCCTCGGGGATCCTGAGGTCGCGCTGGCGCAGGACAAATTCACCGGTATCGTCCATTGCGAACTCGTGGACGCCCTTGCCCGTGGTGAAGGTCAGGCTCGTGAGCGGCCCGTAGAGCATGTACATGGCGGCGACCATAGTGGAACCCTTCTCAAGTACGTGGCCGGGATAGATCCCGATGATGGTACCGACACAGAGGTTCACATCGATGAGCGAGGAGCCGTCGAGCGGGTCGATGACCACGCCGAAGCCAGCCTTCGGGTTCGCTATCTCAACAACCTGCTCCTGCTCTTCCGTTGCAACATACCGGGCAAGCCGGGATTTTTTCAGCCCGTCGATGAAGACCGCATCGGCGTACTTGTCGAGGGGCATCTGCTCCTCGCCATAGACATTCCGGGTCTTCTCACCGGCGGCTGCCTTTTTGCCGGCAACCAGAAAACCCTTCCTGACGGCGGGGGCCTGTTCGCTTAAAAAGAGGATCAGGTCCGCCAGGTTCTTTTCCGTTCCTTCGCTGACAAGGAAATCTTTGAGTTTCATGTGGTACCGCCTTCCTCTGCCACATCAGGGCATGCAACCCGGGGCGTCCTGCCGGACACCCTGATGTGTGTAGTCTATTGATGGCGGGGTTTATGAGGATTATTATCCGGCGCACGTGGGGAAAATCAGATCACTTAAAGAGGATTTTGCCGGAGAATTGAATTAAACAGGTATGAGGTATAGTGTCCTATCCCGAAATAATTTCCCAAAATAATCACGGATATGAGCAAGCCCACCCCCTTCAGGGGTCGCTCGGCCGCCTCGTCGGGGCCTCGCTGGGCAAGAATGTTGTTTGAAAACTTTCGAGATTACAACGGGGGTCAAGGGGGCGCACCCCTTGGGCTGCCTCGAAGAACCTTTCAGGTTCTTCTGCGTCCTCGTGGTCCTGTTGGACCATTCGGACTCCCCCTTGGGGGACCGACCGAAGGGAGGTCGAGAAGAACGCTTTAGCGTTCTTCGAGCGAGAGAGGGGGTCACACTCGTAATTCCACTGAGTGCGTTGTGACAAGGTTTTCTACAGAGCAAAAATTTCAATGACTTTCATCGTTTGAGTATGAACTTTTGTTCATACACGTTTTTGCAGTGCAGAAAAAAAGAGGATTAATTCTTGCCGGGCTCATGAGTAGCCTCAGTATCGGGCAGGTTCCGGAACGTGACTTCCAGCACGCCGTTCCTGAGCGATTTTTGCATCGAGGCCGTCTCCACCGGGGGGAGATCGGCGGTGGTGTGGTAGTGATTCTCCGCATCGCCTGCGTCAATGACAAGCGTGTCCCCCTTTACGTCAAGCCGGATCATCTCTTCCGTTGCACCGGGGAGTTCAGTGATCACCTTTGTCTCGTCACCGATCCGGTGGACTTCGGCAACCGGTTCATGGGTTGACCGGGGCGGGGATAACGGTGCCTCCGTCATCCCTTGCACGGGGGTTCCGTTGCGGAATTCGATCCGGTACCCGTACACATCAGGGTTGCCGTCCATGAACTCCCGGTCCATCCGTGAGAAGAGCCGGGCGAACATCTCGTCCATCTCTTCAAACATATCCATGGGGTCTTTGTACATTGTTCTCACCTCGTTTTTACTTCACTCGAAGGTTATGCCTTTTCCAGTTTCTTCTCAAGCGATTCGGACATCTTTGCAATCGCGGCAAAGTCCTTCTTCCGTGCATAAACGGCACTGCGCAGTTCATCGGCCGGTTTTTCATCGGCCTTCTTATGGGCCATGCCTGCCCTTGCGATCAGCATTGCAGCCTTGTCAAGGATGGTGCGCTGCTCCTGGTTGTAGAGCATCTCCCATGCCTGGCGCTCGGACTTCTCGATCGCGTCCGCATCAAGCGATCCCTTCACCCGGAGCAGGGCCGCATCGAAGTGGGCCCTGGTCAGCATCACGTTCTTGATCGCGTCCCTGCGCTCCTGCTCGTTCCTGCCGCCCATCTCGACGATGAAGTCCCGCATTGCCGCCATCTTCGCCTCGCGGACGAGGGCCTCGATGTCGGCGCCAACATAGCCTTCGGTCTGTTTCACCAAAGCTTCAGCGTCAACGTCTTTTGCAAGGATGTTGCCGGTCTCCCCGCCGAGATAAACGTCGAAGATCTTCTTCCTGCTCTCCGCATCGGGTGCGGGGACGTAAATGTGGCGCTCGAGCCGGCCCGGGCGGAGCAGGGCATCGTCCAGCATATCCGGCCGGTTGGTGGCCGCGAGTATGGTGACGTTCTTCAGCTCCTCCATACCGTCAAGCTCAGTCAGGATCTGGGAGACAACGCTCTCGGTTACATGGGATGATCCCTGGAAGGTGCCGCGCTTGGGCACCAGCGCATCGATCTCGTCGAAGAAGATGATCGACGGGGATGCCTGTCGTGCCTTGCGGAAGATCTCGCGGACACCTTTCTCGGATTCGCCTACCCACTTCGACAGCAGTTCGGGGCCTTTTATTGCGATGAAGTTGCACTCGCTCTCGTTTGCCACGGCCTTCGCGAGTAGTGTCTTGCCAGTACCGGGCGGGCCGAACATCAGGATGCCTTTTGGGGGCTTGGTCTGGAGCCGCTCGAACACATCGGGGTATTTGAGCGGCCATTCCACCGCCTCCTTCAGCTCCTGTTTCACGTCCTCGAGCCCGCCGACCTGTTTCCAGGTGACATCGGGGACCTCCACCAGCACCTCGCGCATTGCGGAGGGTTCAACGTTCTTCCGGGCTTCGGCAAAGTCCTCGTTGGTTACCCGGAGCGCATCGAGCACCTCGCTTGGGATCTCCTCGTCGATCTTGATCTGGGGGATGATCTTACGGAGCGCGTGCATCGCCGCTTCCTTGACAAGCAGCGCGATATCGGCACCGACAAAACCGTGGGTGGTGTTTGCGAACTCCTCGATCTTTACGTCGTCAGCGAGCGGCACGCCGCGGCTGTGCACCTGGAAGATCTCAAGGCGTCCTTTCTTGTCCGGGATACCGATCTCGATCTCCCGGTCGAACCGTCCGCCGCGGCGGAGTGCCGGGTCGATGGAGTCCGGCAGGTTGGTTGCCGCGATGACGATGACCTGCCCGCGGCCCTTGAGGCCGTCCATGAGTGAGAGGAGCTGGGCGACAACACGGCGCTCGACCTCTCCCTGCACCTCGGCGCGCTTCGGGGCGATCGCATCGATCTCGTCGATGAAGATGATGGCGGGTGCGTTCTGCTCCGCTTCCTCGAACTTCTCGCGGAGCCCTTTCTCGCTCTCGCCATAGTACTTGCTCATGATCTCCGGGCCGGAGAGCGTGATGAAGTGGGCGTCAACCTCGTTTGCAACCGCCTTTGCAATCAGGGTCTTACCTGTGCCCGGGGGACCGTAGAGTAATACACCTTTGGGCGGCTGGATACCAAGACGCTCGAAGATCTCCGGGTGGCGGAGCGGGAGTTCGATCATCTCGCGCACGAGCTGGAGCTCGCGGCCGAGACCGCCGATATCCTCGTAATGGATATCGGACATCTCCTGCTTGCCCTCTTCGGGTTTGTAGGCCTCTTCCTTCAGCTCGATCTCGGTGTCATCGGTAACGATGACCATGCCCTTGGGGGTGACCTTCGTGATGATGAGGGTGATGGAGTTCCCAATCACGTCAACGCGGACAGCCTGGCCTTCGATCACCGGCCGCCCGCGCAATACCCGTGAAAGGTACTGCTCACCCCCGACAAGACGGATCGGCTGGGTGGGCTGGACCACGATCTTCTTCGCATACTCTGCCTCTGATTTGCAGATCCTGACCTTTTCGTCAATACCGGTGCCGGCATTCCCCCGGATGTTCCCATCAATCCGGAGTGTGCCTGACCCGGTGTCCTGGGCAAATCCCGGCCAGACGATTGCAGCGGCCTTCTTCTTGCCCTGGATCTCAATCACATCGCCGGAGACCAGCCCGAGTTTCTTCATCACCTCGATACTGAGCCGTGCAATGCCGCGGCCTGCGTCATCGTGGGCTGCTTCTTTTACTGTAACGTCGAAATAATCCTTTTCTGTCATCGTAAAACACCTCGTTTGTTTAAGGTTTACCAATAGTTAGTGCTAGATATTATATAAACATTGCGCATAAGCCATGGCCGTTCATTTCTCTTTTAACCGGGGGAAAACGGGCAAAAGGCAACCATATCGCGGAAAAGGGCAACACAAAAAATTCTGCGTTATTCCAATTCAACTTTACTTGTTTACTTAACAAGCCAGATTTAGTCAAGAATTGAAAAAACAAGCCTTTATCTTGTCTTTACAGCAACCAGTATGCCATGAGTATTGTCGCAGATGCCAAGCGCGGCGTCGTAACTGAAGAAATGAAACTGGTGGCAAAGCAGGAAGGAGTCACGGAAGACTTCGTCCGCCGCAGCGTTGCCGAAGGCCACATCGTCATCCCGGTCTCCCCCTACCGCAAGGTGAAGATCTGCGGTATCGGCGAAGGGCTCCGCACCAAGGTGAATGCATCCATCGGGACATCTACGGATATCGTTAATATCCCTGAAGAGATCGAGAAGGCAAAGCAGGCAGAACGTGCCGGCGCTGACACGCTCATGGAGCTCTCGACCGGCGGGGACTTCATGGAGATCCGCCGCCAGGTTATCGCCAATACAAACCTCAGTGTTGGCTGCGTGCCCCTGTACCAGGCATTCATTGAAGCGGCGCAGAAGGATGGGGCCGTCGTGAACATGAAAGAGGACGACCTGTTCCGGATCACGGCCGAACAGGCAAAGGCGGGCACCAACTTCATGGCCATCCACACCGGCATCAACTGGGAGACAGTGAAGCGCCTGAAGAACCAGGGCCGTCATGGAGGACTTGTCTCCCGGGGAGGGGCATTCATGACCGCGTGGATGCTCCACAACGAGAAGGAGAACCCGCTCTATTCGGAGTTCGACTACCTGCTTGAGATCATGAAGGAGCACGAAGTCACCCTTTCCATGGGCAACGGCATGCGGGCCGGCGCGATCCACGATGCAACCGACCGGGCAGGTATCCAGGAACTGCTCATCAATGCCGAACTCGCAGACAAGGCGCACGCACAGGACGTACAGGTGATCGTTGAAGGTCCGGGCCATGTGCCGATCGACGAGATCGCAACCAACGTCCAGCTGATGAAACGGGTCACCAACCACAAGCCGTTCTACATGCTCGGCCCCATCGTCACCGACATCGCCCCCGGCTACGACGACCGTGTCGCCGCCATAGGTGCCGCTATCTCCTCCTCGCTCGGCGCAGATTTCATCTGTTACGTTACCCCGGCAGAGCACCTTGCCCTCCCGACCCCCGAAGAGGTGTACGAAGGCGTGATGAGTTCACGGATTGCCGCCCACGTCGGCGACATGATTAAACTGAAGAAGACACGCGAGTTAGACCTTGAGATGGGGCACGCCCGCCGTGACCTTGACTGGGACCGGCAGTTTGCTGTTGCCATGAACCCTGCCCGGGCAAAGGCCATCCGGTCAGAGCGCATGCCTGCCGATACTGACGGCTGCACGATGTGCGGCGATTATTGTGCGATCAAGATCGTCAACCGCCACTTCAAATTCTGATTATCCCATCCATTTTTACAACATATTTTTTTCAACGGTAGTTCAGTACTTGTGAAATGCTGCTATCACCCGCAGCAGGAAGCACCTCTTTAGTTGCAGACCCATAACTCAATACACTCAAATAACCACGGGAATAAATATTCCGGCACGGTGATCCTATACAGCTGAACTTCGGGGGTTTTGTCCCGGTCTCCACGATCGACTGGCGGGGGCGGGCGGTCTGCACAGTATTCCTGCGGGGGTGCCCCCTGCGCTGTTCCTACTGCCAGAACGAGGCGATCCAGTCCGGGGAAGACCACCGGGATCTCGATGAAATCAAAGAAATGATCAAGACTTCATCGCCGTTCATCAGCGGAGTGGTTTTTTCCGGCGGGGAGCCCACCCTCCAGAAAGAGGCTCTCATTGAACTGGCGAACTATGCGAAGAAACTGGGACTTGCGGTAGCACTCCAGACAAACGGCCTTTTTCCCGGTACGCTGGAAGAACTCATCCGGCAGCACCTGGCAGACAGGATCGCGATCGATTACAAGACCCGTTGGGAAGGTTTCTCCGGATTACAGGGAGGGTACACGACGGTCCCTGTGGACAACTATGAGAAAAACCTGAAGAGATCCATTCAAATCTGCAAAAAAGCGTCCCGTGAGGATATCCTGTCGGAATTAGAGATCGTCATCACCGCATTCTACGAGAATGCAGAGTATATCAAAAAGATCTCAGCGGAGATCGGGACTACGCCGCTCGTGCTCCAGCAGGGCGAGCACAAGATCATCCGGATGCGCGAGACTGCTCCTGATATGACCAATGGGGAATATATCTGTAAACAACGAAATCTTCAGGAGAACCATCCTCCCCTCACGCTGGCAGAACTGAAGAAGATCGCCGACGAGCTGGGACGGACAGTACGGATTCGGACACGGGAGATTGGAGAGATATCCTATGAAAGTGATTGGCGTTGTCGGCATGCCCGCAAGCGGAAAAGGTGAATTCTCCCGTATAGCCCAGGAGATGGGCATTCCGGTCATTGTCATGGGCGACATGATACGGAAAGCCGTGCAGGTAGCGGGGCTCGAACCGAACGACACGAATTTCGGGGCAACGGCCAACCGGCTCCGGGCTGAACAGGGCATGGACGCGATCGCCCGGCTCTGCGTTCCCGAGATCAAACGGCAATCATCCCCCCTTGTGCTTGTTGACGGGATCCGCGGGGACACCGAGGTGGCACTCTTCCGGAAAAATTTCCCGGGGTTCACCCTGATCAGTATCGAGTCCTCGTTCGAGGACCGTCTTGCACGGATCGCGGCACGGGCGCGGTCGGACGATTTCACGACCGCTGGTGCCCTGCACAACCGGGACGAACGGGAACTGGGCTGGGGCCTGGGCCATGCCCTGGAGCAGGCAGATGTCCGGCTTGAGAATGAGGGGACACTGGCAGAATTTTCCGGTGCTGTCCAGCGTCTCATCCGGCAACTGAGGGATGACCCGTGACCGCGGCGCTGTATTTCTCATCGTCGGCAAAGGTCTGGGACGACATCTCGTGGGTGTACGGTATTGAGGAAGCAGGGTACGCCGGGTGGGAGATCGTGAGCGATGGGAATTACCGTCTTGAGAACCCGGAATGCTTCAGAAAAGTGCAGGAGGTACTTGCGACCACCCGGCTCGGCGCTTCGGTCCATGCGCCGTACGGCGACCTGAATATTGCAACGCTCAATGATCCCATCTGGAGGGAATCCATCCGGCAGCTCTGCACCTGTATCGAGCACGCGGCACCGCTTACCGACCGGGTCACCATTCACCCGGGCTATATCTCGCCTGTCGGCAAGATGATGCCCCAGAAAGTCTGGGACCTCCAGAAAGAGGCACTCCGCCAGATCGGCAGGTGTGCTGCTGGACACGGGGTGCTGGCCTGCCTTGAGAACATGATCAGCTTCAAGGAATTCCTCTGCAGGCTCCCGGAAGAGCTCATCGGCATGACAGAAGGCATCGAGGGTATCGGGATGACCTTTGATTTCGGCCATGCCAACACCATTGGAAAAGTCAGCGAGTTCCTCCGGTACGTGGACAAGGCCGACCATATCCATATCCACGACAACCACGGCATCTCCGATGAACACCTCCCGCTCGGAGACGGCACTATCGCATGGGGAACCGTAGGGAAGACGGTTGCCTCACGGTACCGGGGAGAACGGATCGTGATTGAAGGGCGCTCGGTAGAAGAAGCAAAAAAGAGCCTTGCGGTGTTCCGGAGGGAATTCGTGTGATGGGTAAACAGACGACGACAGGAATATCACGGAGTGATGTACCGTGAGCGGCGAGACATTACAGGTCTATTTCTTAGGCACCGCCGGCGCCCTCCCTACCCCGACACGCAACCCGCCCTGCATCATGGTGAGGCGGGGTTCCGATACCCTGCTCTTTGACTGCGGCGAGGGCGCCCAGCAGCAGATGATGCGGGCAAGGTGCGGGTTCACCATCAACGCGATCTTCGTCTCCCACTGGCATGCCGACCACTTCCTGGGAATATTCGGCCTCGTCCAGACGATGTCATTCAACGGCCGCACGGAACCGCTCACGATCTATGGGCCCGAGTGGGTGCACGAGTTTGTCCGGACACTCCGGCACGTAGCCCGGTTCAACCTGAAATTTCCCATGGAGTCGGTGGAACTCACGCACGGCTCCTGGGTCCGGTTTGACGGCTATACGATAACGGCATTTGGCGCAAACCACGGCCTCCCGGCCCTCGGGTTTATTCTCGAAGAGGACCCGCGCCCGGGCCGGTTCAACCGTGAAGGGGCGATCGCCCTCGGAGTGCCGCCCGGGCCGCTCTTCGGCAGGCTCCAGCGGGGGGAAACGGTGACCGTGAAGAACGGCGAGACCGTTGTTGAGATACGGCCGGAACAGGTCATGGGTTCATCCCGGCCGGGACGAAAGATCGTCTATACCGGTGACACCCGTGCCGTTCACCACGCGATCATGGACATCGCCCATAACGCCGATCTCCTGATCCACGATGCAACCTATGACGAATCTGAGACGGCCCGTGCCACGGAGTTCTACCATGCCACGGCAGCCCAGGCCGGCGAGGCGGCAGCGGCACTCAATGCCCGGACGCTCGTCCTCATCCACACGAGCTCGCGCTACACCGATACCCAGGCACATGTCAGCGATGCACAGAAAAAATTCTCCGGCCGGATCCTCGTCCCCAATGACCTGGAGATGGTTGAAGTCCCATTCCGAGACTGATGGCCGGTTCCTCCGGCGGTCCCCTTCTTTTGCAGATAACAAGTAAATTAAACATTCAGGCTCCCATTGATGATCATACAAATCATTCATATCCGCGGACCGTTGACGATACCGGATACCATATCGCAACCCTATTTCCGTACGCTGTGTGTGGTGAGAGAGAAACATGAAAGATTCATTAGATGACGATGTCCTCGTCTACCGGCTTGGCACTGGCTGTGACCTTGCCGATATCGAGGAAGGGAACGTATACCAGGGAAAGGTCCAGGGTTTTGCCACCTTCGGCATGTTCGTACAGCTGAACGACCGGATCAAGGGCCTTGTGCACAAGAGCAATGTCAAGGCCGAACACAAGGAACGCGATTCGATCCTTGTGCGGGTCCGGCAGATCCGCCCGAACGGCAATATCGACCTTGAAGAGATCCTGATCCAGGTATACCAGGTACAGAATATCGAGCGGAAATCAACGACCGTGCGGATCGCGGACCTGAGCACAAAAGTCGGGAAGACCGTTGCTATTGAAGGGGAAGTCGCCCAGGTCAAGCAGACCAGCGGCCCCACGATCTTCACGATTGTCGATGAGACCGGCACCCAGAATGCCGCAGCATTCGTTGAAGCCGGCGTTCGGGCATACCCCGAAGTCGAGCTGGAAAACATCGTCAAGGTCATTGGCGAAGTGATGATGCGGAACAACCAGCTCCAGATCGAGGTCGATGCAATGAGCGTCCTTGCCGGGGACGATGCGCTGGCGGTAAAAGACAGGATCGAGAAAGCCCTTGATCTCCGCTCCGAGCCCGAGGATATCCCGCTCCTTGTCAAGAGCGAGGTCATGGAGAAGCTCCGGCCCGAGATGAAGAAGGTCGCGAAGATCATCCGGAAAGCGGTCTTCACCTCGCAGCCGATCATCCTCCGCCACCATGCGGACGCGGACGGCATCTGCTCCGCGGTTGCCATCGAACAGGCAGTTGTATCCCTGATCCGGGAATCCGGTGGGGACTTCGATGCCGATTACTTCCTCTTCAAGCGTGCGCCTTCAAAAGCCCCGTTCTACGAGATCGAGGACATCACCCGCGACCTCGACTTTGCCTTGAAGGACCATGTGAGGTTCGGGCAGAAGATGCCCCTCGTGCTCCTCACGGACAATGGTTCGACCGAGGAAGACGAGCCGGCGTACAAGATCGCAAGCGTATACGATATCGATTTCATTGTCGTCGACCACCACCATCCCGATGCAACCATTGACAAGTATGTCAAGGCCCATGTCAATCCCTACCACGTTGGCGGGGACTTCGGGATCACGGCAGGTATGCTCGGCACCGAAGTTGCCCGGCTGATCAACCCAAAGGTCGAACCGGTAATCCGTCACCTCCCGGCCGTTGCCGGTGTGGGGGACCGGAGCGAGGCACCCGAGCGGGCCCTCTTCCTTGCGCTTGTCCGCGACCAGTACCCGGAGGAGGCCTGCAAGGACATCGCCCTTGCCCTGGATTACGAACAGTTCTGGCTCCGGTTCAATGACGGTCGCGAGATCGTCAAGGATATCCTGAACATCAATGGCAGGACCGAGCGCCACAAGAAACTGATCGCTCTCCTTGTGGACGGGGCAAATACCATGATCGAGGACCAGATGAGTGCCAGTATGCCCCACGTGGTTTCGCGTGTCCTTTCAAACGACGCACATCTCTTCCTCCTCGATGTCGAGATCCATGCCCACAAGTTCACCTTCCCGCCACCGGGCAAGACCAGCGGAGAGGTCCACGACCGGCTCTGTCGCGAGCACGCGGGAAAACCCGTGGTTACCATCGGGTTTGGCCCGGACTTTGCCGTGCTGAGGTCACGGGGGGTACTCATGAATATCCCCCGTATGGTCAGGGAACTGCGGGTTGAGATCCCCGGCGGCGGGATCAGTGGCGGCGGGCACCTTGTGGTCGGCAGCATAAAATTCGTTGAGGGCATGCGCGAGGTAGTCCTTGAAGCGCTCATCAAAAAGATCGCAGATGCACAGGTCCAGCAGCTGGCTTAGGATCCCGGCAATCCGGAAAAACGTATAATTTTTACCCGGAAATGCCATGAATGCCCGGAAATGCCTTCAAGGAAAAACTACGCTACCGGAAGGCGGGATATAATCTTTCTGGTCAGAATTGTGGCTGCGTGAAAAAAACAAGACAGTATTTACGGCCGGGTTATTAGATACACATAAATACCAGTTAATTCATATGAGTTTTTAATGCTGAGGCACAACATGTCAACAACAAAAAAAATACGTGAGACGTACAACGAGACCCAGCACAAGATCGTTTCGTATCTCAGCTCAGGCATTACCAAGGGCAAGCACTATTTCAAATCAAAATATATTGCAAAAGACCTTGGCCTGTCACCAAAAGAGGTGGGTACAAACATGGCAATCCTTGCCGAGATCTGTAAGGAACTGGATATCATCCGGTGGAGCTATTCGAACAGTACAACCTGGATGGTCACCCCGCGTGCCATCTGAATATCCCCACATCATCTTTCCCTTTTATTATGACGAAAGTTCTTGAGATTGAATCAACGGTAGAATTTGTTGCAAACATCAACGAACACAAGGACTGCCTGATGTCGCAGGATCCCACGCAGGATCACCCGGAGGCACTCTGGTTCAACATCGACATCCCGAAGGGGCACATCCTGAAAAACGGCGACCGTGTCCGCGTAACCGTGGAAAAAATATAATCCGGTTATGCTTTTAAAGCCGTGAATTGCTCCGACCCTGCCAGGATCGTTTGTTACGCTGGCGTATAGGCGTCGTAGTAATCCCGCGGGGTCGCAAGCTCAATCCGGAAATAGTCGACATACGCGGTCGTGATGATCATGTAGACTTCGGCACCGGATGTCTCGACAACCCGGGTCATCGATCCGCGGTTCAGGATCTCTTCACCGTCGATGATCGTCCCGTTGGCTGCATAGCAGAGGACCATCCGGAAATTCCCGTACTGCGGGTTACGGTCTGCCGTCACGGTCGTGTTAAGCACCCAGACCGGGTACGGGACGCGGAACTTCTGGGACAAGCCGCCACGGGTCCCGTTCATAAATGCAAAGGTGACCATCTCGTCCCTGCGAAGCAGGTCCCCGGCCCCGAATGTATTCATGTTCTCAGGCATCTTGAACCTCGGGTAGGTGAACGGATCGCTGCTGTAATAGATCTGGTACGGCGGCGCGATGGTCGGGACAGGAGTAGGCGTGCTGGTCGGCAATGGTGTACTGGAGATGACCGGGGTTTCCACAGGTGTCGGAACAGGGGTTTCTCCAGGAGTCGGGACTGGAGCTGGCTGACCTGGGAAAAGTTGTACCTGGGGATTTGCAACAACGGCCATGATAAGCACCAGTATCACACCCACGACAAGTGTGATGATATCCCCTTTTTCCACATGTAGTACTGGGGGCATATCTAAAAAAACATGACGATCGACCCGGATGGCGCAGGATCGCCGCGATCCATGATCAACGCCGGCTTTTTCGCTACAGCAGGGAAATCCACCGGGTGAATCTGGATATATTCTTATCCTGACGGGTGAAAATGGATCAGCATGGAGTTGCCCGGGATACGGACATGGGTGGTTTTTTACCTCATCTCGTTTGTCGTACTGCTCTGGGCAGCCTTTCTCTCCGCCCAGGGTGTGATGCTCTGGGTGAGCCTGCTGCTGGTCATCGTCATCGTCGGGGTGAATTTTGTGACGGTCTTAAACCAGCTGAAGGCACATGCAGCCCGCCTGGAATTCCAGCGTGAACTGACAAAAGATTTCGAGCGGAAAACCGAAGTGGAAGAAGAGAGAAAATTGTAATGGATCCCGGTCAATCCTTTCTCATGAATATTTTCTGCACGGAGTTCTTTGCCACGAAAAGATTTTCGACCTGCCTGCCAAGATATTCCGTCTTGCCCATGATGTAATAGCCGTCGCTGACCAGAGCATCATGGAACAGTCGTGCAAGATCATCCTTCTGTTTTTCCGTGAAATAGATCGTTACGTTGCGGCAGGTGATCAGGTCGAGCCAGCGTGAGACCGGAGTCCCTCCCATGAGGTCGTGGGGCCGGAAGCGGATGAGTTCTTTCAGGTGCGGTTTTGCCTGGAAGTTCCCGTCCGGAAGCTTATTGAAGTGATGGTGGGTCTGCGCATCTGAAAGCTTCACCATCGCTTTTGGCGAATAGATGCCTTCCTGGGCCTTTGCAAGCACTACCTTATCGATATCCGTAGCAAGGATCTGGACCGAGAGCTCCTTGTTCGTGGACATGATCTCATGAAGGATCATGGCAATCGAATACGGTTCCTCTCCGGTGGAGCAGCCGGCACACCAGATCCGCAGCCTTTTGCGCTTCGAGAAGAGATCGGGCAGGATCTCTTTTCTCAGGATCTCGTACACATCATTGTCCCGGAAGAACTCGGTAACATTGATCGTCAGGGCATTCCTGAGCACCTCGAGTTCGGATGGCGTTGCCTTGAGGTATTTGAGATACTCCCCGTGATTCGTGGTATTGGTCGATCGCATCCGCGAGAGGAGACGGCGCTTGATATAATCTTCCTTGTAGTTGCCACACTGGATCTTCAGCGTCTGTTCGATATGCCGCTTTAATGCATCAAAGTCATCCATCAGATTCCCCGTCATCGTTCTGGTTGAGTTACGGTTCCCGAAATACGGAAACAACTATCCCGCTCTGTGTTATCCCATCTGTGGTTTGCCGGAACGGTACAGTCCCGTCAGTTAAGACGGAACCGTGTCATCTCCTTCCTGCACTGGTCTGCCATTGCTGCAAGTTCGGCAGACGCACTCGCTATTTCTTCGGTGGATGCACTGGTCTCCTCGGCAAGTGCGGCCATATCTTCCATACGCTGCTGGTTCTCATTGGTCAGCGTACTGAACGATTCTATACCGGACATCAGCTGGGTGGTGGCCTTTGCCTGGTCCTCGGTCGCTTTTGTGATCTCGCCCACGCCGGCAGATACGATCGCGGCTTCCGACACAATCCGGTTCAGCGATTCCACGGTCTTGTTGACACTGTCGATGCCGCCCTTGATCTCCTCGAACGACTGCTGCATGGAGGTCGAGGTCTGTTCGCTCTTTGCCTGGATTGAGCGTATGAGCGCCTCGATCTGGCTGCTCGCCTTCTTGGACTCTCCGGCCAGGTTCTTCACTTCCCCGGCAACCACTGCAAATCCACGCCCATGTTCGCCGGCACGGGCTGCTTCGATCGCGGCATTGAGTGCAAGGAGGTTGGTCTGGTTGGCGATATCCGTGATGAGGTTGACGATCTTGGAGATCTCGCGCATCTGGTCGTTGAGTGCCGTGATCTCGTCCACGCTCTCCTTGGAGATCTTTTCAACGGTCTCCATCTTGCCGGTCGCGATCTTCCCGATCTTGGCAGCTTCGGCCCCTTCCTCGGACGCCTTCTCTGCATGGGTCATGACATCGTGGGAAGTACTTGCGATCTGTTCGATGGATGCGGAGATCTCAGAGACATCATTGGAGATCTTCTGGACACGGTCTATCTGCATTTTCGCGTTATCAGTAGATTTCTGGCTTGAGATCGCCACCTGCTCTGTTGCTTTTGCGATCTCTTCCGTGCTCTTGATGGTGTCCTTGATGGTGAGGTCGAGCTTGTTCACGGTTTCAACGGTGTTCCCGAGGACCTTGTGGATGGACTCCCCGGCAGCATTGTAATCGACTTTCAGTTTGACGAGCGGATCGGCCTCGTCTACACTTACCCGGAACGTGAGATCTCCTGAGGCGATCCGGGCAAGGGCAGTCTGCAGTTCTTCTGCGCTGACCGTCAGCAGTTCGGCATTGGCCTTGGCGTCATCCATCATCTCTTTGATCTTCGCTTCCTGTTCACGCTGGTGCGTGACGTCGTTGTAAACGCACAGGATGGTGGTAAGATCTCCTTTCGCGTCAACGATCGGTATACCGTATTGTTCGAGCACATGCTCCCCGGAGGGGAACGTGATGACAATCTCCCCGAAGCTCCGTTTCTTCTCGGTAAGGACCCGTTTTAACCCTTCGCCTTTCTGGCTCGTGATCTTGAAGTCCCGGGCGTTCATCCCGCGAAGCTTGTCTTTGGCAAGGCCGGTGAGCGTGATGTATGCCTCGTTCACCATGATGATCTTGAACTCAGGGTTCATCAGCATGATCGGCATCGGGTTCTGCTTGACAATAGTATCGGAGCGCTGCTTGAGGATGGCGACTTCCTCCACCTGCTTCTGGAGATCCTGCTGGCTCTTCTGCTGGCTCGCAACAAGAGCATTAATCTCCTCGAGCTTCTTCCGCTCTTCCGTGATATCGTTGTACACAATCAGGATACTGGATACGTTCCCGCCGGCATCTTCGATGGGGATCCCGTACTGCTGGAGTCTTCGTATACCTGACGGGAACTCCACCAGCACCTCTCCCTTTGAACGGTGCCGTTCGCTGATCACCCGCTTGAGCCCTTCCCCGGACTGCTCCAGTACCTTGAAGTCGTGCAGGGTCATCTTCACGAGATCGGCCCGGCTGATCCCGCTGAGCGTGGTATAGGCCTCGTTCGCAACCCTGATGTGGAAGGTCTTGTCGACAAGGATGATCGGCATCGGGTTCTGCTGGACGATCGTCTCGGAACGGTGCTTGAGCTGTTCGATCTCCTCGCTCTTCTTCTTCTGGGCCGTTACATCATAATAGACAAAGAGCAGGGAGGAGACAGCACCGTCGTTCCCTAGTACAGGGATGCAGTACTGTTCGAGCACGTGCACACCGGACGGCAGTTCAATCGTGACCTCCCCAAAGGATCGCCGTTTTTCTAAAAGTGCGACTTTTGCACCTTCACCCGTCTGGGAGATGCGCCTGAATTCCGCAAGGCTGGTATTTTTCAGATCATCCAGGCGCAGGCCGCTCATCTGTATAAAGGCCTCGTTGGCTTCAATAATGGAAAACGCCGGGGTGGTGACCAGCATCGGGACCGGGTTTTTCGTAACCATCATCTCAAGGCGGTTCCGGAGGTCGGTGACAATATCGTTATCAGACCCTGATTGTCCGGAAATAAACGCTTTGGGTACCGCAGGTTCGGGCGAACGTCCCCCGGTTTTAAGGATGGCAAGGACTGCGTTTACCGCGCCTACCAGGGTCGTGTATTCTGCCCCGAATTTCACCGCGTCCAGGGAATTTGCCGGTCTCCCTGCAACAGCAGATGATAGTACTGACGCGATCTCTTCGTTCAGCTGGCGGACATGGGCCGCAATCTCCGCAGTGGATCCGGACGACGGAGTGCCCGTTGCCTTTGCCCCGCTGAATAATGCTTTTCTTCCCGGTCGTTCAGTCAAATCCATTCCTCCGGACATACATACAGGCCACCAGTGACAACAACGCTCATCTCCTCCAGCTTATTTCTCCACGAGATCCTTAATGACTTTCTCCATGTCGAGCCAGATGATCAGGTTCTTTTTTGTATCTTCCGCCTCGTCGGTTTTCATCTTGATGATCCCCTTGACAAACGACGCGAACTCCGATGAAAACCCGGCCCCGATCTTATCGACATCTGATTCGGACACCTGGATCACGCTGCTGACATCATCAACGATGATCCCCACATTGCTCCCACCGGCTGCTTCGGGAACGAGGACAATGATCTTCTGGTTGCTCCGGATTTCCTTTTCCGGAAGACCCAGCAGGGTGTTGAGATTCATGATATTGGTGATCTCACCGCGGAGGTTGATGACCCCCGAAATATACGCAGGTGCACGGGGGATGGGGGTAATGGGGATCATCTCCACGATCTCCCTTGCCAGCTGGATATCAAGGGCATACCGTTCCCCATCCAGTTCGAATTCGACAATATCGATTGTTGATGCCATTCCTTACCTCGTCTTGAACTTTTCCATCATATTCTTCAGTCGTTCGGCCATGGAGGCGAGTTCATCCGTTGCGCTGGCAATCTCTTCCGTTGACGCACTGCTCTCCTCGGCAAGGGCTGCCATGTCTTCCATCCGTTCCTGGTTTTCCCGCGTGAGCGTGCGGGACTGCTCCATGCCTCCCATAACGCGGGTAGTGGCTTCTGCCTGGTCTTCGGTTGCCTTGGTGATCTCGGTCACCCCCTGTGCAACTACGTTCGATTCCGTAGTGATCCGGTTCAGCGCCTCGATCGTCTGGTTAACACTTTCTATGCCGGACTGGATCTCGTTATAGGAACTCTTGATCGCAGTGGCGGTCTTGTTGCTGTTGTCCTGGATGGAATTGATGAGTTCGCCGATCTGGTTCGTTGCTGTCTTGGACTCACCGGCAAGGTTGCGCACTTCACCGGCAACAACGGCAAACCCGCGCCCGTGTTCCCCGGCCCGGGCGGCTTCTATGGCAGCATTGAGAGCGAGCAGGTTCGTCTGGCTTGAGATATCGGCAATCATCTTTACGATGTTTGAGATCTCCTTCATCCGCTCATTCAGTGCAGTGATCTCGGTAACACTCTCTCCGGAGATCTTCTCCACCATCATCATCTTTGAGGTAGCAACCTTTCCCAGTTCAGCTGCAGTGTTTCCTTCGGTGGCTGCTTTCTGCGCATGGTCCATAAGGGTATGGGATGTACTGGCGATCTCCTCAATGGACGCGGAGAGATCCGATATTTCTTTCCCGATTTTTTCAAGCCCGTCCATCTGCTGCTTTGCCCCGTCTGCCGATTTCTGGGTCTGGATTGCAACCTGTTCACTCGACCTGGTGATCTCGGTGGTGCTCCGGCTTGTCTCCTGTATGGTAACATCCATCTGGGTCACCGATTTTTCCAGTTCCGTAATGACAGGCTGGATCGAATCAAGCGCCTTGTTGAAATCAGTTTTAAGGGTTGCCAGCGGGTCTCCTTCGAGGATCTCAGCCCGCATCCTCAGGTCCCCCTGGGCCAGCAGGTTCATCGATTTTCCCAGTTCGTTCGCGCTGCGGGAAAGGAGATCTGTCATCTTCTTTGAAGAATCCATGAGTTTCTGGATCTCCTCCATCTTCAGGTGTGCATCGCTATAGTCCACCCAGACATAGAACGCACCGTCAAGCTCACCGGCTTTGTCGAGGATCGGGATCGCGTTGAGGGTGAGATAGCGTACTGCACCATCGGGGAACCTGACCATTGCCTCGGTTACGGCGAGTTTCTTTGTCGTAAAACAGGCATAGAAGTCTTCTCCGGACAGCACCGTGATGTCGAAGTCATAGAGTTTCTTCTTCATCAGTTCTTCATAGGAACCCCGCCACGCAACCTCGTATTGCTTGTTGATGGAGATCCGGCTCTTGTCCTTGCGGAGCACGGCAATCGCGAGCGGGTTATCCTGGATCATACGATCGACGCGGTACTCCATTGCCTCGACAGCGTCCATTTTCTCGTGGAGTTCGGTATAGTCCACCCAGACATAGAACGCACCGTCAATCTCCCCGGCTTCATCGAGGATCGGGATCGCGTAAAGCGTAAGATACTTTTTTACCCCGTCGGGGAATTTGACAAGCGCCTCGGTCACGGCGAGTTTTTTTGTCTCAAAACAGGCATAGAAATGTTCTCCGGACAGCACCGTGATGTCGAAGTCATAGAGCTTCTTCTTCATCAGTTCTTCATGGGTACCCCGCCACGCAACCTCGTACTGTTTGTTGATGGAGATCCGGCTCTTGTCCTTCCGGAGCACGGCAATCGCGAGCGGGTTGTCCTGGATCATCGTGTCGACCCGGTGCTCCATCTCCCTGACCGCATCCATCTTCTCGTGGAGATCGGTATAATCCACCCAGACATAGAACGCACCGTCAAGCTCGTTATTGTTGTCGAGTATCGGGATCGCATAGAGCGTGAGATATCTCTTCACCCCGTCGGGGAATTTGACCATTGCCTCGGTCACGGCGAGTTTCTTTGTCGTAAAACAGGCATAGAAGTCTTCTCCGGACAGCACCGTGATGTCGAAGTCATAGAGTTTCTTCTTCATCAGTTCTTCACGGGAACCCCGCCACGCAACCTCGTACTGTTTGTTGATGTCAACACGGCTCTTGTCCTTCCGGAGCACGGCAATCGCAAGAGGATTATCCCGGATCATCGCATCCGCTTTGCGTTTTGTATCAGCAGCATCCGCAAGCCGGTCAATTGTGAGGTTTATCTGCTGTGCCATGGATCGGAGATCCATATCAACAGTCTTTTCATCGATTCGCTTTGAGAAATCACCATTATTTGCACGTGCAAGTACTGCTTCAAAATCCTTTAATGCCATCTCAACACCTCTTCGGCGATGGTCTTGTACGCAACACCGGCACTGCTGTCCGGAGCGAAATGTGAGATGGGCAGTCCCCGTTTCTGTGCTTCATAAATAAGGGGGGAGAAGGGGATCGTATAGACCACAGGGAACAGCCGCTGGACCTCGCTCATCATCGTGATCAGGCGTTCGTGTTCGGCTTTCTGCTCTTCCGCAGACCGGATCTCGTCCTGCGTGGGTTCGGGTTTTTTGTAAAAGAGTGCCCGGAAGAGCGACATGAGGTCCTTCTTTTCCCCGGGTTCCTCCGGATGACCGGCAGGTGTGGCACCTTCAGCCCAGCGGGAGACGATCGCCATATCGGGCTTGATCTCCCGGCCGAGATCCTCTTTCATATCCGAAAAAATGGTGGACAGTGTCGCGACACCATCAAGGGCAAACGACCCGGAATCAAGGGTGACGATCAGATGATCGGCGGCATAGAGTCCATTGATCACCAGCTGGCCCAGGCTCGGGGGAGTATCGATCAGGATGTAATCGTACTGGTCCCTGACCGTTGCAAGCGCCTCTTTTAAGATACCGGCACGCCCTTCCATGCGGTACAGGTACGGGTCGGCACCGACCAGGTCGAGGTGGGACGGCGCGAGGTCGATTCCTGACGGGGTATTCCGGATAATTTCAGAGATCGGCGTTACCGGGAATGTCTCGGGAAAATCCTCAAACCCGCTCATGAACACGTCATACATGTTCTTCCCGGTTGCCTGGGAAATGTACCTGAGGCCGACCGTTGCATTCGCCTGGGGGTCGCAATCAACGACAAGGACCTTTTTCCCAGCCTGGACCAGAAAGCCCGCAATGTTGAGACAGGAAGTGGTCTTTCCGGTACCACCTTTATGATGGGAAAAAGTTATGACTGTTATACTATCACCTTAGTGAGATTTTTAGGAATAATGGTATAATAAGGTATGTTTGATTTATGTCGGGGAAAATGCCCTTTTTTGAATAATTCCATGAATATTCTTTCTTTTTCTCCATTTTTTATCGGTCCTGAAATTTAATTCAGGCCAGTACTGTTATTTAGGCTCTGTAGAAACGCACATGAACGGGATTCACACCCGAACCATGAAAATTAAAATCCAGACTTTATTTTGAGGTGAATTGTTAACTTAACTTAGTTAATTTTCATGGGAAATCCCGCTCACAATGCACTCAGTGGAATTACGAGTGTGACCCCCTCTCTCATATCGAAGAACTGCGGTTCTTCTCAAGCCTCCGCTTCCCTTTGGGAACCGCAGGCTCCCCAGAGGGGGAGGCAGCCCAAGGGGGCAAGCCCCCTTGACCCCTCCGGTTCAATTTTTTTCAAGGCTCGCATACGGTTAAGTTCCACGGTCCGAACGGTCGTCAGACTGTGAGGATGAGAAGAATCCGAAGGATTCTTCGCGGGGCGAGGGTCGGCAGACCCCGAGCGCCCGTGGCTCCATCCCTATCTGACACTATCCCACACAGGTTTTCTACAGAGCCGTTTTTTATTGTTTTTCACGGGTTGCCTGTCAGATAATTACCAGCGGGCAAAATACCCGGCCTGGACACCTGCCCGGAAATACTCCAACAGGATTTTTATGGTTACACGCGTTACATCTGGATAATGAGAGGGTCTGTTTACACGATCGTTGCAGGATTATCGGTACTCTTCGTGGTATCACTCTGTGCCGGGTGCCTGTCAACTGAGGTCGGGGATACCCGGTATGACAACCGGTCGGTCCTGGTCAGCATCAGCCATGCGGGCGATCCGGTCGACGTGCACATACAGGTAACCGTAAACCGGATTGCAGGCCTGGCACAGGAACAGTATACCATTGTCAGTGCACCAGCCACGCTGGTGAATGGCGAGAACCTTGTTTTTGTGCCGGTCGAACTTAAGCCCGGCTCCTACAAATTATTTGTCTATGTGCTCCATGACGGCGACCGCAGGACCGCCGTTATCCGCGATATCGTTGTGTGATTTTTATGAACTCTTTTTCAAAGGAGATGATCTTAGCTGCCACGGGTGCCCGGCATGCGGACCTGGTGCTGGAAGACGCCTGGCTCTTCAACGTATTTACCGCGTCCTGGGACAAGGGCTCGCTTGCGATAAAGAACGGCACAATCCTCGGGACCGGGGATTACGAGGGGGATAAAACCAGGGACTGTTCCGGGCAGTATATCGTCCCGGGCCTTACCGATGCCCATGTCCATATCGAGAGTTCGCTCCTCACTCCTCCCGAATACGCCCGGCTTGTTGCCCTGCACGGCACAGCGACCGTCATCGCGGACCCTCACGAGATCGCCAACGTTGCCGGCATCGAAGGCATTGAGTACATGCTGGCTGCCCGGAAGAACCAGGCGATCGATATCCAGTACATGCTCCCGTCCTGCGTCCCGGCAACTCCCGCCGATGCCGGTGGAGCAGTGCTTGATGCAAAAGACTTATCCCGGTTCATAGGAAAAGACGGCATCCTTGGACTGGGCGAGATGATGAATGTCCCGGGGGTGCTTGCCGCTGATCGTGCCATTGGGGATAAGCTCGCACTCTCATCGGTCCGCGACGGGCACGCACCCGGCCTTACCGGAAAACTCCTCAATGCCTATATCCTCGCGGGCCTCCAGAGCGACCACGAGTGCACGACGTGTGCGGAGGCAGAGGAGAAACTCAAGAAAGGGATGCATATCTACATCCGCGACGGTTCAACCGAACATAACATCGAGGAGCTGGTCCCGCTCGTGACACCGGCCTCGGTCTCCCGGTGTTCGTTTGCCACCGACGACTGCCATGCCGACCTGCTGATGGAAGACGGGCATATCGACCGGTGCATCCGAAAGGCCGTTGCCTGCGGGCTCTCGCCCGAACTCGCCATCCGCATGGCCACACTGTCTCCCGCTGAACGGTTCGGTCTGGCAGACCGGGGCGCACTTGCTCCCGGGCGCCGTGCGGACCTCTGCATTGTCGATGACCCGGAGAAGTTTGAGGTCCGGGAGGTTTTCATCCGTGGTGCAAACGTACCCGCAGCACCACCGGCCCGGCAGGCCGCGTTCCCCCCGACGGTCCGCTGTCCCCTGCCGGGCAAAACGTCAATCAGGATTACCGGCCGTGGCGTTGCGCGGGTGATCGGGCTCGTACCCGGCCAGATCCTGACCGAATCCCTCCGGTATGAATGCAATGGCGACGATATACCGGACCTTGACCGCGACATTCTCAAAGTGGTGGTCTGCAACCGGTATCGCGATGCTCCATGGGGCATCGGCCTGGTCCACGGCTTTGGGTTCCGTGACGGTGCCATTGCCGGCAGCATCTCCCACGATGCGCACAACATCGTCGCTGTCGGCACCAGCGATGAGGCAATCCGGAATGCAATCCGGGAAGTGATCCGGGCCCAGGGGGCCATGGTCGCAATCCAAGGTTCAGAGATCTCGGTTCTGCCCCTCGATTGTGCCGGACTGATGTCAACGCTCCCCTACGAAGACGTTGTCAGCAAACAAAAAGACCTGCAGGACGTGACCGATCGGATGGGCGGTATCGACAATCCCTTCATGTACCTCTCGTTCCTTGCGCTTACCGTGATCCCGTCCCTGCGCATCACCGACCGGGGCGTCTTCGACTGCACCATGTTCCGGGACGTTCCGCTGTTTATTGAATGATGCTGCACTATTCCCGGAAGAATTCCGGGAGCAGGAAGAGTTACGGGAAGAGCAGGATTAAGACAACCCCGCATACCATCAGGCCGGCACCGGAGATACGCCGGATGATCCCTCCCTCATGGAAGACAACCGTTCCGTAGAGGACCGTGATCAGGATGCTCATCCGTTTGATGGCAATGACATACGGGGCAATCTGTTCAAGATATGCCGTGTTAATCGCCATCGCCTCGATGGTCACGATCAGCCCGATTGCCATTCCCGCCACAAGGATATCGCGGTGATGGCGGTACGATGTTCCCGCGGTCACAACAGGAGTACTGACTGACAACCCGGATCGTTTTCTTTCTGACCGTCGTTTCAGGAGCAGGATTCCCAGGAACCCGCTCCCGATAACAAGAAAGACCACACCGGACCCGAACACGGTGTCGGAGTTCAGCACGACCATCTTGTCGAACCCGATTGCAATCGCGTAGAGAAATGAGACAATGAGCATGGAAAAAATCCCGGGGTGCGAGACCATGGACCGGAAGGGATCCAAAAGCCGGGTATGTTCCGCAGCGGTATTGAGGATGTACGAACCGGTGACGATGATGATGATGCCGGTAAACCCGATGACGGACGGGGTCTCGTGGAGCAGCAGCGCGGCCGTAACGAGCAGGAAGAGCGGGGTGAAGGAGAGCATCGGCACTGCAAGCGAGATGTCGGTGGACTTCAGGGCCCAGAAGATGAGGGTGGTTGCAGCAACATTGATCGTGGATGTGGCAGCCACCGCAAAAACGAAGTCCGGGCCGAGAGCAGGGATCCCCCGTGACACTGCGATGGATAAAAGAAAGAACGAGGTGAAAAGGAAGCCGGATGCCGCCAGAATGTCCGGCCCGATGGACTGCAGGAACTTCTTGTTCGCGATAAAATAGAGGGAATTGGCACACGCGCCGATGCCGGAGAGAAGTGCCCAGAACATAACCGGTTACTGATAGGAGATCGGCAATGACCGTATCCATTCGGCCGTGGTCATGACCTGCGAGAACCGCATCTGCTGGGTCACGAGGATCGCCCGGTGGAGGTCCGCATCGCTGATCGACCCTGCGTTGTTCGTGATGGAGAGCGTGCCGGTGGCATCGGACAGGAACTTCACCGTATACCCGAGGTGGAATGCCTGCCGGGCGGTCGTGTCGCAGCACATCTGGGTCATGTAGCCGGCAATGGTGACCGTATTGATCCCCCGGTCCTTTAACCAGGGACCAAGGTCGGTACCGGTAAAACTGCCCGGCATGGTCTTCCCGATCAGGAGATCGTGCGGGCGCCTCTTCACGTCCGGGTGGAGTTCCCACGCCGGGGTCCCGGGCACGAACGTGGCCGCCCCTGCTGCCGTGTTCGCGTGCTGGATCACGACGACCGGCACGTGCGCCGCGTGTGCAGCGTCCATTGCCTGCAGGATATTCACGATGCTGCCGTGCGGGTACGTGACCGGTAATTTTCCGGTAAAATATTCGTTCTGGACATCGATGACCAGCAATGCTTCGTTCATGGTGTGTCCGCTCCCTCAAATGTTTCCCGGTCGATTGCCATCCGCCAGAATGCCACCGGTTCGCCGTGGATAAGCTCCGTGCATTCACCGTCCGGATGGAACCGGAGTGATTCGTACAATCGTTGTGCCCGGGGATTATTCTTTCTGACAACCAGGCGGACCACACGCAGGCCCGGGTCGGAGAAACCGTGGTTTAAGGTGAGAAGGGCAATGGTCTTTCCAAGGCCCTGCGAGGAGCCGGTGCGGGTGGAGCGCGATCCGGAATTCAGCCGTACCCCCTGGTTCACGGGACAGGACCGAGAACCCGGCACGGTCGCGGCCATCTTCCGCGACAAGGATCTCTGACCCGTCCTTTTTGGAATACTCGTCAAGCCAGCCCCCGTCCCGCAGGGAGTAGTCGGGCATGGCAAATTCCGGGGGATAGGGCGGCCACGACCTGATGGCAGGAATATCTTCAGGCCGGAGCGGGCGGATGGCGATCATGTATTAAGAGTAGTATCTGCCGGACAGGGAAAAACGTGAGGTACGATAATCCCGGACCGTGATGCAGGAGCGGACGACCTGGTCAGTCCGCGTCCACGTCCGGATGCGAAGGGATCATTTCAGGAATTTTCCGGATCGTCCCGTACCCGAGGGAAACCGATTGGCCGATCCCGAAGTAATCCGGGATGCGGAGATTTGTCCTGAATTTTCCCAGGAATACAATCACATTCTCGCGATCGATCCGCTCCCGTATGAAGCGGACATGCGCCATGCAGGTAACCGGCTCGGCGGGCGCATAGTCTAAGGATTTTGCCAGCGTGTTCAGGTGAGTGGCAAGGATCTTCTGCATGAAGGCGTCGCGTGCGGGCTTGCCTTTCAGGTCATAGAATTTTTTTGCATACTGCTGGTTCAGGGCAATCCAGGGGGTGAGAAACTCGTACTCGTACATAATCGGGCCAATCCCGAACTCCTCGTTGCGGATCTCCGGGTCGCGTGATGCGATGGTGCAGCGGTTGTCCCCCGTCATGATCTCCGCATTGCCTTCCACCATCTGCCGGAGAAATCCTGCGCCCTGGCAGATGCCGATCACGACCAGATCATGTCTGACCTGTTTGCACTGGACCGCAGGGTACCGGTGAATGACGTTTCCGGCCGGAGCGCCGGGCTGGTGCGGGGCCCGGTACTCCGCAAGCTGGCGCGTGAGAGATGACCGGGCCTCGGGCAGGGAGAACTGCAGGGGATTTGCCGGTTCGATGAAGAGGGTGAAGACGGGGAGGATCATGCGGGTGCTCACGTACAACAGGGATGCCCGGGGAAATAAGGGATTTCCTGGTCCGTCACGAATGGTCCGTGCGGAACCCGAAATTATTCCGGATACACGGTGAACCGTTTGATTGCCGTGGTGTTCCGTCCGGCATCGGAGATCCAGATGAAGAACTCACCGGTTGCCTGGATCTCTCCCGTTGCGCTCCACGTGTTGGTGCCGCAGCTCCCTTCCTCAACCGGGGTTGTGAACAATTCCTCATCGCCGGCAGCCTGGTCCGGGTCCTCGTCTACGACCGAGAAGATCGTAAAGAACAGTTCCTGCCCGGCAGGGAGGTTTGTCGTTCCATGGAGGGTAAACGAGCGGGCAGCATACAGGTCACCGGGGGGACTGATCGTGATCCACGGAGTGACGGTGACAGTATCCGCAGGGCAGGCAACAGGGGCCGGGGTTGCAGCCGGCAACGCACGGACCAGGAACTCGCGCTCAACGCCGCAGTCGTGCACGATCCGGTAACGGGCCGGGTCCCAGCCGGTCGTGACAAAACGGTACACCTGCGTGGATGCACCGGGTGCAAGCGATGACGTTTCCGATGCGTTCGGCTCACCAGTCCCCATCCGCGTTGCCCAGAGGCCATTGCCTGCCTGGAATTGTACCGAGAACGATGGGGGGTTGCCTGCACATGCGAGCGTTTCGGAGCCATCGTTTGTCACCGTGAACCCGACAACCTCCCCGGCATTGTAGATATCCGTGTCCATCTTCAGGTAACCGGACTGCGCACTGGGCTGGTTGAGGGTGGCAACGTAGGAGGCTGCAATGGTGCCGGGAGCGGCCGTTGCGTTTTCACTTGCATTGATCGTTCCGGACGGTGCGGTACAACCGGCACCTGCGACAAATAACATTGCCATGAAAAAAATGCCGACATGCCAGGACCTGTTCACCACATCACCACAATTTTTGTTTATAATCTGCCATGGATCTTTCGTATGGCGCGATAAATCAATTCCGATGGGGGGGCTGCCGGGTCGGAGAAATTGATGGTGCGAAGGCAGGGGAGAGGAAAGGTAATTATCACGGGAAAAAGAGGAGTTGCATTCATGGAGCCGGGACTTTTTTTCTTCGCGCCATGATGCTTTTAATGATTTTATCCGGATCGTTTTTAAGGATTTTTTTCCGGTCTTGTGTCCAGTCACCGCTGCCCGGCTCATAGATACGGAGGAACCGGATCGCATCGTCAGGACCAAGTTTCTCAACCAGTACGTTGAGTCCTTCCTGTTGGATCTGGTGTAATGTCCTGGCGCTCATTTCATTTCGTTGAATTGTTGTTCAACCCACAAAAAAACAGTCTCCGCACCTTTCAGGGCTTTTAAGAATTCCCGCTCTTTAACAGGTTCATACGATCCGGGATACCGGGTTGATACCGCATAATGGGTGAGTGATACAGCGGTTTTCACCGCATCCGGCACATCGGCATGATGCGTTTCGAGTGCCTCGACAAGAAGAGCGAGCGAGTGTGTCTGGGGCGGGACGATTCCTCTGAGGATCAAGAGGCCTTTCAGGGCTTTTTCTGCTGCCTGTTCACAGTCAAAGCAGAGGTCTTCGAACAAAATGTCGGGAGCGCTCTTTCCCTGGCGGGCACGGGCGAGATTACTTCGTGCCCGTACAATCCATGTGTCAGCAAGGGACCGGTTTTTCATAGATGAGCCTGCCCTGCCGGGCAATGTCATGGTATATCATGAAGGGGTTGCTGCTTAGTTCCTCGAACGTCTCGGGAGTCTCGACAATGATGTCGACCGGCACGCCAACCCCGTACAGATCCCGGTAGAGTTTCATGGCGAGTTCGCGACGGTGTTTTACCCCCCGCTTGATGACGCAGATATCATAGTCGCTCGCATGTGTCTGCGTTCCTTTTGATCGTGAGCCAAAGAGGATGATGCGGTCAGGATCGGCGGATCGCGTGATAAGTTCAACGATCTTTTTGAGTACTGCCGGATTCTCCTGCGATCTTTTTCCTTTCATACAATCCCTTTCCTTCAGTTCACGGAATGGTGAGCATGGAACTGCTCTGCTGATGATTCTGTTTTGTCCGGAAGTGGATAATCATTTCCCTGAACTCGAAGAACCCGGACGGGTTCTTCTTCTCCTCGATGTTCGAAGATTCCCTGCGGAAATCTTCTCTTTCTCAAGGTTCTGACGAACCTTTCGAATTCTGATGAACCTCTCGGACAGCGAAGAACACTGAAACGTTCTTCTCGAATTCGTCTCTACCCTGAGATCAGAAACGGATTTCGAGCATCTGCGTGACGAGCGCAATCATGCGATCACTTTCACGCCATCGACGCTGGGTATCTTTTAATAGATTATAAAAAAATCTCTTGTATAGTTCTATGTCCCGTTCATCTCCCGATGTTGTCATCGTACCCGATGTCTTTCAATGGCTTTGCGGTAGTTCGGGCTTTGCACCTTCTGAGATATCCAGGAAGATCGGTGTGTCTGAACGTGTTGTTAAATCATGGTGTGATGGAGCACAGAGACCGGTACTTCCTCTTTCGAAAGTTGAGCAGCTCTCCGAGATGTTCAAACGCCCTCTTGCGGCGTTTCTTCTTTCAGAGCCTCCGGAAGAACCAGGCCTTCCAAAAGATTTCCGGCGGCATCCGGATTCCGGCACCGGCTATTCCAAAGAATTGCTCCTGGTAATCCGCAAAGCGAGACGGATTCAGGAGATTCATCATGAGTTGACGGACAACCTGAGCATCCCCTCAAAAATCCCCCTGAAAATCAGAACCCTGAAAGAGGATCCTGAAGATGTGGCACGACAGGAACGTGAGCGTTCAGGTATTCAGATACATGGCGATTCAGTTGGAATAACTCCGGTCAAGGCATTTGAAATATGGCGGGAATGGCTTGAGTCCCGGAACATCTCGGTCCTGAAGATCAAGATGCCTGTTGATGATGCCCGGGGTTTTTCCCTCACGGACGGTGAACCATTTGTCATTGTTGTGAATTCTGCTGACGCAGACCGTGCCCGGCTCTTTACCTTGTTCCATGAATATGCCCATATCCTCCTGAATATGCCGGTTGTATGTAACCAGGGCGAAAATGATCTCGCAGAGTATGCCGGGGTCGAACGCTGGTGCAACCATTTTGCCGGTGCGTTCCTTGCTCCCCAGGAGGAGATAGAAGAGAACCCGGTGATCCGTCAGGCACTTGCATCCGGGAATTATTTACGAGCCGCAGGTTCGATCCGGCAGCGCTTCCTGATCAGTAAAGAGGCCGGGCTGATGCGTTTGCTCACGCTGAAGAAGATCTCTTCAGCGCAATTCATTCAGGGAAGAGACCAGCTGCGTGCTGAATATGCATTGCGGGAAGCGGAGAAGAAAAAGAAAGAGCTGACTGGCGAAGAGGAAGAAGGGGGCTTTGGGGGTATTTCACTGGACCGGAAATGTGTGGCCGAAAAAGGTGCCGGCTATGTGGCCCTTGTCATGGAGAATGTCCGGAAAGGTCATATCAGTAACAGTGATGCCCTTGATTATCTCGATGTCAAGCTCCGCCATCTGGAGAAATTCCAGGAATCGATGGGCCCGTAAATGTCTGAACCCGGTGAACCTTGATCTTACTCAAGCAAGGAGTTCAGCGATATACTTCTCACGCTTACTCCACATGAGTGGAATTACACCATAATTTTCCAGGGCGGTTGGAACTTCTTCCGGAATGCGCTGTTCCTTATCATTGAGGATAGCGTATGCCATTGAATCAGGGGCGCGGACATCTTTCGTATCAATCCATGAGAACGATAACATTTCCGCTTGAGACCTGTTCGGATTATTGATTGTCTGGAGAATTCTTTCGGGTTCCTGCCGGGATTTCGGAATGACAAAATCAAAAAGATGATCATAGCCGGATTTGCCGGTAAATTTTACCTTGGGTGAATACCGGATCTCGGTTTCATCCAGCCAGGCAACGACATCTTCATAGAATAAACTCGCAACAATGGGTTCTGAAAGATAGAACATATCATTGACCGCAAGCATTGCCTGTAAGATATTGTGTTTTTTCTGAGGGAATGATCTCTCTGTTGTCTTTATTGTGAGGATTCCCCGATCGTTCTGTACACCAAACCCCTTGAGTGTCGTGGATAAGAGCGCCTGCCTCTTTTCGGTATCGATTTTGCATCCTGACATTTTCAGGTCTTCCAGAATATATCCATCATCAGTCAGGATATACCCGCCATTATCTTTTCTGACATAGATCTGAAGGTAATCGTTATGCCTGTCAAGGAATGGCGTGGTTATTTCTACCCATTCATCAACCTGGCGCAGGCTGATTGATTCATTGAGCCACTGGAGATATCCATTGAGCAACCTCTGTATGTCGCTGATCATTACTCAATTCCTGCAATTATGTTTGGTTCTTGTACAATATTACAATACGTCATGAAGTCTTTCAGTGTCTGCCATTGATCCGTTAAATCTGAGAATGAATCGGGTGACACAGGATATGCCCATTTATCAGCATATCCTTCCTGATAGATGTGAATGTGTGGTCCGATAATTATTTCTTCGTCCGGGTTCTTGTGGGGTTTGCCCGTCAAATCTAATCTGACCAGAATTATCATCTGGTGTACCCGGTTCTGGTAGGTGATTTTATTCAGTTCCAGCCTGCCCCGCCAGATATCGAGAAGGAAATTATTCCGCTTGTCTTCGGATAGCAATGGAATATTGATGGAACGTCCCCGGCCGGGAAAATGCCAGATTTCGTCATTTATCCGAACCTTCGGCATCTGAATGAGTGTATTCGCCTCATCCTGGGAAATTTCAATAACCGCCATAATCCTGAGTTGATGATTTGTCTGCAATGAATTAAAGATTGTGAATTATAATTTGATTCCTATTCTTTGAAGAGATTGATAAGATATCCAGAGAAATTAAATTTTATTCCAGCTACATGCTGCGCATCGGGGACATGGCGATAATACATCAGAATCCCGATCCAGTCTGATGACATCCCCCTCTTTTCGACAACGATACTATCCTTTTCCGGATGTTTCGCCACATGTGTATGGCATAAAGAGCAATCGAATTTTGATAAATATAAAAAAGTGGCCATGCAGTGTGAAGGTGTTACTTCACTCCGGTTCATCCAATAATTTTTGTTACATTTTATCGTAACTCTGGGCGATCAATGTTTTGGCTTTATCGAGATCCCCATCAGTTCTGATAATCAGTTCAAGATTCCGTGCAACATCGCGGTTTCCTTCAGTTCGAACTATTCGGAATTTCCGAATAGTTGCTTTGCGGGTCGGTTCAGCGCCCTCGTAAATGTTTTTTAAATGTTCGTTTATTGTCGGAATCTTCACATCAAAGAGCGCAGCCATCATCTTCTGGCTGAGCCAGACCGTTTCATCCTAGTATCGGACCTCGATCGACTCTTCCCCGGCGATTGAAGCAAATATCAGGAATTCTGCTGTGCTGTTTCTTATCAGATTCTTTTCATGCCCGGTCATTTCGCATTTCCTTCAACAACCGCAATCTCCTCGTCCGTCAGCCCGTACAGCTCGTACACCAGTTTATCAATCGAAGCATCCGTCGCCTCAACCTGTCGGGACAGCAGCGTCTTTTCGTGATCGAGGGTGGCGTCCTGTAACTTTTTATTTAACCAGCGAAGAACGCTGATGCGTTCTTCTCGAATCCGTCTCTGTCCTGATGGCCAGAAACGGATTTCCAGCATCTGCGTGACGAGCGCAATCATGCGATCGTGGCGGGCGATATCAGCGGGGTTTGATGGGTTGATGTCCCCTTCCCCATTGCGGGTATGCAGAAGAGAGAGATTGGGATGGGGCCAGAATTTCTGGTTATTGAACAAAATCACCCTGTTACAGGTCAGCAGGATCATCCGGCTCATCATCCCGGTCCATTTTTTCCGGAAATTTTGTTTCTTTTAGCATCCGGTCAAAATCGCTTTCAAAAAGCCGGTCCTGAACAATACGGTACTTTTCAAATTCAGTCTCAGCATACTCTTTTGCCATCTCTGCTGTTACTTTCCCACCATCTTCAAGCAGTTTCCGGTCATCAAACTCAAGGAACCGGTCAAGACGTTTTGCCCAGTCTTCCATGGTCATGGGTATCTGTCGTCTGGCACGATCTTCAGCAAGATCAAGCCAGGCATTGACGATCCTGCCAAGAGATTCGAGCTCGGGCGAAGTCAGGTAATTTTTTGCAACCACTACGTCGGTCTTCAGAATCTTTCCGTCGGGACTGTTCTCCCACGAGGTCAGTCCCATGTGATCGTTTCTGCTGTCGGCACGCTTTATTATTAGTTCGGCTGCGGTATGACCGTGAATTGCGAAATGCAATTTGTTCTGGACTTTTGCAAAAAAATCACGGGTTGTCGGGGCACCCCTGTTGTAATCAACGCTTGTGGAATAGATGTCGGTGATCTTCTGGTAGAACCGTCTCTCGCTGAGGCGGATCTCCCGTATCTCTGCGAGCAGCCGCTCAAAGTAATCTTCGCCAAGGAAGGTACCGTTCTCCATTCTTTTTTTGTCAAGTACGTATCCTTTTATGGCGAACTCCCGCAACACCCGGGTTGCCCACTGGCGGAACTGGGTTGCTCTCTTTGAATTGACACGATACCCGACCGAGATTACCGCATCAAGACTGTAGTATTCCAGATTCCGGGACACTTCACGGCTGCCTTCGGTTCGAACCATTAGAAATTTTCTAATAGTTGCTTTGCGGGTCAGTTCACCACTCTCAAAAATTTTTTTCAGGTGAAAATTTATTGTCGGAATGCTCACATCAAAGAGCGTTGCCAACATCTTCTGGCTCAGCCAGATCGTCTCATCCTCGTACCTGACTTCAATCGATTCTTCACCGGCAGTTGAAGTAAATATCAGGAATTCTGCGGTGCTGTTTCTTATCAGGTTCTTTTCATGTCCGGTCATTTCGCATTTCCTTCCACGATCGCAATTTCCTTCTCCGTAAGCGTTCTTGACTTTTCTTTTCTAGAAATGATCAAAAATGTTGTCCAGGCATTTTCAGAATACCGATCTGCTGCTTCTTTCGCTGACGAAGGTAGATAGTACCATCCTGCTATAATCGAACAAATCACTTCAGTAGAACATAAGAGCATTCCGAAAAATAACAACTTCTCGCCACCATTCAACCACAAATTTGTGAATATTATCGTTCCAATGATGGAAAAAAATAGCCAGATCCATCGGCTTCCCATCAAATTTCGGTTAAATCCATACTCCATGTTATGTTTTTTCCAGATTCCCACGGGATCATTGCGATAGAGATATGTTTTAACGCGTAAAAAAGCAGCATCGATTTGCTTATCTCCTTCAACTGGATTCATTTTTTCCTGCTCTGTAGATAACAGGGAAATTTCAAATTGTTTTTTAAGAGATTCATGGATTTTTTCTTTGAATTTCGAATCAAATTTTGAGTCACTCCAACGTAGAAATCGGGTTGATGGTGCCCCACCCCATTTGCTCCAAAGAACAGGTTCAATTTTTTTCCCATGATGTTTTACAACAAATGAAAGGGCGTAAATAAAAAAAACCAGCACAACGGTTTCACCCAATACATAATTTAGAGAACTGATAAGTTCGGGCAAGATGAAAACTGCCAATAATGCAAGAGGGGAAAAAACAATTATTGAGGGGGCAAAACGTGCCCTGATTTCATACGAATCAAGCCAGTCCATTATTTCCCGCCATTTGAATCAAACATGTACGGATGCAGTCCTTCCTTGGTTACGATCATCATGAATGTTGAGAGTGGTACGGGATCGAACACTGTTTTTATTTTTTTTACTTCATATCTATCGATTCCACTCAATTTTTTTACACCATTCGGATGAGAATGCCACTCACCGATGTATTTGATCAAGCCTCCTGTGAGATTTACAATTTCTGAAATTTTTTCAGGAACTCCTTGAACTCCTCTCACAAATCTATGAGGTTCACAGATACTATCCGGGGGCGCGGGCAAAAAACGCGTCACATACACTACCTTATTTTTTTGGTCAATTTGACCGACTAATAACCCGCCTGTTTCGTTTCGACCAGAATCACGAGCACACTGCATTATTGATTGTTTAACCTCTTCCTTTACCCTTATTTCCCATTTCGGATTATTTTCACAAGGGATCCTTATTATGGGTGAGATTTCAAATAACCGAACTGAATGGTTTCCAGATTCTTTATTGATGTATGAAATTTGTAAATATCCCGATTTCATCTGTTTATTTTCCCGGATTATTTTCCGAGATCCAAGAGAAAATGAAGAGCTATGCAATGAGACAATGTCGTCCGCCAGCCTCATTGTGTCCGAATTGCAACTGATTCCTATATTTATTTCTTCTAATGTCGCGTCCGAATTTGAATTTCGTTGCTTTTCAGTTGCCTTCAGCCAATCAGATATTTCGGGATCATTGATTGCTGAATCAAAAAGATAGTACAAAATGTCGTCGAGTCTTGGATTTCTCTTTGGACCCTCAATCGACATAAATCCAAGATTTCCATTATCGGCAATCTCACAACGATAGACCGATAGGGATGAGGGTAAGTTTTTACAGGATACTAAAGCGTTCCGGATTGAGGGAGATGCGGTTGTATCGATTAGCAAAGTATGGTTGCATAAAATTCTGTTATCTTTCCCAACAATCAGATCCAATGCGTTTTCTTGGATCGCCGTTGCGTTGATCGAATCCTTTTCTGCATAAAATATTCCCTCAGTTACCCGTTTCAACGCCTGAGCTTTATTCATTCCCAAATACTCATGTAGAAGCCCGTGGCGAATCAAGTTATGTGGGGAAAGTTCGTCGTTATCGACAAATGTTATTTTTTTACATTGACCACTTTTTATTAAGTGGATTGCGAATTTTGAACCGATTGCTCCACATCCTAATAATAAAATCTTCCCCATCTCGTAACCCTGAGGCATTGAAGATATTTCTCTAGCACGAGCCAATGTAATCGGAGATCTGTGACTCATATTCATTACCCTTTCATCGAGTTTGCTATTTTCAGGGAGTTTGTTTCCTCCGGTCTTAAACGATATTACAAAATTTAATAGTTCAAGATGTGAATTAGTGTAAATTATTTTTTGAGGACGAGGGATAACAATTGTCACAGGAATACCTCCGAACAGCTGGAGATTTTTTGACAAAAAGGTGTTTATCGCTTCTTTAAGAGGAATTCCCAATTCTTCAGATAAAGTGATGAGGTCGGCGAGTGTGTCAGGTAATTCTGCAAAATACTTGGGATGCAAGGGACCTTCTGAAGGCCATGCGAGAATCCCAAAAAAATAGCGATCTGTTTTTAATCCTTCATGGAAATTAGCTATCCTAGTTTGAGCGTCTTTGAGATCTGCAGCAATTGAACCATTTGTAGGAATTTTCTCCAATCTTATCGCATAATCGGTACGGTTCCCAACTAACGGATCTTTTTCCGGATTATTTAACAAAACATAACGTAAATAGCAAAATCCCGAATTTCCTCCTTTTGATTTCCACTCATTTACGATTTTGTTAAATATTTGAGAGCGTTCGAATATGCAAATCCCCGTAGCTTGATCAATTCTTGTGAATTCAAATCCATCTTCTTTGATTAATCTGTTACTTGCGGCATCGGTTAGCCAATCACGAACTCTATCAATGTAATCGATAATGTCGTGTTCGGAAAACCATGTGTCAATGCTTCCACGATGTAAACAAAAATTAGCAGGACTACCTGGCCGTTTAGGGTTAAGATGTGGGAGGCGGTTTTTCGGAAAATCAGTACGGTTCGACCAAGCAGTTGGGGCTTTATACGGATAGTATCTTTTGTCCAATAATAGGAAAATTGGTTCAGTTCTTCGGATATCAACTTCGTTAACCGGACCGCGTGACGGAAGATTAATCGTTAGCTCAAACGGGATTGCAACCAAATTCTCTTCATATTGCAAAACTGGAATTTTTTGGTGAGGAAAAAATGATCTGATCTCGACAAGCGTCAATTGGATGTCTTTGCTAAGTGAAGCCTCACTTTCAGGAAGTCGAGATGATGTAAATGAGGTGTCAGCCATAGGTATGAGGGGTCCCACCAATCTTGCGAATTGCTGATTTGGAGCTGTTCGATTGGGACCGCGATAACTCCTTTTCACGGGGCCCATTTTTAGTCAAGATGAAGGTTAACGGAAGGGGCTTTTTTGATCCCGGTGGATATTCCCCTGTCACAAAAAAATTTTCCTTTCCGACGATTTTTATATACTCCTCTTTTGCAGCGAAGTGCGGGGGATTGTTATCGTCGTCTTTGATTGGGTCGCACGAAGCTACAATTTTTGCTCCGACACGCTTTTTATTCAAGAGATCGATAGCAGATTTGCAAGGTTTTTTGTTATCCTCTTGGGGGGTTTCATTGAAGAATGTCCACGAACAGTGATGAGGCGCCATGAAAATATCCCATTTAAGGGTGTCTTCATCACTTCGTTGAACAATTTCGTCCCAAATTCCATACTCCGAATCCCCACCAAAAAATGCCAGGGCAGCATTTTTCTCTCCATCAATATCGAAACGAGCTTGGAGAACGACGCTTGTATCATTTCTTTCACTCCATTTCGAGTCAGTATCCTTTTTAAATGGAGCGTGGACAAAGAATGAGAAGTCCTTCAAAGTATTCCCATTTACGAAGTTGATTGAATTCCCGGGAGTTGTAATTATTTCTTCGAGTCCTTCAAGATCGCTATTGTCAGAATAGCCAATAATACGGATCCGGTTACCCGAAATTTTCTCGGTTTTTTTATCCAGATATAATTTTTTCCTTCGTTCGGCTTCATTGCGAATGACCTTGGCGGTATCGCACATATCTTTCTCGTGAGGAGAAAATATTCTTGGTGTGAACCACAGTTCATCTATTCGAATTAAACCATTCTTTTTGTCGGTTTCAGAATATTTCGCGGGATCACCTGTGTAAAAGGTCTCACTAAATCCCAGGCAATGATCTTCATCTGGATGTGTTAGAATAAACGCATCCACGAACGGAACACCGTTATTATCTTTTTTCAAGGTTGACAAAAGATGTTCATGAACGTCATATATTGACTCTTCATTCACATCTCTGGAATCGTTTGTTATGTTACAATCGATGAGGATCGTACCTTCATTGGATAATTGAATCAAGCTCGTATCCCCATTTCCAACCGGAAAATATGTAATCGATGGATCTAACATGGAATGCCTCCTAATCGATCAACTGCTGAGGTAATATATAAACAGGAAAGTGGGGGGTGTGAAAATGAAATCTTGGACAACTTATGCTCAACGGTTCCTTTTTTTGATCTACATAGTTATTTATTCCCACACCGAAATACTTCGGATATAATGATAAAAAATCAAAATTTCAAAATACGACGATTAGTTTTAGCAAAAAAAATGTTTCTTCATGGATATGATCATGCATCTGGTAAAGATGAGATTAGCAGGATGTTAGCCATTCATCATTTTGATAATTGCGTTGAGATGTTATTGAAAGGGATAGCAATCAAACGCGGAATTGAACCGCGGAAAATGAATTTTTATTTCGAAGAATTAATTCAAAAAATTGAGGGGGATAAATATTCTTTACCTTTAAAAAATCAAATAATGTCTCAACATACTTGGAGAAATCAGATTCAACACGAAGGTGATATCCCTTCATTTGATGGAGTTCAGAAATACAGAAATTATACAGAGGATTTTTTCAAAGAAGTATGCAACAAAATATTCGGAACTCCCTTTGAAAAAATAAATCTCTCGCAATTGATTTATGATAAAAAATTAAGTGCAAAAGTAAGATCCGCTGAAAGAGCCTTTGAAAAAAATGATTTTAAACGTTGTATGAAATTGTCCGAAGGGATTATTACCCACGCAACTTTAGATATTGCGGATATTTATGGAAAGGCTGGACGTCTCACTTCATATTGGACGTCTTCTAAAGAATTTAGCAAGGTGATAAGCGACAATTACGCAGATCGATATAAAAAGGAAAAATTTTATAAACCGGTAATGGAGCTAAGTCAAGCGATGCTTCAGTTGGGGATGTCATCCACAGGAATGCAGTTTTTAGATGAATATCGAATGGATTTTTTAAAATTTATGATAACTCTTAAAAAGATTGATGAATTAAGCGATGATGAGTTAAAAGAAGAGGCTCAATACTCGTTAAATTTTGTTACGAATTTAATTTTAAAATGGCAGGAGGAAAAAATTTTTGAAGAAATTTTATTTTAAATTAGGATAAATTAGTTTCCACCAACAATCTTAATCTCCTCCTCCGTCAGCCCGTAGAGCTCGTACACCAGCGCATCAATCGCCGCATCCGTTGCCTCGACCTGCCGGGACAGCAGCGTCATCTCGTGTTCGAGTTTGGCATCCTGCACCTGTTTATTGAGGTCGAGCATCTTCGTGACGAGTTCGACCATGCGGTCATGCCGGGCCTTGTCGGAGGGGTCGGCGAAGTTGATGGTGCGGATGGGGAGTTTTGCGATATCCTGAGTGAAGAATCTTAAGTATCCTCCGCGAAGAAGAGCGGATTTTTTACTATAGTAAAAGGTGATCAGTTTTGAATTGAGTAAACCAAGAAGATATTTTTCATTATTGCCAATGAAATAACATGAGTTTGCACAATAATTTGATGCGCTTTCATCGATTGTGAAATATCCTTTTGGAGCGATATCGGGATAGAAAATTTTCTGTTTTTCAAATTCTGGATAATAGTCACATGTTCGCAATTCCCACCAATAATCGCCCTTATCTGATCGATTTTCTCCTTGAAGTGTAAAGGGTTCAAGATGATTTGCGATCGCGGGATATGTTTCCTTAAGCCATTTCCATTTATTCTTGATATCCCCTGATTGAATATTTGTCCAACCTTTAGGAAGTAATATCAAATATTGACGGGCATAGATTGGCTGATATCGTTTGATATCTTTCCCAACCAAGAATGGCTTTATTAACGGTTGATATTTTAGATCCTCATTAATGAGTTTATTTTTCAATTTTTCATCGATGAGAAACGCATCATTCAAACCTGTTTTTATTCCAAAAAAGATTTTTCCGGAGACGTAATCATTTAGAGTTTTTCCAACGGTTGATATCTTTTTAATCAGACATTCTGTAATCTCATCACCTAAAGTCCAGCCATCATCATTTAGGATATTTGAGTTAATCGGATGCCAATTTTCTTTTACATATTCATCCAGACTTGAGAACGTAAGTGATTCAACTTTTGAAGCACGGAATTCATTGGACGGTTTTTCCTGACAAACACGAATAATACATGGATACGTTGTTGCCGTTTCAAACACCGGCAAATCCCCGAAGTCAATAATCTCCTCAATGTGTTTTGTGAGCAGATATCTCCGGAGGGGCTTCCCATAATTCGCCCGCATCCACTTATTCGCAACGATAAACGAGAATAGTCCTTTTGGACGCAACAGAGAGATTCCTTTCTCGAAGAAATATGCATAGAGATCCGCAGTTGCCAGATAAACCGCATAGTGAGTCTCAAAGTACTTCTTCTGCTCCTTCAACCCCTCCTGCCTCACATACGGCGGATTCCCAATTACCGCATCGAACCCGCCCGCCTTCATCACATCGGCAAACTCCCGGTCCCAGTCGAACGGATTGATCCGCTTCACTTCTTCAGAAGACATTTCCGGTGTCAGGATGTCCGTGCCGATCAAAGAGTTCCCGCACTTGATGTTCTCGTGCAGCGAGGGCAGCGCCCGTTCCGCAAAGAGCTTGATCTGCTTATCGATGTTCTCCTCGTTCTCCTCTTCGAGCACTTTCAAGAGGAGCGCGAGTTTCGTCACCTCAACCGCCTGCGTATCGATGTCCACGCCAAAGATGTTGTTTAAGAGGATGCGTTTCTTCTCGGCCGTGGTGAGCCGCCAGTCGCTCCGCGTCCGGGTGGTGTCGCCGCTCGTGCCGGCCTTGTAGATCGGGAGCCCGGCCTGCGCAAGATGCTTCTTACCACGCGGTATGGCTTCGGGCAGGAGTGCGAGCACGGCCGGGTCGGTCACGGACTTCCTGTCGATGAAAACCGGGACGAGGTTTGCGATGTACCAGTCGCGGTGCCAGTCAAGGAGGAACTGGAACGCCCCGATCAAAAACGAACCGGAGCCGCACGCGGGATCGAGGACGCGGAGCTTTGCCACATCGCGGGGGGTCTTGTCCTTCGTGAGTTCGCCAACGGTGTGCTTCACGATGTATTCCACGATATACTGCGGCGTGTAGAAGACCCCGCCTGCCTTCTTCACTTCGGGCTTGTATTCCACCTTGGCCTGGTGGCCGTCCGTGAGCCGGATCACCTTCCCGAGGAACTGCTCGTACACGTGGCCGAGAATTGCCGGTGGGATGACCGAGAAGAGGTACGGCGTCTCCGGGTAGTAGAGCCGTCTGATGATCGCTTTTAAGACCTTGTCATCAATCGCAACCGATAAGGAGATTGTATCCGGCATCTCGCCGCTCTCCTGTTCCTTCTCGAAATGGAAGAGCCCGGAGTTATACTTCGCATCCGCGAGACGGAAGATCTCACAGAGCCGGGCATAGACCTGCTCGCCTTCGAGCAGTTTGTGGAGCGTTGTGTACTCTTCGATTCCCCGGTCCTCGCAGATCCGCAAAAAGAGGAGCCGGTCGATCGTCCGCTGCACAACCATGTTCAGCTCCCCGACCGAGAGTTTGTCGTTACGGAGCGCGATGTTCTTCGCGAGCGCGTCCCGCCATGATTCGATCTCGGAAAGGATATCGTCATCCACGGTCGCCGTCCCCTTCTTGCCCTTCTGCGAATCGGCGTACTTGTCAAACGATCCTTTCAGGATTGAGTCCTGCGAGAAGATCGAGACAAGATATTCCCACTTCTCCGAAATCTCCTTGAAGGTGAAATATTCAATCCGGCCTTTGGCAGCATTGTCGCCATTCTCCGGCTTGATCGTGCAGTCATAGATCGCCCACTCCTCAAAATTTGTCAGGATGGAGAGCGGGAGTTTTGCGTTCCACGCATACCTGCGGAGCTGGAGGGCAGCATCGGCATCGTCCTTGATCCGCACGGACGGCTTCTTGGTCTCGACAATAAATTTCCGGGAGCCCCCGATACGGAAAGTATAATCGAAAAACTTGGTGACCCCCCGGATCCGGACCGGCTCTTCGTGCAGCACCTCACGATAGGCTTCCGAATGTCCCTTGTTATTGTTGACGTCCCAGCCAAGTGCATGGAAAAAAGGATCGGTGAAATCCTGGCGGAGTTGTGACTCGTTGTATTTTTCCTGGCCGCGAAGATAGGCGTCGCGGTGGTACGTGTACCGTTCAACAAGGGGCTGGATGCTGTCAGGGACTGCCATTAATTGAGTGTCGCTCTCAATCGCGTTAAAGATGTTGAAATATATTTTAATAATTTTCCAAAAAAATTTCACGCGGAGAAGTTTTCCTTTTTTTTTCAAAGCCTGATGGCTTCTCATGCTTCGGGTTCGGAGAGGTTGCAAACCTCGACGAGCTGAAGGGAGGCATCGGCCGACCTTCAGGTTTGATAACCCTCAGCATTCTAAAAAAATTTCAAAAATTCCGGAAGTGATTACCGGATTTTTATTTTTATTGTGATGTCTCCCCTCCATGCTACGCATGGAGTCGCCGCGACGAGTCGAAGTTACCACTTCTCCAATCCATCTTCGCTGATGCAAAGCGGGCTTCCTCTCGGGTCGCGGCTGGGCAAGGTTCCGGTTCACAACAACGAACATGATCAAGGTAAACGCGTTGGGCATCGCATCAAAAAATTTTCAAAACATTTTTCAAAAGTTCCAAAAAATTTTCAACTCACGAAATTTTTCCGGTATGCCCTTATTGCCTTCCAGAATCCCGCAGTTTCTCCGAGGTGCGACAGGTCATCAGACCTGGAGCAGGAGAAGAATTCGAAGGTCGGCCGATGCCTCCCTTCTCGTTGTCGAGGTCCTGATGCACCTCTCCAACACATCAGAGTTCTTCGACGGTAAGATCTACATCTCCGACGTGAACCCGAAGTCGAAGACTTCGTCTTCTCCTCGTCGGGGTTTCGACGAAACCCCTCCGATCCCCAAAACAGGGGTTCTTTTCATTTTCCAGCACTAAAGCCTGTCCGGAAGGAGATCGGCCGTCCAATAGCGTCTATTAGCCCCTTTTTGGATCTTCGACGGAGAAAATCCAATCCGGGCCCGTATCGCCCGAGAAAATCTCCTCATTGTACCGTTTTTTGGGAATTACACGTGTTTGAACAATGTCAGGTCAGTTTCCCATCACGGGTCTCCGACGTGCGACAGGTCGTCAGACCTGGAGCTGGAGAAGAGTCCATAGGACTCTTCGATTGAGAACCGTCTTTGCCGGAAGGTATCTGCTCTCAGGTATTTCGCAGGGATGATCTCCGACGTGAAGTATACATTCCACGTCGTAGACTATCTACCGGACCTCCTGTTTATGAAAAACCACCAGGAGTTTTGCATCAAACAGGGGGTCGTTCGATCCCAAACCGGGCTCGTATCGTGCCCCGTTCCGGAAAAATAGTGAATCGGAGCACGTATAGGGGCCGGATAGGAGATGGTCCAAATCCCGAAAAAGGTGCTTATTGGAGAGTGTTTTTTGAAGAGGTTTTACAGCGTAACTGGCGGGAATCGTGGTGACATGTTTTTTATTCCGGCTCGGAAAATTTTTTTGAAATGCTGATGGTTATCAAACCTGAAGGTCGGCCGATGCCTCCCTTCAGCTCGTCGAGGTTTGCAACCTCTCCGAACCCGAAGCACGAGAAGCCATCAGGCTTCGAAAAAATAAAAATAAATTTCCGGAACTTTTAAAATTTTTCCGGAAAATTTTTTGCATAGAAAAAATTGAAATCTCGTTGTCTGAAATTTTTTCAAATACATTACGATGCCCTACGCGCAAAAGGTCTATCGACTTTTGCGCTACGCACTTACCGTTTCCCTTGGTAAAATCCAGAACGTTGCCCAGCCGCGACCCGAGAGGAAGCCCGCTTTGCATCAGCGAAGATGGATTGGAGAAGTGGTAACTTCGACTCGTCGCGCCGACTCCATGCATAGCATGGAGGGGGAGACATCGCAATGGATCAAAAAATGCAATTGAAAATCCGGCAGTCACTTCATGATTTTTTTTCAAAACTTTTTGGAAAATACTTTCAGCGAGAAAAATTTTTAAAAAGTTATTAGGCAGAACCCGAAAATTTTTTTTAGTAAGGTACGAGCGTGAGAATTTTTTTTTTAATTTCGTTAAAATGCCTGACGCATTGACAAGTCCAAAATTTTTGATTGCGTCCCTTGCCCGATCGCGATGCTATGAAAAAAATTTCTAAAAAAACGTCTCGCGAGATTACAGCACCTTCATACCGGTAACCGCGGCAAGCAGGAGGATGATCACCGGCTGGTGGACCAGGTAGATGAGGAGTGAATGCCGGCCGAGAAACGAGAGCGGCGTGACAATACCATCCGGCAATGGCTTCAGGGAAAACTGCCGCACGCCCCCGGCGTACAGGTACGCACCCAGACCCAGGCCGAGCAGCACCATGCCGAACCACGGCAGGAGCGGGGTATAATCCACGGAGGTAAAACCAGCCGGCATAATCCCGAGCGGGAGCAGGAATGCCGGGCCGCTCAGGCCGGAAATGATCCAGCCGGCCGGAATGCACGCGAGCCCGAGCAGCACATTCAGTCTTCCGAACCGGAAGAAGAGCGGCGAGAGCATCACCGAGATCCCGATCAGGTGCAGGATGCCGAAGATCACGAACCCTTCATGCAGGTAAAACCATGTCGCGAGCGTGACAAGGAGCCCCAGTGCAAAGATGCCGGCACCGCGGATGAGAAATTTTTTCGCAAGGGAAAAACCGGACAGCGTTGCACTGGCCCGGGCATGGCTGACAACGAGCGAGATCCCAACGATCAGGAGAAAGAGTGCGGCGGTTGCGTACGCAAAATACCGCCAGAAACCGGTTGCAACGTCCACCGGGCAGAGTGCAAAGAAGCTGAGATCGAAGACCGTGTGGAAAATAATCATCATGAGGATCGCGATCCCGCGGATTAAATCGATCTCCCACAGGCGCGATGCTGCTTGCATGCACCATCATTCACTCCCTTGTGTGATATGCATAACGGATTTGCCGGTTGCCCGGGGCAATATCCTTAAGTACCGACCCGGAAATTCTTATGAGAGCGAGACTATGGCGCACGACAAAGACGAGCACATCATCGAGGCGATCGGCCGGTGCCGGATCGTGGTCCGCAACGGCAACGTCGTGGACGTTGGCAAGCCGCAGATCCAGGACTGCCCGCTGGCCAGACGGTTTGCGTACCCGGTCCCTGACATCACGGCAGAGTCCGTCAAGGCGAACATCGAGTACCGGATCAAGGCATTCGGCATGTGTACCCCCGACCGCGAAGTCCTCGATACCCGGGAGTTTGTCGGGTTCGGGGCTTCCGAGCTGCTGAGCTTCGGCCTCCATGCCGGCATCATTGACGCCGCGGTCATTGCCTGTGACGGGGCCGGCACGGTCGTCGTCACAAAGCCCGCGATGGCGCAGGGTATCGGGGGCCGGATGTCCGGCCTCTTCTCGACCTGCCCCTACCCGCAGGTCATGGACCGGATCGAGAAAGACGGCGGGTTTGTGCTTGACCGGGAACATGCCGCGATGGACGCGGTTGCCGGTGTTGCTCTCGCTGCGAGTAAAGGGTTCCGGAACATTGCCGTGACCGTGGCAGGACCGGACGCAGCAGGGACGATCCGCAGGATCCACCCGGATACGCTCATCTTCGGCGTCCACGTGACCGGTCTCACGGACGAAGAGGCCGGGCGACTGGTATCGGCCTCTGACCTCGTGACTTCCTGTGCATCGAAAACGATCCGCGATGCAGCCGGCCCAAGGGCGCTCGTGCAGGCCGGCGTCTCCATTCCCATCTTTGCCATGACGGAAAAAGGAAAAGGACTCATCATGGAAAAGATACGCCGGACCAGCGAGCAGGTCTTAATCAAGCCGACCCGGCTCCCCTCGCTTTCCGGCCAGCAGCCCGAACCGCTGGTTTAGGCACAGAGATACTTTTTTATCAATACAGCCAATTACCAGAATATAATCGGATTTTATACTGTATCCCGATCATGCCTGCTCACTATTCCATCCTCTACGTGGATGATGAACCGGACCTCCTCGAACTGGGCAGACTGTTCCTTGAACAATCCGGGCAGTTCTCTGTTTCAACAGCCGAATCCGGGAGTACCGCCATGGAGATGATGGTCAACCAGTCATTCGATGCCATCATCTCCGATTACCAGATGCCGGAGTGCAACGGGTTGCGGTTTCTCCGGGCCCTGAGGAGATCGTCCGACATCCCCTTCATCCTCTTTACCGGGAAAGGCCGGGAAGAAGTGGTGATCGAAGCGATCAATTCCGGGGCTGATTTTTATCTCCAGAAAGGCGGGGACGCGAGAGCGCAGTTCGCCGAGCTCGGGCACAAGGTCCTCCAGGCCATATCCCGGAGGCAGGCCGAGCAGGCCCTGCATAACAGGGTCGGACTGATCCGGCAGGCCTCGGTAGCCTCGACCCGGTTCATCCGGCTGCCTGCAGACCAGATCGATGGGGCAATCAGCGAGCTCCTCGCGGAGATTGGCAGACAGGCCGGGGCCGATCGCTGTTATCTTGCGCGGGATATAAACGTGTCCGGCCATATCACCTGGACCCATGAATGGGTGGCTGAAGGGATCCCCTCGTTAAAAGAGATGGTTGGCACGATGGCGGCAGGCGCCTTTCCCCCGGCACCGGGCCGTGCCCAATCGTTTGAGACGGTGAGGGTCGAAAGCGTTGCTGCCCTGCCATCTGAGCCGGAGGAAGCCGCGAAGTACAAGGATTTTCTGCAGGCACTGGGGATCAAATCATACCTGCTCGTTCCCCTTACGGCCGGCCCGGTCGTCATCGGGACGCTGGGCCTTGACACCACACGAAAGGAAGCTGCCTGGCCGGACGAGGACGTCGATATCCTGAAGATCTATGCCCAGATCATCGCGAATGCTCTTGCCCGCAGGAACGCTGATCGGGCAATCCATGAATCCGAGGAGATTTACCGGACGGTATTTGAGTCAACCGGTACTGCCATGATGATCCTTGGCGAGAATAAAATCGTCATAAAAGTCAACCGCGAGTTTGAGAAGATCGCCGGGTACTCGCGGACAGAGATTGAAGGAAAACTGCCGTGGACCCTGTTTGTTTCATCAGAAGACGTCCAGAGGATGGCAGAGTACCACCGGCAGCGGCGGGAGGACCCGGCATCGGTGCCCCGCAATTACGAGTTCTCGTTCATATCCCGGGACGGGTCCCGTGTCAGGGCATTCATTACGGTCGTGATGATCCCCGGCACGAAGAAGAGCATTGTTTCGATCATCGACATCACGGAACTGGAGAGGGCAAGGACCGCCCTTGTAGAATCCGAGGAGAAATTCCGGAGCCTGGCTGAGTCGATGATGGTCGGGATCTACATGATCCAGGACAACCGGTTCGTGTATGTGAACCCGGCATTCGCGGCGCTCTTTAGCCGCAGTGCTGACGAGCTGCTGGCATTGCCGGATTTTGTCATGATTTTTATTGAGGAAGACCGGAAGCGCATTCTCCAGGCTGTTCAAAAACGTATTGATGGGATTACCAGATCCGAACAATACTCCGTACGGGGCCTCATGCCGGACGGAAAAATAATGACGATCGAGATTCTCGGTTCAAAGACACATTACCAGGGAAAAACCGCAATCATCGGTACCATGACACGTGTATCGTAATGAAATCCCATGAATTCCGGATTTGAACCTCCTTTTTTGTACCAAACAATAATCAGGATCAAACACGATCGATCGTTTTGAGGACAATATCGTCCCGCGTCTCAAAAACACTGGTGATTCACGATGGTTGACAAAACACTTGGCGATGCAGAGAAACTGATCGGGGGCGGAGTCCCGGCCCTGGGAAAAAGTGCTCAGGGATTCGGTCAGGAGTTCATGGACTTCCTGCAGAAATACCAGGTCATTGGCCTGGCGGTTGCGTTTGTTATCGGAACGGCAGCAACGAAACTGGTCAATTCTACGGTGACCGATCTCATCATGCCCATCATTGCGGTCGTGGTACCCGGAGGGGACTGGCAGATGGCCACGCTTGAGATCGGGCCCCTGAAATTCCTTGTCGGCGACTACGTGGGGGCAATCATTGACTTCGTCATTATTGCTCTGGTCATCTTCATTCTCGTTAAGCATCTCATGAAAGGGGACACGACAAAGAAGATTTGAGAATCTTCTTTTCATGTTCGAGGACTGATGTCCTCTCTCACTTCGAAGAAAATCTGATGATTTTCTTCTTGTGCCCGGGGCGTATGAATCCGAGACCTTCATCAGAATCCGAATAGTTCTTCAGAACTATGAGGAAGAGAAGAACCGCAGGTTCTTCGAACCCCTCGTAAGTCGAAGAACGTCTGTTGACCTTCTTCTCCAACTCGGGGTCTGATGACCCCTCGTTTAACCAATTTCTTTAAACGTGCTGAGAGAATACCTGAACTGATACAACCGGAAATGCCCCTGTCTGTCCTTCACCCGGGCATTTTCCTCTGGTGAACCATGAAACATCTCCCACAGCTCATCCTGCTCCTTCTGGTAATCATTGCCGGGATATTCTTCGTTCCCGTGGCCGCGGATACGGGAAACGGGTCCGGGGCGGGCTACATTACCGTGACCAACCCGCCGGTTGCAGACTTCTTTTCCAGTACGCGGTACGGGTCTGCGCCGTTCACGGTCAGTTTCGCGGATACCTCGCGGGGATATACTCCCATGACCTATCGCTGGGACTTTGGCGACGGCACCACATCCACCCTGCAGAATCCTTCGCATACCTATCCCGCTGATGGGGAATACACGGTCCGGCTCACCGTCACCAACCAGTACGGTTCTGATACCAAAACCGGGACCGCGTACATCGGTGTGGGCAACCCACCGGTCATGGATTTTTCCGCCACCCCGCAACAGGGAACGATCCCGCTGGCCGTTTCGTTTACGGACATCTCGAAGAACAAACCAACCGCATGGGACTGGGACTTTGGTGACGGGACATCATCAACAGAACAGGACCCGTCACACACCTACCAGCAGCCCGGCACGTATACCGTGAAGCTGAAAGGGTCCAATAATTTCGGCAGCGATGCCCTTGCACAGGCCGGTTTCATCAATGCCAGCCTCCCGGGCACGGTACTCGTAACCGTTCCCGCTGCTCCGGAAAAAGAGCGGGATGAAGGAATCGTCGGCCTGATCCAGGTGGCAAAAGGGACCACGGAGAAAAACCTGCCAACCGCCGCATATATCCCGCCGCAGTTCATGGCGCTTGCCGCGGTTATTACGAGCCTCGGGGTGATCGTGATCCAGGTCCTGATCGCCAATATCGGCATGCTCTCCCAGATCGCGTTCAGGGCGGCCAGGTTCCTCGCGGATCTTGTCGGTGAGCATGCGGTCGAAAAACTCAGCGATAAAGAGATCGAGGCACGGGGTATCGCTGCGCGTACGAGGGAACAGCACTTCTTCGGCCTGTCCGCAACGGAAGTCCTCGTGATCGAGGCTGCCGTGATCATGGTGGCGCTCGCGTTCCTGCTTGCAGACCGGGTAGAACTGGACCTGCAGATGGTGCTCATCTACGTGCTTGTCGGTGCAGTATCAGTCGTACTCCATGATTTTGCGCACCGGTATTTTGCCACGAAACACGGGTACGATGCCGACACCCGGTTCTGGGGCCTCGGGACGGCCATCATGTTCCTGACCGCGTGGCTCTTTGGCAACGCCTTTGCCCAGCCGTACCGGAACCTCGTGAACCGCGAAGGGGGACCGGACGAGACCCGGGAGACGGGCATCGAGATGGTTGCCGGTCCGGTCGTGAGCATTATCCTGATGGTCCTCTTCCTTGCGATGGTCCGGCTCGGCGGGGTCTGGGCCATTGCCGGCGGAGTCGGGTTCACGATCAACCTCATCACCGCGGTCTACAGCCTGATGCCCATCTCCACGATGGATGGCGGTGCGATCTGGCGGTGGAACCGCTCACTCTATCTTGCGTTATTCATCCCGATGATCGCGTTCTACTTCTTCACGTTCATGCTGGTATAAACCACCAGCCTTTTTATGCCACCGGTCCGGAAGCCAGTCCGGTTCCCGGTGAAAAGTACACCTGCCAGTAATTATGTCAACGACTCCGTTAACTCGACAGGACTGCCGTCGGTTATTCCGGTCAGGATCAAATCGAGTCTTATATCTACTCTAAAAAAAAAATCCAATTATAACAAAATGGGCATTGCCACGCTTCAGGTAAGCACCATATGATCTCCGTTCTTTATGTGGATGATGAGGACGCACTCCTCGACATCGGCAAGCGTTACCTTGAGCGCACCGGCAAACTGAAGGTGGATATCACCACATCGGTTTCACACGCGCTGGAACTTATGAGTGTCACCCGTTACGATGTGATCGTATCCGATTACCAGATGCCGGAGATGGACGGGATCGAGTTCCTCAAGAAACTCCGGGCACTGTTCCCGAAGATCCCGTTCATCATCTTTACCGGCAAAGGACGCGAAGAAGTGGCGGTCGAAGCATTCGAATACGGCGCGGATTTTTATCTCCAGAAAGGGGGTGCGCCAAAACCGCAGTTCACCGAGCTTGCCCGGAAGATCATCACTGCACACGAACACCGCCAGGGCGAGTTCCACATCTATAAACTCAACCGGTTGTTCTCGGTGCTCAGCGCAACCAACAAGGCAATTGTCCGGAATTATGATGTCCATGACCTGCTTGAAGAGATCTGCAGGATCTCCGTTGAGAACGGGGGGTTCCGGATGGCATGGGCAGGCATGGTCAACGGGCCGGCCAATACGATCGACCCGGTTGCATCGTACGGGCATACCGAAGGGTACCTGGAGCACCTGACCGGTTCAACGGACGATGCACGTTCTGCGGAAAACCCGACCGAAACAGCAGTCCGTACAGGAAAGTACGAGATCTGCGATATCACGCCGGAAGATCCGCTCATGTATCCCTGGAAGGCAGAGGCGATACGGAGGGGTTACCATGCGATTGCGGCATTCCCCTTTGCCGAAGGCACACGATATGCCGGCGCACTGACGCTCTGTGCTCCCGAGACCGGTTTCTTCGATGACCAGATCATCTCGCTCCTGGACGAGATGGCACGTGACCTGACCTTTGCGCTCAAAGTACGGGAAGATGACGAGCGGCGACGGCGTACTGAGACAGAACTCCAGAAAAAGAACCATGAGCTGGCTGCTGCCTACGAGCAACTGACGGCGCAGGAAGAAGAACTCCGTGCCAACTATGACGAACTGAAACGGGGAGAAGACACCCTGCGCCAGAGCGAGGAGAAATACCGCCGGATTGTCGAGACTGCCAACGAAGGCATCTGGATGCTGGACGCGGATTTTTCAACAACCTTCGTGAACAAAAAACTCGCCGAATTCCTTGGATTCACTGAACGTGAGATGCTGGGGAAAAATATTGCAGATTTCATGCGACCGGACGATACCCAGGATCACCTGCTCCGGAAAATGAACCGCAAGTGCGGGAAGAGCGAACAATACGAACGCCGTTTTATCCGGAAGGATGGCAGCACCTGCTGGCTCCTGGTATCGGGTTCCCCCTTGTATGACAGTGCCGGTAATTTCAGCGGTTCGTTTGCCATGGTGACAAACATCACCAACCTGAAACTGGCAGAAGAGAAGCTGGCAAGAAACGAGAAAAAATTCCGCCATATCTTTGATGCAGCGCCTTACCTCATCATCTCGGTGAACCGCGAGGGGACCATTGTTGACTGCAACCGTAGGATAGAGAATGTGCTCCAGTACCAGAAGCAGGAGATCACAGGAAAGCCATTTGCATCCCTTGTCCATGCGGACCATCGTACCGCAGCACAGGAATACCTGCGCCTGGTGCTGACAAACGGATCCTCACGAAACCAGATGTACGGGATGCTCAAAAAAGATGGCGGGCAGATCGATGTGAGCGTCAGTTCAAGCGGGCTTAAGGACCAGTCCGGCGCTTTATTCCGGGCGGTCTGTATCATCGAGGACATCACCGAACACCGGAAGATGCAGGAGTCGCTGCTCCGGAAAAATGAGGACCTGGCCGCATCCTTTGAGGAACTCACCGCCATTGAAGAGGAACTCCGCCACCACCACGAAGATCTCCTACGAAGTGAGGAGGCGCTCCGGGCAAGCGAGACGCGGTACCGGAACATCTTTGAGAACGCGATCCTCGGCATATACCGGACCGCACCGGAGGGAAAGATTATCGAGATTAACCCTGCCTTTGCCCGGATACTGGGATATGATTCGCCTGAAGACCTGAAATCTTCAGTCAGTACCATGCGGAACCTGTACGTGCACCCGGAGGACCGGGACAAGATCGTGATGCGGATCGGACGCAGCGAAGCGGTCCGGGCAATGGATGTTGAATGTATCCGCAAGGACGGGCGCCACATCTGGCTGAACCTGAACGCACGGGGGATCGAAAATGCCAGGGGGGAGATCATCGCCATTGAAGGAACAACCGAAGACATCACCGACCGTTGTCTTGCGGAGAGCGGACTCAAGATTGCCCATGCCAAACTGCAGCTTTTATCGAGCATCACGCGCCATGATATCCTCAACCAGCTGAACGCACTCAGGGCATATCTCGACCTGATGAAGGACGAGGAGTCAGACCCGGTAAAAGTGGAGCTGCTGACAAAGGAAGAGAAGGTTGTTGCAACGATCGAAGAGCAGATCCTGTTCACGCGGGATTACCAGACCATGGGTATGATCGCACCCTCGTGGCAGAACGTAAGCATGCAGCTGGTCAAGTCCACACGGGGCCTCACCCTCCGGAATGTCAGGATCGAGTCCTCGCGGTCGGACCTCGAAGTGCTGGCCGATCCGCTCCTGACCAAGGTCTTTTACAATCTTGTCGATAATTCCCTGCGCCATGGAGGAGACCAGCTGGACCTGATCCGGTTCTCGTGCCAGGAGAACGGGGAGGAGATCATCTGTGTCTATGAAGACAATGGCATGGGGATTCCTCCAAAAGACAAGCCGCTGATCTTCAACCGCGGGTTCGGGAAAAATACCGGGCTTGGCATGTTCCTGGCAAAGGAGATCCTTGCGATCACCGGGATGGCGATCCAGGAGACCGGGGAATTCGGCACGGGCGCACGCTTTGAGATCACCGTGCCGAAGGACGCATACCGGTTCTCCGGGAGACCGGCAGAGCTCACGACACAGAAAATCAAGAAGGATGGGGATGCGAGGAGCCGGATTCGAACCGGCGAACCCCTGCGGGACTAGGCCTTGGACCTGATGTAATTCAATGGCATCTTATTTTCGGGTTGTGACAGATTATCATGGATGCTGTCCCTGCCCTTATCTCGTCTTGATATCAACAGGATTTCCATGTACCGGAATTATCCTGATCAAAAACCCTATCATCTTCTGAATGATACACTTGCGTACGTATGCTGAAGATGGCAAACCAGATTATCACGCTCGACCGGCTGAAAATCAACGATCGTATTTGCAGGCTCGCTCGTGAACTCCGTATTACAGTCGAGCACGATGCTGACCGGCTCACCCTGTCAAACGAAGAGTTCGGGCTTCTGGTTTCAGCACCAACTCTTGAGGAAGGCATTGCCGGGATCTCTGAGGAGTTGTCAGCACTCTGGGAAGTCTATGTAGCTGATAATCCGGCAAACCTTACGAAAGATGCACTCCAGCTCCGTTCCCACCTCAAATCTCTTGTTGCTGCCGGGGCCGGTTCTTGAAGTCCTGGAAGGCCCGGGATATCTCGGCCGCCCTTCTCAGGAAAGGATTTGAAGAGCGGTCCACCCATCACAGGATCTTTTATCTCTGCATCGAGGGGAAGATATCCGGCGTTCACACGTTCCTGAGTCACGGGGTCAAAGAGTACAACGCGGATCTGCTCGCTAATATGCGGGTCCAGCTGCACCTGTCCGGAAAAGAACTGGATGTTCTTATCCGCTGCACATTATCGGGAGAAGACTATGCGAAGCTGCTGATCGAGCGTGGAGTAGTGGAAAAATAATAAAAAAATGCGAGGGATGGGATTCGAACCCAAGAACTCCTGCGAGATCAGGCCCTGAACCTGACGCCGTTGACCTGGCTTGGCTACCCTCGCGCCTGTATAGATTACCTTGTTGGATTAAATAAAGGTAGGGTAGGTAAAGGACGGCTCACGCCTTCTTCTGCCCGTTCATATCATTCTGGTATTTCTTCATCTCCTGGTCGCGCAGTTCTTTACGGCGGATCTTGCCGGAGATCGTCTTGGGGAGCGATTCCACAAACTCGATCTTGCGCGGGTACTTGTAGGGGGCGGTTACTTTCTTGACATAGTTCTGGATCTCGTGCACGAGACCTTCCGAAGGTCGGATATCCGGTTTTAAGATGATGAAGGCCTTGACAACAAGACCCCTGATGTCATCCGGCGAACCGACAACTGCCGCTTCCTGCACCGCGGGGTGCTCCATGAGGGCACTCTCGACCTCGAACGGCCCGATACGATATCCCGATGCCTTGATCACGTCATCATCACGGCCGATGAACCAGAGGAAGCCATCTTCATCTTGGTATGCCTTGTCACCGGTATAATACCAGTCGCCGGCAAAGGATTTCTTGTTCTCATCGGGGTTGTTGAGATACTCCCGGAACATGCCGACCGGGCGGGGGTTGACCCGGATCGCGATCCTGCCTTCTTCGTGGAGCGGGACCGGTTTTCCGTGATCATCGTGCAGCTCGATCTGCCAGCCGGGCGATGGCCTTCCCATTGACCCGAATTTCGGCTGCATACCCGGGAAGGTCCCCACGCAGAGCACCGTCTCGGTCTGGCCATATCCCTCGTAGATGGTCAGGCCGGTCGCATCCTTCCATGCCTTGATCACTTCAGGGTTAAGCGGTTCGCCTGCACTGGTGCAGTGGCGCAGTTCCGAGAAATCGAACTTGTCGAGGTCCGCGAGGATGAGCATCCGGTAGATGGTCGGGGGGACGCAGAACGTGTTGATGCCGTATTTCTCGATGAGCGGCAGGATCTCGGTTGCATTGAACCTCCCCCGTATATCGTACACGAAGATTGCTGCTCCTTCGATCCACTGGCCATAGAACTTGCCCCATGCACTCTTTGCCCATCCGGTGTCGGAGAGGGTGAAATGGAGATCGGTGGTCCGCACATCGTGCCAGAACCGCACCGTAACGATATGGCCAAGCGGGTAACTGTGGTCATGGAGCACCATCTTCGGCTCGCCCGTGGTGCCGGAGGTGAAGAAGATAACAAGCGGGTCGGTGCTCCGGGTCTTCTTCATTCCCGGCAGGTTGACGAGCTTTGCCGAGACCGGCGCGGGGTAATCGAGCTCCACCGGGTAACTGATCCAGCCGTCCCGCTTGCCGTCAATCACCATTTTACAGCTCAGTGACGGGCAATCCCTGGCAATCTCATCGATCTTGTCGGCATGCTCCATGCTCGTGATTACCATCTTGATCTCGGCAAGATTGATCCGGTATTTCAGGTCCTTGCCGGTGAGCATGGTGGGGGCGGGACAGTACACTGCACCACGCTTGATCAGGGCAAGCGTGGAGGTCCACCATTCGGGGACGCGGGGGAGCATGATCAGGACACGGTCTCCCTTGTTGACACCGTACTTGATCAGCATGTTGACGATCTGGTTGGAGAGACGCATAAGGTCCCAGAACGTGAACTTCTTCTCCACGCCCTGCTGGTTCAGCCAGATCATGGCGAGCTTGTTCCTGTCTTTCAGCGCCCAGGCATCGATGACGTCAAACCCGAAATTAAAATACTCGGGTACATCGATCCTGAAGTTCCGGCTTGCAGCATCATAATCGCCGATGTTGTAGTGGTCTGCAGGAACAACCGGTCCCGCAGAGGGAAGAGTGGTTGCACCAAGTGTGCCGGTGCCGGAAGAAGGAGCAAGCCGGGCCTCGCAGGCCTCGGTGATCCATTCGGACCGGGACATCTTCTCCACTTTGGCAGATTTATCGATCGTTTCTGCCAGGTTATCATTCATTGTAACGGAGTATCGCACCATACAGATCCATTTAGTGGTGCACTTATTACATCTTTCGATTAATAGTGCACCATACCCGATAGAGACCGGGCGGAAAATTCATTGTCGTACATTCGTTTTATGAGAGAGAAAAAAATGCACCACAATGAGAGCCTGAAAAAAAGGTATTTCTGGTTATTATTTCTGGTTATGGTACTTTTTCAGTTCGGCCGCCCGGAGTTCGCTGCGCCTGATCTTGCCGGAGATTGTCTTTGGAAGGTCTGCAACAAACTCGATTTCCCGGGGATATTTGTAGGGAGCGGTGGTGTGTTTGACATGGGTCTTGATCTCCCTTACCAGTGATTCAGAGGGATCGTACCCGTTGTTCAGGACAACGAATGCCTTGACGATCAGGCCGCGGATACGGTCGGGAGACCCCACAACCGCGGCTTCCTGCACCGCCGGGTGCTCCAGCAGGGCACTCTCCACCTCAAACGGCCCGATCCGGTACCCGGAACTCTTTATCACGTCGTCGTCGCGCCCGACGAACCAGAAGTACCCGTCCTTGTCATAGTAGACTTTGTCACCGGTATAGTACCAGTCGTTTACGAACGATTTCGTGTTCTCTTCCGGGTTATCGATGTATTCAACGAAGAGGCCCGGGGGGCGGGGTTTGCAGTGGATCGCAAGCCTGCCCTCCTCATGGACGCCGAGCGGTTTCCCGTCATCATCGTGCACCTCGATCTTCCATCCCGGGGAGGGCTTCCCCATTGAGCCGGGCCGGGGCTCGACTGAGGGGAATGATGCGACACAGCAGGCAGTCTCGGTCTGTCCATACCCCTCACAGATCGTCAGTCCCGTCCCTTCCTTCCAGACACGGATCACTTCGGGGTTGAGCGGTTCACCGGCACTGGTGCAGTGACGCAGTGACGACAGGTCGAACTTATCCAGGTCAGCGAGGATCAGCATCCGGTAGATCGTGGGGGGGCAGCAGAACGTGCTTATCTGGTATTTTTCCAGCAGGGGGAGGACTTCGGTTGCCTGGAATTTGCCGGTGAAATTATAGACAAAGAGACAGGCGCCTTCGATCCACTGGCCGAAGATCTTGCCCCATGCGCATTTTGCCCATCCGGTATCGGCGACCGTGAAATGCAGGTCATTGTGCCGGATGTCCTGCCAGAGCCGGGCAGTTACGATATGCCCAAGGGGATACCCGTGGTTATGGAGCACCATCTTTGGTTCACCGGTAGTACCGGACGTGAAATAGATCAGCATCGGGTCTGTGCTCTTTGTCCTGAGGTCGTCAGGGATGCTCACCGAACGGTGGGAGACCGGCGCCGGGTAGAGCAGTTCATAGGGAAAACTGGCCCACCCCTTGAGTTCCCCGTCGGCCAGGAACCGGGAGGTCAGGGTCGGGCACTCGTTGCAGATCTCCTCTACCTTTGAGGCATTCTCAAGGTCCGTGATGACCATCCGGAACCTGCCCTTGTTCACCCGGTACTTGATATCCCGTGACGTCAGCATCGTCGGGCAGGGGGCAAATACCGCCCCGAGCTTGATCAGCGCGATGGCAAAGATCCACCACTCCGGGATCCGGGGGAGCATGACGAGGACCCGGTCTCCCTTGTTGATGCCATACTTCAGGAGGATATTTGCCGCCTTGTTGGAGAGGTTGGCCAGGTCAAGGAAGCTGTATTTTTTCTCTTCACCCTGCTGGTTTACCCAGATCAGGGCCAGCTTGTTGCGGTCCTTTTTTGCCCACTGATCGATCACATCAAACCCGAAGTTATAATATTCCGGGATATCGATGGCGAATTGTCCGCACATCTTCTCGTAGCTTTCCGTCCCATGCCCGGTCTTCTTCATCAGAATCGAGAACAGTGTTTCATCCGGTTCGTCTTCAATCTGTCCCTTTTTTCCGGCCCGCATCATATCCGCCAATGGTAAAAACCGATAGTAAAAAGCATGCACTTCAGGACCAGAATCGCCTTCAGGATCTATTAAAAACCGGGTAAATTCAGGACGTATTCCGCCGACACATAAGGGCATAGCGAGGGGACATAAAGGTTGTCCATTAGTATTATGATTCAGGGGGCAGCATAGTGTAATGGATGGCTGATAAAAAGTACGCTTCATTAAAAATTGAGAACATCGTAGCCTCCGGTGTGATTGCCGATTCAATTGACCTTGCTGATGTATCCAGCAAGATCAAGAGCTGCGAACTCAATACGAAACGGTTCCCGGGCGCTGTTTACCGTATCGAGAAACCGAAGATCGCGTCCCTGATCTTTTCATCGGGCAAGGTCGTGCTGACCGGTATCCGTGACAATAAGGCGCTCAAGGATGGTCTTGGCATCATCATCACGTCCCTCAAGGAGGCGGGTGTGGACACGTTCAAGGAACCCAAGGTTGCGGTCACCAATATTGTCTGTTCGTACGATATCGGCAAATACATCAACCTCAATAAAGTGGTCATTACTTTGAACCTTGAGAATATCGAGTACGAGCCGGAACAGTTCCCGGGCCTGGTCTACCGCATCAAGGACCCCAAGATCGTCGCACTCCTCTTCTCATCAGGAAAGATCATCCTCACGGGCGGCAAGACCATTGAGGACATCAAGAAAGGCCTTGACTTCCTCGAGCAGAAGCTCGAGAGCATACTGTAAATTTTTATACTTTTTCTTCTATCATAAGTTTTCGCTGATAGTGGAACGTAAGGATGGCTCCCCGCCTCAGGGCCCCTCCGGGGCACGGCGGGGCAGATTACCTTTTCATAAAAAATATTTTTTTAATAACACGCAATAGACAGTGAATAAATAAAAAATTAAATTGAAAGAAAATTTATTGATATTACTTCTTGGCGTCGGGGCTGGCACTGTTGGCGGAATTTTCCAAATCTTCTGTCTCCCCTATGATAGCAATGCTTGATAAAACAATGCCATTATGAGGTTTAGCAGTGGTTTTTATCATTGCTGTGACAGGATTTCTAGGGACTATTTGTATTTTAATTCGAGAGAGAGGATAAAATAACAAACTTTTTTGTACCTCGGTATTCCGGACTCCCCCGCAACAAAGAAGTGCCTGCCCGTGGCGGCACTTCGACTTGTGGGGGGGTGGGGGGCGTTTCCATCCTTCGGAATTTTCACCCAACAGACCCTGTGCTAAAAAACAAATGCTGCCGGACCCAGATCATGAAACTTCTCCCAAAATCCTCACGCCCAGTACCGGTGCGTCTGCACAAAATTCCTCTCTGCCCTGAGGATCTCGCGGTAGAATGCATCCCCCTCGGTCAGCGTTGCAAGGATACGCGAGGCATTTTCGGGCCCGACACCACGAGCTGACAGTGCAATTACCGCCTTCTTCCCGCTCGACAGCACGATGTTTGCATTACGCATGAGACGCTGTTCGATCACCCGTTCTTCAGCATTCTTCCGCGGCTTTTTCATCAGTGCGTACTGCTCCTCTTCATAGGGTTTGAGCGCCGCAATCAGACGTGCTCCGCACTTCGGGCACTGCGGGTGATCCGCCACCCTTGACACAACCGTGCGGCTCTTCCAGTCGCGGCAGTTCATGCAGCCCAGCAGCACGTCATCCTGGTGAAGCCGCCGTTTCAGGGTCGCAAGCACGGCACCGTCCGCAGTCGGGGGCGGGATCTGGTCGCGCGACGAGAGAAGCCCCCCTGCCCCGATCAGCGAGTGGGGGCCGAGTTCCACACGGATCTTTCCTTCGCGTATGAGACTGACAATCGCCGCCGCAGTGTCGATATCCATGTACTCCGAGAGCAGCTCGCGGTAGGCCTCCTGCTGGACGACTGTTCCATCGAAATATTCGAGCAGGCGGTGGATACTGATCTTCTCGTAATCGGCATCGGGATCGATCGCCCCGAACTTCTTTGCGATCTGGACCAGTTTCCACTTGAAGAGCGCGGTGCGTTTCAGCGCAAGGCGCAGGACACCGGGCATATGGTCGGGATCAAGCGAGAGGAGGAAGTCCCGGACATCGGCGGCACGGATTGAGGAGGGGAGGCGCAGGAGCATGCGGTAGGCATCCAGCTCGAGGCCCACGGTTGTCCCGTGCCGGGCAGATATGAGGATCGAGAGGACACGCCCGAGCGCCTCGTTCGCCTTGTGGCCGGCACAGACATTGCAGACTACCCCGTCTTCTGTATTTTCAAGCGTGATCAGTTCGTCGGTCGGGACGAGCGAGCGGTTCTTGTCCATTTCGCGGAGAAAGGCTTCAGCGAACGCGAGCCCGTCCTGTTCAGGACCATATGCCGCAACATCGCGGGTCCTGCGCATTGCGCCAGCCTCCCGGGCAACGGAGAACGGTACCGGGATCTGCTCGCCTTCCCACGAGGGGAGTTCGCCGATCGCCTTCTTTGCCGGTTCAACGGTGAGCCTGCCATCCGCGATCTCGAGGACTCGCCAGAGCTGCCCCTTGGTAATGAAGACAACCCCGGTGTACACCCAGCCCACGACAAACGATTCGTCAAGCGTTCCGACAGTCCTGCGGGAGACGATATCGAAGATCGGCACCTTGCGCTCATCATGGATCATCGAGAGGTTCCCGGCAAGATAGCGGCGGGCGCGGGCGGTGGTGACGATCCGGCTCCCGTCGATCCGGATCAGGCGGTGGTCCTCCATCTGGCGGCAGACATCCTCAAGGAGCGCATCGCAGTCGGGAAACAATGCGGTCCGCTCGCAGATCTCCCGTATCTTCGACCGTTCGATCTCACCATATTCAACGGCAATTGCTGCGACCTGGTTTGCAAGGACATCCGCGGCGTTACGGTGTGGCACCACGCGCTCGATCTCGTTCGCCCGGGCCTTTTTTGCGATGACGAGGGATTCAAGGAGGTCATCGAACCCGGTGGCAAGAACAGTACCGCGGGAGATCGTATTCAGCTGGTGGCCGGCCCGGCCGACCCGCTGGACGAGACGGGCAACCTCGCGGGGAGAGCCGAACTGGATTACATGGTCGACCCGGCCGATATCGATGCCCAGTTCCATGGACGATGTACAGATGAGGGTCCGTATCTCCCCGTTCTTGAACCGTTCCTCCGCATCGATCCTGACCTCTTTTGACAGCGACCCGTGGTGCACCTCAACATCGCCGTGTGTAAAGAGGGCATGGCCGAGCGCTTCAGCAGTAACCCGGGTGTTGACAAATACAAGGGTCGACCCTTCCCGCTTGAGGAGTTTTGAGAGCACGGCCGTCTGGTGCCGAAAATCGTCCCCGACATACTGCACGGCGAGATCCAGCTGCTTTGCCACCGGCACCTGGACAAGGGCATAGGGCCGGGACCCGCAAAGGTACCCGGCAATATCTTCCGGGTTCCCCACGGTCGCGGAGAGGCCGATCCTCTGGAAATCCCCGGCATACACATGGAGCCGTTCCAGTCCGACGGCGAGCTGGGCGCCCCGCTTGCTGCCGGCAAGCTCGTGGATCTCATCGATGATCACGTACTTCACGTGGGCAAGGTGCTGCCGGAGACGCTTCCCCATGAACAGCGCCTGGAATGTCTCGGGCGTCGTGATCAGGAGGTCGGGAGGGGACAGGGCCTGTTTCCTCCGCTCGCCCATCGGCGTGTCGCCATGCCGGACGCCGACCGTGAGGCCGAGCTCCGCACACCACCACTGCATGCGGGAGAGGATGTCGCGATTTAACGACCGGAGAGGCGTGATGTAGATCGCCTTAAACCCGCCCCCGGCCGGCAGCGGGAGCAGGCCATTGAAGACCGGGAACATCGCGCTCTCGGTCTTGCCGGTGCCGGTCGGGGCAATGAGGACGATGTTGTTCCCGTCAAGGATAAGTGGTATCGCCTGTTTCTGCGCATCCGACAGCGCAGTGAACCCGCGTTTCCTGATACATGTGCGGACCCGGGGGTCCAGCCGTTCAATCGTCTTCATCCAGCTCAAGGGATTTCAGGGAGCCGAGATATGTCCCGTCGGCAAGGATGATCTCTGCTGCATTGACATTCATACCCCGTGACAAGGGGGAGAAGGGATGTTTTACCATCTGGAAGATATCGTACCCGGCGAGCTCGTTGAAGGCCGGCATGAAGAGTACCCGGGTAGATCCGGCCGGCGACCGGGCGTCCTGTGCATCCCGCCTTTCAGCATCCAGCCCGGCCCTGATGTATGCCGGGGCCTGCAGGGCACAGCCTACCTCGTCCTTAAGGGAGATGAGCGGGTGGTGGTGACCGATGACGAGGAGGTTGCCGTACAGGTGCGGTGCCGGGTACATGTGCCCGTGCAGGTATCCCACCCCGTCAATAAGTGCCCCGTCCCGGGGTTTCAATTCGGCATCCTTAACGAACCGTTCGATGCCGATGTCATGGTTGCCGGGGAAGACAATGAGCGGGACCCGGGACCGGAGGGTCTCAAGGATACCGGGCATCTCGTAATATTCCTGGCGGGTGAGGGTGGGGATGCTGTGCTTGATATCGCCAAGAAGTATGAGCGCATCCGGGTCGGCATGGTCAATGGTCCTCATCAGCCGTTCGAGCCGTTCGGTGCTACGGCTTTTAAAATGGAGGCCGTGGGCGGCGAGTTCCGCCTCGATCCCGAAGTGGAGGTCGGCTACAACAAGGAGATGCTGTTCGCCTTCGACCACGAGCGCCGGGCCATCACGGATGAATTCCAGGTTCATAGCGGTTTGACAAATCCCTTCTGGGGCTGGTAGCACTCATCATCCCTGATGAGAGATTCCAGCGCCCCGAGCACATCTTCCTTCCTGATCCCCCGGAGCGCCAGGGTTTCAAGGATCTCTTCAACAGCAATGCCGCGGGGTCCGGCAGCAGTCTCCATCAGTTCCATCACAACAGAACATACATCCGTTTGTTCACCGGTTGGCTCAGGTTCCCGGGGGCGCACGCTCTCCACGGCACCTTCAACCATCCGGACCAGTTCGAGTATCTTCGGGACCGTGACCGCGTAGTGACTGATCGTGCGCAGGAGCAGTTCGTCCGTGCACGTTCCGTCAACGGCACCATGCAGCCGCCCGAGCCGGCGGAGTGAATACTCGGCAGTATTAAGCAGGATTGTATCGCGGCAGGTCCGGTTGATTACCCGGACCTGTTCCGGTCGCACGGAGAGGATAACACTCCCGTTTTTCTGGTATGCCTGTGCATAACCGGTGATTGCCACGAATGAGGGGACGGGGATGGTACGGATTGCCCGGGAAAGTGCGGCATTCCTCCCGCCGGAAACAATATCGAAGGCCCCCGTGGGATCGGCAACCCGGCAGCGGAGCAGGTCGCCAGCCTCAACCGTCTCGGTGAGGGCACCGGCGATGTACATCCGGCAGCAGGAGGCCCCGCCGGGTGTAACGACCCATCCCGGCATACCCGGCTCCGCTGAAGGTAAGACGAGGGTCGACTGGTAAAACTCCCCGGCAAATACCCTGGTTGATCCATCCATGTTCCTTTACATTATTGCAGGGCGGGGATATTCAAGATATAGCCAGTGACAAGGAATGCAGATCCTGAAACCGCCAGTTGGCGAACTGATATCGGACAATGAACGGAAATTCCTGCAGGGACAGAATATACATCAGAATATTTTCCGGCATCACGGGGACCGGGCCGTATACCCGGAACTCGTCAGGGTGTGCGCATTTCTGCCGGAACAAAAAAAGGATGGTGTTTCAGGGACGCCGGCCCTGACGGCACCAGACAAATGCAATCATGACAGCCCCGATTGCAACTGCCAGTGACAACGGGGTACGGGTGGCAGAAGGTGTTGCCTGGACCGGTTCACTGGCGGGAGGGGCTGAAGGTGTTGACGATAACGAGGGTACACCGGAGGGGACCGTGCCTGAGGGCATATCAGGTGCAACCAGGGTCGGATCGAGTTCGGATGCCTTTGCATACGCGGCCTTTGCTTCACTGGTCTTCCCAAGGAGACGGAGAGCATCGCCTTTACTGTAATATGCTGCAGCGTACGTGTTGGGTAAGTATGTGCTGTTGACGGAAAGTACCATATCCGCGGCTTTTATCGCATCATCATATCTTCCGAGCTGAACGAGGATCCCTGCCTCATTTGCCCAGGCTAAAGGAAAACTCTGGTTGAGGGCCAGCGCCTTTTCATTTGCCTGCAATGCCTCGGTGAACTGGCCGGCATAGGCAAGGTCGACTGCCTTGTTGTACCAGTACCAGGGATTTTCCGACTGGTCTGCATCATCTGCCGCAAGTACCGGTGAAATAAGCAGGAGCCCCACAACCATGAATAAAACAATTGACTTAAAATGCATCGAAATACTCCGTTAATAAGGTTAGTTTTTCATCGTATAAGAACGTGAATAAAAAAAGGAAAAGTTCCGGGTATTGAAAAGATCACTGCATTCTTCTCGCCATGATGAGAGCGGCACAACCAAGACCAATGATCGCTATCCACGCAGGCAGGGGAGAGTAGGTTGTTTTCGTGGCAACAGGTACGGGTGTCGGTACGGTTGATTTGATCACCGTTACGGGAGGCTGGGTGGTCACCGGAACAACCGTCACGTTTTCCTGCGAAAGTATTGGTGTCACTGGTGTCGAAGTCAAAAACGGTAACGGCTGGAACGCAACACTCGCCGATGATGTGGTTTTACCCGTGGATGCGTATGATTCCTGCATGTGGCTCAGGTCCTGCGATACCGTGAAGGTATAGGTGCCCGGCGGGTACATTAAACTGCCACTCGCATCACGGGAAAGACGGTTCCAGGAATCCATCTTTTGCCCGAAGTATGTGGGCGTGGTGATGAACGGGTTGCCGTCAAAGGAAAGGATCTGGGTGTCCGCACTGCCAACACTGCCGGTATAGATATTGGTAAACGCCTGGCCGCTCGGGTTGGTCACCTTGACCGTGAAAAAACCATCTGCGGGGGTCAGCTCAGTACGGTTATAATAGTTCAGCGCCTGGTTCAGGTTTGTGTCAATCCGGTAGGTAATATTTGTCGAAAAGGGCACAGATTGTCCGGTAATATCCTCGTCCGTGTCGATATTCCACACTTTGATTGAGATACCGGGTTCGAGTACCGTTAAAACAACGAAATGCGGTGCCTTGTCTTCACAATACCAGTTGCCCGTGTACCCTTCAAAGACCTGGGGGCTGACATTGAAACGGGTGACAAGGTCATTAGCCTCATTCAGCCGTTTGACGGTCAGGTTCCTTACCGCGGGCCCGGTCATGTTGCCCTGGTCAGGCCACCAGGCAATCACGTGACAGTCGCCGATTGCCGATGCAATATTGAGGTTGCTCTCGCCGATAAAGACAGGCGCGCCCGCGGCAATTTTGGCCGTTGTGGCTGCTACGGGGGAGCAGACCAGAAGAATTACAACAAGAGCGGATAAAATATATTTTCCGTGCATGAAAAGTAATTTCAAAACCCTTATGATAAACGTTATGACATTCATTAGTCACAGCGGGAAATTCCCGCTGCCCATACAAGAGTTCTCATGGAAGTGTGACAAATAACAGCTCACACGAAAGTGCACTTCCTGTCCCGGAGGAACATTCATGGATGAGACCCACACGATCTGGATCGAGAAATACCGTCCGCAGAAACTTGCCGATATCGTCGGGCAGGACGAGATAGTTGAACGGTTGTCATCCTATGTAAAAAGCGGTAATCTCCCCCACCTCCTTTTTACCGGCAGTGCCGGGGTCGGGAAGACCACGGCCGCGGTCACGCTCGCACGGGAATTTTTTAAGGACAACTGGCAGAGGAATTTCCGCGAGCTGAACGCCTCGGACGAGCGCGGGATTGACGTGGTCAGGAACCAGATCAAGGAGTTCGCCCGGACCATGCCTGACGGGGGAGCTGCGTTCAAGATCCTCTTCCTTGACGAGGCGGATGCCCTCACCACGGACGCACAGTCCGCCCTCCGCCGGACAATGGAGACCTATGCGCAGACCTGCCGGTTCATCCTCTCGTGCAATTATTCATCCAAGATCATCGACCCGATCCAGAGCAGGTGCGCGATCTACCGGTTCAGGCCGCTCGGGCCGGATGCGGTCAGCGAAGAAGTCCGCCGCATCGCAACTCATGAGGGGCTCACGGTCACCGACGGCGCGATGGATGCAATTGTCTATATCGCACAGGGCGACATGCGCAAGGCGATCAACGCGATACAGGGCGCAGCCATCATCACCCCCACGATCGATGCGAAGCAGATCTATTCGATTACCTCCACGGCACGGCCGGATGAGATCGATGAACTCCTCTCCCTGTCCCTCAAGGGAGATTTTGACGGGGCTGAATCGCTCCTTGCCCAGCTCCTCCATGAACGGGGGATCGCCCCGAACGAACTGATCAACCAGTGCTACCGGGCGCTCCTGAAACGCGACATGGACCGGGGACTGAAAGTTCAGCTCATCGATCACCTCGGGGAGACGGATTTCCGGCTCTCCGAAGGTGCGAACAGCGATATCCAGATGGAAGCGCTGATCGCACGGTTCGTGCTCACCACCCAGAAGGGCAGGTAACAGGTGCGATATGGATAAGGAACCTGACCTTCACGAAGGCGACAAGACCGGGGACTGGAGCCGCCTGCTCAAGAGCAAGTACAAGAAAGAACTGGGGGAACTGTCCCGGGAATACCCCCACAAGCGTTCGCTCTACATCGATTACCGTCATGTCGAACGGTTCGGCAAGACCGGTATCGCGCTTGCCGATGAACTCCTGGAAAATCCCGGGAAGGTCCTTGAGGATGTCTGGGACGCAATAAAAAACAGCCAGCTGATCCGGACCAAAGACGGCAAAGAGCCCAAAGGCATCAACATACGGTTCACCAATCTCCCGAAAAAGACCGGTATCCGTTATATCCGGTCCGATGACATCAACCGCTTCGTTTCTGTAGAGGGCATCCTCCGCAAGACCACGGAGGTCCGGCCACGCATTGTCGATGCCGTGTTCCGCTGCCCTGCCGGCCACTTTACTCTAAAGCAGCAGAAGTACGGGAAATTCATCGAGCCTGAGGGTTGTGCCACGGATGGCTGCACGTTCAAGAAGCTCGAGCTCATGCCCAAGCGATCGAAGTTCGTGGACTCCCAGAAACTGAGGATCCAGGAATCCCCGGAAGGCCTGCGCGGGGGCGAACAGCCGCAGACGCTGGATATCGATGTCACGGATGACCTCTCCGGTAAAGTTTCTCCGGGCGACCGCGTCATCATCAACGGCATCCTGCGCTCGATGCAGCGGATCGTCAAGGGCGAGAAGAGCACAGTCTTCGACATCTTCCTTGAATGCAATTCCATCGAGGTCGCGGAGAAGGAATTCGAGGAAGTCGAGATTGACGAGAAGGCCGAAGACGAGATCCGGCGCCTGAGCAGGGACCCGATGATCTACCGGATGATCACCCATTCGGTTGCCCCGACCATTTACGGGAGCGAGGACGTGAAGCAGGCGATCGCCCTCCAGTTGTTCGGCGGGATCGCAAAAGAAATGCCGGATGGCAGCCGCCTCAGGGGCGATATCCATGTCCTCCTGATCGGTGACCCGGGTATCGCAAAAAGTCAGTTGCTCCGGTACGTTGTCAAACTCTCCCCCCGTGCGATCTATACAAGCGGGCAGTCCTCAACTGCCGCGGGCCTGACCGCAACCGCCGTGAAAGACGAATTCGGGGAAGGGCGCTGGACGCTTGAAGCCGGTGCGCTCGTGCTTGCCGATATGGGTGTCGCGGCAGTCGATGAGATGGACAAAATGGAAAAGGGTGACCGCTCCGCACTCCACGAAGCAATGGAGCAGCAGTCGATCAGCGTTGCAAAAGCGGGGATCACGGCAACCCTCAAGTCACGGTGCGCCCTGCTCGGTGCGGCAAACCCGAAGTACGGCCGGTTCGACATGTTCGGGGACATCTCCGACCAGATCAACATGCCGCCTTCGCTGCTCTCGCGATTCGACCTGATCTTCATCATGACCGACCAGCCCGAGCAGAAACGGGACCTGGCAATCGCGGAACACATCCTCAAGGCGCACAGCACCGGGGAACTGATCGCGCAACACAGGAAGACCCCCATACCCGGCGTCACGGATGAGTACATCCAGCAGCAGCTCGCGCCGGTCATGCCGGATATCGACCCCGGCCTCTTCCGGAAATACGTGGCATACGCAAAACGTTCCTGTTTCCCGATGCTCTCGGTCGAATCCCGGGAAGCGCTTGTCGGGTACTACCTGAAACTCAGGGGTATTGCGGAACCCAACAAGCCGGTCCCGGTGACCGCCCGGCAACTCGAAGCGCTTGTCCGGCTGGCAGAGGCAAGTGCGCGTATCCGGCTTTCGGATAAGATCGAACTGAGCGATGCAGAGCGCGTTATCCATATCGTCGATGCCTGCCTGCGGCAGATCGCGTACGATGCAAAGACCGGGACGTTCGATATCGATAAAGTTGTCACCGGCATCTCCAAGGAGAAACGCGACATCGTGCGGGTCATCAAGGACGCGATCCGCGATATTGGCGGCGAAGGACGCCGGGCGGGCATCGACCAGGTGATCGATGCGGTCAGTGCAAAGGGGTTCCAGCGGGACAAAGTGAGGGAGGGAATCGACATGCTCCTCCGCCACGGGGAAGCAATGGAACCGAAATCCGGTATCATCCAGTTGATCTAATAAGTTGATCCAGGAGCAGCATCCATGACAAGCGACAGGGAACAGGCAGTGTTTGAAGCCGGGATCAAGCTCGGGGCGCTCTACCACCAGTGGGTGGGGACTCCCATTTCCCGGGCATCCGCGGCAAGTGTCGAGACAGCAATCGAGCGGGCAGTGATCCTCCAGCCATGCGTAGAAGAGATCACGGTCCGGCTTGACCGGGACCTGATGACGGAGAACCGGTTCGGGTACAGCGAACTGTCCGGCATGATGTTCACTGTGGAGATGGTGACCCGGGTCGGGTTTGCGTACTGCCGGGCACACCTTTCACCGGAACAGGGCTATCCCCTGATGAAGATCGTGGAGTGCCATGAAATCGAGACGATATCCCGTAACTGACGACCATATCCATATCGACCCGGTCAATGGCCGCGGCCTCGAAGCGGTGAAGGACTTTTACCGGGCCGGGGGAACGCACCTCTTCCTTGTTTCAAAACCCTCCTGGTCCTTGTCCGTCCACCCGGCATCCGGCGCTGATTATGCAACGGTGTTCGATGAAACCGTCAGGATTGCCGGCCTGATCAACGAGACGGGCGTGGTCGCATTCCCCGTCCTCGGTGTCCACCCTGCCGAGATCACGCACCTTACGGAGCGTATGTCGCTTGCGGAAGCGGTCGATACGATGAAAGGCGGGATTGACTGTGCCGCCCGGTATGTCCGGGAAGGAACAGCGGTTGCCCTGAAGAGCGGCCGCCCGCACTATGAAGTAAGCCCGGAGCTGCTGGCTGCATCCAACGACGTGCTCATGCATGCCCTTGCCTGTGCCGCGGACTGCGGGTGCGCACTCCAGATCCATGCAGAGACCGGGCCCTGCAATGATGTTATAGAAATGGCACGTCATGCCGGGGTACCGGCCGGACGGGTTGTCAAGCACTACGGGTCACCCGACACCCCGCTCCACCCGTCACTGATCGCAAAGCACGAAGCGATCCCGGACCTGATACGCAGCGGAAGGCCGTTCACCATGGAGAGCGACTACATGGATGAAAATGCCCGGCCGGGCGCCGTGATCGGCCCAAAGTCCGTGCCCCGGTATACCAACAAGCTGCTCGAATCCGGGCAGATGACCGGGGACGACTGTTTCCGGATCCATGCAGAGACCATCGAGGACGTCTATGGTGTGACAATTGTCCTTGACTGACGAATAGTACAGACTCACCTTTTTTTATCCCCGCCAGCCAATGAGTGATCAATGTTTCTGAAGATTCACCGTTCCCCGGGCTCGGGGGATGTCGTGGCAGTATGTGATCGCGAACTGATCAATACGACAATCAGCCATGAAAAGATCACGGTCACGATCACCGAATCGTTCTATGGCAGCAGACCGGCAACCGAAGAGGACGTCCGTGCAGCGCTGAACAATGCCGGCAATATCAACCTCATGGGCGAGCGATCGGTCAGCCTCGCTGTTGCCATGGGACTGATCACGTGGTCCGGTTGTATCATGATCGGGAAAATTCCTCACGTACAAATCTACCAGCTATGAGTATCCGTGATAATTTCTGTCCAAAATGCGGGAAGCCCTCCGATCAGGAAGGGCTCTGCATGCAGTGCCGGATCGGGAGTACACCGTGGTTTACCTGCGACGCCCGCGCCAGAAATGTCCAGTGTCCCAGCTGCGGCGCGATCAAGCAGGTGAACACGTGGACAGACAGCACCCGCACCCGGCAGGAACTGGCACCCGGACTCGCAACGTCTGCCGTGCATTTCCATCCCGATGTCAAAAAACCGGAGATCGATGTGGTGGTTGAGGAGCTGACTGTGAACCGGTCCCGCGCCACCCTTGCTATCCGGGGGACCCTGTACAAGACACCGGTCACGGGGACCTGTACGGTCGAGATCATCTGGGACAAGGAACAGTGCGACCGCTGCAACCGGATCAGCGGGAGTTATTACGAGGGGATTGTCCAGGTCCGTGCCGAAGGCAGGATCCCGAGCACCTTCGAGGTCCAGATGTCGGCATCGATCGCCCAGCAGATCGAGGAAACGCTCCAGTCGGGGGGAGAGCGTCTCTCGTTCATCTCGGACATGAACGAAATCCACGACGGCATAGATATCATCATCGGGACGCAGCACATCGGTCTCCTCATATCGCAGGGGATCGTTGCCCAGCTTGGCGGGAGGTACACCACGCACCCGAAACTGGTGGGTGAGAAGAACGGCCGGCAGCTGTACCGGATCACCTATTCGGTGCGCCTGCCCCGGTTCCAGAAGCACGATGTTGTCATGGTCAGGAAACGGTATTACGAAGTCGAACGTGTTGAGTCGAACCACGTGCGGGGGCTGGACCTTAAAGACGGGACATCGAAGTCGTTACGGGCCGATGACGTTGAACGCATCATCGGTAACTCGCGGAACGTGGAGTCCGCTCTCGCAGCATTTTCTGACAATACAATCGTGGGCATTCTCGACCCGGTCAGCGGCAGGACGCATGAGATCGCACGACCGGGATGGATGGAGATCCGGGCCGGCGACCATGTCAATATCCTGAGGGACGGGGAGCAGTTCATCATTGTCAGGTAACAATGCGGGCAAGGAAGATCGTACGGGAGCAGCTCATAACAGTAAGCAGTGAGGACTGGGTAGACCATTCACGGGGCGTGTTTGTTGACGGGGATGTTGCATGGGTCCCGGTAAAACCCCACGAGCCCTGCGATGCGGAGGTCCGTAAACGCTCGCCCTACACCGGGAAGGGCTATTACATGGTAGGGGACGTTGCGGTCATCCACGGAAATAAACCGTCAGGTGCCGCGCTTGACGCGATCATCGGGTTCCGGCACCCGCGCGGGATTGTCTGGATTGAATCCCTTCATGGTGTCACCCGCACACCGCATACAGAGATCCTGTGGGGAACGGCAGGCGAGGTGCGCCATAAAGAGAGCGGGTATACCTACCACCTTGACCCGCAGAAGGTCATGTTCTCGATGGGCAACCGGAACGAGAAGATGCGCATAGCGGACCTGATCCGTACCGGGACCGGCAACGAACGCGTGGCCGACATGTTTGCCGGCATCGGGTACTTCACCATACCCATGGCAGGCGCCGGTGCACATGTCCACGCAATGGAAATCAACCCGGTGGCATTCGGGTACCTTGAGCAGAACATCCGTGAGAACGGATTCACTGATTGGGTTACTGCAACACCCGGGGATTGCCGGGTATCATTGACTGACATCTACGACCGGATCGTGATGGGACATTTTGATGCAGTCACCATGGTCGCTGATGCACTCAGGCACGTCAGAACAGGAAGTATCCTCCATGTCCACAGTATCGGCCCGGCCGAAGACCGGATCCGGGAACAGATTGAGAGCGCAGGTTTTTCTGGTACAATCCAGGTACATAGAGTGAAGAAATACCGGCCGCATGCCTGGCATGTGGTGCAGGACGTGACCATTACATGATACCCGTACAGACCCTTGCCGGAAAACAGGTCGTTGTTGCCGTTACGGGAAGTATCGCCGCGGTCGAAGTGGTGAGACTGGTCCATGCATTACGGAGGAGGGGGGCGGAAGTCCAGGCAGTCATGAGCGATGCCGCTTCAGGTATCGTCACGCCCGATGCCATCACGTATGCCTGCGGCCGGCCGGCCATCACGCGGATCTCCGGCATGGTGGAACACGTGACATACTGCGGGGATGGCGGGAGTGCAGATCTCCTCCTCATCACACCCTGCACGGCAAATACCATCAGCAAGATTGCCTGCGGGATCGACGATACGCCGGTGACGACATTTGCCACGACCGCAATCGGGAGCGGCATACCTGTACTGATCGTCCCGGCCATGCACCACAGCATGTTCCGGCACCCGGGCCTGACAGGGAATATTGAAAAACTGGAAGGCTGGGGGATCCGCGTCCTCGCCCCCCGCATTGAGGAAGGGAAAGCAAAGATCGCAGATATCGATGAGATCGTTCTTGCGTCCGAGCGGGCGGTATCGGGAAAGCCCCTTGCCGAGAAACGCGTGCTCATCACGAGCGGGCCCTGCCGCGAGCCCGTCGATGACGTGCGGGTCCTCACCACCCGGTCCAGCGGGCAGATGGGCCGGGAACTGGCCCTGCAGGCATTCCGGCTCGGCGCGGACGTGACCATTGTCCATGGGGACACCATTCCCTGCGTAACAAACGTGAATGCAGAGACCGCGGGCGAGATGCGGGATGCGGTAAGAAACGAGCTTGCAGCGCAGGGCGGGCCCGACATCTACATCAGCGCCGCAGCCATATCGGACTTTGCCCCGCAGCGGAAAGAGGGGAAAATTAAGAGCGGAAAGCCTGCGGTGATCGCCCTCACCCCGCTCCCGAAACTGCTGGATGAAGTAGTGAAGGAATACGCACCATTCACCGTTGCGTTCAAGATCGACCGGAAGCCGGAGGGGCCGGCAAAGGCGATGCTTAAGAAGGGCGTCTCGATGGTGCTGATGAACCATCCGGAGACCATGGGCAGCCGGCAGGGCGAGTATGAGCTGCTCCGCAAGGGAGGATCTACTCGTATCGCCGGGACAAAAGAGGAGGTTGCCGGAAAAATCTGGGATGAGATCCTGTGCTCTTTTGAGCGTACGTCCTGAGGGATTACGGTTATTTTTTAATCTCATAATATTGTGGGTTCGTACTGGAACCCGGAAAACCAAAATATGTTAATTTAATACGAGAGCTCCCCGCCTCAGGGCCTCTCCGAGGATTGAGTGGTTCCATAGAACCACGAGATCGAAAAGTTCGTAAGAACTTCGAATCACGGCAGGGCATGACGGTTTCATCTCCTATCATTATTTACGGTAATTGATCCGCCGCGGGGCGCCCTTCGGGGCGGCGGCGTTAATCTAAATGGGGGTATGGGGGTCTCAACCCCCATCATTATAATCTGATCATCCCTGCTCATTTTCTCTGATCTATTATCTCTACAATCCCTTAAAGTCCAAAAACACCAACTGATAGTACACGATGGGACATCCATGAGACCTGGAATGGTTACTGCCTTTTGCCCCGGCCATATATCCGGCTATTTCAAACGCGTCAATGGTACGACACGAGCGGATACCGGGAGCATTGGGGCGGGGATCATCATCGACAAGGGTGTCACTGCCACGGTAGTAAAAGCCGGGAGCACATCCATCCACGTGGACCGCGTGGATGCAAACGGTAAGAGGACTGAGTATGCCAGTGAATCTCCCCTGCTGTCATCGGTCATGGACCGGCTCGGCGTCACCGCATCGGTTGTCACGGAATGCCGCCTCCCGATCGGGGCCGGGTTCGGCCTTTCGGCAGCAGCCCTGCTTGCCACGCTGACTGCCCTTAACAGGTTGTACGGTCTTAACCAGGCCGGGCACGATATCGCCCTTCTCGCCCATGAAGCCGAGGTCATGTACCATACCGGGCTTGGGGATGTTGCCGCATGCCAGGGTGGCGGGTGGGTTGTGCGGAAAGGGCCGGGTATCGATGCCACGATCCAGCGGCGGTATGATCTGACTGAACCCCTCTATGCCGTCAGTTTCGGTCCGATCCACACCCCGTCGGTTTTAGGCTCGCAGCAGCAGATGGAACGGGTCGCCTCCGCATTCCCCCGCAGGTCCCCAGATAACGTAGACGATCTCTTCCGGATCTCGCAGGAGTTTGCTGTTGCCAGCGGGCTCGTTACCCGCGAAGTCCGGGAGGTCATCCAGCACTGCGGATCCCACGGGATCCCCGCAAGCATGACCATGCTCGGAAATGGTGTATTCGCGTACGGCCGGGATGCCCGGGATCTTCTCGGGCAGTTCGGCGAAGTGTACGAATGCGCCATGGCCCGGTCCGGGGTCCGCATCACCGGAGAAAGACCATGATACCGCCCGATCACCCCCGGTACCGCTCGCTCGTCACCCGCGAGCGCCTTGCGGAATGTGCCAGGTCGGGGATCGTGGCAATGGAAGGCCTTACTGCCCACGGGCGGGGCGAGGCATTTGATTATTTAATCGGAGAACGGACAACCGCGAGCGCACTCCTTGCAGAACAGACCGCGGCGGCAATGCTGATGACGGCCAGACGCCCGGTAATCTCGGTCAACGGTAATACGGCAGCGCTTGCAGCACATGAGATTGCCGGGCTGCAGGCAGCATCCGGGGCGCTCGTGGAAGTCAACCTCTTCCACCGGACCGAGGATCGCGTTGCCCGGATCGAGAACCTCCTGCGGGAGGCCGGGGCAGAGGTCTTCTCCGGTGAGGCCGAACGGTTGCTCCCCCTCTCCCACGACCGGGCATGGTGCCGGAGGGAGGGGATGTTCTCTGCCGATGTCATCATCGTACCGCTGGAAGACGGGGACCGCTGCGAGGCGCTGGTCGCCATGGGGAAGAAGGTGATCGCAGTCGACCTCAACCCGCTGTCCCGCACGGCACAACGGGCCACCCTCACCATTGTCGATGAACTGACCCGGGCCCTTCCGGAGATCACCCGGGCGTGCCGGGAGCTGTCAGCCGCTGACCGCGAGCGGCTCCTTTCCGCAACCGACAATCATTATCTTTTGTCAGAGGCAATACGTGAGATGACAATGAGGTTATCGCATGCTCTGGACTGAAAAATACCGGCCGTCTTCATCGCAGGAGATCCTGGGACAGGACGCAGTCATGCGCCACCTCACCTCTTTTGCCGGTTCCAAAAACGTACCCCACCTGATCCTCTCCGGACCGCACGGTACCGGAAAGAGCGTTGCGATCGAATGCTTTGCCAGGGACATGTACGGGGAGAACCGGGAACTGAACACCACGGTGTTCCAGACCGCGGACATCTTCCTCCAGGGAAAAGCCCTGCTCGAACAGGACGAGCGGTACACCCACCTGTACCAGAAGAGCCAGTCCCTGATCACGAATTTCAAGTACATCATCAAGTGGTATGCCTCGCTGCGCCCGCTCGATGCAGAGTTCAAGCTCCTGGTGTTCGAGGATGCGCATACGCTGACCCGCGATGCCCAGCAGGCACTGCGCCGGATCATGGAGCGGACCAGCAGCACCTGCCGGTTCATCTTCACGACAACAAACCAGAGCGCGATCATCCCGGCAATCACGTCGCGCTGCCTGCCGTTGTTCTTTGCGCCGGTCGATCAGGAGGTCGTGCTTGGGCATCTCCGGATGATCAAGGACCGGGAGAACCCGGAGAACACATCGTGTTCCGATGACGATCTTGACCTGATCGTGCAGGCCGCCGCCGGGGATATGCGGCGTGCGATCCTGCTGACGCAGGTTGCGTTCGAAACCGGGAAATGCCAGGACCTGTTTTCCATTTCACAGTCAGAGACCGGGAACATTGCCACATCGGCTATTGCCGCGCTCAAGGAAGGGGATGTCCGGGTCGCAACCCGTCGCCTCGAATCGCTGATGATCGATTCCGGCCTTTCCGGCAGCGAGGTCCTCTCCGAGATCAGAAAAGTACTGAAACGCGAGTACAACCACCCGGCCCTCGCCATCGCCCTCGCCGATGCAGAATACCGGATGCGGCATGCAAACAACGAATACATCCAGATCGGGGCACTGACCGCAGGAATACAGGAGACATTTTCGTGAGTTCCATCAAACAGGAGAAGATCCGCGACCATTATAACAGCGTCGCGGATACCTACGACCACCATTACGATCATCCCCGCGGCAGGAACTACCACACCCATATCAGCAATTATCTTATCAGGGCCCTGCCGGAAAAGGGCGACCTGCTCGATATCGGGTGCGGAACGGGACTTTTTGTCGAGAAGTATCTCCGCCATGGGGGGACCGCGGTCGGCCTCGATATCAGCCGGAAGATGACCGCACGGGCGCGCCACCGTTGTGCCGGGTGTGAGTTTGCCGAGGGGAATGGTGAGACGTTACCGTTCCGCGACAATTCGTTCGATGCCGTCTCGAGCCTGCTGGTGTTCAGTTATGTCAGGGACCCGGAGACGATGTTGTCGGAGTCGTATCGCGTGCTCAGGCCCGGTGGAGCGATTGCGATCTGCACGCTTGGGAAGAAACTCCTGACCCGGGGCATCCCGGCACTGTACCAGATCAGCGAGAAGATGAATGTCCGGCACGTGGTCATGAAGGATTTCGGCGAGCATTATTACAATGAAGAAGAGATGAACGATCTGTTCAACCAGGCCGGGTTCTCGGACATTGCGGTCAAGTGGTGCTCGTTTGCCCACATCGACATGATCGACCCGCTGTACAACCTCGCCAGTAAGATCGAACCGTTTGTCGAGAAGCGGGTGCCGCAGCTGGCGTATAATATTTTTGTGAGTGCTAAGAAGCCCCGGGAATAACCGGAGATTTTTTGCCCTGTGGAAAATGGGAGCAACAGATCCAGTTCAAATCAAAACTACAAAAAAATGTGAGGGCTCCCCGCCTCAGGGCCTCTCCGAGGCACGGCGGGGCAAGGAAGTTTTTTTCGATTTGATGTTAGTCACTGATCCGCCGCGGGGGCGCCCCGTCGGGGGCGGCGTCGTGCATCACAATTTTCAAAACCAAATACAGCCAGCACTGATCAATGAATTTTCCTTTGAAAAATTTTTACAAATTTTTTTCCGGAGATTTTTCTCTTAAATGTTTTTCAGAATTTTTATGCAAATTTTTTTCCGAGATCTTTCTAAAAATTATTTTAGAAATTTTTTCCAAAATGTTTTCAGAGATTTTTCCTATAATTTTTTTACAAAATTTTCCCGGAACATCTTCAAAAAATTACCCGTCACGGAAAATATTCCGATCCACTCATCCCATTATCCCCCACACTCCACCCACTAAAAACAACCGCCCCCATCTGAGACACCCTCCCTAGAACCAAGGGGGTTTTTCCCAAACAGGGGGCCTGTAAGATCATCCCCGACAGAGGAGTAGATTTCACGTCGGAGATCATCCCTCCGGAATACCTGCGGGAAGATACCATCAACAGAACTTGATTCTCCGATGTCCGACAGGTCTTAAGACCTGGAGGAGGAGAAGATTTTCCGCAGAAAATCTTCGACGGTGAGCGATACCAGGGAACCAGCCTGATCCTGCTCAAACGTGTCTTATTCCCAAAAAACGGTGCGATAAGGTTCTTTTCTCGGGCTATACGGGCCCCGATTGGATTTTCTTCGTCGAAGAATAAAAAAAGGGCTAATGGGCGCTATTGGATGGCCGATCTCCTTCCAAACAGGCTATGGTGGGCTCGACACGGAAAAAACCCTGTTTTTTCCTAAAAGTTCGGGTCGGACCGACCCTCACTTAAATGAAAAGAACCCCCGTTTTGTATCGCAGTTTTAGGGCTCCCTAATACGGGTCACCTGACCTGTGACAGGTATTTTTGAAGAGGCCGGATCTGCACTATCTAAGAGATGGTCCCGGGGCGGGGTTCCGTCGTATACCGGCGTGAGACGGAGTTTCCGATCCCCCTGAGCCCCCTACCCCTAACAAGAATATTTACCTGAGCCCCCACCCCCCTCATCCGTATTTTTCGCTGACCCCCCTGACCCCTCAGACATTCCCCCACGCAAAAACACAACGTCCCGTCGTAAACCGTTTCGAAAACAGGGGCAGACCCTCATGGAAAATTTTCAATGAGGGGGTGTACCCCTCACTAAAAAATTTGCATGACACCCCCCCCCCCTCACCAATTTTTTTCAATGACCCCCATCCCCCCTCACCAAAAATAATTCATGAGACCCCTTACCCCTAGGAAAAAAATTGTAAGAGCAGGTACGTTATCAAAAAATTTCCAAAAAAAAATTTCTGTTCACAAAAAATTCTTTTGGCTCTATGGAAAACCTGCGAGGGATAGTATTGGATTGTGATGGAGCCACGGGCGCTCGGGGTCTAATCGACCCTCGCCCCGTGGAGCATGGCCGTATATGGACACCATAAAAAAGGATCGAAAAGGGGGTCAAGGGGGTTTACCCCCTTGGGTTGCCTCGAAGAACCCTTCAGGTTCTTCTGCGCCCTCGTGGTCCTGTTGGACCATTCGGACTCCCCCTCTGGGGACCGACCGAAGGGAGGTCGAGAAGAACGCTTTAGCGTTCTTCGAGCGAGAGAGGGGGTTACCTTCGCAATTCCACTGAGTGAGTTGTGGGAAGGATTTCTACAGAGAAATTTTTTAAAACCCGCCTTTCCCGGCCCTCAGCCGGCTCAGCACTCGCTGCTTTTTCTGTATCGCCGCTTCAGAGGCACGCACAACTCCCGCTTTCATCTCCTCAAAGTCACGCGTCTCCGTATCCGCCACCTTCTTCACCGGAGTGTACGCGGATTCCCGGAACCGGGGCGAGAAGTCATGGTCTTTACCTCCGGCACGGAGCACTGCCTCCGGCTTCCCCTCTTCCACGTGCCCGACCTGCTTCATCGTAACACCGGCCGACCGGATCACGCGGCAGATCTCATCGGCGGCTCCGGCCGGTGCAACCACGAGCAGGGAATCGAGCGAGACGCCAAGGTAATCGATCTTCAGCGCTTCGAGCATCTCCTTCACCTGGGGCTGGACCAGGCTGCCGATATCGGATTCGTCAATGACGATCCGGCAGCCGGCGGTCTCGGCCATCTCGAACGCATCGCCGCGGAGCCCCCCGTTCGTCACATCCGTCATCGCGTGGACCTGCGTAAAGACGCTGCTCTTCATCAGGGCCTCGCAGGCCATGAGGAAATTCAGGTTGATGGTCTCTTCGACCACTTCCGGAAATCCTGAATAAATCGCGGCTGTCGCAATCGTCCCGCCCCCGGCACCTTCCGTCATTAAGAGGACATCCCCGGGCTGCGTGGACTTCCGGGCGGTGAGGTGTTCGGCCACACCCACGGCACCGACACACCCGGTGAGCCGGCTGCCAAGGACCATGTCGCCGCCGATGCGCAGGGTCGACCCGGTGACAAGCGGTACGTCCATTGCCTCGCCAACGGTCGTGATACCGGCAGTATAATCGAAGATCTTTGCCACATCCCCGTCATCGGCAACATGGATATCCGAGAAGAGCATGATCGGCTTTGCCCCCATCACGTACGTGTCACGGAGCGTTGCCCGGGTCACGTGAAAGCCGGCAAGATACGGGTAATCGGAAAGGCGCGAGTGCATCCCGTCGACCGTGCAGATAATATATTTTCCCCCGGCACAGACCGCACCGGCATCGTCCATCTCGTCAACACCAACGGAGGCAGACGTCTTCCCGATGATGCGGGAGATCTGGCGGTGGGCAAAAAAATCCCCTTTTCCCCGGGAGCCCACACCAAACTCGCCCATACGGACGCCGGCCGGTTCAAACGTAAAAAAGTCGCCGGACAACCCCCGGGTATTCTTCACTTCTTCAATAACGGCGCGAGCGAACGCCGATGCATAGGAGGGGCTGGCATTTTTCAAACGGACAACGTGATCGGCCAGCGTTTCCTGCAGGGTTTTTTCTTCAGTACCTTCTGCGAGTCCCCTGCGGGCATACTCCTCGACATCCATACTTTTCTGTACGTGAAACAGGCATAAAAAGGCGGAGTATCATGATCCCGGATGTGCCCGGAAATTACCTGAGCAGGATGCCGAACACATCGGAAAAACTGCGGATCGCGTCGTCAAACTTACCGTTCTTCAGTAACGACAGGCCCTTGACAACGCCCGTGCGGACATCCTTCACATCGATATAATATGCCCGGTCGAACGCACGGGCCGATTCTTCCAGCCGCCCTATCATGAAGCAGGAGTTGCTCATCACCACCCACGCGTCAGCAATGGATGGATCGATCTCCAGCGCATTCTCAAGACACCTGATCGCGTCTTCGTGCCGTCCCAGCATGGAGAGTGCAAGGCCTTTCCGGTAGAGGGCCTTTGCATTCCTCTGCTCAATGGCGAGTGAACGGTCCAGTGTTTCGATGGCCTCTTTGTAGTTCTTCAGGTGGATCAATGCAATCCCCTTCTTGAGCAGGGCTGACTGGTAATAGGGGTATATTTTCAGGGCACGATCATAACAGGCGACCTCGTCCTCAAAGCGTTTCAGTTTCCCGCAGGCAAATCCCTTGTTGACCCATGCTGAAAGGTACCGCGGCCGGATCTCAAGGGCACGGTCGCAGCAGCGGATCTCCGCTTCGAACTTTTTGAGCATCCCCTGGGCAACGCCCTTGTTGTTCCAGGCCGTTGCGTTCCCCGGATCGATCTGCAATGCCTGTTCACAGCACATGATCTTGTCATCGAAACGGTTGAGCATGCCACAGGCAAATCCCTTGTTGACCCACGCATCAACACACCGGGGGTCAAGAAGGATTGCCTTGTCACAACACTCGATCTCCTCTTCATACCGTCCCAGTTTGCCAAGCGCAAACCCCCGGCCTACCCATGTAAGGGCGAAGGTGGGATCGGATGCCAGTGCCCGGGAAAAAGAGGTTAATGCATCCTCATGCCGCCCATCCCGTCCGAATGCGAGACCTTCGTAATAGTCATCCATACTTTTCCGGCGGATACTGGCACGGTCTGAAACATCCGGCATAATGAACCTGGGGAGTGATCCCGGCGAAGGGATACTGATTTTCACAGAGATTGGTGCATGTGATATTTATGTTAACCGGGAAAAATAGCGAATCAGGCCCGGATTGTTGCAGGATCTCCGAAAATGTGCCGGATATAAAATATATTAACATTTTGTTTGCAGGATAAATTAAAAAATATTATATTAACTGAAGCTGACTTTTTCTTATTGTCCCCACGATCGAAGAAAATACCGGATGGCGCAACATCAGTGGTAATCAGCGTTATACTTGCGCTTGCGATCACCATTGCTCTTGCAGCACTGGTCCTGCTCATGGCACTCCAGATGCCGAACCTCTCGCTGGATCCGGAGGTCCCTGTGATTTTTAAGATTACGAAAATCCGGCATATCGACAGTTATGGGAGGATGACCTATGAAAGCCGGGTAATCCTGCAAAATACTGCAAAGACCGGGTACCAGAACTGGAACCTGTATGCCATTACCTATGTTAACGGAAAGAAAATCCCGGCAGAGATCCCAACGCTGAATGCCAATGAACAGGCTGCGGACACTCACCACCATGGCGTTCAGGTTCTTGAGGGGGAAGGTGCATCCGGTTCCAGGAAGAATGGCAATGCGGTCTGGACTTCCGGAGAACGCCTGGCTATTGATTACAGCGACCAGACGATCCATCCCGAAGACAGCGTTACCATCGAGATCTATGATGCGACAACAAAAAAGATCATTTCCCGCGATACCTATCCTCACACCGAAGAAAGCAACCAGGAAAAAATGATGGATTTATATCTCAGTCGTCAAGGCGCTTAAAGACGCCCTTCTTCGATTTGAGGACCTTGCATTCCGGGCAGCGCCAGGTGTCCGGGACCTGCTCCCAGGGTGTCCCGGCAGGCACCCCGTTTCGGGGATCGCCCTTCTCAGGATCGTAGATGTAGTGGCATTCGAGACAGACCCACCGTGCTGACCTTGCATCCTTTGTCATCATAAACAACTCCGTAACAACCGGTTGTGAAACCATTATGTTTCTTCTCTCTAGTTATATGAAATCAATCATGAGGGCAACCGCTTTCAGGACTGCCGGGCAGGTTCCGGGCACAGAGCCGGGCCACCCGCAGGGGTTCGGGGATTTTTCCTTCAAGAGTGAAGTCATCGCAGAACCGCGCTGCGTTGTCATCGGAAAGCCCCCACGACCGGATGAAGATTGTCTGGCCGGTGTGCAGCCGGGCGGGAGTGCGTTCCCCCAGCGCAGTGTATGCGGCAAGACGACCCGCATCATCCGGGAAATGGTGGCGGATATCCTCGATGAGTCTACCGGAATCCTCGTACGTGACACAGATGACCGGAATACCGGTCTCCTTCTCTATACGTGAAGGATCGATCACGTTGAACCAGGCAATCACGCAGCCGGAGAGCAGGATGACGTTGAGGTCCCTGCGCTGCAGGTCATGGATCATGTTCAGGATAGTATCTGTTGCATCCATTCCGCCAACCGTGACCGTGGCAAACGAGAAACCATCGATGCGGAGATCTTTCCTCATCACGACCCCGGCAAGGGTCGAGCGCGTCCTGCCGGTATAACTCTCTGCAATGCCAAGTGCCCGCAGGCCTTTTTTGGGCAGATGCATAGAAGACCTTATGACAACCGATTAAAAATACTATACCAATGAAATTCAACAAAGATGAGGTCTGCATCTTAATTCCCATCCTGAACGAGGGGCCGACAATCGGTAATGTTGTCAAGGAGTTCAAGGCCCTCGGCTATAACCATATCCTCGTCGTTGACGGCAAGAGCACGGACAACAGCGTGAAGATTGCCCGCGAGGCCGGTGCCAATGTCCGGACGCAGTCCGGCAAAGGGAAAGGGAATGCAATCATCGAGGCATTTGAGGTGATCGAGCAGCCGTACATCCTCATGCTTGACGGGGACGGCACCTATTCTGCAAAAGATGCCGAGAAGATGCTGACTCCCCTCTTCCTCGGGTTCGACCAGGTTATCGGCGACCGGCTCATCAATGCAGAGGAGGGTTCGTTCTCCAGTCTCAATCTTTTTGGCAACCACATGCTCAATCTCCTCTTCAAGATCGCCCACAGCAGGGACCTGCACGATATCCTGTCCGGGTACAGGGCATTCACCCGGCTTGCCATCCAGCAGATGCACTTAAGAGAGACAGGGTTTGAGATCGAGACCGAGATCTCTGTTGAAGCCGTGAGGAACGGCCAGCGGGTCATGGTTGTCCCCATCAGGTATTTGCGCAGGCCCGGGACCGCAACGAAGTTGTCCCCCTTCCATGACGGGATAAAAATCGTCAGCACCATCTACCGGCTCGCCCGTATCAATAACCCGATGTTCTATTTTGGCATGATGGGAATATTCACCACCCTCCTCGGATTTCTCGTCGGCATCTATGTCCTGCTGGAATGGCTCAGCCCCCTTGGCCATATCGAGCATATCCCGCTTACGATCCTCACCGTGCTGCTGATCGTCGTTGGTATCGAGATCTTCATGTTCGGTATGATCAGCGACATGCTGCTCGTCTTCCACCGGGAAATTATCCGGGAGATCCAGTTACAACAGCCGGAAAAACCGCCCAAGTAATTTTTTTTTAAATTTGCAACGGGGCCCGGCCGCATGGATGAGCCGGGCCGGAAAAATTGTGGAACCGCGTGGATGCGATTTCAGTCGTACTCCCGGAAATCCTGAAGGTCATCCCCGTTCGAAGAGCCTGATGGCTCTTCTCGTTTCTCGGGTCTGGTGACCCTCAAAATTTCGAAGGCTGGCCTCAGCCAACCTTCTCATTGTCGAGGTTCGTGCGAACCTCTCCAAACCTGAAGGATGAGAATGGCGCCGGGTCCACCATCTCCACACCCACCAGCCGGTCCCTCAATGGATTGAGGGGCGCCTGTTCCTCCCGTCAACTATCCGCAGGTATTCGCTGCGGGACAACGGCATGTTCCGGGCATTCTCCACAAGGCTGTCAATCAGGCCGGCCTGCCGGGCGCTCCACTCTGCATTGGGCGTTTGTTTCACCCATGCGGCATAGCTCCGGATAAATGCGAGGCGCTCTTTTCTCCTTGCGCTTTTATCAAAGCTCAATTCCATAATCGTCCCCCCGGACGCGGAAGGTTTCCATCCACGTCTTCAGTTCGGTACGGTCCAGATCGTTTTTGAATATTTCATAAAGATACAGTGCATCCTCAATATCCTTTTCGGAACCGAGATATAATTTGTACGCTATCTGGATATCAACAGGAGAGATATACAGGCCGGCTCCGGGAATATCAAGAAGCACCCGGCCGGAAAAAACCCTCCGGTCAACTTCATCCTTGAGGAACTTGAGCTCAATGTTCGGGATGAAACGATCCTTCTGTGCAACACGTATTCCCATATGCTGCCTGAGCATTTCCCAAAGGCCGCCGGCATCTTCAGCATTCAAAAATTCGTACCCCTCTGAAAGAAGCGTTGCATGGAGTTTGTCGAACGATTCCCTGCCGAGTGGAGGGATCAGGATGTCGATGTCTTCAGTACCCCGTGACCGTCCGAACAGGATGGCAACATACCCGCTGACAATGACGTACGGGGTGTGGGGTTCCAGTACGCGGATAAAACCAATGACAAAGTCATCAAGGAGGGTAAGGTGTTTTCCGCCAAGTACGATCCTGTCTTTTGTATACTGAAAATCCATATCCTGTACCATCAGTTACACGCTGGAGCAGATGAGGATATCGTCAGAAAGGGTCCACGGAGAACAGATCTGAAACCAGGTTCCGGATCTCCTGCATTTTCTTCGGCCGCACGATACCGATTGTGTTGCAGATGAGATCTTTTTCCAGGGCATAGATCCCGTCAGCCTGCGCATAACTGGGATGATCCGGCGATCCTGATAACAGGTCCTCATTGGTCAGACTGACCGCCATCATTTTTGGTTTCCGGGATGTGATCTTCATGACGATCACGTCGCGGGAGATCGTGTTATACCGGGAATTGCTCACAACCAGTGCCGGGCGTGCTTTTGATTGTATCTGGTTGGAATAGGAAAAATCCACAAGGACAACCGATCCCTGTGCCGGTTCATCCATGCATCAGCCTTCTCTTCGTATGTTCCTTCCATGCATCGTCAGGGTTCTCGTAATCGATCTCGATTTTGGCTTTCCGGAAGATGATCTGGTCGTTATCCGAAGAGATCGAAAGGTAATCACCCTCCTGTATATCGAGACGGGACCGGATCTTTTTCGGGGGGGTGACGAGTCCCTTGGATGAGACCTTGACAAGTGTCGTATCTGGCATATGCACTCACAACTTAGATTATTAGATTATGAGTTTTGCGGGCTATAGGTATTGTTACCAGTCGTACTCCTTTGATGCAGTACTATACTCAACGAATCATTGCAGGCAGCCGTCCCGGATCTCTTAAAAATTATCCGGGCAGAAAATTCTTTTTCAGTGCAAGCACCCGGCACGAATGCTCGGCAAGCGATGTGAACTGGTACGCCTCGTCAAGATTTTTTCCCGCGGCAAAGGTGCCATGGCCCCGCACAATCACCAGCTTCGATTGTGAAAGTACCGCTGCGACATTGTCGGCAATCTCCTGTGATCCCGGTGCACCATCAACAACCGGAATTTCCGGGCAGAACATCTTGCCTTCGCTGTCTTCCGGAATTATTTTGTCAATAACAAGCGAGGCAGCAATCGCGGCCTGCGGGTGCGCGTGGACGATTGCTGAATGCGGGGAATTTTTGTATACCGCGAGATGGACCCGGTATTCGCTGGACGCATTCTTCGGAACGGTCCCCTCAAACGGGACAAAGACAAGGCCGCTGACCGCATCGAGATAATCACCGGTCTGTTTGATGTGAAAACCTTTGTTGTCTTCGCGGGCACTCATGTTGCCGAAGTTGCCCCCCACGAGATGCTCGGCAAAGAGCCGCTTTCCTATCCGTTCGAATTCACGAGAATACATGCATCGCACCTTTTCTTTCCACAGAACTCTTTTGCATACTCCACGATATGTGCATGGGTCTGGCGGCAGGTCTCATTATTTTCCGGCAGTACGCTCTCGAACAGGTCTTTCAGCCGGTTGCGCGGCTCGGTCACGCCGGCGCACCGTACCATCCGGTCCGTGTATGCATCGATCACAAAAACCGGACGCGAGAACCCATAACAGAGGATGCTGTCAGCGGTCTCCTCACCGATTCCATGGACACCCAGCAGGCCTTCCCTGAGCGCCCGGGTTGGAATTTTTTCCATCTTCTGGACGCCACCGCAGGTCACCTCAGCAAATGTCGCAAGGGCTTTGAGCCTCCCGGCCTTGATCCGGTAAAAACCGGTACACCGGATCGCCTCCTCAATTGCCGTTGAATCAGCGGTACGGATCGTGGACAGGGAACAGAGATCACGCCGGTGGAGTTCGTCAAGTGCCCGCTCAACGTTCTCCCACCGGGTCTGCTGGGTGAGGATCGCACCGATCATCACCTCGTCGCAGTCGCCGGGCCACCACGGGATCTTCCCGTATTTTTTCTTCAGGGCCCGGACGATCTTCCGCACTTTAAATGAATCTGATGCCGACATCCCTCATCTTGTTGTATCGCGCGATATTGAGCAGGAGCGGGGTTAATGATTCCACCATACAGGAGGATGCAAGCGGGCCGGCATCAAAGGCTTTGAACCGGGAGACCTTGTTTACAATCTCCATGACGGTCTTCTTTGCCTCGGCATCATCGCTGCAGACCGGGACGGAGTAATCGAGTTCCTCGTCAAGGGCTTTCCACTTGTTTGCGGCAATCGTGTTGAATGCCGAACAGATCCGGGCTTCCTTTGGCAGGATCTTCCGGATCATCAGGGCCGCAGAGCCTTCTGCCGGAGGCACAAAGACAAAGTGATCGGTCTTCTCCATCGGGTTGACCGGGCTGACCACGATCTTATTCTCAAAACCGTGGAGGGTTGCAAGGGTCGAGGCCGCGTGTTTGAACGGGATCGCGAGGATGATCACGTCCGCTGCATCGATCGCCTGCTGGTTGGTAACCCCTGTGAGCGAGCAGGGCTTTCCGCGTTTTGTGACTTCCGTGCGTCCCATCGTGCAGGTGGCTTCTGCCTTGTCCTGTTCCCGTGAGCCGACAACCACATCATAGTGTGCGGAGAGGCGCATCGCCATCCCCTCTCCGATATCCCCGGTCCCGCCGACAATGCCGATCTTCATTCAGTCCACCACCGGTTTTAATAGGTTTTCAAGGGTCGAAATGTCCGTGACCCCTTCCATGGACTTGACAACTTTTCCATCCTTCTCGATGACCAGGGTCGGGACAACCCGGATCCCGTATTTCTCCGCAAGGTCCATATGCTGGTCAACGTCGATCTTCCGTATCTCAACGGAGTCGCCCATCTTTTTTGCCAGTTCCTCTAAGATGGGGGTCTGCAGCTTGCACGGACCGCACCAGGTGGCAAAAAAATCAAACAATACCGGTTTGCTCATTCGAACGTACCCGGAAGAGTTGTGGAAGAAAAAAAGATAAATCTATGGTATTGTTACTTGGAGAGGATCGCCATGATGATCTTACCGTATGCCGGACGGGTGATGATTACACCGACGAGCACACCAAGGATCGTGATGATGGCAAAACCCTTGAGGGTCGAGAGGTCCATCAGGACAAGCGGGACCATCGCAATAATCACCGTGGCAGCGGCTGCAATGATAATACCCAGTGCCCGTGCCAGCCTCTTGAGATAGAGGTTCGGGGACGGGACCTTTCCTTCGTGCAGGATCTCATCCGTGATGATCACGAGCTGGTCGATACCCGTTCCGAGGACGGCAATCAGACCCGCAATGGTCGGCAGGTCCAGCTGGAATTTAATCGCGGCGATGAACCCGAGCAGGATGAGCACTTCCGAGGCATTGATCAGTACCATCGGCAGGACGATACCTGGTTCCCGGTACCGGTAGTAAATGACACACGCGACCATGAGCAGTGCAAGCACGCCGGCAAGGAGTACCATTGCCTTGTACCGCTCCCCAAGGGGTGCGGACGTTGAGCCTGAACCGGCAATACTGACATCAACCGGTAATGCCCCGGCCCTGAGGTGGATCTCCAGGTTCGTTGCAGCATTTGCCCCGGCCGTCCCGGTACCGGTCGATGCGATCATCTGCCGGACCTGTTCGGTCTTGAGCGACGATGCAAGACGATCGTTCAGGGGCGCCGAGTAGACGGTCACGTTGTCGAGGATCATCATCAGCTCGTGGCTATCGGGGTCATCCGTTGCACCGTACTTGATCGCGGCATCCTGGAATTCAGCCGCTCCCGCCGAGTCCAGGGTGAACGACACACCCCATGACCCGGACTGGAGATCTTTTTCCGGCACCTGGACACTGGAGATCTTGTCACCAAAGACCACGTGCTCCGACTGGTTACCGGTTGTCTGCACCCGGATCTCGAACTTGCCCTGTTTACCAACGATCTGCTGGGCTTCGTTCATGTTAACGCCGGCAAGCTCAATCCGGACATACCGGACTACATTGTTCAGGCCTGCAAGCGTGTTGACCTTGGCATCCTTGGTGCCCATCGAGTTGATCTTGTTTTCAAGGATGGTCTTGATATGAGCCGCGGAGTCCTTGGAAACACCCTCCTGGTAACTGGTGAGCGTGCCACCCTGTTCACTGAACTTTGCTTCAAGTTCTTCCCGGGTGAAATATTTCCGGATCTCAATATGGTTGGCATCAATCAACTCCATATCGGCATCGAGACTCTGCGAGAGGTTGCCGACAAAGTCGTTAAGAGGGCGGTCTGTGGTGAAACCAACCACTTCGGCGCGGAGTTCCAGCTGGATCCATGCGCCCTGCTGGAGGTCAAGGCCGTACTGCAGGTTCGAGGCAAGGTGGCCGTTCTCATCGAAGTGGGGATATATGGCAATAAGGGACCCGAGGATGAGGATGATCAGGACGGCGACACGCCAGTCCGAAACAATGGTTTTTATCTCCTTTGCGTTCATTTCCCACCTCCTCTAAGGACGTACCATTTGATAATTCCAACATTGGTCAGCCAGGTATTGATGACATCAAAGAAGAGACCGATGAGGAGCACGGCAGAAATTTCCATGAGGATCTGGATCGAGCCGATCCAGGAGACAACGAACAGTACCGCAATCGCCGCAAAGGTGGTCGTGGTCATGCTGATACCGGTATGGAACGCGCCGGTAAGCTTGTCGTTCAGTTTTCCCTGGCGTTTCAGTACACGGTTGGTGAGCAGGATATCGCTGTCCACGGAATAACCGATGAGCATAAGGAGTGCTGCGGTTGTCCCCAGCGTTAAGGTGATGCCTGCAAGGTTCATCGCTGCGGCGGTCATTACCATGTCGGCAAATGCTGACAGTACGACTGCAACGGACGGGACAAATGTCCGAAACGAGAGGAAGACCACGATTGCCATGCCGATGAAGGAAAAGATCAGGGCAATGAAGGCCTGGTACTGCAGGGATTTCCCGAATGTTTCGCTGATCTGGTTGATGCTTGCATCCGCGTACTTCTCGCTGACCAGTGCTGACAATGACCGCGATGTGGCATCATCCATGGTGCCGAATTTTAAGAATTTTGCATCGTTCATGTCGCTGATCTCCACGAGCGGATAGTCAGCAAATACGGTCCGCAGCTGATCGTGGCTGTCCGTTGTCCGGATAGTTACCGCAGTGCCTCCCGAAAAATCAAGGCCGGGGGTGACCGGCATCCCTGTTGTCGCCATGTAAAAAGCAACGAATGCCAGGGATAGTACAAGAAGCACGAGCGGGATTACCACCAACTGTTGTGGCGAGTATTTCTCGATATTATAGTTGATCAATCCCATATCGTATTCATCTGTAATGGACGAATAAATAGTTATCAGACCCTTGTGCCGTTACCCGCTGATGGATACCGCCGTGAACGGGTATGCGCGGAAGGCCGGTTTCCGGATTGCGCAGAAAATTTTTGTTCCTTCTTTAAATGGCCGAATCTGCAATTGGGGATTTTAAAACGCACAAAATCAAAAATTATATATACGGTGAACTTTTAGACTACAATTATGAGATCTCCTTCAGAGATCAAGAGAGTCATCGAGGGCCGGTTACGGTCATACCTGTCCCGCGACAAGACCGGTATCCGGCGCGAAGTCCTCAGGCTCTTTGTAAAGAAGAAATCGATCACAATCGCCGAACTGGTGGCAAAACTGCAGAAGCAGTTCACCGTTACTTTTCATGCGATTGCGTCGATGGTTGGTATCATTGCTTCCCGCATCGGTATCCTCCGCTCATCGCGGAATGCCGATGGCGTGAACAGTTACGAACTCAAGGAAAAGTATGTCGACATTGTGACCGGGATTGTCGGGACTGCCTGAAAGGGTGTCCCGGTTTCCGATCCATAACGGTTTTTACTCCATCATTCCTATGATTGTAGCATCATGTACACTCATCCTCATGGCAGCGCAGATCTGAGCGACGTCACCGTTTACCCGGAAGTTATTGACTATATCAATAAACGGGACTGTGATTTCAGGGTCTGTACTTCCTGTGGCGGTCCGATATTGTTACCCATCCGGATCAAACCCCCGAAAAAAACAGATCTGCTCTTAAAAGCAGGTAACCATACCGTTTACATTTCCATTCACCAGGCCCGGTTTCTCCACTCGCTCCAGATGGACATGATCCCGTTTTTTGATGACAACGAGCAGAACGGGTACGACCGCGAATGAGTTTTACGGAATTGCCCCACACGGCAGATGTAAAGATCCGGGCATGCGCCCCCACCCTTGACGCCCTCTTTTCCGATGCACTCGATGCGCTGATGCAGGTGATGTACGGGAAAGACCGCAAGGGCAGGGTCTCAAAAGAGATCGATGTCGAATCTTCCGACAACGAGGCGCTTCTTGCGGACTTCCTTTCCGAGATCCTTTTTATCTCAGAAGTTGACAGGCTGGTCTTTTCCCGTGCAGATATCCGGATCGCCGGGGGAAAATTGCACGCGGTGCTTGAAGGGGAACCATTTGATCCGTCACGGCATGCCGGCGGCAGTGAAGTGAAGGGGATCTCCTATTCTGGCATGTCCGTTACCCGCGATACGAACGGATATATGCTGGACATCATATTTGATGTATAAAGAAACCCGGCAGGTGAGCAGATGATTGAAGGCGTAAAACGGATCGATACAAACGAGTGGGAGGTGCCGGAGGGATTTATTCCCGGCATGCGGGTCCCGGGACGGTTTTTTCTTTCGGAGTCCCTTGGAGAGAGCCTTGAGCCCGGGGCACTGCAGCAGCTCGCGAATGTCGCAACCATGCCGGGCATTATCAAGAATGCCCTCGCCATGCCGGATATTCACTGGGGATACGGGTTTCCCATCGGGGGGGTTGCGGCATTCTCGCTCGAAGACGGGGTCATCTCGCCCGGGGGCGTGGGGTTTGACATCAACTGCGGCGTCCGGCTGATGACCACGCCGCTCTCCTTTGCGGATGTCAGTGGCAGGCGGGACCTGGTCGACCAGCTCTTCCATGCAGTCCCCACGGGGGTTGGTGCGAAAAGTTCCCTGAAGCTCTCGCCGCGTTCGCTCGATGCGATGATGACAACAGGTGCCCGCTGGGCCGTGGAGAACGGGTATGGCGTCCCCCGCGATCTCGTCAGGTGCGAAGAGAGCGGCTGCATGAACGGGGCCGATACGCGCCATGTATCGGCAAAGGCGCGGCAGCGCGGCATACCGCAGGGTGGCACCCTGGGGTCCGGCAACCATTTCCTTGAAGTCCAGGTCGTCCGCGAGATCTTCGATCCGGTTGCCGCGGAGGCGTTCGGGATCCGGGAAGGCCAGGTCTGCTGCATGATCCACTGCGGTTCACGGGGGCTCGGGCACCAGGTCTGCACGGATCACGTAAAACTCCTTGAAGCGGCGACAAAAAAATACCAGATCAAGCTTCCCGACCGGCAGCTTGCCTGCGCACCGCTCACGTCCCCGGAAGGCAGGGAATATTTCGGCGCCATGGCCGCCGCGGCAAATTATGCGTGGGCAAACCGGCAGATGATCACGCACACCACCCGCCAGGTCCTCTCAACGCTGTTCCGGATCGATTACGAGGACATGCCGCTCGTGTATGACGTTGCCCATAATGTCGCAAAGTTCGAGGACCATGTTGTCGATGGGAAGTCCATGAAGGTCTGTGTCCACCGCAAGGGCGCTACCCGGGCATTCGGGCCGGGCTCGGCGGATATCCCCCCGGAACTCTCCTCCATCGGCCAGCCGGTGATCATTCCCGGCAGCATGGGCACCTCCTCCTATATCCTCCGCGGGACCGAGACCGCCATGGAGAGGACCTTTGGCAGCACCTGTCACGGGGCGGGCCGGATCATGAGCCGCTCGCAGGCCAAGAAGCGGATGAGCGGGAAGGAGGTGACGGAGAACCTGTTAAAGGAAGGGATCATTGTCCGGGCCCCCCACGAGAACGCGATCGCGGACGAAGCACCCGGCGTATACAAGCCCAGCGACGAGGTAGTCCGGGTTGTGCACGATGTCGGCATCTCGCGGCTCGTGGCCCGGCTCAGTCCCGTTGGGGTGATCAAGGGATGAGCTGCCGGGCAGGATTTGTCTGGAACTCCCCGCAGCACTTCAGCCGGCTGATCGAGGACTGCGGGATCATCTGTGAAATCGTCACGCCCCAGATGCTCGCAGCCCCGTTCTTCCGGGGCTCGTTCAACTGCCTGATCATCCCCACCGGCTTTGGGAACCCCCGGTATTCAAACCTCCTCCCGGCACTCCGGGCCTCGTCATCGCGGATCAGGAGGTTCGTGGAAGGCGGGGGGAACCTCCTTGTCTTCGGGGCCGCGGATGACAGGCCGGATGCCTATGACTGGCTGCCGTTTGAGGTGACCTACCGGCATGACTGCCATCCCAGGAGCCTCGCCTTTTCCGGGGGGTCTGTTGCCACGACGATTGTTGATGAATATAATCCGGAGAATATCGAATGCGACGGGACATTCCCGGTCCATGAGGGGCGGGGTATCGGGGCGGATGGATCATCGGATGTCATCATTGAGCACACCTGCGGGAAGGGAACGATCATCGTGACCAGTGTCCATGAGTTCCCTTCACGCAGTTTCCTCAAAACATTCTGCTGCAATGGAGATCAGACGACCTTTTAATCACACGCCGGTAATCCGGACAAAGCGTCATTAAGAGGATTTAAAGAATTTTTACAGAATTTTTTCGTTTTGCAGGGAAATGGCCCTGCCTGATACGCAACCTTCATCTGGATAAAGAATGACCAGAGTATTGAGGCATTCTTTATGCACCGCTATATTTTATCCTGCAGTGCCGAATCAGACGAGCTTGAGCCCATTGTCCTTGCCGTCCATGACCTGGTACACCGGCTTCCCGTCACTGCGAAGTCCGTTGACCGGGACGGCATCCGGGTTGAGGACGGGAGAGTAATTGACCGCAAGTACACCGGCCCGATCCTTCTCGATGCCATTGAAAAGAACACGCTGATCAAGACAACCCCCTCAACCGGGGCCTATAAAGGAGTGCCGGTCACCGTTACACCCATCCGGGATAAGGACGGGAACGCGATCGGTGCGATCGGTATTGTCGATATCACGGGCATATTCGATCTCGCCACGCTCATGGAGCACCAGTCTGCGATCCTCAAGCAGGTGTGCGGCAAGGACCCCTGCCCTCTCGATTCAGAACAGAGCAATTCCCGGAGGTAATGTCATGCCGGAATCCGCGTTTAAAGTACTTGAGATTCTCGAACGTGCAGAAGGCCCGCTCTCAGGGGAGATAATCAGCAATGAACTGGGCATTACCCGCTCGGCAGTCTGGAAACATATCAACGAACTCCGCATGATGGGGTATGATATCTCCTCGTCGCAGAAAGCGGGATACCAGCTCACCCATCCGAGCACCCGACTGCTCCCGTACGAGATCCATAAGAAGCTGCAGACCCGGTTCATCGGTAAAAAGATGCGGTACTTCGAGAACACGTCCTCAACCATCTGGGTGGGAAAGCAGCTCTGTTCCGAAGGCGATGTCGATAAGATGCATGGTATGGTCATCATCGCCGAGGAGCAGACCGGCGGTTTCGGCAGGATGGGACGGGCCTGGATCTCACCCAGCGGCGGGATCTGGCTGACCATTGTCCTCAAGCCCCATGTGCCCATCGACCATATCTTCATGATCACGATGGCCGGATCGATTGCGGTCGCACGGGCGATCCGTAAGGAGTTCAATCTCGGTGCCCTCATCAAGTGGCCCAACGATATCTTCATCGGCAACAAGAAAGTGGCCGGCCTCCTGCTCGAACTTTCGGCAGATTCCGATGTGGTCCACCACTGCCTCCTCTCCATTGGGATTGACGTGAACGTACCTATCACCAATTTTACACCGGAACTCCAGAACCAGATCACCTCCATCTGTGCGGAGGTGGGCCACAAGGTTGACCGTGCCGCATTCCTTGCCCGCATCTTAAAAGAATTTGAGAGCCATTACCTTTTGATCGAGAGCGGCGAATATGACGCGATCATCCAGGAATGGAAGAGCATCTCCTGCACGCTGGATAACCGGGTCCAGATCCGGACGCTCAAGAACAGCTTTGAAGGCGAAGCGGTGGACATTGACGAGTTCGGCGCGCTGATCATCAGAAAGCCCAATGGCAAGCTCGAACGCGTCATTGCCGGCGACTGCTATCACCAGTGACAGGATTACCTTTTTATCGTCAACCATCATTTTTTTAATGGTTGACGATGTTTGGTGACCTGGAGCGATCACGGCTCATTGCATATTCCGCTGCCTTCATCGGCCTCATCGCGCTCGGGAGCTGGATCTCCATTCCCTGTATCCCGGTGCCGTTCACCCTCCAGACACTGTTCGTGCTGCTTGCCGGCGCCGTGATGAAGCGCAGGGCCGTGATCCCGGTTGCCGCGTATGTTGTACTGGGAGCACTCGGCCTCCCGGTATTTCACAACGGCATGGCCGGGCCGGGTGTGCTCCTCGGCCCGACCGGGGGATACCTTATCGGTTTTATATTCACTGCACTGGTTGTCGGTCTGGCATATGAGAGAGAATCCCGGTATGTGCATATCGCCGGGATTGCATGCGGGACCGCCATTACCCTTCTCTTTGGCATGGCGTGGCTGATGTATTCCCTCGGGATGGGTTTACTCCCGGCATTTTCTGCCGGCGTCCTGCCCTTTGTCATTGGTGGCACCATCAAGTGCGTTGCCGCGTACGTGATTGCCCGAAGGCTTCCATGATTTTGATACGCAACCTCCGGCACCAGGCGCTCGATATTCCTTCACTGGATATCCTGCCCGGGATCACATCAGTGATCGGGCCAAATGGCAGCGGCAAGACCACGCTCCTCAAATGCTGTGTCGGGATCACTGAACCGGCTGCGGGGTCGGTGCTTGTCGATGGCCTCCCACCGCGGGAGACGGAGACCGGCTGGGTAAACGAGTTCCCGGACCGCAATATCCTGTTCGAAACAGTTGCGGACGAGGTTGCGTCCCCGTTAAGGTTCCGTCGGGTTTCGTGTGACATGATCTCCGGCCGGGTCGACCATCAGCTTGGGGTGATGGGCATCATTCACCTCCGGGACAGGGCGGTTCGCGATCTCTCAGGAGGCGAGAAGATCCTTGTGGCCCTTGCTGCGGCCCTTGTCCATTCCCCCCGGGTCCTTGTGCTTGACGAATATGACTCCCATCTCGATGCCGGCAGGGCCCGTACGATCGATGGCATCCTGAGGTCGGGCGGGATACCCTACGTGATCCGGTGCACCCAGCAGATGGAGACCGCTGCACTGAGCGACCGGATTGTTTATCTTGAAAATGGCAGGGCCGTGCACCACGGAGCGCCCCACGAGGTCTTTTCCACTCTTTCTGGCAGTGCATTTTACCCGCTTTCCCTGAGGTGCGGCACATGAGAGTTCTCCTGGACAACACCTGCCTGTCCCGGGAAGGATGGTCCCTCTCCGCCCGGGGCATATTCGCAGAAGGCATCCACCTGGTCAGCGGCGATACCGGCACCGGGAAGACCACACTCGCACTGATGCTCGCCGGGCTGTTACCCCCGTCCTCCGGCACGGTTTACCGCGAAGGGATATCCTCGCTGATGGTCTCGTTCCAGTTCCCGGAATATCATGTCACGGGAACAACCATCAGGGACGAATGTATCTCATGGGGTGTCGATCCCACGGCCATATTAACCGCAGCGAACCTCCGTGACCGACTGGATCACTCCCCGCTGAAACTGAGCAGGGGCGAATTGAAACGCCTTCACCTTGCCTGCGTCATGGCCCGGGAATACGATCTCCTGGTACTTGATGAACCCTTCAGCTCCCTTGACTGCCGGGAAAAAGAACGCGTGTGCATTGAGATCTCACACCGTACAACCGGTGTAACGGTGATCTTTACGCATGAACAGATGCAGTTCCCGCGGGTGGATTATATCTGGGAGATCGCCCATGGTTCACTTCACAGCAGGGGATCAATTCCCGGTGCGTTTGAGGTATGGGAACATGCACCAGAAATGATAAAAAAACTCATAGCACGGGGGAAAGTGCCGGAAAATATCACTCCATCCGATCTCCTGGAGGCGGCATGCAGGACGTAAGACTGCGGACCGCTGCGGCAGTACTCCTGTGCATATCAGCCTTTTACAGTATCCCGGGAGCAGTTGCAGCATTTCTCTGGTGGCTCATCTTCACGGGCAGGTTTGCACAGGTAAAACAATTCCGCATGATGCTTCCCGTTGCAGCCATGATCGCTTTTTTCAGTATCGTGCTCGCGCTGACCGGGGGCGACGGGGCATCCTATTTTATCCGTATGATGGTTATCATCCTCATCGGGTTCTGGTTATACACGGAACAGAAGAGCGGCGAATTCCTCCGGTTTGGCGTATGGCTGCTGGGAGAACGCGCAGGATTCGAGCTCGGCATGATGGCGGATATGGGCATGCAGACCCTGCACCTCCTGATCCATGACTTCCACCAGATCCGCCTTGCAGAAACACTCAAAGGGATAAATCCCCTGTGGAAGACGCTGGTCCCTGCCGGTTTCGTTCTCGTGAATGGTACACTCTCCCGGGCCGAGAGCACCGCTGAACTCATGGCGGTGCGGGGGTATCGTGACGGAGGATCGCTCTGCCCGGAGTTCATTACACCAAAAATGGACATCCTTTCCACAGGTACAGCGCTCTGCGTGCTCATCATCGCTCTCATTCCCGTTAGTGAATTTTTTATACTTTACCGATGAAGTTTTGAGAGGCTGAATATCTAATCCTGCTGCCCGGCAGAGGTCTCCTTCATGCACGCTGCGTCCACAAAAAAAGTCCTGATTACCGATACCACCCTCCGTGACGCCCATCAGTCACTGATTGCCACACGGCTCCGGACTGAGGACATGCTTCCTCTTGCACAGGAAATCGATCACTGCGGTTTTTTTTCCGTTGAGGCATGGGGCGGTGCAACATTCGATACCTGCATACGGTTTTTAAACGATGACCCGTGGGACCGGCTGAAGGCTCTCAAGGCAGAACTCAAGCATACTCCCATCCAGATGCTCCTCAGGGGACAGAACCTTGTCGGGTACCGTCACTATCCTGATGATGTCGTCGACAAGTTTGTTGACGCTGCCCATAAGAACGGAGTCGATATTTTTCGTATCTTCGATGCGCTGAACGATATCCGGAACATGAAGCGCTCGATGGAGCGGGTCAAGAAGACCGGGGCGCACCTGCAGGGCACGATATCCTATACCACAAGCCCGGTCCACAGCACGAAATCATTCATCGATCTGGCAAAGGAACTGTACGCCCTTGACTGCGATTCGATCTGCATCAAGGACATGGCCGGCCTCATTATGCCAGCCGAGGCACGGGAACTTATCACCGGCATCAAGAAAGCGGTGGATGTGAAGGTCTGTCTCCACAGCCACTGCACGAGTGGTATCGCGCCCATGAGTTACCAGGCAGCGATCGATGCCGGTGTCGACATCCTCGATACCGCAATGTCACCCGTTGCCATGGGTACCTCCCAACCGCCAACCGAGAGCGTTGTCGCATCCCTGATCGGGACGCCCCGCGATACGGGCATCGACCTGATCAAGCTCAGGGTAGTCCGCAACCAGTGCCTGCAGATCCGGGAAAAATACGGCGGGCTCTTCAACCCGATCTCGGAACGCGTGGACAGCGACGTCCTCATCTACCAGCTTCCCGGAGGCATGATCTCCAATATCGTCTCGCAACTGCAGGAACAGGACGCACTTGACCGCTGGGACGAAGTCCTTGCGGAGATCCCCCGGGTCCGAAAAGACCTTGGCTACCCTCCGCTCGTCACGCCCACGAGCCAGATTGTCGGCACCCAGGCCGTGCTGAACGTCCTCGTCAACGGCCAGCGGTACCGGAACGTGACCAAGGAGGTCAAAGACTATGTGCGCGGCCTCTATGGCAAATCCCCCGGGCCGGTGAGCGATGAGATCCGCACGCTCATTATTGGTGATGAAAACGTAATTACCTCCCGGCCTGCCGACCTGCTCGAACCCGCGTACGAGAGCATGAAAGCGGAGGCAACGAAAGCAGGACTGGTAAAAAAAGAGGAGGATGTCCTGACGTACATCCTCTATCCCGCCATTGCCCCCTCGTTCCTCAAGGGAGAGCGGACGATTGAAGAGATCCCAAAAAGGCAGCCGGCCCAGAAACCTGCCAGTGACATTCCCAGCCAGATGGAAGTTGAAGTGGATGGCGAGGTCTTCTCCGTCAAGATCGTATCCGTTGGCGGGAGTAAAGTCGAAGTGACCAGTGTAGCACCCCAGAAGATCCCGCGCGGGGAATTTGCTGGCGGCATCAAGAGCAATATGCAGGGCATGGTCCTCCAGGTGCTTGTAAGCCGGGGTTCCGCGGTAAAGAAGGGCGATACCCTTATTGTCCTCGAAGCGATGAAGATGGAGAACCCGATCCACAGCCCGGCTGACGGCAAGGTCACCGAGATCTTTGTCGATACCGGCGATGTCGTCCAGAACGGCGATGTCCTGCTGGTGGTGCAATGAAATTTTTTGAGAAACTCTTAATCGCCAACCGTGGCGAGATTGCGATCCGGGTGATGCGGGCCTGTCGCGAGCTCGACATCGAGACCGTGGCGATCTATTCCGATGCGGACAAGAACGCCCTCCATGTCAAGTACGCGGACGAGGCATTTCATGTCGGCGAAGCGCCCCCCTCCAGGAGTTACCTCAACATGGAGCGCATCATCGATATTGCCAAGAAGTCCGGTGCCGAGGCGATCCATCCCGGGTACGGGTTCCTTGCAGAGAATTACCGGTTTGCCAAGCTCTGCCAGGACGAGAGCGTCACATTTGTCGGCCCCGGATGGAAGACCATCAAGGCGATGGGCTCCAAGATCGGCAGCAAGCAGATGATGAAAGATGCCGGTGTCCCGGTACTCCCGGGTACGGATAGCGGTATCAAAGACATTGATGTAGCAAAAAAAGTTGCCACGGAGATCGGGTACCCGGTCATTGTCAAAGCGAGTGCCGGGGGTGGCGGCATCGGGATGCAAATCGTGGACAACGAGCAGTCCCTGGAAGAGGCTGTCACGGCGAGCCAGCGAATTGCAAAGTCTGCGTTTGGGGATGCAACAGTATTCATCGAAAAATACCTCACCCAGCCCCGGCATATCGAATTCCAGGTGCTTGCCGACGAACACAAGAACGCTGTCCACCTGTACGACCGGGAGTGCTCGATCCAGCGCCGTCACCAGAAACTGATCGAGGAGGCCCCCTCCCCGATCATGACTGACGAGCTGCGGGAGCGGATGTCACAGTCGGCACTCAAGGTCGTCGAAGCATCGGATTATTCCAATGCCGGCTCGGTCGAGTTCCTGTACAGTGAAGGGAACTATTACTTCATGGAGATGAACACCCGCCTCCAGGTAGAGCATACGATCACGGAGATCATTACCGGTGTCGATCTTGTCAAACAACAGATTGCCATTGCAGCGGGTGAATCACTCCCGTTCGAGCAGAATGACCTCTCGATCCGCGGGCATGCGATCGAGTGCAGGATCAATGCCGAGGACCCGCTCAATAACTTCGCGGCCGACCCGGGCAAGATTCTCCGTTACCGGTCACCGGGCGGGCCCGGCATCCGGGTCGATTCCGGCATCCACATGGGATACACGATCCCCACCAATTACGACTCGATGATTGCAAAACTCTGTGCCTGGGACAGCACCCGCACCGATGCGATCATGAGGATGCGACGGGCAATCTCGGAATATATCGTTCTCGGCATCAGGACCACGCTCCCCCTTCATTACGCAATCATGAACAACCAGCAGTTCATTGAGGGGAATACCCACACGCACTTCCTGCAGGAAGAGCATATATTACGTACACTCGAGCGGTACAAGCGGGATGAGGAGACCCGCATGCAGACGCTAGCCGGGTCGTTTGACCAGGGGAAGAAAGTGGCTGCGATCACCGCCGCGATCAACATGTACCTCCAGCAGAAGAAGGAATAAGGCTGTCGGGTCGGCTTTGCACTTAAAGTAAGGATCTGATCGGACTTTAAGTGCAAATCCATGACTTTAGGTACGACCAGTTGTATTTTAATTATAGTCAGAAAACTGACTAATGATCAAAATTTTCGAAGGTTTGTTCTTAGTTTGTTCTTATTGTTGTCATCCTTCTATCATCTGTTTTCATTGTCAATTTCAAAAATGATGGAATTATCGATGGTATGCGGCAGTAATTCAGGAAATCTATTATCTTTGCTAGCTGTGCAAGATAGGCTTTAAGTGTAAAACCCTTAGCAATGATGATATATTGTGTATGTTCAATATATACAATATTCATGGTTTAGGAGGAGGACAATGGAGCTTTTAAGGATAGACAACTTGAAAAAACGGTACAGTTCGTTTGAACTGAAAGATGTATCCTTTTCTTTGGAAGCAGGGTATATCATGGGCTTCATTGGCCCCAACGGTGCAGGGAAAACGACTACGCTGAAATGCATGCTCGGCTTAGTAAAGCCCGATGGCGGCGAGGTGCAGATGTTTGGACATGACTTCTTCCGAAACGAGCTTGCATGTAAGCAGCTTGTCGGCGTGTCTTTCGGCGGTGTAGACTACTATACCAAAACTCAATTAAGAACAATAACGGATGTTGTCAGCCGATTTTACAAAAATTGGGACAATACGGTGTATAAATCCTACATGCAACGATTTAATCTGGATGAAGATAAACGCCCATCGGAACTGTCCGGTGGTATGAAAATCAAATATTCTTTAGCACTTGCAATGTCGCACCATGCAAAACTGCTGATTCTTGACGAGCCTACCGGAGGTCTGGATCCTGTTGCCCGTGACGACCTGCTTACGTTGTTTCAAGAACTCATCGAAAGCGGTGAAATGAGCATTTTATTCTCGACCCACATCACAAGCGATCTTGAAAAGTGTGCGGATTTCATCACTTATATCGAAAACGGCCGAATTATTACAAGCTGCGAAAAAGATGAATTGATCGCGTCATATCGCCTTGTAAAGGGCACAGCTGCTCAACTATCAGACGTTAAGGCGCGGCTGATATCCGAAAAAACGCATGCATTTGGCTTCACGGGACTGATCCAAACAAAAGACCTGACCGACAGCGATACGGTTACGGCAGAAGCGCCTTCCCTGGAGGATATAATGATTTATCACGCAAAAAAAGGAGAATCGCCATGAAGAATCTGCTGAATAAAGAATTCCGGCTCGTAATCACTCCGCTTTTTTTCTTGATTACCTTGTTCGGCGTATTGCTTCTTATTCCGGAATGGGTATTTCTTGTCGTGCCTATGTATTTGTTGTTTATCGCTGTGCCGAGTATTATTGGAACCGCAAAGGCTCAAAACGATATTGAATTTACCGTGCTGCTGCCTGTCCGAAAAAGCGACGCTGTTAGGGCAAGGGTACTGGCAATCGCACTTTTTCAGGTAGTACAGATATTTGTCATCGCAATATTCGTGGCCTTACATATAATACTGTATCATACCGGTAATTTTTTAATTGACACCAACGTGGCATACATCGGCTGCATTTTCGCTATGTATGGGATTTTCAACGTGATATTTTTCCCGATGTTATATAAGACGGCATACAAATTTGTCGCACCGCTCATTGTCGCTATGATATTTACCAGTGTATTTGCTGCAGGTATCGAGTTTCTAATAGTTACCGTACCGGCGGCCGCGCTTGTGCTGGACGGCATCAGTCTGGATGCGCTGATTGGGCAAATACCTGTACTTATTTGCGGAATTGCCGCATTTATACTGCTCACATGGATTTCAATCCGCGTATCAATTAAACGCTTTAGTAAGGTTGACTTGTAATGTCGCTGGATATTGTAATTTCGTCATCCTCTGAAAAACCCATATATCAACAGCTTTTTGAGCAACTGTCCTCGCAGATAATATTAGGACAGCTGCAGGAAGGGTATTGCCTCCCGCCGATACGCACGGTGGCGAAGGAACTTCAAATCAGTGTAATAACGGTAAAAAAGGCATGGGAGGAATTGGAACGCAGAGGCTTAATCCACTCAATGGTTGGCCGGGGGTGCTTCGTTGCTCCGCTGAGCAGTTTTGAGCGGCTGGACAAGCGGGATGAAATGGCGTTCGATAAAATAAAGAAAGACGTTGCGTATTACAAATCGCTCGGCATAAGCGAGAAAGAGATCATCGAATTGATCAGGGCTTTTTATAAAGAATAAACACCCGAAATGGCAGGGATGTACTGCTGCGATTTTTTGATGATGTGCTTACAACGGTCTTGCACCCAAAGGAGGAATCTGATCTGACTTTAGGTGCAAAGCCTGTTGCGTCAGAACCTTTAATAGTTTTTACGGCGTTTTTATTATGCACTTTTGTGCTGCGGTGGCCTAGCTGGTTAGGGCGCCAGACTCATAGGGTTGTTGAACACAAATTACACGTTCACGCTTCGAGAGATCTGGAGATCGGGGGATCGTAACCCTCTCGCAGCATACTGTTTTTCTCGTCACCGTACGGTCTTGCCGGATCATTTCCCATACCGGTTGACCATCTGGATCAATTCAGCAAACCCGTTCATCTCCATTTCCAGTACCTGGTCACGGGTCATCCCCATACTGGTCTCGGCATCGGCAGTCAGCATATCGGGCCCCCGGATCACCGAACGCTCGATCCCGTCGCGCGAGAGGATCTCCTCTGCCTCGGCATCATGGACGAACGCACGGCCGGGAATGATCACCACCGTTTCGAGAGACGCGAGGTCGAGCCCTCGGAGGTCGTCCGCGGTGATCAGGCAGGCGATCTCTTTTGTTACCGGAACAACTGACACTACCGACCCGCAGGCAGAGAGGATCGTATCGATGAACGGCGTGGCAATGCTTCCGCTGATCACGCTCGCCCGTTTCGTGACCCGTGGGAGTTTTGCGAGCAGGTCCGGTTCATAGCGGATCGCAAACGGCGAGCCGATCTCCGGATCCCAGAGCGGCGTGCCGGATATCTTCATCGTAAATTTTTTCCGGAGGTCCGTGATCATGTCACGGAACGATTCCACGCTCTGGACGTTCTGTTTCCCCATGACCGGCCCGTTGCCGAGGATGAGCCCCTGCTCCGTGGCATTGGCAAACCGCATCAGGATAAGGCCCTTTGCCCCCCGGTCCTGGAGCCACCGGCAGGTCTCCTCCAGCACCTTGCCATCGTTCACACCCGGGAGAACAACCGTTGCTGCGTACACATCTGCCGCACCGCAAAGTTTTTCGAGAATTACAAGCGAGGCTTCCGGTGTCGGGTCGTGCATGTACTGCTTACGGAGTTTCGGGTCCGTGGCAAAAACTGTAAATGAGATCTCTGTAAGTCCGTTCTCGATCAGGAGATCGGCAATCGCCGGGTCATCCCAGCCCTTCCCGCTTGTGTATCCGATATGGAGCGGGGCTTCCGTGCTGCCGAGCAGCTCGATGAGATCCTTAAACTGCGGGTAGCAGCTCGGATCACCACCACCACTTATTGTGATCCGTTCGATCTCGCCCTGCTTTAACTGGAGGTTCGCGAGAGTCTCATCTGCGATGCTCCGGAGGTCCTTGAACCCGGAGTACTCCTCTTTTACACCACGGGTGCAGTAGTCGCAGCCTTTCTTGAACGGCAGGCAGTACCGGCACCCGAGCTCTGTTTCACCCTTGACTTTTTTGAAATAGCAGTATTCGCAGTATCCGCGGCAGTTGATGCCGGGGCTTCCGCCAATATCCACGGTCAGCTGGGCCATCTGTACTACTACGTCTGTGCCGGGGGGTATAAGATATTTGGATGTGTTTCCGGATCAGGCTGATCGAGATCTTTCCTGCGGGGTAATGGCGGGAAAACTACCGGGCCAGACACCATCTTTTTTACCATCCAACGTCAAAATACTATGGCGCCTCAGTGGCTTAGTTGGCAGAGCGGCTGACTTGTAATCAGCAGGTCCCGTGTTCAAATCACGGCTGAGGCTTATTCAATTTTTTTCAATTCCAAATATTTTTACAAAAAATCAGATTGATCAAGGACTTATTAAAACGTTGTAAGCTAAACATTTTTACAGATTTTTATTATATTTTTCGTAACCTTATGTGGATTTTTTTTGGATTATACGAAAAATAATTTCACGGTCTCCGAATATCATCTAATATATTACAATAACGCACTGGTTAATCCTGCAAAAACATTAATGAAACAAAAATCAAAATAGGTTTGAACAATAGTAGCCATAACATTTGAAGATAAAATTTCTGCTATGACTGATGTATCAAAAGATCAGGTACCATAATATACAAATAATGATCAAATGATCAAATTTCGTCATTCGGGTTTTTAAATTTGAATTACAAGAATTTGGAGGAATCTAATGAAAAAAGTTGTTGTCACTGGCGGTGCCGGGTTTATTGGCAGTCACCTTGCCGAAGCTCTTGTTAGCAAAGGATATCAGGTCGTAATCCTTGATAACTTCTCAACAGGAAGAATTGCAAATATTAAGGATTTCGAGACATCCTCCCGTGTTTCCGTTGAAAAAATCGATACCACTGATTTTTCTGCAGTAGCAAACGCCTTTAAAGATACAACATTTGTTTTCCATCTTGCCGCACTTGCAGATATTGTCCCGTCAATCCAGGAACCCCTGAAATATCATCATGCCAATGTAAACGGCACAACCACGGTTCTGGAAGCGGCTCGAAGAGCGGGCGTCAAGAAAATTATCTATGCTGCCTCCTCTTCATGTTACGGAATACCGGATCATTATCCGACACCGGAAATTGCACCCATCCGCCCGATGTATCCCTATGCATTAACAAAGTATATCGGTGAGCAATATGTGATGCATTGGAACCAGACGTATGACCTCCCTTGCATCTCCCTCCGTCTCTTCAATGTATATGGTCCGCGTTCCCGGACATCGGGCACATACGGGGCAGTCTTCGGCGTTTTCCTTGCGCAGAAGCTTGCCGGGAAACCGTTCACGGTTGTCGGTGACGGGAGACAAACACGGGATTTCACCTATGTGACCGATGTTGCTGACGCATTCATCAAAGCTGCAGAGTCAGACAAGCGGGGAGAAATTTATAATGTAGGATCGGGAGGAACTTATTCCGTGAACCGTCTAGTCGAGCTTCTTGGGGGTGAAGTGATGTATATCCCCAAACGTCCCGGTGAACCTGACTGTACCTTTGCTGATACTCATAAGATCCGGCAGGATCTGGGATGGTCTCCAAATGTCTCTTTTGAAAGCGGGGTAAAAGAAATGCTCGATCATATTGATCTGTGGCGTGATGCGCCAGTCTGGGATGAAAAGTCAATTGCCACCGCCACAAAAGACTGGTTCTCATATCTTGGCAGAGGTTAATAATCATGACAACCAGCAATCCCAAAATCTTTTCTATTCAGGATCTTGCCCACCACCTTGACATAATTCGCAGGAATAAGAAAGTTGTTTTGTGTCACGGAGTATTTGACCTCCTTCACATCGGGCACATCAAATATTTTGAGAGTGCAAAAACTGCGGGGGATATTCTCGTTGTTACGGTTACCCCCGATCGGTTTGTAAATAAAGGGCCGAACCGGCCGGCATTCCCAGAGCAGTTACGATGCGATGCAATAGCTGCTCTCGGTGTTGTGGATTACGTGGCGTTGAATGAATGGCCCACCGCTGTTGAAACAATACAGATTTTAAAACCCGATATCTATGCAAAGGGATCCGAATATAAAAAATCGGAAAATGATCTGACAGGGATGATTGTTGAGGAAGAGCGAGCGCTATTAGCAATCGGGGGATCAATGTTTTTTACCGAAGATATTGTATTCAGCTCATCCACCCTCCTCAACCAGTTTTATGTCGATTTCCCGGAAGAGACACTGAAGTTTTTCCAGGCGCTCTCAAAACTGCATGGTGAGAACGGAGTATTATCCTACATCGATAATGCCAGATCACTTAAAGTGCTTGTTATCGGTGAAGCAATTCTCGATGAATATAATTATTGTGATATGATTGGTGTAGCAACAAAAGATCCTGCACTCGGAGTACGCTACTTATCACAGGAAAGATTTGCTGGTGGAATACTTGCAGTTGCGAATAATCTCGCGAATTTTTGTGATAGCGTTGATATTATTGCGATGCTCGGGCAATTTGAAACGGAAGAGTCATTTATTAAAGAAAAACTTGCTGGTAATGTAAACCCTGTTTTCTTTTACAAGGATAATTCCCCTACAATCGTCAAGCAGCGGTATGTTCTTGAAGGTCCGGCTATCCAGAAACTATTTGAGGTGCACAGGATAAACCAGCGCGATCTAACCCTTCCGGAACAGTCAAGACTCAATGATCTCATCCTCTCTCGGATTGGCGATTATGATCTTGTGCTGGTTGTTGACTTCGGGCATGGGTTCATCACACACGCTACCGCGCAATTGATCTCAGCGAACGCAAAATTCCTTGCGGTAAACACCCAGACGAATTCCGGTAACCGGGGATTTAATGTAATTTCAAAATACCCCTCGGCGGATTTTGTCTGCCTTAATGATCTGGAAGTACGGCTTGAAGAACGAAATAACCCGGGGTCAATTTTCGATATGGTCAAAAGTGTGATGATGAAACTTTCAAGTTCGATAACCATCGTCACACAGGGTAAAGAAGGGTGTATCTGTTATCACACAGAAACAGGAGAGAGTGAACTTTTTATTGTCCCTGCGTTTGCCAAGAAAGTAGTTGATCGCATAGGTTCAGGAGATGCACTGATTGCAATTGCTTCGCTATGTGCGGTTCAACATGCTCCGGCAATGATTACCGGTTTTGTCGGAAATGCCGCCGCCGCAGTTGCTGTATCAACAGTTGGGCACCGGAACTCGATTGAAAAGGTCTCCTTCAAAAAATATTTATCGACACTGCTCAAATAAAACACCCGTTGACGTAAAAATGATGCCCTTTACTCAGTACTCCGGAGAATTACAGACATTTCTGGAAAGAGTTGTAATTACGGATAGTAACGGACAAAACGTAAATATTGATGAAGGATTGTCCTTGATTATCACCCTCCTCCATAAGATAAAAACTACCCGTAAAAAAGTGATGGTCATTGGAAATGGCGGTAGTGCAGCGATTGCCAGTCATTTACAGAATGATCTCTGCAAGGCAGCACAAATCCGGGTAATGGTATTTACCGAACCACCACTGTTGACGGCACTCTCAAATGATATCAGTTATACCGCGGCATACCGGGAATTGGTGAACCTCTGGGCGGATAATGATGATGTACTTATTGCGATTAGCAGTTCGGGCCGATCCCAGAACATCCTTAATGCGGTTACTACCGCACGGGATCATGGATGCACACCGATCATTACAGTATCGGGATTTCTTCCCGATAACCCGCTCCGGCGTATGGGGGATCTTAACCTTTATGTCTCCTCCAGAGAGTATGGGTATGTAGAACTGGTGCACTCCGTACTTACACATTACATTTCAGATCAGACCGCAAAAACTGAATAAATAAGGTGTCGATTAAAAATAAGTTTGATCCGTACAATAATCACAGTCTTTAATTCATGGAGGTTTCATGAAAGTTGAGGTTGACAGTCATAAACTGATATATCACCCCGAAAGAGTCTCCGAGTGGATCAGAACAGGAGATTGTTTTCCCATCTATGTCGAGATCGGGGTGACAAACCGTTGCAACCACCGGTGTGTTTTTTGTGCTCTGGACTGGTGCGAAAAAAATCCTCTCGATATTGATACTGAAGTGATGAAACGTGCACTTCATGAAATGGCTGAGTGCGGTGTAAAATCGGTGATGTTTGCCGGAGACGGAGAGCCATTGATGCACCGGGACATCTGTGATTTGATCACGCATGCCAGACAACAGGGTCTCGATGTGGCAATAGCCACAAATGGCGTGTTATTCAACCGGGAAAAACTGGAAAAGACACTCCCCTCGATATCATGGGTTCGGTTTAGTGTTGACGCGGGTACACCTGACACTCATAAAAAAATCCACTGCGGGGGATCATACGATTTTCAAAGGATTTTAACAAATGTCCGCGATGCTGTAGCGATTAAAAAGCGAGATCATTTACCGGTCGTCCTTGGCGTCCAGTTCTTACTGATTCCGGATAATTTTAACGATCTTATACCATTCATCGAGGCTTTTAAAGAAATTGGTGTGGACAATGTCCAGATCAAACCCTATTCCCAGCACCCGTTGAGCAAAAACCGCTATTCTATCGAATATGCACAATATCAAGGTATTGAGGACACCATCAGGAGATATGAAACACCAGAATTTCAAGTGATCTTCCGGTCACAGACCGCTCATCGATTGATGACGAAACGAAACTATCATGAGTGTTACGGGTTGCCGTTTTTCACACTAGTAGAAGCAGATGGCACAATAATTCCCTGTAATCTGTTCCATCATAACCCGGATTTCTGTTATGGAAACCTGAACACTGAATCATTTTCCGATATCTGGAACGGCAAAACGAGGAAACATATTTTACAGCAACTGACGAAAAATACAATAGAACACTGCCGGGACGGGTGCAGGCTGGACGCAATAAACCGGTATCTTTCGCAACTAAAAAATCCTCATCCGCATGTAAATTTTATTTAATATAGTTCGTTATGACTGATAATACAAATATTCCGGACCAACTGGCACTCGCTCTGCTATCCAGACAGATACGGGCTGAGATCATAGAAACCTCGTATAAATCTGAAGCTATGCATCTTGGGGGCTGCCTCTCCTGTGTTGACATACTGGTAGCCTTGTATTTTGGTTGTATGTCGGTTCATCCGGAAGACGCGGGCTGGCCGGACCGCGACAGGTTTATCCTGAGTAAAGGGCATGCAGCCCTTGCATTGTATACCGTTCTCGCTCATCGTGGTTTCTATCCCTGTGAACAGATTGATACATTCAATAAAGACCGGAGTCAGTATACCGAGCATCCGGTGTGGAAAAATATTCCCGGTATTGACGCCACATCGGGATCACTTGGACATGGCCTGGGGATTGGCAGCGGTATGGCACTTGCCGCAAAAATTTCCGGAAAACCGTACCGGACTTTTGTTCTCATGAGTGATGGCGAATGCGATGAAGGGTCGGTCTGGGAGTCTGCCCTTTTTGCACCGGCACATAATCTTGGAAACCTGGTCGTAATCATTGATTATAATAAATGGCAGGCATGTGGCCGGAGCAACGAGATCATGAATCTCTCCCCGCTTATGCAGAAGTTTTCTGCATTCGGATGGACAGCGTATGAAGTGGATGGGCATAATATTGGCGCGATGATGACGCTCTTCCGGTCAGTACTCCCATCACAGGAGCGACCCGTGGCGATCATTGCTCATACCCTCAAGGGAAGGGGAGTATCTTTCATGGAAGACGATAATAACTGGCATTACCGCATCCCCACTGCCGACGAAGTCCAAAAAGCGCATCAGGAACTGGGGTTCCCATGAGAGATACATTTTCATCGGAATTGACAAATCTTGCCGGTTCAGATCCCCGCATCGTCCTTCTTATGGCAGATATCGGCAACCATATGTTTGATCGGTTCAAAGAACTGTATCCCACGCGTTTTTTCAATTGCGGTATCGCCGAATCAAATATGATCAGTGTTGCTGCGGGACTTGCGATGAGCGGGTTCCGTCCCTTTGTCTATACGTTCTCGGCATTCGATGTCGGCCGGCCTTTCGAACAGATACGGGTTGACCTGGCGTTTCAGAACCTTCCTGTCGTGATCATTGGTCTCGGGGGCGGTCTCACTTATTCGCCGCTTGGACCCACCCATTATATCTGTGAAGATCTGGCGATCACCCGGGCCCTCCCCAACATGACGGTTATCTGTCCAGCGGATGCCGTTGAGACACGGGCTGCCATAAAAGCTGCTCTTCAGAAAGAAGGTCCCGTGTATATCCGCATTGGGAAGAAAAATGAACCGGTGATACATCAACAATTACCTGACTTTGTCATTGGGAAAGGGATAACCATTGAAGAGGGCACGGATATCTGCATTCTTGGGACAGGAACAATAATGCCGAATGTTATTGCAGCGGCTCACCTTCTCAGGGAATACGGTCTAAAAATCCGCGTAGTCAGTTATCATACTGTCAAGCCACTGGATACCGAGCTTCTCGAGGCAGCATTCTCTGACTATCTTCTTGTCGTGACAGTCGAAGAACATAGTCTCATCGGAGGTCTTGGATCCGCAGTTGCCGAATGGATCAGCGATCAGCCTCTTCCCCAAAAAGGTCATCTTTTAAGAATCGGAATACCGGATGAATTTTTACATTATGCAATAAACCAGAAAAATGCTCGGGAGGCTTATGCACTCTCCCCAGAAAAACTTGCAGAAACAATCCATAAGCAGTATCAGAAAGTACATCAATACCTTCATTAAATCATGAATAACGTGCTATCGCAGAGCTCCCGGTTGAATTGATGAAACGATCCCTGAAACTGAATGATGTGGATATGATTATCGGCATTGATTTTGATAACACTATCATTAATTACAGCGATCTTTTTTACGAGGCGGGATTGTCACTGGGTGTCTTGCCGGATAATGCCGGGTTCAGTAAAAAAACCATCCGTGAGTATCTCATCGGAATTGGGCGGGAAGACGACTGGATCAAAATTCAGGGGCTCGTGTATGGGGAATACATTCGGAACGCAAAAGTAATGGATGGATTTTCACCGTTCTCCGATCTCTGTTATGAAAATGGCTGGAAGATTTTTATCATCAGCCATAAGACCCAGGACTCAATTGTTGGTGAAAAATTCAACCTGCGTACTCCTGCGATCAACTGGCTGGAAAAAAACAGGATTTTTGGAATGGATATCCGCGGGGCAGTAGAGGGAGTCTTTTTCGAAGCAACGCGATCAGAGAAGGTCGGCCGGATAAACCAGCTTGGTTGTGATATTATGATAGATGATCTGGCGGAGGTTCTCCTGCACCCGGATCTTCTGGAGGGGATAATCAAAATCCTGTATGATCCGGACAGAAAGAGTACGCCGGACCCCGGCTATTTTACTGCAGGGAGCTGGGATCAAATATGCGGGATCATTGAGAGGCATCATGGATAACCCTGAAGAAGACCTCCACTCTCTTTCACGGGAGTTATTATCCGGTATTGACTGTCCTGATAACCTTGTGATTTACCCCAAGAGCGGCGGCGGCAACAACAAGGTATTCATTCTTGAAATGAATGGGATCCCGAAATATGTGATGAAGCACTATTTCCGGCATGCAGCTGATCCCCGGGATCGTTGCCGGGCAGAATGGACCTTTCTTGAGTATGCGGCAGATGCCGGGATATCCTGTGTGCCAAAGCCGATTATCTGCGATCCTGACAGAGGAATCGCGGTTTATGAATACATTCATGGCCACAAGGTCCCAACAGAACACCTGAGTGGGAACCATATCACACAGGCACTGGATTTTTTCGAGGCCATTAATAAAAATTATGATTCCGGCACGCCCAAAAATCTCTTACCGGCAGCGGAGTCCTGTTTTTCAATGAGAGATCATCTGGAATGCGTGAACAGAAGGATCGACAGACTTCTGCAGATGGATACCGGATCAGAGATTGACAGGTCCGCCATTCACTTTGTCAGAAATGAACTCATTCCCCGGTGGGAAAACGTCCGCAAGGATATCCTGGAACAGGAAAAACAAGGACTGTCCGGCCTTGATGACTGCCTGAAGAAAAGGGATATCTGTATCTCCCCTTCAGACTTTGGATTTCATAATGCAATCCAGACTGATGCGGGCACAGTATTTTTCATTGATTTCGAGTATGCAGGACTCGATGATCCAGTGAAAATGATTTGTGATTTCTTTTGTCAGCCGGAAGTGCCAGTACCCCATTCATATCTCCCGATGTTCTCGGCCCGTGTACTGGACTCCCTGGACAATCCCGGGTCCCACTACCGAAGACTGAAGATGCTTCTACCGGTTCACACAATCAAATGGTGCTGTATAATTCTCAACGAGTTCCTTCCCGTAGGGAGGGCCCGGAGAATATTTGCAAACAGCGATCTGGATATGAATGAGATAAAAGGGAAACAACTCAAAAAAGCGAAGAATATGTTCAAAATGGCCAATACAATGATTTAAGGCAGATGAATATTCTACTTACCTCGCACCGTGATTACGATATACTGAATGCTGGTGAATTCCGGTCACGCAGTTACTGCGATGTTCTGATTGAGAGCATATCTGATCTCAAGACTTTTTAAAAAATCCTCAATTATCTTATTCACTAATGAATAGAAATAATATTAGATCAAGAGAAAAGGGGCACGTATGGGACAATTATTGAACTTTGTGACACCTCTGCACACAAGGACAAAACGGGATTATCTGGCCAGAATGGTGGACGACAAAGTCCATTGTATGCAAAAGGCAAAAGAGTACGGATATGAATACTGGGACGGGGATCGGCGGTATGGCTACGGAGGCTACAGCTATCGTCCGGGATACTGGAAACCTGTTGCGGAAAAGATTATTGAACGATATCATCTCAAGGCCGGTGACAAGGTTCTGGACGTCGGGTGCGGGAAAAGCTACCTCCTGTACGAACTGCAACTCCTGATTCCGGGATTGGAGATCCAGGGATTCGATATCTCCCAGTATGGGATGGATCACTGCCACCCGGACTTTAAAGGGCACCTCTTCCGGCACCGGGCACAGGATCCCTACCCGTTCAAAGACAATGAATTTGACCTGGTGATCTCTCTTGCCACCCTCCATAACTTGAGATTTTTTGAACTCAAGGTTGCACTTCAAGAAATTGAAAGGGTGGGAAAAAACAAATTTATCATGGTGGAAAGTTACCGGAATGAACTCGAGATGTTCAACCTTGAATGCTGGGCCCTGACTGCAGAGTCCCTCTTCGATCTGGATGAATGGATCTGGATCTACAATGAGTTCGGTTATACCGGTGATTACGAATTTATATATTTTGAATGAAGGTTGATTATGCAAGTTTCACGGATGAAAGCAGCGATACTGACAGAGACAAATAAACCTCTGGTTGTTGATGAGGTCCAGCTCCCGGATACGCTTACCTGCGGGCAGGTCCTGGTAAAAATCATCTACAGCGGTATATGCGGGGCTCAGATAAATGAGATATCGGCTGCAAAAGGCCAGGATAAATTTCTCCCGCACCTCCTCGGGCATGAAGGTTCGGGAGTAGTGCTGGAAACAGGCCCGGGCGTCACTACGGTTAAAACCGGGGATAACGTGGTTCTCCACTGGAGGAAGAGCAATGGGATCGAGTCAGGGACTCCGAAATACCACTGGAACGGAAAGCCTCTGAACGCCGGATGGGTTACGACATTCAATGAATACGCAGTTGTTTCGGAAAACCGTCTCACTCCGATACCCAAGGATTTTGATATGAAACTTGCGCCTCTTTTTGGTTGCGCCGTAACGACCGCTCTTGGAGTAATCAATAACGATGCCCAGGTAAAGATGGGGCAATCCGTCGTGGTCTATGGTGTGGGGGGAGTTGGTCTTAATATCGTTCAGGCTGCAAAAATGGTCTCCGCTCACCCGATTATCAGTATTGATCTCCATGATAACAAACTGGATATGGCACGGAAAATGGGAGCAGACTATTGTTTCAACTCAGCGAAAACACCGGATCTTATCGATCAGATCAAAAAGATTGTCGGCGCTTCCGGACCTGATGTCGTTATAGATACTACAGGAAATTCACGGATAATTGAACAGGCGTATGATCTGACACATCCGGATGGCAGGACCATTCTTGTCGGGGTTCCGCGAAAGGGAGATAATGTATCAATCTACACCCTCCCGATCCACTTCAATAAAGTCCTGAAAGGAAGTCACGGTGGGAGCTGTGTCCCTCAGGTAGATATTCCAAGGTATGTCCGGCTTGCCAATGCCGGGATCCTGAAACTTGACGGGCTTATTACACATGAATTCAAATTAGATGATATCAACGAAGCTATCCAGTTGATGAAAAGCGGGACTTCTGGGAGGATTTTAATCACGATGGTGTAACAATTGAATGATATTGCAGGAATCTTCAAAAAGAGTACTAATGATATAGTTGAAATATTCATTTAAAAAGGGATATAATTGTAATTCGTGTTTCTATCATAATTTGATAGAATAACCAATGAACGAGGAATTCTGAAGTTATCGGAATGTAATATATGAAGGGATGATGAAAGGACTTTGAAAAAGAAATTAGAAGCATCGACGATGAATATGACTTGATAAATCCGTGATCTGATGAAAGTTGTAATTCTTGGGCATAACGGATTCATTGGACATCAGATTACTGAGTATTTCAATTCACAGGCCCCTGATATAGAGATTATTGGACTATCCCGTCCTGAAATCGATCTTTGTGACCGCGATAGTTCCCGACGGATAATTGATTATCTTTCTCCCGATACCACGGTAATAATGCTGGCAGCAATTAAAAAGCAACTCGGGGATAATCTGGAGATATACATGCAAAATATGAGCATGATTGAAAATGTTTGTGAAATGGTACAACAGAGGCCGTTGAGACAGTTCGTTTATTTTAGTTCGGCCGCGGTCTATGGAGAAGACATTCACAATATGCAAATTACAGAAAATACACAGGTTAATCCCCGTTCATTTTATGGGATAGCAAAATTTACTTCTGAAAGGCTATTATCAACTACATTTCAATCAGGGTCAACTTCACTTGCGATACTCCGCCCACCGCTTATTTATGGAAACGGGGATCTTTCAAACGGATACGGACCATCATATTTTTTGGATAATATTATGAATGATAAAGAAATTATCATCTGGGGAAACGGTTCCGAACTCCGTGAATTCCTGTACATCAAGGATATTGCACGCATTGTGTATGGCGTTGTTCAATCCAAGTTTAATGGTGTGTTGAATCCTGTCAATGGGAAGAGTCACTCATTTCAATACGTACTTGATAGACTTATATCGCTGACAGGAAAAACACCAACGATCACATACAGGGAACGCACGAAGGATAAAGTCGATAACCGGTTCTCAAACGATTTACTCCGGAAAACTTTTCCAGAATTTCACTTTACAGAATTGGATGAGGGATTGGGGGAAATAGTAAAAAAAGAACAGCAGAAGAGGGGATTATAATTTCATCAGGTAATTGTTCTAAAGATATCGTGAAACCGCTGCTAGATGTAGGGATGCAACCGATATCAAACCGGTATCTCTGCAATTCAACTGACTTTGAAAAATTATATCATTTAGTTCTTGGCCAATGTCAAAAAAGTGGATTAATCAAATTAATGACGCCGTTTCCAAATGAAGAATTGAAACCCAGATATGACTGGATAACCTATCGAGAGCCGGAGGGCCATCTTGACTACCTCGTAAATTTTGTATGTGATTTAGAGGGCGTATCAGAGAATTCAAAAATAGGTGGGTTATCATTCAAAGATGACACCACACTTCATCGGTTTAGATCCCGTCGTTTTGAGACATGGAGACTTGATCCCAATCAGGATTTAAATATCCACTACAATGGTGCTGGCATTGAAAGTATTCAGTCAGCTTTAACAACAGATACAGCTAAAAAAATCACTCAAAAATATGGAAAAGCGGAGATTTTGATTGCTAGACATATCCTAGAACATGTTTATAATTTGGATGAGTTCATCAACTCATTGAAGACACTTGTTGCAAAAAATGCGTTTATTATATTTGAGGTTCCTGATTGCACAAGATCTTTAGAACAAAATGATTATACTACGATTTGGGAGGAACACTTATATTATTTCACACCGGAGACCTTCAAATTTTTACTGGCTGCGTGTGGATTACAAATTATCAGATTCGAAAATATCCAGTACCCCTTTGAAAATTCACTTATTGCAATTACACGACCCATAAATAATTTTAATCCGGTAATGCCTGCTCCGATCCTGAAAACAGAATTATTACGGGGAGAGATGTTTGCGCAAAAATTTGGCGAATACCGTAAAAATTTTTATTCTTTTTTCGCGCATCACCGGAGAAATAATGGTAAAATCGCATTTTTCGGAGCAGGTCATCTTGCATGTACGTTTGTATGGTTATTTCAGTTGCAGGACTTTATTGACTGTATTATTGATGATGACCCTAATAAACAGGGATTATTTATGCCGGGTTCGAAATTACCCATCGTATCTTCGTCCGCTCTTATGAATGGTAATTATTCACTTTGCATATTGAGCTTGAATCCGTTGAATGAAGATAAGGTGATTGCTAATTTCCGGAAGTTCATTGAGAACGGGGGAAAATTTTACTCAATTTTTCCATCTAGTCAACGCTCATTGCACAAGCAGGTGTTTTCATGAACTATTCAAAATTTAACGACGAGGTGTTATTTGCGATCGATCCGGTCGTAAAAATCAGTAAGGAAGATATTACCCATTTAAAACAATTGGCTGAAAGAACAACGCGTAAACGCAGTCGTCTATGTGCTCATAAAGATATCAGGTCTCCCCTTCATGAAATGCTGATTGTCCATAAACAAGATACTTATGTTCGTCCCCATAAACACTTGGGAAAAAGCGAATCTTTTCATTTAATTGATGGTGAAGTGTTATTATTATTATTTGAAGATAACGGCAATCTCCGAGAAGTTATTCAAATGGGAGACTATAATTCCGGTAAAATTTTTTACTACAGAATTGATAACCCAATCTTTCATTCAATCGTGATAAAATCTGAAAGCACGGTTTTTCATGAATCAACGAAAGGACCATTTATCCGTGAAAACACAATTTTTGCGGACTGGGCTCCTGAAGAGGGAGATGAAAAAGGTATATTTCAATTCATGAAGAGAATAAATCAAAAAAATTTAGAGAGATGAATTTTGAACGGTTTTTTAATCCGTCATACATAAACAATGATTCTGTATTTTCAGAAGGTTAATTTTCGTGATATTGAACTGTTGTTAACATGAATTATGATGCAGAAGATTTCTTATAATACATGTACACGAAATTATGTACACGAAATTCAAAAAGTGCGTTTAATAAAATAATTAATTATAATAAAATAGCAGCGAATATCATCTCATTGGCACTAGGTAAATAAATGAAGACCCTTACAGATCTATGTAAGAAAGATAGTTTGAATATTGAGGGTACGGTGATTAAAATGAATAAAACAAAGATTCTAATTTTAGGAGGGAGCAGTTATATCGGAAGATATTTATTTAATGCCCTTGGGAAAGATCGTGCTATTCCCACATATTATAAAAACCCTATAAATAATGGAATTTATTTCGATTCATTATCAATGGATCTCGCACAGATTTTGAAAGAATTAAACTCAGTCTCTCATGCAGTGATTCTATTAAATGATACGAATTTCGAAACAAGTGCCCAAAATATTGAAAAGTCAAATGCATTAAATATCGATAGCTTAAAATTGATTGTAAATTGTTTAAATCACCATAATATCACACCAATTTTTTGTTCTAGTGATTATGTCTTTGATGGAATAAAAGGAAATTATACTGAAGAAGATCCGGTGAATCCAATTATCACTTATGGTAAACAGAAAGTGGAAATTGAAAAATTTATCCAAAAGACATGTGATAAGTATATTATCGTCAGATTCTCGAAAGTATACGGTTCTGAAGAAGGAGATGGGACCCTTTTTACAAATTGGCTTGAGGAGATCACAAGCAATAAAAAGATATCCTGCGCTTATGATCAAATTTTCTCCCCGGTTTATATTGATGATGTGACCACAGCGATCATAGAATTAATCGATAATGATTGTAACGGAATTTTCCATATATCAGGTAATGTAGCATTTTCCCGATTGGATCTCTTGGAGATACTACTCAAACATTTCAGGGGTAAATCACAAATAAAAACAGAAGTAGTAAGATGCAGCATTCATGATTTTCCTTTCATCGAGAAACGACCATTGAATATTTCAATGAAATCAGATAAATTGATCAAAACAACAAAAATTCAATTGCACGATATCAACACAATATGTAAAAAAATTGTATTTGATCATTTTAAAAAATAATTAATAAATTTATAATTGATGATATTGGGGGGTCAAATTCAAAAATAACATGAATTTAAAATCATTCACCATAGATAATTGAGTGGAAATGGAGAGTAGAAATACTGTAAACAACGAAATAATATTTCTGACATGTCCTGAAAATAAATCTTATCCTGCATTTCATAGTAATTCCCGAATAATTATGATGACAAAAGGTATTATTTGAGGTTTTCAATGAAGTCTCTGAACAAACAATTCTCTGAAATTTCCTCTGGGGGTTGGCCGGTAATTCAATCGAAAATTCTCTCCTTGCTTAAATACCTGATATTACTTATCTGCGGTCTCTGGGCAATCCCGCTGGTTATTATCATCCGTTGCTTGCGTCCATGGTACGTAATCCGTTTTGGTCCAATTAGTACAAGCCGTATTGGTACCTTTGTTAATGAAGTTGCAGGTATATGTCAACGGCAATCTAAAGGGTGTTTGGATTTATACTGGTTCGATCTGCCTATAAGTAATGATTTTTTTGCGGCAATGGTGCAACGGACATTTCACGTTTCTCCCTTTGTTTGTCCATTGGATCTGTGGAATCAGATATTGCCCGGCGGCGCCATGCACCATCTTCCTCCCGTTGGTATGCTCCAGCTCTCTTCGGATATCCAAGACTGGCAAAAGATGATTCAGGAAGTACTGCCATTTTCCCCTGAAGAAGACGCATGGGCCAAAGCCTGGTTATGCCAGCAGGGCTGGCATGAAGGTGAACCGTTTGTCTGTCTGCTTGTAAGAGACAGTAGTTATATGGATAACACGTATCCGAATACCACACCCCCAGAAGAAACGGGGGCAAAATATCACCCAAAGTATGGTTATGGTTGGAACCATCTCAACTATCGTGATTCAGATATTTCCACATATGTTCCTGCAGCAGAATGGCTGGCCGGTCAGGGCGTGTGGGTACTGCGAATGGGAAAGGTAATGGCCAGACCCATCCCCAGCAACCATTCGCGTCTAATCGACTATGCGTTCCATCCAGAGAAAAGCGATTTTCTAGATATCTGGCTGTTCGCTCACTGTGATTTATGTGTAAGTACAGGTACGGGTATAGATACCATCAGTGATATTTATTGCAGACCTATTCTGTACCTAAATTACCTTCCACTCTGGATGACCACATCATTTTCTAATACAACGCACTTGCCCAAAACATTACTTTGGCAGGCATCAGGAATTCCCCTTAACTGTAAAGAGTACTTTGCTTTAAACACCCACTCGGAGTACTACGATCGTATCGGTATCAGGATTATTGATTTAACACCTGAAGAAATTTTATCAGCAGTGCAGGAACAGTGGCAGCGACTACAAGGAACATGGGTCGATACTGAAGAGGATCTCCAGCGCTATCAAAGGTTCTGGGAAATTCTTGATTCGCTCCCACAATTTCCAGGGTGGCACGGCTGGATCCAATTTAAGGCGAGAGTTGGAGCGACATGGCTCCGTTCAAAAGGAGATGATTTTTTAAATTAATCCGAAATTTTTTTGATCTTTATTTACGATTAATTGAACAGATAACTTCAATATTTTTAATAACTGAAACCATTGCAGTCAAAGATTCGCCTTTCCTCATTTTTCAGAGCCATTGATTATTTCTGATAAATGAAGGGTAGGTAGACTATTCCAGATCGCTTCGCAGCATTGTCTTGATCTTAAGGGAATTTCTGACAAGGGAAAAATTAATAGCTGGATTCATAGAAATTTATTCCTCATGGTGCCGGGTTGTTTTCTGTAAGAAATAATTTAAGAAGCGGCGCTGCATTGAATAGGAAATATCAAACATTACTTAAATGGAATGTGTGATGAATACGAATAAAGCGGTTTTTCTTGATCGCGATGGGGTAATAACTCAGGATCCCCCACATTATGCCCATCGCATCGACCAGCTCATGTTAATTGAGGGAAGTGGACTTGCGATAAAAAAACTGAATGATGCACAGTTTAAGGTAATCGTTATTACAAACCAATCAGGTGTGGCAAAAGGCATGTATGAAGAAAAGGAGATTATAATATTCAACCGAGAGATGGTTAGACAACTCAAACAAACTGATGCCCATATCGATGCAATCTATTATTGTCCTCACCATCCCGAAGCAAAAGTACAAAAATACCGAACTGACTGCAATTGCAGAAAGCCAAAACCCGGGATGCTTTTAGAAGGTGCGAAAAAGTATAACATAGATTTTAAATCTTCTTTTCTAGTTGGCGACAAATGGAGCGATATTGAAGCCGGGCAAGTAGCAGGATGTAAAACAGTATTGGTCAAAACGGGTCATGGTTTTCAGGAATTCAAGAATATAAAAAAACCTGTCGATTATATAGCAACAGACTTACTCGATGCAGTTCAGAATTTTATTTTATAAACGAATAGATAGAAGTAATCAGAACCACAGATGGATGAAGAGGAGCAGATAATGAAATTATTTCTCGATACTGCAGATATTGATCAGATAAGAAAATACAGTTTTATTATAGAGGGGGTCACCACTAATCCCAGTTTAATTGCTAAAGTAAATACAGAATATTCGTTTGAAGATTTAATTCAGGAAATATCAACAATAGTGCAGGGCCCGATAAGCGCGGAAATTATCAGTCTTGAATCCGGTCTTATGGTAGAAGAAGCCGAAACGATTGCCCGTATTTCACCCAATATTGTTATTAAAGTCCCCATGACCATGGAAGGTTTGAAAGCAACCAAACGCTTGAGTCAGATGGGAATTAAAACGAATGTCACACTTATTTTTTCGGCAAATCAAGCGCTCTTGGCCGCACATTGTGGAGCAACCTATGTAAGCGTGTTTGTAGGCCGTCTGGATGATATTGGTCACAACGGGATGGAGGTTGTTAAAGATACCGTCGAAATTTTTACCCGACATAACTATCCGACACAGGTCATTACCGCCAGTATACGCAATCCTCTGCATGTTCTTGCCGCTGCAAAAGTCGGATCCCATGTAGTGACAATCCCCCCTTCAGTGATTGAATTAATGTCTAAGCATAATCTGACCGATACGGGATTGGAACGATTCCTACAGGACTGGAAAAAAGTCAAGTTTTAACATGGCGTTCACGCCACAAAGACTACCTTCAACAAGATGCGGATACATATAGAGTGTCATAAATTGATTGTAGCCCCAAGTGTTGGAGACATGTGTGAGGGGAATATATCGTACCTGCATGAGATAACTAGGAGGTTTCAGATTGTCAAATATCAGAGACTCAATGAAAATTTTATGGCATCTTTTCAGCCCGTTTAAAAAAACACTTGCATTTTATCTGCTTGCAGTGATCATCCTCAGCGGGCTTGAAGTATTCCGGGTCTCACTGGTATACCCAATCATTAACTATGGTCTTGGGGTGCAAAATAAGCCAAAACTTCTGGATGCATTTTATGCCCATTTACTACCGTCAGCACTCGATCCATTTATCGCATCCGCAATACTACTGATCATTGCCTCGATTATAGTAGCCGGTTTTTACGCGTTCGTTGTATATCATGGGGCGCATGTCATTGCCTCAGTCCGTGATTCACTGGACCGTCGTGTTTTTGAAAAGATCATAAATAACCCATACAGTTATTTTGCAAGGAAAAAACAAGGAGATTTACTCTATATCGGTCAGGGAGCAGTGACTGAAGCCAACGAAGCGGTAGGATCATTTGTTGACTTTACAAAAAATTCACTGATGGCTTTTTTTTACCTCATGTTTATTTTTTATCTCTCATTCTGGCTCACGGTGGGATTGATCATTGTTGGTGTAATATACGCATTGATCATTAGGAAATATTTGTTTTCAAGAATTTTTAGAAACAGTTCTGAATTAACAAAAGCGTTTATGGAGAAATCTGTTATATATCAGGAGCTTATAACGGGAATCAAAACCATATTTATAACCGATTCCATTGGATTATTCAAGAAAAAATATGATTTCGCGGTAAAAAAACTGTTAAAAACATACATCAATGTCGATGTCCTTAATAAAACCCCCCCGGTTATCAATGATTTTATCATGTTTTCAATAATTTCATTGGGCGCCATTTGTCTGTACTTTATTACCGGAGGTGATTTTATTGGATATATTGGTGTATTCGGGACTATTATGCTCGCATTGTACCGGTTAATTCCATGTGTTAATTTAGCGCAGACTAATTTAGCTGCCATTGTTCGGGCTCTTCCCGCATTAATACTTGTGTATGGGGAACTGAACGTCGATAGTGGAAATGAATCTACTGGAAAAAAAGGTGTGATAAAACAAACATTTTCATTCAAAAACAAAATTGAGTTCAGAGAGGTATCATTCAGGTACTCTGGGGCGAACCAGGACGTCATTCGCAATCTCTCTTTTGATATTGGTAAAAACAGAAAGGTTGCCATTGTGGGAAATTCAGGTTCTGGCAAGACAACTACGGCAAATCTTCTGGCATTACTGTACAAACCGGAAAAAGGCGGTATTTTCGTGGATGGGGTCAATTTGGAAGAGTTTGACCGTTCGGATTATCTAAAGTCTCTGGGGTATATTGGTCAGGAGACATTTATTTATCATGATACTATCAAGGAAAATATCAGATTTGGGCTGGAACGTAACGATCAAGAAATAATTGAGGCTGCAAAACTTGCTGATGCCCATGAATTTATCATTGAAACCGAACATGGCTATAATACAATTATCGGAGATCAGGGAATTCGATTATCAGGGGGACAAAGGCAGAGAATAGCCATTGCAAGGATTATCCTCCGAAATCCAGATATTTTACTGCTGGACGAGGCTACCAGTTCTTTGGATAATATTTCTGAAAAGAAGATTATTGATTCAGTTCAAATGTTATCTGAAAATATGACTGTTATTACAATAGCTCACAGATTATCAACGATTCAGGGGTCAGATATTATTCATGTGATGCAAAACGGAGAGATCGTTGAAAGTGGCACCCATGAGTCATTGATGGAAAAGAAGGGCGAATATTATCAATTGTATCTGGGACAGGAGTGAGTGTATTAATAAAAACCGGTAACGATATGATATTTACTATAATATTCAACACGGTTTTCTAGATCTATTGGGAGATACTAGTGAATTTCAGATGCTTAATTATCAAGAGCGATTGACTATAATCAGCAGTTCTCATGTTCAAATATCAACTGACAATTATTTATCGTCTCAATCTTTAACCATCTGAAATACAGATGTAATGATAGTTTATCGGTGCATTCTTCGTAAATGCCCAAAAAGATTGAGATTATCAATAATCGAATAGATTTATACCCCGTTGCGTTATTAAACATAATGACATTATCTATTTTTGTCTATTGTTTGTTTTAAGAATAGAAGCTAATTTTTTATGTTACCAGAAATAAAAATTTATTCACTATATTGACATTTATAGGATGAAAAACTAGATTATTCAATCTAGAAATCAGTTGAAATATATCAGAAATCTCAGAATGATATTATCAGCGACTATCAATATACCATTGAGAGATTAATATGAGACACTGTAATAATTGCCTGATGCCGGATACAAAACCTGGGCTGGTTCTGGATGGTCGGGGAATCTGCCAGGCCTGTCGTCACTATGAACAGCGGAAAAACGTGAATTACCAGTCCCGGTTTGAAGAACTCAAAAAACTCGCAGATAAGTACCGGAAGAATGACGGCTCCTATGACTGCATTGTGGCAATAAGCGGGGGTAAGGACAGCCATTTCCAAGTTTACGTCATGAAGGTCCTGCTCGGCATGAATCCTCTCTTGGTGTCGGTCCGCGATCCCTTCTCCAAGACAAAGGCCGGCGAACATAATTTCCAGAATATTGCCGACGCGTTCGGGTGCGACATCATCGCGCTTCACCAGAACCCGGCCCTGGTCCGGAAGATGGTCCGGATCGCCTTTGAAGAGATGGGCAGCCCGACCTGGCCCATTGACCGGGCAATCTATACCTTCCCGGTAAAGATGGCGATACGCTGGAAGATCCCCCTCGTGGTATACGGGGAGAATGTGAGCTGGGAATACGGGGGAGTGCTCCAGAAAGAGACTTGGAGCGCCCGAGACCAGATCAAGAACGATGTGGTCAAGAGCATTGACTGGGATTTCTGGTTCAAGAGGGGGATCTCCGAGATAGAGATCGGAATGCTCCGCAATCCCACGGACGAAGAGATCGATGCCGCCGGCCTGGAACCGATCTACCTCAGTTATTTCATCCCTTGGGACGGGTACCGGAATTTCCAAATCGCAAAACAATACGGGTTCCGTGATCTCTCCCACGAATGGCAACGCGAGGGCTTTATCGAGGATTACGATCAGGTCGACTCCATCGCGTACCTAGTACATCCTTGGCTGAAATATCCCAAGTTTGGGTTTGCCCGGGCCACCGATGTGGTCGGTTACTGGATCCGCAGCGGGAGGATCACGAAAGAGGAAGGGGTACGGCTGATTCGTGAACACGACCATAAACTCGACCAGAGAGCGCTCGATGACTTCCTTCACTTTACCGGTTATACTGACCATGAGTTCTGGGAGATTGTCGATAAATTCTATAACCGGGATATTTTCGAGAAGAACGATGGCATATGGACATTAAAAGAATCCCGGTGAAATGCGGTACGGCAGGTAAAATGCAAGCGAAGGAAGGCGTCATCTCCATGGGTAACAAGAAGATCGGGGATGGCGAACCCTGTTTCATTATCGCAGAGGCCGGCGTGAACCACAATGGTGATATCGCGCTTGCAAAAAAACTGATCGATGTTGCCTGCGAAGCCGGCGCCGACGCGATCAAATTCCAGACATTTAAGACCTCGCACCTGGTTACAAAGGATGCAGAAAAAGCCGAGTATCAGAAAAAAACCGGTGCCGCCGGGACCACCCAGTTCAAGATGCTGAAGAAACTGGAATTATCCGATACGGAGTTCAAAAAATTATCCACCTATGCAAAAAAGAGGGGAATTCTCTTCTTATCAACGGCATTCGATGAAGAGAGCATGGACCTGCTCATCCGGCTTGATGTTCCCGCGTTCAAGATCCCCTCCGGGGAGATCACGAATATACCCTGCATAGAGAGAATTGCCCGCGAGAAGAAACCCGTCATCCTCTCCACGGGCATGTCCACCATGGATGAAGTGAGGGAGGCGGTGAACTGCCTGAAAGCGCATGGCTGTCAGGAGATCATCATCCTTCATTGTACCACCAGTTACCCGGCACCGCTGGAATCGGTGAACTTACGGGTACTGGACACGCTCCGCGAAACATTCCACCTGCCCGTGGGATATTCCGATCACACTGAGGGCATTCTCGTGCCAGTCGCTGCGGTCGCAAGGGGGGCCTGTGTAATCGAGAAACATATCACGCTCGACCGGACCCTCACCGGCCCCGATCATGCGGCATCCATCGAGCCGGGTACCTTAAAAGAGATGATCGCCGCCATACGGCAGGTCGAAAAGGCGCTGGGCACGGATGATAAAAGACCGGATGCCTGTGAGATCAAAAACCGGGACGTGGTACGGAAGAGCGTGGTGGCAAGAGAAGATATCTCAAGGGGATCACTCCTGCTGGAAACCATGCTTACCCTGAAACGCCCGGGCACGGGTCTCGAACCAAAATTCCTGAAGGATCTCGTGGGAAAAAGAGTTAAAACGGCAATAGAGAAAGATACCCTGATAACTCGGGACATGATCGAATGAAGAGAACGATCCTCTATGTGAGCGGGACCCGGGCGGATTACGGCCTGATGAGGTCCGTTCTTTTCCGGATCCACAACCATCCCGGCATGGAGCTGCATATTGCAGCCACCGGCATGCACCTCATGCCGGAGTTCGGCAATACCATCGATGAGATCCGGAAGGATGGCTTTGCCTGTCATCCGGTCAGCGTAACATACGAACAGGATTCAAAAGAATCGATGGCCATATTTATCGGCAGTTTTATCAAGGAATTTGTCGGGCTCGTCCGGGAGATCCGCCCTGACATTATCCTTCTTCTTGGGGATCGCGGCGAGATGCTGGGGGGTGCGATCGCAGGAGCCTACCTCGGGATACCGGTAGCGCATATCCATGGCGGGGAGGTCACGTCCACTGCCGACGAATCCGCACGCCATGCAATCACAAAATTATCGCACATCCACCTGCCTGCAACAGTGAAGAGCGCAGAACGGATCGTAAAGATGGGCGAGGACCCGCGCCATGTCTTTGTTGTCGGGGCACCCGGACTGGACGCGATCAGGAAGCTGCCCGCTGCTTCGGTGAAGGAGGTCGCGGACCGGTACGGGATCGATCCGTCCGTGCCGCTCATCCTCGTGATCCAGCACCCGGTCCCCCTTGAACCGGGCGATCCGGCCGCCCGGATGAACGAGACCCTGGAGGCCGCCTGCAGTTTCCACCACCAGGTCATCGTCCTCTACCCGAATGCAGATGCCGGGGGCCGGGCAATGATCGACGTGATAAAGAAGTATGCAGCAGCAAAAAAGATCCGTTCCTTCCCGAGCATCGGCCACGCGGATTACCTGGCGATCTTACAATTATCCTCCGTGATCGTGGGGAATTCCAGCAGCGGGATCATCGAAGCACCGTCGTTTGGCGTTCCTGCGGTCAACATCGGCACCCGCCAGAGGGGGCGCGAGCAGGGAGAGAATGTGATCGATACCGGGTATGATGCCGGCGAGATCGCTGCGGCAATCCGCTATGCCCTGTCAGATGAAGAATTCAAAAGAAAAGTAAAAACAGCAACAAATCCCTATGGTAACGGGGACATCAGCAGAAAGATTGTCGAGTGCCTGGAAAAAATAAAAATATCACCGGCATTACTGCAAAAAAGGATGATGTACTGATGAGATTTGCCAACTGGAAATACCCTGAATTCGAAGAAGGAAAATTAAACCAGTACAACTGGGTTGTCCAGCACAAAGAAAACCTGGACCTGGGTGCCCGGACGGACATCGGAGCGTTCACGTATATCAATGCCCGGCATGGCGTGACGATCGAAGAGTATGTGCAGATCGGTTCTCATTGTTCCCTCTACTCAGTCTCCACGATCGACAATAAACACGGCCCGGTTCACTTAAAGAGGAACAGCCGCATCGGCTCGCATTCGGTCATCATGCCGGGCGTGACCGTTGGCGAGAATTCCCGGATCGGTGCGTTCAGTTTCATCACGACCGACATACCGGACAATGTGCTCGCATTCGGCGTCCCTGCCCGCGTGATCCGGCCCCTGACCCCCGAAGAGAGAGCAACCGATACCACCGAGGAGTGAATATGACCTGGAAGATACCCCTGTTTAAGATGTACTGGGATGACGAGGATGTCGCATCAGTGAACGCAGCGATAAAAACCGGCATGAACTGGGCACTGGGCCCGCAGATTCCCGCATTTGAGAGGAAAATTGCGGAATACGTCGGGACAAAATACTGCCTGACGTTCAATTCCGGCACCTCCGCCCTCCACGCGGCGCTGTTGTCCTACGGGATTGGCATCGGCGACGAGGTGATCATCCCCTCGTTCACCTTTATTGCCACTGCGAATGCCCCGAAATTTGTCGGTGCAACACCGGTCTTTGCCGATATCGAAGACGCCACGTTCGGCCTTGACCCGGCAGATGTCGAAGCAAAGATCACCCCGCGGACAAAGGCGATCGTTCCGATCCATTTTGGAGGATTCCCCTGCCAGGTCCGGGAACTCCGGAAGATTGCCGATGAACACGATATCGTCCTGATCGAAGATGCCGCTGAAGCAATGGGTGCAACAGTGGGCGGCCGGTACGTGGGGACCTTCGGAGATTCCTCAATCCTGAGTTTCTGCCAGAACAAGATCATCACTACGGGTGAAGGGGGTGCCGTAGTCACCGACAACCGGGATCTCTACGAGAAGATGAAACTCGTCCGGTCGCACGGGCGCCCCGACACGCTCGATTATTTCTCCACGATCGAGGTCCTGGACTATGTCTCGCTCGGGTATAACTTCCGCATCTCGACCATGACCGCAGCGCTGGGCATCGCCCAGCTGGACAAGATCGGGCGCCTGATTGGGATACGAAAGTCCGATGCCGCGTATTACCGTGCGGGACTGGCGGAAGTCCCCGGCGTGGTCGTGCCGCCCGAACAGCCGGATACCGTTTCCGTGTACCAGTTATTTTCCATCAGGGCGAAGAAACGTGATGCCCTGATGAAATACCTTGAAGGGAAAGGGATCATGACCAAAATCTATTTCCCGCCGGTCCATAAAACACACTATTACCAGAACGTCCTCCGGTATACCTCGTCCCTGCCCATGACGGATACCGTATCCGGGGATATCGTCAGCCTGCCGTTTTACCCGGGTATTACAAGGGATGAAATGGATACCGTCATTCAGGCAATCAGGGAATTCGGGGCGAAGAGTCAATGATGTATCACAATTTTTATAAAAACAAGAAGATCCTTGTCACCGGCGGCGTAGGTTCGATCGGCAGTAACCTGGTCAGGAAACTCTTACAACTCAATCCGGCCATCATCCGGGTTTTCGATAATAATGAGACCGGCCTCTTTGACCTAGAGCAGGAGCTGCAGTCGGACAAGATCCGGACCCTGCTCGGCGATATCCGGGACAAGGACCGGTTGAACATGGCGATGAACGGGATCGATATCGTCTTTCACACCTCGGCACTGAAGCACGTCCCGCTCTGCGAGTACAATCCCTTCGACGCGGTCAAGACGAACGTCCTCGGCACCCAGAACGTCCTCGAATCGGCACTGTCCAATGAAGTCCAGAAAGTGATCAATGTCAGCACGGACAAGGCCGTCAACCCGACAAACGTGATGGGGGCGACAAAACTGCTGGCGGAACGCCTGACCATCTCGGCAAATTATTACGCCGGGAACAAGAAGACGGTCTTCTCCAGCGTGAGGTTTGGCAATGTGCTGAACTCGCGAGGATCGGTCATCCCCCTATTCAGGAAACAGATCCGTGAAGGCGGCCCGGTTACGATCACCGACAAGGAGATGACCCGGTTCTTCATGGAGATCCCGTCCGCAAGCCATCTGATCATGACCGCCGGGGAGATCGCGAAAGGTCGGGAGATCTTCATCTTGAAGATGCCGGCACTCCGTATTGCCGATCTCGCTGAGGCGATGATCGATGAATATTCCCCTGCAGCCGGCTACCGTCCGGGACAAATCAAGATAAAGATCATCGGTAAGAGGAACGGCGAGAAACTCTACGAGGACCTCATGGCGGAAGAGGAGGCGGAACGGGCATACGAACGGGATGACATGTTCCTGATCGTACCGCATACCCTGGCCCACGAAGATCCCTTGGATCCCGCATATTTCAAAGGTTTCAAAAAGACAAAGAAGCGGAGTTTCTCTTCTCAGGATGCACCCCTTATCGGGAAGGACGGACTCAAGCGGGTGCTGAGGGATCTTTAAATCCCGCTGATTTTTTTATTGACCCGGCTTTTCTGCTCTGTAAAAATAATTTTATCTCTATTATGACGCTCTCGGGGGCTCCGCCGCTACGGTGCCCCCGGTTATGATTGTGCTGCATCATCTGAATCCAGCGGTCTTTATTTTTCCTGCACAGGTAATGCCAGGACCTCGGAATGCACCCCATCCCCCGATGAAGGCAGGATTGGAATTTTTTTCAGTTTTTTTGTTACCAGACGGTGAATCCCCCGTCAACCACGAGATTCTGGCCGGTCACGTAAGCAGACAGATCGCTCGCGAGGAATAGGGCAGCCCCCTTGATGTCCTCTTCCGTAGCCATCCGCTGCAGGGGGGTTTTCTTTATGTATTTTGCATGGAATTGTTCGGGCTGGCCGCGATAAACCCCCCCAAGCGTTATCGCATTAACCCGCACGTCAGGGGACAGAACCGTCGCCAGCCATCGAGTCAGCTGGATGAGCCCGCCTTTGCTGGCTGCGTAGGCAGCTGGGTTTCCCAGGGAGGTTCCTTCATACAGCTGCATATCCGGGCCGTTGATGCCATAGATTGAAGCAATATTGATCACCGATCCGCGGTGCGACAGGGCTAGGGCTTCCGAGCAGACCTGGGTAAGAATGAACGGGGCTGTGAGATTGATTTCAAGTGCCAGTCTCCAGGTGTTCGCATTCTGCTCCCGGAAACCGACCCCCCATCCATTCAGCTCCGATGTCCCGACAAGCGCTGCACAGTTCACCAAGACATCAAGGGATCCGAATTGTTTCAGAACCGTCTCCGGAACCTTCCGCAACTCCATCTCACTTGCCAGGTCAATGACGAGAGGGCGGGCAGTCACACCGTAATCCTTCGTCAGCTGTTCGCATTTTTCAGTACACAAATCCCTGTTGCAGTCAATGATCACGATATCGGCGCCATTCTCCGCCAGTGCATCACAGATCGCAGAACCGATATGCCCTGCCCCGCCGGTGATCAGGGCCACGCGGTTTTTCATATTCATCAATTCACTTACCTGTTTCATGAGGCACCTTCATATCGGATTCCTGATGGAATCCAGTCTCTCTTTCATGAGAAATTCAGCGATCCTGAAATCGAATTCCGTATCAATATCCAAGGCCCGCTCCGTCGGCACTTCCACCACCACCACTTTTCCGTCAAAGATACCGTGCGCACGCATTATAAATGCCGGGCGGACCGCGTAAGCGACGGTGGTCATGTCGAACACGGGAGGGGCATCTTGGCGCCGGGTCATGTTGCTGCCGGTACTGATTACCACATGGGCATAACCCCCGTCATCTAGGTTCACCATGTTGAAATAGGGGCTCCGTTCCGCTTTCTTGACCGTGATCACGATGTCCGCATCGCTTTCAAGGAGCCGGGATATGCAGGCGTCGATGTCAGTTGAAGCCCTCATAGGAGAAGTAGCGGGGATACTGACAAAGACATCAAGGGGATGGGGATGGTCTTTTTTAACTTCCGTGATGGCATGCTGCCAGGCAGACCATTCAGTTGCCCGGTCCCCGGCGAGTTCCGCCGGCCGCATAAACGGGACTTCCGCACCGTACTGCCGGGCGATCCGGGCGATCTCGTCATCATCGGTGGAGACAATCACCCGGCTGATGAACCGGCTCTCCTTTGCCGCCAGGATTGACCAGGCGATGAGGGGCTTACCGGCAAGGGGTCGGATATTTTTACGTGGCACACCCTTGGATCCCCCCCGGGCAAAGATGAATCCCACAACGCCCGGCATCATAGGTAAATGCTCCTCTGTTCCCGGGACGATTGTAACGCGGCGAGGGCGAGAGACAGTACCCGTTCTGCATCCGTTCCGGTGACAAGCGGTTCTTTTCGTTCACGGATACAGGCAAAAAAATGTTCCAGTTCTGAAAGGTACATAAGGTTCCGATCCACTTTTTGTCCGGGATGCAGGATGGACCATTCACCCGTCTCGTTTGAAAAGAACTGTACGGAATCGGTTGTGCCGTCCCATATGACGATCCCCTCCGTTCCCACAACCTTGCAGCACCGTGTCGACGGCCGCTGAACCATGTCGAGATGAATGCTTCCCTGTGCCCCACTGGCGAATTTCAGGATTATATCCACGGTATCCTCGACATCGATCTCGAGATCACTCACTCGGTCAGCCTGTGCGGTGACAACAGTAATCTCCCCTGCCAGCCACAGCACATAATCCAGTTCATGGCTGAGCTCGAGAACCGCCCCGCCCCCCAGTTCCCGTCGTGCGCTGACAGAGGTCCGGTAATCGGTACCCGGCCGCCAGTCCGGAAGGTACTGCCCAACTTCAGCCCGTATTGCAAGAAGTCTTCCGATTTTGCCCTCACTGACACATTGTTTCAGGAGCTGCAATGGCGGATGGAACCGGAGACAGTACCCGACCATAATGAGGATTTGTTGGGCTTTTTGGATCTCCAAGAGCTCATCGATACCCGATAAATGAGATGACAGGGGTTTTTCGATGAAGAGATCGATCCCCTCGCGGGCGAGCTTTATAGCAATCGGGATATGTGCCGATGCGGGAGTGGCAATGAACGCAACATCGGGCTTTGGATCGATCGCTTCCTCAAGTGAGTAGACAAACCTGTCGGTCCGGGGGTCGGGAAGTGCGGCTTCACTTTTTTTTGTATGGGTATGCCAGATGGTAATGTATCCACCCGGATCAAGTGTTTTGATATTACTCAGGTGACGTTTTCCGATACTCCCCAGCCCTACAAGCAGGTATCTCAAGAAATATTCCCCGTATACGTGTTCATTTTTCGTTTCATTGTTTAAAAAATCTTTTTATGGTAGATAGACCGGGGAGACAAACGACACATATCAGACTAGGAATTTTGTTTTTACATCAAAAAAACATATTTTCTGGTGAAAAGACCCTTCTTGATGAAAAAGGGGCTATGTCCAATAATTAAATAAATCCATATTAGACTTTCCCATATAGCGAGAAAATAGTTGCCATCATGATCTGAACCAGCATAGTATTTTAAAATTTTAAAGACAAAAAATAGTTAATGGATCTCAAAAAAAAAATAATTGTCATTAGGGATTATCCATTTAACAATTCTGACTATAATCGATTTGGGATCGATCTCTTACGCAACAAGGGACTTGAGGTTGAGATATGGGACATTACACCGTATTTGCATAAAAAATTTCACGAGCAACTTGTTGGAGATAGACCCACTTTTTTTAAGGATCTGCGAATATTCAAAGATAAATCTGAAATTATCGATGCAATCTCATCTTTAAATAATGAATGCCTTATAAACTGTTTTATAGAGTATAGTTATCGTTCATTTCACATATTCAGGGCAATTTCAAGATACAAAATCGACTATTGCATATTAGGAATGGTTACATATCCAAGTCCCCCACCTATTCAAAATAGTTATATAGTTAGTTTCTTCTCACTTCTGAAAAAAGCAAATGCATTATCAATTAAAGAAATATTTCAGCACATTATCGATAAAATACTGTTGAAATATTTTTTTTTATTTGGTATTGCCCCAGCTTCACTTGTCCTATTGGGCGGTGAAAAGGTGCCAGGATCCTTTTCGTATCCTGTAGATAATACAACCCTGAGATTATGGACTCATTATTGGGATTATGATATTTATCTAAATCATAAAGATGAACCTAATGATTCTTATAAAAAAACCGGGGTTTTTCTGGATCAATATCTTCCCCTTCACCCGGATTGTCTCTATATGGGAATTGAGTACCCATGTACTCCGGATTCGTATTATCCCAAACTCTGTAATTTTTTTAAAAATCTCGAAAAAAAAATGCATGCAGAAATAGTAATTGCAGCCCACCCCAAATCAGATTATGATAATTTACCGGACTATTTCTGTGGCAGAACTATCATTAAAGGAGATACTGCACGTCTTGTCAAGGAATCGTCGTTTGTAATTGCACATAGCAGTACTTCGATAGATTTTGCTGTACTCTATCAAAAGCCCATTTTTTTTATCACTTCGGATGATCTGGAAAAAATGATTACAGGAAAAAATATCATAGGTATAGATATTCATGCAATGGCTTCGGAGTTGGGAAGATTACCCATAAATATCGATCATCTGTCTGACTTTAACTGGGAAAATGAAGTAAAAATTAATAACATGGCATATCTCAGTTATAAAAATCTCTACATAAAAAAACAAGGGACACCAGAAAAACCCCTGTGGGAAATATTTTGTTCATATATCCAACAAAAGAAATTTTGATTATTCATATGTTGTTTTCTAATTAGTGATCGATTTAATTATTATTCATACCAAGTAATTAGTGGATTCCTAATATGAAATTAAAGCACCGCATTCAATCGTTTTTACAAAATCATGTAATGGTTTGGCTGATTGAAAAAATATATGGCATTCAATCATGTTATGATCCAAATACAATTCTTTCTGGATTAAAGCATATTGATTCGGTAACTCTAAATGATGGTTCAGTATTTAAATCAACAAAAAACTTCTGGGTTGTTCTTGATGAGGTCAGATGCGGATATGACTGGAGTGATATGCGCGATACAGACATTTTGCTTGATATTGGTGCCCACATTGGATCCGTTACGATACCGGCGGCACGCAAAGTAAAGCACGTTTTTGCAATTGAACCCATATTTACCGAAGAATTACGTGAGAACGTTCGACTCAACGGACTAACCAATGTCACAATACTATCTCTCGCTCTAGGTAACGGTGAGAAGGTTAATTTATCTTTCTTCGTATCGAAAAAAACGGATATCCAAACACACACATTCAAAGAAATTGTTAATATGTGCGGTGAAAAAATTGATTTTTTAAAATGCGATTGTGAAGGAGGAGAATGGTTCATCAATAAATCGGATCTGGATGGGATCCGACGTATTGAGATGGAAATACATCCAGACATGTATCCGACTGAAAGATCAAATCCAGAACTTGTTAATTACATTCAAAATAACTGGAATACTTTAAAAACTATTTTGGGTACAACATATAATCTGCATGCAAAAAGAATCGAAAAATAATAACTTTTGAATATTTTGTTAGGATTTAATGAGGTAATGTATCTGTATCGCATTTATTGACAGAGCGTTAATGTCGATCCCTTTTCGTTATGCTACCATTGTTCAGGATTACTCATCATATCTCCCCATATTTTTCAGAAGCAAGATATAATTTGGCCATATTCCTGCCACATTACAACGAGGTATATGTAATCCTTTCTCAGATTAAATCCAGAATTCATATGTATTTCTCATTCCCGACGGAACATAGACATATTTCCTATCGCATCAGTTCATCATAAAGGATCTATTACTAAAAACAACACGTGGTATTTACAATCTGCAATGTAAATACGAGTTTGATAATCTCAAGATAATAATATTTAAAAATTGCATGATATATCATCGAACGGTATAAATGAAAATACTACAGAGAATATTCAATGAAATCACTGCTGCTAAGCACCTATGAAGATCTTGGGGGTGCATCACTAGCTGCAAAAAGGCTTCTATCAGGCTTAAAAAACATTGGAGCGGATGCTCAAATGTATGTTCAGGTAAAAAACACGGATGATCCGAGCATCCTGACATCAGATTCAAAATTGTACCAAAGTACAACAATGGTGCGGGACTATGCCGATTCAGCACCACTTATTTTTTATAAAAAACCACAAAAAATACCATGGTGTGTCGGGTGGCTCCCATATAATATTTCTAAAAAAATCAATCAGATAAAACCTGATATCATCAATATTCATCGGATTAACGGAGGATTTTTTCCGCTTTCACAATTAAAAAAAATAAAGAAACCTGTTGTTATAACCCTCCATGATATGTGGACATTCACCGGAGGTTGTTGTTATAATGAAAATTGTGAAAAATATAAATCACACTGCGGAGCATGTCCCGAGTTGAACTCGAAGTTTTATTGGGATCTCAGTTATTTCCTATTTGAGAGAAAAAGAAAATGTCTCGAGAACCAGAACATCGAGATTATCTCTCCAAGTCGATGGCTTGCGGATTGCGCACAGAATAGCACACTACTCAAGGAAAAAAAAATTCATGTAATTCCTAATGGCGTTGATTTGACAGTTTATAAACCAATAAATCAGCGATGGGCACGGGAGATCCTTAACCTGCGACAGGAGAAAAAATTTATCCTTTTTGGAGCAATTGGAGCAGCGAGTCTTCCTAGGAAAGGATTCCGGTATCTCCAATCTGCATTACAAAATCTGCCTTTATCAGTAAAATCTAATTGCGAACTCCTCACATTTGGGGATACGCTAGCGCCAAAAATTGATTCTGGCGGAATTCCCCATCATAATCTGGGAAAAATAGACGGCGAAATTGCATTATCCTTGATGTACTCAGCAGCCGATGTTTATATTTCACCGGCAACCCAAGAAGCATTCGGTCTTACCGTGTTGGAATCTATGGCTTGTGGAACTCCTGTCGTTGCGTTTAACACCGGAGGGGCACGGGATATCATTGAACATAAATCCAGTGGTTACCTAGCCAATATGTTTGATGCAACCAGTCTGGCTAGTGGAATAGAGTGGTGCTTATCAAATAATGAAAACGGGAGAGAGATCTCACAAAAATGCAGATCACGTGTAGAAGCAATGTTTGATATCAACTTAGTGGCACAGAAATATTACGACATTTATTCTCACCTTTCGGAAAATAAATAATGAAGTCAAGAGTATTAATGCTCAAGAACAATACCATAAATAATAACTATGAATTAATTTTGATTCTCAGGAGTTTCCGAAAAACATGAAAACTGCAATTCTTTGTGGTGGATATGGGACACGTATTCGGGATGTGGCAGATAATATCCCCAAACCAATGATCCCGATTGGTGAATATCCCATTCTCTGGCATATCATGAAATATTATGCTTCGTGGGGTCATGATCAGTTCGTTCTTTGCCTTGGATATAAGGGAGACATTATCCGGGATTTTTTTGCCAATTACCGGTCCCACACCATGGATTTTACTATCGATATGAGCGGGAAGTCAGCCGTTGAATACCATAATTCGCAGATTGCAGAAAACTGGGTGGTTACGCTAGCCGAGACTGGTCAACATGCAATGACCGGCGCACGGATCAAGAAGGTCAGGAAATATTTCCAAGACGATGACAATTTCATGCTGACCTATGGTGATGGAGTCGGTAACATTGATTTGGAAAAACTGGTTGCCTTCCATAATTCTCATGGAAAGATTCTGACTGTGACTGGCGTGAGACCCCCTGGACGATTCGGAGAACTCCAGTGCGATAACTCCGGACTTGTCACGGAGTTCAATGAGAAACCACAATCCACCGGAGGGAGAATATCCGGGGGTTTCTTTATCTGCCGCAAGGAGATTTTTGATTACATCGATGACCGGGAAGACACCATCTTTGAACAGGAGCCTCTGCGGAACCTTGTGAGTGCCGGAGAAATGATGGTGTACAAGCATGATGGGTTCTGGCAGCCAATGGATACATCGAGGGAGTATAAACTCCTCAATCAGGTGTACGAACAGAAGAAAGCCCCTTGGGTGATCTGGTGAACTCCAGATACGCAATCTTTAAAAATAAAAAAGTGCTGGTAACCGGAGATACCGGGTTCAAAGGCTCATGGCTTACATATTGGCTTCACCTCCTTGGTGCCGATGTATACGGATTTGCCCTCCCCCCTGAGAGAGATTATGATCATTTCGTGATGATAGGTCTCGAAAAGCGTATACACCATTATGAAGGGGAGATCGGGGAATATTCACAGATTCAGGATTTGATGAAACGGGTACAGCCGGAATTTGTTTTTCATCTCGCAGCCCAGCCCCTTATCCGGCGATCTTACCGGGAACCAAAACTCACTCTGGATACCAATATTGGTGGTACCGTGAATGTCCTTGAATCGGTAAGGCTTACGCCATCCGTCAAGGTTCTTGTATCCATTACTTCCGATAAATGTTACCGTAATAAGGAGTGGTGCTGGGGATATCGCGAGAACGATGAGCTGGGTGGCAAAGACCCCTATAGTGCTTCAAAGGCAGCTGCCGAGATCGTGTACTCCGCATACCACGACTCTTTTTTCAGCGGACGACCGCAATTCGGTGCTGCAAGTGTCAGAGCCGGAAATGTGATCGGTGGTGGTGATTGGTCAGTTGATCGTATTGTCCCTGACTGCATACGGGCGCTCCAAGCCGGAAAACCGATTGAGCTGAGAAATCCCCATGCCACCCGACCGTGGCAGCATGTACTTGAACCATTGTCCGGCTACCTCCTTCTAGCATCCCGGATGTACAACGAACCGGTGCAGTTCCGGGGATCCTATAATTTCGGACCTGATACCCGAGAGATGCATACGGTACAGGACGTTGCCCGGGAATTGATCTCCACATGGGGTACCGGGGAGATTAAAATCACCCGCAGCGACAATGATCCTCCCGAAGCAGGTCTCTTGCACCTGAACTGCGATAAGGCACATCACATCCTAGGCTGGTATCCCCGATGGGATTTCAGGAAGACTGTTGAACAGACTGCATACTGGTATAAAGCAGTTAAAGATGGAGAAGATGCCCACTCGGTCACCCGGCAGCAGATTATTGAATATATGGAGAATTGAGTGATCATGATTGACGGTGTTTTAGTTAAACCCCTCCGGCAAATTCCCGACGAGAGGGGCAAGATCATGCACATGATACGTAATGACGACCCCGACTTTATCAGTTTTGGTGAGATCTATTTCTCATGTGTCTATCCTGGAGTAATCAAGGGGTGGCATCTTCACAAGAAGATGACCCTGAATTATGCAGTGCCATTTGGTACCATCAAACTCGTTCTCTATGATGACCGGGAATCGAGCAGGACCCGGGGAGAACTGCAGGAGATTTTCCTTGGATCTGATAACTACTGCCTTGTCCAGATCCCCCCTCTTGTCTGGAATGGCTTCAAAGGTGTGGGGACAACCCCTTCGATTGTAGCAAACTGTTCAACAATCCCTCATGATCCGAGTGAGATTGAACGATTGAACCCATTTGATAAGAGGATCGGGTATAACTGGGATATTCGTCACGGATAATCCGGGATTTCATCACTATGACAATAAAAAAGATCTTTGTGACCGGTGCAACGGGTTTTATCGGCCGGCATCTGGTTCGCCGGTTAATCTCTGAAGGCTATGATGTCGGTGCACTGGTTCGATCTGCATCGTCATCAAAACCTGCCGGGACAACCGATGGGGTCTCGTATTTTACAGGGGATATCAGGAATTACGATGATCTCTCATCTGCGGTGTCTGCTTTTAGACCGGATGCCATCATTCACCTTGTCACCTACTACGCGGTTATGCATCGTGCCGATGAAATTGGCGTAATGACGGACACAAATGTGAGGGGAACGATAAATCTTCTGGAAGCTGCAAAAGAGACCGGTGGCGTAAGGCTCTTTGTGAATACCAGTTCGTGTGCCGTCTATGAAGAGAAAAAGCACCGCTTGAGGGAAGACGACACCATCAGACCCCAGAATATGTACGCGCTCACCAAGATCCAAGCGGAGGAGGCGTGCAGTTATTATGCTGGTACGTTTCATCTCCCCTGTGTGACCCTCCGCGTGTTTCCACCATTCGGTCCCGGCGATCATGAACGACGGTTAATTCCCTATGTCATCGAATCCATCCTGAAAAACACTCCTCCAAACCTTACGACCGGAAAACAGGAATGGGATTTTGTTTACGTCGATGATATTGTCAATGCTTACGTGGCCGTGCTGAAATCATATCCATTCAGGAATGATCATGCCATCTTCAATATTGGCACGGGTAATCCGGTATCCATCCGTTCTGTGGTAGAGAAGATTCGGGAAAATATCGGTTCAGATATCAATCTGCCTTGGGGATCAGTAGCACACAGGCCTAACGAAGTCTGGTATAATTCCGCAGATATTACAAAGGCAAAAGATGAACTTCACTGGACTCCACAACGTGGACTCGATGAGGGCATACGGATGACCGTTGCATGGTTCAGGGATTTTTTCCAGCAGAAAGACCTTAGATGATGCAGATCAGACTACCCGTTATGTCCTATCGTATCCGGATACACAACCTGCAGGATTACTGCTATGCCTGACACTCCCCTTGTTTCCATCTGTATCCCGACGTATAACCGGGCCGGCATGATCGGCAGAGCGATTGAGAGTGCGCTTGCCCAGTCCTATCGTAATATCGAAGTGATTGTTGTAGATAATAATTCCAATGACAATACTGCTACCGTTGTGGCGTCCCACTCTGACAAAAGGCTTCGGTATGTAAAAAATGAGAGAAACCTGGGATTGTTTGGGAATTGCAACCGCTGCATCGAGCTGGCAACCGGCACATACCTGCATATCCTCCATTCCGATGACTTCATCGATCCGGGTTTTACTTCTCGGTGTGTAGCGTTCTTTCAGGAGCATCCCTCGGTGGTTCTGACAACTACCAGTGCTCGCATTGTGACTGAAACGGAGGATAAAGAAATGTCATACAACGATACGGACAGAGTTTATTCGGCACCGGATGGATTCCGGAGTCTGCTTTCCGCCCGTTCATTTATTGTATGCCCATCAGTCATGGTCCGGCGCGACATCTACAAGGAAGTGGGATCATTCAGTCTTGAATATCCATATTCTTCCGATTATTACCAGTGGTTGAAAATTGCGCGTAGGTATGATATAGGATTTGTGAGTGGTGCCTGTCTCTTTTACCATCAGGGGCAGCATTCTGAAACGTTCCGATTTATGTTCTCATCGCCCCAGGGATATATGGATATGTTGAGGATGTTTGTCCAAATCAAGATGGATCTTGGAAACGAATCAGATCAGTATACCGGTGAACTTCTTGCGGCACAGCGGCGTTTCATTAACGACTGCCTGTTTGCGGGCTTCACTCGGGGGGATGCTATGCCCGGTTTCTCACCATCAATATTTACCGGGTTCTCACTTACATGCTGGACCATGGAAAAAACCGATTCCATTTCCCAGATGTTCGGTAAACTCCGGGATCTCTTAATAATTCTCCCTGCGGGACTCCTGATAAGCTGGTCCCTCCCCAGAAAGATGGTAAGAGCATTATTTTTTTCCCGAAGGGACAGTTATTGATGACGACATTATAAGGCTGAAAATAGTATGAAATGGCACGGGTTTTTGATTATTCTTCAGAAACACAATCAGCCAATCCGAGATAATACATCCGGAATGTATAAGATCGCATGGCCACAAACATAAAAAGAAACCTGTTAATGAACACATTGAAACAATCCCGAGTTATGATCCTTCCTAAATTCGAATCATGGAAGCATATTCCCGAAGGAGTTCCAACGCTATGATCCTCCTCCTCATCGCTGACGGCCGCAGCACACATAACCAGCGCTGGGCTGAATATTTCGCCGAGTCCGGTCACGAAGTCCACCTTATCACATATGATCCCATGAACCGCATCCTGCCGGGAGTAACTGAACATGTATTATCCTCGCGATGGAACAATCTCTATCTCGCGTTCATCCCCCGCCACTTGCAGATCAAAAAGATCATACGAGTAATTCAGCCTGATATTATTCATGCCCAGTTCATAGCAAAATTCGGGTTCCACTTACCGGGGCTTCATTTCCGGCCCACAGTCGTCTCCGCATGGGGCGATGATATACTCATCCTTCCACAAAAAAGCGTATTAATTCGGTATTTCACTAAAAAAGTTCTCAGTTCCTCAAATCTCATATACTCCGTCTCTAAAGATATCAGGAAACACATTATCGAGGATTATCACATTCCGGAATCCACGGTCCGATACCTCCCTTTTGGCATAGATACCGATCTATTTGTGCCGGATTGTGAACATGATACCCGCGACAAAAACAGGATAGATGTTTTTTCAAACCGTGGTTTTTTCCCGGTCTATGATAATGCTACCCTGGTCAAGGGATTCGGACTCGCGTGCCAAAAAGACCCGAGACTTTACCTGACAATCAAGGGGGAGGGCCCGGATGAACCATCTATCCGAAGCCTTGTCTCATGTCTGGGATTGAATGACAGGATCACCTTCAGGAAAAAAACCGAATATTGTGACGTGCCTCAGGATTACCGAGATACGGATATTTTCCTTACAACTTCAATTTCTGACGGAACCCCGGTCTCGATCCTCGAAGCCATGGCAAGCGGCCTTCCTTGCATTGCTACATCTGTCGGAGGCATTCCGGAATGGGTAACTAACAATAGTACGGGACTCTTAATCAAACCTGGATCTCCGGATGAAGTTGCATCTGCCCTTCTCAAACTTGCCCGTGATCCGGAACTGCGGAAACAGATGGGAATCGCCGCCAGGCAGGTTGTCGTAAATACCGGGCAATGGAAAATACTCATGGCACAGGCAGAGAAAGATTATCAGGAACTCATAAAAACATATAGACAGGACTCACCATGAAATGGCAGGACAAAAAAGTACTGGTGACCGGTGCCGGGGGTTTTATTGGCAGTCACCTTGTTGACGAGTTACTGCATCGGGGAGCAGACGTCACCGCATTTGTACATTACAATGCCCGCAATGACTGGGGCATGCTGGAAGGACGCTATTCCGATTCAACACCGAATCTCACGGTAATTTCCGGTGATGTCACTGATGCGCTCTTTGTAAGAAACGCGGTTGCCAATAAAGAATATGTCTTCCATCTTGCAGCACTCATCGGCATCCCGTACTCCTATGTTGCCCCGGAATCCTACGTCAATACCAATATAAAAGGCACCCTGAACGTGATGCAGGCATGTATTGATGAAGGTGTCAACCGCGTTGTCCATACATCAACAAGCGAAGTATACGGGACGGCACAATATACACCCATTGACGAGAAACACCCGCTCCAGGGTCAGTCGCCCTACTCTGCGAGTAAGATTGGCGGCGATAAAATAGCAGAATCCTTTTACTGCTCGTTTGGCCTGCCGGTCACGACCATCCGTCCATTCAATACCTTCGGGCCCCGGCAATCGACACGCGCAGTAATCCCTACGATCATCACCCAGGCACTCACCTCTAACAAGATCAAACTCGGCTCGCTTACACCGGTCCGCGATCTCACGTATGTTGCGGACACGGTTTCCGGTTTCATTAAATTCGCGGAGAGCAAGAATACCGTGGGCAAGACGATCAATACAGGCTCAGGCCGCGGTGTGACTATAGGGGAACTCGCAGATATTATCGTCAAAAAAGTCAACCCCAAGGCAAAAATCGTGTGCGAGCAGGAGCGTATCCGCCCGGAGAAGAGCGAAGTTATACAATTGTTGTGCGATAACCGGTCGGCAAAAGAGCTGGCGGGCTGGCAACCGTCATTTACCCTTGAAGACGGACTTGACCTGACCATCGGATGGATGAAGGATCACATTGCTTCGTATAAAACCGGAGTATATACCGTTTAGGAGGAATTTATGCAAGCGATCATTCTGGCTGGAGGAAAAGGCCGGCGGCTGATGCCGTATACCACAGTGCTTCCCAAACCACTCATGCCTATCGGAGATTATCCCATCCTTGAGGTGATCCTCCGTCAGCTCAAACACTGCGGATTCGAAAGGGTAACGATCAGTACCGGGTACCTGCACGAACTAATCCATGCATACCTTGACAGCAACAAGACGCTTGGCCTCAATATCTCCTATGTACACGAAGATTCACCGCTTGGAACGATCGGCCCGCTCCGGCTCATTGATGATCTTGATGATACATTTCTTGTGATGAACGGGGATATCCTGACCGATATCAAATATCTTGATCTTATTGAGAGCCACCGCAGGAACAAGGCCATCGCAACCGTGGCAACCTATCAGCGCGATGTGAATATCGACTTCGGTGTCCTTGAAAAGGACGAGAACCGTAAGATAACGGCATTCAGGGAGAAACCCACATTCCACTTCGATGTCAGCATGGGGGTCTATGTATTCTCAAAAAAGGTGCTGGACTATGTCCCGGAAGGAGAACCGTTCGGATTTGACCAGCTGATGTACGCTCTTACGGCAAAGAACGAGGCAGTGTACAGCTATCCTCATACCGGTTACTGGCTGGATATCGGTAGGCCGGATGACTATGCCCGATCTATCGAAGAGTTCGAGCGCTATAAAGATCGTTTTCTTCCATGAAACTTCTGGTTACCGGGGCATCCGGTTTTACCGGAACTGCCCTGATCCGGTTTCTTGCTCCAGACAAGGATATCCAGATTACCAGCCTTGCGCGAAACGTACCATCCCGGCCATATCCCGGCGGAGACATAACCTGGGTTGCAGCAGATCTCCTCAACCGGGATCGTATTTTTACACTGGTATCCTCCGTTAAACCGGATGCGATCATCCATCTTGCCGGTCTGAACCGCGGCTCAGCCGCGGATTTATTCATGACCAATGTCTGTGGTACTCAACACCTGATTGAGGTTATATCCAGTACAAATCCTGATTGCCGGGTCCTCATAACAAGTTCATCTGCAGTATACGGATACCCGGGATCATCACCCATAACCGAGGAATCTCCGTTCCAGCCTTTGACCGAATATGGTGCTGCAAAAGCTGCACAGGATAATCTTGCCTTGATGCATTACCGGGAGAGGGGCATCAACCTGACAATTGCCCGCCCGTTCAATCTCACGGGTCCCGGCCAGGCTGACACATTTTTGTGCGGAAAAATTATCCGGCAGATCGTCGAATTCGAACAGGGAAAACGAGATTCACTTGATCTTCTGGAAACTCAATCAGCCCGGGATTTTATTGATGTCCGGGATGTCGTCAGGGCATACTGGGCACTTGTGACCCATCCCCGGTTTGAGGAGGACTGTACCGGAAAAGCCTTCAATATCGGCTCGGGAAGATCGTGCCCGATCTCTGAGGTGATCGCAACACTGGAGAAGATCACTGGAGTGAAGTATCCTGTCAATCTTCCAACAGATCCACAACAGATCACTATCCCCTCGCAGCAGAGTGACATTTCACGGATCTACAACGTCACAGCCTGGAAACCGGAGATTCCCCTTAAAAAGACATTACAAGATATGCTCGAAGCGGAACGGGCTCGAATTTAGACATAAGACAAAATAACCTCAGAAAAACTTCTTACCGGTTATGGGAACCGCCATACTTTTCTGCCAATATACCTGGTCCCCTGAGAAATCAATGTTCCCCATTTTCGTTGTTTCACAAGGCTGATGATCTGGCTGCGATGAATTTCAGAAGCCGTGGAATAACGTTCTGTGAGCAGCTCCCTGAACTGGAAGGATTCTGGATCGATACGGGTTTTTACAGATCCAATTTCTGAACTGACATGGGCATCGCTTCCGTACATCACCAGTTTTGAGAAGCGGGTTGCCAGATCCTGTGCAGCCATATTTTGTTGGAGGGTCGACCGGCCGTTCCATATTTCAATAAAATCCACACATTCTGCAATCTCTTCAATAGAAGAATGATCGCGATATGGATGTGGAAACATAACCTTGCCCCCTTGCGACCGTATCGCCGGGATAACATCCTGCCACCGGGTAATCAGGATATCCTCATGGAGGTTGAGCCCGATTATATCCCCGCAATCGGTCGCAATCTCAGTACCAACAATAACATCAATACCATGAGTACGTGCAACCCGTTTTCCCTCCAGACCCCCGCGAATCGTCCCGTGATCCGTTATCGCGATGCAGGTCAGCCCAACCTTTTTTGCCCGTTTTATAATACTCTCCGGTGACATCACCGAGTCATGGGAGTATTTTGAATGAATATGGAAATCAGCAATGAGGTCGTCCATGAGGTCTCCAGAACCGTTTCTGTTTTACCCGGAGCATAAACTCAGCAACGGTCATGCCCATCTGAATAAACGCAGGAACGGGATCGTGCATATCAATATCGTATTGCATGAATCTATCCCCGAAATCCCTGATAAAATCCGGGAACGAACGGGGATTTGTTATCACATTAAAGAGATCCGCCGGGAAAAGCCAGCGGTATTTTACACCGGACTCATAGTGGAATACCGGCTCGATATCGCCATCCATTGCCATCCTGCTGGCAAGGTACGGGAAATCCACACCGGCTGCAATGGAGAGTCCAAGAGAACCCCAGAATTTTGGATTGATCTCCATGAGGACAAATGCGCCGGTCTTCTCATCTTTTTTAAACTCCACCATTGCAACACCATGCCAGTGCAGACTATCAAGGATACGTAGTCCCGCATCGCGTAATGCCGGATCATTGACACTTACTGCTACGGCACTTGGCCCACCGGTAACCGGATATTCGCGGATCCGTTTGTGCATGAAGATCGCCCGGGCAGTCCCATGATTATAAAGAGCAAAAAAACCGTACCCCTCACCCGTAATGTACTCCTGAATTACCGGAGAGTATCTGGCGATAAAACGGTATTTTTCAGATAATTCATAAGGGGCATTTGCATACCTGACAAATCCCGATTCTTCTGACCCCTTGATCACAGCAGGATACGAAACCTCGTGTGCAATTGCCCCGGCTTCGGCTTCTGTGCGGGGGTACCAGGTTTTCGGGACCCGGATCCCGATCTTTTCAGCGTACTGGATAGTACGGTCCTTGCTCCCGGCAATATCCAGTGCCGTTTCATCCGCAAGGGGAATTTTCGTATATTTTTCCAGTTCGTGGCGAATCCGGGAGACCTGCATCACCGCAGCAAAACTGACTGGCAACACAACGTCCACATGATTTTTTTTGACGTAATCGAGCAGAAATGCTGCAAACAGGGGATCCTTTTCAGGATCCGGTGCAATCACACGGCGATGACAATATTTAGAAAAAAATGAGATGCTGACAGAAAGATGTGATAGGACAGTTACCTCAATGCCTCTTTTCCCAAGAGAGCGTACCGCTGCCAGAGTATGTTTGAAATTCCCATCAGTCAGAAGGACGTTCATTTGAGTGCCACCGTTATTTCCGGCCAGGTGCATTCAATATCAAGGTAACCGTTCCCCGGTTTGTGCTCAGCATTTACAGAGGATACCATGGCCGGATCGATATGGACCCGCACGCGCATCGGGGGTTGATGGCCGGAATCCGGATTACAGATCCTGATAGTAATTAGTTTATTATTCATTTCATATCCAATACCCGTTTTCCTCCGTACCTCAAACCATCCGACTACCGATCCGGCCGTTGTCACCCATGCACCATCGGCCTGCGCACGGTTCACCAGTTCCGCATACGTGCCGGACCAGTCCCTGGGGGGGGTCAGGTTCTCGTAGTGCCAGAGTAATGTAACTGCCCCTCCGTATTTCCTTGCAAAACCAAATATGCGATCACAGTACGTGAGTGCTGCTGGGGCATCCAGGTGCAGGCAGGGTGTCTTTACCCATTCATTGCCAGTTGTTGCCCAGCAGAATTTACCAAAGAGCCCGAGGTCCTGTATATGGAGCGGGAGTTCCAGCAGTTTCTGTGCAGTGCGCGGCCGGTATACCTGAAGCGTTCCCGCACGAAAACCAGCATCATCATTGTACCCGAATGTGGTATCGTACAAGTAGCCCGCTTCATCGAGTGCCTTCCAGCTGTTCTGGTCAAAGAGGAGCCAGTGCGTCCGGTTACCAGGTATCTTACCGCAGGGACTGATCGGGGCCATCTCCTGTTTTCCCCGTTGGGAATCAGTCCAGTTGTCGATACCATGAACACCGGCTTCCCATCCACCCTGTGTCAGATCTCGAAGCACATCCATGTTGAGATCATAACCAACGGCCCGGTACGGGTGTGCCCGAACACCCGGATCATCTTTCTTTGGAACAAAAAAGAATGTCGAGCGCACACCCAGTTGATCCTCAAATGTTTTCCAGCGGTCAAAGAGAGCCCAGGAATCACTTCCGATCCCAAAGCGTGAAAGGCCAAGACGGAGTCCTGCATAAACCGAACCATGCAGGATGCACTGGAATGCTGCATATCCCACAGTTACAAGCCTGCAATCCCTGACAGAGGTAACATCCACATCATGGGTAAGGGCCACCATATAGGGATATCCCCAGGGTACTGGGGGTATCTCCACAAGGATCACGTATTTTTTAAGCTCTTCCCGAATCTTGTCGAGCAGAAGATCACATACTGGCTCATGGAGATGCTGCTGCCCAGCATTAAGCAGGTCGCTGTTTTTTTTTAAAAAATCATTATCCGTAAGATCAATCAATGGTCCGTCATATCCGGGTACATCCGCCTTATGGGCAATGACCACATCATAGTGGCATCCCTCCTCATACCATACCCAAGGTATTTTAAGGAGCTGGAAGGCCTCCTCAACGGAATATTTGTCCGGGTAAGAGACAGCGATAGTCATAATCGTGTTCAAATAATCCCCATCTCACTCAGCCGGTCCGGCAAATACTTCTTCGTCACAAAATCCAGCCCCCGCGCTGCAAACGCCTGTTGTTCTGACTTGAGCCCCATCTCAATCTGCAGGTTGATCTCCTTCTTCCAGTAATCGGTGGCAAACCGGGGATCCGTCAGTTCGGATCGTAACGCCTCGATATCCTTATCGCTCAGCTTGTCGGAGGGGAGATTGTAGTCACGGATGTCGCTGGGCTGAAGGCCGAGAAACTGGGCTTTCGGGGTGGCAAGCATCTCCGACATATGGGCGCTCTTGATGGCACCGTAGGCAACCGAGCCGTAGATGCGGTAAGACCATGGGTCGCCATCCGTGAAGACCAGGATCGGCAGGTCCCAGGTCGTGCTGATGCGGTTAAGCATGCGGCGGGTCGACCGTGCCGGCTGGCCCTTGAGGTGGACGAGGATTGCGTTATGCTCCTCGTCGAACCCGTTCTCGATCAGACGGTCGTACATACCACCCGTCTCTATGGCAATCACGAACTTCGCATCATGGTCCACGAACTCGATGTTCTCCACGTTGTTCGGGATCGTGTAGCCGGCCTGCCCGACATCATCCTGGCAGTGGAGGGTCTTCATTCCGCGGCGGGTCTCCTCGCGGATCCGCATCGGGCCGTAGATCGAGGCCCCGTTCTCTTCAGGATGGAGGTGGAAACCCTCGCGCGGCACTTCCGACAGGATCTCAAGGTCTTCAATTAAGAAGTTACTCTCGTCCTGTGCGCCGAATTTCGCGCGCTTCCAGCCTTCCGAGATGTAATACATCTCTCTCAGCGTTGACGAGCGGTTTTCGGCCAGCTGCTGCTTGATGAACGCGATCACGTACGCCATCTTCAGCAGGTGCGTGGCGCTCTTGGCGGAGGCGGCAGTCCGCATGCTCTCCTTGTCCCCGTACTTCCAGACCTCGCTCGCATCGTCGAACTCGATATTATACTTCGTCCGCGTGGGGAGCGAGATGGAGGGGATCTCACCCGATTTCATCTGGTCGTACCATGCGCTTGCAATGTTGAGGAGCGATACCAGCGCCTTCTTCTCCAGTTCCTCTTTAGACATCGAGATCCACCACCATCTTCTTGTTGTCGTCTATCCCGCGTACATCAAGGATGCCCCCGCCCTTGCCGGAATACTCTGCATGCCAGACCGTTTTCGGGGGGATTACCATCTTCCAGACCTTTGTGAACTGCCCGTCCATCTCGCTCACAAAATCGGCTTTGGGCACAGCATCGGCTGCATCATCGGCAGAGATGTCGTAGACCGTGATCTCCCCGTCATAACTGCTGTAGTTGGCAAGTTCCAGCGTGACCTTCCCGTTGCGGGTTGCCTTCTTCGCAATCAGTTTCTTCATCAGTTTTCCTTCGATGGGCGTGGTATCGATAAGGGGCTTCTCCACAATCTCGCTCACCTTCTCCGCAATCTCCGGGATGATTGCGCAGACCGCCCGGGCCCGGTCCTCGGCGAGTTTGTTCTTGTCCCGGCGCGAGACGAAGTTTTTGAGTTCGCGGCCAAGGTCCTGCAGGGCCAGCACAATCTCCTTCTCGATCTCGGAGATGCTCGCAATCGCATCCTTGCTCTCGCTCGTGAAAGGGACATTGGTCGAGGCCACGTGAACGAGGATCAGCACCGGGCCCATCGGGAGCCCCTGCTGCGAGAGGTTGTAGGCCTTCCAGTTCACGTTCATGATGCACTCCGTGATGGCGCAGGCACCCTGCTGGTACATCAACGGGACGCGGTTGGCAAACCGGAGAATAACCGCATTCCCTTCCGAGGTCAGCTTCCCCCCGTATCCGATCGCCGCCTCGACCATGAACGGGTGGCCCGAGAAGACAGAAGTTGCGCGCGTTCGGGCAGCGACAAAGTCCATCTGGAACTCCTTATCAAGCCCGCGCCGGATCAGTTCCTCGCCGATGGGTGAGAGGCATTGGGAGATCGGGGGCGCAGGAACCGCGATCTCCTGCATGGCCGCGAGCAGGACTTTCTGCTGATCGGCCGAAAGTCCCTTTGCTTTTAAGGTGCTCTTCAGTCCGGCACGGTCGCACATATCCTGTGCGATCTTCTTCCCGACCCTGCTGAACCCTTCGACAAGGAAATCGATCAGATTCTGGTCGCTTGCAGCCGCCATGCGCTTGAACTGCCCCAGTTCGATGCCGTGCGGGTGGGGCTGGATAGAGACCGGACAGACGATCACTTCCTGGCTGACGCGCTCGAAGGTGAATGCCTCATCATCGAGTTCCACCCGGAACCGCGCATGGGGGTTCACAACCGAAGTGTACCGGAGATATTCGAGCAGCTTCTTCTTTGCGGCCATCGTGCTCTTGAACTCGATCTGCACCCGGGTCCCGTGGATCCGGTCCCATTCGAACGGTTCCTGCGCGATGATATCGGGTTCATTGGTCTCGATCTTGATCTGGATCTCGAACCGGTGAGCAGGCTCCTTTGCACCGGTGCGGGAGATAACGATCGTGGGAAGCCCGCTCGTGAGCTGGGCATATAAAACGGCGGCGGAGATCCCGATACCCTGCTGCCCGCGGGTCTGCCGGATCTGGTGGAACCGTGAGCCATAGAGCAGTTTTCCAAAGACGAATGGGACCTGCGCCGGTGTAATGCCGGGCCCGTTGTCTTCGACAATAATGCGGAAGAGATCATTGCCGGTCTTCTTGATGCTGATAAAAATGTCCGGCAGCACCTGTGCCTCTTCGCAGGCATCAAGGGAATTATCCACCGCTTCCTTAATAGTGGTAATTACCCCGCGGGTGGGGGAGTCGAAACCGAGCAGGTGCTTGTTCTTCTCGAAGAATTCTGCTACGCTGATACTGCGCTGCTGCTTGGCGAGCTCATCCGCGAGAACCAACGGCACCCACCTCGGCCAGCGCGGCTTCCAGCGTGATGGTCTTCTGCTCTCCCGATTGCAGGTTCTTGAGGGTCACTTCTCCCGAAGCGGCCTCGCGCTGGCCGATGATCACGGCAAAGGTGGCGGACTTGGCAGCGTGCCCGAGTTGCGCGCCAAAGCCCCGGCCCATAAGGTCCATCTCGGTGCGGATGCCGGCGTCACGGAATGCCCGTGCCACGGCAAGGGCGCGTGTCCTGCCCTCATCCGTGCAGACAATGGCAGCAACGGTCTCTTTGGTGCGGGCTGTCTCCCCGAGCGAGACCATCACCCGGTCGAACCCGATGGCAAACCCGCAGGACGCCACGTCGTCCCCACCAAAGAGGTGGGCGAGGCGGTACACGCCCCCGCCCAGGATCTGGTTCTCGGCCCCGAGGTTGTCGGCAAAGCCTTCGAAGACGATGCCGGTATAATAGTCGAGTCCCCGGGCAATGCCGAGATTCAGGGAGTAGCGGACACCGGCAGCATCGAGATATCCCATGGTCTGCTCGATCCGCTCCCGTTCAGGAATGTCCCCCGCGATCTCGAAGGCCTTCTTCAGGTCCTGGCAGGAGACGATGGTCATTAAGGATTCGGCGAGTTCCGGCCGGTTCATGCCATCGAGGGTCGCCTTCAGCCCCTCGAAGTCCTTCTTATCGAGCTGCGCACGGATCGTCCGCTGTAGGGCAGGCTCCACATCCTTCAAGAGGTTTTTCACAAACGAGAGGTGGCCAACCTTCAGTTCGTACCGCACGCCCGTTGCATTGAGCATGTCGGCGGCGAGCATGATCACTTCGGCATCGGCAATGGCCGTATCGGCGCCGATCAGTTCCACGCCAAACTGCCAGAACTGGCGGTACCGGCCTTTCTGCGGCCGCTCGTACCGGAAGCAGTCAGCAAAGTAGCACCAGCGCAGGGGCTTGGGGGCGACCTTTGCCTCGTTGATGTACATCCGGATCACCGCAGCGGTGATCTCCGGGCGCAGGGCAAGTTTCCGCCCACCCTTGTCCTCAAAGACGTACATCTCCCCAATGATCCCTTCTCCTGAGCGCATGGTGAAGAGTTCGAGATCCTCGAACTCGGGAGTACAAACTTCCCGGTATCCCCAGCGCCGCGCCACATCCCGCAGGCGCCACTCAACCGCACGCCGGGCCTCCATCTCATCCGGTAAAAAATCCCTGGTTCCTCGTGGTTTCTGGAGCATGATGAAAAATCCCTATTTTAATTCTGTTCGTATCCCATTATTTCTTATTCGTCCTTGTTATGGGCACGCTGCCAAGGAGACGCTCGAGTGTGCCTTCGTTCCTCCAGACCTTCTCCTTCACGCGGTTGGACTGGAGATAGAGCGCGCCAAGGATCAGGCCCAGGCCCAGGATCTCGTAATCCGGCATGTACCTGGCGATCTGGAAGCCCAACATGGCAAGCGCGCCGTAGGCAACACCCCAGTATGCGGCCTTCCGGTATCCCGCAAGGCCGGTCCGGAAAAAGATCCTCGTATCACGCAGCCAGAGAAAGATCACAACCGCAGTCCCGAACACGGCAACGTAAATGAGGTACGACATGACAATGAACGTATTATTATACGCCGATCCATATCTGTATTATTACAATCATGCCGGCAAACCAAGAGTTACAGAATCTTCTCGAGCAGTACCGGGATGGCCGGATTTCGCTTGAATCCGCGTCGGAAGCGATCGAAGGGCTGCGGCTCGACCGTATTGGCGATTTCGCGTGTATCGATCTTGGACGTAATGTGCGATGCGGCATGCCCGAGGTCATCCTTGCGGAGGGTAAAGACCCGGCCCATCTTGCAGAGATCGTCATTCGCATTGCCGGGACTGCCGGGCGATGCGTTGTGACACGGGTGACTCCTGAACAGGCTACCGGGATCCGGGAACAGGCCGGTAAAACAGGTATTACTGTCGAATACCGGGAGCAGGGGCGCGTCCTTGTTGCCGGCAATAGTCCGGTGCCAAAACGTACCGGGGGGATTGTTGCCATTATCACCGCAGGGACATCAGATATCCGGGTCGCTGATGAGGCCCGCATCATCGCAGAGGAGATGGGATGCGAGGTCCGTACGGCCTACGATGTCGGCGCTGCCGGCATCCACCGGCTCTTCCCGGCACTCAAACCCCTTCTCGGGGCCCATGTGTTTGTCGTATGTGCCGGGCGTGAGGGAACCCTTCCTGCCGTTGTAGCGGGGCTCGTTGACAGACCCGTGATTGGCATTCCCGTCAGCGTCGGGTACGGGTACATGGGAAAAGGGAAAGCAGCCCTTGCAAGCATGCTCCAGTCCTGCTCGGTCATCGCGGTCGTCAACATCGATGCCGGATTTACTGGAGGGGCGTTTGCAGCGCAGATCGCCAACATGGGAGCAGGGAGAGGAGAAGGATCATGAAACGCGGGTTTTATATCGGAAGGTTCCAGCCATACCACAACGGGCACCAGTCCGTGCTCGAACACATCGCAGACAAAGTCGACGAGATCATCATCGGTATCGGGAGCGCGCAGCTGTCCCACCATGTGGACAACCCGTTTACAGCCGGTGAACGGGTGCTCATGATCACCCGCGCCCTCACCTCGCTCGGATGCCCATACTATGTCATCCCCATAGAGGACCTCCAGCGCAATGCCCTCTGGGTCGCCCATGTCCGTTCCATGGCGCCACCGTTTGATACCTGCTATTCCTCAAACCCGCTTGTTGTCCGGCTTTTCCGTGAGGCCGGAGTTAAAGTCCAGTCACCGGCGATGTACGAGAGGGAGATACTGAGCGGTACCGAGATCCGACGAAGGATGCTGCAGGGCGAACCATGGAAGAAACTCGTTCCCCCGGCAGTCGTGCAGGTGTTGAAAGAGATCGATGGCGAGAAGCGGCTGCGCCAGATTTCCCGCGATGATTAGCATACGGATGTCTTGTAAAATTTCTCTCACTCACCATACACACAGAGGATACACATGCATAAGTTCCTGAAAAAAATTTTTGGCGGGAGCGAGCCGGTATCAAAGAGCATGGCGCTTGATGCCATACCACCCTGGCTGGCAGATCATGAAAGTGCAGTAAAAGCAACCCTCGTTTCCAGTACCAAAGAACCGATGAACGCGATCCGGAATGCGACCGCCCAGCTCCAGCTCATAGTCAACGGGATCTCAGGGGCAGAACATGACCCGGTCCTCCACCCGAAACTCAGGACAATTGCCAAAAATTCCCTGCCGCAGTTTGTCAGGGCAATGAACGCATCCCTTGCAAAGGAGCTCCCGGACGACATCGAGGAATTTTATACTGCTGCAGCAGAGTGCGTGAAAGGCTGCATCAACAGTTCGCACGGCCAGGGCCGGTACCTCCAGGCCATATTCCAGGAAGAGATGAAAGATGTCCGGCAGGGGATCGATGCGATCGGGCACGGGATCAACACTATCAATCCACTGCTTGCCACCTACCGGAAAGAGATGACGGACATTGCAGCGGCACGATCCCTCTGCGATGCCATCGTTGATCTCAAAACCGATTATGGGAAGTCGGGGGAAAAAGTCGGGAGGGCCCATGCACGGGTGGTTGAGATCACGGCCCGACAGGCAGAAATTGAGAAAGAACTGGGCACGATCCCCGACGACCCCCGCATGGAAGAGATTTCCATCCATAACGACGCACTCAAGGCCATTACCCAAAAACGTGACAATGCGGCCCGGACATATTCAGCACTCTCCATGACTGCATCCCATGTCCTCCGGAAAGCGGAAAAAATTGCCACGCGGCAACACCACCCATCAGAGATCGCGGTGCTTCATCACGCCATGGATCTCCTCTCAAACCATGATATTCCGGACATGACACAGATGAACGATTCGCTTTCGGCTGCATGCCCGGTAGCGGAAAGGATGATCGCGGATGCAGAAATTGTCCTGAAGAACAAGGAAGAACGCACGGTTTTTTCCGACACGGCCCGGTTCCGTTCGGATATCTCCACGGCCGCCTCATCCCTCCGTGCCCTGGAAGCGGAATATCTGAAGGCGGAAAAATCTCTCTCCACCCACCCGCTTGTCATGAAGAGGGAGTCCCTTGAACGGGAAAAAACACAGCTTGCGGCCATGCTTGTCAAAGAAAATGCTATGCTCGCGGAACTTGACGAGTGGTGTTTGAAGACCGAGAAACGGATACCCGATCTTATGGAGGAACTCCGGAAAAAAATCGAGGGGATGATGGGGGATAACGTGCAATTTCAGGTTATCGACCAGACACCTTTGTGAGGGTAGCAGGGTGACTGGCTGATCCTGTCATAAGGTTTCATTCCTTTTTATCAGTCGGGAACATTCCCGCGGGACGAGCCCGTTGGTTCAACGGGACGGCATCTCGATGAAATCCTCCAGTTCCTTCTGGCTCGCGGAACAATCATCCGACCAGCCATAGAAGTCATGGAGCATTTTTGCTATGACGTCCGAAAACGTCATATTCCCACACTTCAGTGTGAGAAGCGCCTCATACACCTCAGGATCGATTCGTATGGATCGCCCCTCGCCTGCACGAGGCATAATTACCACTTTGTGGTTACACCATATAAATATATCTCAGAAAATGCGAAAATACGCGTCTGACTTTATATGCAATGACAAAACAAGCCGAAAATTATCGAGATCAGGATTTTTCAAAATAGCCGGCAGGACCCGGACTCCTCATGCTGCCGCAGTCATCACTCATCCGGCAGCAACCGGATGAATGTGAACGCAGAAGAATCCGCGTACGCAAATTCCGGAGCATCTCCGTGACACCCGCCAACGCGTAAGAGGGTCGGGTAGTCAAGGGGGACACGGGCAACTTCAAGATTGACATCGCTCGTCCCACCGGTCAGGTTCAGAGGAACGAAATCCAGCTGCTGCTCAATGATTCCGTCCGGAGTCTTCCGGCAACAGATATGTTCGTGCTGGTGGCCGCAGCACATATGCGTCAGCCCGCGCTTGGAAAGTGCATCGAATGCCATTGGTGCCGTATAATGGTACCCGGTAAAAAAATCCCCACTCTCGTGGGAGAGGCGCTGCCAGCACTTGAGCCGGAGGGTCTGGTCACCTAAGTCCAGCGGGCCGCCGTGTACAAACAACATCCCGTTGTCCACCCATTCCATGGGCATGGTATCGAAAATGGAGAGGAGCGGCGAGTCACGGAGCTGTTCGTGACGGTACGTGCTTGCCGCATCGCTGCCGCTCACAAGAATACCGTTAAGGAACGCGTGGTCGTGATTGCCAAGCACCGATACCAGCCGGAACTCCTGCGACAGGGTGTGGACTTTCTCAAGCGTCTCCTGCGGCCGGCTCCCGCGGTGAAGAAGATCACCCATATTTACAAGGACATCAACAGGACCGAATTCCTTGCCGAATGCCGGTGACCTGATGCAGGATGCAAACGCCCCAATCGCGTCCACATCAGCGTGCACATCAGAAAAGATAACTGCACCCATACCGTAAGGAAACTTATTGGTGTTTCTTTCTGATATATACCATTGATACCCGGGGTTCAACCTATCCCCATGGATATGTTCATGTGACACCGGTTCACATAATTATCCGGTAGCCCGGTGCCGCGGGGGTTCCTGATTCCAGAACTGCGGCACATTACGGGTATCCACGGGAGATTACGGCCCGAAACATACAACCACCCGTGGACCGTGAACGGGAGGACTGACCTGATGGAAAAATACCTTGACGCATACACCGGACGCATGAGAACACACTATCCCCATTTCCCGTCCGGGACCGCCCACGAGATCGCATCTTCATTCCTGGCCTTCAAGTACGGCCTGTACGAGAAGGCAGCCACTGAGTGCACGAACGCCATCTCGCTTATTCCCGACAGTGCCGCGAATGCTGCGCTGAAAAAAGCCCTCATGATCATCCGTGCAAATGCCGAGGACCGGAACAATGCACAGGTCACCGCAAACCACTCTATTGCGTTTTCCCCCGATGAACACACGTATACTGCAATCAATATCCCTCCGGAGATGAATGAGGACCCGGGGACGCTTGAACTCGACAATGCCCTCATCCTGATCTACGTTGTCGCGCTCATCACCTCCCCGGATGACGAGGAGACACTTGACGAACACCGCCGGACGATCATCCGGCTCCTGACCGATTACAAGAAAGCAATGGGCATGGAATAAACTCTTTTTTTATCTGACCGGACATTGCAGATGCCGGGCAAATTTTCCTGTTTCTTTCACGTGTGAGATTTGGTGTATGCTTAAGCACAAGCGCTGCATTTTTTTGGCGGGGGTGGGGGGTCACATGGGTACAGAATGCCGGGGGGTCTGGTACAGTAAAAATAACCGGATTCGTTCTGAATTTTTTAACCGGACCGTGCCCATTATTTTTTGAACGCAAAACCGATCGCAATTGAAAACCGGATCCGGATCAACCGGACCTTGCGTAAATTTTTCAGAGCAGACCTTGATTGAAAATTTTTTGCCGGACCTTGGTTGTGAAATGTTAAACAGATCTGTATGAACCTGCATCCGGAAAATTATACTCCGACGTGAAGAAATCCGGGAAAACAACCAGACCCTGTTTGAAATATTTTCATCAAACCTTGATTAAAAAAATTTCAGCAGACTTTGATTGAAATTTTTTTGCCGGACCTTGCTTGAAAAATATTCGGCGCGATCACGATCGCGATTAAAATGCTGATCCGGATCAACTAGACCTTGGATAAAAAATTTTGAGCAGACTTTGGTTGTGAAAATTTAACCAGTTCCGGAAGTACCGGCCCAGTGCGATGCCTTACGCGCAAAAGGTCTGTCGACTTTTGCGCTACGCACTTACCGTTTTTCAATACCGATCCACACCCTTGCTAAGCGAAGGTTCGGCAGGTACCCGAGCGACTCCCTGCACAGTCCTTGTTCAACTAATAATAAAGGAGACATTCTGGAGTGAAAAAGCTTTTTTTAGCATAACTAAATCCTGTGAAAAATAGAGGTATAGGCCTAAATGACGCACCCTTACTTTGAGGGAATTTTCTTTAAGTACCCAATAACCTCTTCATGTCGAAGTCTTGAGATTGCACCATTAGAAATTGTAAATAAAAAATTTATACACATAGCAAACATTGCAAGACCTAATCCAAAAAAGGATAACATCAGTGCATTGATGTCTTGTTTTACAGTCTCTGATGTTATTGATGGAATTATTGAATTAAGTTGGAATAATCCTAAAAAAAATATTAGAACCGCCACTATCATAGCGATTCCTAATACTATCGTGATTTTCTCTGAAGAATCAAAATTACTAAATGATATATTGTTTTTTAATTTTTGAGTGTGCTTCATATTTGAATGATCGTTCATATTTCTACCAATGCTGAAAACAATGAGAGCACAAAATGCAAACAAAAAAACAGCAAAGATATAATCTGGCATTATAATATCTGTCATAAAAAAAAGTACGTTTGATCTATCATTAATGTAATCTCTCGGGCATTACTTTTTTTTTAATAATCCCCATTAATTTGTGTATTATTCAAAAAAATTTGGTCGTAAAAAATGTTAATTAAAAAGAAAAGCGGTGAACAGCCCGGTTACAAACTATCCATGCTGATCCCGGTGAAGTCCTGCGCAACTTCCCGGATATCCTTGACACCAAAGGCAGTCTGCACCTGGGTGAGTTCGAGCTGGTTTGCGGCATCGCACATGTAGTCAAGGATGTCGACCGACAGTTCCTTCTGGATCTTGCTCTTCTTGAGCTGGTCGAACAGTGCCGCCATCTTCTCGGGGGATTCCATGCGGAGTTTTGCAAGGCTCATGACACACATGTATATCCGGGTCAGGTTCCGGTCGGTGCCGGTGATGCAGTCAAAGAAATTCCTGATCACCTGGGCCTGATAGATCTCTCCTCCTATTTTCTCCACCTCCTGCCTTCTATTCGGTAAATGGACTGTTCTCATTGCCCGCTTATAAACTTTATGGGAAAATTGCGGTTTTTGCGCAAAAAAACCGATAAAAAAGAGACATTTTGGCAAAGTGCGGCTGGATTGTCTGACGATTGGATGACAACCGTCATACACCGCCGGGTACCCGCCGCGCCTGCCTTCACTTGGCAGCTGAAACGATCTTGATGACATCCCCGTTCTTGAGTTCGTGGGTCTCCTTGATCCGCATCTTGGTCTTTGCATCGATTGCGTACAGGAATCCCTTGCCGATCTCCGTGTGGACCTGGTATGCCAGGTCGTGCGGTGTCGAACCCTTCCGCATCAGGTAGGCATCGGGCAGCACGTCGCCCTGCTTGTTGCAGTAGTGGTTCTCGTCCTCCACCGGGTAGACCACGATCATGTCAAGAAGTTCGAAGACCGCACGGTTGATCGCCTGCTGAACGCCCGTGCCCTTGCACTCCTTCATCACGCCCGCGATCTTTGCGAGGCCTGCCTTCTGCGGTGCAGAGAGCGATGCCTCGTTAACAACCGTGAACTGCTCATCGCCCGGCAGGTACTTCACCACATTCGCGGTTGCCGCATTGCGCAGCGCCAGTTCGGATGCCGCGCTCGCAAATGCCACCTTCTGCTCTGCGAGTTTTGTCCGGAGTGCCTCGGGGGCTTCATCGAACTTGTTGCCGATAATGAGCATCGGCTTTGAGATCTTCACCATCTCCGCGCAGAGCGGGATTAAGTCCTCGATATTCGCGTGCACGAGATCGAGCTTGAGATTCAGTTCCACATCGCGCACATCTTCGAGCGTGATCCCGAGGCCCACGAAGGTGTCGGCAATACCCTGCTGGATCGCGGCGCCTTTCCCCTGCGACCCGCGGCTGATCTGGGACCAGTGCTTGGCAAGGATGCCGTGAACCCACATCGTCATCTCGTACCCGAGGAACTTCACGTCTTCTGCGGGGTCATGGTTGCCCACACCCACCGGGTTTCCCTCGCTGTCAGTCCCGCCGCTCGCATCGATGATGTGGAGGATCGCGTTCGCCTGCCGGAGGTGGTCAAGGAACTGGTTGCCGAGGCCCTTACCCTTGTGCGCATCGGGCACAAGCCCGGCCACATCGATTAAGTTGACGGCAACAAACCGGTTCCCGTCCACGCAGTGGCTGCACTTCACCTTGAGTTCGGTGCAGGCACATTTCGTCCGTACATAGGCAACCCCGAAGTTCGGGTTGATCGTGGTGAACGGGTAGTTGGCAATTTCGGCATTTGCCATCGTGGCCGCCTTGAAAAAGGTGGATTTCCCGCAGTTGGGTTTTCCTGCAAGTGCAAGCGTGAGCATGATCTGTTCCTCATATAAATGAAATGGTGATGCCGGATATACCCGGACAGAATCTGACAAAGTTTTTCCCTGCGGCTTATTAAAAGGTACTTATGACGTTTGTTCAGAAGAAATGTTACTATTTTGATACGCCGGGGGAGGCAAATACGGGTGATGCCGCCCGGTTTTCGGTCGAGCGGGCAAAGGAACTGGGCCTGAAAACCATCGTGGTGGCAAGTTCCTCGGGAAAGACCGCGCAGACGTTTTTTGACGCGATGAAGGGCTCCGGGCTCCAGCTCGTTGTGGTCACCCACGTTGTCGGGTTCACTAAACCAGGCGAGTGGGAGTTTTCGAAAGAGATCGCGGAAAAGCTGCGGAAGGACGGCGTGAAGATCGTCATGGGCACTCACGCGCTCTCCGGTCTCGAACGCGCCCTTTCGCGCTCGCCCAAAGTCGGCGGCGGGTCCCGCACCGAAGCGATTGCCGAAGCACTCCGGCGCACGGTCGCAGTTGGCCTCAAGGTCGGCGTTGAATGCGTGCTGATCGCAGCCGACCAGGGTGCAATCGGGGTCACCGAAGAGGTCATTGCAGTCGGGGGAACCGCGAGCGGGGCAGACACGGTCTGTGTCATCCACCCGGCGCACACGGCAAATTTCTTTGATCTCCAGGTGCGCGAGATCGTCGCCATGCCGAGGGTCCGTTAACAATGGCGATGGCAGCACTCAGCGAGGCATTGCATCTTCTCCGGCGCATGCCACTTCTCTGGATACCGGGCATTGCCGGCGGACTATTAGCCGGCGCTCTCTGGCTGGTCCTCATGTTTTCAGGGACATTCTTTGCCGGCCGGCTCCTCATCATATCAGGTCTTGTACTCCTGTTCTTCATCACCGGATCACTCACCCTTATCAAAAATGATGGCGGGGACATCCGGTCAATGATAGCGGGAGGCCGGCAGTATTATTTCCGCGTGCTGCTTCCCCTGCTCGTTGTCACCTTCATGATCGTGCTGGTCTTCGTGCTGGTCATCCTGACCCTGACACTTATCGGGACCACTCCCGACCCGACACTCATCGTATTCCTCACGTTCGGCGTCACAATACCCAGCATCCTCTTCACGTTCTTCACGGATATCGCAGCAGTCTTTGAGGACAGGAAAGTGTTCGACTCCATCCAGCGGAGCATTGAACAGGTCACGAATAACTTTTCCCGGGCAATCCTGTTTTTCGTAACGTGTGCCATCGTCTGCTCTGCGCTCATCTTCAGCCTGATGGTCATCTGGGAAGCACTCCTGTTTTCCCGTCTCGAACCTCTGACCCGGTACACGGAAGCCCAGTTGCAGGCATTCACCCCGGACCAGCTGCTGGCACTGATCGGCACCGACGGCATCTGGGTGACTGCGGTGATCCTGTTTATTGCCGGGCTCGTGCTGATACCCGTCATCATCAGTTACAAGGCCTGTTTCTTCCGGAAATTCGCCGCCAACACCATTGAAATCCGGCAGGAAAGCGGGGAGTATGACAGCAAGGGCCGGTGGTACAAATACTGATCCAAAAAACCTGAAAGAAAAATCACTACCCGGGTATCCCGAAAAAGGATACCGGATCCTTTTTTATCCGCTGATCAGAAGATACAGCACAGCAGCCACGATGCCGCCACCGAAGGTGGCCAGCAGGTTCGTTCCCGCGTTCCCGAGGAATCCCCGGTTCTCAAGCGTTGCCCCGACAAGACTGTCGATGTTGGTGCCGATAAATCCGACAAGCGTGCAGATTGCAAGCATCGGAAGCGTGATGACCCCAAGCAGGTATGCCGCCAGGGATACGATAAAACCGCCAAGCAGCGCAACCACCTCGCCCACCAGAGTCACCCCGCCGTTCGTACCGATCGGGACCTGCTTCAAGGTCGTGATAAGACGCGGGATCCCGCCGGTGACCCCGATCTCGCTGGCCAGCGTATCCGCTGCCGCCGTTGCCACACAGCCGACATACATGACAATGAAGACCGGGTGCAGGAAAACCGCGTAGAGGACCGCCGCGGCGGTCGCGGCAATCCCGTTTGCAAAGACATTCTTGTATCCCCGTGCCCCGCTCTGGCCCTGCTCGACCCCAATCCGCCTTTTATATTCGAATTTATACTTCGTAGCTATCGATCCCAGCATGAAGAAGACTATCATGACCATGAGCCAGCGGGGGTTGGCAAATACAAGGAGGATGATGCCGACAAGGGCAATGGAGAAGAGCCCGGACAGGTCCGCGGTCTTCGAGCGGTAGGCAAAATACGCAAACGCGAATGCGACAATGACTGCCGCCACCACCATCTGGAGGTCGGCCTGGAAATTGAGTTCCCGGATCAGCAGCATCGTCATCGCGGTGCCGATCCCCTCGATAACCAGCGAATCCTCGAATTTCAGGAGGATCACCTTGAGAAGGACGGCGGCGATGATACCAAAGATGATTGTCAGGATCGCGTTCTCGTGGAGGTACGCCATGACGAGCACGCCGGCCCAGGCAGTCGAGATAATATAATACAGGTACGTATTCAGGTCATCGGCACCGTTCTGGAAGACCAGTTCCCCCAGGACGATCATCGCAAGCGTGGTTGCAAAGACAAAAAACGGCAGGAGCCCGACCCCGTAGAGCGCGGCAAGGGCACAGATCGTGTAGGTAAGATATTTTGAATCGAAAAACTTCCAGAGGATCAGGGCATACAGGATAACGATAAGGGCCATCAGCCAGTCGGGCTTCAGGTAGGGGCCGACAAGCGTTGTCCCACCGGCGAGCGCTGCTGCATACCCCAGGCCCGGTTGTCGTTGCATTGAACAGTCATTTGTCTTCAAGGAAAAAGAGTTTTATCGTGCCGCATCCTGCGCAATGCGATCACTATATTTTATTCAACAACCAACCTTGTCCCGAATGGCGTCATCAGATCAACTGCCGAAAAACTATGATTTCGCTGAAGTGGAGGAGCGCTGGCGAAGCACCTGGCGCGACGAGGATCATTATTTTGACCGGAACTCGAAGAAGCCGCAGTTCGTCATCGATACCCCCCCGCCGTACCCGACCGGGAATTTCCATATCGGCAATGCACTGAACTGGTGTTATATCGATTTCTTTGCCCGGTACAAACGCATGAAGGGTTTCAACGTGATGTTCCCGCAGGGCTGGGACTGCCACGGCCTTCCCACGGAAGTGAAAGTGGAGGAACTCAACCACATCACAAAGAATGACGTGTCACGGGAAGAGTTCCGGAAGATGTGCCGCGAACTGACCGAGAAGAACATCGCGGCAATGCGCATCACCCTCCGTAAGATGGCGTTCTCCACGGACTGGTCCAACGAGTACATCACGATGACGCCGAAGTACTACAGCAAGACGCAGCTCTCCTTCCTCCGCATGCTGGCCTCCGGGTACATCTACCAGAGTGAGCACCCGGTGAACTACTGCACCCGGTGCGAGACCGCGATCGCGTTCGCGGAAGTTGCCTACGAAGACCGCGAGACCCAGCTCAACTACTTCGATTTTGACGGCGTCGAGATCGCGACCACCCGGCCCGAACTCCTTGCTGCCTGTGTCGCAGTCGCAGTCCACCCCAATGATGAGCGGTACCACAAGCTGAAGGGCACGTCCATGAAGGTCCCGCTATTCGGCCACGATGTCCCGGTCGTGCAGGACGAAGCGGTCGACCCGGCATTCGGCTCCGGTGCGGTCATGATCTGTACCTTCGGTGACAAGCAGGATGTCCACTGGTGGAAGCAGCACAATCTTGCGCTCCGGAAGGCAATCGACCGGCAGGGAAAGATGACCGCGATTGCCGGCAAGTACCAGGGACTGAACAGCACGGACTGCCGGGCCGCGATCCTTGCCGACATGAAGGAGAAGAAGATCCTCCACCGCCAGGAGAAACTCGCCCAGCGCGTAGGAACCTGCTGGCGCTGCAAGACGCCCATCGAGATCCTCTCCGAGCGCCAGTGGTTCGTGAAGATCAAGCCGGACGAGATCCAGAAGGCGGCCCACGAGATCACCTGGTACCCCGGGCACATGCTCCTCCGGATGGGGAACTGGGTCGAGCAGATGGAGTGGGACTGGTGCATCTCCCGCCAGCGGATCTTCGCCACCCCGATCCCGGTCTGGTTCTGCAGGAAGTGCGGCGAGATGGTGGTGCCGGACGAGAAAGACCTCCCGATCGACCCCACGCTCGTGAAACCAAAGCATGCCTGCAAAAAGTGTGGCAGTACCGAGTTTGACGGCGAAGTGGATGTGCTCGATACCTGGATGGACTCATCCATCTCGGTCCTGAACGTGACCGGCTGGGACGGCAGCGGCAAGCCGCCCTACTTCCCCGCCCAGATCCGCCCGCAGGGCCATGATATTATCCGGACATGGGCATTCTATACGATCCTTCGGGCGGTAGCACTGACCGGCAGCAGGCCATGGGACCAGATCCTTGTCAACGGCATGGTGCTGGGCGAGGACGGGTTCAAGATGAGCAAGAGCCGGGGCAACATCATTGTCCCGGAGGAGATCCTGGAAAAGAACGGCGCCGATGCACTGCGGCAGTGGGGCGCCATGGGAGCCGCAACCGGTTCCGACATCATGTTCAACTGGAACGACGTGGTCTCCGCGTCCCGGTTCCAGACCAAGATGTGGAACATCACGAAGTTCGCCTTGATCCAGCTCGAAAAGGGTGGCTTTGACAAGAACACGCCCGTCACGGCGCTCGCCGACCGCTGGCTCCTGGTCCGGCTCTCGGACACCGTTGAGCAGGTCAGTGATGCAATGGAGGCATACCAGTTCGATGTCGCACTCAAGGCGATCCGAGAGTTCGCGTGGGACGCACTGGCCGACAATTACATTGAACTCGTCAAGGGCCGGCTCTACCAGCAGGACGCATCCCGTGCAAGCGCATGCCTCGTGCTCCACACCGCATTCGACGCCCTCTGCCGGATGCTCGCCCCGTTCACGCCCTACTTTGCCGAAGAGTGTTACTCGTACTTCAACCCGGGACAGAGTGTCCACAAGCAACCGTGGGTCTCGTTCACGTACGATGACGAAGCGGCGCGGGTTGAGGGCAACACGCTCGTGCTGGTAGTGGCGGAAGTGCGGAAGTACAAGCACGACAATGGCATGGCCCTCAATGCCCCGCTCGGGAAGGTTACAATCTATGCCCCGCACACGGTCAATGATGAAGGAGATACCGGGCGGACGCTTAACGCTGATGTGCACTGGCGCACCGATGCGGCAAAACTTGACCGGGCCATAACCGATATCGACTTCAACCGCTCGGTGGTCGGCAAGACATTCCGGAAGGAGGGGCAGGCATTCATGGACGCGGTGAAGGCGCTCTCACCGGAGCAGCTGGCAAACCCGCCCAAGACGATCCAGTTCGGTGGTACCGAAGTCGCCCTGCCGGAGAACGTGTTCACGCCCAAGTACTCCTACATGGAGGAAGGGGCGAAGGTGGATGTTTTAACGGTTGGGGATGTGATCGTGACGATTGCGAAGAAGTGAGATTGGTTCTTTTACTACCATCTCATTTTTTGACCCTATAAAAAAAGTCTAATCAGTCGGTTTTTTCTCAACCGGAACAACGACCGCATCAAACATTTTTATTGTATAAAACATCAGATTGAATATTAAGACGATCTGGATAATCGTTGAGCCGGCTAAAAAAACTTTAAAACCAATCGATTTATCGAAAATATCAAAGAAACTTAAACAATAAACCATTATTTCAAGTAAAATCCAAAAAGCGGTAATCAACAGAAAATTTCGAAAATCTGTTTTAATCGATAGAAAACTTTCAGGTTTTATCGCTATTGCTGCAAACGCAATTGTAATTATTGCAATATTAATTGTGACAAACAAACTTAAGAGACTCTGAATTTTATCAGCGGCTATTTCATTTGTTATCATCATAACTCCAATAAGAACTGCCCAAATGATAATTAAAAATAGAATTCTCGGCCAAAAATTTTTAATCGAAAAATAGTAGATCCCAAATCCAAATCCTACGAGAACTAGGATCAATCCAATGGCAAAGAGAATTGAACCAAACGGTGTCATCATAATTCCGATAAGGATAATGGCTCCTATTATCCATCATTTGTAAGTATCCCACAGTTTTGGAATATCGCACATATTTGCATAATTGATAAAAGGAGCAATAAGTTTATCGAAGAATGGATAATTCCCAATTTCTCCCTGCAGATGCCCCAGATCCAACCCCCCGCCATTTCACCGGACAGCCTTTTCCACAGGATTTCAATTCCATGACTATCCAAAAGGCAACAATTAGACGTTTTTTAGGGGCTGAAATAACCCTCATATGGGCAAAATAACGGCAATTAAGCCCTCGTTTAAAACCGGTACTCTATAATTCGCAAAAAAACGCGAGTATCAGAAAACCCGTTTTTCAAAATGGGCTCCGATTGCCAAACGGACTGTTTTTCGGGGAGATAAATTTAAGGGTGTTTACAGGGCAAACACATCTCCTGGAACAAGAAGTATCACGTCGGAGAATATCTCCTTTCGTCGAAGAACTTCTTACGGCCCCCCTGTTTATAGAAAAACACTAGGAGTTTCGCATCAAACAGGGGGTTGTCGGATCCCAATCGGGGCTCAATTTGAGGCCTGTTAGCACTTTTCCGGGAAACGGGGCACGTAGAATGCCTGGATTTGGAAGGTTGTCAACTCGAAAAATGAGGATCCCGAACGGGTAGTTTCCTGGATTGTTTCAGTTGTGGGAGCAGGGTTTAGAGGCCGGGTTTTTTCAATCCGGGCCGGGAATTATTTTCGAAAAAAAATTTAAAAAAATTTCGGGGACTTTTCGAAATTTTTCCGGAAAATTTTGTGTATGAAAAAATTTGAAACGTTTTGCGACAAGGCCAGAAAAAATTGAGAAAGCGTAAGTGAATATGAAATTTTTTCAAGGATTTTTAAAAATCATTGCGATGCCAGACGCGCAAAAGGTCTGTCGACTTTTGCGCTACGCACTTACCTGTACAAAAATTTTGATCAGGTTCCTAGCCCAGCGAGGTCTCGGCAAACCGCCGGGCTCCCCAAGATTTGGGGGTGGGTCTCTCACATCCTGCACGGAGTGTTGGTGCCGGTTCTAATTCTGGTGCATCCTTTTCTTTTACTACAAACATTGCTGTTCCTTGTGGAAGCCTATGAGGATCATACGTGCGCAAAGTGCCCGTCTTGGTCATGAATGCATCTGGAGACTTAAGTGTTATCGTCAGACGGAGTATTTTTTCAGGGTCTGGTTTCGGAAGATCCACCGTTACCCGGACTTCCGCAGATTCCCCTGACGACAAATTGAGTATATGCATCTGGGTTGCGGTACCTGTGAAGGAAGGTCCCTCGGGAGAACCCGTTTCTTCGTTCAGGGTCACATAATCGGTCGTCATGTTAAGAACAGCGCTGGCACAGTCTTCACCGGCACCATTCCAGATCAAAAAATCAAGACTGATATTATTACCATCAATTGCTACATCAGGAGTGTACAAGGAGTCTACCCGGGAGGATTGATTATTACTGTTGCGATCTTCGATTACTATCGCGTTGTTCAACCGATCCTTATCCCGGATTTGCCATGTTCCGCCGTTCTCTTTGTCATAATTGATGACAGGGTGCTCAAATGCATAAGGCCCACGTTCCAAACCTGACGACAGTATCCAGTATGTCATGTGAATGGGTTCCTTCTGATGTTCATGTCCTGAAGGAGACACGAGTGGTATTAAAAAAAATATTGAAAGAATAAGAATTATGGAGGCAATAATAGCGGTCCAAACCCAAATCCTTGAATGCATCATATTAGGTTAAGATGACGGGTAATTTAGAGATGGTGTTGCCATCAGTATCTTCGGTAAATGCATCGTACGCTGACAGAGAGGTATCTGAACAATCAGAGTTCTGTGCTGCTGGCAGTGCACTTACCGGACCAGACATGGCGGCCAGCAGGCAACCGGTTATCAATATTAAAAAATATCTTTTCATTGACATCTCTCCCCACGTATCTAAAACCAGAATACTTTGAGACAATATCTAGTTCAGGATTAAAATATATAAAACCAGATTGGATTGTTCGGAAAAAACCGAACATAGTCTTTTTCTCCCAACATTGACTAGTTCCAGCAACGGCAGATGAACGGTCGCAATTTCCCTGACCTGAATAGGGAGCGATGGTGGATGTGCTCACTATTGGCGATGTGATTGTGACGATTGCGTACCACACCGTAATTGCAGTCTGCACCGATCATATCCGGGTCATTACAGATTATATCCCGGAAGAAGACAAATGGATTGAGTATCGTAAAAGGAGGACTGAACCATGATTCCGGATCACTGCAGTTTCTGCAAAGGAAAACTCCGCGAAGGAAAGACGGAATTTCTGGCGCACGCTGCCGGGGAGGTCATTGTTATCAAAGATGTACCTGCGTATGTCTGCGAGCAATGCGGAGAAGCCTATTACACGGCCGCGATCTCCCGGAAAATTGATGGCGTCATGCGGGACGCCCACCAGAAAAAACTCTGCATGCGCCCGCTTCCTGCCGGTGAAGTTTCACTCAAGGGATAATTTTTTTGGTTCCTCTTCGGGGGAACTCCTATAAACCCCCCGCCAAACTCGAAGATTTCTATGGAATCTTCTCGACCTCCTGAACGGATGTCCAGTCGGTTTCACCGGTAGCCGTTTCTACTGGATTTCGATTCGGGATCATGATTCGAAAAAGGCCGCCGGCCTTTTTCTCAAGCTCCTACTGCCGTTTTGGCAGTAGTCGCTCATCCAAAAGGCAACAATTAGACGTTTTTTAGGGGCTGAAATGCCACTCATATCCGCAAAATATCGATGATATGGCCTTCTTTCAAAAACACTGTTCTATAATTCGCAAAAAAATGCGAGTATCAGAAAACCCGTTTTTCAAAATGGGCTCCGTTCGCCAATCGGAGCGATTTACAAGGAGATGATTTCACAAGAGTTTACAGGCCTAACACACCCCCGTGGACAGGGGATTTCACGGTTTGGCAATTTCCTGCAATCAACATTACAGAACCTTGCCCAGGCGCGACCCGAGAGGAAGCCATCTTTGCATCAACGAAGATGGATTGGAGAAGTGGTAACTTCGACTCATCGTACTGACTCCCTACGGAGCAGGGAGAATGTGAATAATAGGGGAACCGGTGTCCGGGCAGTAAGAATCGCGATCTTTTCCGGAGCGGAATCATTTTAAAAGGTATTTAAAATATTACAAAAATACACAGAAGTCATGCAAACATTCCGCGATCGTACACGTCCCATATTGACAGAAGAAGGAATCGATGCTTTGTCAAAACCCGTTGTCGCTATTGGCGGGCTTGGCGGAATCGGGGGGGTTATGTTCCTTGCCATGGTGCGCCTGGGAATCAGGAGATTCCGGGTGTCAGAAAATGGCATCTTCGATCCCCCGGATATGAACCGCCAGGTCGGTGCCTATGAATCAACCATGGGAAAGCCAAAGCTGGATGTCTATGTACAACTGGCCCGGGATATCAATCCCGACATTGAACTGGAACTGGTTCCGGAAGGGCTGTCAGCAGGAAACCTTGAAGCATTTCTCAAAGGATCCGATGTGTACGTCGGGATCATCGATGTTGAAAAAGGGTTTGATGTCAAGGCCAAGACGCCGGAACTATTGAAAAAATTCAATATCCCTCTCTTTACGTCCGGGGCAATCGGGTTTGGGACCATCATGATCAACCATCACCCGCAGGGCATGATGCCGGATGAGTTCTGGGACCTGGTGAATGCACAATCCCAATCCACCAGCGGTGCATTGCCTTCTGTTATGTCAGAACGGTTCAACAGGATTACCATGGAGCGGATCGACAAGACCGCAGCAGAAACGGGAAAATATGCAACCACAAGCATCGGTGCCAACATGGCAGGCACGCTCATGGCGTCCGAAGTAACGGCATATCTTCTCCGGGATACCCCCCTGGTATCCCGGGAGATCGTGTTTGCCCCGAAATACATGATAGTCGATCTGATGAACCTTACCATGGAAGTGAGGGATGCCACCCGCACGGGCTGAACGCATCGTGCGTAACGCAGTCAGGAACTCTTTCGGATACTATCGGCCGGGGATCCTCTTGCACGGGCAGATGGAGCTATTGCCGGGAGAGATCCACCTGACGGCAACGGAAGAACGGTTCCCATGAATACAGCGGACACTGCAGAACTGATTGTTGGAATCGACCTCCGGTATCTCCCGGTCGTTACCGGCATGGTCGAACAATCGGCAATCACCTTCGGGCTCACAAAGGAGGGTGCCCAGAATCTCTGCCTTGCCGTTGAAGAACTCCTCAATGTCCTTGCCGCCGCCCCCGGCGCCGGTGAAAAAATCCGTGTCACGGTCAGGGACGGGGGCTATTACACGGAGGCCTGCTGTTATTTCCCGCCCCACCGGATCCCGGTATCCGCCCTGAACGTGACAAAAGTGCAAAACCCATATGACGAATCGGTCATCGAGAACCTCGGCATCGTCCTGGCCGCACGCGTTGTGGACAGTCTCCGCCTTGTCCGGGAACAGGATGGCCTGATGTCGATTTGCTTCACGATGGATAAGATCTATCCGGAACAGATCCTTCCGGTACAGGTGCTTCCCCCGGGGCCCTATGCACCGGGCCCCTACGGCCAGGAGGATATCAAGCAGTTCGCCCAGCGCGTCCAGCAGGCATACCCATCGGTCATCCCGGAGTTCTTCCGTTTCCCGGGGAAGGTCGCGGATATGGTCCGGAGCAGGGAGTTTGGCATCCAGCTCGCCACCGACGGCAAAGGAAATATCGGCGGCGGCATGCTCTGGCGGCAGGGAGAAAAGATGATCGATTCCCTCGGGCCGTACGTCTTTGTCCCGCAGCCCGGTCTTGCCGAGGCGATCATCCAGAAGGTCCTTGAAAATGTAAGCAGGAAAGGTGCGGTCTGCATGGTGAACCGGCTGCCGGTTCCCGATGTCCCGAAAGCATTCTTCGAGGAACTTGCTCCCCCCCAGGTAGAGGACAACGGGCTTTTATGCGAACGGCCCCTCTACCGCCAGCTGGATGAGGATACGGGGTCCACCGTCTATGTCCATCCCAACCTCGAGCCGTTCGTCCGCCAGTGTATCGATCGCCTTGTCCTGCCAAGGAACATCGTTGTCACCACCTATGCCGGCGAGTTCATCGAGCCCCATGCGGCATTCGGGGTTCAGGTGGCCCGGAAGCGGCATCTTGCAATCCTCTCGACCATCGTGGCCGGCAGGGACGCGGCCCACATCCTGGCCCAGTACGTGTCGTCGCTGGATGACGACGGAATCACGCGGATAAGGTTCAAGCTGGATCTCGGGGATGAATCCGAACAGGTCCTGGTACCTGCGCTCCGGTCCGCGGGCTTCTCCCCCTGCTACCTCCTCCCATGGGGAGGAACCGGGGACATCGTGGTCTTTGAACATAGGCAAAGGCAGGGGTCATGAGATGGCCCCGACGCAACCTCCGCTCGATACTCTGGTCCCGCCGTACATCCGGAAGATCGAGGCCTATGTCCCCAGTAAACCGGACGATGTGCTCAGGTCCATGTACCATACATCGTCCCTTGTACGGATGAACAACAACGAGAACGTCATCGGCCCCCCGCAGAAGTCCATCGAGGCTATCATGAACTTTACACCGGAGCGGGCAGCGATATATCCCAATGGGGACAGTTATCACCTCCGGCACCGGCTCTCCGAAGTGTTCCGGCACCCGGCCTGTTCATTTCTTATCGGCAATGGGGCAAATGAGGTGATCACCTTCGTTATTAAAACGTTCTGTCAGAAAGGGGACAACATTATCACAACTGACAAGACCTTCGCGGTCTACGAGTGGGCAGCCGGCTTCTCCGGCGTCGAGGCCCGGCTGGTACCCCTGAAGGATCATGCGTTCGATGAAGAAGCGATGATTGGCGCGATCGATGGCAGGACCAAGGTCATCTTCATTTGCAACCCCAACAACCCGACCGGCACCTACTGGAGCGAGGCCCGGCTCCGTTCCTTCCTGCGCAGGGTTGACGGCAGGCAGATCGTAGTCGTGGACGAAGCCTATGCCGAGTTTGTCGACCAGCCGGATTACCCCGAGGGGATGAACCTCATCAGCGAGTTCCCCAACCTGGTCGTCTTCCGTACGTTCTCAAAGATGTACGGCCTGGCCGCGCTGCGCATCGGCTACCTTGCCGGGAACCGCAACCTTGTCGACATCATCCGCCGCACCTGCATCGTGTATTCCGTGAACACGCTTGCCCAGGAGGCAGCGCTCGGCGCTCTGGCCGACGACGGTTCCCATATCCGGAGGACGCGGGAACTGGTAAGAGCATCGAAGGAGTTTCTGATCAGCGAACTGGACCGCATGAATCTCCCCTGGATCGCGGGGGAAGGCAACTTTGTCGTGATCCGGCTCCCGGTATCCGATACGCTGGTATACCGTCGGCTCATGGCAAAAGGCTACATGGTCCGTACCATGACGGGGTTCCGCTTCCCCAACCATATCCGGGTCACCCTTCACGACCTGCCCGTCATGGAGGGGTTCGTTCAGGCGCTCAGGAGCAGCATTGCGTGACAGATGAACGCCCGGATTCCGGTATATGGAATGAGTACTGAAAATGACCGAAGACATCCCGTTTGAGATTGACTGTTTCAGGCCAAAGGACGCAGACGGCGTCGTTGCATTATACCGTGCCGTGTACGGGGATCATTACCCGGTGAAGAGCATCTACGATGCCCGGGAAATCCTTCGGCAGGAGGAAACACGCGAGACTCTCCGCATGGTCGCCCGCAACCCGGAGGGGGAGGTGATCGGGCATATTGCAGTCTACCGTTCTATCCTGACGGTGCCCAACCGGAACCTGTACGAGATCGGGCAGCTGATGATCCGGCCGGATTACCGGAAGAAGGGCGTGGGTTCCCAGCTGGATCACACATTTGCCCGCGAGATTATCCAGAACCATACTCTCGATATCTGGGGGGAGGCAGTTACCAGCCACCTCGTCTCCCAGCAGATGGCTGAACAGAATGACTATATCGAAACCGGGCTTGAGATGGATATCATACCTAAATCCGATAAACCTCTGCCGACGTGCTTGTCTGTCGGGGGCCGTGTCTCGGCAGTTCTCTTCTTCAAGATAACCACGGAACGTCCCCAGACCCTCTATATCCCCTGCGTGTACGAGGATCTCTTCCGTTTCCTTTACGAGGAGATCGGTCACGGGTCCACGCTTGCGATCTCTGGTGGAGAACTGCCGGGAGGCACCCGCACGGGCGGGTCGATGGACGTGCTCCAAAATGTCGGTATTGCACGGATCACTGTTACCGGGGTGGGGAGTGATTTCTCCGGCTGGATACAGGAACGCGAGAGTGAAGCAGCAGGAGCCGCACCGGTCATCACGCAGGTTATCCTGCCCCTCACTATGCCCTGCGTTGGCACGGCGGTCGGCATCCTCCGGGCAAAAGGGTATTTCATAGGCGGGGCCCTTCCCCGCTGGTTTGGTGACGACGGGATCCTGATGCAGCACCATGCCGGTATCCCGAATTTTGAGGGGGTATCCGTATACACGAAACGGGCACAGGAGATCAAGGAGCGGGTCTATGATGACTGGAAAACGGTCACCGGGATGAGGTGACGGGGGGAACGTGATACCGATATCCGGAGAATTTATGCACGATTATTCCGGTGAACGTTTCTTATCTCCTCTCTTCTTCCCGGTCTTCAAATCCTGTTGGATCGCATCAGCGACAAACTTCGCAACAATCTCCGGAGAAAGCATCGCATCCACAATCACAAACCGACCCGGCTCGGCTTTTGCATATGCCAGATAATTGTTCTGGACTTTCTCCAGAATCTCGCGCTTCTCGAAGTGTTCGCGCTGGGCATCCGGCTTGAGCCGGGTCAGGGCATCGTCAACGGGAAGCACGCAGAGGAATGTCCGGTCGGGAATGATCGTCCAGCCATTGTGCATGGCCCGCAGCCATTTCTCCGGTTCTGGCACAATGCCCTGCAGGGTCACGGACTGGTATGCGTACCGGCTGTCGCTGTACCGGTCGGAGATAACGAGCACTCCCTCTTTGAGTGCCGGGCGGACAACGGTTGCGAGATGGGCTGCGTGATCCGCAACAAACAATGTCGCTTCCGTTACCGGATCGATCTGCTCCGCGATGGCCCGGCGGACCGAATCGCCCACCCACGTGGCCCCGGGCTCCCGGGTGAAGATCGGGTCGAGATCCGCGAGCAGGATTTTGAGCGCAGTGTGCAGCGTACTCTTCCCGCTCCCGTCAATGCCTTCCAGTGTGACTAACAACAGCGACCCCTCCTGATCCATTCGATGGGGACTGTTTTGTGGTGCAGGGCCGTTGCGATGATCGCACCATCGAACCCGGCAGCGCTGATCGCTTCGAGATCCGCGATGGTCGAGACTCCCCCGCCATAGTATAATTTCCGGTGATAGGCCGACCGCATGGCTTCGAGCCGCTGCCGGTCGATCCCCGATTCCGTTCCCACGGCCGTGATGTTGAGGATGATGCATCCTTCAAACTTCCAGCCATTGGCCTGCCGGAGCACGTCTACCGGGTCGCGGCCGGACGGGATGACCCGGCCGTTTTTGATATCGAGGCTTAAGAAACCGCCCGGGTACTGTACGAGATCGTCGCCCCCGGTCTCCGTACCAACAATATTTTTGATATGGTAGCCTTCGAGCCGGTCGCCGGGCGACCGCGAGCCCCGGTCAATGTAACAGGCCGACACTTCGCGTGCGCACTGCCGGACAACCATGTCATGGGAACCGGTTCCGCTAATGCGGTCGAGATCCGCAATATAGATGGACCTGGGCCGGATCGCCTTGACAAACCGAACCGGTTCTGCCGTCGGGGAACGTCCCCAGTCGAGCGGTTTGTAACGGTCCCGCTGCCCGGATTTGCCGTGCACGACCAGATTATTCTTCAAATCCATCGCCAGTACGAGTTCCATAGACGAACGCAAACCACTATTAGGTCAAAAGATCATTAAATCTTATGCAATTGTTGGTCAGCCCAAGCTCTCTCAACGAGGCTAAAGACTCCGTTGCCGCTGACATCATCGACGTCAAGAAACCATCCGAAGGCTCGCTCGGTGCCAATTTCCCCTGGGTGATCCGCGAGATCAAGGAGTTTGCACAGAAACCGGTGAGCGCTGCGATTGGTGATTTTGATTACAAGCCGGGCGGTGCTTCGCTTGCTGCATACGGTGCCGCGTGCGCCGGGGCTGACTACGTGAAGATCGGGCTCGCGTTCGATGGAAAGGACAAGGCACGCGAAGTTATTTCGGCTGTCGTGAAAGCGGTAAAAGACCCGTTCCCGAAGAAGTATGTGGTCATCGCCGCGTACTCCGACTACGAACGCATGCATACCATCTCGCCCTTTGATGTTGCACCGATTGCCGCAGAGTGCGAGGCCGACTTTGCCATGGTTGACACCGGCATCAAGGACCGCCAGAGCACCTTTGCGTTCATGGACGAGAACGCACTCCGCTCATTCACGGAAGGGAACCGGAAACTCGGCCTCGGGACAGCGCTTGCAGGCGCCCTGAAATTCGAAGACATCGATGCACTCAGGCGGATCGACCCCGATATCATTGGCGTCCGCGGCATGGTCTGCGGCGGGGACCGGAATGCAACCGTGAGAGAAGATTTGATCAGGAAAGCACTCGCGATGATCAGGTGACGTATGTTTATTGAAAAACTGGATGTTCCACTCTCGTTAACCTTCGATGATGTCCTCCTGGAACCGCTGGCATCATGGGTTGAACCCTCCGAGGTTGACACGCGCTCGCGGTTCTCGAAAAATATCCGCGTTAATATCCCGCTCGTCTCGGCCGCGATGGACACCGTGACCGAAGCCACGATGGCAATCACGCTCGCACGGCTGGGAGGTATCGGCGTCATCCACCGCAACATGACGCCCGAGCACGAGATGCAGGAGCTCGTTGCGGTCAAGCAGGCAGAGGAACTGATTGAGCGCGACGTACTGTATGTTGAAGACACGGCAACGGTTTCCGACGCCGAACACCTCATGCAGCAATACAATATCGGTGGCGTGCCCGTAGTCGACAAGGGAGAGATTATCGGTATTGTCAGCCGGCGGGATGTCCGGGCGATCGTGCAGAAGAGCGGCAACGAGAAGATCACGACCATCATGACCAGGAAGCCGATCGTTGCCGGCGAAGATATCACCGCAATCAAAGCCCTCGAGGTCATGTACACGAACAAGGTCGAGCGGCTTCCGGTCGTGAATGCAAAAGGAAAACTGATCGGTATCATCACCATGCAGGACATCCTTGAGAAGCGGCAATATCCTCTTGCCAGCCGGGATGCAAAAGGCAACCTCTGCGTTGCCGCCGCGGTCGGCCCGTTCGATTTCGCCCGTGCCGAACTCCTTGACCAGAACGGCGCCGATGCCCTGGTTGTTGATTGTGCCCACGGACATAACATGAAGGTGGTCGCGGCAGTCAAGGAGATCAAAGGGAGCGTGAAGGCGGACGTCGTGGCAGGAAATGTTGCGACAAAGGCTGCCGCTGAGGCATTGCTGGACGCAGGCGTTGACGGCATCAAGGTCGGTATCGGGCCGGGCTCGATCTGCACAACCCGCATTGTTGCCGGCACGGGCGTGCCGCAGATCACCGCGGTCGCCCAGGTAGCGGAGGTTGCACAGAGTGCCGACGTCCCGGTCATCTCCGATGGCGGCGTCAGGTTCAGCGGCGATGTTGCAAAGGCCATCGCAGCCGGAGCAGACACGGTGATGATGGGCAGCATGTTTGCCGGTACTGACGAGTCCCCGGGAAAAGTCATCACCATGAAAGGCCGGCGGTACAAGCAGTACCGCGGCATGGGATCCCTCGGTGTCATGAGCAGCGGCGAATCAAGCGACCGGTACTTCCAGAAGAAGGAGATCGGGAGCACGAAGTTCGTGCCCGAAGGCGTGGAAGGGGTCACCCCCTATGTCGGTCATGTCGGGGAAGTGATCTACCAGCTCGTGGGCGGGCTCAAGTCCGCGATGGGATACTCGGGTGCGAAAACGATCGATGATATGCACACGAAGGCACGGTTCGTCCGGATCACGAATGCCGGCATGACCGAGAGCCACCCGCACAATATCATGATCACGGACGAGGCGCCGAACTACCGGCTCTTCGAATAATCCGGTTCTTTTTTCACAATCTTTATCCTCCCGCATGCAGCAGTCCATGTGTGGACGTCTTCATTTTACGGCACGGGAAGGCAGAGGTGGCAAAGCCGGGCGGACGCGATGCGGACCGGCCGCTGACAAAGAAGGGGCGCGATGATATTCTCGCGGTTGCGCTCTGGATCGCGGCGCATGACCCTGAGTTCGACCTGATCGCGGCAAGCCCGCTTGCCCGTGCACAGGAGACCGCAGCGATCATAGCGGACGTGCTGGAAGTCCCACAGAAGATGGCGACATGGAAGGTGCTGGTCCCGGGCGGGGACACGGATACCGTCTGCCGGGAGATCGGCCGGTACCCGGACAATGCCGCCGTCCTCCTTGTCGGCCACGAACCGCTGCTCTCATCGCTCATCAGCCGGATCATCTCCGGAAATGAGGGTGCCGGCATCGTGATGACAAAAGGGGGCCTTGCAAAGATCCGGAATTTTTCATACGCCGGGCGCCCGTCCGGGGAACTGCACTGGCTCCTGACGGTAAAGCAGATGGCCCTGATAAAATAACCGGGGATCGCAAAACAGGGGTTTTGTGCCCTGGCACCCTCCATGAGCCCACGGGAAATTCAGGGGCTGCCGGAAGGCCGCTATTTTAGCAGGTCTAAAACGAACAAATTTCCCCAGATCCTGAAAATACTGGTTTTACAGGGACTTTTTTTCAAGCGTTGACATTGTTCCCATTTCGGTGGAGATCACGATCCCCGGATTGCCAAAAGGGGCCCGTAGCGGCCCCGGAATAGTACTGGGTTCCGGACACCTCTTTTCTGAAGGGTATCGGGAAGGATAGCAACACCCAAAAACCTCCGGCACCAATCAACGTTGGATGACCGGACCCGTTCAACTCAGTAAGGCGACTTTTACCGGAGGCTGTTTCTGGGATCTCGAGGCGGCGTTCCGGAACGTTGAGGGCGTTGCCGGAACCGTTGCGGGATATACGGGCGGGACCGAGCCGGATCCGGATTATGAACAGGTCAGCACCGGATCGACCGGCCATGTCGAAGCGCTGGGAATTGTCTTTGACCCGGCGGTTGTCTCCTACGATCAGCTGCTCGGCATCTTCTGGGCCATGCACGACCCGACCCGGCCGGACGGGCGGGGCGATTATACCGGGCCGCAGTACCGGTCAACCATTTTCTATCACGATGAGAAGCAGGAAGAAGCCGCGCTTGCATCCCGTGACCGGCTCGCGGCATCGAAACAGTACGGTGACCGCCCGATTGTAACGGAGCTCCTCCCCGCGTCCACGTTCTGGCCGGCCGAAGCGTGCCACCAGCAGTTCTATGAAAAGTGCGGGCGCGGGTATACCACGAGCCGGCAGATCTATGAATGATGATGTGAATGCCTGCGGCTTTTCTGCCGGGTTATTAAAAAACTCAACGGGCCAGTATCCTTGTATTTTTTCGTTCATTGGTTGAACCGCGTGGTACTACCATCTTACCCGGCATATTTTACGAATATAAGTGCAGTGGCACCTGACTCTCTGATCAGAGTGTTTCGCCCCAACAGGAACGGGACGAACAGCACTCGTATCCGCAAATCTCCCGCATGCGGCCTCATGAAGGATCCACCTGCACACTTTCCCCGGTGGATCCTGCAATGGGGCGATCATGCCGGTAACGGATAGCAAGGAGACATTCGGACCGCCGGCAGCACGGCATCAAGCCATGGCGTGCAGGCAGGCGGCCAGGAGACTATGTCATGACCACAAACAGCAACTCCCCAACGGGAACAGGTCATCAAGAGACCTGCCATCATGCCCGGGAAGGATCCCGGACCGGCAACCGTGCCAGACCATACCGGATGCCGGCCATGGGATGGATCGGGGAGATCGCACCGAGCGAGAACTGGCGCACGACAACCATCGTCCAGCGCCACCGCGACTCGGCGGTAACACCCGCACCACTCTGAACCGGTCCTTTGCACATGGGACCGGTAACTTACCTCATCCACACCCGTGCCGGGAGTACAAACCGGCATGGGTTCTCCTCTTCACTTTTGAAAAAAATTGTCCGGGACTTCCGGAATATGATTGAATAAAAAAAGATTACCGGATCTTCGTGCCCGGTTCCACGGCCTTGAGCGGCGTGAGCAGGGATGCCGCATCACCCGCTGCAAGGATCATCCCGTTGCTCTCGACACCGAAGATCTTTGCCGGCGCAAGGTTTGTCAGCACGATCACGTTCTGGCCAACGAGATCCTCCGGCTTGTAGAACCGGGCGATGCCGCTCACGATCTGGCGGTTCTCGCCACCGATATCCACCTGCAGCTTCAGCAATTTGCTGGACTTCGGGATTGCCTCGGCAGCACGGACAATGCCGGTCTTCATCTCAACTTTTGCAAATTCTTCGATCGATATGGCGGGTGTCTTTTCCATCTTCCTGTTCGCCTCCGCGACGCGTTTATTGAGCAGGGCTTCAAGCTCTTTTACCTGGTCCTCTTCCATCTTCACAAAGAGCGGCGTGGGGGGGTGGAGACAGGCCTCGGGCACCGGGTGCGTGGCATCGCTGACCGGGTGGTTCGCAACGGCATCGTAGTACCCAAGCTGCTTCCAGCACCGCCATGCCGCATCCGGCATCACCGGCTCAAAGAGCAGGGCAAGGGCCTTGACAATCTGGATCGCGTTCTTAATCACCTGTGCTGCTGCTGCCCGGTCGGTCTTGATCAGTTTCCACGGGGCATTGGTCTGGATGTAGGTGTTGCCGAACGCTGCGAGGTTCATGATCGCGTCAACAGCGCCCTTGAACTCGTAGTCCCGCATCAGCTGGTCCACGGTTGCAAGGGTCTTCTCGATCTCGGCCGTGATGGCGGGATCGACCTCGCCGGGCGGGACGCCGTTGAACTCCTTCTGCGCAAAGTAGAGCGTGCGGTACACGAAGTTGCCAAAGATGTTGACCACCTCGTTGTTGATCCGCTCGGAGAAGACCTTCCACGAGAAGTTCAGTTCTTTCGTATGGCTCGTATACGCGAGCAGGTAGTAGCGGAGGTAATCGGCGGGCAGGCCCTTGTCAAGGTAATCGTCATTGGTCCAGACCACGTAGCCCCGCGACTTGGAGAACTTGTGGTCGTCGACCTTCACCATCCCGCTTGCCACGATCGCGTGCGGGACGCCGTAACCGGCACCCTTGAGGAGCGCCGGCCAGAAGATCGAGTGGTGGTAGATGATGTCGCCGCCGATGAAATGGGTGACACGGTTCTCCCCGCACCAGTAGCGTTTCCAGTCCTTGCCGTTCGCTTTCGCCCATTCCTCGGTGAAGGCGATGTAGCCGATGGGGGCATCGACCCAGACATAGACCACGAGGTCGTCACGGCCCGGGAACTTCACGCCCCATTCGAGCGTCCGGGTGATGCACCAGTCATGGAGCTCGTCCCTGATCCAGCCGATCGCGTAGTTCTTCGCGTTGGTCGTGCCCCGGACCTTGTCGAGGAAGGGGAGGAGAAAGTCCCTGAACTCCGAGAGTTTGAAAAAGTAGTGCTCCTGGTCGCGGAACTCCGCCTTCGTGCCGCAGACCTTGCAGACCGGGTCCTTGATCTCGCCCGGCTCAAGGTGCTTGCCGCATCCCTGGTCGCACTCGTCGCCCCGGGCCGGCTTGCCGCAGTGCGGGCAGATGCCCTCCACGTACCGGTCCGGCAGGAAGCGTTTGCACTTCGTGCAGTAGGCCTGGTGGACGATCTGTTTGTAGATGTAGCCGTTCTTCTCGAGTTCGGCAACGATCGCCTGAGTCCGGTGGTGAGTGGCCGGGTCATCGGTCATGCCAAACCTGTCGAACATGACGCCCATCCGCTTGAAGGTCTCGTCGAAATGCTTGTGATATTTCTCCGAGAGCGCCCGGGGGGAGATACCCTGCTCTTCGGCCGAGACCACGATGGGGGTCCCGTGGTTGTCCGAACCGCAGACGAAGACAACTTCTTCGCCTGCCCGCCGCATGTAGCGGACGTACATATCGGCAGGGACGTACGTTCGCAGGTGGCCTAAATGGCAGGGGCCGTTCGTGTACGGCAGCCCGCAGGTGACGAGCAGCGGCTGGTTATTCATCACTACGTTTTAGATGCTTATGAGTAATAAGATCTCTATTATGGTGAAACGGCTGAACCTGGCAACGCGGGCATTCGGGGCAGAGCCCGTGCAGCCGGACGTGGCCGCACTCGCGGAATGGATTGCGGAGCACCGGGGCAGGACCGCGGACATCATCACGTACCAGCTCCACCAGTCGCTCGCCCCGCAGGCCTCAGCAGGGATCATGTCGCCCTGTGCCGGCGGGAAATTCTACCATGACCGGATCCGGCAGAGCATCACCGGCATCACGGACAACCGGGCGGTCGGGGAACTTCACCTTGACTCCCCGGCAATTATTGAAGATGCCGCAGGCATTGTCGTGCAGAAGAGAGGGGCAGAGTGTGCCATGCCGGCGCCCCATGTCCTAGGGATCGAAGATGCGTACTATGAGGACGGGGACGAATGGTCGGACGCGATCTGCGGGACGTACAAGGCCTTGATGCGGGCGATGCGGGATACCGGTGTTGCCGGCCATGTCCTGGTCTGCGATATCATGGACGACGCCGAGCTTGCAGCACTGGCCCGGCAGAAATGCTTCTTCTTCCAGCCGGAGCCTGACCGGGAAAGCCTCGCGGCGCTCATGGAGTACCAGCACCGGGTCGCCGTTGGGAAGGACCATCTTTCTACCCTCATTGATCTCACGAATGAATACACCCTCAAAAAAGTGTTCATCATCGACCCGGATCAAAAAGCGATCGAACTTGCCCGCTCGCATCTCGACCCTGACCAGATTGTTGCGGGAGGATACTGCACCGGCGACTGCACTGAGTACTGGAAAGACCTTGTCACAAAGGCAGTGTACGTGCGTTGAGCCGGCCATCATTTTTTCCCTGAGATGATGATCGCAAAACCCGTATTGCTCACCGGGATTAAAAGAGAGGAGCAGGGGAATTATGACGGGACCGTGTGGGAGATCGAGGGGATGGCGATCTGGTCGTCAAACCGCTCCTGGTACCCGTCCGGGAACATGACCGTTGTCAGCGTGGGGGAGAAATCCGGTGAAACGAGCGGGGCAAACCAGTACCCGTTGAGGACGGCCTGGGCTTGTTCAAATGACATCGAAGGCGTGGTCATGGTGGTTGATCCATCCTTCGTGGATACCGATGCATAGGAAGGGATGATTATCTGGGACGAAGAACTCGTTGCCTGGCTCACGGTCACCGGCTGCGAGGACCCGTATGCGAACGCAGACTGGAGCTCGCTCGCCGGGTCTGCGATCCGGAAGAACACCGCGCTCTGTTCGATGAATGAGAGGTCATACCGGACATCGACCTGTGCATCGCCGTTCTCTGCGACGTTTATTGAAAGCGATTTCATGGAAAATGCCTGCGCCGGCATCACCACAAACGCCAGGATACAGAGTCCGGTCATGATGAAGAGTCTTTTTTTCATGGTGATGGGTCATTGGGAAATACTGTTTAAAAAATTATTGGATGACCTGAGTGATAATAATCCATTGTCGTGATAAGGAACAACGGGTTTTAAAAAAAGGTCCGGGGGATCCCGGGTTTATTTTCGCCGGACACTGATCAGCACCGCTGCCCCGAGCACACCGGCAAGGATGACCGGGATAGGGACCGGGGACTGCGTTGTCGGGACCGGTGTCGGCTGTTCTGCCGTCATGGTGACGTAAATATCCACCGTCTCACCCTGTGCCGGCTGGCGGGGGACGGTGCCGGTGGCAGTCGCATACCCGGATTTGGTGACGGTGAATGCCTCGAACGGCGTACCGGTGGTGGAGACCGGGACGGTCAGGAGGCCGTCGGATTTCGTGATCCCGGCCATGAACGTGCCGATGGTTACGGTTGCCCCGTCGACATTGGTATGGAAGGCGAGGTATCCCTTGCCACTGCCCAGGGGACTCGCGATCGTGGTCGCCACCGTAGTCGGGGCTGCCGTGCCGGTCTGAGTCAGGGCGACATGGAAGGTGACGGTCTGATCTTTTGCCGGTGATGAGGGGACCCTTCCGGTGGCGGTGGCATACCCGCTCTTCTCAACACGGTAGGTGGAATACGGTGTTCCGGTGCTGTACACCGGTATGGAGAGCGATCCGCCGGATATCGTTCCCTTGTAGGAGTTGTCAAGATAGACGGATGCACCGTTCACGTTGCACGTGACCTTGTACCATCCCTGGTCACCGCCGATGATGGTCGTGCTCGTTGTCGGCACGGATGTCTGCGCTGTCGGGACCGGGTTGAGGGTCGCGTACAGGCTGACGGTCTGGCCATCGGAAGGCATGCTGGTGATGCTGTCGGAATAGGTCACGTACCCGCTCTTGCTCACGGAGTAGGTAGTATACGGCGTTCCCGTTGTGGAGATCTCGAATGAGAAGACACCGCCGCTGACCGTTCCCTTCGTTACTCCATCAAACGAGACGGTTGCGCCATCGACATTGCTGTGGACCGCAAACCAGCCCTTGCCGCTGCCGGTGGGTTTTGGCGTGAGGCTGACCGTGATCTCAAGGTTCGCATTGCCGCCCGGGACATAATTGACATCCCCGCTGGCATCGTAATACCCGTCCTTTGTTACTTTATACGAACTGGCATAGACTCCGTTCTCGATATCGAGCGATCCTCCGGAGATGGTTCCTTTATACGTATTGTCGAGATAGACCGATGCGCCATCAACATTGCTGTTGATCGTCAGCCAGCCCGATCCCCCGGGCGGTGCCGATGCCGAGACAGGCGCAATGCTGATACAGAGCACCGCAAGGAGAAGACAGAGTAGGAAATGCTTCATAGGTTGATCACACCAGATTTCCCGCCATGCATATAAGGGTTAGCCTTTTGGAAAAAAACGGGCAGAAAAACGGGAAGGTCAGAGCGTCTCGGCAACCTTCACGAGTTCATCGAAATGCCGGCTCTTCTTAAAGAGCCACCACGTGAACCGCTCCACGACGGTAAAATTGAACGAGCCGCCCGCTGCGCCCGGGTGCCCGCCGCCGCCGAACTCGCGGGCGATGAGGTGACTGATGGGAGGGACCGACCGGATCGAGAACTTCCCGTCCCTGCCGATGATCACTTCGATATCGGTCTTCTTCTCGTTACGGATGAAATGGGCGGTCTCGCTCGGGTACCCGTACATCGGGGCAAACGCGATCCGGTATTTCGTGCCGGCAAAGGTCGCCTGCCGGAGACTGTGCCGCATCATCGACTCCATCTCCTCCTTGATCTCCCGGTACTCGCGCTCGATCTGTTCGTCCGAAAAGATCCCTTTGATGAGGCAGTCCCGGACATGGTCGCGGTTCGCTTTCCGCTGGAGCACCTGCCCCAGCACAGCTGACCGTGGGTCCTCATGTTTCCAGAGGTCGTAATCGCAGACCACGCGGGCAACTTCCGTTGCAACCGGATCGCCGGGCATGAGGTCGCGGGCAACGATGCCGGACCCGCAGGACGAGGTATCGATCCGGAGGAGCGGGACGACCTTCTCGATCTTCTTTATCTCCTCCTCGCGCCAGCGGTGGTGGTCCCGCCATTCCACGACCCAGCCGTTCTTTTTTGCTTTTGCCGCAATGGACTCTGTGTCGTTGTGAAACCCGAGGTCCGAGATGGAGAGGAGATCGCCCTTCCCGTCACACGCGGCAACAAGGGAGAAGAGGGACGAAAATTTTCCCACCGAGCTCCAGATCGTGAATACACCGTCATTGCCGAACTTCATCCGGTGCACCGCGTCCGCACCCACAGCATCGAGGTCGTTGTGGGTCAGGTGGACGACATGCGCACTGCGGCTTTTTACCGCGCTCGCGAGGCCGGAATCTTCGCTGCTGTTCGGGGACGCCATTGGTTAATACTCGTATTCCGGCGTATAAAAATGAACGGTCATTTCGTAAAAACAGACCAAAGAACAGATCATTTATTAGTCAACAGGGACAACAATTGTATCCCTGCCCTAGTAGCTCAGCCCGGGAGAGCGCCAGACTGAAGATCTGGTTGTCGCCTGTTCAAATCAGGCCTGGGGCACTTCTTTTTCCCGATCTTCCCTTAAAGAGTTCAGGCTCACCGGACGCATGCGATACCCCGCGATAAAAAATATCATCTCACTCCACACATATTTACGAGCAAACGTACCGCTGTTTTCCCGCGGTGCATGAACATTATGGAACACCGTAACACCCTTGTGGAGGCGACTGCACCATGGACTTCATGATGGGCCTTGTCAGCGTTGCCCTCATCGCGATCGTCTTACTCTACGTAGGCCAGCAGTTCGGGCTCCCGAGCATTGTCAGTTACCTCATCCTCGGCATGCTCGCCGGCCCGTACGTATTCGGTATCGTCACCGACCAGAAATCGATCGAGACGGTTGGCGAGATCGGTATCATCCTCCTGCTCTTCACCATCGGCCTCGAGTTCTCGTTCGAGAAACTCTTACAATCGTGGCGGATCGTCCTCATCGGCGGGCTCATCCAGCTCGTCACGACCATTGTCGCAGTCACGGCCGTCACGTACGCCCTTTCCGTACCCTTCACGTCGGCACTCGTCTTCGGGTTCATCATCTCGCTCTCCAGTACCGCCATCGTGATGAAGATCCTGCAGGAGCGGCGGGAAATGGATACCACGCAGGGCCGGACACTCTTTGGGATCCTGCTCTTCCAGGACCTGGCCATCATCCCGATGATCCTGATCCTGCCGGTCTTCATGGGCAGCAGCGGCCCTGACCTGGGTGCCCTCCCCCTGGAGATAATAAAAGTCGTCGTCATCCTTGCCCTGATTGTCATCCTTGGCCGCTTTGTCGTCCCGCGGTTGCTGTACCGCGTCGCCTCGCAGCGGAACCGCGAGCTCTTCTTCATCACGATCGCCGGCATCTGTGTCATCGTTGCCTGGCTCACGAACCAGGCGGGGCTCTCCTATACGCTGGGAGCATTCGTTGCCGGCCTGATCATTGGGGAATCGGATTACAACATCGATGCACTCAGCCACATCATCCCCTTCCGCGACGTCTTTGCGAGCGTCTTCTTCCTCTCGATAGGGATGCTCCTCGACATACAGCTCCTCCTCTCCGAGGCCACCCTGGTCGAGATGATCATCGTCATCGTCATCCTCATCATCGTCATCAAGATCCTGACCGGCGCGTTTGCATCCGCCGCGCTCGGCATGCCGGCCCGCGTCAGCATCTTCACCGGTTTTGCCCTCTGCCAGGTGGGGGAGTTCTCGTTTGTCCTCGCAAAGACCGGGCTGGATGCGAGTTTCATCCCGGAACGGATCTACCAGATCTTCATTGCATCGGCGATTGTCACCATGGCGCTGACCCCGTTCATGATGAACGCCGCGCCCCGGTTCACCGACCTCTACTACCGGGTGATCCCTTACCTGCCAAAAAAAGACCTGTTCGCACCACCTGACCTGGAATATGGGGGGACAACGCTCAAGGACCACATCATCATCGCGGGGTATGGCATCACCGGGAAGAGCGTTGCCCGCGCTGCCGAGATCACCGGGATCCCGTACATGGTCATCGAGATGAAACCCGAGATCATCCGCCGGGAGAAATCCGCCCGCCGGCCGTACTTCATCTTTGGCGATGCGGTCCAGGACGAGGTGCTGGAACATGCCGGTGTCCGTGATGCCCGGACACTGGTTGTCGCCGTCTCCGACCAGGAGGCCGTGCCCCGCATTGTCCACAAGGCCCGCAGGATGTCACCGGAGATCTATATCATTGCCCGTACCGAGCACATCCGCCATGCACAGTACCTGCTGGACCTTGGCGCCGATGAAGTGGTGTCGGAAGAGTTCGAGGCGGCCCGCGAGATCTTCACCCGGGCACTCAAGAAATACCGGCTGCCGGAACCAGAGATCGCAAAGATCGTCAGCAAGCTCCAGAACTGGGGCTATTCCAAGTTCACAAAGAACGGCGATAAACCGGCCATGGGAATGGACACGGTCCTCCTTTCCCTGCGCATCCATGTGCTCACGGTCGAACCGGGATGCTGTGCTGACGGGAAGGCCATCAACGATCTGGACCTCAAGGGCCGTTTTGGCGTCGCAGAGTTTGGCGTGCGCCGGAACAACGCGATGATCGCAACGGACGACAGCACCTGCCTGCAGGCCGGCGATGCACTCCTGATCTTCTCCACGGACCAGGTGGCAGAAGAGATCCGCCACCTCTTCCGAAGGGAGGAAAACCCGGTCTCCTGATCCCGGCACACGATATTCCCTGCCAGTTTCCGTTCATTCGCGGACCGCATCGCAATGGATTGATCTGTCCCGGGCTGCTGCCATGTTCAAATACTGGAACGATAATAGATTCACCGGTGAATACCATGTCCAATGAACAGATGCTCAAGGAGACGGCATCCGAGCTGAAAGGATTCCTCTCCACGAAGAACGTGATGGGCGAACCGATCGATTTCGGCGACAAACTCGTGGTCCCGGTGGCACGCTATGGCTTCGGGTTCGGTGCCGGCGGCAGCCACGTAAAAGACGGCGGGGGACAGGGGGCCGGGGCCGGAGGCGGGATCGAACCCGTTGCGCTCGTCATCCTCCACAAGGACGTAAAAGGTCCCGAAGGTGTCCAGGTCATGTCCTTAAAGAAGGACAGCCAGATCGCGCAGGTAATTTCTGCGCTGAGCGAGTCGCTCGCACCGCAGCTGATCGATGCGGTCAAGACCATGACCCGGAACAAGGCTCCGGACACGAAAAAGGAAGATCTCTAAAAAGTTCGATCTTTTTTTATGGACGCACTCCTCATCCCGGTCTTCATACTCTTTGGGCTCCTTGTCCCGGTCCTTGCCCTGATGCTCCTGCTCTATGCAGTCCCGGTACGGGCCGCTGCCACGCTCATCCATACGGCAGATGACAAGAAGCAGACCGTCAAGGTCTCGTGGAGTATTATTGCGTTCCGGATTTCCGGATACGGAGCTGGTCAGGTCATTGAGGCCCTCATCCTGGACCACGTGATCGTTTCACATACCATGCCACGCGAAATACCGGAGGAGAAACACGACGAAGAAATTATACCGGAGCAGGTGCTTGGGAGTAACGGAAAACTGGATGCCGGGGAACTCATCCGTATCGTGCAGCGGATGACCGGGCCGGTCGGGACGTTCCTGTCAGTGTTCCGGGAACAGAGCCGGTTCGAAAATGCAACGGGTACGGTGACCCTCGGGCTTGGCAGCCCGTCAGTGACCGGCGAGGTCTATGGGTTCTACTGGGCGTCCCGGTTTATCCTCCTCGCGTCCCGCATCGATATCGGGATGAGACCGGTCTTTGACCGTGTTGTCCTCGAACTTGACCTGACCGTCCGGGAAAAGATCGAGCACCCGCTTCTCGTTCTGATCGCAGGCCTGACGCTGTTCTTTGACCCGGCTACGCAGGACACGATAAAAGCCGTGTCAAAGAAACAGCCGGGGGTAGCCGGGGCATGAACGCTGAATTCCGGCTCCAGCTACCGCAGGTGTACGGCAACCGGACGATCATCCCGGTTGTCCGTGAAGTGTCGGCCTGCCATGAGTACGGCATGATGGGTTCTCTCCAGCCTGTTGCACTCCTCATCGGGGAGGACGACCAGTGGGGGATCGCCCTGCTCGAAGGAGACTCGGTGGTCGCACTCCTCGAAAAACTCGTACTTCCTGCCTGAAATTTCCGGGATTTGCGAAAGATTGCACCACAAGGGCGTAAACAGAACGGTTCGGACGCGTGCACGGGGGCCGTTCGACCAAAAGTCTTTTTTTGTGTCAGATCGCATGGTTTGTGAGGATTTGCAGCGATTATCATGACACTGCTCGACGATCTGGGAACAGAGATGAAGAAGGTTGAAGCGAAGATCCACAAGGCCGAGCTGGACAAACAGCTCAGTGACCTTGGTCAGGGGATCAACAAAGTCGGCCACGAGATCTCTCAAGAGATCATGAACGCACCGGACACCACGTCCGCAGAAAATACCGTGCCGTAACCGGGACACGGGGTTCATGCAAAAAAGAAAGAAAATTTTTCTTGTTTTCTGATTTTTATTTTCCAAGGAACCGTTCGATGCCGGCCTTGAGTTCCGGTATCGATACGGGCTTCTGGAGCACGCCAAGGCAGGGGTCGTTCATGACTGCGATCTTTTCCTCGACCGAGGGGGAGGCCGTGAACAGGATCACCGGCAGTTCCTTATTGTCATATTCCGTCCGGAGCTTTTCCAAAAACTCCCAGCCATTCATCGGGGTCATCATAATGTCCAGCAGGATGAGGGCAGGGGGATCACTCTTCACGCGTTCGAGCGCGTCCAGCACATCCGGGACAAGGACCGGCTCGTATCCGATCTTGCGGAGGATGATGTCCATCATGTCGAGAATTGGCTGGTCATCTTCAACAAGCATGATCTTACGCATCATGGTGCACTTCCTGTTCCCGGGGTACATGGATGGTAAACGTACTGCCGGCGTTCACGACACTCTCCACCGTGATGTCCCCGCCATGCATCTGGACAAGCTTCTTCACAATCGAGAGCGACAGGCCGAGGCGCTCGTATTTCCGGGAGAGGACCGTGCCATCGACCAGCTGGAACGGTTCGAATATCGAGGTGAACTGGTCCTGCGGGATGCCGACACCATTGTCCCGGATCGCGATGTGGTGCTGCTTGTCCTCGATCCCCGAACGGTAGAAGATCCCGATCTTCCGCGGGGGCTTGGAGTAATTCACCGCATTGGTCAGGAGGGCTTCGAGGATGCTGTACAGCCGGTCCATGTCCGCGGTGACCGTGACCGAGTCTTCGATCGCAACGGTCAGCTCCGCTTTGGTCGCATACCCGCCATCGTCAAGGACTCGCTTGACAAGGGGTGCAAGAGGGAATTCCGAGCAGCTCAGATGGAATTTCCCGCTCTCGAGGATCGAGAGGTCCAGCATCTGGTTGATGATCTGCCGTTCACGGTCGACACTCACCAGGCACCGTTCAAGGATCTTTTTCGCATCGTCCTTGATCCCAAAACTCTCCGGATCGGAGATCAGGAGGTTGAGGTACCCGAGGATAGGCTGGAGCGGTGTACGCAGCTCGTGGGCCACCGTGACAATGATCCCCCGGCGGTGCTCGTTGTCCCGGTGGATCCTCTCTTCAAGCCGCTGCCGTTCCGATATGTCGACAAGGTTGATGAGGGTCGCGGGATTGTCAAGGTGGCGGATCGGGGTCGTGAAGATCCCCCCGCCCCGCAGTTCACCGTCTTTCGTGATGAACCGGAACTCTTTTGCGAGCGGGGAGGGAAGTTTCTGGCCCCACTGTGAAGAGAACTCTGCAAATGATTCAGAGTCACGGGGATCGATGAACGTGGCAAGGTTCTTGCCCGTGATCTCTGCCGCAGGGTACCCCAGGAATGCCGAGAAGGACGGGTTGGCGAACCGGATATAACCGTTCTGGACAATGAGGATCGATGTCGGCGAGCTCTCGGTCAGCTGCCGGTACTTCATCATGTTGTCGTTGTTCAGTTTCTCCGCAAGCTTGCGGGTATTGATGTTCATCACCGAGCAGCTGACCGTTTTGTCATCGATGTGGTCCCAGGAGAGGTTCACCCAGCAGGAAGCCCCGTCTTTTGTTGCAAACCGTGTCTCGAAGTTTTCCGTGGTCTTCTGCTTGCCAATCCGTTCAAGGAACCGGCTCTTCTCCCGGGGAGTAAGGAGCACATCGAGAACGGTTTTCTTCGTGATCTCCTCGGGAGAATAATTCAGCATGTGGGCAAACTTCTCATTCGTCTGGTTTATGGAGAAGGTCGCAGCATCGAAGAGCAGGATGCCGAGCTGCGAGTGTTCAAAGACCGTCCGGTACCGGGCTTCCCCGGCCCGGATCTGCTCGATAAAATAGGTGATGATCGCGGCGATAAGGACAAAGAGGATCGCCTCGGCAGAGATACTCACCAGTGCCAGGGAATCAGGAAAACTATAGTAATACCCGATCGCCTGGAAGACGACAGCACAGATCCCGGCAATGTAGAGGCCGCGTTTTTGGAAAAAATAGACGGCATAGATGATCGGGATGAAGAAGAGCGGGGTCGTGATCATGAAAAACGGGAGGGAGAACGACAACCATGTGATCAGGATACACGACACGGTCAGTGAGAAGATGACAACGATCCGGACGAGATCGGTCTCGGTAAGGGTATGCCGGAGGATCCGGACCACTTTTTCTCCCATGGCTTCACTCGCCATTTGATTTTCTTTTTATTTGAAGATCACGGTAAGGATCCGAATATTATGACCGGGACACCGTTCTTTTTACCAAAGTGTTACGGTTTGTATGAAAAATGCAGGAACGTGACTGGCGGGAAAAAACCATCATGGGAAATAAAAACCGGTGGTTTGATATAACCGGGAACGCAACCATCGATGGAAGATGCGACCTCACGTGATTGTCAATACGGCGATGAGTGCGGACGGCAAGCTCTCCACCCGGGAGCGGCGGCAGGTGAAGATCTCCGGGGTCCAGGACTTCAACCGCGTTGACCGGCTCAAGGCCGGCAGCGATGCCGTGATGGTCGGGATCGGGACGGTCCTTGCCGATGACCCGTCACTGACCGTGAAGGCGGATGAGTGCCGTAACAACCGGATCAAGCGGGGCGTTGACGAGCACCCGGTCCGTATCGTGGTCGACAGCCACGCCCGTATACCTTCGGATGCGAAGGTGCTCCACAAGGGACCGGGAAAACGGATCATTGCGGTATCGGAACAGGCCGATGAGAAGAAAGTCGCACAGCTCAGGACCCTTGCCACGGTCATCATTGCGGGGGACGAACGGGTCAACCTTGTGCAGCTCATGGATGCGCTGGGCACCCTGGGCATCAGGCGGGTCATGGTGGAAGGGGGCGGAACCCTGATCGCCGGTCTTATTGCTGACGACCTGGTGGACGAGATCTACACATTTGTCGGCAACATCATCATCGGCGGGAAGGACGCACCGACTCTGGCAGACGGAGAGGGCTTTATCAGGGAAGCCGAGTTCTGCCAGCTCACACTCCTTGAATCCCGCAAGATCGAACAGGGTGTCCTCCTCCACTGGAACGTGGAACATTGATTGAAACAGTTCCTTTTTCTGTTCATAAAAAATATCGGAAAGCAATACACAGTCAACTGTGATTAATTATAAAATCAAAACTTTCTCTTTAATTTTCAAATAACATACTTAACTATTAAAATAAAAAAATTATTTGAAGAATGATTTTACCTCATCTATGAGGGAGTCTATCGTATCAATTCCCGCTCGAATAATCAGATAAATAATGCATCCGATTCCGAACAAAATTAATATCCATAGGAGTATGGTTGCGTAAAGTGGAATCATCGTTTTCCTTTCCTTGTTTATACATTATAACAACCCCCACACCATCAAACTCCTTCAGGTTTTTTATCCTGTAGGTATCCCTTATCGCGGGCCACTCTGGATTTTCCAGCGAGTCAGATGGAGATATATATGAATGTGTAACTAAAAAATTTTGTTTCAAAATTATTCTATATGAGGGCTCCCCGCCTCAGGGCCCCTCGCGGGGCACGGCGGGACAATTACCTGCAATCTCTGTACGGTAATTGAGGCCGCCGCGGGGCGCCCTTCGGGGCGGCGGCAAGCATCACAATCGGAGATATAGGAATCCTCCCTTAATCACATCATGAAAGGAAAATAATTCCCGAATCCCAATCCTCATCACCCGGCAATGAGAGAGATCCAGTACGTACATCCCCATCATCGTCCTTGCCGCCGTCTTCCTCCTCATCACGGTCCGTCAGGTAGGCAGGTTCAATCTTAAGATCTGGCAGATCATGCTGGGCGGAGCGGTGGCAGTCCTCGTCACCGGCCAGATTTCACCCATCGATGCACTCCACGCAATCGATAGTGACGTTATGCTCTTCCTCTTCGGCATGTTCGTTATCGGCGAGGCGCTCGTTGCGAGCGGGTACCTCTCCTGCATCGCCCACCGTTTCTTTGCGCGAGCAAAGAATCCTGACCAGGTCGTCCTCTTCATCCTCTTTGGCATGGGCATCCTCTCGGCCCTGCTGATGAACGATACCCTTGCGGTAATCGGCACGCCGCTCATGATCGGCCTTGCCGCAGGCCGGCGGATGTCTCCGAAACTCCTGCTGTTCACGCTCGCGATCGCGATCACAACAGGGAGCGTGATGAGCCCGATCGGCAACCCGCAGAACCTGCTCATTGCGATCAACTCCGGCATGGCTTCTCCCTTTGTCACGTTCGCACTCTACCTTGCCGTACCGACTCTCATCTGCATAGGTGTTGCATGGATAGTGCTGCGCTGGTTTTACGAGGACGAGTTTTTGCCCCGCGAGACTGCTGACGAGCCCATCCCGCCGTGCGATCCCCGGCTGACCGTGCTGGTAAAATGTTCCCTCGCCATCATCCTGCTGCTCGCGTTACTGAATATCTGCACATCGCTCATCACCGGCTCGATGCTCGTTGCCCTGCCGCTGATCGCGATCGGTGCCGCTCTCCCCGTTCTCATCTTTTCGTATAAACGGTTTGAGATCCTCCGGACCATCGACTGGTGCACGCTCGTCTTCTTTGCCGCGATGTTCGTCCTGATGGAGAGCGTCTGGCAGACCGGGTTCTTCCAGTCATTGGTCAGCGGGGAGATGCTCTCATCGGTGCCGCTGCTCCTTGGCACGAGTGTTGTGCTCAGCCAGTTCATCTCCAATGTCCCGTTCGTTGCGCTCTTCCAGCCGCTCGTGATGGAGGCAGGAAGCGGCACCGCACAGCTGATGGCGCTTGCAGTCGGGAGCACGATTGCCGGCAACCTCACGATCCTTGGCGCGGCGAGCAACGTGATCATCATCCAGAACGCGGAGAAGCAGGGTGCGACCCTGACTTTTTTTGAATTCATGAAGGTCGGGCTGCCACTCACTGTCTTGCAGGTGATGGTGTACTGGGGATGGCTGGGGATGATGGGGTAACCCGCCTCCCGATCGAAATCTGATAGCAGTCTACCAAATGAATACATTTTTTACTCAATTGAATACATTTTATAGTCATTCAGCGCTGCTCATTCCTTAACAGAAAAAGACTTTTTTCATAGCACTTTTTCTCCCCAGGAGAGTGCCAGATATATCCACTTCTTCCTGTGATTGCGAAAAAATATCCTTACTGTCAATGGATTAATAACAAGAACACACCAACCACACACATACAGGAAAATCATGGATGCGCTCTCGCTCCTCCGCGAGCATGAACCGGAACTGAAGGAACGGTTTGGTGTAGCGAAGATTGGTATTTTCGGCTCATTCGCACGCAGGGAAGAACGCCCGGAGAGCGATGTTGACGTCCTTGTTACATTCCAGAAAGATAAAAAGACGTTCGACAATTTCATGGGACTAAAATTCTATCTCGAAGATCTCTTCAATAGAAAAGTTGATCTGGTGACGGATGCCGCACTCAAACCACTCATCCGCGACCCAATCCTGCAGGAAGTCGTGTATGCCTAGGTCCCAGCTGCTGTACCTCAACGATATTGATGAGGCGGCGGGAAATATCCGGTCCTATGTCGGCACCATGACATTCGAATAGTTCAGGAACGATCGGATGCGGGTCGATGCGGTTGTGCGCAATTTTGAGATCATTGGTGAAGCCGTTAAAAACCTGAGCGGAGATCTGAAGGCGCGGTATCCAGAGACGGACTGGAAATCGGTTGCCGGGTTCCGCGACATGCTCATCCATGGGTATTTTGGTATTGATCTGGAGATTCTCTGGGACATCATTGTCAATAAGATTCCATTATTGCAAGGGGAGGTCGCGGCCATTATCGCATACGAGAAAGGGACCGGGAAATAATTTTCATTTCGATCTTTTTTTCCGAACGGGCCGCCGGGCTGCCGCTGGCAATGCTCCGAATTATAATCTATTGGGGATGGTTGGCAGTGGTGGGATAGGGAAAGTGTACAATGAGCCGGTTGATGATTTGTCAATATCCGATGAATAGCCAGGAAATAAAAACGGGAGGGCTCAGTCAGATCCGGGAGAAACGGTAAACCAGCCCTCCAAGAAGCACGAACTGCAGGACCAGCCCTACAGAGAGCGAAAGATAGTCAAGTGATCCCGAGAGCAGCAACCCACCAAACGCAAGAATCGTCCAGAAGTGGGGAAAGATCGCAAAAATATACTTCCATGAACTCTGGATGAAAAGACTAACAAGCGGCAGCAGGACTGCGAGATCGATTCCCTTGAAAACCGCAATTGCATCAACCTTATTTCCGGACAGAATAACAATCGTCAGAGCAATGATCGGTGCAAGTAGTGCAAACATGAAGGAGATGAGGATGATGTCCGGAACCGGAACATCCGCAAGTCCGAGAATAACAAACGCAAGAACTGAATAGAAAAATGCAAAGAGAGTGGCGCACAACAGGCGGGAGAGGATAAAAACCGCAGGCGATACCGGCACGACACGTAATGCACTGAGAATATTCTCATCCCGTTCATCAATCATCAGAAATGCATAGACAAATCCAAAGATAACCGCCATCTGGATAAAAGCAAACGAGAGGATCAGGCAAGAGTATGGCACAAGATCATAGAACTGTTCAGAAATTTCGGGGATAATCCATGCACTAAGTAAGAGGAGGGGAAGCGGCAGGCAGAAGACCGCGACGAGCATCCGGTCCCGTATGATCATTTTCAGGTCGTTTGCTGCAAGCGAGAGGATAGATGTCATGTTACGATCCCCCAAGAACGATATGGGTATGGAACATCCTTTCGGCAAGAACGTAACAGATAGCAATGCATGCCGACAACATGAGTAATGCGTAGATACTGTCTGTAAGGGTAACCGGCTCAAAGATCCCGGATAACAACAGCAGCGATGCATGGGTTGGGAACAGGTAAAATAGCCAACTGTTCGAAAGACCGAAGTGATGGATGAGTGGAATGTTCAGGATGAGCAGGGTGACTGCACCAGCTATGAAGTACTCATTCACACTCGTAAATCTGCTCACAGCAACAAACCCGGCAAGGACAAAGAAGACAGATGTGAGGATCACACCTGCGAAAAAATACAGGTAATTCACTGCCACCCCCATTGTCATGACGAGGAGCAGGAAACTGGCAAGGATGGCGATTGCAGTGAGCGTGGTGATATGGGTGAGCAGGTATTCGCGGATTTCCATCGGAGTCACAGTCAGTGCCTGAAGGGACCGGTTGGTTTTTTCGTAAAGGACGAGTGCACCGATAAACACGAACCCGAGAATCGCAGGATCCAAAAGGATCAGCGCACTGACAATCGTTCCACGGTTTGCATGAGGGAAGGCATTGAGGAGGAGACTCCAAAGAAGTACGGTGACAAACGAGATATGGAAGATATAAAACCGGTAATCAAGCAGAAAATACCACCGGATCATCGATGCAAGGTGTTTCATTGCAGGCCCCTTCCGGTTACCGAGAGGAAGATATCCTCAAGAGTTGCTTCGTCAGTATGCAGGGACCGGATATCCGCACGATTCAAGAGATCGAAAAAATTTTTGTTGCTACCCAGCCCGTCCAAGGGAAATTCTGAAGATTGATTTCCGGTGCCCGTCTGGTATTCGACCCGGACGATTCGTTTTCCAAACTGCACTTTCAATATATGGGGACTCTCCGTAACGGCAATTTTCCCGTTCACCATGAAGGATACTCTGTTGCAGAGTTCGTCAGCCAGCGCCATGTTGTGGGTTGTCAAAAAAATTGTTTTTCCCTCGTTTTTCTTTCTTATGATAATGTCCTTGACCAGGCGGGCGCTTGCAGGGTCCAGACCCGAGGTTGGTTCATCAAGGAAAAGGATCTGCGGATCATGGAGAAGGCTGCGGGCAAGGTTCAGTTTCATCTTCATCCCCTTGGAGAACGATCCCACGAGTTTATCCATGTCCTGCTCGAGTCCTACCATCCGGAGCAGGGTGTTTATGTCTGTTGTCTTTTTTGTATAGAATGATTCAAACAGCGCAAGATTTTCCCGGGCTGTGAGTTTCGGGTAATGGTTGGGCAGTTCAAAACAGACACCGATCTGTTCATAGTAATCCGACGACCAAGTATCCAGTTTTTTTCCAAGAACTGATACATTCCCGCTATATCCACGAAGGAGACCAATCAGTATTTTTTGTGTCGTGCTCTTGCCGGCACCGTTTGGACCGAGGAAACCAAAGATCTCACCTTTCTGTATCGAGAATGAAATTCCTCCGACCGATGGTGCGGATGCACCGGGATAGGAAAAAGAGAGATCATTGACGGTGATCATGACTGGCCCCTCCGCGGATCCTGGACCGTTTTCATGGATCTGAAAATCTTTTCATCACTGATCTCTCCGATCTTGAAGAATTCGGGCGTTTCGTTGTTGTCTATCCGTTCCAGAATATGGAAGATCGATGTTCTGACGGAACGGAATATTTCGGTCTGGCTGTCAATAAGGATCTTCATGAGAGAATCGGGCATGGTGGCAGAATAAAGAGCTGATGCTTCAATGAGAATTTCAAGCTGAGCGACACGATGCTTCAGGATATGTGCAATCTCATCTTTCTCAAGAATATGGTAGAAAGGCAGATCAAGATAAAAATTTACAAAAATCCCCGGTGGGTTTTCTGAACTGATAAGCAGAATTTGTCGCAGCTGCTCCTTTCCCTCATTTGTGATCTCATAAATTATCTTTGGGGGCTTGTTTTGTTCTTCTATCCGCTCCATTAACCGGATATGCCCCATCGCCTTCATGCGTGACAAGGTATTGTACACGGTGGTCTTATTCAGCCGGAGCCAAGAGCCTGATGAGTCTGCCTTGTTTTCCATAAACCGGAAAATTTCGTACCCGCTCAGGGGACGATGGGATAACAATCCCAGGATGAGGAGTTCGGAGATCTTTATCGGTGTGGAATGCTTCATCCGCAAGAGAGCCTCAATGAGGTTATCGGGATCCAGGGGTTGTCGGACATTATGGGACATCACATACTAGTATAAGTTATCCCACTATTAGAATTTAATGAAAAGGAAACACATCCATTCCAGTTACCCGAAAGTGGGGGGGTCTTTTGTATCTTCAGAATGAGAAAAGTCTGGCATTTTGCGGGATTTTCCGGGTCACAGGTCAGGATTTATCCGGCGACTGACACTTTTCAGACGGGGAAAGGTCCATCCCAACACTCCACCACGCGAAGATCTGTTTTTTGGGATGTACTTGTTCCAAAAAAATCACACACAATGGCAAGGAACTCATCCTCTTTCTCAAGGTGGTGCGAGTGCGAAGCGTCCTCGAATATTTCCAATTGTGATCCCGGCAGCATTCTCTGGTAATACACGGTCGCAGACGGTGTTGCCTTGTCATACCTTCCGCACATGAAGAGTGGGGGGGATCGCCGCAGAAGACCGGAAAAGGTCTTCCAGAAGGATTTCGGGAGATGGTATCCCCAGAGGTTTTATAGCGTGAAAGGCACTGGGAAAGTCCCGGTATTTTCCTCACAGAACTTTGTCAATATGATTGAAAACGAAGTGTGCGCCGGGGCATGAGAGTGTGACCACAAAGCACTTGGTCCGCAAAAAATCACCTTTCATCACAAAAGTTCAGGTTTTTTTTATGAACCAATCCATTCCCGGATGCGGGCAACCGCATCCCTGTACCCTGGAACAGCTTGGCTGGACAGAAGAACACAAGGAAGCATTCAGAAAATATCCGGGACCCTACATACCGGGGCGCGTAGCCTGCAGGCAGAAGACCGTCTGGGAAGTATTCACCGGAAGCGGACCTGTCATGGCCGGGATCTCCGGAGCCCTGCGAAAACTCAGGAGTTTTCCGGCAGTGGGGGATTTTGTCGTGCTCCTCCACCAGCCGGAGGCCGGATCCACGACGATTGTTGCAATCCTCCCGCAAAAGACGGTGTTCACGCGGGGAGCATCGGGTCGGGAGGGAACGGATCAGGTCATTGCAGCAAACATCGACACAGTCTTTATTGTGACCGCAGCCGGCCCTGACCTGAACGCCCGCCGGATCGAACGATATCTCGCGATTGTCAACGCATCCGGTGCCCGGCCGGTGATCGTCATCAACAAATCCGATCTTGCGGAAGATCCCGCCTCGCTCACCGGACAGATTATCCCGGTCTCCTCCGGCATCCCGGTCGTTCCCGTCAGTGCCATGAGCGGCGAGGGGATCGGCCTGCTTGACCCGTACCTCGGGCCCGGTCAAACGATCGTACTTATTGGTTCATCGGGTGTCGGCAAGTCCACCCTGATCAACCGGCTCCTTGGCCAAAAAACGCAGAAGACCTCGGGGATCCGTGAGGATGACGGGAAAGGCCGGCATACGACAACCGTGCGCCAGCTCTTCATCCTGAAAGGCGGTTCGCTCATGATTGATAATCCCGGGATCCGCGAAGTGGGCATCGGCACCGCCTCGACCGGCATGAGTGAGACGTTCCCGGATATCCGGGAACTGGCGGAGTGCTGCCGGTTCTCGGACTGCCGGCACGAGCAGGAGCCGGGCTGTGCCGTGCAGGATGCCGTGAAGGCCGGCACTCTTTCCGCAGCCCGGCTGGAGAATTTCCACCGGCTTACGCGGGAGCTTGCGTTCGAGCAGGACAAAGCGGAGATCGGACTTGTCCGGTCCGAGAGGAAACGCTGGAAAGGAATCGCGAAACTCGGAAAGGAGATCCAGAAGGCGAGGAGGGAGTAGGGAAAATATTCTTGTGAGGGGGAGTGGGGGGATCAAAACCCCCCTCCCACACCGGTATACGACGGAATCCAGCTCTGGAACCCCCCTCTTAGATAGTGCAGATCCGGCCTCATGCAAAATACCTGTCACAGGTCACTGACCTGTCCGATGCACCTGACCTGTCACGGGTCAGATACCTGTGACAGGTCAACTGACCCGTATTAGGGACCCCTAAAACTGCGATCCAAAACAGGGGTTCTTTTCAATTTTCGGTACTCTAGCCTGTTTGGAAGGAGATCGGCCATCCAATTGCGTCTATTAGCGTGTTTTTTATTCTTTGACGGAGAAAATCAAATCCGGGCCCGTATCGCCCGACAAAATCTCCTCATTGTACCGTTTTTTGGGAATTACGCACTTTTGGGCGGGCCGGGTCAGCTACCCGAGATCATTCTCCGACGTGCGACAGGTCATCAGATCCTGGAGCAGGAGAAGAGTCCGCAGGACTCTTCGATTGAGAACCGTCTTTGCCGGAACGCATCTTCTCCATGGTATTTCGCAGGACTTATCTCCGACGTAAAACCTGTATCACCGTCGTTGGACTATCTGCCGGCCCCCCTGTTTGTGAAAAACTTCCAGGAGTTTTCGATGAAACAGGGGGTCGGCGGATCCCAATCCGGGCGCGTAGAGGGCTTCTTTCCGGAAAAGTGGAGAATCGGAGCCTGTATAGGGGCCGGATTGGGGATGGTCCGGATCGGAAAAAAGGGTGTTCCGGGGGGTGGTTCCAGTGACGTTTTCCAGCGTTGAGGCGGAAAGACGGAAGCCGGTTTTGTTCAGGGCCGGGAAAAATTCCGGAAAATATTTTAAAAAAAAAATTTCCGGAAAATCTTTAGAATTTTTCCGGAAATTTTCTGTACGAAAAAAATTGAAAACGTTTTACAGCGAGACCCGGAAAAATATTGGGAACGCATGAAATGGTCAGAAATTTTTTTAGATTTTTTCAGATTTATTGTGAATACCTGACGCGCAAAACGATTCGAAGCCTGATGGCTTCTCGAACCAGTCCTCGCTGATGCGACGACTGATTTCTATCGACTTTTGCGCTACGCACTTACCTGAACGAAAAAATGATCACGTCCCTTACCCGGCGAGGGGGATACGAGCCCTCCGGGCGACTCCCTGCATCAACAGGGAGGGGGTGACATCGTTATAGAAATATGATGGCTTTGGACAGTGAGAATTTTTTTCAAATTTTCTCGCATTTTTTTTAATTGAGCAAAATCATTCTGAAAAAATATTGACGTTAAATCATTGAAAACGATTCCTACAACCAAATAAAAAACTTAATCGTTGACTACACGAGTCTCATCTTATGAAATGGCAATTAATACTAATCGCCTTGTTGATAGGTTTTGTATTAATGGCTGGATGTAGTTCATCGCAGTCTGGCAATGACATCCTGACGCCAACAAACACGCCACTCATAACTTCACACCCTACTACGCAAATAACTCGATTGGCACCGCAAAATACTGTTGCATCTCCTCGGCCTACTATGATAATTAAAACAACAAAACTAACAACTCCAGCGATTCAAGAACCGACCCAAGAACCTACTGAAGAACTGACAATTCCTACCACAGAGATCACAACAACATCTGTTTCTGCTTCTAGTGTGTCGGGAACATGCACTTGCACATCTGACGCATATAATTGTAAGGATTTCACATCTCATGCCGAGGCACAAGCTTGTTATGCGTATTGTAAATCAATGGGAATGGGTGATATCCACAAACTCGATGCCAATGACGATGGTAATCCTTGTGAAAGTCTAAAATAGTGAGCCCTAATTTTTTTCCTTTTTGGAAATATCACGGCCGCCCTAAAAAACGTTCATGCCGGTTAACGGCCAACCCGGCAATCCATCTCTCACTCCTCTTTCAGTCTACCTTCCCGGAACAGCAGGCACCCCTGCCCCGGGGGAACGCCGGACTCCGGGTACGGGCAGACGTTGATCTCCATGTTGGTGATTCTCTCGTACACCTTTTTCTGTTGGATGATCGGCCAGAGTTTGTAGAGGTGGATCGTCACCGGTTCCCACATCGCCACCCAGCCCGCGACCTCAAGGGCAATGGCTCCCAGCTGGGCGATGGATGAGTCGGGAAAGGTCTCCGCAACAATCTTGCTTGCAATCATCGCAATCGCGAGAAATGCGAGTCCTACCACCATCGTGAACTTCCCGTATATCGACAGTTGCCGGAATTTCCGGTCCTGCACCATCATCATGTAACGGAAGTGGTTGACGATCGCATCGGGAATCTTCCGGGCCTCCTGCATGTCCAGCATAGCTGCCGGCAGGTACACGACAATCCGGAACTCCGTTTTTCTCGGAAAATCCCGCACGGTATCGACAATATAATCGGCGGCTTCATGGTCCAGCGCCCTCACGTAGAACGGGGCGGGATCGAAAGTGTTGAAGAGCTGGGCAACTGACGATAATTTGATCTCGATCAGGACGCGGCCATCCTCTTTCCGGTACAGCGACTCAATGCCCGTCATATTCCAATCCTGCTGATAGTCTTTGTTTCATCCATATTTATTCACTCACAGCACGCATGTTCCGCAGTCCTGCCTGCCGCACGCGCTTTTGTTGATCTTCGATTCCAGCACCCGCATGGTCCCTGCCGTATGATCCGCGTATCCCAGGGCATATCCCTATAATCCCCGGCGCACATATCCAAGAACGAGAACAACCATGACAGACCCCCGTGAAGAAGTGACGAGCGCTGACAAAAAACGCAAGGAGCTGACAGCAAAAGTCCTTGCGACAAACGACCTGCTCCAGTACCAGGACGGGACGGTCGCGAGCCGGATGATCGTCTTCAAGAAGGCCGGCACGATCACCCTCTTTGCATTCGACGCGGGTGAGGGGCTCTCCGAGCACTCCGCCCCGTACGATGCGATCCTCACGGTCACCGATGGTGAGGCAGATGTCACAATCGAAGGCGTCCCGTTCACCGTCAAAACCGGCGAGATGATCATCCTGCCGGCAAACAAGCCGCACGCCGTCCAGGCCCGGCAGCGGTTCAAGATGACGCTGACAATGATCCGGGAGTGAGAGGCACCACAGATTTCCGGCGTGTGCACCAGTTCACCTGCGCACCGGCAGGAAAAGAGCGGCATACGGACACCGGGGCAAGGTATAGCGTACGGGAATTATTTGTCGGGAACGAATAACCCGTAAAAAGATCCTGGAAAAAAGAATAATTTTCAGGATTTATTTTTTCGGCTTTGCAGCCTTCTCTACCTCAGCCTTTACCTTGCTGATGATATCGTTGAAGGACTTCTCGATCTCATCGGTTTTCTCTTTCACGGTCTTCCCGATATGCTTCTTGCCCTCTTCCGTTGCAACAAGATCATGCGTGGCCTTTGCAAGGTCGTCCATGGCGGAGATGACCGAGCGGCTCGCGGCGGCAAGGCGGGCATCGATCGGGTTCTCATTGTTCGCGGCTGCGGGGGTTTTAGGGGCAACGGGTTCTTCCACCCAGACCCCCTTCTCAAAGCGCCCAGTCTTTTCAGTCATAGTGATCACAGATTATTGATTTATCATTCTTATATAATGAAACTACAAAAGGTTTCCATCACCGGACCCGGCGGGAGTCCGGGTGCGGCGATCTTTTTTCCACCATTCATTTCGGCCGGTTCTTCCATTGATCGATGTTCTTGCAGTTATGATCGAACGGCAGCCGGTGCTTATCGCAATAGTACCGGTTACAGTATTCGCAGTGAAACGGGAGGTACACCCGTTCGCCGCAGACCGCACAGGTCCCGTACACGGGATACTCTTTCTTACGGAAGAGCCGTGAGAGACCGTCACGGACCCTGATGATGATTCCCATGCGTGAGAGGTGCTCCCTTTAACGTGAAAAATGAATCCCGTCAACCAGCCGGGCAACCATTTCAGCGATCCCCGGACGAGAACTCCCGGGGGCCCTGCTTCTTCTGCGCGTGCTCCTCGAGCATCCGCCGGATCTCATCATGTACCTTCTGCTTGTCGTGGATGCCGGTGAAAAGGATGCGGACGTTTTCCCGGTCATCTTTGAGGTAGGCTGCCTCGTCGTACACGATCAGGAGGATCTCCTCATCCTCCCCGAAAACATGTTCTTCCGGTTCTCCCCGCATGTACCGCTCGCGCTGCTCCTTTGTCGGAGCTGCGTATTTGTTGTCGTACCTGAACACACCCATGAGAACCAGTTCGTTGTCCGGAGAGAAAAACCCGGCCCGGTCATGAAAAAATCTTTAGTCGGGAGAAGCACACGGGAGGAACTTACCCCATTCACAACGATTATTATCCCGTAACCAGAGACACCACACAAGGAGACGCGTATGCCGGAGCCGGATAAGAAGAAAGCCGAACTGAAGATTTCCGGTATGCACTGCGCCACGTGTGCCGTGAATATCGAAGAGTCCATATCAAAGATCGGGACTGATACGAAGGCCCAGGTAAACTTCGGGACCGAGAAGGCCCAGGTTGAATTTGATCCGGCAAAGGTCACGCTTGGCACGCTGGAAAAAGCAGTGAAAGATGCCGGGTATGATGTTGTGAACAGTGAGGTCACTATCAAGGTCGGCGGCATGATGTGCGCCACCTGCGTGGAGACGATCGGGGCCGCACTCCGGGAATTGCCGGGTGTCGTCCGGGTCACGGTGAACCTCGGCACCGAGAAAGCGTACGTGACCTACAACCCCTCGCTCTCCGGCATCCCTGACATGAAGAAGGCGATCGAGGACGCGGGCTACCAGTACCTTGGGCTCTCGGGCGAGGTGAGCGAGGAGGCAGAGAAGAAGGCACGGGAAGCGGACCTGCACGAAAAGTTCGTGCGCTTCGTGGTTGGTTTTGCGGTGAGTATCCCGCTGATGCTCGCGATGTACCTCCCGCTCCCGGTCTCAATGCAGACGCTGGCATACGCGATGCTTGTCATCTCGACCCCGGTCTTTGTGTACGTGGCAGCCCCGATTTTCCGGGCCGCGTGGATCTCGCTCTCGCACCGGATGCTCTCGATGGATGTCATGTACGCGATGGGCACGGGCGTATCGTTTGTTGCCAGCGTGATGGGCACATTCGGGATCATTCTCACGCACGAGTTCATGTTCTATGACACCGCGATCATGCTCGCCGCGTTCCTGATGCTGGGCCGGTATCTCGAAGCGCGGGCAAAAGGCCGGACATCGGATGCGATCAAAAAGCTGGCCGGCCTGCGGGTGAAGGTCGCCACCGTGATCCGCGAAGGGACCGAGCGGGAGATGCCGGTCGAAGACGTGGTTGTCGGCGACCTTGTCATCGTGAAACCCGGCGCGAGCGTGCCGGTCGATGGCATTGTGACAGCCGGCGAGAGTTATGTCAACGAGTCGATGATCACCGGGGAACCGGTGCCCCCGCTGAAGACCCCGGGCAGTCATGTAGTTGGCGGGACGCTGAACACGAACAGCGTGCTCACGGTCCGGGCGGAGAAGGTCGGGAAGGACACGGTGCTCGCCCAGATCATCCAGCTCGTGGAAGACGCACAAGGCTCGAAACCGCCGGTCCAGCGGATCGCGGATGTTGCCGTTACCTACTTCATCCCGGCAGTGCTCATCATTGCCTTTGGTTCGTTCGCGCTCTGGTACTTCGTTTTCCACGAGACTGCCCTCTTTGCGCTGACCGCCCTCATCTCAGTCCTCGTGGTCGCCTGTCCCTGTGCACTGGGTCTTGCCACGCCAACCGCCGTAACCGTGGGAGTGGGGCGGGGCGCAGAACTCGGCGTCCTGATCCGGAATGGTGAGGCACTGGAGCTGGCCGGGAAGGTGACCACCGTTGTCTTCGACAAGACCGGGACCTTAACGAAAGGAAGACCGGAAGTGACGGATATTGTACCGGTCGGCATTCCGGAGGGGACGCTTCTCACCCTCGCTGCCAGTGTCGAGAAGAACTCGCAGCACCCGCTGGCTGTTGCCGTCGTGAAGGCAGCGCAGGAGCGGGGTGCGAAGGTTGAGGACGCCAAAAATTTCGATACGTTTGGCGGGAAAGGCGTTGCGGCGACCGTGCTGGACGAGACCGTGCTTGTCGGGAACCGGGCGTTCCTTGAAGAACGGTCCGTGGTAATCCCTCCCGTCACGGATTCCCGCATCACGGAACTTGAATTCGAGGGAAAGACCGCGGTGCTCGTTGCCGCGGGCGGGGAACTTGCCGGGGTGATCGCCATTGCGGACCAGGTCAAGCCTACCACACAGGAAGCGATCACCCGGCTCCGCGAGATGGGGATCAATGTCGCGATGATCACCGGGGACAACCGCCGGACTGCCGAGGCGATTGCCGGCCGGATCGGGATCGAACGCGTGATTGCCGGGGTGCTGCCGCAGGACAAGGAGGCGGAGGTCCGGGCCATGCAGGCAAAAGGAGAGGTGGTCGCGTTTGTCGGTGACGGGATCAACGATGCGCCCGCGCTTGCCCAGGCTGATGTGGGCATTGCAATCGGGAGCGGTACCGATGTTGCGATCGAGAGCGGGGACATCGTGCTTGTCCGGGACGACCTTGTCGATGCGGTTGCTGCGATCCAGCTCTCAAAGAAAGTGATGGGCAGGATCAAGGGCAACATCTTCTGGGCGTTCGCATACAACGCAGCACTGATCCCGGTTGCGGCGGGGATCCTTTACCCCTCGTTCGGGATCACCTTCCGGCCCGAGCTCGCGGCGCTTGCAATGGCGGCGAGTTCCGTGACCGTTGTCACCCTCTCGCTCCTGTTGAAAAGTTATATACCTGAAGCAAAGAAAGGCAGGAATAACTGAGGTGTTGTATGGCGATTGATCCGATCTGTGGTATGACAGTAGATGAAAAAACTGCGAAGTTCACGAGCGATTTCAAGGGAAAGAAATATTATTTCTGTGCCCCGGGCTGTAAGAAGAAATTCGATACAGACCCGGCAAAATACGCTGTGTAATCCGGACCGGCACATCCGCGCAATTGCAGAAAGTTCCCTATTTTATCCTTTTTTTCCGGTGATTCCGGAGAATTTTCCTTTTTTTTACGTGAATTTTTTTCGTGCATATTATTAAGCCACGGGTAAGAAGATTGTTAATAAGTGATGACCCGCTTGCCGGCATGAGGCAGGTCCCGGAGACCTCCATGAAAACAGAGATGCCATTATCCAAACCAATCCGCAGGTTCCTTACCCAGACCGAGGAACTGCTTGATACAGAGATCTCACTCCTGCGCCAGCCGGAGGCGGAGCCGGGCGGTACCCTTGTCGATAAATACACCTACGATATGGATACAAACGTCATCATCTTTCCCGCACAATATGTCGGCCTCTTAAAAGACTTCATTATTGCAAAACACTGCACGAACCTGCTCATCAAGGGCGCAGCAACGGAAAAACGCGATTACAAGATCGTCTCCTATACGGAAGACTCGGTGTATAGCGGCCTGCGGCAGATCTACATCGATGCACTCAAGGACGAGGCAAAGAAAGAGAAGAAACTCCCGGTCCAGAAACTCATCCAGATGCTCTTCATCCTCTTCTCCCAGTTCAACGACGATATCAACGAATTGCCGTGGAACGCGATCATGAACGCGAGCGTGTACCACCGCATGCCGAAGATCCGGAAGACCCAGCTCTACCATATCATGAAGGAGAGCAAGAACGACATGGACGAGATGATCGAACACGAGTCCATCATCCCCCGCCGGTATTTTGTCCTGGACAAGGCGATGTTCTATGCCCGCGACATGTTCCTTGCAAAGACCCTGCCGGCAGACGAGCTGATGCCGGTCTTAAACATCCCCCAGATGAAGAAGTTCAACCACCTGGAAGTCAAGGAGATGCTGACGACAAGGTGGACGCACACGGCCTGGTACCAGTCCAAGGTCTTTGGCGACAATATGCTCGCGATCATCGACAAGCCGCTCGGGCAGGTGAACTGGAAGGTAGATGAGCCCACGCTTGATTACTATTATGATCTCTACAAAGTCGGCGTCCTCGTGACAGACAACCTGGTCTCCTACATGACGATGAGAGACTGGTATGTCTGGGAGCCGCCCCGGCACCTGCTCGCAGCGCATGAGAAAAAAGAGGAGTACGAGAAGAATGCGCTGAAAAAGATCTTTGGCGATCTCATTACCGATACATGGGAGGACTCAGGATCATGAGCATCGGGAGACCAACAGGAGGCCCGGTGGTATGGCGCTAAAAGAAGCGATTGAACTCTTAAAGAAGGGGCATGCCTATGCAAAGCGCACCAAATACAAGGAAGCCCTCGGGTATTACAACCGGGCGCTCAGCCTTGACCCCAGATGTGCGGAGGGTCTGTTCCTCCGGGCGTCGATCTATATCGATACCGGGAAGTATAAGGAAGCGCTTGAAGACTGCGACAAAGCCCTTGCCCTTAACCAGAATTACTCGGATGCATGGTCGAAGAAAGCGCTCGCCCTCTACCACCTGGAGCGGTACGATGATGCCATCGTTGCCAGCACACGGGCCGCCTCGCTGAACGGGAATGATGTGAACGCGTGGTACATCAAGGGTGTCTGCCTCGATGAAGTCGGCAGGAGCGACGAGGCGCAGGAGGCCTACGGGCGGTCTCTTGAACTGGAGATCATCCTCGACATCCAGGCAGAGAGTAAAAAAGTCCGGAAATAATTTTTCCACGTTTCTCTTTTGATGTATTCCCGCCCGTACCATTGGCAGCATCCAAAACATTATCCAACGAAAAACCAATGGACGATCAAACGGAGGAGTCCGGATGATATCAAAAACCATGGAATCAGCGTTAAACCGGCAGGTCAACCGCGAGTTGTACTCTGCATACCTCTACCTGTCGATGTCTGCATATTTTGAGACCGCGAGCATGAAGGGATTTGCAAAGTGGCTGCGGCTCCAGGCAAAGGAAGAGCAGGGCCACGCGATGAAGATCTACGATTACGTGATCGCACGCGGGGGGGTTGTATCCCTTGAAGCGATTGAAGCCCCGAAAGCGAAATGGGCCTCTGCCGGCAAGGTCTTTGAGGAAGTGTATGCCCACGAGCAGAAAGTCACGGGCATGATCAACAACCTTGTGGACATCGCCATGAAGGAGAAGGACCATGCAACGTTCGAGATGCTGCAGTGGTTTGTCAAGGAGCAGGTGGAAGAGGAGGAGAATGCAAACGAGATCCTCAACCAGATCAGGATCCTCGGCGATGTTGTCGGCCACCTCTTCTGGCTCGACCACCAGCTCGGCAAGCGGGAATAATTTTACCATCCATTTTCTTTTTTATGATCTGCCCTCCTGCATCTCAGTGACCGCGAGCGACAACGCGAGAGATTATACGGTATGGGTGTCAACATTCCCCGCAAGGGGAGTGTGTGTAGTGAAAAGTCCCGTATACTTTGCGAGCCTCCGGGCATTTTCCGAAAAGGAAAGCACAACGGAAAAAGTACGCCAGTTGTTCGACCGTGCCGGTTTCCCGGACCTTGTTGCACCGCAGGACAAGACCGCGATCAAACTCCATTTCGGCGAAGCGGGGAGTGACGGGTTCATCAGCCCGGTCTATGTCCGGCAGGTCGTGGAGAAGGTCAAAGAGAAGAAAGGCCTGCCCTTCCTGACGGATACGAACACGCTGTACATGGGCGGCCGGTCCAATGCCGTTGAGCATATCGGCACGGCCATCCTGCACGGTTTCGACTACGCAGTTGCCGGGGCACCGGTGATTATCGCTGACGGCCTGAACGGGAAAAATATCCGGAAGGTCTCAATCGGGAAGAAGCATTTTGACGAGGTCTCGATTGCCGGGGATATTGCGGCAGCGGACAGCCTGATCGTGCTGAGCCATTTCAAGGGCCATATCGTCTCCGGCTTCGGGGGGGCGATCAAGAACCTTGCCATGGGTTGCGCCCCGCCGGAAGGGAAGCGGGCCCAGCACAATGCACGGCCGTTCACCATTCCCGAAAAATGTACGGGCTGCGCATCGTGCATGAAGGTCTGCCCGAAAGATGCGATCGCTGTGAAGAAGAAAAAGTCGGTCATTGACCAGGAACTCTGTATCGGCTGCTTCGAGTGCATGCACGCCTGCCCGGAGCATGCGATCGACATTGACTGGGAAACGGAGATCCCGCAGTTCATGGAGCGTATGGTCGAGTACGCGTACGGGGCGGTAGAGGGCAAGAAGGAGAAGGTCGGGTACATGAACTTCCTGATCCGGATCACGCCGGACTGCGACTGCTTCCCGTTCTCCGATGCACCGATTGTGCCGGATATCGGCATCCTTGCATCGAAGGACCCGGTGGCGATCGATGCCGCGAGTTTCGACCTCGTGAACCAGCAGCAGGGGTATAAGGACTCACTCCTTACCGCTCATCACCATCCGGGTGAGGACAAGTTCAAAGGTGTTCATGAGCAGACTGATGGGTACCGGCAGGTCCGGTATGCTGAGGAGATCGGGATGGGATCGCGCAAGTATGATCTCATCAAAATCTGATTTTTAAAATACGTGTAAAAATTCATCCTCTTTTTTGTTTTTTCCCGGTGATTTTCCAAAAAATCCGGTGAAAAAATCGCGTGAGGGCCCGTATAAAACAATATGTTTATAAGAGGATGGAAAGCAACGGCTTATTACTGAATAGATATTAAATGTAACCGGCTTGTGAAGAGCCCCTCATCAGACAACACCTTCGATATGCCAGATTATTCTGCAGCCAAAAAATATCCGGTGTTACCTGGGAAGATATCCAAACCCATTTATGGATCATTTAATTGATGTATCATACGGCAATAAGCGAGTGTGAATTGCATGGCTTCTTTAAAAGATAAGTACTTACAGCAAGTGTATGACGGAGTCGTCAAGAGAGACCCCGACCAGAAAGAATTCCACCAGGCCGTTTTCGAAGTGTTCCAGTCTTTCGAACCGGTCATCAAGAAGACGCCTGAACTCTTTGAGAACGGACTTCTCGAACGACTCGTTGAACCCGAGCGGGGCATCCAGTTCCGTGTGGCATGGGTAGATGACAAGGGCAAGACCCAGGTAAACCGCGGGTACCGGTTCCAGTTCAACTCGGCAATCGGCCCGTACAAGGGAGGTCTCCGCTTCCACCCCTCGGTCACCGCCTCCATTATCAAGTTCCTCGGCTTTGAGCAGATCTTCAAGAACAGCCTCACCGGTCTGCCCATGGGCGGCGGCAAGGGTGGCTCCGATTTCGACCCGAAGGGAAAATCCGATGCCGAGATCATGCGTTTCTGCCAAGCGTTCATGACCGAACTCTGCCGCCATATCGGCGCAGACCTCGATGTTCCCGCAGGTGACATCGGTGTCGGTGGCAGGGAAGTCGGGTACATGTTCGGCCAGTACAAGAGGATCCGGAATGAGTTCACGGGTGTCTTGACCGGCAAGGGCCTGTCCTTTGGCGGTTCACTTGTCCGGACCCAGGCAACCGGCTATGGCCTCTGTTACTTTGCGCAGGAAGCGATGGCGGTCATGAAGAAAGAATCCTTCAAGGGGAAAGTTACAGTCATCTCTGGTTCCGGTAACGTTGCAATCTATGCGGCTGAGAAAGCCACGCAGCTCGGGGCCAAGGTCGTTGCAATGTCAGATTCCTCCGGGTATATCTACGATCCCAAGGGAATCAAGCTGGACATCATCAAGCAGCTCAAAGAAGTTGAGCGGGAACGGATCAGCAAGTACGCAAAGATGGTGCCCGGCAGCGAGTACCACGAGGGCTGCAAGAAGATCTGGCAGATCCCCTGCAAGGTTGCACTCCCGTGTGCCACCCAGAATGAACTTGATGCTGAAGATGCAAAGACCCTCCTGAAGAACGGGGTTATCGCAGTCTGCGAAGGTGCAAACATGCCCTGCACACCCGAAGCTGCGGAGACATTCATTGCAGCCAAGATCGTCTTCTCTCCCGGAAAAGCATCCAACGCTGGCGGTGTCGCTACCTCTGGTCTCGAGATGAGCCAGAACTCCGAGCGCCTCTCTTGGTCCGCTGAAGAAGTTGACGAGAAACTCAAGGGGATCATGGTCAACATCTTCCACAATTCCTACAATGCATCCAAAGAGTATGGCATGGAAGGAAACCTCGTTGCCGGTGCAAACATCGCAGGTTTCTTAAAAGTAGCCAACGCCATGAAGGCCCAGGGAATTTTCTAATCCTTTTTTTCTGATTCGGCAACGACCGCACGCCATCGTCCCCGGGTATTATTAATCCTGCCCTGAAATCTGCGGAACCGCGCAATCGCATCCCTGCAAGGCAGATGGTTATTTACTATTACGAGAGAGATTCATTGTCATAATCATGATCCCGTGGCTCAATGCGAATTTCCGGCATTTCAAACCGACGGCAGCCATTGCCATCAATGCCACGCGGCACATGAACAAGATCGAGCGCAGGAAACTATTTTCTCCGGACATCGAGCCGATGCGGACTGCGGAAGGCCGGTGGTTCGAGGCGATTGTCTACGAGATGTTCCTTGACATTGCAAAAAAATCCAGTACGATCAAGTACGTTGCAATGAAAGGGGCCGATGCCCCGGGCCGTCGTGAGAACGTGAGGATAGGGCAGAACGGATTGTTCTATTCAAAGTACGGCGATATCACGATCCGGGGGAATGGCCAGGACCTTGCAGAGTTCGATTTTTTGCTGGTAGACTCAGGAGGCCACGTGGCGTTTGGCGAAGTCATCACGTCACCTTCCGACTTAAAAGAATTCGAAGTGGAGATCGCGTACAAGAAGAAACTGCTCGGGTACCTGTACGGGCAGACGATAACGCCGTTCATCCTTGTCTCATCCATCGATCTCTCCAACTATTCCGTTGTCAAACGGCTCTCAAAAGACAAGACCAACGCGATCATCCATACCAGCTCCTGCGAGGAGATCAAGTCGCTTGTCAAGCACTACCGCCCCCGCATCATCTACAATGAGCCAAAGGACCACCCGAAACTGATCCGGGCAACGGACATCCCGATGAAACAACCGTTCAATTACAAGGGCTATCACGACGAAGTCAGGAACCGGATCTTTACCGCGATCGCACATACGCCCGGCCGGATCAGCCCGGAAATTCCCGGGCCAACCGGCCAGCTGGTGAAAAAGGTGCTCTATGGAGGGCTCTTCCCCCCGGCGGTCAAGGCGGTCTGCGAGACGTGGGGAATAACCGTGAAAGGCAAGAAAATTGTAATTGAGGATTTCTCCCAGTTGTATTCCAAGGCGATCATTGCAACCGATCTTCCCGGTTATGAACTGATCATCTACCTCCGGTCACGGCAGAAGAAAGAGTACCATAAACTCGTGCAGATGAAAGACGGGCATTTCAAGTTTGAACGCCCGACACCCCCCAAGGTCGGTTTTTTCCTCTGGCTGGAAACCATCCAGCCTACGCTCGGGGCCCGGATCACACTACAAATCATCGATGCGTTCACTATCCATGAACGGCAGAAATCACAATAACGATTTTTACCGGCACAGATTTCCTGGAGACAGGACTTCCCATTTTCTCGATCAGGAAATTCCCCGGATCCCGTACATCCTTAAATGATGGCTACGAAAGAATCTCCTGCCGGGGATTCCAAAAAGACCTCTTCTTTCTGAATTTGTATTGATTTTTCTCCCGGTAGGACGAAGACATGTACGTCGATGTATTCAATCCGGCAGGTTTCCACAATCGTGCCGATCAGGTCATCTGCCTGACAATAGTCAACCACCATATCGAGCTGTATCCGTGGCAGGAGATCCGATTTTCTTAAGCTGTCACACTGAAAAAAAGAGGATGGTTTTTGTTTCCCTTTTCCATCAACGGGAGAGATAAACATACCGGTAAACCCATTCGCTTCAAGCGCATTTGTTATGACCATGAGGTTCTCCGGGGGGAATAGTGCCCTCACCAGTTTCAGGGGTATCACACTCCATTCTTCTTTGCCGGTTGCGGATTCGCGAGATCCAGCCAGACCATCATCTCTTCATCCTCAACACTTGTCGTGAATTCAACGGGATTGGGCGTTGGGATGCCAAACGTCCCGCCCACGGCTTTTTCCTCAAGGGTTTCCCCGGTCCGGATCCGGATGGCCCGCTCAACCGGCATGACAAAGATCCGCCCGTCTCCTACTTTTCCGGTACGGCATGCTTCTGAGATGGTGGTGATAACGCGTTCGACCATGTCATAATCAACCACGATCTCGATCTGGATCTTGGGCAGGAGGTCAACGGTAATGTGGCCGCCCCGGTACTCCAGGGTGATCCCTTTCTGGTCGCCCCGTCCCTGGACTTCTGTCACGGTCATGCCGGCAAAGCCATTCTCCTCCAGTGCTTTCTTTACATACTCAAACCGTTCCGGTTTGATGATTGCTTTTATCATTTTCATACTGGTTCACCTCCTCAGCAGCGTTCTCCGTGCTGCGATAAATCAAGGCCAACATACTCTTCTTCTTCCGACACCCGCAGACCGATTGTCCTGTCGATCACGATCGCAAGGATATACGTAACCACGAATGCGTAGGCCACTGCTGCAAGCGCCCCTGCTGCATTTGCAACAAACTGGTGCACGTTGCCCTCGATCAGGCCCGATGCGCCATTCACGGCAGCTACAGCGAAGATACCAGTTGCGAGTGCCCCCCAGAGACCGCCCATGCCGTGGATTGCCCACGCGTCAAGGCTCTCATCAAGGCCTTTCCTGATGCGCCAGAGCATGATGCAGTAACAGAACACACCGCCAACCGCACCGATCAGGATCGCTGCCATCGGCGTCACGAATCCCGCGGCGGGCGTGATCGAGACAAGCCCGGCCACTGCACCGCTGACAAAGCCCAGAGAGCTTGGCCTGCCGTTGAACCAGCTGACCAGCATCCAGGCAAGTGCCCCGGCGGCTGCTGCCGTGTTGGTTGTCACAAACGCATTCGCTGCAAGGCCGTTTGCTGCAACTGCGCTCCCGGCATTGAACCCGAACCACCCGAACCAGAGGAGCGCTGCCCCAAGAATGGTCAGCGGAATGTTGTTTGGTTCCATGACATACTTGCCAAAGCCGACACGTTTACCGATCACGAGGGCAAGTGCAAGCGCTGCAAACCCTGAACTGATATGGACAACCGTCCCCCCGGCGAAATCCAGCGCACCGAACTGTGCTGCCCAGCCGCCTCCCCACACCCAGTGGGCGAGAGGATCGTAGACGATCGTTGTCCAGAGCAGGGCAAACACGAGATATGCGCTGAATTTCACGCGCTCAGCGATACCCGAGGTTACGATAGCCATCGTCACCGCTGCGAAGACCAGCTGGAAGACCATGAACAGGAGTCCCGGCACAACCGGACTGAATGCGCCGGGTTCCATTGTCACGTTGTTCAGCCCAAGGTACTCGAGATTTCCAATGAACCCGCCGATATCGGATCCAAAGGCAAGCGAGTACCCGATCACTACCCACTGGATACTTACCAGTGCAAAGGCGACGAACGACAGGGTGATCATGGAGATCAGATTTTTCCTGCGAACAAGTCCCCCATAGAAGAATCCCACCGCGGGCGTCATGAGCATGACAAGCGCCGTTGAGGCAAGGATCCATGCAGTTGCTCCAGAATCTAGTGCCACTCTTTTCACCTGCTATCTGTTTGCATTATCCCCTTGGCAGTGAGATTACCGTTCTTCCGGCAATCTCAAAGGAATGAATCCCACCAGGAGGCTAATGCCGGAAGATAAATCCGGTACCTCACTTGGCAGTTGCATTCCTTTTTGTTCCAGAGTCCGCGTACTCTCAGTTTTCTGTTTTGTTTTTGGTAGAAAGAAGTTTCCTTCATGAATATTTAAAATTATTGTTATATGCACAATTTGTCATGCTTGTGAGTTGACATGATTACAGCAATTGCGCATACGCATGCACGACATGGCGCGCAAAAAATTCAATTGATCCTTTCAAAAAAATATCAGAAATAATTCGCAATGAAGAAACAGGAAAAAATTTCAAAAAAAATTTCCCGGTTTTTTATTTGCAAAGAACTGTTTGCGTGATAATATCTGAGTACACTTCAATACCCGATGCGGCGATGACATGGATAACGGAGGCACGCTGATTATCCGCGCCCGATATCTCTCCTATAAGGTTTGCCTGGTCCAGGATTCGATGGGGATTGAAGACAACATCTTTCTGCCCGTCAAAAATTGCCACATAGAATATTCCGGATTCGACAATATCCTGGAAGAAGTGGCTGCCATACGATAATTCGGGCATGAACCCCGATTCCATTGACGCCATCTCACCGATGATTGCCATGTTGCTGATCTCAGCAAAACGGACCGGCACCCCGAGCATCGGAGTTGTGGTGCCCCATCGTCCCGGGCCAAGCAGCATCACGTTCTTTCCTTTCAGTTTGCTGTTCAGGACGCCGATATGCCGCGCAACCGCATGCTTATCCTGCTCACTGAGCCGGAGGTATTCCTGCGGGCTGATATAAATGATGAAGTCCAGCGGGATCCTGACATTTCCTCCCATGAAATTTCCTTTGCCGGAGAAGATGCAGTCATTGACATCGGCGAGGTACGGCAGCTCCACAGACCGGCCAAGGCCCCGGGTCTGCAGCGGGCGGCACTGCAAAAGATTGACCCGGAAGTCACTTTCCGATTTGAAATTCGCGGTGAACTCGATGTCCACCGGATAGTCATAGACCGTGGAGAGCTGCGCAAGCATGTCCTTCATCAGGGCAGGGAATTCAGTGTCGTTCAGTAATTTTTTGAAATCGAGAATGTACGGTATCTCGATATCGGTCCGTCCGATCTCGCGCAGCCGGGTGATGGTCTGGGTGTCAATGCTCATGAAGAGAGTTTTGTCCGTCTTCAGGTCATAGGACACAAATGCTTCCAGGGCCCGGTTGCGCCACGCATTCTCCTCAAGCGAAAGAACATCGACCATGCGCTGGGAAAATTTTTTCTCATCACCAAAACTCATCGGGGGAAGCCGGGTGGGATCGTCAAGGCAGACAATCCTCGCATAATCCCCCACAGTCCGATCAACTGCCCGCGTGCCGAGCCCGAAGACCAGCCGCAGCATCCCGGCATCCATGTCCATGGTCTTGTCCCAGATGTACAGGTTCGAAGAATTCCCCACACCGGCAACATGCGGGAAATAGTCATCCTCGAACTGGTCTCCCGAGACACGCTGGACAAGGATCGCCATCTGCTCGTCCTGGTCAACAAGTCCCCTCGTCATCCGGTAATCGAGAGCGTCCTCACCCATCGTGCTGGCATATACCGTGCGGACTGCTTTCTCAAATGCCTCGTACCGTTCTTCCGGACTCCCCTGGTTTGCACAGAACACGCTCTCGTACTTTCCGGAAAAGGAATTCCCGAAGTCGTCTTCAAGCAGCGAACTGGAACGCACGATGATGGGCGACTGCCCGAAATACTCGAGCATCTGCATGAACTCTTCGCGGATCGTGTTCGGGAACTCGCCCCCCCGTAGTTTATCCTGGAGTTCGGGGGCATACTTGTAATACCCCTCCCGGGTTTTCTGTTTTGTCCGAAGACGCCACCAGCCGTTCTGGACAATGTACGTGTAGAAAATATCGGAGCCTAAGTAGAACGAGTCGTGCGGCTCAAGGAGAGGCGTGAACCGGTCGCCCCCGTCCTTCTCCAGGATCTTCCGCGCAAGCAGCATGCCCACACTTTTCCCCCCGATGAAGCCGGTCCCGACTTCCCTTGAAGCGATCGCGAGAATGTCGGCAAGGGAAAAATACCGGGCACAGAGTTCAAACATCCGGGAAGGCCTGCCGATCAGGATGTTCATGAGTGAACGCTTGACGGGCTCCTGCTGCTTTACCGGAAGGGCAAGTGCCTCGTGGGCTCGGTCAAACGCGACCGTCCAGTAGTCCAGCCTCTCACCTTTCCGCTCGACACTGGAGAACAGTTCTGCAACTTCAGAACTGGCGGTGATGCAGACGGCCTCATTCCCGCGGATCAGGTGCGGGAAGAACATTGTCGGGGAGTATCGCTGCCATACCTTGAGCGGGTGGATGTAGATCCTGCCGTTCACATAATAGAGATCGAGGAGGAGCTGGGTGGTCTCGCGGATACCGGCAATGGTCCCGTACGTGTGGGCGTTTCGCATGATGGCAAAATAAGCAATCGTGTCCAGTTCGTACAGGAAGGGACAGCTGACCCTGAAGAAGTTGCCAATCATCAGGTCTGAATACCAGTACTGCAACAGGTCCGTCAGGCAGTCAAAGACATAGAAGGCCCGCTTGCCTTCGCACTCCACGAGATTATGCACTTCGGTTGCAAAGTGTTCGAACCCCAGCGTTGGATCAACATGATACACCTGGATCTCCGGTGCATCCTTTAACAGCGGTTCATGGCTCCCGAACCGGACATATACCAGCCTCCTGCCATCATAGAGAGCCTGGGCAGCATAGGGTTCCACCATCCGCTGGAAATCAGGGATGGAGTCCACCTGCCAGACAACATTGTCCCCCAGCCGCAGGCCATCGATCACCCGGTCGAAACCGGTCATCCCGGTGCTTACCCGGTCATGCATCTCATAACCTCCGGGCATGCGGGAAAAAAAATGACAAACGCCGGACCGGCTTGCGGGTCCGGGTGCTACCCGCACGAACAACTGCCTTCAATCCGGAAAAAAATGCAGGACGCGGGATAACTCCTGGCGGGGCGCAGGAACGGTTCAGCTCCCCGCTCTTCCGGCCTCCGATTATCATCCCGTGTTCCATACGTAATCACAACAATTCTGCGTCAATAGGTTGCCAGGTACCGGTCAAGTTCCCATGGGTGAACCGTGAGCCGGAACGCGTCGGTTTCCAGTTCGGCAATGCGGCTTAAGTTCTCGACAACGTGAGCGCCAAGGGTGTTACAGAGTATGTCATCCTTGAGAAGTGCTGCGTTGGACTCGGCAAGACTTCCCGGCAGCATGTCGATGCGGAGCTTCTTCCGGAGCTTCGCATCCATGTGATAGATGTTGGAATTTGTCATGTCTGGCGGCATGATCTTGTTTTTGATACCGTCAAGCCCGGCAGCAAGCATGCAGGCAAAGGTGAGGTACGGGTTGCACATCGGATCCGGGCTCCGGAACTCCGCACGCGTGCTGTTGCCCCGGGCCGCCGGGACGCGGACGAGGGCCGAGCGGTTGGCTGCGCTCCATGAAATATAACAGGGCGCTTCATAGCCGGGCACAAGACGCTTGTACGAGTTGATGGTCGGGTTTGCCACGCGCGTGATCGCCTTTGCATGTTTCAGGATACCCCCGATATAGTACATCGCGGTGTCCGAGAGCTGGAGCTCGGCACCCGGATCATAGAATGCATTTTTCCCATTCTTCGAAAGCGATCCATGGGTATGCATGCCGCTGCCATTGATGCCGCCAATCGGCTTGGCCATGAATGATGCATGCATCCCGTACTGGAGCGCAATGGACTTGGCTGCAAACTTGAAGGTTATGACCCGGTCAGCAGTTACCAGGGCATCGCCGTACTTGAAATCAATCTCATGCTGGCTGTCCGCAACTTCGTGGTGGGAGGCTTCGATCTCAAATCCCATATCACTGAGGGCGAGAACAACATCGCGGCGGACATCTTCGGCCGCGTCCGTTGGAGCAAGATCGAAATATGCCCCACGGTCCTCGAACTCGGTTGTCGGCATGCCATCGATCATCCGGAACAGGAAGAACTCGAGCTCCGGTCCGGTGTTAAAAGTGAATCCCAGCTTTGCTGCTTCGGCAATGGTTTTCCGGAGCACGAAACGGGGATCTCCCTCAAACGGCTTGTTGCCGTACGTCTGGATATCGCAGATAAAGCGGGCGACCTTTCCTTCCCCCTGCCTCCAGGGGAGAATTGCATAGGTTGAAGGGTCCGGTTTGAGAAGCATATCAGACTCTTCGATCCGCGCAAAGCCTTCAATGGAAGACCCGTCAAACCAGATCCCATCGGTCAATGCCTTCTCTGCCTGAATGGCCGGGATTGCCACATTTTTCGGCAAACCCTGGATATCCGTAAACTGCAGGCGGATGAATTTGACGTTCTCCGTCTCCATTTTTTTCAGGAGTTTTTGTACGTCCGTGGTCATAATGGAAGGAATGTTCCACCCACCAATATAAATAGTTATTGAACTAACCTGATTATGCAGCCTTGCAACCGCTTAATGGATCAGGAATCAATGTCCAACAGCAGAAACCAGGGTTATTCGTGATGCTATGTGTGGAATAATTGGTGTAATTGACCGGAGCCGCCAGTGCATGGACGGCTCCAAGATCCGGGAGGCGCTCGCGTCCATGAACGAGCGGGGCAGCGGCGAAGGATCCGGGTATGTTGCATACGGGATCTACCCGGATTACAAGGAGTACTATGCCCTCCATGTCTTCTTTGACAATATCCGGGAGCACAAAGTCCCGCTCGAAAACCTGCTTGAGAAATGGGGGATGATCATCCACGATGAACAGATCAAGACCTATGAGCAGCCCGGCTTACGAAAGGTCCATACTCCCTGGCGCTACTTTTTCCGGCCCAACCCGAGCATGATGCCCAAGAGCACCTCGCCGGAGGAGGACATCATCACCTCGCTTGTGATGAAAGTCAACAGCGAGAGGAATGGCGCTCTGATCTTCTCTTCCGGAAAAAACCTCGGCGTCTTCAAAGCGGCCGGCTGGCCGGAAGATGTGGCGAACTTTTACCGGATCCAGGACTACAAGGGATACCTCTGGCTCGCGCATAACCGCTACCCGACCAATACGGCCGGCTGGTGGGGCGGGGCACACCCGTTCAACCTGCTGAACTGGAGCGTTGTCCATAACGGTGAGATCACCTCCTATGGAACAAACCGGCGGTACATAGAAAGTTTCGGGTACAAGTGCACGATGCACACGGACACGGAAGTCGTTGCCTATCTCATCGATCTCCTGATACGAAAGCACGGGCTCTCAGAAGAGATGGCAGTCCGGGCATTTGCGCCCCCGTTCTGGGATGAGATCGACCGCATGCAACAGAAAGAGCAGGAGCTCAACCGCGCGATCCGGCTTGCCTACGGCCCTGCGCTCATGAACGGACCGTTTGCAATCTGCGTGGCAAACGAGAACCTGCTCTGTGGGTTCACCGATCGCATCAAGCTCCGGCCACTCGTAACCGCGGAGAGCGGCGACCGGCTCTTCATCTCCAGCGAAGAGGCGGCCATCCGGAGGATCGATGATGATGTAACGAACATCCGGATGCCCGGTGCCGGTGAGCCGGTGATCGGGAGGGTCTACTCATGAGCATCGGCAGCACTCCCATGAAATACCGGGTGAAGATCGACACGGAGCGGTGCATGCAGTGCAAACGCTGCATCGAGAACTGCTCGTATGGCGTGTTCCGGGAAGAGGGTGATAAGATCGCGATACAATCACGGAACTGCGTTGCCTGCCACCGCTGCCTTGCATTCTGCCCGCGCGATGCCATTGAGATCGAAGAAAAACCCGGGGATTACCGGAGCCACCCGGTCTGGACGCGCGAAGTACGGGAAACGATCTTCAACCAGGCAAAGACCGGAAAGATCGTCCTTGCGGGTATGGGAAATGCACAGCCCTACCCGATCATCTTTGACCGGCTCGTCCTGGATGCCTGCCAGGTCACCAACCCCAGCATCGACCCGCTCCGGGAACCCATGGAACTGCGCACCTACATCGGGAAAAAACCGTCATCCCTTGACCTCCGGCAGCGGGACAACGGCGAGGTCCAGCTCTGCACGAAACTCTCACCCAACCTCCAGATCGAGACTCCCATCATGATCGGGCACATGAGTTACGGGGCGATCAGCCTCAATGCCCAGACTGCCCTTGCAAAAGCAGCAAGCCGCATCGGGACCTTCATGGGCACCGGGGAAGGGGGGCTCCACGAGTCGCTCTATCCCTACCAGAGCCACATGATCGTCCAGGTCGCATCCGGCCGGTTTGGCGTGGATATCAATTACCTTGAGCGGGGAGCGGCCATCGAGATCAAGATCGGGCAGGGAGCAAAACCGGGTATCGGGGGACACCTGCCGGGGGACAAGGTCTGTGCCGATATCTCCTGCACCCGCATGATCCCGGAAGGGACTGATGCGATAAGTCCCGCACCCCACCACGACATCTACAGTATTGAGGACCTGAAGCAGCTTGTCCGCGGCCTGAAAGAAGCAACGGAATGGAAAAAACCGGTCTTTGTCAAGATCGCCGCGGTCCACAACTCGGCTGCGATAGCGGCCGGGATTGCCCGGTCCGGTGCCGATGCCGTTGTGGTGGATGGGTTCCGGGGAGGCAGCGGTGCAACACCCCGGGTATTCCGGGATCATGTCGGCATTCCGGTGGAAGCGGCCGTGGCAAGCGTGGATGCAAAACTCCGCCAGCAGGGGATCCGTAACGAAGTCTCCATCATCGCAAGCGGCGGCATCCGGGAGAGCGCTGATGTAGCGAAGATCATCTGCCTTGGCGCCGATGCCGTGTACATCGGAACGTCCGCTCTCGTTGCCATGGGCTGCCGGGTCTGCGGCACCTGTTACCGGGGCACCTGCGCATGGGGCATCGCCACCCAGAAGCCGGAACTTGTTGCACGGCTGGACCCCGAAGTCAATGCAGTCCAGGTGGAGAACCTGATCCACGGGTGGACTCTCGAACTTGCCGAACTGATGGGAGCCGCCGGGATCAACAGCATCGAGAGCCTGCGCGGCAACCGCGACCGGCTCCGGGGATACATGCTGGATGAAGGGCTGATGAACGTGCTTGATGTAAAGACGGTAGGAGCATAGGCAATGGGAGAAGTTCGCATCAATGCAAAAGACATGCCGTACCAGGTCCTCAACCAGCGGGTCCGGGCTCTTGTTGCCAGCGGCGAGAAGGACATCATTCTCGATAACGTCCTCGGCCAGCGGTTCATCGGCGATGGGATCCGGGGAGACGATGTTACGATAACGGTCAATGGGGTACCGGGCGGCGATCTCGCCATGTTCATGAGCGGGCCGACCGTCATCGTCAACGGCAATGCCGATCATGCTCCGGGCAACACCATGGATAACGGGAAGGTTGTCATCCACGGCAGTGCCGGGGATGCGGTGGCCCACAGCATGCGGGGCGGCCGGGTCTATGTCCGGGACAATATCGGGTACCGCGGGGGCATCAACATGAAAGAGTACCAGACAAAACGCCCCATCCTTGTGGTTGGTGGCTCTGCCCGGGCGTTCCTCGGAGAGTACATGGCCGGAGGCCTCGTCATCGTCCTCGGCGTGGATGGAGTCACCCCGGTCAGCGAGCGGGGCGTCGGCAGTGGCATTCATGGCGGTGAGATCATAATCCGGGGCCGCGTTGACCCCACCTGCCTTGGGGGCGGAGCAGAACAGAAGAAACTCACCGAAGATGAGAAAAAGGCGATCCGTCCGATCCTGGAAGATTTTGTCCGGACATTCACGATCGATCCGGACCCGGTCTTCTCCGCAGAATATTCGAAGATCGTTCCGGCAAGCAAACGGCCCTTTGCCAGCAAGTACACGTGGGAGTGAGATCGATGGCACAAAAAAATTATCTTGATCTGAAAAAGGAGGTCTGGGAGACCGGGATATGTTCGGGCTGCGGAGCCTGTGTTGCCGTCTGCCCGGCAGATGCATTGTCGTTTCCAAAAGGGGAGATGGTGACAAGCCCGGTCAGTTCAGGCTATTGCAAACAGGCAACCGATTCTGTTGCCTGCGGCGCATGTTATGCTGCCTGCCCGAGGACAGGGCCACAAGGCGAGGAGACGCTGGGCACGTACCTCGAACTCCTCTCTGCCCGGTCAGCATCAGAAGTCCCCCATGCGCAGAGCGGGGGAGCCGTCACGGCAATCCTTGCACACGCTCTTGACGCAGGGCTCATTGATGCCGTTGTTACCGTGAGCGAGGACCGGTTCACCCTGAAACCCTCATCGGCGATCATCACACGATCCGAAGCGCTCATCAGCGTTGCCGGCAGCCGGTACAGCTGGTGGGTGCCGCTCCTTGCAGCACTCAAAACCGCCGTAGTTGAGAAGAAATACCGGCGGATTGCGGTTGTCGGGGTCCCCTGTGCTGTCCAGGCACTCGGCAAGATCCATACCAGCGACAATGATCTCCTCGTGCCCTACGCGAACGCCATCCGCCTCGTGATCGGCCTGTTCTGCACCGAGTCGTTTGATTATTCGTCACTCATTAACACCCAGCTCCGGGTCCGCCACAACCTGGAGCCATTCGAGATCAAGAAACTCGATGTGAAAGGAAAACTCTCAATCGAGAAGACCGATGGCAGCACAACGAGCATTCCTCTCGCGGAACTGGAGTCCTGCATCAGAAAAGGCTGTCATTCCTGCACGGACTTTACCGCGCTGAATGCGGATATCTCGGCCGGATCAGTTGGCAGCCCGGCGGGTGAGACCACGCTCCTCGTCAGGAATGCTACCGGCAAGGCATTTGTCGATGCGGCGGTGCGGGGGGAGAAACTTCTTGTCAAGGAAGGGGCAGATGTACCAGCGGTTGAGAAACTGGCAAAGGCCAAGATAAAGAAGAACAAGAAGCATTAATTTTTCCGGAATGCAGGCTACGGATCTTTTTTTTCTGGTAAGATTGGGTGTTCCATCCTGGAAACATGGAAAGATATCAGTAATCTATCCGCAGGTCAGATTCTTTGACCACTAGCTCATTCGGAAAAAAAGGGAAAAAACTCCAGAGAAATCCTTTTCGCAACACACTCAGTGGAGTTATGAGTGTGACCCCCTCTCTCCCCCAGAGGGGGAGGCAGCCCAAGGGGGCAAGCCCCCTTGACCCCCAATTTGGTTTCTTTGAATACCCGGATAAGATTATGCTTCACGGGGCGAGGGTCGACAGACCCCGAGCGCCCGTGGCTCCATCACAATCTATCACTCACCCGTACAGATTTTCTAAAACTAGAAAAACACGAGAGAAAAAATTGGACAAAATCAGTAGGTTGCCAGATACCGGTCCAGTTCCCACGGGTGGACTGCAAGGTTGAAGGACTCGGTCTCCATCTCCGCAATGCGGGTCAGGTTCGTGACAACGTGTTCGCCGAGAATTTTGCAGAGCACATCATCCTTCAGGAGCGCAGCATTGGACTCCATGAGGCTTCCGGGCAGCATGTCGATCTTGTTCTTCTTCCGCGTCTTTTCATCCATGTGGTAGATGTTGGAGTTCGTCATCTCCGGCGGCATGATCTTGTTTTTGATCCCATCAAGACCCGCTGCAAGCATGCAGGCAAAGGTGAGGTACGGGTTGCACATGGGGTCAGGGCTCCTGAACTCGGCACGGGTGCTGTTGCCGCGGGCGGCCGGGACACGGACAAGTGCGGTACGGTTGGCTGCGCTCCAGGAGATATAGCACGGGGCTTCGTACCCGGGGACGAGACGTTTGTACGAGTTGATGGTCGGGTTTGCAAGACGGGTGATCGCCTTTGCGTGCTTCAGGATGCCGCCGATATAATACATCGCGGTGTCCGAGAGCTGGAGTTCCGCATTGGGATCAAAGAATGCATTTTTGCCATTCTTCGAAAGCGATCCGTGCGTGTGCATCCCGCTCCCGGCAATTCCTGCAATCGGTTTTGCCATGAATGATGCATGGAGACCATACTGCAGGGCAATGGACTTGGTGGCAAACTTGAACGTAATAACCCGGTCGGCAGTGGTCAGGACATCGCCATACTTGAAGTCGATCTCATGCTGGCTGTCGGCAACCTCGTGGTGAGATGCCTCGATCTCGAACCCCATATCGCTCAGAGCGAGCACGACATCACGGCGGACATCTTCCGCTGAATCGGTGGGTGCAAGGTCAAAGTAATCCCCGTGGTCCTCGAACTCGGTTGTCGGGAGACCGTTGAACATCCGGAAGAGGAAGAACTCAAGCTCGGGGCCGGTGTTGAAGGTGAAACCCATCTTTGAAGCGTCGGCAATCGCCTTATGAAGGACATACCGGGGATCGCCATTGAAGGGTTTGCTCCCATAGGTCTGGATGTCACAGATGAACCGGGCAACCTTTGCCTCGGCCTGCCTCCAGGGAAGCACAGCGTATGTTGCCAGATCCGGCTTGAGGATCATGTCGGACTCTTCAACCCGCGCAAAACCCTCGATGGACGACCCATCGAACCAGATACCTTCGCTCAGTGCTTTCTCTGCCTGGATCACCGGAATCGAGACATTTTTCGGCTGGCCCTGGATATCCGTGAACTGGAGCCGGATGAATTTTACTTTGTCCGACTCGATCTTTTTCAGAATTTTTGTTACCGCTGCTGATTCGTTAGACGCCATTTTCACCCACCATGATGTTTTTGTTTTCCCGTAGTGCTGCTCATCCCGATACAAAATTCATTGCCCATACGGAGGTGCTCAACAGTACTGAATCAGTTTCTATTCTCATAATATGTGTGGTAGTAAGCGTAAAAAAGGCCGGTGCTGGCCGGAATGGAACGATCCAGCAGGGAGTCATGGAAACCTCCGGACCCCCGTATCCATCGATTGGGCCGGCGGAATACCCTGTCCATACCCCGATCTGAGGTGACTTTCGTGATCTGTTAGGGTTCTATTAGCGCAATTTGGGCCTACCGTTATAAAAACCTTAAATTCGGAGGCAAAAATGAGCGTTTCCGGGAGTTTATGTCAGGTGATCCGGTCGAATAAGTCATTTTCACGGTTCCTGTAAAAAAACTGGAAAATCAAAGGGGGTCAAAATGATCTCAGATCGCAAAAATAAACCCGATTTGAGAGAGGGCTTTCAGGGGTCGGGGGTACTCCCCTGAGAATCGGTCACCGTCGGAGACTGCACTTCCGACTGGGGGATAGCCTTCTCACCCAGGGGCTGCTTACGGCCCTTTGCCTTCCCGGCCAGCTCCCTTCTCCGGCGCCTGAGGTACCGCACCGGCCCCGGGACCTGGTCGGGTCGCACCGCAGTGCCGGCCGGCAACGGCTCGCCATCGCTCCCGAGCTCGAGGATCCCGTTGTCCATGATCCGGAAGAACCGGATGAAATAATCCTGCGAGACCCCCCAGAGCTCGCGGGAGATCTGCGGGCAGGAGGGGTACATCTTCAGGCCCGTGATCTCTTGTGCTGCATTGCGGTCGAGCGACTCTTTCGTGCAGTCTATCTGCCGCAGCCGCTTGATCCGGACTTCGGCAAGCAGCCCCGGGCGCACGATTGCAAACGTAGCGATACTGCCCGGCCCGCGTTCGTACATCCGGACGAGCCCCCGCTTCACCGCAATCTTCATCGCGGCTTCGAGTGCTTTTACCGGGAACCGGCCGCGGGGCATCCGGCAACCTCCTGGTGTAATATTTTTCTTTGGATGAGGAGCATCTCCTGTTTTGATGTACTTTTTGTTATTTTAATTCATGTATATATTTTGAGATGATGGGGGAGGTTGGATTGGGGATTTTAAAAACGAAATTGATGCCGCCGCGGGGCGCCCTTCAGGGTGGCGGCCGTTAATCACAACAGGGGGTATGGGGGCATCAGCACCCATCATTACTTCAAAAGATTTCAACAGAGCAGAAATTTTCAAAAAATTACGAGGGCTCCCCCTCCCCGCTGGTGCGGGGAGTCGCTCGGGGGGCTCGTCGCCCCCTCGCTGGGCAAGAGACGGTATGCGAATTCTCATACAGGTAAGTGAGTTGCGCAATGTCGAGACTCTACAGAGTCGAGACACGAGAAGAATGCATCAGCATTCTTCGAAGAAGTTGGCAGACCTTTTGCGCGTGGGCCTCACAAAGTTTAGAGAACTAATTTGAAAACTTCGAAAAGAAATTTTTATTTCATAATACACGCCATAAGTTTTTCCAGCCGTTCATTCAATTTAATTAAGTCCGGATCATCGGAGGGTTTGCATTTATTCCACGACCATCCTTTACCACAGTTCGCAGACGATGGATGTGGGAGAAAAAATACATGCTCGTTTTTTAGCAAAGGGTGATCAAGTCTCTCTTGGAAATATCGTTCTAGGTCTCTACCCAACAGAATGAGTATCTTATCGTTTAGTTTATATTCGGTACATTCAAACTCAAACCATTTATCGGCACATATCTTCGCATTTGGATAGGAAAAACGAGGAAAACCCTTGCCTTGTTTGTCAGTGGGACATTTGTGAAAATGAGTCCAATAACAATTCAAATCGAAAAATGTACGCAATTTCTTTGCTTCAACCGAGTCTGGTGTATATCCCTTGAACGATTGAATACGTTGGCATAGCCATTCTGGTGGTACTTTACCATTACTAAATTTGCAATTCCCTTTTGTGATTATGGGTTTTCTCCAAAATTTAATAAATTCCGAAGTGGGATCACGAGAGATAATACACCCTTTGATGTCATTCGATGGCAACGTGATGCATATAGGATGATCTCTATTTTGTTGCTTATCCAGATCGCATTCTGCGCACCGTCTCATATGCTTGCATTACGGACGTTTTAATGTTAACACTTACGCTATTATCTTCTAACTTTTAACAGAGCTGTACAGATGAAGAATGATGAGGAAAAACTTCATCTTGCGTTAAAAATCCCTACTTCCCCTTCCCCATCCTCACCAGCGGCGAGCACCGGCCAAAGAACCCGCCAATGAACGATGCAAACTCCGGGCTCCAGCACGCCGGGCCTTCCTGCACCGTCCACCCGTTCTCAAACGCCTGTCGCACATGCTTCCCCAGGCTCACCTGTAGCATGCCTTCGGACCGGAGCAGGTCACCGGCATGCTGGAACTCGCGGGGGACTTCCGTCTCGTACCGGCCGTTCACGATATAGGGGCCGGGCAGGTCGGACGAGAGGTACTTGGCCCGGAACTTTTCCGCGTTGACCCGGTTCCAGACCGGAGGGCCGGCATGGCCCCGGATTGCCGGCAGCCGGGAGACCAGCAGTTCAACAAGGATCATGGATTCCTCTTTTCCCATCCGGTAATCCGCGTGGTGCACCGGGAAACCATGCCGTTCAAGGTTCTCGCTGATCGCAAGGGTGCTGCGTTTCAGCTGGGGGACCACGATCTCCTCGATGTACGGCGGGGTCGCGAACGTAATCGCGTACAGGGAAGTCCCCCGCTCGTCCAGGAGTTTTTCCAGATCTTCCCTTGTGATGGGGGGTTCCTGCGGTAGCAGGAAGAACGATTCCGAGGGGGATTCCAGGTACCCCCGGGCGAGTTCCACGAACTCTGCCATCCGGTCTATCGATACAGCGGCAGCAACGTTCCGCTTCGAATCAACCGGATCGATCATCACCAGCGGTTCATCGAACTCCTTTGCCACATGATTCTCAATATCGATAATTGCCTGGGGCTTCCATTCGGCAGCAGCCATGAGCAGCGGGGTGAACCCGCCATAGTGGAGGACGAGCAGCTCACAGAGATACCCGGAGAATCCCTCCGTCATCTGGTCGGACCCATAAATACCGCCGGCCTTGGTGAACCGCTTGAGGAGCAGGACATCATCGATCAGGCCATTGATCTTCTCCGTGATGTAGCGGGTATGGAACGGAGTCCGGTCAACGGCACTCTGGATCCGCTCGGCGCTGTCGACATTGTAACAGGGAACAAGGTCCACATCCACGTCATCAATGGTCGCGTTGATGTAGGGGTGTTCGGCGTACTTCTCGTGATAGTTCTCCGAAAAGGACGAGGCAATGCTCCGGGCAAGGGCAAGCCCCTGCGTTTCCAGTTCCTCGCGGGGCAGGGACGGGTCAAAGAGCATGAAAATATCAAGGTCCCGGTCCCCGCTCACCCACGTATGACGGGCAATCGATCCCACGACCATGCCATCCGCCTTCCCGCTCTGCCGGATGCGTTCAAGGACACGCTGTGCAAGGCCACATACGTGATCCTTCTCTGCCTGCGTTGGCCGCAGGGCTGTGAGGACTTTTTCTTCCAGGGGGAGCCGGCTCACCATTTCACCTCAAGCAGGTCTTCGTACACCGGGCCCCGGGGAGTCAGGGTGCTCTTCTTGAGTTTCATGCCGGTCACCATGCAGGTGCCATAGTCCCGGCCCTTGAGCTGGTCGAGAACCGTAAAGAGCGACGGGTCGGAATCTTTGACCCGGGCCACGGTTGCGTGGGGCGTGAACTTCCGGCTCTCGCGGGGAAAACCAAGAGGTGTGAGTGCCGCTTCGATCAGGCCAAGGAGTCTCTCGCCGTTCCCTCCGTCATCCATCGCGCACCAGACCGTATGCGGGCGTTTCGGGTTATTCACCGTTACCAGCCCGGCATGAACCGGGAACGGGGTGAATGCAATTTTTTTCAGGACGTCCTGAACCTGGACGAGGGTCTTGTCATCAACCTCGCCAAGGAATTTTGCGGTGATATGGATGAGGGCCGGATCAACAAATGTCAAACGGGCAGAACAGCCACGGAGCACCTGCTGGGCCTCCTTAAGCTGCTCCCGTATCTCCCCGGAGAGTTCAAGCGCGACAAACGTCCTGACCATTACGGTACTATTGTGCGATTCCAAAGATAAGGGTAATCGCTCCGTGTATCAGCCTGAAGGGACTGCGATTAGCATTGCATAAACCAAGATTTTTTTATACCTACCTCCAATCAGATAGATGACAGAGTGAGGGTGTTTTTTGTGCCGAAAGGTCCACAGCTGATTGTATATACGCTTGAGCATTGCCCGAATTGCGAACTCTTAAAGACATTCCTGAAGAAAGGCGGACACGAGTTCGCCGAACGCGACCTGTCCAGTGCAGAGTCGCTGACCGAACTTCGGGTGAACGGTGTGTTTGTGAACGAGGCGCCGGTGCTCCAGAAGAGCGAGGATTTTTTCACCTCAGCGGACCTTTTTCCCGCGGGAAAGCTGGATGGGGAGCATATCAGCCAGTTGATCGCGGGTGAATGATGCCCCGGCAGGAGACCCGCCAGCAGACCATCTTTGGTGAGTATGCACCATCCCTCCCCCCGGTAAGGACAACAGACGGGCACATTGTTGAATGGGACCGGAACCGCATTGTCCGCCAGCTTGTCGAAGAGACCAAACTCGTTGAGACCTTCTACGGGTACCAGGGGATAAGCGAGGAGACGGCGCAGGAGATCGCTCTCGAAGTCGAGCAGCGCATCAAGAGTATGGGGCTGAAATCCCTCTCCGGCCCGCTCATCCGCGAGATCGTCAACATCACCCTCCTTGAACGGGGGATGATCCAGTACCGGAACGTATCCACCCGCGTCGGTACCCCGGTTTTCGACGCCCACCAGATCGATGTTGGCAAAGGGTTCGAGGCCCATGACAACGCGAACCTGCAGGAGAATGCCGAGACCTCCCACAAGAAGAAAGCGGACAAGATCTCAAAGGAGCAATACCTGCTCCAGCTGCCCCCTGCCCTTGCCGACCACCACCTCTCCGGCGAGATGCATATCCACGACCTCGAATATTTCGGTACGCGCCCGTTCTGCCAGGACTGGGACCTGCGCTACTTCTTCTATTACGGCCTGATGCCCGATGGCAACGGGACCAAGGCATCGGTTGCCGGCCCGGCAAAACGTGCCGAAGTTGCCATCCTCCACGCGGTCAAGGCACTCGGGTCTGCCCAGACCAACTTTGCCGGGGGACAGGGATATTACAACTTCCTCACGTTCCTCGCCCCCTTCATGGAGGGGCTGGAGTACGAGGAGATCAAGCAGATGGTGCAGATGTTCGTGTACGAGATGACCCAGATGATGGTGGCCCGGGGCGGCCAGCTCGTCTTCTCGTCCATCCAGCTCTCTCCCGGCGTTCCCACGCTCTGGCAGGACAAGCCCTGCGTGTACAAAGGGAAGATTTGGGACGGCACCATGGCACCCCACCGGACCTACGGGGAGTTCGAACGCGAAGTCCGGCTCCTCTTCAAGGCGCTCATGGAAGTCATGCTCGAAGGCGACTACTGGGGCAAACCATTCAACTTCCCCAAGCCCGAGATCTCGATCGAGCCCGACTTCATGCAGGAACGCGAGGAGTTCAATAAGAAGAATCCCGACCTCCCCACGTACCAGGACCTCTACCTGATGACCTTCGAGCTCGCCTCGAAGTTCGGCACGCCCTATTACGACAACCAGCTCCCGGCGTACCGCGGCGCCGGCAAGGGAATCTCCTGCTACCAGTGCTGCGCCTACCAGTTCTCAACCGTTGCCGATGAAGACTCTGACTTTGACAGGAAACTCCTCTTTGAGGATGGCCGCCACTTCTCGATGGGGTCGTGGCAGGTGGTCTCCGTTAACTGCCCACGGGCCGCCTATAATGCGGAAGGCGACGATGCCCGGCTCTTTGCCGAGCTGAAGAAACTGATGGATGTCTCGGTCGAGATCTTCAAGATCAAACGCCGCTGGATGGACCTGATCCGGTCGAACAACCGGATGCCGTTTGCCATGCAGCGCCCCAAGGATCCCAACACCGGGGAGCGGGGCGCCCTTGCAGTCGACCTGGAAGGACTTGTCTATACCATCGGCGTGGTCGGCGTGAACGAGATGGTCCAGCACCATACCGGCCAGCAGCTCCACGAGTCAAAAGCCGCGTTCAAGCTCGCCATCCGGGCGATGACCGAGATGGAACTGTACGGCCGCGAACTCAGTAAGAAGAACAACATGACCATCGCGCTCGCACGCACGCCGGCGGAGACCACCGGCCAGCGGTTCGCCGTTGCGGACTTACTCGACCGCCGTTACCATGAGTTTGCAAAGAAGGTGATCAAGGGAGACCTGGACTTTGGCCTCTCGAAGCTCGGCAAGGTCCGGGACCTTCCGATCTATTACACGAATGGTACCCACGTTGCCCCGGGTGCAAACGTGCCCCTGACCAAGCGTATAGAGATCGAGCATGTCTTCTTCCCGATCGTTGACGGCGGCAACATCTTCCACGTCTGGCTTGGCGAGGCACGGCCGGACCCGCAGGGGCTGATGGACATGGCAATGAAGCTCTGCCGCAACACCCAGATCGGGTACTTTGCCTTCACGCGGGATATCACCGTCTCGCTCCGCCAGTTCCACGAGATGAGGACCGGTAAGAAGGCGGTTGGCCATATTGCCCCGTCAGACTTCCCGGTCAAGGCATAATTTTTTTAAAAAAGTTACAGGTTTTTTACCTTTTTTAAAGAGATATCCATGACCCCGCGGTGGACCCGGTAGTAACTGTGGATACGATCGATCGGGTTGTCGAGCATGATGGTGGTGATCTTGTCATCGACCACGATACGGACACAGTTCACTTCGATGTCCGCAATGGGCGCGTTCCGGGGATCGGACGGCATCATGGCCGTAATGAAGAGATCGTCATCCGTTTCCACGACTTCATAGGGGACCTCGCCGTCATCGTCCGGGGCGCCGGCCCGGAATACGTCGGGGTCGCCACTCCCGGTCTGCCGGGTGATGATCGTGTATCCGACGATGCGGGCATGCTGGCTCTCCGGCATGTTCTTTACAATATCTTCCACGATCTTTGCAAGGTTGATGAAGACATCATCGTAGGGGCCGCCCGGGTTATTCTGCATGGACACCTCTGAGAGTATACCGTTCTTTCTCCCGTTTTATGATCCCCCGCCGCTCGAACTGTTTCAGGATCTCCACAAGGCTTGTTTTTGGAAGCTCCGTGACCTGTTCCAGTTCCGCTGCCGTAAGAGGCTGGTGGGACAGTGCAATGACTACACTAAGCTCTCCATCGCTTTTGAATAAATCATTATGGATGCGGGCAAGGTCATTGATCTTGGTCTCGATGTCGTGGTTGACCTGTTCGAGATTTGCAAGGATCTGGTCGTGGGCCCGGATCATGCGTGCCAGCATGGCAACGGTCTTTTTGAGCTGGTCGTTTTTCCGGGTATCTTCACCTGTCAGGGGCAGGTCCATTCTCAGCTCCTTGAGACTGACATCGACCAGGATGTCGTGGGCAAGATAGTAATATTTCCGGCGCCGGTCATCCATCTCGCAGGAGAGGATCTCCTCCCGCTCCATCATCTGGAGGTGGTCGATGACGGCCTTTGGCGAGAGCACGAGCGTGTCAGATATTTCCGTAACAAAACAGGGCTTCTGCCGGAGCAGTTCAATGATCCGCCTCCGGTTACGGTTACCGAGAATGTCGAGGAGCCTCGCAACCTCTGCAGATTCATCCATATTTACATTATGTTAGTGTGAATGTTATTTAAAATTGATTTGATTCACGCATATAGATCTCTGATACAGGAAAATGAGAGGAGATAGGGCAGGACCCCCCCGGCTGCACGGGCGGGGACCGGTGCCGGATTATTTTTTCTGGTGCGTGATAAAGCGGGTGTTCACTTCATCCCATTTCACGATATTCCAGAACCCGTCAATGAATTTCGCCCGGTCATTCTTGTAATCCAGGTAGTACGCGTGTTCCCATACGTCAAGGGCCATAAGGATCCGGAAACCGGGGATGAGGTTGACATTGTGTTTTTCGAGCTGCATGATCAGGAGACGGTTCGTTTTCATGCAGTGGGTCAGCACGGCCCACCCGGACCCCTCGACGCTGGATGCGGCCTGCGTGAACTCCTTTTTGAACCGGTCGAATTTCCCGAACTCTGCATCGATCGCTTTTGCCAGTTCCCCTTTCGGAACGCCGCCTCCGCCTTTGCCGGCAGGTGCGAGGTTCTCCCAGAACAGCGAGTGCAGGCGGTAACCGCCGATATGGAATGACAACTCCTTTAACGTGGCTTTCATGTCAAGGTCGGCATTGTCCTTGCGGGCCTTGTCGAGTTTCTCAAGGATTGCATTCGCACCGGTTACGTACGCCTGGTGGTGCTTTGTGTGGTGCAGGGTGAGCTGCTCTTCGGAAATATACGGTGCCAGTGCCGCATAATCGTACGGCAGTTTCGGCAGAGTGTATAATTTGCCTGGTTCCATGATTTCATTCCTCCTTGTGGATAATGGGGTATTATCCCTCTTCCCCTATTTCTTTCATTGTATGGCGGCAGGATGAGAATTGAGAGAGGATCGGTCAGTCGGATCGCGGCTTTCAAATATGACTCTCTATCAAATTCCGCATGATCGGGCCAATCAAGGACATCATCGAAGAAGCTGAATCTCCGGCCCGGGTATTTTCCCGGCTTTTCCGGAATGCAAAAAAGTGTTGTATTGGTTATTTGAGTGCTTCGACGATCGCTTCCTTTACTTTTTCGTCCTGTTCTGCAGCCAGTGCTGAGTTCAGCGCTGCACTCACGTTTTTACCGCCAATGGCTCCGAGCGCCCGTACTGCCATCATCCGGACATACCGGTTCTCATCCTTGAGGAGGATTACCATGGGTTCGATGGCATCGGAATCTCCAAGCCCCTTGAGCCCCTTGGCTGCCATGTACCTCACGTGGTCGCGGTTGTCTTTGAGTCCCTGGATCAGGGGTTTGACGGCCTTCTCATCGGCAATTTTCCCGAGCGCTTCTGCGGCCCGGTACCGCGTCTCCCACTTGGGCTCTTTCATTGCTTCCGCAAGCGGCTCGATCGCGGCTTTCCCGATCCGCGAGAGGGCAAGGGTGGCCTGCTCCCGCACGGACTTGTCGAAATCTGCGAGTGCCTCGATCAGGGGCTGGATCGCCCGGGGGTTCTGCGCCTTCCCGAGCAGGTAGGCCGCGTACTGCCGTACCTGCGGGTCGGTACTGTCCTGAAGGGCCTTGACCAGTCCTTCGAGTCCCAGCTTTTCAAGTTCGCCGGCATTTTCGGGTTTCTCCGGCACATTCTGTTCCGTAGGATTATCGTTGGTCATAAAACCTCAATGAAATAATGCCCTTATTGTTATATAAGTGCAATGCAGGATTGCGGTACATGAAACGCAGGATCCCGGGGAAATTGTTACAGGGGGGCCGGGGACGTGACAATGACCAGCACCACCCAGCCGGCTGCAAACAGGAGCAGGGATAATTTTGGGGACATACAAACAAACCTTCTGTATTTTTGGATCCGGGTTTTCCGCGATAAATCGCTGGAGAGAGAGTCAGCAGGCAGCATAATAAATTCTGAAAATTGCCGGGGTTGGTTCATTGAACCTGCAGGTTATCTCATGGTTCACGAATTGATGAATGATCTCCATGACTACCAAATTATTCGCAGTATACGACGTGCTTTTATATTTCGGACAACAATGGATCATGTATGAACTACAAAGTCATCGCACTCCTCGTAGTATGCATGGCGGTGATTGCCGTTGCAGGCTGCACATCGTCTTCAACAGGACATTCACTCCAGAGCTCATCAGTGGAAAAAACCTACGACAGTGACAGTAATAGCGGCAGGACTGTTTTTATTGGGGAGGAGGGATTGTCACAATACTGGGCAGCAAGTACTGCGTCAGCCCCGGTTGCTGCACCCATGCCCACTTCCGGGTCGTATGGTTCCGGGAGTATGGGTATTGAGACCAGGATCATCAGGACCGCTGACATGACCCTTGAGGTCAAGGATGTTACCAGCGCCGTCGAATCGCTCAAGGCCCTTGCAGCTGCCCATGGCGGATACCTTTCGTCAACCAACATCCGGGAGAATTACAACAAACAGTTATCCGGCACGGTTATTATCCGGGTCCCGCAGGCATCGTTCGATGCTGCCATTGCGGGCACGAAGGCTCTCGGTACCGTCAAATCGATCTCAACCAGTGGACAGGATGTGACGGAGGAATACGTGGATCTCCAGGCACAGAAGACCTCGTACACCAACCAGCTGGCACAGTACAACGCGATCATGAAGCAGAGCACCAAGGTGGAGGACATCATCAACGTGCAGGAGCAGATTGATCGTGTGCAGACCCAACTTGACCGGTTAAACGGCAGGCTGAAATACCTCGACAGCCGCATCGAGATCTCCACAATTACCGTTTATCTCCAGGAGCCCCAGCCGGTCGGGGGGCAGGCAGGACATGACTTCGTTTCAACGATCAATGAAGGCATCGCAGGGTTCCTCGGTATGATCGATGCCCTGATCATCCTGGCATTCACGCTCCTGCCACTCGTCATTGTCGGCGGTATCGCGTACTGGGCATACCGCTGGCACAAGGGGAAGAAAGGCGCTGCACCCGCACCTGCAACACGGGAAGAGAAAAAGTAAAAATTATTTTTTCTGCTGTTCGAGCAGCACACGGATCTTTTTTAATTCGTCAAGGATGAGCATGCTCGTCCCGGTCGATGCGACCGGTGTATCGACAACACGGGGAGCCTGCCCGCTCGTTCCCGTGCCATCTCCTCCGGCACTACAGCTGCGGACGGCTGCACGCAGGAGTTCACGGAGTTCCTCCGCGTGCTCGATCGCCTCGATCCGGATCTCCGGCACTGCCTGACCGGAATATCCTGCGGTCTGGACGGATATGGTAGAGATGCCCAGCCAGCGCATCACCGGGCCCTGTTTGAGGTCCAGGTTGGTGATCCGGTTATAGGGCACGATACCGGTAGTACGGAACCAGACCCCGCGGCGCCAGCGCAACTCGTCATCGTGGAGCTCGTAGGCCATGGTATCGTAATAGAGCCGCGTCCAGACCACAAAAACAACCATGATGACAATGAGTCCTCCCACGATTGCCGTCATCACAAGGAGGTCGATAGTCTCTGCGAGCAGGATCGGGAGGACCGTACAGGCCGCAACAAGTGCGACAACGAGGATGAAATCGATGATGAACCACGGGATAAAAGCCGTGGAAGGTTTGAAGGGGACATTGCGGGGGAAATATGTTGAGGGGGTCATAGAATATCCGGACTAGTATCTGCACGGATGTACAAAAAAAGTATCGGGGGATGAGATCAGGTTGCTTGTGTCGTTGTCTGGGTAGTCGCGGTCGTCGTTGCGGTTACGGTGGAATTGGCAGTTGTATTCCCGGCAGTCGTGGATGATGTCGCTGCTGTTGCTGCATTGGTACCGACATCGGCGGATATGGTCACTTTACCGTATGCCGCGGCGGACTTGCCGTCCTTGAGGAGCTTGCCGTCCTTGTAAATCCCGACAACGAGTTCACGCTTGGTCGAACTGTCCTTCTTTTCAAGAGTTGCCTTCACTAACCCCGTCGCGTTAACGACTTCAAACAGCCGGGCACCGGAATCCTCCACCTGCTGGAGATCGGCAGTCATGCCATAACTTCCCTTGTAGCCACCCATATAGTCGATTGATACCCAGACTCCTTCGGCCGGTATCACGGGTGCAGTGGTCTCGACGACTTTGATAGAATCGGCCGTGGCGGTTTTCAGGGTCGTGGAAGACGGGGAACTGCTTCCGCCGAATATTGAGCCTCCTGACGGTGAATCGCCACCGGTTGTGCCGGAAGTAAGCATCGGGTACACAAACAAGGCCCCGGCGGCGATGACTGCAATGAGGATGACAATAACGACAGCGCCGATGATAACGTTCTTGCCGGGCATCAGATTCCTCCGGGGCTTGCGCTGACGGGGAGGGGCCGGTTGTTTCGGGGCAGCAGGCTTTTTACCGCCCGACGAGAAGAGCCCACCGAGAATTCCCTTTTTAACCGGCTTCGGGGCAGGCGCTGCTGGTCGCCGGGGTTCCGGCGCACGTTCAACAGCGGGTTCCTCATATCCTGCATACTGCCGGGGCTGTACCGGAGGAACGGTGGCGCGGGGCAGGTCCTGAGGGGCCCTGGATGCAGGCTGTTGATAAACCGGTTGTTCGACAACAGGGGGGGCGACTGGCTGCCGTCGCGCTGCGGGCTGCCCTGCAGATGCAGGTGCCACGATGGGTGTACCGCAACGGTTGCAGAATACGGATTCGGCGGGCACCCGGTTCCCGCACCGGGTACAGAATGCCGTTTCACCGGAAGGCGGCATCTCCGGCTGCCTTGCTGCGGGTGCAGGGACGGGAGCCGGTGCAGGCTGCTCGTATCCCCCGCTCTCGACAACCCGTTTTACCGGCGCCTTACGGGCAGCAGCTGCCGGAGAATTCACCACGTCAACCCGTGGCTGGGCGGACTGCCCGTATGAAGGGGAGGTGCACTCCAGCAGGGTGCGTGCCCAGTCGTCACGCTGCCGTGCACGGTTTCCCCCCTGGGTGCGGGAGAAGGTGAGGACCATCTGGCGGGTCTGGCCGGCTCCTGCCATGACCGTGACGGTCAGGACGGGGTCACCGATTGCGTTCTCTCCGGCCTCAACATTTTGTATTGTCGCAAGCGGGATATCCTTCGTCGGGAGGATATTTTTTGCCCGGTCGACAAGGATAATGCGCCTGCTGGTAAGGATGCCTTCAAACGGGATCGATTTGACATGGATTCCCTGCGTCCTCAAAAGAACCTGTTCATCGCTACTGAGATTTGGTTCACCCATAATACCACGTTTTATATTTCTCTCCGGTAGTGGTTAAACCTTGCATGGGAAAAAGATATTTATCAATCGTCAGTCCCCGCAGGTCCGTGACGGAAATCCTGATTGGGATGGCATTACCTGACGAAAACGAACGATTCCGCCAGTGCCCCGTTCCGTGCAAGGACTTCCCTGAGTTGTTTCGAGACCGCCATCTGTGTTTTTATCTCGGATGAGATGGTGATCCCGGACTCTTTTGCAAGAGGATCATCAGGCGCACAGACCGTCATATCCCCGGAAAGGTTCTTGTCAAACACGGATTTGATGATGTGGTTCTGGACAAACGTGAGCTCGGTCATCATCTGCTGGCCGGGAATACAGCTAGCAGCAAACGTGAACCGGATCGCGTCCTCGAGCGGGTGCGGGAATCCTTCGATAAAGAGCTTGAGGAAACATTCGACCTCGAACCGTTCGTTCTCGACCTTCTTCACTGCGGAATGCTCGATACTCATCATGAGCACCCGGTCTGCGGGAACCATGTGGATATGGTGGTCCTTGTCAAGCATGGCGATGCTGGTTGATGACATACCTGTTTACCTCTGATTGACCTTCTGCGGCCGGAGGTATATGGCTTGTGCTCGGAAAGGCACAGGCCGTGTATCCACCAACAATTTAAATCCGTTGTGCCATGGTATACGATATGGAACGCAGGTACCGTTCGTATATCCTGCTGGCACTCCTGACCTGCCTCATTACTGCGTCAGCGGGTTGCCTCACGGGCTCTTCTGGTCCGGCACCCGGCGACACGACAACTATCACCGTCACCAGGACCGCTCCCACGCCGGAGAGCCCGGTCGCAACCATTCCGGCCGCGGACATGGCACTCCAGCTCACCGATCTGCCATCCGATTACGTTATCAGGGACCGGACCGCCAGCGCATATGGCGGTATCGATAAAATCTACCAGGACCTTGGCTGGCGCCAGGGATACCGGGCCTCGTTTTACCGGCTGGACAAGGATCGGGACGATACAACAGGGATTGTCCAGGAGATCGATGTCTACCCGCCCGATACCGTGAACGAGGTCTATGCCCTTGAAAAGGAGGCACTGCTCCCCCCGGATGACAGTACCACGGATTACCAGGTCCCCTTCCCGCAGCAGGGAGACCGGAGCATCGCGTGGCGGGAGACACGCACCGTGGACCGCACCACGATTGTCACGTATACCGTGATCTTCACGAAAAAGAACGTGTACGAGAAGATCTCGATGACCGGCACGACAACGGATTATGAAGTCCTGAGGGATGTTGCACAGAGAGCGGCGGGTAAAATCCGGTAGCATGACTGACCGGTGATCCTTTTTTATTTTTCTGTTCCCGATAGTACAGCAGGTCAATCACCATGGTCTTTACCTGCAGGCAGTGCGGGACATGCTGCATGTATCTTGGCGATTATATCGTCATCGAACGCCAGATCGGGCCATTCCGGTTTGAGTGCGAGTCGGTGTCGACCGGTACGCCGTTTACCGCGGAGGTCGATGAAGACAAGCGGGAGATCTTTTGCGACCATACATTTCCGGAACAGCACCCCCATGCCTGCCGGTTTCTCCGGCCGGACGGCACGCTCCTCCGCTGCACGATCCACCGTGACAGTCCCGCACAGTGCAAGTACTACCGGTGCGTCACGATGCGGGTTGCCGATCCCGAAGGAAGACCGCTCGGGTACGTGACCGGGGCGCTCGCCCTTCACGCGGACGACCCGACACTCCGTTCTGTATGGGAGATAGTCGAGAAGATGCGCCCCAAGCCGGACAATGAGGCAGAACCGTGGATTGCCGCATTCCTCCGGGAGAAAGGGTACCGGGTGGAATAGAAGACAGTATAAAAGAGCAGGTGCTCCATCGCAAACCTATTTACGTGCTGGCAGAGATCAGCAGAGCATGAAACCTTTTCATGCACTTGTTCTTCTCGCTCTCGTTGCAGGCTTAATCTGCTGCGCCGGTTGTATCGGCACATCCCAGCAAACCACAACTCCGGCCCCGACCCCGGTGCCGGTCGCGACTGCGGTTGCAACCCCGGTCCCGACAGCCACACCCTATCCCGGTGCCCTCTCCCTGAACGTGGATGCACCATTCGGCATTGGTGGCAAGACCGGCACCGCCACGGTATACAAAGCGGAGGTCAAGCCGGACTACACCTGGACTTCGCCGTCCTTCAACAGCGCAAGGGAACAGACTGAGGCCGGCACGGCACTTGGCACCCAGCAGGGATACAATACGGCACAGCCCTCCGAGGGTAATGTCTTCCTGTTTACGTATGTCCGGCTCGCCGATACCGGGACAGAGAGCATCGTGGCGCCATCGCCCGGCCAGTTCGTCGTGAACTATGAGGGGAAGGACTACCCGTACAGCTCCCTCAGCGGCTCGGACGTGACTATCGGGAGCGTCCTTGGCACGCAGTACGACTACCTGATCGGGAAGGGCGGCGTATCAGGATATATCCAGCCGGGCGCGAGCAATGCGGCGGACGGGTTCCTCATCTATGAAGTACCGGCCACGATCGATCTCTCAAAGGCATCCCTCGTGATCACGCTCGACGCCGGGCACACATCGGCCTGGCAGCTCCAGTAACCGGATCAGGCCCATCTTTTTTTTATCCTGCCCGAGGGAAAAGCACACGTTCAGGAAAGGAACTCCCACAACCATGGTTACTTCATCTAATACAGCATATACTATAATGGTGATTTGTTCTCGGTCATCCGAGACCATTCAAATTTTCATTATCACCAGGACGTAACATGAAAGAAGTAACCATGAAAGCAATTTCCTTTGAAACTCCGGAGGTATTTGTGCCCACGCCCGTACATCTTGACATCCTCCAGGCAGTCGCGGACAAGCAGAGCTGCCACATCAGCCAGGTTGTCCAGGCGCTCTATCCCGGCCACAGCGAGAGCAGTGTCAGGTCCGGGGTCAGGATCCTCCTCTCCAAGCGATATCTTGACGGAGGGAAGTCCAGCAGCGAGATCATCCTCCGGCTTACGTCCCGGGGGCGTCTCCTGATACAGCCGGCACCCACCAGTTAATCTTTTTTTATTCCCGTTTCAAGTATAGCAGCGGAAGATTTGTCAGGTGATGATGTGCGGGGGGTCTCTCGCACACCCTCCATCCATTTTTTCAAATCCAATCTGACCCCCCTAGACAACGATTATCCCGCATCTGGAGATGCGCGGTGAATATTTCTCTAACGTTAAAATTTAATAGTCAAATTATTATATAGCAAAATGAAACTCCTGCATATGAGGAACGGTTTTTTTCTGCAGGGGATTTTTACCGTATTCATTATATCCGGTATTCTGATTACCGGATGTACTCAGGTATCGTCATCCAACCAATCCATGAGTACATCTGCGGCCATTCCGACAATAACACCAACAACTCCTGATTGCAATTCGACACCGGCTACCGATGGAACTAATGCCGTGGTGAACGCGAATAACCAGTTTGCATTCGATCTCTATTCACATATCCGGCATGTTCCGGAAAATAAAGAGAGCAACATATTCTTCTCTCCCTTCAGTATGTCTTCGGCACTTGCCATGACCTATGAAGGCGCCCGGGGGAAAACCGCTGACGAGATTGCATCAGTGTTCCACTTTCCGGCAGATAACGAAATCCGGAGACAGCAGTATTATGACATCAATTCCGGGATCAACCAGGACGATCCCAGCTACCGCCTGAGTACGGCAAATGCGCTCTGGGCGGAGAAAACCTATCATATTCTTCCGGAATATATGCAGACCGTCCAGCATTATTACAACGCGAATGCAACCAATCTTGATTTTATCAATACGCCGGAAGACTCCCGGGTTACCATCAACGAGTGGGTGGAAGACAGGACTGAAGGGAAAATAACCGAACTGCTCCCCAAAGGTTCGGTGGATCCATTTACCCGGCTCGTAATAACCAACGCACTTTACTTCAATGGTTCATGGGCAATGCAGTTTAATCCGGATGAAACGTCTGAAAAAGATTTCACCATCGCACCGGACGAGAAGGTCCGCGTGAAGATGATGGCTGAAGAGAATTCTCATATCTACTTCAACTACTATGAGAACGATCTTCTGCAGATCGTTGAGATGCCATATTTACACGACAACGGAAATGCCCTGTCGATGCTGGTGATCCTTCCAAAGGGGGATAACCTGACCGTTGTTGAAAATTCTCTTGATGCAAAGAATCTTTCCGGATTGCGGGATTCACTGAAACGCGAACACGTGTACATTTATCTTCCGAAATACCGGATCGAGACCCAGTATGATATGAATACCGTACTGGAAGAGATGGGAATGCCAACCGCATTTTCTCCTTATGCTGACTTCTCAGGTATGGATGGGACGCGATATCTTTTCATAAGTAAGATCGTCCACAAGGCCTACATCGATGTGAACGAGAAAGGCACGGAAGCTGCTGCGGCAACGGCGGACGTTGTGGAGCTGCAGAGTGCCCCCTTGACACCACCGAAAATATACTCATTCGTAGCGGATCACCCGTTCCTTTTCATTATCCAGGAGCGGGAAAACGGCAACATCTTCTTCATCGGGCGGGTTATGAACCCGAATGCCTGATTTTTTTAAAACGCAAGTGGACGCCGGGGTTGGAATTCGAATACGGGCCTGCATAACGGGCAACCATCACACCATACCCAATCACAGCAGCCGGTTAAATTCAGTAACGGAGAGCCCCGCATCCCGGATCAGGTCGCGTTCCGTGCCCTTTGCAACTACCTCATGATCAGGAATGACAAGGATCTCTTCCCCACGGGCCATCACGATATGGCTTCCTCTCTGGCGGATAACAGAGAAACCAATCCGGGAAAAGACCTTCACCATCTCCCTGCCGGAAACCGGGAGGAGGCGATCGCCATTCATACTGCAATCTCAACGAGCGTACTTTTTGGCTGGCCTTTTGCCACCTTCTCTGCCATCTCCCGTGAAACTTCGAGGTAGAGATCGATGGCATCCTGGATGTTCTTCAGCGCTTCGTCGCGGGACGTTCCCTGCGAGTGGCAGCCCTTGAGTGCAGGGCAGTGCACTGAGTAGGTACCATCATCTTCCTCTTCCAGGATAATGTCGAGTTTCATGGCTTTTTGCCACTCCTACCGGTTACATGAGTACCCGGAAATCAAATACATTGTGCTGGAGAATACTGGCATATGAGATTGGAAAATTACTGCAAAAACAGAAAAATCGCAAGTGGACGCCCAGGTCGGAATTCGAATCCGAGTCGATTGCGTGACAGGCAATCATGATAGGCCACTACACTACCTGGGCATTTTGGTACAGTTAATCCCGCCTCCCAGATTCGAACCGGGGACATCGCGGTAGCCGCGCAGTTACCTTTAACGGTAAACCAATCTACAGCCGCGCACTCTACCAGGCTGAGTTAAGGCGGGGCACTGCGCTACTAATGTAGGGCAAGTTTCCTATTAAACGTATCGTAAGATTCACGGATTTCGCGCCGTAATAATCGCGGATCTGGATGTGGTGCAGCGATTGTTTATATAACCCGCATGCCAATAATTCTGTATGGTTACTCGCAAGGATGTTGCGGGGGATCGTCTTCTTCACCGATAGCTATGCTCATGAAGAAGTTACTGTTTTCGACACCACGTTACGTGACGGCGAACAGACCCCCGGTATTGCATTTACATTTGAACAGAAACTTGAGATTGCCCGCCAGATCTCTGCAATCGGCGTTCACGCGATAGAGGCAGGGTTCCCTGCATCTTCGAAAGCCGAGAAAGAGACGGTGACCGCTATCAAAAATCTCGGCCTGGAATCAGTGATCTGCGGGCTTGCCCGCTCCGTGAAAGCTGACGTGGACACCTGCCTTGACTGCAATGTCGACATGGTGCACGTCTTCATCCCGACCTCGGATATCCAGCGGGAGAACACGATCAACAAGAGCCGCAAGGAAGTGCTCGGGATCACAGCCGACATCATCGGCTACATCCGGAAGCGCTCGGACCTCTGCATGTTCTCTGCAATGGACGCGACGCGGACGGACTGGGACTACCTCATCGAGGTGTTCCAGACTGCTGCCGATGCCGGGGCCACGATCATCAACGTGCCGGACACCGTGGGAGTGATCTCCCCGTCCGCGATGAAGACGCTCATCACCCGCATCAACCGGGAAGTGAAGTGCCCGATCGATGTCCACTGCCACAATGACTTCGGCCTCGCGGTCGCAAACACCATCGCGGCGGTCGAGGCCGGTGCCTCGCAGGTGCAGGTGACGGTGAACGGGCTCGGGGAACGGGCCGGCAACGCCGACCTTGCCCAGACCGTGATGATCATGGAGTCGATGTACCGGATAAAGACCGGGATCAAAAAGGAGCGTCTCGTAGAGACCTCCCGCCTCGTCTCCCGGTTCTCCGGCCTCGGGATCCCGCCCATCCAGCCGGTGGTGGGCGAGAATGTCTTCTCGCACGAGAGCGGCATCCACTCGCACGGCGTGCTCCAGAATTCCGCCACCTTCGAACCGGGCATCATGACCCCGGAGATGGTCGGTCACCGCCGGAGGCTCACGCTGGGGAAGCACGTGGGGCGGCACGCGGTGCAGCAGATGCTCCATGATGTCCGCATCGACCCGGACGGCACCCAGCTTGATGCGATCGTCGAGAAAGTCAAGGCCGTGGCAAACAAGGGCAAACGGGTTACCGACGCCGACCTGTACGAGATCGCCGAGTCCATCATGGGCATTGAGCTCAACCACAAGACGCTCGACCTCCAGGACATTGCGATCATGACCGGCAACCACGTCATCCCGACCGCCAGCGTCAAGGCGATGGTGAACGGAAAAGAGCACATCTTCTCATCGGTAGGCAACGGTCCTGTCGATGCAGCGCTGAACGCGATCCTCGGGATCACCCCCGCAAAACTCCAGCTCAAGGAGTTTTCCATCGAGGCGATCTCCGGCGGTTCGGACGCGATGTGCCACGTGACCATTGCAGTCGAGGACGAGCACGGGAAGATCTTCGATGCCAGCGGGAGCGGCGACGACATCGTCCTCTCGTCGGTCGAGGCGCTCGTGAACGCGATCAACCTGGTCAGCCGGGTATAAACAAATCCACTTTTTTCAGGATCAAATTCCGGATGTGCGCCGGGTCATTTACGGGAGGATGATGAAAAAAGGATTTATGCTGCGTTCGGGGCGCCCTTGCCCTCGATTGCCGCCTTGATCTGGCCCTGGAGCTGCTCGAACTTGTCCTGCATCATCTTCTCCTGTTTCTCTAAGGACTTGATGCGGAGCTCGAGGGTCTCCACCTTCTCGGTGAGTTTCTCGTTGACGACCGCTTTCTTCTTCTGCATCATCACGGTGCCGACGCTCATGTACATGACCGCGTCTTCGGCTGCGTCGCTGATCTCTTCCTGTGCACGCTTCGCTTCCCGGACAGCCATCTCGTACTGGGCTTTCTGCTGGAGAATATTCTGGAGCTGCTGCTGGATCTGCTGGAGCATACCCAGCTGGTTCTGGACCTTGGGTGAGATATTGTTCATGATAAATTCCTGTAGAGAATATCGGCGCCGGATGATAAAAAGGGTTATTCCTTTACATCCCCATATCCACCGCAGAACGGGGGGCAGGCCGCAGGCTCAGGTTTTCCCGGCCAGACCATTCACTTCGTAGGCCACGTTCACGAGCCGCAGGTACATGTTGAGCGCAGCACGGAGCGATGAGGTGTCCTGTGCCGTTACCGTCAGGATGAGCGTGTCGGTCCCTTCGAGACGGCAGGTAACGACCGACCGGGGGTTCACCTCGTCTTCCAGTTCCGGTACCAGCGACTGGTAGATCCTGCTGGCATGTTCTGTGGTAAACCGGAAGACGGCTTTGTGCTGCGACATAGGGTACCCTCTCCAGAGTAGTGATAAAAAACAGATATAGATATTTCCGGGCCGGAGCCCGGTTCCGTGCGCTTAACGGGCTTTCAGTTCCTTGATCGCCGCACCGCGTTCCTTGAACAGGATCCGGTGGCCACAGTAGGGACACCGCACGTTGACGTCGATCTCGACTTTCTGCTTGCACCGTGCACACTTGTAGGTACTTGCCATAGCGAATATACCGTTTATTTCCTGATCTCTTCGGTTGTCCGGTCGATCGCACGCTGTGCGATCTTCATGGTCGGGGTTACCGGCTGGTATGTGCCGCCGGCAAATTTGTACCCGCACTTGCGGCATTCCCAGATGCCCGTACCCTTCCGTGCAACGGATTCCATGTCGCACTTGGGGCAGCGGTGGAGAGCGCGCGAGATCTTCTCGATGTCGCATACCCTCTTCCTGACGAACCTGCCATACCTGCAGCCGAAGCGTCCTGCGCTGCCGGTTACCTTTCCCTTTGCTTTCAGTGTAGACTTTGCCATGATGGAAACCCACCGATCTGTCTTCTTTTATTTGTCCTCCGGGCTAATATACTTGATTGAGGATCTTGACCTGCCCCTCGCCCTTGGAGAGCTTGTTGATGAGGTCGTAGAACTCACCCTGGATCCCGGCCGGGATCCGCACCACGCAGACCCACGAGCCGTCCTTGAGCCACTCGTCTTTTTCCATGGTGGACCCAGCAGCGATATCGCCGTATGCTTTCGCGGCGAAGTCCGGCGGGATCTTGATTGCCAGCCGGAGTTCCTCGAACCGGATCGGGAGGAGCGGGCGCAGGGCCTTGACCGTCTCCTTCACCAGTTCATCGAGGTGCTTGAACGGGTCGATATTCACCCGGGCCTCTTCCATCGCCATCTCGATCCGTGTCGGGGGATGGGGGTGACCGGTCTGGGGGTTGATGGAATTCCGTGCAATAAAGGTGATTACCTGTCGGCGCTTCTCATCCACCATCCGCTTCCGTTGTTCGGCCGTCAGGTGGATCTCGCCTTTCTCGATGATCTTTCGCGCCACGGCATTAAAGTCCGTGGTGTGGAAGACCTTCATCAGCGCCTCATCGGATGCCCGTGTCGCCTTCGAGGCATTACCAAAAACATTGAGCGCCGCTACCACATCCTCGATCTCCACCGGCTGGCCCTGCCGGACCAGCGCAGCCTTGTCCGGATCAACGAGGATCTCGAACCGTTCCCCGAAGCTGTCGAGCCGGGCTACCACGGAGTGGTCGAGCGGTATCATACGATCACGGCTTGAACTGCTCCACGAACGAGGCGACTTCTTCCGGGCTCATCTTCCGGAAGGCGGGCTTGTCTTTGCCGATGACGCCGATCTCGACCGTGTCGACATCGAACTTGCCTTCGGTAGCCGAATGGAGCGCCTTGAGCCCCAGAAGGATGGCATCCTTGACCTCGGATTCAGGGTTGTATTCTTCCTCGAATACTTTCATGACGGCAGGGCGGCCAATGCCGATACCGGTCGCCTTGTACTCAAGGAGCGTACCGGAGGGGTCCGTCTCGAAGAGCCGGCATTCCCCGTCGCTCACGCCCGCAATCAGGAGGGCCGTACCGTACGGGCGGATGCCGCCGTACTGGGTGAGGTTCTGCATGTGGTCGCAGAGTTTCTTACTGAGCGCCTCGACCTCGATCGGTTCATCGTAGGATACGCGGTTGATCTGGCATTCCACGCGTGCCCGGTCCACGAGCGCACGGGCATCGCCGACAAGGCCGCTCGATGCAACCCCGATGTGCTCGTCGATCTTGAAGATTTTCTCGATGGACGAAGCTTCGAGGAGCTTGGAGCTCACGCGTTTGTCAACAATCAGCACGACGCCGTCCTTTGCCTTGATTCCAACTGCCGTGGTCCCGCGTTTAACAGCCTCCCGGGCATACTCTACTTGGTAGAGCCTTCCGTCGGGTGAAAATACGGTAATGGCCCGGTCATATCCCATCTGGTATTGTGGTTGCATTTATGGTTCCTCCAGATCTTCTTTTATCAAGAACAATCGGTGTGTATTTTTAAATCCCTTTTCAATCACATCAACCTTCTGACCGTCACAATGTGCAACAAAGCACTCCTTCCCGCCAAACCGGCACTCTTCAGCTGGTGCCGTTTCATCGCTGGCTTTTACCGAGGGCTTCATCCGGTCCCGGAGGCTGTCAATGGTGCCGGAAGCCGCGATGATCCGCAGGGCAACCGGGGAATCGCAGAACATGGTGATCGTTGAGAGCGCAATCGCCAGTTCACGTTCGCTCCCGCGACGGCACCGGACCACGACATAATCGCCCTCGGCGCATATCACGGCCTGCACGATGACCGCAGCCACCGCGTCGCCCCAGAGCGAGGTGATGGCATCCGATACCGTGTAGTAGAGTTCCTTTAGGTCGATCTGTGTTCCCGGGGGGTCGACCCGGACGAGGACATACCGTCGCTTGTCGCGGAGTGTCGGGGGACGGACGGTCATCTAGATCACCCGCACGGAAGGTTTTGGCGGCGTGGTAACCCTGTCAACACCGGCAAACGCACGTTCCACGTCCGGTATGTCCATGCCAAGCAGGGTGCAGAGGCCGCTGACCTCGCGGACTGCGCGCAGCTCCAGCACCGAACGTGCGTAGGTTGACATGGTGAGCGGGAACTCAAAACGCCGTTCAAGCACGAGCACGTCGCGGTATCGCTGGATCGCCCGCTGCCGTGCAATCCCCCTTCCTGCGATGATCACCGAGAGGTCGATATCGACTGCAACCCGGTTGTCGGCCGCCATCTTCGCGGTGACATGATCGAAGGCGTTCCTGTCGGCCGCATGGACCCCGCGGAGGATATGCACGCCGCGAAGGCCAACCACTCCCCGGTTGAACCCGGCATCCCCTGCCTTCACCGAGATGACAGTCGTTGGGTCCTTTGCCCGTTTCACCTGTGCGATGACATCCTTCATGCCGGCATTGCGTATGAACAGGCCGTTCCTGACCTCGACCTCGCCGTACCTGGCGGAGGGCGTGTCGATGGCAACAAGGCTGTCAAACCCCAGCGCTTCCGCTTCCAGCGCAAGCCTGCGCACCGATGAATCCCCGTTCGGGTACGGACAGACCGCTGCATCGGTGATCTTCATGAGAGTTACTTCAGTTAAAAAAGGATAAGGTTATTTGCCCTGGTTCGCGTGGGAGCGGATGCTCGGGCGGGTCTTCTCGGTACCTTTGCCACGGGTCATCATGCCACGGCCCTTGCGGCCTGCCGAGGTCTTGCCGCGCTCGGCACGTCCCCGGTGCGACGGGTCTGCAAGCCATGCGAGGTTCTTGTCTGCCCTGATTGAGGGGTGGTGCCCGTCAACGAGGATGACCTCGTAGTATTTCCGCTTCCCGTCCTGCCCTACCCAGTAGGAGTTCAGGACTTCCATGTTCGGGAACCTCTTGGACGCGCGTTCCTCGGCAATGCGCTGGATGCTCTTGCCGGAGGTGAGGTGTCTCTTACCCATCCGGGCGGAGCGGCGTGCCCGTACGTACCGGGACGCCCTACGGCCACCGCGGCGTACCTGGACACGTGCAACGGCGATGCCCTGCTTGGCCTTGTAGCCGAGCGAGCGGGCGCGGTCGATACGGGTCGGGTGCTCGATCCGGACAACGCTGCCTTCGCGGCGCCATGCCTGCATCCTGTTCCAGAGGAGTTCCTTGACCTCTGACTTGTCAGGTCTCTTCCATGCTTCCCTGACGAAAGCATACATCGATTTTACCATGGTAATCACCTAAGGTTCGGCCCAAAGAGGGCTACATTCCTTTGATACGGGACGCATCCCGCATGCCTGTATACATAGGACGGAGGGGGTATTAAAAGATACAGGCGCGGACAAGAAAGGGATCACTTCCCCTTCTTCTTCTCCACCACCTGAATGTCCGTAATCCGCGTCACCGGGTACTGCCCGTCCTTGTCCTTCTCAGCGGATTTCACCATATCCCACACCGTGAGCAAAGCAACCGACACGCCCGTTAAAGCCTCCATCTCCACGCCGGTCTTCCCGGTCATCTTCACGACCACGATGGCTTCGATATACCCGTCCCCGTCCGTGAAATCCACCGAGATCGAGCTGATCGGGATCGGGTGGCACATCGGGATGATGGTGGCAGTGTTCTTGACCGCAAGGGTGGCCGCCACGCGGGCCGTTGCCAATACGTTGCCCTTCACGACCGTCCCTTCCCGGATGGCCGCAAGCGTCTCCGGCCTTAAGAAAATCCTGCCCGATGCCGTTGCCTCACGCACGACTTCGCCCTTGCCGCTGATGTCCACCATCTGTGCCCTGTCGTTTGCAATATGAGTAAATTCCGGCATTCACGCACCTCTCCGGCCTTTCTGGTATAAGACCGCCGGGATCTTGTCAACAATATCTGACGCCAGCATCCCGCCGCCCCGTTCGGCCACTACAGCCTCGCCCGCTTTCCCGTTGACGTATGCCGCGATACAGGCCGCATCGAACGCGGGGAGCCGGCAGAGCAATGCCCCGGCAATCCCGGCAAGTACGTCTCCTGTCCCCCCGACAGTCATCGCAGGGTCGCCGGTCCGGTTGAACCGGACCTGCCGGCCGTCCGTGACAATATCGATGTGCCCCTTGATGATAACCGTCCCTTTGATGCCGGAGCGTTGTGCTGCCCGGGCTTTCCCGAGAGTATCTTCGGGAAGGGTGATGCCCGTGATACGCGCAAACTCAGCAGCGTGCGGAGTATAGATCGTCTCACCCTTCGCTTTTTGAAGGGGGAGTCGGAGGGCATCGGCATCGAAGACCGCCTTTTTGCAGTGCGGGGCAATAGCCATGACCACCTCATGGCTTTCAGTACCCAGGCCGTTTCCGCAGACCACTACATCCGCCTTCTCGGCAAGGGAGATCAACCGTTCAATATGCTCCGGCCCGATCACGTTGCCTTCCAGCCGTTCGTAGATTAAATCGGGGACCGGCTCAAAGACAGGGGATGCGATCCGGACAATGTCGGCACCCGCCCGGAGGGCCCCGAGCCCCGCGAGCCATGGCGCCCCCTGGTACGGGCCGCCCCCGATTATGAGCACCTCCCCGCCATTGCCCTTGTGCGCTTTTTTGCGGCGGGCGGGAATGAGCGTCAGGTCACCGGGGCCGGTGAAGCACTCGGCCTCGACCGGGATGCCGATGTCGATGACGGTCGACCCGTCCACCTTCGCACGGTGGAAGGCGCAGATCCGGTCCGCCCGCATACCGGGCGTCGAGATGTCCGCTGCAATGATCGTTGCCGGCGATGCATTTGCCATCGCAGTGCAGGTTTTCAGCGGCTCTTTCACCGGGCCGCTCACACCGGTGCCGAGCAGGCAGTCCACGATCACATCCGCCTTCTCAAAGAGCGAACGCACGGGCTCAAGATCGTCGCGGGACGCAAACGGGTGGAGCCCGATCCGCGAATGGGTGAGGGCACGGAGCTGGTGCTCGCAGGCGCTGCTCCGTTTTCCCTGGTCGAGGTAGCAGACATCCGTTGTCGCGTGGCGCACAAGATGGCGGGCCGCAACCATCCCGTCGCCCCCGTTGTTCCCTTTCCCGCAGAGGATGAGGACCCGGTCAGGACGGGCCACAAGGACCTGCTCCGCAAGACCGCGGCCCGCGCTCTCCATCAGCTGGAGCTCAGTGACACCGAGCGCTATTGCGTTGCCATCCACTGCACGCATCCGCTCCGGGGTGATAAGCCCCGTTTCAGGAAAAAACCCGGACGTATTGGTCTGCATAGGGAGTACAATTCATCTGTTGGAACTCCCTAAATATTAGGCAATGGGTTTTTGCGATGATGTAAAGGCAGCCGCGGAGCAGATCGCGGCGGCACCGGAAATCACCATCGTCTCCCACATCGATGCGGACGGCATCAGCTGCGAGGCGATCCTTTCGCAGGCGGTCTCACGGCTGGGAATCCCGGTCAAATCGGTTTTTGTGCGCCAGCTCGAACCCCTCACGATGCCGCAGGTCCCGGCCGATGCCTCGTTCAAGATCTTTTCCGACCTTGGCGCCGGCCAGCAGAACCTGATGCTCGAACGGGGTTTTTCCGAGAAGGAGGTCCTCATCATCGACCACCACGTCAGCCAGCCCTGCGAACGGGAGTATACGCAGGTCAACTGCCTGCCGTACGGGCACACGCGGATGAGCGCGGCCGGTGTTGCATACCTGGTCGCAAAGCAGCTGGACTGCGCAAACATTGACCTTGCAAAGCTGGCCGTTGTCGGGAATGTCGGGGATATGATGGCGCGGGAGAAGTGCGGCCTTGTCGGGCCCGCACGCGAGATCATTGTCGAGGACGGGATGAAGCACGGGTCGGTAGAGGTCCGGAAAAAAGACCTTAACTGTTACGGCACGGCAACCCGCCCTGTCCACCTCTCGCTGGCCTACAACGACGACCCGTTTGTCAAAGGGATCAGCAACAATCCCGAAGGCGCCCGGCAGTTCCTGAAAAAACTCGGCATCCGGCAGCAGACACCTGATGGCCGGTGGTATGTCTGGGAGGAACTCTCCGATGACGACCACCGGACGATCATCTCGGCGCTTGCCCAGCAGCTGATGGCAAACGGGGAGAAGACCGACCGGCTGCTCTCGGAGACTTACCGGTTCCCGGGAGAGGTCCCCAGGACCCCCCTCCGGAACGCACAGGAGTACGCGACCCTCCTCAATGCCTGCGGCCGGTGGTCGAAGCCGCAGATTGGGGGAGCGATCCTCCGTGGCGACCGCGGCCCTGCATACCGGGACGCGGAGCACATGCTCAACAACCACCGGGCAATCCTCCGCGAGCTCCTCCAGTATATTGTCGATACGGGAGTTCGTGAACTGGAGAACCTCCAGTACCTCCATGTCGGGGGGAAGTACCCTGACACGATCGTCGGGATTGGGGCCGGGATGGCGCTCTCGAAACTGAACAGCGCCAAGCCGATCCTGATCATGTGCGAGGTGCCGGAGGACCGGAACCTGACCAAGGTCTCGATGAGGACAAATGAACGGGTTGTCGAAAAGGGCATCGACCTCCAGAAAGCGCTCTCGGACGCCTCGGCGGAATACGGGGGCGGGGGCGGAGGACATAAGATAGCAGCGGGAGCATATATCCCGAAAACAGCGGAACAGGAGTTTGTCATTCGTGTCAACAGGATACTCGGAGAACAGTTTACTGCGGCGGGTCCAGGTCATCGCTGACTTCCAGTTCGGCGGCAACGTGGGCCCCTCCCTCTTCCCGGAGGACTGCACGTTCATCTTCTCCACCACCGGCCGGGTCCGCCAGGTGCTGTACGGTGGCGTGCGCCTTGCAACAGTCCGGGCATCGGATGGGCGGCTCACGATCAGTATCGAGGGGGCACGCCGGCTCCAGGCAGCACTTCCCGCCCCGGGATACCGGGTCACCGTCCGGGACGATGTGGCGGAGTTCGTGGCAAAAGGCAAGAACGCGTTTGCGAAACACGTGACCGCAGCCGACCCGCAGATACGCGCGGGCGATGATGTTATCGTCGTTGCCGGGGATGACCGGGTGATTGCCTGCGGCGCTGCCGTCGTTTCAGGCCCGGAGATGCTTGCATTTAATTACGGAGTAGCGGTAAAAGTACGGCAGGGTAGTGAGAAGGATGCTTCCGGGAAACATCAATCCGCGCCAGATGAAGGCGATGATGAAGAAGCTCGGCATGAATGTCGAGCAGATTGAGGACGTGCAGAGTATCGTGATCAAGACGCCGAAAGGCAACTGGGTCTTCGACTCTGCCGAGGTCTCGGCAATGACCATGCAGGGTGCGACCACCTACCAGATCTCCGGCACGCCACGGTTCGAAGCGGCGGCAGTCGAGATCCCAAAAGAGGATGTCACGATGGTCGCTGCACAGGCAAACGTTTCTGAAGAGAAGGCAAAAGAAGCCCTTGTCGCGACAAAGGGCGACATTGCCGAAGCGATCATGCGGCTAGCCCAGTGATGATCGAAGAGGGCGATCGGGTCCTGCTCGTCGGGGCAGGACGGGAATTCTGGGTTAAGGCAGGGCCGGGAAAACTCGGTACCGACAAGGGACAGATCGAGCTTGAATCCCTGGTCGGGAAGTCCGGCGGGGATGTCATCACCACCCATAGCGGTGCAGAGTTCACCATCCGCATCCCGAGGCCCACCGATTTCTTTTCCCACGGCAAACGCTCAGGCGCCCCGATGCTGCCCAAGGACATCGGCCTTGTCATCGCATACACCGGCATGAACCACAACGATGACGTCCTCGATGCCGGCACCGGCAGCGGCATCGCGGCGATCTATTTCGGCGGCGTTGCAAGGAGCGTGAAGACGTATGAGGTGCGTCCCGAGTTCTCCACGCTCGCAATGAAGAATATCACGGAAGCAAAACTCGCAAATGTCGAGGCCGTGGCAAAGGATTTCCTTGAGTCAGAGGGGTCATTCGATGTTGTGCACCTCGACCTGCAGGTCCAGTCGGAGCATGTGACGCACGCATACTCCCTGCTCCGGTCCGGGGGATACCTGGCCTGCTACACGCCGTTCCTGGAACAGATGGCAATTGTTGTCGATGCTGCAACACCGCTCTTCCGGGAAGTACATACCCATGAACTTATCGAACGGGAGATGACCCGGTCGAAGCGGGGGACGCGGCCTTCCACGAGCGTGTGTCACTCGGGGTATGTGACGATTGCGAGGAAATAGGGAAAGTTTTTTCATAGTTTTTGCGAGCAACTCTTATTTTACCGAATACCTTTTTGAATAATCAGACTCTGACGAAATCATCCCTTTAAATTTTTTTATGTACCACTAAAAGTCCAATGTCATTTATAAAATATAATTACACAGAATTTTCAATGACGGATATATAGTACGCAATAGAATCATTATATGGAGACCCCACAGAAAGATCAAAAAATTATGGAGTAATTATGAACGATGAAATTATAGAATATGAAGGAACAAATGGCGGAATTTTGAGAAAGAATAATGGATCTAAGGCGTTTGAGATTAAAGGAAAAATCGAGATAAAGGAAAAAATTGCGATATCCGATTTAAACGCTATTGTTGCCCCATATCATGCACCTGATGTAAAATTTGAACAAGATCTCAACCAGCTAACCGACGACCATATATCACGTTATTTGCTTGAGACACAAGTAATTCGTAAATCTGATGGTGTAGAGGGGATAGCCACTATATCGGATATCCTTTTAATATTTCCAAACCGTGGGCTAGGTGAAAAGGTTGAATTTATACCAATAAAAAAACCCAACTAAACCTTTTTTTACTTTTTATTCGACGACCTTCAAATATCTGAAATTTTCCCAGTTGATTGTGGATTTCCTGATGCGTTCTTCTTCTGTCTCATCTCTGAAGAGACTCGACATTTTGCGCTAGCCATTACCTGTACTCAAGCATGAAACCGTCCTTGGGCCACCGCTGGGGCGCCCCGGTGGGGAATCAGTCGTCGCATCAGCGAGGACTGATTTGAGAAGAATCATCAGGTTCTTCGAAGCGGCGGCAGGCATCGCAATATATACAAAGGTCTCTCTGCAAAGCGATAATCACAGTCTGCAATCTTTAAATTAAACAGTCGTTATAAAATACAAAAATCAATATAAACAAACAACCATTTAAACCACCTCACCCAGACTCTTCTCCATGCCATCGGACCCCCATGTCCACATCATCACTGCCGGCGAGAACATCCAGACCGCATATCCGGCCATCTTCCGCACCCTCCCTACCATCACCCGCACGTACGTCTTTGCAGACAGCGATGCATACACACTCTCCTCCAATCCGGAGAGGGAAAAACAACGCCTTGCGATCATGCACTCAGTCGATGCCGTGAAGGAACTCTCAGCAACCCTTTCAATCCCGTTTTCGCGGGAACTCGTCTTCCCGCCGGTCTATCCGTCCGCACGGGATCTCCTGGAACGGATCGTTCAGGACAATCCCGGCGCACGGTTCACGATGGACCTGTCGGCGGGATCCCGGTCGCTCTGCACGGCGCTCGCAACTCTCGCTCCCTGGATCGATGCCGGGGTGTATTCATCCTTCGATGAGAAAGTTCCCCGGGCTGTCCCTGCCCCGGGGATGCAGGCGTTGGCCCTGCTGGCAAACCCGAACTACCAGACCATCCTTGCGCTCCTTCTCCGGAAGTACGAAAAGCACGTGCCGGACGGAACCCGCGAGTGGGTTTCGCGGGAGTACCTGTACAAACAGGTCTGGGGGGTGTACCGGCGGACCCGGGCGAGGACCGTGAAGCCGGATTCACGGCCGGTTGTCTACCGGCGCGGGTTCAGGTCGCCGCAGGAGCTCTCACACGGGACGTTCTCCAGTTTCATGAAAGCGCTGATCGGTGCGGGGCTCGTGGAGCAGCGGATGTCTTCCGGGGAAAGCATCCGGAAAGAGTACCGTGGTACCGAAAGCGGGGAGATGGCGTTCCGGTTTTATGCGAACGCGGACACCAGCACGCTTGTGCGGACAATGCTGGGAAAAAAGAAGGGGTTCCAGCTGGTCAGCGCACGTCCGCACCCTGCGTGAAAATTTTTGGGGAGGGGAACAGGGTGTCAGTTACTGAACCGCGCCGAGGTTATCTGACCGTGCCGCGGTTGTACAACTAACACCTGACGTTTTTTTCCGGCGTGAAGGTCCGGGCTGATATGGCAGGGGTCGGTTGAAAATTTTTGATGAGGGGCTGAGGGGGTGATTGAAAATTTTTTGGTGCGATCGGATCCGCAATTAAAATTTTAAAATTTCTTTCCACTTTCCAGGATCCTTTTTTCCGGGACCCTCATTATTTGATGGGGGCTGATGCCCCCATACCCCCATTGCGATAGACGCCGCCGCCCCCGAAGGGGCGCCCCCGCGGCGGTTTAATTACCCTGCCAATTCACAGAAAACCGGTAATCTGCCCCGCCGTGCCCCGCGAGGGGCCCTGAGGCGGGGAGCCATCGTTATGAATGAGTTTTTTCAGATCCTTGATATAACGCAAGGCATGGACTGGAAAATCTAGTGTATCAAAAAATTCTAAAAAAGTTAGGGAAGAAAAGAAGTTACCTACCCGTCCACAATCTCATGCCGGTTCTTATCCCCGCGCCCGATCCCCTTGTAGATGAACCCGAGCCGGATGTACGTATCCGGGTCAACCATATTGCGCCCGTCAACAATCACCGGGTGCTTCTTTCCGGTGAGGTTCTTGAGATAGGGTGCATCCAAGCCCTTGTAGAGATTGTGCCCGGCAAAGATCACGATCGCATCGGCACCTTCGACTGCCTCCTCGACAAACGGAACGATCGGCACGCCGGGGTACTCGGCCACGTACGGGTCGTGGACGGAAACCATCGCACCTTCCTTCACCAGCAGGTCGCGGTACGGCTCCGCAGGAGTATTCCGGGTATCGTCAGAGTTCGAGAGGAACGCCCACCCGAACAGCGCAACCTTTGCCCCCTTCACCGGCCGGCCCACCCGTTCCAGCGCCTCCTTCGTGAGCCGGAACATGTGGGCGGGCATGAAGTCGTTGATCCGCCGGGCGAGCACGTAGAGCGAGGGCTCTCCTGCCGGGTAATCGAGCAGGTCCTTCCCGAGCACCTGCACACCGCGTTCGAGGTGATAGGTATCCTTCGTAAGGCAGTGGCCCCCGACACCGGCACCGGGCCAGAGCATTGCCCGCGTGATCCCTTCACCCTTCAGGCTGTCGATCCCTGCCCTGACATCGTACACATTGATCCCCATTGCCTCGCAGTAGAGGGCGAGCTCGTTGACCGCAGCGAGCTGGAGGTCGCGGAACGTGTTCTCCGCGGTCTTCGTCACTTCCGCCGCGGTGGCAGTCATCGGGATCACCTTCCCGAGGGTCAGGACCGGGGTGTAGAGCTCTGTTGCCCGCTGCGTGCTCGCCTCATCGATGCCGCCGACGATACGGTCGTGCTCCCGGATATTGCGCAGAAGCCTGCCGACCATCACCCGCTCCGGGGCATGGGCAAGAGCAAAGTCTTCTCCGGCAACAAGGCCGGACTCATCTTCCAGGATCTCGCAGGTAATCCCGGAGGTGGTGCCGGGCGTGATCGTAGATTCGAGTACGACAAGCATACCGGGCGTCAGGTTCCGGCCCACGTTCCGTATCCCTTCGAACAGGGCAGAGAAGTCCGGAAGGAGGTCTTCCTTGTTCAGGAACGGGGTCTGGATGGAGAGCGTGACGGCATCCAGTTCCCGGATCCTTGAAAAGTCCGACGTGCAGGAGAATTTGCCTGCGGCAACGACCTTCTTTAACAGGTCTTCAAGCCCGGGCTCCTCGCCTTTGAGGGGGCACTCCCCCCGGTTGAGCATGGCGATCTTGTAACCGGATGACGGGGAGTCACGCTGGAACCCATACACCGTGTCGAACTGCGGGGCATCCGCAAACAGTACCGCGGCCGGGATGCCGACATACCCCATGCCCAGCACGCCGATCTTCGTTACCGGTCCCCGTTTCCTGATGATATCCGAAAGCATTGCTTCACCCCCTGTCCTGTCCATTTGAGGAGGTCCCAAAAATCAGAGACCCGCCTGGATCGTCTCGCATACCCGCAGGTTCTCGATCGCCTGCTCCGGTGTGATCGGGAACGGGCTTTTAGTACGCACGCACTCGACAAAGGTCGAGAGTTCCCGCTTCAGCGGCTCGAGCTTGTTCACCATCACCTTCTCAATGATGTTCTCCTGGACGTACCGTTCGGCCTCGAACTGGTACTGTCCCGGTTTCCGGTAGATCGTGACTTCCTGGGTCATGAAATCGCCCTCGATCGTGCAGTCTTCCTGCTCGACATAGATCATACGGATCTTCTTGGAGGACTTGCGGCTTGCGGAGAGGGCAACCGGGATCTTCCCGCACTTCATTAAGACACTGCACACGTCAGCTGAACCGGCGCTGTGGATCGCGGAGGGCTGGCCGAACAGGTTGAGGAGGATATCGATGTCGTGGATCATCAGGTCCTCGATGACCGTGCTGCCGGTCACCCGTGCCGACGCCGGGTTGTGCCGTTTCATCTCCACGTAGAGCGGCTTGTCCACGATCTTTTTGATCTCGCTCACGACCGGGTTGAACCGCTCGATGTGGCCGACCCCGATCGTGATCCCGGCAGGGGCGGACTTCATGAGGTCGATCGCTTCCTTTGCCGTGGCAGCGATCGGTTTCTCGATGAGCACCGCCTTTTTCGCTGCAAAGACCTGACGCACCGTTGCCGCGTGGAACGGGGTTGGCACGCAGACGCTGACCGCATCCGACCGTGCCAGCAGCTCGTCCATGGAACGGCAGACAACGGCGCCATGCTGGTCACCGATGGTCTTAGCTGCCGCCGCGTTCACGTCAAACACGGCAACGGAGTCCACGCTCTTCAGTTCGGAGTACACGCGGACGTGGTTCTTTCCCATGGTCCCGACACCGATGATGCCGATATCCATTTCAGCTCACCCGGTTGATGGTGTCGCAGATATATGCGAGCTGTTTCTGGTCGAGCATGGGATGGACCGGGAGACTCAGTACCGATCCTGCAAGCCGGGTCGCGACCGGGCATGGGTCCGGGCTGTTTTCGAGGCCGAAGACCGGTTGCCGGTGCAGGGGGATCGGGTAGTGGATCGCGCTGCCGATCCCCTTGGCCTTGAGATATTCGACGAACTCTGCCCGGCTCATCGGGAACTCATCGGTAAGGCGGATGACGTACTGGTGGTATACCGATTGCACACCGGGCGCAATGACCGGGGTGATGAGCCCCCTGACAGAGAGGTGCGTGTCGAAGTACCCGGCATTCTTCCGGCGCCTCAGGTTGAACTGTTCCAGTCTTTTCAGCTGGACGAGCCCGATCGCGGCGGCGATATCGGTCATCCGGTAGTTGTAGCCGAGCCGCGTATGGAGGTATTTCTCGCTCTGGCCGTGGTTGACGATAAGGCGAAGCAGTTCGTTCCCGGCCTTATCGGGTGTCGTCACCATACCGCCTTCGCCGGTGATCATATTCTTTGTCGCATAAAAGGAGAAACAGGCAAAGTGCCCGAACCCCCCCACGGTTTCCCCGTTGGACTGGGCGCCGTGGGCCTGGGCCGCGTCCTCGATCAGTTTCAGGTTATGGCGCCCGCAGCATGCCTGCACTGCACGGATATCAAACGGCTGGCCAAAGAGGTGAACGCCTATCACCGCACGTGTCTCTGGCGTTATGCGCTCATCGATCAGCCGGGGGTTGATATTGAAGGTCTGTTCGTCCACATCCACGAACACCGGCGTTGCGCCGCACATCGCTACCGCCGATGCCGTGGCAAAGAACGTGAATGCCGGCACGATCACCTCGTCGCCGGGCCCGACACCCGCGGCAAGCAGTGCGGTGTGAAGGGCGGCAGTGCCATTGTTCACCGCAACGGCATACGGGGTGCCGCAGTAATCGGCAAACTTCCGCTCGAATTCCAGGACGCGTTCCCCCGAAGCCAGCATACCGGATTCGAGAACTGCCGTCACCGCGGATATTTCTTCCGGGCCGATCACCGGCCGTGCAATATGTATAGGATCCAAGGAGTTTCCTCACAAAACCTGAACAGATATTGATAAGAAAATGCGTAACCATCCAATAATATTATTCCTGTCCGGGGCAGGGTGCTCCAGGGAAGGCGGCCTTTCCGCTGGGAAGAGAGGTAATTTAGGGCATGAGCAAAATATATTCACCAGATAAAGAGTCGGGAGGGTGAGTGGTGCACCATATCATATCGATCGGGGACTTTGACCGGAACGGGATCGACCGCCTGCTGGATCATGCAGGCCAGATTGACAGGAAGAAATACGATTCGAACGCCCTTGGCGGAAAGATCCTGGCCGTCCTCTTCTTCGAGCCCAGCACGCGGACCCGGCTCTCCTTTGAATCGGCCATTGCCCGGCTCGGCGGCACCTCCCTCTCGGTCGGCAGTGTCGAGGCCTGCTCCATGGCAAAAGGCGAGACCCTCGCCGACACCGTCCGCGTTGTGAGCGGCTATGCGGACGCGATCGTCATCCGCCACCCGAAGGAGGGGGCCGCGCGGCTTGCCGCAGAGTTCTCCACCGTCCCGGTCATCAATGCCGGCGACGGTGCCGGGCAGCACCCGTCCCAGACCCTCCTCGACCTGTACACGATCCGCCAGTCGATGCCCATCGATAACATCGACATCGCGCTTATCGGCGACCTGCGCTACGGGCGTACCGCCCATTCCCTTGCCTCGGCCCTCTCGCTCTACAATGCCCGGTTGCACACTATCAGCCCCAAGGGGCTCGAACTTCCCGCAACGCTCTCGGAGCAGCTGACGGAAAAAGGGATGGAGATCATTGAGCACGACAGCATCAGCGACATCATCCGCGAGGTGGACGTGCTCTACGTCACGAGGATCCAGCGCGAACGGTTCCCCGATTCGGCATCGTACTTCAACGTTGCCTCAAGCTACCGGATCACCCCGGAACTGCTGGCGGATGCAAAGAAACACCTGATCGTGCTCCACCCGCTCCCGCGTGTCGACGAGATCGACCCCCGGGTTGACAGCCTGCCCCATGCCCGGTACTTCGAGCAGTCGAGAAACGGTGTCCCGGTCCGGATGGCGATGCTGATGCAGGTGATGCAATGAAGAGCAGTGAATCGGCTGACAACGAGGGCCTGCTGGTCCGCCGGATCAAGAACGGCACGGTGATCGACCACATCGACGGCGGCGAGGCCCTCAACGTTGTCAAGATCCTCGGGATCACCGGCACAACGCAGGAAGCCCTCTCCATCGCGACCAATGTCCAGAGCCGGGACATGGGGAAGAAGGACATCGTCAAGCTGACCAACCGTGAGCTCTCAAAAGAGGAAGTGGACCGGATCGCCCTGATCTCGCCGCGTGCGACCATCAACATCATCAGGAACTACAAGGTCTTCGAGAAGAAAGGAGTGGAGATCCCGACCCTGATCGAGGGGTTGGTCCGCTGCCCGAACCCCGGGTGCATATCCAATACCCACGAACCGATCCAGAGCAAGTTCAAGGTCATGCCAAACGGGCTCCGCTGCACCTATTGCGACTGGGTGATCACCAAGGATGTCACCAGCCATATCATCTGACCTTTACCGGATTTCTCTTTCATACCCGCGTTTCCGATAATCCCGCCTGGTCCGGGATAAACCGGTTTTTCCCTGTTTCCGTATCAGCACCATTCCATTTAAAAAAAAATAATACGTACCAAGGTATGGAATTATATATCAGGTAATTGATATGACTGGATGTGATCATGATGAGATCAAGTAAGTTCTTTTTGTATGCAGGACTGGTTGTCCTGCTCCTGGCCCTGGCAGTCCCCGGGGCCTCTGCATCAGGGACTACCCAGCCAGGCTACATCACGGTGGGCCTGGCACCGGTTGCCCAGTTTGATGCCCACTATGCCTTTACGACCATCCCTACGAAAGTGATCTTTACGGACAATTCGCTGGGTTCAACCCCGATGACATGGGAATGGGACTTTGGTGACGGGGCAACCTCCACCGACCAGAACCCCAGCCACATGTATCTCAAGCGCGGCACCTATTCGGTCACCCTGACCGTGAAGAATCCCTACGGCACCAGCACGGCCATCAAGAAGGACTACATCACCATCGGCGTGAGCCCCCGGGCTGCCTTCGTGGCTGACCCGACCTCCGGCGGGACCCCGCTGAACGTGGCATTCACCGACCAGTCCACCGGCCAGGTCACTGCCTGGCAATGGGACTTCGGCGACGGACAGGGATCGACTGAACAGAACCCGGTCCACACCTACTGGACCTCCGGCGTTTACCGGGTCATCCTGACCGTATCCAATGAGTTTGGCTCATCGGATGTTGCCAAGAACGATTACATCACCGTGAGCGGCGATCTTGTCTCAAAATTCATTGCAGACCCGTCCTCCGGCAAAGCCCCCCTTGCAGTCATGTTTACTGACAAGTCACTGGGCAGCCCCACGGAATGGGCATGGGACTTTGGCGATGGCATGACCTCGACCGGACAGTACCCGAGCCACACCTTCACTTCCGCAGGGTCGTATGACGTGAAACTCACCATCACCCGTAATGCCGAGACCGCCTCGTCCACCCAGACGCTGAACGTCGGTGGTGTACCCAATGCGGATTTTGCCGGGGCACCCACCCACGTGAACACCGATGAAGCAGTCGCGTTCACGGACAAGTCCGGCAACTCACCGACTTCCTGGTCATGGGACTTTGGCGACACCGCAACCTCGACTGTCCAGAACCCGAGCCATGCATACCAGGTGAAGGGGATCTACACGGTCTCGCTCACTGCACGGAATGCAAACGGCAGGGACATTGAGACCAAAACCGGTTACATCAACGTCGGGATTGCCCCGAAAGCCGAGTTCATCCCGGTCATCGTGCCCTACCAGCAGTACAAGGTGCCCATGTCGGTGAACTTCATCGACCAGTCTACCGGAATACCGACATCATGGTCCTGGGACTTTGGCGACGGGTCAACCTCAACCGACCAGAACCCGACCCATCGCTTCATGAAAGAAGGTACCTACACGGTCACCCTCACCGCAACAAACAACTTCGGTTCAGACACCAAGGTACGGACTGACCTCATTACCGTCGGAGGCGGCGCAGCGGTTGATTTCGTTGCTGACAAGACCACCGTAGGTGTGGGCAGGATCGTCACCTTCACTGACCTTTCAACCAGCAACCCGACCCTGTGGGTATGGGACTTCGGTGACGGCACAACCGGCACCGGTGCGAAACCGGACCACGTGTACCGGACAACCGGCGTCTACGATGTTACCCTCACCGCATCGAACCCGTACCTGACGAACTCACGGACCAAGAACCAGTACATCACGGTCCTTGCCATCCCGAAGGCTGACTTCGTTGCTGACAAGACCCGCGGCGGTGCACCAATGGCCGTGTCCTTCACGGACAAGTCCGGCAACTCGCCGACTTCCTGGTCATGGGACTTTGGCGATGGATCGACATCATCCGAACAGAACCCGACCCACACCTACACCACCCTTGGCACCTACACGGTCTCCCTGACCGCATCCAACAATGACGGGAAGGACATCGCATCAAAGGCGAACTACATCATGACCACCCTTGCACCGGTTGCTGAATTCGGGGCAAACCGCCAGGTGGGCAAGGCACCGTTCGTTGTCGAGTTCACGGACCTCTCGAGCAACGAACCGACCAAATGGAAGTGGGACTTCGGCGATGGGACGAGTTCATCCGAACAGAACCCGCGCCACATCTACCTGTTTGAGGGCTCGTACGATGTCAGCCTCACGGTAACCAACCAGTATGGCAGCGACACCATGTTCAAGACCGGGACTTCAGCAGCAGCAACGCCCGGCGCGACCACCAGTGAATCCACGGTCGCACCAACGCCGGAGGCGACGGTACCGGGTGCCGCAGCAGCAGCACCGGCAGCAGCTGCTGCCAGCCCGACCACACAGGCACCCCTGCCTGCAATGGTCTCTGTGATCGCAGCAGCCTTTGCGATGCTCGCAATCGCGGTTGCCCACAGGAAATAATCTTTTTTGTAATTTTCGGGGTAATACCGTCGTATAAAACAGCACGCCGGAATTGTACGATCCCGGAGATCTGCCGTTATTCAGCAGTTACCCGTGCAGGATATGGCCATGGATGTCGATCTCGCCCCGGTAAATGCGGGTGCTCGAGATCCAGCGGCCGTCATCCGCGAGGACACAACTGATCTGGTGGATGTCGACTTTCCGTTTGCCGTTCCCGCGCCGGATCGTGTTGATCTCGACCGCTACGGGGAGGGTCTCCTCGGAGACCACGATCGCATCGAAATCGTACTCGATCGCAGAGCCAAACCGGTCGTTCAGCGGCTCGATCCGCCATTGTACAGGATAGTTCTTTTTCGTGATATACGCCTCAAGGTCCGCCTTCCGTTCCGCAAACGGGCGGATGGGGTGTACCTTGCGGCTCGCAAACGTATCGGTGGTCAGGCCGATCACGACATGTCCCGAGGGGCCGGCAAGCTCGAACGACCGGTTCAGGAGACTCTTGTGACCGTCATGCAGGGGATCGAAGGTTCCCCCTACCATAACCTTCATGTTCCTTGATTCTTAATTTCCTATGTTATTATGCATATGGATGGGAAGGTCACAGGCGTTGCGTTGTTTGCCGCCGGTAATGCAACGGTAACGGGAGATGTGACGATCGGCCGGGATGTGGGGATCTGGTTCGGGGCCGTGGTCCGTGCGGACAAGGACCGGATCGTGATCGGCGACCGTTCCAACATCCAGGACAACTGCGTGGTCCATACCAGCAAAGGGTTTCCGGTACTCCTAGGCAGCGATGTCTCGGTCGGGCACGGGGCGATCCTCCATGGCTGCACGATAGGAAACCGGGTGCTGGTCGGCATGGGCGCAATCGTGCTCAACGGTGCAAAGGTCGGCGACGGGTCGGTCATCGGGGCAGGTGCCGTTGTCACCGAAGGCATGGACGTGCCGGAACGCTCGGTCGTTGTCGGCGTCCCCGGTAAGATCATCAAGCAGGCAAGCGACAGCCAGCAGCAGCACATCCTCTCCAATGCTTCATCGTATGCGGAACTTGCAGGAGAGTACGCCCGTCATGGCTAGCGTTGTCGTCATCGGGGCAGGAGTGGCCGGCATCCAGGCGGCACTGGATATCGCCGGGCACGGGGTCCACGTCCACCTCGTCGAAAGAGAACCCACCATTGGCGGGCACATGGCGCAGCTGGACAAGACGTTTCCAACGAACGACTGTTCGATGTGCATCCTCTCCCCCAAGATGGTGGACGTGAGCCGTAACCCTGGCATCACCATCCATACCTGTGCCGAAGTCGACCATGTCGAAGGTGAAACGGGCAATTTCCGCGTCACGATAAAGAAACACCCCCGGTACGTCGATGAGTCGACCTGTACCGGGTGCGGGGACTGCATCCAGATCTGCCCGGTAGAAGTTTACAACCGGTTCGATTCGGGCGTTGGTGTCCGGAAGGCAATATACAAGCCGCATGCACAGGCAGTCCCGGATGTCGTTGTCAAGGACAACGAGCACTGCATCGAGTGCGGGCTCTGTTACGATGCCTGCGGCCCGGGTTCCATCCGTAAGAATGACGAGGAGACGACCCTGACCGTTGATGCGGCAAGCATCGTTGTTACCACGGGATACTCGGTCTTCGATGCCCGGGTAAAGTCGCCGTTCAATTATCTCACCCTTCCCGACGTGGTCACGAGCCTCGAACTGGAGCGGATGATCAACGCGGGCGGACCCACCGGGGGCAAGGTGAAGAGGATGAGCGACGGGAAGGAGCCGAAGTCCATTGTCTTTATCCAGTGCGTTGGTTCCCGCGACATGACGATCGGCCGCCCGTACTGCTCCTGCGTCTGTTGCATGCAGGCGATAAAGAACGCGATGCTGATCAAGGAGAAGCACCCGGAGACGGATGTGCTCATCTGCTACATGGACATCCGTGCCTACGGGAAGGGATACGAGGAGTATTTCGAGCGGGCAAAAGCCATCGGGGTGCGGTTCCTCAGGGGCATGCCGTCCGATGTACTCCCGGACCGGAACGGCATGATCCTGCAGGTCGAGGACTCCGAGACGTCCGAGGTCCATGTCCTGCACCCGGAACTCGTGGTCCTCTCGGTGGGGATCGAACCCGCGGAGGCGGGAGCGGCCCTTGCGGAAAAACTGGGGATCGCACGGGAGGAGACGGGGTTCATCCGGTCCGTGCACGATGCGGTCGATACGGTCTCGACACTCCGGCCGGGCATCTACGTTGCCGGTACCGCCACCGCTCCCCGGGATATCCCGGACAGCGTCGCCTCCGGGGAATCGGCGGCAATGCGGGCATGGATCGATGCAAAAAAGGCGGGGCCGTAAGTGAACGACTCTGCCACGCTCTGGTGGGACAAAGAGAAAGACAGTCTCTGTTACATCGAACAGACACTCCTGCCGGGCGAATACCGGATCATCGAGTGCCGGACTGTTGACCGGCTGGCCACCGCTATCCGCAGACTCGAGATCCGCGGGGCACCGGCGCTCGGGGTTGCCGGGGCATATGGCGTCGCCCTTGCAACCCGCACAATAACGCATAACGACTTCGCACCATTCATGGACGGTGTACGAGAGGCTGCCGGACTGCTCCGTTCGACCCGCCCGACCGCGATCAACCTTGGCTGGGGGATCGACCGGGTGCTCGCCACCCTGGCCACCGCCCGCACTGCCGGAGAGGCAAGCGATCTCTCGCTTCGTGAAGCGGAGACCATCGCCCGCGAGGACACCGCATGTTGCCACGCGATCGGGGACAACGGGGCGGCCCTGCTCCCTGACCGCTGCACGGTCCTCACCCACTGCAATGCCGGGGCCCTTGCCTGCTCATCGTGGGGGACGGCGCTGGGGGTGATACGCTCCGCCGTGAAAGCCGGAAAGGACGTAAAGGTGATCGCCTGCGAGACCCGCCCGCTCCTCCAGGGTGCCCGTCTCACGGCATGGGAACTGGAACGGGACGGGATCGATGTGACCGTGATCACCGATTCCATGGCCGCCCATTTCATGCGGGCGGGTGCGATCGATGCCGTCATTGTCGGTGCCGACAGGATCACCCATGATGCCGTCTTCAACAAGATCGGCACCTACATGCATGCCGTCTGCGCCCGCCACCACGGGATACCGTTCTATGTGGCAGCGCCGTTGTCAACGTTCGACGCAGACAACGGTGAACGCGACGTTGTAATAGAGGAGCGGGGGCGTGATGAGGTCACCGTCATGGGCGGCCGGACCTGTGTCCCCGAAGGCGCAAAGGTGAAGAACCCGGCATTCGATGCAACACCGGTGGGACTCGTCACCGCGATCATAACGGAAACGGGCGTGCTCCGCCAGCCCATCGATACCCGATCACACTTATCTCTCCCAAAATCCCATTAACCTACAATATTTCTTCCTGTCATGGCATTTGATTTTACGACATGGAACAGCCTCATGTATATCATCGGGGAGGTAACAGTCATCGTCATACTCGGGGCGCTCATCATCTCCTTTGTGCTGGTCATCATCTCGCTCTATTCCATAAAGAAACAGAAGCTCTACTTCCCGAAACTTCTCAAGTCCGGGCTGGTCTTTCTCGAAGGGGTAATGAAGGCGATGTTCCGCTTTATCGGCCTTGAGGACCGCGAGATGCTCTCCTTCTTTATCAATCTCCAGAACACCATGAACTCCGCTGAGTTCGGGCGCGTCCCGGTTGCCGAGCGGGCGATCTTCATGCCCCAGTGCCTGCGGTCCTCCCAGTGCCCTGCCCACCTGACACCCGAAGGCTTAAAGTGCAGGAACTGCGGCCAGTGCAGTATCGGTGAGGCAAACGTCCTGCTCGAACGCCTCGGGTACCGGATCTTCATCGTACCGGGATCGTCCTTCATCAAGCGCATGGCAAAAAAATACCGGCCGAAAGCAATCATTGGCATTGGCTGCCTTTCCGAAGTGAAAGAGGGGATCGACATGGCCGACAAGATGGGGCTCGTCGTCATGGGGGTCGTGACGTTAAAAGAAGGGTGCGTCGAGACGATCGTCAACTGGCCCGATGTCTACGAAGTTGCGGTGCTGGGGATCGACCCGTCATCAATTCCCGAGGACCTTCATACTCTTACCGATTAGGTTCCCGCTCTTGATCTTCCCGTGGACGATGATCGTGTCTTCGCTGGTCACGTCTCCCACGATGACACCGGTACGGAGGATCACCTTTCCACCTGCCTTGACCGAGTGGACACTGGCATGGTCGAGGATCGTGACATCACCGTGGGCAATGATCGGGCCCTTGACCCGGCACTGGCTCCCGATCAGCGCATTCCGGCAGCTGATCTCGAGCGCAACGCTGGACCGGGGGCCCAGCTCGAGGCTGCCGGTGACGTTGAGCCTGCCCCAGAAATGGGTATGGGGGGGCACGACAAAGTCCCCGTCAACTTTTACGTTCCCTTCGAAATACGAACCTTTCTCGGCAAAATAGGTATTTCCTTTCCGGATGAGCGTGGGCATTGGTCTCTAGGATAATGGTGGAGCGATCGCGGGGATAAACTTGTTGCTCGGAACTCCGGGGGGTCCCGTCACCCCCCGGGAGACAATTAACCGAGGAAGAGAACGGAAAGGACGAAGACGATGAGGGAGGCGAACATGCTGTATTTCAGTACCGCCGATGCGCCGGAGTCCCGGATACATGCAGGACGGTCACAGTGCAGGGCCCGGTATGCCGCAGCGATGAGGGTGAGGTCCACAATGCCGATCATCACAAGATACGGGACCCCCCACCACCAGAACGGGACGATGCTTGCAATAGATGAGAGCAGGACAAACACGAAGGCACAGTATGCGGTCTTTTTCACGCCGATCCGGATCGGGAGCGTGGACGCACCTCCCACTGCATCGCCTTCCACATCCTCCGCGTCCTTGAGCAGTTCCCGGGCCATCATTGCAAGGAAGGTCATGAAGGCAAGAGGAAGAAGGCTGATGAGGCCCCCGGTGCCGGCGAACGCCCCGCCAAAGAGGAACATGCTTGCGCTCAGGTAGGCAACCACGACATTGCCTACGACCGGCATGCTCTTGAACCGGGCCGCATAGAGCGCCAGCAGGAAGGAGTTGAAGAGGGCAATCCCCGCACAGATCGGGTTTGTGAACAGGCTGACCACGATACCTGCGGCAAAGAGGAGGACCGCGTACCGGAGTGCAGCATTGCGGGAGACCTGCCCGGACGGGATCGGGCGGTCGGCCCGGTTCACCGCATCGATCTCCGCATCGAAGTAATCGTTGATCACGTTGCCGGCGGCCGTGATGAGGACGACTACAATAAAGAGGAGAAGGGCTGCCAGAACGAGCGTGCCGGTGGCAATGAGGTAGGCAACGACCGCCGCTACGCCTGCCATCACGGCATTTGCCGGGCGGATGATGTTCAGAAAACCGGCAGCACTCATTGGATCACATTCTGGTTGTCCGGCAGATAAAATGCACGAAAAATAATGACGGGCGAGGGGGGATTTGAACCCCCGGCATTCAGCTTAGGAGGCTGACGCTATGTCCGGGCTAAGCCACTCGCCCTGCTCATATCCATTGCAGGGGAATATGTATAAGTTTTGCGCGCTGCAACATCTCTGGCACCATGGATCTGACAGAGGCAACGGAAGGCAGGACCACGTTCCTCGTGCCGGTCCAGGACGACACGACGCAGTTCCCCCCGGGTTCCGCCCCCATCTTCTTCAACCGACGCATGGAACTCAACCGCGATGCAACCGTCCTCCTCCTCCCGCTCCTCGGACCTTCGGACTATCTCGACGCGATGGGTGCCACCGGTATCCGCGGCCTCCGGGTGGCAAACGAGTGCGGTATTCCCGTGACGATCAGCGACCGTGACCCGATGGCAATCGAGCTGATCACCAAAAACGTGGAACGGTCCGGCCTGCCGGTCACCGTGGTCCACCGCGATGTCAACGCTCTCCTTTCAGAGCAGTCCTTCGATGCCGTTGACCTCGACCCGTTCGGGACACCGGCCCCGTTCGTCGATGCGGGAGTGAAGGGGACCCGGCGCTTCCTCTTCGTGACCGCAACGGACACCGCCCCGCTCTGCGGTGCGCACCTGAAGGCCGGGATCCGCCGGTACTCCGCGGTCCCGATGAACACGGAGTACCACAGCGAGGTGGGCCTCCGCATCCTGCTGGGATTTGTTGTCCGGCAGACTGCCCGGTACGACCGGGGGGTCGAGCCGATCTTCTGTTATGCCCGGGAGCACTTCGCCCGCCTCCACCTCCGGCTGCTCCGGGGCCCGCAGGCTGCCGATGCAAGCCTGAAGCAGACCGGGTATATCCACCAGTGCAGGAAATGTCCCTACCGGGAAACGGAAGCCACCATTCTCTCGTCGTCCCGGACCTGCCCCCACTGCGGCGAGCCCCTCCAGCCCATCGGCCCCCTCTGGATCGGTGACCTCCACAACCGGGCGATCCTTGCGGATATGCGGGCCCGGGCTGATTCGGTATCGGCCGGGTCAAAAAAAGAACTCGTGAAACTGCTGGACTGCTGCATGGAAGAACTTCCCTTCCCGGGCTTTTACGATTACCACGTGATTGCCAAACGGCTGGTATGTTCCCCTCCTGAAATCACCACCGTACTCAGCCGCATCACCGCCGCAGGGTACCCGGCAAGCCGTACGCACTTTTCAGGGTACGGGATCAAGACGGAAGCACCACTCTCCGTGGTCTATGATGCAATCGGGAGCCGCCCGCAGGACGAAAAAAAGGGATCGTGCTAGCGCTCGACAACAATCGAGAGTATGTCACCGTCAATAAGTTTATGGGTCAGCCCGGTCCGCTGGCCAGGGTGTTTGACGGACTTACCCCAGATCCGGGCATAGCGGAACTTCTGTACGAACTCGCGATGGAGCTTGTTACAGACATCTTCGACCGTGCTCTGGTTCCGGATGATCAGTGGTTCTTCGAGATCGGCCTCTTCGCCAACGGGTTTCATGTAGACCCGCATGAACCCGAGGCAGTCGTAAATCGCATCCTTGAGTTCCTCGGTGTGATAGCCGGCAGCGGCCGATATCATGATCGGCGGGCTGCCGAACCGCCTGGCTATGTCGCGCTCGATCTCGCGATACCGTTCCTTATCAACGAGGTCTACCTTGTTGACCGCGATAAACGCCGGGATGTACACCCGGTTGCCCTGCACGGCATCGATGAAATCGTCCTGTGTCGCATTCCCGCGTATCAGGATATCGGCGTTCATCATCTTCGATTCGGCGAGGATCGAACGCACTTCCTCGATCTCCAGGTCCAGCGTACCGACCGCATTGAGACGGATACCGCCATGCGAGGATTTCTTGATGGTGATATCCGGTTTCCGGACATTGATCCTGATACCGGCGTCGTAGAGTTCCTTGATGAGGACATCGAAATGCCGCTCGTTGAAGACGTCCACGAGGATGATGACAATGTCGGCACCGCGGACGACCGCGATGACTTCCTTGCCCCGGCCCTTGCCCATTGCTGCACCGGCAATAAGTCCCGGGATATCGAGGAGCTGGATCTTCGCTCCCTTGTGCTCCAGTGCACCGGGGACTACCGTAAGGGTGGTGAACGCGTACGCGGCAACGGCGCTCGCGGTGCCGGTCAGCTTGTTGAGGAGCGTGCTCTTACCCGTTGACGGGAAGCCGACAAGGACGGCAGTTGCGTCGCCGGACTTCTTGACCTGGTAGCCTTCGCTGCCACCCCCGGCTTTCATTGCACGGCTGACGGCCTCATCGCGAAGCCGCGCTATCTTAGCCTTGACCCTGCCGATATGCTTAGAAGTAGCCTTGTTATAGGGAGTTTTGGTGAGCTCGTCTTCGAGCTCCTTGATCTGTTCTTCAAGACTACTCATTCCTATATTATTCGCCGCCTGTCCGAGATATAGTTGTTTGTGGCGCTGACATGACGCGGGCAGAAAATGCACCCGTAATAAAATATAAGTAGCGTCATCGCCCATTTTATTGAGCAACTCGCGCTGCTATAGTGTAGTCCGGCCAATCATGCGAGCCTCTCACGCTCGCGACTGGGGTTCGAATCCCCATAGCAGCACTTCTTCTGATTTTTTATTTTTAACATTGTTCAGAGAACGGCAGACATATTTTCCGGTTCTGTCGCGCTGGCAATTGATTTGAAAATCAGCATGCTCTTTTCGAAAAATTTTTTTTCACAAAGTATATGATGCCCCCTTGTAATGGTAATGTATCAATCAGAGGTGTGTGATCGTGGCGAGGGACGAGAGAGAGTTACGGCAGGCGATGTATCAGGTGATTAAAAAAATGCTCGAAGATGGCGAGCTGGTCCCGGTATATGACGGCGACCAGCTCGTGGATATCAGGGTGGTTGTCCCGTCATAACTCTTTTTTAAACGAATGTCAGCTCAAAATTTTTTCATCAAAGTCTGATTGATCCGGATCAGATGTTCAAATCCGACAGGTCATCAGACCTGGAGGATGAGAAGAAACCGTAAGGTTTCTTCGAACCCCGACGAGGAGAAGGGTGGCGTTAGCCAACCTTCGATTTCCTGATAGAGGTTTCGGATCCGGAAAAACGGGGTTTCCTTCATTTGCCGGGCCTGTTCTACGATCGGAAAAAGGGGGCCAACAGAACGCTGCTATTTTGCAGGTTTAAAAAGGTAGAATTGACCCCTGTTTCGGGAGATATCAAATTATATGAGACTTTTCCAACCGCGTGGACAACACTTCCACTCCAGCCGGAAAACCGGATCCCCGTATTGGCAAACGGAGCCCTGTAAGGGCTCCGATTAGTACTATTCTCCCAAGGGGAGAGGTGTCCCGCCAGTCTCCATCGTAAGCCGGTCAGAGCAGTCCCATCGGGGGTTCATCGTCAGCCGTCTTGTTGAGGTTGTCCGGGTGGATCTCCACGATTATAACAAGCGACAGCACGATAATCGCGATGCCGAACAGAAGCGAGACAAAGAATGCGAGATCGAACCCGGCAGCGAGTACCTGCATCTGGATATTCGCGGGTGAAGTCTTCGTGACATCGTGGCCCGCAGCAATCGAGATGATTCCCTGGACGAAGATCAGGTTGAAGGCCGCAATCCCGAGCGTCATGGGGACAAAGCGTGCAAGCGTGGTGACGCTGGAGACCATTCCCTGTTTTGACTTTGCCACCGCATTCATCACCATGTTCGAAGCCGGGGCAATCATCATCCCGAGCCCGAACCCGATCAGGCCGAGCGCAAGGACAACATATCCCGCGAGCGTATCAGCATGCAGTTTTGTCATCAGGAAGTATCCAATCACCAGCACAATGCCGGCCCCGATGCAGAGCCGTTTCGGGCCGACACGGTTGAAGAGCATGCCGGCAAGGAGACCGGAAATCATCATGGCAGCCGAGAGCGATGTCATGATCAGGCCGGACGTTGACGTATCGTAGCCGCTGACGTACTGCAGGTAGAACGGGATCAGGTAATTGATCCCGGAGAAGCTGAAGAAGACAAGGCAGAGGATCACGACCGGGACGATGATGCTCCGTCTCCAGAGCAACCTCAGATCGAGCAGCGGATCGGGCAGCCGGAGCTCATGGACAACAAACCAGGCAAGCGAGATCACCGCAACTGCCGCGAGCGCAAGAATTCCCGGCGATGTCCAGCCAAGCGTCTGACCTTCCGACACCACGTAAAGGAGCGAGGCCAGACCGACAAAGACCAGGGCAGCACCGGTGGAATCAAACCCTTTCTGTTCGGTCTGCCGGGCATCTTTTGGGATCACCTTTGCGCCCAGCATGAGAGCCGCAACGCCAATGGGGACATTGATGAAGAAGATCCAGTGCCACGAGAGGTACTGGGTCAGTATACCGCCTATCGTGGGGCCAATCGCGGTGCCGAGAGCGGCGAGGGTCATGACAATCCCCAGCGCCTTTCCCCTCTGCTCAAGAGGAACATATGAGGTGATCATGGCCGGGGCAATCGCTGCCATCATGGCGCCGCCCACTGCCTGGAAGATCCGGGAACCGATGAGCCAGGTGAGTGAGTCGAAGAGGTCCGGCAGGACACCGCAGGCAAGCGATCCGAGCGTGAAAATAAGAAAACCTGCCAGGAAGACTTTCTTGAACCCGATCATGTCGGAGATCTTACCGAAGATGAGCACGCAGCCTGCCATGACAAGCAGGTATGCCGTTGCAACCCAGCTCACGGCGCTGGTGGAGACATTGAACGCCTCGGAGATGGTCGGAAGTGCGATATTGACAATGGTCCCGTCCAGGCCGGACATGAACATGGCGAGCGATATGGAGAAGATAAGGAGACCTAACCCTGCCTCTTTATTCCCGTTGCCGGTAATTCCCATGGATGAATATTGCCAATTATAGGACAAGAGGGTTGTGTCCGGTTAAACGGTATGGCAGGAGGAACCGGTTTCTTATGACCGTACCGGACAAACGGCGTTCGAATTAAAAGAAAAAGGGGGATTTCTTATTTACATTGCCCGGAACCGTTTGACAACGATATCCATTCCCTTCTTCTTGATCTCGACCTTGATCTTCTTATCCTTGTAACTGACTTCGTGGATACCAATCTTTCCCTGGGCAACGAGGCGTTCGAGGGCGATCTTGTCCGCCCTGAGCATCCTCTTGAAGTCGTCCCCTTCGTAGACTACCTTTACCATAAAACCGCACCTTCCGCGTACAGGGAACAATTAGCAGGAATGCTTATCAAGATATTGTGCGATACGGGTTCTGGCTGTACGATAAACCCGCAGGCAAATTCTCACGTTTTTCCGGCGGAATGTAACCGAAGCATTAAAGAGCGTATCCCGGCATAATCCTATACGAGAAGTTATGAGCAGGGAGAAAATTCAGGTCCCCGGTAAGGTCTATGAGGAACTCGAAGCCCTCCGACGTGAGATCCATTTCACGCTCGATCACAGTGATACGGTCAAGAAGGCGGAAGACCGCGGTTACATGGCCGCAGCCAACTGGATCCGGCAGAATGAAAAGGCGTACAAAGTCGGGTTCTCGTGGGGATTCGAACCAACCGGTGAAGAGCCGGAAGGCATGCTCCGGGATATTCCGGAACCCCGTGCCCCGCCGGTAAAGCGGACCATCGCCAAATCGATGCAGACAATGGAACCCCGCAACAAGAAATCAACCGGCTCAAAAAGTTCCGGCGGCTTTTTCGCCGGCATCAAAACCTGGCTGGGCAAATATTTCTGATCGTCTCTTTTTTTCACCAGCAAGAATAATCGGGCAGAACTGACATACGGGAGCATATGCCAACCTGTGCCGACTGCATCAGTTATACACCCCGTTCAGAGGACCGGGGAGAGTGCCGGATCAATGGTGAGACAACGCCCGACCGGGAGAGCGAACGGTGCCCTTCCCGCACGTTTATTCCAAAGCCCGGAAAATAATGATCAGGATATCTACCATGCCACGCGAACTCGACGACAAAGATATTGCAATTCTCAAGAAACTTGCTCCGGAATGCGGCGACCTGACCTGCTCGGGATCCGACCATATGTTCCATTCGATCCTGCCCCCGGTCTCCAACCATTTCTCCGAAGATTCCGAGGACTTTATCCGGCGCATCAGCCAGCTCAGCACGGAGGAACTCACCTACCTGACCGACATGATCCAGAAGGGCGAAGAGAGCCTCGGGTGCCTGCCGGTTGAGGATGTTGAGGCACTCGTTCACCACATCCATGACCATATTTCCCCGGAGGTGGCCACGAAAGTCATCTCGGCATACGAGTCCGGGAACGCGTGCGAACATTAACGGGAGTGCTGCACCGGCATATGACAGATCTCACTCCTTTTTTCACGGATCTTCAGGCAGGAAGCATTGCGAAACGGCGTGCCGCAGCTGCCGCACTCGGAAAGTCCGGTTCCCCTGACGCGATCCCGGCGCTTTCAGCCGCAGCCACGGATCCCCACCCGTCCGTCCGGTGCGAGGTTGTACAGGCACTCGGCCGGCTGGGTGATTCTTCAGCGGTTCCTTCCCTTACCCTGGCCCTTGACGATGCAGAACCGACAGTCCGGGTGGCCGCCCTTGCGGCGCTCGGGAGGATCCGGGATCCACAATCTGCGACGGCGGTCATCAGACTTCTCGCGGACCGGGAAATCGAGGTACGGATCGGTGCAGCTACAGTCCTCGGGAGATTGGGCGACCGGCGGGCGGTTGAACCCTTGAAACAACTTATGAACGATCCCTTTTCCGATGTGCGGGAAGCTGCCGGTGCAGCGCTCCTGCGGATGGGGAACTGATTGCCCTGTTCAGGACTCCCACCCACCGGCCTGCCACCCGTTTCATTTTTATTCCTGCGACACCACACTACGTTTAACAAAAGACGAGGTCTGCTATGGAGAAAAACAAATCAATTATGGATTTCCTCATCGCCTTCTTTTCCCTGGTGCCCCTGATTCTCTACACACTCGTGGCAATCCTGCTCACGGTCATTGCCGTCTTTTCGCTCTGGGATGCCGTCCAGATCATCAGCCAGATGATCATATCCCTGGACTTTACCACAAAAATCATCGATGTCATCAATGCCCTCCTCCTGACGATCACGATCATCGTGTTATTCGAGACCGTGACGGTGTATTTCAAGACAAAGCATGTGGAGGTCCGGGCGCTGCTCATCGCAGGGTTCACCGGGATGGTCCGGCACGTGCTGGTCTATAACGTCAGCACGGTCGATCCCATAGTGCTGTTCGGCACGGTCCTGCTCCTCGCGGTCCTCATCGCCGGTATCATCCTTGTCAAGCCGGAACCGCTCGGATAATCTTTTTTGCCTGCACCCTGCTGCTCCAAACGTGAGGATTTTCTAGTATATCCACAGAAGTTCTGATCGGAAAGGTGAGACCATGCCTGACATCATCGAAGCACAGGACTTGAAAAAGGACTATGGCAGTACTGTTGCAGTCGATGGCATACAGTTCACGGTCAGGAAGGGTGAGATCTTCGGGTTCCTCGGGCCCAATGGGGCCGGCAAGACGACAACGATGAAGATGATCACCTGTGTCTCCCCCCGCACGTCCGGCACCCTCCGCGTCCTTGGCATGGACCCGGACCGAAGCCCTGCAGAGATCAAGCAGCGCCTCGGTGTTGTCCCGCAGGAGACCAACCTTGACCCGGACTTCACCTGCTTTGGCAACCTCTACTATTATTCACGGTATTTTGACATCCCCAAAGACCTGGCAGAGAAGAGAGCCGATGAGCTGCTGGAGTTCGTCCAGCTCCGGGAGAAGCGGGACGTGGCCGTGGAGAAGTTGTCCGGGGGGATGAAGCGTCGCCTGATCCTTGCCCGGGCACTTGTCAACACCCCCGACCTGCTCATCCTAGACGAACCAACGATCGGTCTTGACCCGCAGGCCCGTCACCTGATCTGGGAGAAACTCCGGAACCTGCAGGCGCAGGGCAATACCATTGTCATGAGCACGCATTATCTCGATGAAGCGGAACGCCTCTGCGACCGGCTCGTGATCATGGACAACGGGAAGATCCTGGTTGAAGGTACACCGGCGGAACTGGTCCGGCAACACGCCGGTCACGAGATCGTGGAGGTGGAGACGAGCGATGATGTGATCGCATGCCTCACGGAACTGAAGGTCACGTTCGAACAGACCGGCGATATGATCCAGATCACTGCAACCACAGATTCAGCCCGCGAGATCGCCTGCAATGTCCTTGACCGGTGCAAACCGAAGAGAATGATCACGCGCCCGGCAACGCTTGAGGACGTGTTCCTGAAACTGACCGGGAGGACCCTCCGGGAGTGACTATGCCGCACATATTCTCCATCCCAAGAATCACCCGACGGGCGTGGAAGGTCTGGTACCGAAACATGGTGGTCTTTGTCAGGACCTGGCAGGTGAACTTCTTCCCCCCCCTTATCGAAGCCCTCCTCTATCTCTTTGCCATCGGGATTGGCATCGGGACGTACGTGAAGGAGATCGACGGTATCCCGTACGTGAACTTCATTGCCCCGGCAATCCTCGCGATCGCGGTCATGAACTCCGCGTTCTTCGAGTGCACGTACGGGTCATATGTCAGGATGTATTACCAGAAGAGTTTCGATGCGATGATCGCAACGCCGCTCTCGATCGAAGACGTGATCGCGGGCGAGCTGCTCTGGGGGGCCACCCGGAGCGTTATCTACGTGGTCATTATGCTGCCGGTGCTTGCCGCGTTCGGGGTTGTCTCCCTCCCCCTTGCCCTGCTGGCGATCCCGCTCGGGTTCATCGGCGGCCTGATGTTTGCCGGCATCGCGATGTGCTTCACGTCAATCAGCCCCGGGATCGACACGCTGAACTACCCCGCGTTCCTCTTCATCACGCCCATGGCGCTCTTCTCGGGCACGTTCTTCCCGCTCACCCTGATGCCGGCATTCCTCCAGTACATTGCGCAGGCCCTGCTCCCGCTCACGCACCTCGTCGCGATCATGCGGATGCTCACGCTGGACGCGGTGTCGTGGACGATTGTTCTGAACTTTGCCTGGATTGCGATTGTCGCCACAATATTCTGCCTGCTCTCCATCAACCTGATGCGGAGACGGCTGATCGTCTGAATACGGGATTACCGGTGAATCCGGAGGACATACAACACCTCGTCCTCCACCTTTTCCTGCCGGACAACCTCCACAAAAAAACCTGCGGAGGTAAACAGGTCTTTCACGGTGTCAAGCCCCGTCAGCGATGACACCAGCAGGAGTATTCTCCCGCCCGGGGCGAGCACCCTTGCGACATCCATGGCAAACTGTTCGATGGTTGCCCGCCCGGTCTTTCCCCCATCCAGGGCATACTCAAGCCAGTCATCGATCCGCTCGTGAGGCGCGGTGGGGAGGTACGGGGGATTGAAGAGGATGAGATTGAACGGCCCCCGTACCCCATTGAAGAGATTACAGCGCACTATATCCACTCCTACCCTGCGGGCACACATCGCTGCGTGGGGGTTGATATCCGTTGACACAACACGGGTCACCTTCGCAAGCTCCCGTGCAATAAAACCGGAGCCTGTGCCCACTTCCAGCACCCGGTCACCGGGCTTCACTTCCGCCATGGCTGCATCAAGGAGGAGGAACGTATCGGCATCCGGCGGGTATACCTGGCTGGGGTTGTAGTGCATAACGTTGTGGGTATGGTTGGGCGGAAAGGGGCTAAAAGGGATTGGTGGGGAGTGCCGGCATCAGCGATATGCCGGGTAATCGGCAGCCGATGCTGCCCCGGTTTTCCCTGTAGAGTAAATCCTGAGGATATGGTTGATTATAAACCCACCGGTAGTTTATTAGTGATCCGGATACCCTTTTTTCCCTTCGCTGTCAGACCCTGATATCCCAACCGGACTCAAAATGGAGGTATCCATATGCCGGGAACACCAAGGTTACCGGCACGGGGAGCGTTGCTGCATCCATGAAGACACAGGCCGATTATGCACAGGAAGGAATCATCACACGCCAGATGAAGGCAGTTGCCAAAGAGGAGGGTATCGATCCCGCCAGTCTCAGCAAGCAGGTCGCGGAAGGCAGTGCGGTGATCATGCAGCGGGGAACACGGGCAACCGGCATTGGCAGGGGGCTCCGTACCAAGATCAATGTCAATCTCGGCACATCAACCGGGAAAGCGGATGTCAGGGAGGAGATACGGAAAGCCCGGATTGCCGAGGAGTTCGGAGCCGATACGATCAGCGACCTTTCGATGGGGGGTGATATCAATGCGATCCGTAAGGAAATTTTTGCACACACGACGCTCCCGATCACGACCGTCCCGGTATACCAGACTGTCGTAGAGAACGGGCTTGAGGAGATGAACCCGGAGGATATCCTCACCACCCTCCGGATGCAGGCACACGAGGGGATCAGTTCTGTTGTCATCCACTGCGTGAACCGTGCAATGCTCGACGGGTTCCGGAAAAAGAAACGGGTACTCGGTATGGTCTCCAAGGGAGGCTCAATCACCAGTGCGTTCATGCTCATACACGGGTGCGAAAACCCGTTTGTGGAACAGTTTGAGGAGGTACTCTCAATCTGCCGGGAGCATGATATTGTCCTCTCGCTTGGCAACACGGCCCGGAGCGGGTGCATCCATGACCGGATGGATGCAATGCAGAAGGAAGAGATTCGGCAGAACGTGCAGCTCGCCCGTCGGGCGCTGGCAGCCGGGGTCCAGGTGATCATCGAGGGGGCGGGAGGTCACATCAGGAACGACCGGATCGCGCCCTCGATCCGTTATTACAAGAAGCAGTCACCGTTCCCGCTCTTCGTGGCCGGACCGCTGCCTACGGATATTGCTGCCGGATACGATCACATTGCCGGCGCAGTCGGGGGGAGCACGGCAAGTGCTGCCGGTGCAGATTATCTCTGTTACATCACGCCGGCAGAACACCTGGGTCTCCCGGGCCCGGATGCAGTAAAAGAGGGACTGATAGCATTCCGGATCGCAGCACATATCGGGGATACGGTCAAGTACGGACGGGATGCACAGGACAGGGAAGTGGCGGTACTCCGGGCAGCACTCGACCGCAACGGGCAGATCCGGTGTGCCATTGACCCTGACAGGGCACGGGAACTGACGGACGGGGAAACCGAATGCACAATGTGCGGGAAGTTCTGCGCAATAAAAATCATGCGGGAATATTAAGAAGCACCGTAACCGGTTCACTCAATATTTGCAATCGTAGCGAAATCCTCGAGGTATAATGCCTCGGGACGGCTCTGCAGGATCTCTTCCGGGAGTGTCGCGATCACGCGTTTCACCCACTCCTCGCCAAGCATGCTGCCCACGGATCCCCGCAGGCAATTGCGCACGGTCTTGCGCCGGTGCGAGAAGAGCGCCCGGACCACATCGGCATACAGGCGACGGTCCTGGATGTAAAAGATCGGGTCCCGGGGGAAGATCTTCACGACCATGGAATGGACCTGCGGTTTGGGCGAGAAGCACTGCGGCGGGAGCCGGAAGCACTGCTGTACCGCCGCATACGTCTGCACCATGATCGAGAGCCGCCCGCAGTCCTTGGTACCGGCCTTTGCCACCATCCGCTCGGCAAACTCGGCCTGGTACATCAGCACGGCAACCCGGAATCCCTCATCCAGCAGCCGGAATGTGATCTTCGATGAGGCGGAGTAGGGAAGGTTCGAGACAGTAATCTCAAAGGGCGGGATCTCGCAGCGGGTCGCATCGCCGTGCTGGAGCGTGAGCCGGCCGCTGGCAATCTCTTCAGAAAACGTGACTTCGAGCTGCTCGCAGAGCAGCCCGTCGAGTTCGATTGCGTGCACGATGGCGCCGCGGTCGAGCAGGGCACGGGTGAGGACACCATTGCCCGGCCCGATCTCAAGCACCTTCTTTCCCTGCACATCCTCAAGGTCTGCTATGCGGTTCACCGCATGGGGGTCGATGAGGAAGTGCTGGTCGTGGTGCGCTTTCATTTCGTGGTAAAGACGTGGTACTTGGTGTCTTTATCCTCGAGCTCCTCAAGGATCCGCGCCTGGATCATCTTCTCCGGGTGGGGGATCGCCTTGATCCGTGCGGAGATGTCAGCGAAACTCTCGAACGGTTTCCTGTTCCGGGACTCTAATATCTCCCACATCAGCTTCTTGCCGATGCCCGGGAGGAGGTGGAGCATATGGAGCTTGGGCGTGATCGAAATCGACTTGTTGAAGAACTGGACGAAATCCGCCTCACGCTCCCTGACAACCTTCTCGATGATGAACGGGAGTTCCCCTTTTGCGGTCGGGGTCAGTTCTTCATAACCGATACGGCGCTTGACCCGTTCCACTTTGTCGCGTTCGGCATCGCCGATATAGACCTTGTCATAGAGGTTAATCACAGCCGTTGGTTTTGGCACAAGCTCGAGGAGCTTGAACTGCTCAAGGCCCATCGCCTGGACGATCGGCTCTCTCTTAAAAGTGGGGCGCGGATCGTCCGAGTGCCCTTTCATAAGCACGTCCAGTACGATCGCGTTGACCTCTTTTTTCTCCGCCTTCATGTGCAACACCTCAGAAGTGTGTTGTTACCAGCTCGATAATGGAATCAATCTCTTCAGGAGATAACGTAAACCGCTCTTTTGCAAAGATCGCCCGGACTTCGTCCCGGGACTTTGGCATGATATTGGCAATACGGTACGCAATCTCAGGCTTCATCTTTTCCATTTTGGTGAGCTCAGTCACAAGATCGCGGGACTTTTCGGGGTCAGTTTTTGCAAGCTGATTGGCATGCTCGATACTGCGCCTGAACTCGTAGGACATCTCCTTCTCGGCAGCAAGCCTCTCGGACTCTACCCGTAAGAGGACGCTGCGCATCTCGGGGAGCGTGACCTTCTCTTCGCTAATTATACCCTTTACTTTGATGCCAATCACCTGACAGTGAATTTACTTTTGTGCTTTTAGATGTTGTGGTCTTGCGATGACGACCTTATCGGCGTCACCATCGCGGATAGTGAGCATCCATGCACGGCCACGCTGGCCGAGGACAGTGCCGGTCTTCCCGTGGAAGCGACGGTGGGGCATCCCCTTCTGGATACTCGGGTTGACAACAACGTGGACCCGGTCCCCGATCTCAAATCTCTGGATGACTGAGGTTACCGGCGGCAGGCCGCGCTTTCTCAAATCTTTCTTGAACTTATATCGTGTCTTCTTTCGTGGACCATTGTGATGTGCCAATTTATTCTCCCTCCTTTGCTCCTTCCACCTGCGTGACGTCGAGGCTGGTGACGTGAGCCGTTCGTTTCAGGATCTCGGTAAGACTTGGACGGGTTCGCCCCGAGTCCCCGGATACGAGTTCCTTGATGTAGAGGCCGGCTTCGCCCAGGACTTCAACAACAAATTTGCCGTCCTGTTGCCCTGCATACTCGATATCGAGGACTGTTCTCTCGCGGACCTTGTCGGCCCTGCGGTGAGCAACCCTTTCGGGCGTGCGCTGATGTATTGTGACGCCCGAAAGGGTTTTTACGGCTTTTGCGAACTCGTCCGCAGATAATTCGCCGTCAACCTCGACCAGGATCCTGTATTTTTTATGCGCTTTGTTTGATTTAAGGGTTTCCACCTCCGCACGGTCAGCCCAGCGCCTGATCGCAACGGAGACCCTGCCGTCCGCAGTGCTGTTGATGGTTTTTTCCAGTTCCGCAAGGTCGATGGAACGCTTCTTTGGGGACACTACTTCGAGAATGAATGGGCGACCGGTTCCCACCATGCGGGCATCGATGTCTTCGCGGCCCGCGCCATGAAGGACCGCATTCTCTGCAGAAAAAGCCTCGATTACCGGCCTCCCGATCAGTTCTTCCACGGAGTCCAGGTACTGGGCGCCGGTGAAGTTGCATATCTCGCAACCCGCCCCCCTGCAGACCCGGCAGTCCCAGTGGGTCTGCGGGATGCCCCGCTCGAACTTCTGGTAGCGGCCGTAGAAGAAGACCGAGTTTACCTGGATCTCAACCGTGCCCGTTGCGGGGTCGAGGATTGCAACAACTTCGGGCTTCTTGAAGTCCACTACCTTGCCGATCCGTGCCGATACTGCCTTCCCGACCTCCCGGTTCACTTCTGACTTGAAGGGCTCGGGCTCGGCAAGCGAGAGGTCGCTCCAGACCATCTCCTCATTCTCGGCAATGAGCGGGGGCACCCGGCAGCCGACAAGGAACGTTGAGTACTCGAGGTCCTTCGTTGCCTCGATCACCCGCTCTGCCCACAGCGGTACGTCATCGAAGAAATTACCACAGACCCAGCAGGTGCCATCGAATTTCTTATAGGGCTGGTTCTCGAAAAGGGCGATGGCGACTTTCAGCCCTTTTCCCCGTTCATCGTTCGAGAGCCCGTGCGAGCGTTTGCCAAAGAACCGCCCGAGGCAGTGGTCGCATGTTTCCCCATAGGCAAGGATCGCCTTTACCTGTTCATTCATCTCCATCCACGTGTCCTCCGGTCCAGTTCATTGTGCAATACAGTTATCGTATGATCCGCATGCAGGCACTTTGGCCCCACCGAATATCTCGGGCATTCACGGATCTGTTCATTCTCCGCGTCCGTGAAGTTCATGTGATCGGACAGGAGATATGCCCCGGGCAGGTCCTGTTCCTTCCGGATATCATTACCCGTCTCATCAAGGACGGCAAATTGCAGGTCCGAAATCAGCCGTTCAAGGCCGCCCTTTCGGATGGAGACACCGTCCGCCGCCTCGCGGAACTCGCTGCCGCAGGGGATGTCGATCACCTTCTTGATCAGGGCACCCGCACTCCGTTCGTCGGGCGAGAGCGAGCGGACGGATTCCCCCGAAAACTTCACGGTCTTCGGCCCCGATGGGGCCCCCAGCAGGACGAGGTAACAGTCCACGTCCCTTCTTAAGTCGTGCGAGAGAAAGAGCGATGCGTTCACGCACCGGCAGAGGATATCCATCCTTCCGCCGCTTCCCGGCAGGTCGTTGAGTGAGAAACTCCCGTCCGTCCGGGCAAGGTGCCCGACAATCGCAAAAGAAGTCATTGCACGAAGATCTCACTGCATCCCGGAGAACCGTTTCATCAGGCGCTGCATGTTGAACTTTCCGCCGCCGCTGCCCTTGAGGCCCTTGAGGGTCCGCTGCATCATCTTGTAGTACTTGAGCAGTTCCCGGACCTCGTCGGGGGTTGCCCCGGCCCCGTGGGCGATCCGCTGCATGCGGGAGCTGTTGATGAGCGAGGGTTCATCAAGCTCGGCCGGGTTCATCGAGTCCATGATGATCCGGTACCGGACCATCTTCGTGCTGGTGACGTCATACACGCCTTCGGGCAGCTGCATGTTCCCAAGCGGGAGCATGCCCATGATCTGTTTTAAGGGGCCCATCTTGTTCAGGGCCTCGAGCTGCTTGTACATATCGCGGAGGGTGAACTTCCCCTTCATCATCGCATTGACATCCACGTCATCCGGGGTGAGGGTCTCGTTCGCCCGCTCGACAAGCGCCTTTAAGTCCCCCATGCCGAGGAGACGGGAGATGAACCCGTCGGGGTCAAACCGTTCGAGGTCCTCGATCGTCTCGCCGCTCCCGATGAAGGCGATACCGCTCTTCGTCTCGGCAACAGCCGACATGGCACCGCCACCTTTTGCGGTGCCGTCCATCTTCGTGATGATGACCCCGTCGATCCCGATCGCTTCGTGGAACCGCCGTGCCTGCTCGCTTGCCTGCTGGCCCAGCGCCGCATCGATCACGAGCCAGCGGTGGGTCGCTTTCGTCAGCACATTGAGGTCGATGATCTCCCTGATGAGATCGGCTTCAAGCGCGTGGCGGCCCTGGGTATCCACGATGATCAGTTCCTGCTCCTTCAGAGATGCAAGACCCTCGCGGGTGAGCTTCAGGGCATCCTTCTCCTGCGCATTGCCAAAGCAGGGGACATTGATCTTCGCACAGAGCGTAGAGATCTGGTCGAAGGCACCGGGCCGGAACGTATCGGCACAGATCACCCCGACTTTCATGCCCTTCTTCTGGAAGTAGCGGGCGAGCTTCGCCGTTGTCGTGGTCTTGCCGCTTCCCTGCAGGCCGGCCATGAGGATCGTCTGGGGTTCGAGCCGGACCTCGGTCGAGGCCCAGACAAGGCGGACGAGCTCCTGGTACACGATGCGGAGCACGTGCTCGCGGACGTTCATGCCCTTGGGCGGCTCCTCCTCAAGCGAGCGGGTGCGGATCGCCTTGCTGAGCTCCATCACGAGCTTGACGTTGACATCCGATGAGATGAGCGCCCGCTGGAGGTCTTTCACCAGCTCGTCGACAGCTGCCTTGTCGACCACGGTCTTGCCGGCCAGTTTCTTGAGTGCATCCTTGAGGGATGTCGAAAGTCCGTCGAGCATCACGCACCCCCATCCAGCAATTCGTCGACGACTTTTGCGGGTTCGAATGGCAGGATATCCTCATATGCCTGCCCGACACCGAGGAACATCAGCGGTTTTCCGATCGTGTGGGCAATCGAGATTGCGGCGCCACCCCGCGAGTCCATGTCGGCCTTTGTCAGAACAACTGCATCCGCCCCTACGGTTTTGTCAAACTCAAAGGCCCGGGTCACGGCATCATTACCGGCCACGGCTTCGTCGACATATACCACGAGGTCGGGCTTCATGACCCGCTTTATCTTCTCGAGCTGGCTCATCAGGTTCGCCTTGTTATGGAACCGCCCTGCCGTATCGGCAAGGACCACATCGATCTTGTGCGAACGGGCATACTCCACTGCATCGAACAGCACGGCCGAGGGGTCGGCTCCCTCCTGGTGCTGGATGACCCGGATCCCGATGCGTTCGGCATGAACGGCGATCTGCTCGATTGCACCGGCCCGGTATGTGTCGCCGGCACCGATCACGACCGTGAACCCCTCCTTCTTGAGGTATGCACCGATCTTTGCAACGGTCGTGGTCTTTCCGGTACCGTTCACACCGGTAAAGAGGATCTTCACCGGCCGGTCGTGCTTCGTTATGTATTCCCTGAGATCAAAACCGTTGCCCAGCACGTCCAGCAGGGCCGTCTTCAGGGCATGTACTACGAGGTCGTCGACGGATTCCCCGATCTTCCGGTGTCTGCCGACAAGGTTCTTCTCCACGCTGCCGATGATCGCATCCGTGGCAGGAAGGGCGACATCGCTCTCGAGAAGTGTCATCTCCAGTTCGGAGAGGGCATCATCAAGGTCTTTCTCGGAGACGATCAGTTCCCGCTCGATAATGAGGGTCTTGACCTTCTGGACAAATGACGGGGAAGCCGGGGCGGTCGTTGCGGTCGCCGGGCCCGGATCAGAGACCGGCTGGGTTGCGGGAGCAGCTGCTGCCGGAACGGTCTCCTCCACTGGCTCCGCCCTGGCTGCTGCTGCCTCGATGCTGCCGCCGAGCCGGTCCCGTGCCGCCTTCAGTTTCTCCCGCAGTCCCCCGAACATGGATACAATGACTCCGCTTAACCGGGATTCTGTCCGGATGCCATTGCCTGCTGGTATCCCGACTCGATCCGCTTATTGATCTCGTTCATCTGGGCCCGGAGACGGTCGAGCGCATCGGCCACCTTCTTCTGCGAGGCCTCCATCTCGATGATCCGTTCTTTTAAAAACTCGACTGCATCCTTGTTGGAACGCTCGACAACGACCTCCGAACCGATCGCAAGGAGGACTTTCTCCGGCTCCATGACTTTTGCCCGGACACTGGCCCCGCCGCCTATCTGGAGGAGCACGGTACCGTTTTCCGTTGTGAGCATCTCTTCGAGTGACTCGATTGCGGCGTGCGCCTCCAGTCTCCCATTCTCCAGCAGCTGCAACTGGTTGACAAAGATTTCAGCCTGCTGCCCGTACTCCTGCAGGTAGTTCTGGAGGGTCATCAGTTCGCGCTGGTCCATTGGTGTATTTTTATCTGCCAAAATCCGTCACCCCGTAAAAATATTTGATTCGATGAGTGTTGTGCTCCGGATATGTATGTTCTCCACCACAATAAATACATCATTGTGCGGGCGACGGGGCATGGACAAGCTCCCTCAGGCATCGCTGGCCACCCTTGATCCGGTGTCGTCTCCAGGACCATTTTTGAATAAGGGATTTTTCCCATATTCAGGGATGACATCCGTCTTCATGAAGTTATTAAAGAACGGGGACATACACATAGACAGGCTCATCGATATCAAAGAGAGCCGGGAGGGTTGAGATGGAATTCAAAAACAACGTCCTGATCATCGGGTATGGCGCCGTGTGCCGGTGCATGTTCCCGATCCTGCTCCGACATGTGAATATCCCCCTTGAGAACATCACGATCATCGATTTCAAGGACAAGTCGGCGGACCTGAAGGCATGGACTGCCGGGGGACTGCGGTTCGTCAAGAAGCGGATCACGCAGGAGAATATCGCGGAGACCCTCGCGGAATACCTCTCGCCCGGCAGCCTCCTGATCGATGAAGCATGGAATATCGACTGCTGCGAGATCGTCCAGTGGTGCCACGAGCACGAAGTCCTCTATGCCAACACCTCGGTCGAGGCGTGGGACCCGGATGCCGAGACCCAGACTGCTACCCCCTACGAGAAGACCCTGTACTTCCGGCAGATGAAACTTATCGAGCTGACGAAAGACTGGAAAGATGCCACAACCTGTGTTGTCGACCATGGTGCCAACCCCGGCCTCATCTCGCATTTTGCCAAACACGGCCTCGTGGATATCGCCAACCGGATGATTACCGACAAGATCGCAAAGGACCCCGGGCGTATCAGGACACTGATCCGCGAGCAGAATTTTGCCGAGCTGGCGATGGAAGTCGGTGTCAAGGTGATCCACTGCTCGGAACACGATACCCAGATCTCCCGCACCCCGAAAAAAGTTGGCGAGTTTGTCGGTACCTGGTGCATAGAGGGGCTCCGGGAAGAGGGTACCGCGCCTGCCGAGATCGGCTGGGGCACGCACGAGAAGACTCTCCCCCCCATGGCAATCGTCCCTCCCGTTGGCCCGAAGAACGGGATCCTCCTCCCGAAGATGGGGATCAATACCTGGGTGAGGTCCTGGATCCCCAAGCAGGAGATCATCGGCATGGTGATCCGGCACGGGGAGGCATTCGGTATCTCGGACCGGTGGACCGTCTGGAAGGACGGCGAAGCGATCTACCGCCCGACCGTCCTCTACGCCTACATGCCCTGCGATGCAACGATTGCTTCCCTCCACGAGCTCAGGGCGCGGAACTACGTGCTCCAGCCCAAGATCCGGATCATGAGCGACCGCGAGATCGTCACGGGAGCGGACATCCTTGGTGCGCTCCTGATGGGACACCCCTACAAGTCGTGGTGGACCGGCAGCATCCTTACCATTGACGAGGCAAAGAAGTTAGCACCCGGCCAGAACGCGACAACGATCCAGGTCGCGCTCGGGGTTGTCAGCGCGGTGATGTGGATGATCAAGAACCCGAAGGAGGGCTTCTGCCTTCCCGATGACCTGCCACACGAGTTCGTGCTCGACATTGCAAAACCTTACCTCGGCGAGTTCAAGTCGGGGCCCTCCGACTGGACGCCACTGAAGAACCGCGTGGTCTACTTTAAGGAGAACCCGGAGAACAATTACGACCGCGAAGACATCTGGCAATTCAAAAACTTCTTATTCGTGCAATAAATCAATCATATAATGACAAAAGTCGCGGTTGACTCAAAAAAGCGGCGGAAGAAAAAAGGGACTGGAGAGACCCCCACACCCGTCCACCATATCGGACACAGCGGGAAGAGACACCTGCTGGACCTTGCTGCAGAGCAGGGTACTCCTGTTTTTGTTATCAATCATGAAAAGATCCGTCAGAATTACCGGGAATTCCGGAAGCACCTGCCGGACGTGCAGGTCTATTTTGCGGTCAAGGCCAACTCCAATCCCGAGATCGTCAAGACCCTGTACGACATCGGCTGCAGTTTCGATGTTGCATCCATGCCCGAATTCATGATCGTGCACGAGAACTTCAAGCACCTGCCAAAAAAGGAGCAGCAGGACTTCATCTGGGACAAGATTATCTACGCCAACACCATCAAGCCGATCGAGACCCTCAAGGCGCTGGACAAGTACAAACCGCTCGTTACCTTCGACAACCACTACGAGATCCTGAAGATCCGCGACCATGCCCCCCATGCGGGGCTCGTCCTGCGTCTCCGTGTCCCGAACACCGGCTCCATGGTCGAGCTCTCCAGCAAGTTCGGCGCCCATCCCGGCGAAGCGGTGGACCTGATCATTGAGGCATTCGAGAACGGGCTTGTCGTGGAGGGCCTGAGCTTCCATGTCGGCAGCCAGTGTACCAACTTCGAGAACTACATGCAGGCACTCCAGATATCGGCGAGCATCATCAAGGAAGTTGAAGAACGGACCGGCCGGAAGATCCGGATCCTCGATATCGGAGGGGGGTTCCCGGTGAAGTACCACCCGGGGATCCGGTCCATCCGGACGCTTGCACGGAAACTGAACGCCGAGATAAAGCGGCTGTTCCCAAGCGACATGCAGATCCTGGCCGAGCCTGGCAGGTTCCTTGTGGCAAACACCTGCACGCTCGTTGCCAAGGTCGTGGGAAAGGCGATCCGCGACGGCAAGCCCTGCTATTACATCAACGACGGGGTCTACCACACCTATTCAGGGCAGGTATTCGATCATATCAATTACCCGGTACTCTCGTTCAAGAAAGGGGAGACACAGATATCTGCAGTTTTCGGGCCCACCTGCGATGCATTCGACACGATCACGCTCTCCGCAGAGTTGCCGGACCTCGATATCGGCGACCTTGTCTATTCCGAGAACATCGGGGCCTACTCCCATGCCTCATCCACGTACTTCAACGGGTTCCCGCCCGCCAAAGTTGTGCATATCAACAAGTAATTTTTTTCTGCTCTCCCGCAAGAGAAATATGAAGGAGTGCCACGATCACCATGCCAGCTCTGTACCTTTATGTCAATGATACGCTCTCCGACTGGGAGCCGGGCCATATCCTTGCCGAACTCCGGTCCGGCCGTTACCTGAAAGATCAATCGCTACGGTACGATGTCAGGCTGTGCGGCCGTACGATGGATACAATCACTACCATGGGAGGGTTGCACCTGAAGCCGGATGAACTGATAGCAAATATTCACCCGGGCACCGGCGACCTGCTCCTCCTGCCCGGTGCAGATACCTGGCTCGACCCGGCACAGGCCCCGGTAATCGCAAAGGTCAAGGAGGTACTGGCAAGCGAAGCGGTAGTTGCAGCGATCTGCGGTGCCACCCTTGGCCTTGCGAATGCCGGCCTGCTGGACGACCGTCCGCACACGAGCAATGATCCCGCAGCGCTGAAGATGTTCTGCCCGGGCTACCATGGCGAGCGGTTCTACGTGAACGAGCCTGCCGTAACTGATGGCAACCTCATCACCGCAAGCGGACTTGCACCAGTCGAATTCGCATATCATATCTTCAGAAGACTTGATGTTATGTCACCGGCAGCGCTCGATGCGTGGCACAATCTCTTTACAACACGCGAACCGGAGTTTTTTTACGCGCTCATGACATCACTGGCTCACCGGGATACCTCTCATGGCAGAAGCCAGTAAGGGAGGGATGGCCTCGCGGAAAGATGATGCCGGAGTAATTGCAAGACCCTATCGCTGAAGATGTATCCTGCAGAGGTCCACAAAAAAGATCTCATCATCACCATACAAAATAGAAAGGGAGAGAGAAAGCACCGGGGGATCTCCTGGTGAAAGTGTGCAAGGAACAGGAAGACTCATCATACCTGCGGGTCTCTTCTGTTTGTTCGTCAGGAGAATACCCCGGTAAATATACCGGGAGTGATCGATCCGGCCCGGTTAGGGGGGATGTGATGCTCATGCGCGAATCGATATCCCGTGATATGATCAGGATAGAAGTAGTATATTACTATCCGTCTGACGATTTCAAGACCATTAAAAAATTTAATCTCATTATATTCCTCTTTTTCATACGAGATCCTGATATCCGGCGGGACACACTTAAAAACGATCTCTTTTATACAATTCCCTCATCTGCTTTCGGCATCTCAACAGAAGAACTCGCGAGTAAGCGGGATCCATGATACAGGGTAAGGTAATACCTGTCATGATCTAAAAAAGCCCATTCCGTTCCCACGAATTATTCGTAAACAAACATAATAGATTCAAATTGAAGGCTTTTTTTATAAAGTAACAATCTCTATATTGTATATTCGGGTGGGTTATGAACGAACTTCTTAGTGTTATCTCTGCATCGGATAAGCGGAGAAAGCTCCTAATCCTCCTCAACAACGGGCCCAGGGAATGGGATGAGATAAAGACGCTGCTCAACGTCACATCAACAGGAATGCTCCCCCAGATAAAGATCCTTGAAGAGAATCACCTTATCGACCGGGACGGGCGGAAATCCTCGTTAACCCCCATTGGGAAAGTGCTGGCTACCCAGATGGAGCCCCTGATCAGGACTATGGAAATCTTTGATAAGAATATGAAATTCTGGTCTGAGCATAACATCGGTGTGCTGCCGCTCGATATCCTTGTCGATATCAGGAGTCTGGGCAATTACAAGATTATCGAGAATTCCGATGAGGAAATCTTTGATGTTAACACATTCCTGAAAAATATCTCCACGGCAAAGACCCTGAAGGGGTTGTCCCATACCGTTCATCCCATGTACCCGGATTTTTTCCTGAACCTTGCCAGGAAGGGTGTAGAGACTTCGCTGGTATTTACCCCGGGCGTACTCAAGATGCTGAACGATAAATATCCAGGATGGGTCAGGGAGTTCCTTGGGTACAATACCAGCATCTATGTAACAAAAAAGGATTTCAAGTTCTCGTATACGGTCACCGACTCTTATTTTTCAATCTCTTTGTTTTACAATACCGGTTTTTTTGATTCCAAAAACGATGTGGCCAGTCGCGATCCGTCAGCACTTGCATGGGGGGAGCGGATCTACCGGTTCCTTCTGGAACATTCTGAAAAAATTGAACGTCCGGATTAACCCGTGACACACGCCCTGAGTCCCAGGGATACCAGCGATTCCCAGGAGATCACGAATTCCCGCATCTTCCGATAGAAGACCGAGGGGCTGGTCTCAAAAGAAGGTGAATATATGATCAGGAATACGATGGTGATGACCAGACTGAAGAGAAGGATCACCCATTCATCCCGGATAATAGTGAAAAATATCGCATAGACCATGATCATATACATCATGGCGAGAATGAGGATGAGGACTTTCTTGGTAAGCTTTTCCCCAAGATATGCGGGGAGGGTCCTGACTCCGGCAACGATATCCCCCTTGACATCCTTGAAATCGTTCACACAGGACGTGATGAATATTTTCAGGCCGAAAAACAGGAAGATAATTCCAATAGTCAGCATGCTGGTGCACCACTGGCCTACGATAAGGGCAATGGTTCCGGCCCATGTTATCCCGACAATAATATTTTTCCCCCCCAGGCTTCCTTTGAGCTTGAGTTTAAATGATCCAATCCGGAATCCCCGGGAATAGAAATACCCGATAACAAATGGCAGGAACGGGGCCAGAAAGACCCCCTCAAGGAAGAGAAGTATTGTACCTCCGCAGAACGCTGTTACGCATGCAGCCAGTCCTATCGTCCTGTTCGCCCCGCACAGCTCGCTCTTGTTGATGGCATCTTCTTTGCAGTCAAGAGCACGATCAAGCGTATAGGTTGCGTACATTATCAGGGCAAATGCAAAATAGGGGATAAACCGGGTTGCGATACCTGCAAGCAGGAAGGCAATATGGAGCCGGAATCCTGCGGAGATTGCAACTACGGTGGATGAGTTCAGCAGCCGCAGGGTTGGCATGTAAAATTGTATCATATTAAAAAAAATTTTCACCGGGTTTTTTATTACAACCCCTTGAAAAATTATAAGACCGTTAAAATTCCCGATTCGGTGATATCGAAATGCCTCCCCGTTTTGCTCTGGTCTCCTGAGATAAATATCGAACAGGAACTGATCAGGAATGATCCCGCCAAGGGTAATCTTTATTTCCTGAACCGGATATTAGTCTCATGTTGGGAGGGAGAAGACGATGGAGACCATGATTGGGAAGGTATCCCACTATTACCCGAAAATTGGTGTCGCCGCAATCGTCCTTTCGGACCATATTGCCAAAGGCGACCGGATCCACATCCATGGGCCGCATGATGACATCCACCAGACCGTGACCTCGATGGAGTACGACCACGAGCCAATCCAGGAAGCAGACCCGGGGCAGGACATCGGCATCCGGGTGAACGAACGGGTGCACGAAGGGGACCTGGTGTGCCGGGAGAGCTGACGAAGCTGCCCGGTAAATTTCTTCTTTTCTCATTTTAGGTTTAATTCTGTCCGGATAGGATGTGTTTTCCGGGATCGATGCACAATATCAAATAAATATGAATAAATGTAAAAAAATTAAACACTTCTTATCCAAGAATATGAGGGGCATTTTACGTGAATCCTTCCCGACAGATCCCATCTTTGATGATCATTTCCGGTATCGCTATCCTTATGGTTTTCATTGTGCTTCTGGCTCTTTCACTGCCATGGGGATTTCTCCTGCCGGGATCGTTGCATCTTCCTGACGGCTCCGATATCTGCCTTTATCCCTCAGCTGGCGGCAGGACTCTCGAGAATACATGGGATACGATCCTCCAAAGGACCGGGATCAACGAGACCGAAGCAGTGTTTGAAGATCTCACGCTTCACATCACACCGGATGAGACCCTCGATTCAATGACATTAGAGTTTTATACAGAACACGAAGGGAAGGTCACCGGTTATACCGCAGATCTTACGTATTTCCCCGGCACATGTGGAAGGCTCCGTATTACCACCACACGAACACCGGCAAATGACATTGTTCTGCAGAATCGCCAGTCCCCCCGGGTGATCCTTGCGAACATGGATCAATTCAGTGCTGCCAGTCTCGGTGTCCGCAACCGGTCTGTCCGCATAATCACCGGTGTATCCCGTCATATCCGTGATATGAATTTCGGATATGAAGCAAATGCCTGTCTGGATCTCTTCCTGCTGAAAGACCGGAAGTTCATCCCGCTTGATAAGATAAGACTGAATGACACTACACAGATCGCGGATCACTGGAGCGTAATCCCTGAGTACTGTTACCAGACAAAAGAGATCGGAAGGTTCTGTGATTCAGCGGGCCTCATCATCGTCTTCCCGGACAGCCAGATCCGTTCAGCGGATATCATCTACAGACCGGAAGGGACACAGGCCGTCCCGCTTGCGGACCGGTGCCCGCACGGGAACATCACCGGCCAGTCCTGCTCACATACCTTCTGGGGATCCAGCTGCACAAACTGGTCGCTGCCCGCGAACTGGACGACCGTTTACCCGGAGGATCGCGGGGCAGGATTCATATTCGGGGCTCCTGGTGAATCATGATGTTTAAACAGGTCATAAAAACCATCGATACGCTGTTAAAATGCTGCGTGCTGGGAATCCTTGTCCTTGCCACGCTTACATTCCTGTTCGTCTTCATCCTCAACTGGGAGGACTGGTTCTTTACGATAAAACTTGACGGACTGCCGGCCGGGCTGTTCCTGCTTGCCAGGGCACTGGGAGCCGGGGCACTTGCCGGTCTCATCGTGCAGTACCCGAAACACACAACGCTCTTTGCCGGCATCAGCGTCGTGTACTTCGGGTTCATATTCCTCAACTCTGCATTCACGATACAGAAAAATACCGGGGGCCAGTCATTGTTTTCTCCGGTGCTTGCCGGATTCCTTATCGTGGCGGTTGCGTTCTTCGTTTTCCGTCTCGTTACCGCGAAGGGAAGTAGTGCAGGGATTCCGGAATGACTGGACTCGCATTATTCATCACCGGGTTCGCATCCGCTCTCGTTCTGGCAGGTGGTTTTCCTGTCGCGGCAATCCTGATCGGCTGGTACACGCGGAACCGTATTGCCGCAGTCGCAACCGGCGCATTGCTCTTCCCCCTGCTGATGGTCGTGGGTATGATCGCAACCGGGCAGGGTGTGCAGAGCGAGGAGTGGCTCCGTGATGCAGTTCTCTGGCACGCGGGTCTTGCGGTCACCGGGGGGCTTGCAGGCCTTTTCGCTTCGTACGGGAACCGGAGGGACCTCCAGATCTCGATCGTGTTTGCCATAGTATGGATATGTGTGTTCTTATCCGGGATCCGGTAAAAGGATCTTTTGTATACGGAATATTGATGAGTCACCGTGGTCCCGGTGCCACATTACCAGATTGGGTTGAGAGAAACAGGGGGAGGACTAAACCGGGCCCATACAGAGCCGGGATTGCCTGTTTTTACCGGACCTGAGGTCATATTTCGTGAAAACGAGGGTGTGTTTCGCAGGATTTTACCATTTTTACGTCGGGGAGTTGGAGGTCATATTTAGCCACATTTGGATGGAGGAAAAATAAGGGAATGCCCTGTAGGGCACAGGGTCCGGGGAATGCGACATTATGGGTTCCACAAGAAATAGTGGAATTGGGAATGTACAGTTCTTACTTATCCCATAACAACCACGCTCGCCATCTTATCGAACGGGTTCTGCCGCATCGCGAGGCTGAACAGGTAAGGGTAATGGTTCCGCAGGTATTCCATGTACTTCAGCCACTCGGGCACAAGCTGTGAATAGACCCGTTCCATGTCAGTCTCAAGGTGGGCGAGGTCAGTTGGCGGCAGATTGGAGAGATCGCCCCGGGCGCTCAGCTCCTCCTCAAGGTGCGTAACCGCGAACATCAGGTCCGTGAACGACTCGTGCTCGAAGATGGTCGGGTTCTCCATGATCCGGAGGAGGAAATCCTCGTTGCTTTGTAAGAACTCCCGCAGGGCTTCACGGTCAACATGTGCCGGATCAACTTTACAGTGCCAGTCGGAAAGACCGGCCTGTGCGGCACGGAACCGGTCAGCAGTCCAGTCACCGGGACGGATCGCCAGCTCATTCCGGAGGGGCATAACACAGGTATCGGCAGTTGCAAGCCGGGCCATGAGCGGGGTGCCGACCCGGGAGAAGAAGATCCCGATCACCATGTTCAGCTTCTCCATCCGCTGCTTTTTCTCCCTGGACTCCAGCAGCTGGTCGATGATCAGCGTCACGCACAGGACCTCAACCGGAATGAATGCAAGGTCCCCGAGGAAGTAAATGGCAATGTGATGCAGGTCCTGGAAGATCAGGTAATGGAGCACCGTAAGAAAGATCGCGATACCCACGAGCGCGGTACCCACGAGCACTATCCAGCGGGTCTCTTCCTTCATACCGGACATATCATGCTGGATAGGGGATAAAAATACTGGTCATATCAGTGTCATGCCAGTAATTACCGACACAATAACCGGGCAGCCAGACCACACCGTGAACGGTAGTTACGACAAAAGGTGCTTAAAAAAGAGGATCGTATCACCCACGGACCCCGGCAGTTGCGGTTGGCGTCTTAACTCCAAACGACTCTCCTCTGAGAATTTCCTTCAACTTACTCCAGAGGTCATCAATTGTTGTGGAGACCGTCTCAATTACACCCTCGACCTCGCCCATCATTCCCTCTGACCGCACGGGTTCCGGGCAGTAGGGGGTCAGCGAGTATCGCGTTCTTCCGGTGAGGGTATATCCTCCGGCATCGGGATGATCGGAATAATCCAGCTGGATGATAATTTCACCGTCCGGGTCGTCACCATAAATGAGGTCATCGGCCATCAGCGACTCCGACACTGTTGCGGGTATGATCCGTGCATTCCGATGGATGTAATAACGCCCCTGAATATACGTGATGCGCCCAACTTCTCCGGTTTTCATGCAGGTTTTTATCACCGGTTTATCAGATCCCGTTGCTGCAATGGTTGCCTTCGAGGTCACGGACGCTCCCCCGACCCGGGAGATCCGTGCAGCAAGGCCGCTCGTGCCCCCGCCGAGCATGGTCACATCGGGCTGGTCAACAAGCTGGATGTTGGCAAATGCACCGGGAACGAGCGTGACAATGTCCCCGTCAAGCAGCGTGTCACCGATCTTTGCCGGGATTACGTTCATGTTCCGTGTTATCGTGACCGAATATGAACCGGCATCCGTTGCGGTGATTGAGACCACGCGGCCAAGGATTGTGTCGCTCGTCTGGACGGTAAGGAAGGTAGTCTGGCCGGCTTGCGCAGTCACCGCAGGAATAAAAACCAGAAGAATGATGATCAGGACAAGCCCTGCCCTGAGCCTCGCGTTTGCCTTCATGTGCCTGACAAGGAAGGGAGCTGCAATATACTTTCTGGTTTTTTTGAAGATACTGTCTGATATGCCGAAAAACCGGATATTACATGTCCGGATAACCATTCAGACACGATAATCTTCTCGGGAAGAGATCAAAGATCCCGTGAGAAAAGGATGAGATTTTGTCTTACTCTGCCTTGGCCGGCTTGACACCGTCTACCTTGATGTAGCGGCGTTTCAGCTTGTGTTTGCTGCCGATCGTCGCAAAGGTGCGTTCCTCGGCCTGCTTCTCGTTTGGTGCCTCGATCACTTTCGTGTAGGGCATCCAGTCCTCGCCCATCAGGAACGAGCCTTTCACTTCAAACTTCTGATCTGCCATAATTCATTCACTCCAGAAAACCAAATACGTCCTCAATCCTGCCCAGTTCAAACCCGCTCGTGGCATTGCCCGCGATGTACCCGTTCTCGTTCACGAGAAGCCCGGTACCCACAAGGCCGGTACCCATGTTGATCGAGCCCGTGCCAACCGGGACCTTCGCGACCGCTTCGATCCGTGCGATCTGCTGGTCGGTCGCCCGCGGGTGCACGATCACGCCCTTGTTCGTTGCAACGCCCGCCATGCCAACGGTCTTGACACCGCCGAGCACGAGAGTGATGACCTCAACGCCAAGGAACTCCCCGATCGCATGCATCATGTCGACCGGCATGTCCGGGTGGACTGCGGCAAAGGTATCGTTCACCATGATCACGTTGCCCGCGGCATTCATTGATTCGTTCAGGAGCAGCACCTCGCGGTGCTTCTCCAGTTTACTGACTTCCTCTTCAGTGGCGAGGCCGGATACAACAATCCCCCGGCTGTTACCGGCAACGAGCGAGCCGATGATGGCGCTCCCCTGGATCGTAGTCTCTACCAGCTCCACCTGGAGAGCTGCTTTCACTGCCGCTTTAAACTCCTCCGTGGATTCCGGAGGTATGATGGCAATGTCCCCGATCACCCGGGCAAAAACCCCGATGTTCGGATCGCCGTCAAACGTGATCGTCCTTTCCATCTTACGATTCCGGTGCAAGTTCTGCCTGAACCTGCCCGTCCTCCAGCTTCATGGCACGGACCCGGATCTTTGATGGCGGCTTTGAGCTGCCCCGGCTCCATACCTTCTCGTTGATGCCCTGGTCGAGCTTGACATCTTCGCTCTTCATGTGCTTGGACAGGTACTTCCTGATATCCTTGATTGCCCCATTGCTCCGCTTCCAGCGGGGCATGCGGCGTGCATCCCTGAGGGGGATGACATAGACGTGCTCTTCCATATTCTCAGCCATTGTCTACACCTTCAGCGTGCTCTTGCGCCAGTTGCGCCTTTTCGGGTGCGCAACAACCGCGCGTTTGGTCCTGACCATCACCCACTGGGGCACGCGCCGGTTCTGGTCGCATGCCTTCGCAAGCCGGATTTTCCTGCCTTTGCTTAGTTTGCTCATCTTGAATTCTCCTGTTAATTATCTTTCCTGCCCACCACGAGCGACTGGTCGTGGTGCTCTGGGAACATGGAGGCACAATCGAGCCCGCGGGCCCGGAACGCCTCCCGGATCTCTGCCTCGTAATCGCCGTTCTGGATTGACCCCGTTTCCCCGTATTCCACGATAAGAAACCGGTCCACCAGACGGTCGACTTCGGGCCTGACATAGCCAAGCAGGGGCCGCACGTACGAGCACCCTGTCCGGTTACCCAGGCTCTGGACCGCTGCACGGGAGAGCATCGGGACCCGGTCATTAAACCGTGTGCCGTCCCCGACCACGTTATACTCTCCTGCAAGCGATTCCACGGCCGTCTGGTGCACGCGGTTGATGGCATCGTTCGGATACCCCTTCTCTATGACCAGATCGACCATTTCGTTCAGCAATCCTTTCTCGAATACTCGTTTTCTTATGGGAAATCCCAGCGCTTTTGCCGCAGCCTCAACCGAGGGGATTAGGCGGTCCGGGTCGAACACGAACGTGTTGAGTTCGACCTGGTAATACGTACCCAGCATTATTGCTGCAAGGGAACTGTCCTTACCGCCGCTGTACAGCACTCCGGCTTTCATTATTTCCTTGTTATGGAGTAATCCCGCTTGGCAGGCGCGAGCTGCCTGAGCAGCTCCTTGAACTGTGCATCGGTAATCTTCTTCTGCAGCCGTCCGCTCTGTGCGAGCTGGATGAGCTGCTGCTCGACCGCGCCGGCGAAATCCGGCTTGGTCAGCTTGATGGTATTCAGGCGTTCCCGTGCATCCGGTTCGAGAATCTGCATGAGTATCATCTGGATCTGAGACTTCTGACGCTGCTGGCGTTCGAGCTCTTCCTGCATACCCTGTTGATCGCCAGCCTGCTGCTGCAGCTGCGCCATCCTGCGTTTGCGGAGTTCGTTAAGCTCGTCGTCTCCCATAAGTACACCTCACTGTGGTGCTTCAGTCTTCTCGGCTTTCTTCTTTGCCGGCTTCTTCTCAGCCTTGGCTCCGTCAGCGCCTTCGGCTGCCGGTTCCTTGGCACCACCCTTCTTCTTGCCCTTGCCGTCGGCCTTCTTGGGCTCTTCGACAACCGGCTTGACACGTTTCGGGACGGGTGCTGGCGGGTTCTTTGAGACTTCCTGCGAGAGGTTGTCCAGGAACTTCATGCCTTCGGGGGATACCCGGCGACCGGTCTTGTCGTGGATGACGAGACCCGCTGCTTCGAGCTGCTGGACAGACTTGCGCAGGACCGACCCTGAGCCCTTGCGGAACGCATTGGGCCTTGAGCCGCGGTTCTTGTTACCGCCATAAAAGCTTCGCATCCTCTCGACACCCATGGGGCCGTCGACATAGACGCGTCTCAACACTGCTGCTACCCGTATGAACCACCAGTCGGGATCTTCCGGCGGCATCTCTTTGTGCACGCCGGTCTTAGCGAAGGCTGCCCAGGCGGGAGGAGTGATCTCCTTCTTCTTCTTGAGCTCCTCGGCGACCCTCCGGATGATGTGGTCAGCGGGGACATCGTATACTGTTGTCATCTACTACCTCACTGTTGAATAATGAAATAACAGTCTTATGTTATTTGTGAGGAAGGTTCTTATACGTTTCCAAGGTCAGAAGCCCCGACGGATCAGAAAAAAAGATTAAGGCCTCATAATGAATATCCCGGTTGATCGGAAAGATCATCAGAAATAATTTGCTCGGGTATCCATCACAACGAGCCGTTATCACGAATTGAGGTCCGGGGGAGAGACCACGTAAGTTCTCACTTCTTTGCCCGGCTCATCATACCGATTCTTCGTGGCTTTGAAGGTTTCGTATCCTTCGCAATATCTTTTACGGAGGCCTTCTCCGAAGATTTTGCCATCGATCTGACGGAAGCCCGGGCGGTTGCCTTTGCCGTGACTTTCGCGGGGGTCTTCACGGGTGTTGCCGGGGTCCCCTGTCCCCTTCCCTTGTCCGCGAGCACCATGGTCCGGCCCCTTACTTCAACGAGCCGGGCCTTTGCCTGTGCAGCAATCGCCTCCGGGTCAACATCCGTGTTCTGGAGCCACTTGACCTTGATCAGCTTGCGCTTCTTGAGCTGGGATACGATCTCATCGATCATCGTTCCCGTGCACCCCTGTTTCCCGATCCAGACGGTCGGTTTGAGGTCCTGCATTGAGTTATTGTTCGGTTCCGGCATCCGGTCTCACCACTCGGTATCGTGTCTTCTTGTTGCAGGAGCCACAGGTGACCACGACATTGCCCCGGTGCACCCGCACCCGCATATTACTGCCCGGGACAAGGAACGCATAGCAGTGGTGGCAGTACTGGCGACGGAGGTCGCGGTCGATCCGGACCCGCTGGCGCATTGCGATCTTCCGGGCGAGTTCCACATAATGGTTGCTCCGTTCCGGGTGTGCGGTGAATGCCTGCCGTGCCTGTTCGAAAAGCACACTGATGCGTTCCCGGGCAATCTTTTTTGTCGCCGGGTTCTTTGATTTCTGCTTCATTGTCCCTTGTTCCGGCTCCCGGTTCTGGTATACTATCGGCGTCTTGGATAATAATCTTCAGGGTCTACTGGAACCGGACACGATGATATCATAAAAAAATGTCGGAGGATTTATTTCCGGACCCGGACTTTCCTTCCCACAATCTCAAGCCGGTTTTCGCAGAAGAGACGGATCGCTTCCGGAAACGCGATATGTTCCTGTTCGAGGATGCGATCGGCGAGATCGTCCTCACCATCATCATCCATGACCGGGACGCACTTCTGGAGGATGATAGGCCCTCCATCCAGGCTGTCATCCACGAAGTGCACCGTGCACCCCGCGACTTTCACGCCATGGAGCACCGCCTGACGCTGGGCATGCAGGCCGGTGAAACTCGGGAGGAGGGCCGGGTGGATGTTCACCATCTTCCCGGGGAATGCACGCACAACCTCGGACCCAAGGATGCGCATGTAGCCGGCAAGGACGTAGAGATCGGCACGGGCTTCCTCCATTGCTGCCAGCAGGGCCTGTTCGTAAGCCTCCCGCGTGGGAAATGATGCAAAATCAATGATCTTAACCGGAATACCGGCCTTTCCTGCCCGCTCAATTGCATATGCACCCGGGTTGTCCGTGATGAGCACCACACAGGCGGCGGGGATCTTCCCTGAGGCGATCGCATCGATCACGGCCTGGAAGTTCGAGCCCCGGCCGGAAGCCAGCACCGCGATCCGTTTCATGATGACTTCTCCTCAGGGGATTCATTGTCCGCTGCCTTTTTGCCATTCCCGTGGGCCGCATGGACGAGTACCTTCACTTTCACGATCCGTCGGCCGTGCATCTGCATCACCGAGAGCGTGATATTCTGCTCCTGGAGCTCGGCTTTCTCACCGGGGTGAAGGGGCAGGTGGCCGAGCCGGTCGATGAGTAAGCCCCCGATGGTCTCGTATGACTCATCCTCCGGAAGGTTGATCCCCATCCGGTCGTTCGCGTCATCGATCCACATCTGGGCATCCACGACAAAGACACCCGGCGCAATCTCCTGGACAACGGGGTCCTCCTTATCGTACTCATCCATGATATCCCCGACCAGCTCTTCAAGGATGTCCTCCACGGTCACGATCCCGACAAAACTGCTGTACTCGTCAATGACCACCGCCATCTGGACACGGTGGACCTGCAGCTCCTTCAACAGGTCGTCGATCTTCTTGGTCTCGGGGACGAAAAGGGGATCGTACATCACTTCACTGATGTTTGCATTCTTCCGCCGTGATACCATGGCGGCAAAGACATCCTTGACGTTCAGGATGCCGGTGATATTATCGATCTGGTCGTGGTATACCGGTATGCGGGAGAACCCGGTCTCGTTGAAGATCCGGATTGCGTCATCGAACGTCACGGTGTCTTCCATCAGGACCACATCGACCCTTGGTGTCATGATCTCGCGGGCGGTGGTGTCACCGAACTCGAGCACCGAGTAGAGCATGTCCTGCTCATCCTGTTCGATCGTACCTTCTTCTTTGCCGACATCGATCCATTCCTTGATCTCCTCCTCGGTAACAGAAGGTTCCGCCCCATCCTTCCCGAGCCCAAGCTTCGGGGTCATGCGCTCTACCAGCCATAGGACAGGGGTGAATACTTTCGAGAGGAAGAGGATGATCGGAGCTATTGTAAGGGCAAACGAGTCCGGCGCCCGTGTCGCATAGATCTTCGGAGCGATCTCGCCAAACACCAGGAGGATAATGACGACAAACCCGGTTGCTATGCCGACGCCGATATCCCCGAACCACTGGATGGCGATCGCGGTCGCAAGCGCTGCGGCGGCGACATTGACAATATTGTTCCCTATAAGGATCGTTGTCAGGAGATGTTCGGGAGATTCCTTGAGCGCGACAAGGGCATGCGATCCTACCCGGTTCTCGTTATCGAGTGTCCTGACTCTTGCACGGGTCATGGAGATGAGCGCGACTTCCGAACTGGAAAAAAACGCAGAAAGGATGATGCAGATGATGAAAAGAAAGATTTCAAGTGCGTTTTCTATCATTGTGTTTCACAACGTGCTGGTGCACGAATTACAACTTCGCCTGAAAGTGTACCAGTATATTCGGGAGCGAATTTAATAAAACCAGCGATTAGTCCATACAGTTGTGCATGAAGGCGCAGTCCTGTGCAAGCAGGGCGATCTTCTCACCGGAGGAGTAGGGCCGGCCAAGGTTCAGGTCCTCGATCTCGAGCGTGAGGCTGCCGTCGTACCCGTAGTCGCGGAGCGAGCCCATGACCTTTGCCATGACCGGGCTTTTTGCAAGGGGGAAGTGCAGCTTATTGCCCTCCACCCGGCTGATGTGCACGTTGGCGAGCCGGTCATGGCAGAGTTCGATATACCGTATCGGCTCCTCTTCCGATTTCGAGAGTGCATGGGCCACATCGAGCGTGAAGAAGAGCCACGGTTCGTCATCAAGGAGTTCCCGCATCCGTTCAGGAGTGCAGAGCAGGGAGTTGACCATGGGTTCCATATTCTCCATGCAGACCTTGATCGAGTCCCGTATTGCCGTTTCGCGGAGGACGCGGACATAATGGCTGAACCGGGTGAAGTCTGCCTCGCCCGGCGGGCGTTTTGCTGTCCTCCGTCCCGGGTGGACGGTGAAGACACCGGCACCCATCTGCCCGGCAATCTCAAGCGACCTGACCGCATATTCAACCGAGACATCGGCCACGTCCGGGTTGATGGAGCACGGGTTGAGGTCGAGAATGGGAGTGTGCACGGTGAAGGTTGTCAGTTCCGGGTGCTGCCTGCGGCAGGCGATCACCTCATCCACCGGCATGTCCCTGAGCCAGAAATGGGGAGTCTCCAGCCAGAACTCGATACCGTTGAGGCCGGACCGGGAAACAAACGAGAAGATCTCGGGCAGGGTATACTCGTGGAAAAACATGCTCGCTACGGAGAACGACACCATGGTAGTACTATTTGATATGCGGTTTTAGCCTAATAGTTGTTGATGGACTGGTTCAATACCCCGGATGAACCTCCCGCCGTAACGAATGCGCCTCTGCTGGTCTCGGAGCTCTCGGCAATCATTGCCGGGCTTCTCGACGACCCGCGGCTGCAGGACATCCGGGTCCGGGGCGAAGTCACCAACTACAAGCACCATGGACGGGGACACCGGTACTTCTCGCTCTCTGAAAAAGGGGGCGGCTCAACCGCAGCGGTGATCAAGTGCGTGATGTGGCGGTCAGATGCCGACCGGCTCGTGTTCACCCCGGCTGAAGGGATGGAGGTGGTGGTCTCCGGGTCGGTCGTTGTGTATGCCCCTCACGGCGCCTATCAGATGCAGGTCCGGGCAATAGAGAAGGCCGGCCTTGGCGAAAAATACCTGCTTGTCGAGCAGTGGAAGAAGGAACTCTCGGCTCTGGGCCTGTTTGCCGCTGAACGGAAACGGCCGCTTCCTGTATTTCCCGCACGGGTCGGGGTCGTCACGTCCGAGACCGGTGCCGTGATCCACGATATCCGGAACGTCATCGGGCGGAGATTTCCGGTGGAGATCATCATCTCGCCAACGGCAGTCCAGGGTGAGGAGGCACACACGGAGATTGCCGGAGCAATCCGCCGCCTTACCGGGCTGGTGGATGTCGTGATCGTTGCCCGGGGTGGGGGAAGCTTCGAAGACCTCTTCCCGTTCAACCACCCGGACGTGGTGAAAGCGATCGCAGCCTGCCCGGTACCGGTCGTCAGTGCCATCGGCCACGAAGTGGATGTGACGCTCGCCGATCTTGCGGCGGATGTCCGGGCACCGACCCCCTCCGCAGCTGCCGAACTGGTCGTGCCAGACCGGAATATTCTCTTGCTACAGCTGCAGGAACTTAAGGTACAGACAGGCTCCTCCCTGCTCGGGAGGATTGTACGGGCAAAGGAAGATGTTACCGGCCTCCGCGACCGGCTCCGGCCACAACGGTTCCTCCGTATACTGGACGAGCGGAAGACCGATGTGGCCGATATCGCGGACCGGCTCGAACGGGGACTTTTTACCCGGCTCGAACGCGAACGCCTCCTCCTTGACGGGATGCGGACGGCACTCGCCGGGAGAAGCCCGCGTGCGCTCCTTGCCCGGGGATACTGCGTTGCTGAGAGAGACGGTATGGTGATCCGGGGCGTGGGTGCTATCGCTCCGGGGGATCGCATGAAAATTCAGTTTTATGACGGGAGCAGTCTCGTGAACGTGGAACGTGTGGACCATGACGGAAACATATGAAGCAAAGATCGAACAGCTGAAGAAGATCATCGAGAAGATCGAAGACGGGAACACGGGCCTTGACGAGAGCATGAAACTCTACGAGCAGGGTGCAGCGCTCGTGAAACAGTGCGAGAGTATGCTTGCCGAAGCAGAAGTGAAAATCACGACACTCAGCCGGGACAAGTAGCGGTCAGGGTCACGAACATCTCTTTTCCCGATACGAGATTTTTTATCAGGTCTGCCGGCAGTGTTGCTGCTACTTTGTCGGAAAGAATTCCGATCGTACGCCCGCAGACAAACGTGCTCCTGCGCCAGACCAGGTCTGTCGGGTGGTCAAGCGTCATCCGGGAAGAGCCCCGGGATGTAATCTCTGCAACCACACCCCCGCATTCCAGCCGTGTCAGCAGGTCGGTATCGTCGCGGGCCATGATTCGTTTAAACTCTGCGGACAGCCCGGCACAACCCTTCTCCGCACCGATCCCGATAATGCAATTACCGTTTTCGGTCAGGTGGTCCTCGCACGTCACCTCAAAGGTTGTCGGATGGGTGCTGAGGACAAGCGGGTGTCCCCGGCACCGGATCTGTTCCTGCGCCTCCATGCTTTATCATGTGAGGGTTGCCATTGATATTCAATGTTTATCACCGCCAACTGCCCCGAGTGCAACGATGAGACCGAGCACGAGGTACTTGCGGATTCCCGCGACATGCTCGTCCGGTGCACGACCTGCGGCCATCACCAGCGCCTCCCGAAGGAGAGGGAGCCGCAGGCGCTCATGATCAAGGCAATCGTATCACGCGAAGGGACCTCGAAAGTCTGCGGGATCGAACTTGCGGAAGAGGACGAATGTAACGTTGAGGACCACCTTGTTGCCGAGTGCGGCGACGATGCGTTCGGTGTCGAAGTGACCTCAATCGAATGTGGCGACAAGCGGGTGAACCGTGCCAGGGCTTCCGATATCACGACCCTGTGGACCCGGACGATCGAGAATGTCGTGGTCAAGGTCTCCATCCATGATGGCAGGAGGACGATCCCGGTCTACATGGAGTGCGATGGCGAACAGCCGTTTGTTGTGGGGGACAGGTATGTGGCCTCAGGGAAACGGTTCCGGATCTCGCACCTCAAGCTCAGGGACGGCCCGCTCATGAGGAAAGAGGGCTGGAAGACCGTCGCACACCGGATCAAGCGGATCTACGGTGTCCGGACATAGTCCGTTTCATAGGTATTTTTTCAGGGTGGACTCCATCTGTTCAACGTGGACGACCCCTTCAAACCGCTCCTTTTCAGCACCGTCCACGATGACAATGATGGTCGGCGTTGCTTTCAGGTGAAATTCTGCAACATATCCCGGGTTCTTGATCGCGTCGATCTCCTCGATAGGGATACCGAGTTTCTTTGTCACTTCGGCATTGATCGGCGCCTGTTCCATGCAGCCCATGCATCCCGGCTGGAAAAAGCAAAGTACACGAAGAGCCATGAACAGGAATCATTCCCTGCGATAAAAAGAGTATGGATCGGGATTACTGCTTGGTAGAGGAACTCACCGTGATCTCGGCATACGGATAGCCGAAATCAACCACGGCACCGGCAGAGGTGATCCGGGTGACCTGCCCGAGCCGGAGATAGGTGATCTCAGTCGTATTGGATGCGGTTGCATTCGGGGTTTCTGATACGCCCATCACCAACGATTCCCCAACCTGAAGCTCGCTCATATTCACATTAACTCTCTGCAGGTCATCAGACGAGAAGATGGTACTCATGGTAGTACCAGTTGTCAGCTCCACCTTTTTCTTCTCACCGGTCCTCATACCCACAACCGCATTACTGATCGCATTATACTCCGGGTTGTACAGTGCAAATCCTTCCATGCTCCCGCCGTTGCTCGCGATATAGACCGGTACCGGGTAGATTGCCTGGTTCAGGGATTTGTTTGCTGTAAGAGTGAGTTGCTGGGTGTACAGGATTCCACTCCCGCTGGTGATCTGCTGTTTATACAACTGCTCGTTTGAGGTCATGAAGGGATTACCTGCGGTATCATAGAGCGTATAATCGATCACGACCTGGTCTCCTGCCTTAATCGGGGCAATGCCGGTAATCCAGTTCATTCCCATGGATGAGACCACCATGATGAAAACAAACAGCACGGCGGCAATGACAAAAAGTACCTTTTTCCACTTGGATTGTGCTGCTTCTTTTTGCTTTTGTTTACCCATACGTAACGATCCTCCTTACTACATCGTAACCACACGCTATAAACTATTCCGATACGTAATGGCACAATAACAATGTTTATTAAATATATGTAGTAACGATAGGTTAACCCATTTTTGATAGAATGGGTACCATGAAAAGGAGGAATGGTTATGGCATGGAGAAGGTATCCACGTGATTCCATCTGGCAGGAGATGGAAGACATGCAGGCGGAACTGGACCACATGTTCCACCTGGCGTCAGCGGGCAACAGGCTCCTGCCGGCCGCAGGGAGGAGCGACCGCATGCTTCCGGCAATCTACGGCGAATTCCGCGTGGATGTCCGGGAACACGGTGACGAGATCATTGTCGTCGCTGACCTTCCGGGAGTCGACAAAGAGGCCGTTGCCCTGCAGCTGCTGAATCCCAGGACCCTGGAGATATCCTGCGAACGCACCGATGAAAAAGAGGAGACATCCGGAGGATTCTACATGCGGGAACGCAGGTCCGGTTCCATGAGCCGGGCAGTCATCCTGCCGGCAGATGTCACCGAAAACAATGCAAAAGCGAGTTTCAGGAACGGGGTCCTGGAAGTAACCCTGAAGAAGACAATCCCGGTAAAAAAATCCCGTATCGAGATCGAGTAACCACCGGTGATGGTGGATTTTTCCTTTTTTACCAATGTTTTAACGTGCCGGACGCTGTAAAGCTGTACTGATGGACAAAAAAAAGGTCAAGGACTATATGACCTATGATGTTGTCAGCGTGGACTTCAACGGCACGGCTAAAGACGTCATCGACCGGATCCAGAAGACCCATCATGACGGGTTTCCGGTCGTAAAGGAGAACATGGTCATCGGCTATATATCGGCCCGTGACCTGCTCTTCGTCCAGCCGGAAACACCGGTCGAAAAGGTCATGTCCTCAAACCTCATTGTCGCAGATCCCGACATGGACATCAACGATGCAGCCCGTGTCATCTTCCGGAGCGGTATCCAGAAACTACCGGTTGTTGACGAGAAGAACAACCTGCTGGGCATCATCTCAAATTCGGACGTGATCCGTTCCCAGATCGAGCACGTGTCTCCTGAGAAGGTCTTCAATTTCATGACCACGCTCAAGAAACTCTACAACGTTGATCCCACGCTCGACCGGGGGACGATACCGGTCAAGGAACTCCTTCCCACCCAGTCGAAGGTCTACGAGGACGAACTGGAGGGCCGGATCTATGAGATCAAGAAGGGGCTGGCCGAGCCGATCATTGTTGTAAAACGCCCGGGACGCATCATCCTCGTCGACGGTCACCACCGGGCGATAGCGGCAAAGAAACTTGGGATCACCGCGCTCGATGCATACATCATCGAGATCAAGGAAGATATCGAGCTGGGCATGGAACGGACAGCACTGGCGATGAACTTAAAGACCCTTGACGATGTGCAGGTGCTCGACTACGCCCGTCACCCGCTTGTTGCGATCACGCACCGCCTGGTTAAACGTGTCTGATGACACGTTAAACCACTCACAGGACTGATGTCCTGTTCGCAGCTCGAACGGATTTGAGAGTCCGTTCTCCCACTCACAGGACTGATGTCCTGTTCGTTGGCTAAGAGAGTCTGACGACTCTCTTCTTTATTCACAGGTCTGATGACCTGTTCGTAGGTCAAACGAGTCTGATAATTTGATTATTTTTTCTGCTCTGTAGAAACATTTCAAGATGCTAGCTCCCGGGCGTACATTGTACTCGTTGAAGCGGGGGTCGGGCGGTGTACTTCCTGTGCAAACAAACCAATGAGATTCAGGAAAGTACCCTCGGAAATTCACCCCCGGACCGGTTGGTCGCGGGCGATTAAATATTAAAGTACACCGCCCGACCCCCGCAGGGCCCCTACCATTTCCGGGCCGGATTCGTGCAGTTTTACGGGGTGAATGAAGGGATTGTCCTGGCTCCGTGAGGGACGGGGGTCGGGCGGTGTACAAATGGAGCGAGCGAGGGAGGTCATATCAAAAAAGGTTATCTGCAAAGCAAATTTTTCAAAGGTTATGAAAAAGGGAATTTTTATTTTTCTAAAAAAAACTACGAACCTTCGTACCGCAGGTCGAACTTCTCGTTGAGCACATGCTCTTTTACAACAGTGCCATCAGGTATGACGACTTCCGGCCAGAGCCGGGTCTTGGAGTGTACCACCACATGGTCCCGCAGGACGACACGGGGACCGATCACGGTGTCGTTCTCGATGCTGCAGTCCTCCCCGATATGGGTGTCGTTGTCCATGATGCACCCGGAGATCGTGCTGTTTGCCCCGATAATCACCCGGTTGTAGAGAGATGACGAGAAGACCTTCACGTTGTTTCGGAGGATGCATTTTTCCCCGATACTGGTGTACGGGCCGATCAGGACATTGTCCCCGATTGTTGTCCCGGGGCCGATTGCCACCGGGCCGATGACCCGGGTGTTCTTGCCGAGCGTGATCGAGCCCCCGAGCTGGACGGGTCCCTGGACCTGTGCGCCATGCATCGAGAGGTCGCCGATGATGTCGGTAAAATCGATCCCCTGGAGTTTCCACCGTTCTGCCTGGCGCAGGGAATGGGGGCTCCCGACATCAGTCCAGTTCCCCCTCGCAAGCCAGCCTTTGAGGGAATGTCCTTCCTGCATCAGCCGGGGGAACAGGTCGCGGGCGAAATCATATTTAACACCTGCAGGGATGTAGTCGAAGACATCGGGACTGCAGACGTACATACCGGTGCTTGCAAGATTGGAGAAGATCTCTCCGGGTGCAGGCTTTTCCTTGAACCGTTTTATCTCGTACCCGACATCGATCTCGGCAATACCATATTCCCCGGGGTCATCGATGGAGATGAGCCCGATACTCACCGTTGCCTTCTCTTTCTGGTGTGCCCGGTAAAATTCCAGCACATTGAGGTCAGTGACATGATCGCCACCAACAATGAGGAAGTCCTGCCCGTCAAGATACTTCTGGGCGTTCTTCACACTGCCTGCCGTCCCGAGCTTGGTCGTCTCGTGGACATAGGTGATCTCGGCGCCAAAGAGCGAGCCGTCGCCGAGTGCTTCCTCGATCGCATTCCCCATGTAGCCGAGGGTGAGCACCACTTCCCGGAACCCGAGGTTCGTGAGGTGTGCGACCAGGTGCTGGATGGAAGGACGGTTGACGATGGGAATACAGGGCTTGGGCCGTTCGAATGTGAGGGGACGGAGGCGGGTGCCTTCCCCCCCGCACATGATACACACCTTCATGCATGAGTTTTCGTGCCGGTATGGTTTAAGGCTGATGTTTTTTGAGTCCCCGTTCTCCGGTTTTATATGGTCACGGGTAAAATACATCGTACGCCAGCGCGGAGCACCATGACTGAAGAGGATTTTCGCCTATTACCGGCAGTGAGGGGGCACGTCCAGTGCCTTCCTGAAAAAAGAGAACCGCTCGAAAACTGCGGGTTCTGCATCCACTGCCGTGAGTTCCGGGTCAGCGGGAAGTTCGTGAAATCACCCTCACTTGCGTACTGCACGAAATGCCGGGTAACCGAGCGGGTGGATTTTACCAAAGCCGATGCCGTGAAGTGCGCTGACCGTCGGGGTGAGGGTTTCCACAGCATTACAAACATCATCAGCTGATTTTTCTGGCATCTGGTCATACCAGGGGATGAAACCTGCGTTCTTCGGCAGGGATCCTGTACTGGCTGGCATGTAAGCATCCCCTCCCTATCACACCTATCAGCGATTTTATCTGTTGCGCGGGACTATCGGACAATACACCATGCATTACGCACACCTGTTCGGCCCGGTGAGTTCACGGCGGCTTGGACGGTCTCTTGGCATTGATCTTGTCCCGTTCAAGACATGCACGTATGACTGCGTGTACTGCGAGTGCGGGGCCACTACTGTTGAAACCATACAGAGACAGGAATTCTTCCCTGCTGATGAAGTGATTGGCGAACTCTCGCTCTATTTGTCCCAATCGCCTTCCCTTGATTATATCACGTTCTCAGGTTCCGGTGAACCAACGCTCTCGCTCTCCATTGGCAGGGTGATCCGTTTTTTAAAAGAACGGTTTCCCAGGTACCGTATTGCCGTTCTCACTAATGGCAGCCTTCTTTCAGATCCGGGGGTGCGCAGGGATCTGTTGCCGGCTGATGTCGTGCTTCCAACGCTCTCAACCATCAATGAAGAGACATTCCGAAGGATACACCGGCCCGTGCCCGGGATTGGTGCAGAGGAGATCCTGGATGCGATTCTCCAGTTCCGCAGGGAATACACCGGGCAGATCTGGCTTGAGGTGTTTATTATCCCGGGCATCAATACCTCTGACGAGGAACTTGCCGGGCTGCATGACGCAATCCATCGTATCCACCCCGACCGCGTCCAGCTGAACACGCTCGACCGCCCGGGCACGGAAGACTTCGTCCGCCCGGCAACGCCAGCCGAACTTGAACGGATAGCGCAGGTACTTGACTATGCCGGCACGGAAACGGTGGACTCTTCCTGTTCTGCTGACATCCCTTCACAGTATGCTGAGGATCCACTCGAACAGGTATACGAGCTGCTCCGGAGACGACCCTGCACAGCGGATGACATTGCATCCGCAACCGGTATGCACCTGACCCAAGTCCACAAGGTCCTGCAGGAAATGGCCAGAACAAAGGACCTGCAGGAAAAACCGGAAGGGCGGGGGATCTTTTATTATTTCCGGGATTAACAATCCGCCGCTCTCGTTACAGGATAATGTTTAGGGCATAGCTCCAGGGAGCATGTCCGTTCCGCGAGCCGGGTAAATGCACCATGTCCATCCCGCACATACCGGGATGGCGGATAGAGAGATCGAAAGGGATAAAAAAAATCTCACCGTAATGTCACTACTGGAAGCAGAATGGATATTTCATTTCTTGTTTTTTTTATCGGCATCCTGATCATTCTCGGCCATATCTTGAGCGAGGTATTCACGCGAACAAAAATTCCCGATCTCCTCTTTTTGCTTATCATCGGTCTGGTCCTTGGGCCGGTGTTCGGGCTCGTAACAACGGAGATGTTCGGGATCCTCGGCCCGATCTTCTCGACCATATCGCTCATTGTCATCCTCTTCGAGGGAGGGCTCAACCTCAGGATCGAGGCAATACGGAGCACGTTTAAGGAATGCTCGCACCTGACCCTTCTGAATTTCTGCGGCGCTATCGGCATCGCGACCCTGGTGGTCCTGGTCCTTGCGGGAACCGATCCACTGACCGCGCTCATGCTTGCCATCATCGTTGCGGGGACGAGCCCGTCCGTGGTCATTCCACTCATCCGTCAGCTGGGACTGACGGAGAAGAGCCAGACCATTCTCTCTATCGAATCCGCCCTGACCGATGTACTGAGTATTGTCCTGCTCCTCATCGCACTGCAGGCATACCAGCTCCATAAATTCAGTTTCTGGCAGGCAAGCGAGACGCTGGTCGGGTCGTTCGTGGTTGCCATCCTCGTGGGAATTGCCGGGGGAATTGCATGGTCGGTGATCCGGAAGAAGTTTGCGTTCTTCAACAGGATTTTTGCAATCCCTGCGATTATTTTCATCCTGTACGGCTTTATCGAGATGATAGGGTTTTCGGGGGCGGTTGCGGCACTGGTATTTGGCATCACTATCGGTAACCTTGGCTATTTTAAGGGCATCTTCTCTCCGGTTTTCGAACTGGACGTAAGAAAGATCGAGCTGACCGAGACCGAGAAAGCATTTTTCGGAGAGATTGTCTTTTTGCTGCGGACATTCTTTTTCATCTATATCGGGCTCTCCATCCAGTTCAATAACCGGGAGATCTTTATCCTCGGCCTGCTGGTGACACTGCTCCTTTACCTGGTGAGGATCCCGGCAGTCTTGTTCTCTATTCCCCGTTCAACACCGGTATGGGATGCCAGCGTGATGGCCGTCATGATCCCAAAAGGGCTTGCGACTGCAGTACTTGCCTCCATACCGCTCCAGCAGGCATATCCCGAAGGGATGTTCATCCAGAATGCGACCTATGCCATCGTCCTGTTCAGTATAATTATCAATTCCCTGCTGATCATCCTTCTTGACAAGACCGCGTTCTCAAGGATTTACCGGAGGATTTTTTCAAAATTCAAAAATCCTTCAGAATCTGTAAATTCCCGGAACATGTCCACATAGCGGAAAGGGCATATGGAGGGGATAGTGAAAGACCGACCCGGGCCTGGAGTCACGTAAGAGATAGTACCCAACCCGGGTTTTTTTCACGGTTCAAAGAAATCCAGGAGAACACCGGCAGCATTCAGGAGTTCATTTTAACCATCGCTTCTACCGCATCCATATCGACATGTTCCTCGAACAAGTCTGCGAGCGTCTCATAGGGATCGGCATCGGTTGCCGGGACCGGTTCAAACAGCAGCCCTTTCTTGTCATGCAGGAATAAGAGCAGTGCATTTATTGCGGACGGGTTCTGGAAGAGCCCGTGCATATAGGTACCAAAGACAAGGCCGTCATCGCTGACCCTGCCATCCCCACCGAACGCCTCGCGGTTGCTGCCAGCTTCTGTTGATCCCATGTGGATCTCGTACCCGGTGACCGTCCCCATCGCGGAGAGGATCGGGGGAATGTCCCTTGCCTCTCGCGTAACCTGCGTGGTGTTCTTCTCGTACGATGTAAAGCGCGTGACGCAGTCGAGCAGGCCAAGTCCCGGGTATGTCCCGGCAACAGACTCGAACCCGGCATCGACCAGGGTCGCACCGAGCATCTGGTACCCGCCGCAGATCCCGATGATCGGGATCCCCCGGGCACGGGCACGGTGGAGCTCCCGGTCCGTGCCACTCTCCTTCAGGACGCTGAGGTCATCGATGGTGTTCTTCGTCCCGGGGATGATGATACAGTCATAGGCATCAAGCGGGGCACCTGGACGCACATAATCGACGGCAGCATAGTGTTCAAGGAGCTCAAAATCCGTAAAATTGGCAATGCGGGGAAGTCGAATGACACCAATCCGCACCTTCCCGTTGCCGGCGCTCTTGTCACCGATGGAAAGAGAGTCCTCGCTCGGCAGCGGCAGGGTGAAATACGGGACAACGCCCAGCACCGGGATCCCACAGAGATCCTCGATCATCGTAATTCCCGGAGTAAAAATCGCCGGGTCACCGCGGAACTTGTTGATGATGATCCCCCGGACCAGCGGGCGGATATCGGGCGGAAGGAGCTGGACCGTACCATAAACCTGTGCAAACACGCCACCGCGTTCGATATCGGCCACCAGAATGAGCGGGATCCGGAGTCTCCGGGCAAGCAGGGTATTGGCAATGTCCCGGTCGTAGAGGTTCAGTTCCGCTGCCCCGCCGGCACCCTCCACCACTACCTGGCCATATTCTGTTTTCAGCCGGTCATATGCCGCCAGTGCCTGTTCAAGGAGTTTTGGTGTCTCCTTGTAATATTCCGTGATCGGGACATCCTTATAGGGCCTGCCATTCAGCACCACCTGCGAGACGCAGTCGCCCTTGGGTTTCAGGAGTACGGGGTTCATGTCGGCATGGGGTACCAGCATTGCGGCAGCGGCCTGCATTGCCTGTGCCATGCCGATCTCCCCGCCATCCGGTGTTACGTACGAGTTCAGGCTCATGTTCTGGGACTTGAACGGGGCAACCGGGCACCCGCGGCGGACAAGGCACCGGCAGATGGCGGCGACCGTGACACTTTTTCCCACGTGGGATGCAGAACCCACCACGAAGAGCGACATAAATTTCCCGTACAATGTATGCATGGATCATAAAAACAGGTGCCCATTTATTCCGGGCTGATGATGTTTGGAAAAAACGGCGGAATTTGGCCGTTATCTGCCACTTTCTGATATATTCTCCCCAATTTTCCCCGTTGCAATGCAAGGTAATAAATAAAGAGAAACTTAAAAATACTGGTAATGATTGGTGGGATTTGCCCGACGTGTGGACTACCTAAGGAACTTTGTATTTGTGAGGAGGTAGCAAAGGAACAGCAGAGGATCAATGTCAAAGTGAACAAACGCCGGTACGGGAAAGAAGTGACCGTTATCGAGGGACTTGATCCGACTGATATCGATCTTGAAGAACTTTCAAAATTCATGAAAAGCAAGCTTGCCTGCGGTGGAACCGTGAAAGGAAATTCCATCGAGCTGCAGGGAAATCACCGGGACAGGGTCAAGGAACTCCTGACTCTCAAGGGGTACAACCTGGAAAATATTTCCTGAACATTCATATTCTTTTTTTAAAAACAGCGGATATCGTGTTTACGAGTATTGTTTTTAGGCATTGCATTCCAGAACGGGTGCAAAAAAGGGTTCTCAGATGAAGAACCTGAACGTGATCCACGCGATGAGGAGCATGAGCGCTGAATATTTCAGGCCTGCAACAAACCGTCCTTCCCCCATCTGGCCGGCGACAAGGCCGGAGAAGAAACCCTGAAGCATTGCTGCATGGGAGAAGAGCCGCTTGTAGATGAAGATATCAATCACTCCACCGAAGCCTTTTGCACCGGAAGCGGTTGCGGTTGCACCCGCAGTGGCCATCGTGGTCAGGAACGAGGAGACAAGGATGGCGATGACAAAGAGGAAGACCGCAAATGCAACGAGCACAATGATCACGTAGATCAGCATGTTGTTGGCCCGCTCCTGCTGGAGGTTCACGACCTCAAAGGTATCCTTTGCAGCGGCCCGCAGCACCTCGCTGACATCACCTCCCGCCTTGCTCGCCTTTGCGATCAGGTCAACGCTCCGGTCCGCAAGCGTGGTGCCAAGCCCTTTCCCGAACCGGTAGAGCGCCTCGACAAACCCGGCCCCCCATGACATCTCGTTGTCCAGCTTCCGGATATGTGGCGTGAGCGTTCCGTATTCCGCAGCTGCGACCAGGTGGATGGCGGTGGGGAGGGTCATACCGGAATCGTTCATGCCGGCAAGGTCACGGAAGAAGTTGGGCAGGGCATTTTCCAGGTTCGTGACCCGCATCTGCTCCTTAAGGTCAAGGAGTGCGACCGGGACGATAGCGATCAGGACCGCGAAGACGAGGAAGTCATCAACCGATGTTGAATTGAAGATGACATTCATGCCATAGCTCTGGACCATGAAGATGAAACCCCCGAAAAAGAACAGGAGCGCCAGCGGGATACACACAATGAGGATATTCTCTGGCCGTTCCGTGAGAACCTGGACCGGATGTTTCAGGAACTTCCCCAGTCCCTCGCGGCTCTGCCGTTCGTGCTCGAGTTTTACCGTGATCTCGTTCAGCTCTTCCACTTCAACGGCATCGAGATCGGCATTACCCGGTTGAGCGGATATGTCCCGACCGGAAGAACCGGGACCTTTCCCTGACACTTTTTTGAGAATATCGTTCAGGCCCATGATCAGGACTCCGGTGTCATGGTGCTGATCATGACCACGAACGCTATGCTTCCAAGCGGTATCATGATGTACACAATCGCATAGAGGAACATCGGCCGGTTATCCCCGGAGAGCACCGACATGATGGACTGCAGGATGATCAGGAACAGTGTCCCGGCGACCATGGCGGTGACATATGACTCGGAGATCAGCGCCAGCATCTCAAGGAACTGTTTCTGCGTCTGCCGGTTCTCAAGCGCGTACTGGTCGGCCTTGGTGCGGAAATATTCGGTCAGGTTGCCGCCGCTCGAAATGCTCGCCATCGCGCCCTGCAGAAATTCTTTCATCCGTTTGCTCGGGGTGCTTGAAGACACGAGCCGCAGGGCATCGATAAGGTCCCTGCCGAATATGTCGATCTCACGGGCAATATACCGCGCCTCAACAGAACTCTCTCCATAAATCGGGCTGTCGCCAAGGAGGCGGAATACCTCCGCCGGCGTGATACCGGCCGTGGACATCGAGGTGACATAGTTAATTGCATATGGCAGGCTGGCATCGATGTTGCGGCACCGGTTACTTGCCTCGATGCTCGGGTAGAGGAGGAACGCCACATACGTAAGGCCGCCGAACACCAGCAGGGAGAAGATCGTGATGACGACCGTGCCGATAACAAGGCTGTGGGCAGACAGGGCCACGAGGAACCCGGGGACCGCTCCCCGGTACTGGATCAGCGTCGGGAGTTTCAGGACCCAGGTGATGAGCCCGATCACCACTGCCATCCCGAACCCGACGACGATTGAACTGACCACTGCTGTCGAGAGGTAGACTTCAAAGGGGGTCTTGAACCGGGCCGATATCAGGTCGTTCCTGAGCTGGGCGTACTCGTCCCGTTTTCCCTTCATCTTGTTGCCGAGAAGGTTGAAGCTGAACCGCTCGAAACTATTCATAGAGGTCCTTCCTCACCCGCTCGATGACTACCTCGGGGTCGCGGTAGTAGGAGATCAGGATCTTGGCCACATCCTTGTAGTGGCGGATCTTCTTGATGCGCATCCACTCGAGCACTTCCTGCCGCCGTTTCAGCTCCTCCCGCATCCGGTTCTCGTTCCAGCCCTTGGCCTCCATGATCTCTTCGAGGACATAGGACTTGCCGGAATAGGAATGTTCATCGGTTGCAGACCGCCACTTGAACACCTCGTTCGTGATCAGTTCATTGGTCCTCGGGTCGATATCCAGGATCTCAACGATCTGCTTGTTACGCCGGATGCGCTTGCCCCCGACCCGTGCCTGCACCTGGATACAGATGAAATCGAGTGCCGAGAGCATGTTCCGGGGCACGTCCATGGGCGGGTTCTCGATACGGTGCACGACACTCGCCACCGAATCGGCATGTGTTGTCGAATACGTGACATGGCCCGTGCTCATCGCCTGGAAGAGGGTCTGGCATTCCTTGCCACGGACCTCACCAACGATGATGTATTCGGGACGCTGACGCATCGCAGCCCGCAGGAGTTCGTACATGTTGATCTCGCCCCTCCCGGAGGTATCGAATGAATCACGGGTGACGCTCGGGATCCAGTTCGGGTGGGGGAGTTTCACTTCACGGGTATCTTCAAGGGAGACGATCTTTGCCATCGGCGGGATAAACAGCGAGATCGCGTTCAGCGCCGTGGTCTTACCGGATGCAGTTCCCCCGGCAAAGATCGCGGACTTGCCGTTCTCCACGGCAAGCCAGATATAGGCGATCGAGAGCGGGGCAAACGTATGCCATTCGATCAGGTCCGTGGGCGTGATCGGCTCGTCCTTGAACTTACGGATGGTGAACGTGGAGCCGTGCGCCGTGACTTCTGTCCCGAGCGTCATCTGGATACGTGAGCCGTCCTGCATGGACGCATCGAGGATGGGTTCCGCGATCGAGATGTACTTCCCTGCCCGTTGGGCAAGCTTGGTGACAAATGAGTCGAGATCCTCCGCCTTATGGTACGCGAGAGAGGTCTTCATCGATTCGTAACTGGAGTGGAATGCAAAGATCGGGGTATGAACACCATCGCACGAGATATCCTCGATATACTTGTCGTGCATGATGGGATCGATCAGGCCGTCGCCAAGGAAATCCTTGTGCATGTTATAGTGGATCTTCTCTTTCACGGACGGGCTGAGCCGGATACCGAAATCCTGCATGATATCGTTTGTCGCAGCCCGGAGTTTAAGCCGTGCTTCATCACGGGTGAGGTCTTTTGTATTGATATCGAGTGTGTCGAACAGGCGCTCCTTGAGCTCTTTTAAGAGATCCTTTTCCGGTTCCGTGAGTACCGGTTCAAGCACCTGGTAGGTGTATTCGTGGGTGGAGTGGTCGTAGATGATCCGAATGTAGGCATACGGTTCGTTGACCGGGTACATCTCCATCTCCTCGATTCCCGACTTCGGGCTGAAAGAAAGGTCGACAAGCGGCCCGTGTTTCTTTGCATCGTACTCCTCTTCTTCGGTACGGATCGCCGCAAACAGGCCGGAGATACTAAATTTTTTTGCAGCAGGCAGGGCATTTTCCTTCTCTGCGATCACCGCATCCCCGAGGTCGAGGTCCTTGAAGCCGGCTTTTGAGAATTCCTTCTTCCAGATCTCGGCAAACTCATCAGGAAGGGCACCGATACCCGTGCCTTCGAATGCACTGACACGGCCGTGCAGGTTGAGTTCGTCAACCTGGAATGTTGCCCCCTTGGGGAGGATCAGGCCGGAAATGTCGGAGATCTGGTCGACAGTGATGATCTTCTCATCCTCGTCCGTCTCCGGTTCAGAGGGGGATTTTTGTTTGGGGAGGATTTTTGCTTTTTTTGCCGGGAGACCTTTCCGGATAGAGGGCCGGGTGTCTTCTTCAATGATCTCCATGACCGGCTCGGGTCCTGCCTCTACGGGGGCAGTGACCGGGGACGGAGGGGTTTCATCCTCGAGCAGGTCATCAAGACTCGATATTGGAGGGCTGACAGGCCCAGGTTCTGGCACATATGCGGGTGCAGGTTCCGGTTCGGCCGGTGTCAGGGAAATGGTCGGGGTGTCCGGGGCGGATGGGGATACAGTATTCTTGCGGTTTGCCATACCCAGTTTTTTCATGAGCTGGGAGAAATCCCCTCCACCGGAAGTGGGTTTGGCCGGTTGCTCCGGATGTGCAGGTGCGACCGGCGAATCCGGACCATTTTTCTGGCCATCAGAAGCAGCCTCCTTCTTTTTCCCGCCGATCTTCTCCATGAGCGAGCTTACATCGTCAAACGAATCTTCCTCTTCGTTACCCATTCTGGATCTCCCCGTGCTGAAGTATTGGGCGCCCTGCAGGCATACCGGGTTTTCCTGATCTGGCCGGATAAAAAATACTCTGCCTCTGAGTATATTTACTCTCCTGACAGGAAAGCCTGCGGGTATCCAGATCACCCGTCCGCCACACGCAACCGGTCATGTCAAATAAGTGAATCGTCTCTCCTCCGCTAACTGTTGATTTCTTTCTGGATGCTCCTGAGTACCACCCGGATGAGGCCGAGCTGGGCGTCTGCCGTAGTAAATATGCAGAGATAGAGATCGCCGCAGGGTGCGATGATGAACTTGTTCTCCGCCGTCTCAAGGATCATCTGGTCAAGGTCCCCGATCTTCATCTCATGGGCAATCTTCGATCCCGCCCTCATGAAGTCCTCTGCCGAGGCAGCCACGTGCTCGAAGTCCTCGTCCCCAAGGGACTGGACCGGGAAGCCTTCGAAGAATGCCGATACGGCAATCACGCCGGGCTGGTTCATGATCTTCCGGAGACGGGCTTCATCGAGCAGCCGTGGGGACGCCGACAGTGCAGGGTCGGTCTTTTCCGGTGCATCTGGAGGGGGTGTGGGGGATATGTCCGGTACATCCTCGCCGCGCTCCGGAGCCGGTTCTCCCCCGGCAAGGAGCAGGCTTTCCGCCTCCGAGATCCGGACCGCCTGGGAAAATTCCGCAGGAGAGTAGATCCGCAGGCTGAAGCACTGCTCGTCATCCCTTTCCGTTTCAGCCGCCATCTGCGAGAGGGCTTCCTTTGCCCTGAACTCCCCCTTGTCAGAGCGGAAATAGGCGGCGATCAGCGTCCCCTGATCGGCCAGCATGAAACCATGCCCGGACCCGGTCTCGATCTCGATTGCGCCGACAAAGGACATCAGTTCCCGGGCAACTCCCTCATCCTGGGGGTTGGAAATGGTGCCTCCATCGGTTCCTTTGGGGAATTTCATAAAAGGATGAAGGTGATCAGAGTGCCGCGACGATCCGCTCTTTATTCTTCTTCAGTTCATATCGGATCCTTCCAACGTTTGCCGTGGTGTCTGCCACAATCGCGATCAGTTCGTCAGCGGATAGCGGGGAGAGGAGGATCGGGCCTTTTTCCAGTTCTACGAGCATCTGGGAGAGTTCTCCTTTACCAAGGGTAGTGCCCATTGCTTCGGAAGTACCAAGGCCGGTTGAGGCCATAGCCCCAAGAGCCTCGATATCCACTTTTCCCGAGACCGCACTCTCGATGACAAATCCATCCCGTCCCACGACCACCGCAGCTGATACCCCTTCCACCTTGAGAAATTCTTCGAGCAATGGCTTCAGCATATCTGCACCTGAATATAAATGGATCTTTCTTGCTTTTTTCCTATTAAAAGATTGGGCTTTGAATTTCGTCAAATTGCGTGGCGGGGGCGATAAAATACGCGTAATACTGCACCAGTTCCGGTCTATCGGGCATTCTGCACACCGTTTCTGCAAATCGCAGCCGGAACGTGCCGGATTCATGACCGGTTTTTCTTTCCCCTCGCCGGTAAGTAGAACAAAAAGAAACTAAATAGCAGGATATCGTAACACTACACATCATGCAACTCCCGCGGGGGACATTCCGGGAAATCCGAAAGAAGGCGACAATCGGAAGGTTGCTTTCCGAACTCGAACAGACCCGGTTTACCGGTACCTGTAGTATCTTTGCCGGGCCTGCAACGGGAACATTTGTCTTCCGGGAAGGGGCGTGTATCCTCGCCAAGTTCCGGGGGAAACCCGGGGATGCCGGCTGGGATGAGATGCAGAAATCCGCGGGGGAATCTTTCGATGTTATACTCTCAACACTGGACGAGACCCAGATCAAGCTCTCCCTTGAGTTCAATCCTGCATGTAAAATCGTGAAAGGAGGAAAAGTCCCGTCTGCACACCCGGCCGCTCCCCCCGTTGCACCGGTCAGTCCTGCCCCAAAACGCCTGGTGATAACGGCTGAGTTGCCGGTCCCCGCGATCCGACACAAGGCACTCACATCACCAGCAGCTCCCCGCGTACCGGTGCAGACGCCCCCCGTACCAGAGGAAGAGACGATCGAGAGCGATCTCGATGCACTGGACTCCATGGACCTCGATCACGTGACCGCCCGTATCCGCAGCGATTGCATGATGCTTGTCAAACAGCTCAACCTTGAGCACCTCATGGAACGCTGACCCCCCCTTTCAGGAGAGGATAAATTATTCCCGATATATTTCCTGTCCCCGGTCCCCTGCTGGTTATTGGAGTTGTAGTGGCACTTGCTGTTGCAGCTGCCGCAGCATTCCTCCTTACCCGGACCCGGCGAAAGAAGAGCGGTCCGGGGACTGAAAATACCCCGGCACACCCCCGGCAGAACCTCGGCTACAAGCCCGATGCAAAACCCATTTCCCCGATTATCAAAAAGGCTGTGCCACATCCGGCCCGGAAACCAGCTGTTCTGCCCCAGCCGAAAACCACCACTGTGGTAGAGGAGATGACGGATATCTCCGGAAGTCTCCGTGCACTCGTTGATAAGTATTCGCTTGACCAGTTCACCATCGCCACATCCGACGGGCTTGTCTTTGCATCGAGTGGAGGGGAATCCGCACAAGAGGATGCCGCACACTATGGCGGGCAGTACGGGACCGATCCTGATGCTGTTACACCCGGGGTCACCCTGTTCGGGTTCACCCACAAAGGATCGGACCTCATCGGGATCATCCGCACCAACCTCCGGATACCCGCAGATGTCCGCCGTATGATCGAGCAGGACACCCAAGATATTTTAAACTGGTGGATATAACACGAATATACGAAGAACCCGGTAATCCGTAACGCCGGTTACCGACAATACTCCCGACAACAGGTCCTCTTATGGTCAAGGTTTACACAATTGCTTCCGGTAAAGGCGGTACAGGAAAAACAACGGTTTCCGTCAACCTGGGGACGATGCTGGCCCAGCTCGGGAAAGAGACATACCTCATGGATGCCGACATTGGCATGGCCAATGTCGGACTCCTCCTTGGTCTCCAGGATGTACCCGTCACCCTGCATGAAGTCCTGGCAGGGACCGCAACGATCAACGATGCGATCTACAACGGTCCGGGCGGCCTTAAGGTGATCCCGAGCGGCATCTCCCTCCAGGGGTTCCAGCAGGCAGACCCCGAAAAGATCCGGGATGTCATGGGCGAACTGGTCAAGCACTGCGAGTTCCTCTTGATCGATGCCCCGGCCGGTATCAGCAAGGACGGCGTCGTGCCTCTTGCGGTTGCTGATGAAGTGATCCTGGTGGTCAACCCGGAACTCTCCTCCATTGTCGATGCCCTCAAGACCAAGATCCTCACCGAAGTCGTTGGCGGGCATGTCCTTGGCTGCATCATCAACCGTGTCGACCAGGAGAAGACCGATGTCATCACGAAGAAGATGGAGAAGGTCCTCGGGGTTACCGTGATCGGCATCATCCCGGAAGATGCAAATATCCGGCGTGCCTCATCCGCCAAGACCCCGATCGTGATCAAGTTCCCGGCATCCCCGGCATCAAAGGCAATAAAACGGATCGCATCCGACCTGGCCGGCGTTGCTTACACAGAGGAGAAGGCACAGGCAGTCAGGGAAGGGTTCATCGACCGGTTCTCACGGGTGCTTTTCAAGAAGAAGACCGGGAAGTGATCCTGCCGGGACGCGGTCCCGATGTTTTTAGTGCAGGTGACACGGTTGCGGTTCACCGCGTGTACATTCACTTCTTTAATGGCGTTATCTTGATCTGGCCGGGGGCGTTTTCATGGATGAACATGAAAACACCGACCAGTTCGAGCTTGTCGTCCTTGATGGGACGCACCGCGACACTCACGGATTTGATCTCGCCGGACTTTGTGATCAGGGAGGTATTGAATTCATGCTTGATGACCAGCTTGTCCCGGACAATCTCCGGAACAGGGTCCGGGATCTCCTTCCGGGTCTGGGTGTTGATGAGCTTCATCACGTCGTGCCAGTGGTGCATCAGGATCTCATCTTCGGTGAGTTCCAGCATCTTTGTTGCATACGGGTTGAAAAACACAATATGGCCATCGAAGTCGAGTGCCATGACAAGGTCGCGGAGCGCCAGGATCTTCTTAGGTTCGCCGATCGGGCAGATGTCGAGGAATTTTTTGCGGACGCCGTGATTGTAGATGGCAAGCTCCACATTCGAGGTGAGGTCCTTATCCGTGAACGGCTTGAGGATATACCCGAGGGGCTGGGCGGTTTTTGCCCGTTCGATCAGGGAGTCGTCGCAGTGGGCTGTTAAAAAGACAATGGGGATGTGGAAGAGCTGGAAGATAAACCGGGCCGATGCGACACCATCCATCTTCCCGTAAAGGCCGATATCCATCAGCACGAGATCAGGTTCCAGATCCGCCGCCATCATGATGGCCTCCTCACCGGAGCCGGTCTGCCCGGCAATAACGTATCCCTTCCGTTCCAGCAGGGTCGTGATGAGGTTGCAGATGATCTCATCATCCTCCACGATCATAATACGGTGTGATGCGGCCATGGAAAACACGGTATATAATTCATTCAAGATTAGTCGAGATGTTATTTATAAAAATTGATTCAGATGGGGAGATTTGCCGGTTATTACGACGGTTTGTTGGTGATCGTGAAGACGCAGTGCTCGTCGCCTTTTGACTTGCACTTGATCTCTTTAGCCTGCACCCGGATCCCAAAGGACCCCTCGATGATACCTGCGAGGAGACCGGCCGTGCAGAAGCAGACATTCTTCCCCGTGCTTCCAAAGGACTCCGACTCCACCGTGTGGGAGAGGGTGATCATCTTGGTCTTGGTCCCTTCGTCCCATTCCTCTTTAATCACATTGAACCAGCCCATCTGGGAGTAGAAGGTAAAGGCCATGTCGGAGAGGGTCCTGGGGTTCGTAATTCCCATCTTCTTGTAGTGCTCCACATTCTCCTTACCCATGTCCATGTAGGCACGGTAGTTGACACCACTTGCCGGGGCCTCCCCCATTGTCTTTTTCAGGGAGGTGGTCATGGACGTGAAGATGAACCGGGGCATCATGACGACCGGCTCATCAATCAGCTGGATTTTACCCTCGAGCGGCTTGTGCTCGATGAACTCGGTAATGGCGGACTCTCCCTTCACCACGGCTTCCGCCTTGAACTTCCAGCTCGGCTCGACCTGGTCACAGACAAACTCGCAGTACTCGTCGCCTTTTGCATGGCAGGTCTTCTCAAGGCAGAACCAGGTCTTGCCGGTGACCGCCTTGAGCACGCCTTCAATCCATCCCTGGTGGATACCGCAGACCGGCATGTTCCAGTCCTTGAGCACCTCGGACTCGAAGGTGTGTTTTGTCCGGAGCACGATTCGTTTCTCCCCTGCCTCGACAAGCTCGAACGGGGCACCCCACCCCTGCTGGTGCTGGAGCCGGAACACGAGCACCAGGAACTCCGACGGCGTTAAGTCCATGCCGAGTTTCTTCAACAGGTTGTTTAAGCCCACCGATCCCTGGCCTACGGAACGGAAGAGTTTGCGGACCGCCTTTATGGCAAGTTTTTTGTTGAGATTTGCCTCGTACATCTCGTAAATGGCCCGGATAAGATAGTTCGGGTTTCCTGCTGTCCTGACTCCAAAAACCGAGTACGAGCCGGCAAGGCAGTCGAGCTCGATATAGGGGGCGATGGTCTTTTCGCCCTTGATAAGCGCTTCGAAATCTTCACGCCCGATCTTCATAGTGCAAAGTTCTGTTTCTATGCAATTAAAGGATTTCGGCCGATTTATGGCGTGAAAAAAGCCCGGATTTGGCGCAATTTTCGTAAAAAAATTACCAAATATTAAAGTTTAAGAAGGATCTTCTGGTCGGGTTCCGTGAAGTGCACCGCAAATGTCCTGATCTGCTGGCTCCGGTCCTGCACAATGCAGTCATAATCCCCGTGCATCATGCGGAACCCGGAACTGCCATCCTCCGCGGTGAAATCGCTGCCCACGATCTTGCCGTCTTTCCGGAGGGAGACACGGATGCCTTTCTCCAGCGCCGGACCCCGCATGACGGTGACGGTGAGGTGGCCGACGCCATCGCTCTTCCTGCCGAACTCAGGTACGTCCCGTGCCAGGCCCTGTTTCAACCGGTTCTTCTCGAAGATCCGGCACCCCATCACCAGCGCTTCGACCATGTCCTGCGGTACCTCCCAGAACCCGAAGAGTTCCTTGCCCGCGATGAGCATGACCGCCGTGTCCCCGAACCGTTCCCCGTGTTCATCGGTAAAGATCGCGCCTTCGGGTTCTCCCTTCACGATGGCAAGACAGGAGAGGGAGTCTGGCTCCCGGACAATGGCAAGGCCGCTCTTTCCACCATCAGTGGCAGTACTGAGGAGCGCCGGGAGCGTGAAGGTACCAAGCTCCTTGGCGTCCCTGAGCATGGCCTCAATAATGTCCTGGATTTTCATGAACGATCCTCGACCCGGTCGATCCGGGGATTGAGATTAACCGTGGTCTTCTCAAGGGAATATGCGGCATCGGGCAATAAATAGGTACGGACTTGCCGGGAACGGCTGTTTTTATCGTCATGCATAAGTGCACCAAGAAAAAGATGGTATACCGGATTATGGAACTCTTCTACCCGATGGTGATCTCGGCGGTCGCGGTCCTCGTCACCCTGATCTATACATCATACCTGGATATACGGGACCGTCGTGTGCCGTTCATCCACTGGCTCCCCATGCTCGCCGTGGGGGTCACCTGTACGTCCGTACTCCTCTGGCAGATGACGGCAAACGTAAGCCTTGTCACCGGCTACCTTGCCCTTGTCGCAAGTTTCCTGTATGCAGACTACCTTGACAACCGGGGACGGACGGACTCGCTCGGTCTCACCGGGTATTACGCAGAGTCCCGGATCTTCTGGTACTTTGTTCCCGTCCTCGTCCTGCCCGCACTGTCATGGTTCGTCCTTGCCCCGGCATACTCCGTCCAGCTCGTTCCCTGGTACGCGATGTTCGCCGGGATCTTCGGCTACATCACGTGGATGGAATACCGGGGCTGGCCGGCACCGGAACAAAAGAAGAAGGGGAAACAGAAGCAGGCTGCCCGCGAACCGAATGTCAGTGACATGCTGGGCCGGTGGTATTTTGTCCTGATCATCCTGATCTTTGTGAGCGCATCGACCATGCTGCTCATGAGCGCCGGCGGGTGGGGCACACCGGCCCTTGTCGTCCTCCTCCTGTCTGTCTTCTGCGGCGTCTTCTACACCTTCGGCAGGATGCACCTCTTCGGAGGGGCAGATGCATGGGCGCTCATCTTTATCGCGTTCTGTGTCCCGGTCTTCCCGTTCACCCCCCTTCTCGGTGTCTCCCCGCTCGGGTTCCTCGCATTCTCGGTGTTGATCAACGCCCTCCTGCTCAACCTTGTTGCACCCGTGGGGATCTTTCTCATCAATATCCTCCGGGGCAACCGGGCACCGCTCATGTACCTCTTCTTCGGGTTCCCCGTCAAAGGTGACGAGATCCAAAAGGAATGGGGTTTTGTTATGGAGGACTTCGAGGAAAAGGACGGTGCCGTCAGCCGCAGGTTCATCGGGTTCTTCGATTCGATCCGGCGGATGTATGCGGCAGAAGGCCGGGTCTACACAAAAGACCTCCGGGAGCACCCGGAAGAATTTACACATGAACTCTCAATGTATAAGAAAGCCGGCACGGTCTGGATATCCTATGCCGTCCCGTTCATCATCCCCATCACGGCCGGGTTCATCACCGCCATTATCTTCGGGGATTTCCTGTTCGCGGTCATGAAACTGCTTGCCGGAGGATACTGATATGCTTAACCTGAAATTTGTCGACGGGCTGATCCCGGTCATCGTGCAGGACGCGACAAGCCGGGACGTGCTGATGATGGCGTATGCGAATGACGAGGCGGTCCGCCTCACGCAGGAGACCGGCTTTGCCCACTACTACAGCAGGAGCAGGAAGAAGCTCTGGAAGAAGGGCGAGGAGAGCGGCCACTTCCAGAAAGTGGTGAGGGTCCTTGCAGACTGCGACGAGGACTGCCTTGTCTACGAAGTAGAGCAGACCGGCGCTGCCTGCCACACAGGATACCGGACCTGTTTCTACCGTACGCTTGACGGTACCGTGATCGGCACGAAAGTCTTTGACCCGGAAAAAGTGTACAAGAAGCCCGGGCACTAACCCAGCACTTTTTTTTTAACGCTCTTATTACTGTCACGGACCGGAATACCCGGGTACGAGCGTGGATTGTCCCGGTATGCCCGCCGGATTGCCGACAGGGAACGCTCCCGGCGGCCAGCTCCTCCTCACGAGGTCGAGCAGGCAGAAAAATGCCGCCGCCTCGACCGGGTCGGAGAAACGTGCCAGTTCCGCATCGGTCCGCCGTTCAAGGATGTCCGTGATGTACTTCCCGTACGGCTGTTCATGGAGTTTCAGCGCACGGGTGGTCTTCTTCCACCGGAAGATCAGCGGGTCCAGTTCCGTTCTTCGCATGTCATCACCGCATCTCCGTTGGCAGTCCGTGAGGATGAACTGCTGGCAGGCGGGGTGTGAAAGTGGGACGGTCAGGCAGGTTCTCCTGCCGGCCGGCGATGTCCTGCAATCCCGTCAAAATGCTCATTATCTTCCGGAACAGAACCGTCCTGTGTGATAAAAACCCGTCAGAAAAAACCATCCCGGTCCGGGAAGTACGTGGCAGGTTTCACTCTTCTCCTCGCGGTCCTGCTGGTCATTGTCTTCACGGCCCCGTTCTTTGAGGACTGGACCTGGCTCAAATTTTTCCTGATCTGCGGCCTTGGGATTGCAAATCTCGGGATCATGTACCTGCTCAGGACCGGATAAGAGCGGGGCTGTAATGGGCCATGATATAAAACGGGCTGGAGAATTTCCTCAGGTCCTCCATGACGGTGTAAAAAAAAAATCTGACAGGGTTTTGGTATTATGCCGTACCGGCCGCATCGTAGACCAGGCAGAGGTACCGGGACTCGAAGATGGTCAGCGGAGCAAGGAGGAGGAGTTCCAGGACGATGTCCAGGTAGGGGACCACTGACAGGATACCGATAACGGCGAAGAAAATGACCTGGATGATCATTATGACGATCACGGCGATAATGTAACTGACCCAGCCGATCTTGCCGATGGTCTCGAGGATCGCGCTGAAGTTGAACGCCTCTCCCATGCTGCCGGTCCGTGCGAACCGGATGATGCCGATGGTGCCGAGAAGCCCCGTGATGATCGCAACGATCGCAACGATGAGGAGCCCGACGAGCATGCCGCCGATGGCGCCGATCGCTGCTTCAGGTTGACTTACCAGTGCTACAGCTCCTATGCCAATCGTGAAAACGAGGACGATAATCGCCGGGATACACCAGATGAGCGTAACGATAAAGTACTTGATACCGTCAACGAAGAGGGTGCCCCAGTCATTTACTTCCGGTGCCGGCTTCTCGCCGCGGAGCATCTTGAGCGAGTAGCCGAGAAGCGGCAGGGTAAGGAGGACGGTTGCGATGATGAGCAGCAGCCACTGCATCCATTTGCCTGTTACTGAATCCTTTGCATAGGCAAAGGAGTCGCCAATCATGTTTCCAATATCCATCTTTTTTCACCTGTTACCGTATTGTCCGGCGTATTCCCGGTGAGGCATGATCTTATAAAAATCCGGCAGGATTGATCTTTTCGGGCTGTCGGAACAGCAGTTATGCCACAGGCTTGAGCATCTCCCCGATTTACCTGTTTTTCTGTTGGCTCATGGCGGTCGCCATATTCAGGACTGCATAGTACATCGCGGCGATGACAAGCACATCAAGGTACAAACAAATTGCGAGACCGATGAGATAGACCGGGGACTCGAAAGCATACACGAATTCATTCAGCGAAAGGGCAGAGATGATCGTGTCGAGAAACCACCCCGACCCCGGCATCCGGGAGTTGAACAGGGGGAGCGGCATTCCATGCAATAACTCGGCCATGGTCGTATAAAAGAACAGGCAACACCCGACGAAGGATAACAGGGAGAATATGAGCCAGGGCGCGTCGGTGCCGGTCTTCTTCTCAAAATAAAAATACGGGGTGACAACGGCAAGCGACACGAGCAGGAACATGAGAGCGAACATGACGGTTGTCCCGGTCAGCGCACCAAGGTCAAGTACCTTGTCAGCCCGCTGGAGAACCGCAAGTAAAAACAAGGTCACGATCGCGAGACCGACAGGAATCCAGGGAGGCACAGGATCTGCAAGCTTCTTCAGGCCCCTGTACAGGAGCACCGGGATGATAAGGACAAAAACAAGGAAGATGAGAACAACGAGAGGAAAGATCAGGTTCTCGTACATGTTCCTGTATATAATCCATATAATATACAATAATTTTGAATTGAGATAGGCTGGATGACTACCCGGTTTTATCCCGGCACACGTGGTTCTCCGGCAACCGGCAGTGATCGCAGAGGAGCCTGCCGCACCGGTGACAGGGGACCGCTCCCACTTTCAGGTCACGCCTGCAGTTCCGGCAGATTTTAAGATGGGGCTGATGGTCATACTGGTGGAGCCGTGAGCAGCGGTGGTTCTCCGGAACGAAATGGTCAAAGCAGAAGATGTGTCCGCACCGCTGGCACGTGAACGGGACTTCCTTTAGGATCTTTTGGCAATAATGACACCAGCGCATCACGTGTGCATCGTGGGTCGGTGACGAAATAAATTGCGATGGGAAAAGAATCGGGCGGGAAAATCCCCGCACGTTTTCTGGTGGTTATCTGGATGGTGAAATAATCAGAAAATGGCACCCGGATCAATCATCCAGGTAACATGGTAGTCCGGGATATTGGACACAACCGTGTCTTCCGTTGGCTTGTCCATGAAGTACACGTCCAGCACGGCTCCGTTCGAGAGCTGGAGCAAGTCCTGGTTCGACGTGATGGTGACATAATCCCGTGCCGCTTCGGTCATGTTCGGCAGGATCCACCCGCTGCGGGCCCCGGTTCCATCGTGGGACAGGCCGATGCCACCATGCGAGGTCCCGGTATTGTCGGTCAGTTTGCTGAACCAGACCATCATGACGGGCTCGGTGCCGGTATTGCGGGCAGCCACATAGACCGTGACATCCCGCGTACCGTTCCGCTCCTCGCCCAGCTCAAAGCTGTGGACGTATACCTCAACCGTCTTGTTGCCGGACCCCAGCGTTGTGTGCGTATTCATGGGGAGCACATTCCCGGTGGGAGTGCCTGTAGGGGTTGTGGTGGTGGCAGGACCGGATGCCGGTGCCGTGCAGCCGGCAATGACCAGGATGCAAACCGTGATAACGAACAGTGCTATTGTCTTCATCATTTCACCTTACGGGAACCATTTGCGGTACCATGATTTCTCCGCAAGGTTAAAAAAACCGTCCATGACCCACCCGGAGATACATGAGAGTAGGTGGTGATCGCATGCCAGCCTGATCAGCCAACCGTTAAAAATTAAAATTAATGGACTTTGGAAACCGAACAAAGGTTGCCTTTCTGGTTGATACCGTACGATGCGAGAATGGCCGCATCGTCAAGGTTCTTTTCCCCGATACCGATCCTGCTCAACTAGTCACGGATGATCTTTATATTTTTTACAGTATTTTGCATAGGGTGATGCTTACTTGGCGGGTGAGACGATAAAGAGATGTATGAAACTGCAATTCCCTCTAAAACTCATCCGGACCCGGACAACGTGTGGAGGCGTGCCCCGAGCCAGGGGAGGAAATCTTTCTTCCGGGACATGACACCGTCAAGGTGGACCGGCAGGGACTTTTCGAAGACTGCGAGGAGCAGGTCCGGGTCCGCTTCGCCGTAACAATCGCTGGCATTGTCCAGCACGCTGGTGAACAGGACAAGGACCAGGTCCGCACCGGTCTTTGTCTTCATCGTTGCGAGCTCTGCCTGTATCTCTCCCGCCCGGTCAGTGTTCCACGCAAACGACGGGACCATGACCTGCGAGATGAGCACGTTCCTGCCGGACAGGTCGAACTCTTTTGTGTCCCGGGCAAGGATCGTTTCAAGCGTTGCGCCCGTGAGGTCCATGCCCTGCTCCAGCAGGTCATTTCCCAGCTCATCGGCGTTCTCTCCGGCCACCTTCGCGAGGAACCCAACGGCCCGGGTATCGCTCCCGGTGGTCGTTGACATCCGTAACGCAAGGGTATCGGAGAGGATGCCGCAGAGGAGGGCGCCGGCAACGGCTCCTGAGGGAGTCTGCCCGGACTCGAGGAACTTCAGGGCAATAATGGTCGACGTCGACCCCACCGGGTCGTTCAGGAACCGGATCGGTTTTAACGTGGTGATCGTCCCGAGCCGGTGGTGGTCGATGATCTCGATGACCTCTGCCTCTTCGATCCCGCTCACTGCCTGCGAGGACTCATTGTGGTCGAGGAGGATGACGGGTTTCCTCACATCGTCAAGGAGCGTTGTCCGGGTCAGTACCCCGGCAATGGTGCCTTCCCGCGTCACAACACAGGCAGCCCGGAATTTTGAAGACGAGACCACCTTCCGGGCCCGGGCCAGGGTGTCATCGAGCGTGAGGACCGGCATCTCGGTCTCCATCACTTCCCGGGCCGGGAGGGAAAGGTTGATCATCTTGCCGACACCGAACGCGTCGAGGTCGGTAGAAAGGAGCGTGACGCCGCGTTTCCCTGCCTCCACGGAGACCCGTTCGCCAGCGGGAGCGCCTTCGGCAATGATCAGGCAGGCGATCCCTGCGGAGATGAAAGCCAGCTGGACGGGTTCATCGTCGCCGACCACCGCGATATCGTTCTTCGTCATCTTCGCGAGCGTGACATGCAGGGCATCGATGGAGATATAGACCCGGCCTTCAAGCGTCTCGTGTGCGGCAACGATGATCGCCGCGTTCAGGATCCGTGCAAGCGTCCCGACAGGTATGGGCGTGACCGTCAGCTCGGAGAGATGGATTTTCTGGATATAGGCATTCGCAAGCGCGTGCTCGCCCACCATGCCGACCGGCCGGTCCGCTGCATCGGTGATGACCACGTTCCGTATCCCTTCCTTTGCCATCAGCGTGGCAACGTCAACGGTCGGGACGTCCTGCGGGAGCGAGAAGACCGGTTTGTATGCGATGTCGGAAAGCCGGGGCTCAACCGAATCAACAAGGACCGGCGCGTTGATACCGAACCGTTCGAGCATGTAACGGGATTCGGGGTTCAGCTCGCCGCACCGGGCCGGGATATATTTCCCGGGCTCCGCGGTATTCAGGTACTCCGCGTACCCGATGACGCTCGCGATACTGTCCGTATCAGGCTGGCGATGACCGAAAAGATAGACCTGGTTCATGATGCTGTTCTGCGGGTTGGGAAGTGTTGCTGATTATTCGTTGTCCCGGGTCTTAATGTCTGGGGAACCGGGAGGAGAAGATTATCTCAAAAAGGGTATGCGAAAAAAGGGAGCGCCGGATCAGAGATCCCTGCCCCGCGATCCGGAATGGCCTCCCGGGGGCCTTCTCCTGAGGATAACAATCGCTGCAACCACGACAATGATGATAACGATCAGGGCCGGGACCAGCCATCCGGAGGTAAGCGGGGAGCTGGTTCCGGGGGTGCTCTCTGCGGGAGTTTCTGCGGAGGCCGGGGCCTGGGTTTCCTCAGGCGTGGCGGGTGCGGCGGACTCTGGCGTTGTCCCCGTGACCGTGATGAGACTTGTTGAAGTCTCGGTATCGCTTCCCTCGGTATTGGTGACCGTCAGGACCACGGTAAACGTGCCGGTACTGGCATACGTATGGACCGGGTTCTGCTCTGCGGTCGAGAACCCGTCACCGAACGACCACTGCCATGAGGTCGGGTTGTTGATCGAGGTATCGGTAAAATGCACGGTCAGCGGGCCCGGTCCGCTGGACGTGTCAACGGAGAAGGATGCCTCCGGGGCGACCCGCCCGGTGACGTTGATGTACTTTGACCGGCTCGTCGAGTTGGACCCCTTGCTGTTCTTTACGGTCAGGACGATCGTATAGGACCCCCTGCTGTCAAAAATGTGGACCGGGTTCTGGACCGTTGAACTTTCCTCATCGCCAAAGTACCAGCTCCACGAGGTAGGGGCGTTCTGGGAGGTGTCGGTGAAATGCACAACAAACGGGGCGAGTCCCGAGGTGTTATCCGCTTCAAAGGAGGCGATTGGCAGGGCATCTTCCGCTTCGATATATCCATGTTTTGAAGCGGTGGAACTGCCTTTGGAGTTCGTGGCAGTCAGGGTAACGGTATAGGTCCCGTTCCGGGTATAGGTATGGGTAGGGTTCTGTGCACTGTCGTAGTCGCCGTCGCCGAATGACCAGACCCACGAGGTCGGGCCGTTTGCCGAGGTATCGATAAACTTCACGGTGAGCGGGATCGGTCCCTCTTTTGTCGTGGCGGTAAACGATGCATCCGGTGCAGCCGTTTCTGTGGTTACGCTGATATAGCCTACTTTCGTCTCCGTTGAGCTGCCACCGGCGTTCGTGGCGGTCATCGTGACCGTGAAGGTGCCTTTTGTCGTATACGTATGCGACGGGTTCTTCTCCGTTGCGGTCCCGCCGTCACCAAATGACCAGATCCACGAGGTCGGGCTGTTTGACGAGGAGTCGATGAAATTCACGGTCAGCGGCGATACCCCGGACGTGAGCGAGGACGTGAATGCCGCAACCGGGGAGTCCTGGGTCTCTGTGACCGTGATATAATCATTTTCGGTCAGGGTGTCGCTGCCATCCGCATTGGTGACGGTCAGGGTGACCGTATAGTCCCCGTCAATCGTGTAGGTATGTGCCGGATCCGACTCTAACGATGACGCACCGTCACCAAACGACCAGAACCACGAGGTGGGGTTATGGCTCGATGTATCGACAAACTGCACGGAGAGGGGCTGCTCCCCGCTCGTGCGGTTCGCGGTAAACGAGGCTTCCGGCACACTGGCGCCGACCACCGGTACCAGGGCGACGATCATGAGAACGAGCAGGAGCAGGGGCCAGGCCCTGTCCACGGTTGTCCGTTTCAGCCGCGTGCCGGCCACCGGTTTCTTCGAAGATGAGTGATGTTTTCCATGTTGATGCAGGTAATCGGTAATCATATCATTCCCACAGTTAGTATCTATGATGGACAGTATGGATAATCTTCTATAAAAAAACAAGAGTTCTTTTCCCACAGTACCGTGGAAAATTACCGTTCCGCGTGATTGGAATTCCCGGTATCCCCCTGTCGGAGCCGTTGCACATCTCCGCGCACGTGAAAATATCCGGTCCGGTTCCCCGTGCCGGTCGGCGCGGGTCGCTCATCATTAACCGGACGAAAATATTCTGGGTCAGGGACGGGGTAAGAAAATTATACGAGGGAGATCCGTTCCCCGACAAGGCGGATAAAGTCATGGAGGTCGTCAAACCGGTTGATCTCTTCGGTGCTGATGAGGACCGAGAGTTCCGTGCCTTTCTTTATGAGCACGACCGGGAAGGTGATCGCGAGGTTCCCGAACTCCTTGGTGAACTCATCCCTGGAAAGGGACCGTGGCGGGATTGTGCATTCTTTTAAAAACCGTTTCCACTCTTTCTTTATCCCGACCGGGCTGTAGATGATCCTGGTGAGGGCGCACAGATCCGCCTCGGAAGCAGCCGCCCTGCCCGAAGAATAATCATGGAGTGACTGCAGCACCCTGCTGTCGAGATTGGAGACGAACAGGAGGGTTGTGGAATCCGGCATACACGAGTGCTCTCACCTTTTCATGGCTTAAATTTTGGGATGGTCCTTATCACGCCTCGTGAGGTATGCGCATCCGGAGCTATCGCGGACCCGGTTAGCCGGTACTCGAGCTGGAGGGGGGTGAGAGAGGCTCTCCATCATAAAAAGTTCCCCGATCGATACTCCTATCTATATGCCTCAGCAAAGTGGACAGGTATGCCAGAGATTGTTGACGACTACGGTAAGGACCATGCCTTTACCTGCCCGCACTGTGGATTACGATGGCGAACAACAGAGACCGGCCCGATGCTGCACTGCAAGAAATGCAACCGGTGGTTCCCGAACCCTTGGGCGGAACCGGCTGTGGCGATATAGAAGCACCGGCGCGTTCATGGTGCACAGGACAGAGGGAGGAGGACAGGGATCAGGTCATATTCGTATTTTTCCGGCGCTCTTTCACGAGTGAGTGTCCGGGACCGGCAAGACAGATGAGGACCAGGACCCCGACAATCGCAAGGAAGATCGTGTAAACGTCGGGAAGACCGCTGCCGGCCACAAGATGGTGTGCCTGCATACGTTCCGGTCGGAGCGGGAGATGATAACGCAGGCATTGAGTGTGGAGATGTATTTCATACCTGATATCCAGACAGACAAACATCATCGTAGTGCTGTTGTAATTTATAGAGACAATGACTTGTGCAAGAAGTAAGCCTGTCACATGCAGGATTATCTGACGTAAAGTAACTGAGATTTGTTCCTCCGCTGGATCCTTTTGATCGTTTTACCGTCTCCGCTGCGCAATCCTGTCGGATGCCAATCAGTTCTTCGATATTACCACTTACCTCTTTACAACTTCCGGACAAATCACATTCACAACCTATTGTTGATATTGTTGGTAGTACTGTTGTCTGTTGTGTCGGTATTACAAGAACGGTGACGTAAACGATCTGTGGAGTGGGTGTTGTAACAATAGAATTTCGGTTCCCCCCAATACACCCGGTAAATATTACTGCTGCCAGCAGTAAAAAAATAAAAAGAAGATATTTCATATTCCCTCATTTATCCGGATAACGATATGTTTTGCTGTTTGTTCGGGCCGTGTTCTCAGTGGGCGGGCCATCGGCACGTTTGTTTGAGAGGGGGATTGCCAGATCTGGGATACGGGAGGGCGTTGCCGGGAACCATTTATCAGTAAGTTTCCCCCGACGGATCACATATAGTGAGTACTATCACCCCAGATACCAAAAGGGGCTCATTCCAACCCCGGATAGCCAGAAATGCAAGATCATCGACCGGCCTGTTTTTAGTCATTTTTCAGGGGGTTTTAAAAAATCCTGATATATCACGCCGGAATGCCAGACGGGCTCATTTCCACAGGAAAAAACCGGCCTGTTTAGAGCTGTTTGGATGGGCGATACCCTTGCCCCACAATATTCAGGATGTGCGGGAAAACCGCCAAAAATCACCCTGCAAAAAGACGCCCATAGACGCATTCCTGTGGCCGATCGGGTGCTTCCATAAGGTTCATGACGTGGCTGGGGGGAGCCGGGTTGGATCCGGATCACCCGATCTACGTCGGAGAGTGGGGATATAGATGGGGTGTCAGGCAGATGATCGTGGGGGTTTCATGTCGAAGAAATCTGATGATTTCTTCTCCTCCTCCTGGTCTGATGACCAGTCGGACGTCGGAGGGGCTCCCGCAATGAACATTTACCCCAAAGAGCCCCCACATGAGAATGCTCAGGCTTTCTCAGAGCACCGGCAGGAACAACCCGACAATGGAAGTTACGATCCAGATGACAACCGCAATGGCAAGGGCTCTGATCCAGCCGATTGTATAGAGTTTCTGCAATGCCAGCAGCCAGACAATTCCGGCAATGAATGCCGGTAACAGGCCCTGGCCCAGCACATAATAAAAGATCGTGTAAACGGCCGTGCCGATGAGCGCAGCGAAAACTGCCGTGGTCAGGCTGTCCTTTGCACCAAAGGACTTCGCAATGTAATAAATTATTACCGTTGAAATGATCAGCGCAACGATGAAAGACAACACGGTCGAGACATTCGATACCATGATGAATCGCTTGTCTGTTTAGCCTGATAATGCTGTTTATCGGCTCTTGCCGTCAATTCATCCCCGGATAATTCACTTTGTATTTAATAAAAACATAATTAGAAAATAATAAATAACTAATTAGAATATTACATTTTATGATCGAAATATATACGATTGCGCAGGCCTTATCACAAAGGGCCTGCATCCGGGAACATTCCTTCATCCACGGAGGAGAGTATTGCAGACGTCCAACTTTGTTTTCACCGGGACTGACACCGGTTTTGAGAGATTTCCTGGATGGTGGTACGTATGGTGCACGGTGATCCGAGGACCGATCGCAGTTACATCTCGATGTCCCTGGATGCCCTGTCGGGGGCCCAGACCAGTCCGGCAGCTGCCGGCCGGTTCACCGGCCAGATCCAGTTTTCCGTTGATGCTTGGGTGCGTTTCAACGGTCTGCCCGCGTCTACGGTCGTGCTGGGCCAGAACAATGTATTCTCCTTTGGCAGCCAAGGCCCGTCGGTATATTTCCAGTTCGCGGGTCTGCCGGCAGTCATTTCCGATGTATCCCAGTCACAGCTCCAGGATGATCACTGGCATTATATCTGCGCGACATTCGATGGTTCGATGATCCGGCTCTATATCGACGGCCAGTTCAATACGGGGCAGAGCTGCATGGGCCAGGTGACACCCAGCAGGGATCCTGTCCTGATCGGCCAGGGCGTGCAGGGGCTCGTCAAACGCGTGCGCATTTACAATACTGTCTTGAATACCGACACCGTGCTGCACACAATGTATGGCACACCCCCGGCCGGCACGCTTGTCGCGGACTTTGACTTCAGTGTCAACAGGCCGGTCGATCGCGGGCCGTCTTCGTACCCGATATCCCTGCAGAACAACGCCTTCATGGTTAAAGTTTCACCCGCAGTCTCCTTGGGCACCAACGGGTTCATCCGGCCGCTGGGCGATGTCGACATCAATCCCGGTGGAAGGCAGGTGGATCCATATTCCGTACAGGCCTGGATCTATCTCTCGTCGGATATCAACCCGGTCCAGGCCGTTTTTGTCAACAGCGACCTGATGCTTGATACCGGCATGGCGCTGTATGTCCAGTACGACGAGGCCATATCAGCCTACCGCCTCGTCTCCCAGCGCGGATCGGTCAGTATGAGCGGCCAGACCCTGACCTCTTCCGGCATAGTTCCCCCGTGCACCTGGACAAATGTTGCCACGACATTCGATGGTGTCAATCTCACGCTGTACATCAACGGCACACCTGACAGCTCCATCACCTGCGTGCCCATCCCGCTCTATAACCCGTTCGGCGATCTCCTGATTGGCGCCGCGATCGAAAAGGGTAATCCTTCTGGCACCACCACGCTCCAGGGATATATCCGCGAAGTGGATGTCTGGTCCCGGGCCCTGAGTACCGCTGAGGTAGCGGGATTCATGGCCACGCCGCCGGATGCCGGCTCCCCGGGTCTTTTAGGGGCCTATGTCTTTACCAGTTCCCCGGCCCGGAACCAGGCAAACGGCCATCCCATCGGCCTTGCCGAAGGCGCAGTCCTTTCCGGGCAGCTGGAAGCGGCCCCGGTCAGTACTGAAATACTTCCCTGCGATACCATCGCAGTACCGGAGACGGGGCTTGGCCCGGAGATGATGGCGGAGATACGCGCCGGATTGAACTTCCGGGAGATCTATGAGGAAAACCATGCTGCTTTCGATGCTGCCGAAGCGGCGGATGTTGCGGCTTTTGATGATCCGACCGACAAGGAGCGGATACGGAAGGCATGGGCCGATGTCCGTGACAGGATCGTGAACGACCCGGCCTCCCTGCCGTTCCTGGTGACACACCATAAAATCAACGGGGAGCGCCTCCTGATCGTCCACCGGCCCTCGGGATCCTATGTTGCCTATCGTACTGCGGAAGAAAATTTCGATGACTGCACGATGTGGCAGATCACCCTGGTTTTCATCGTGATTGGGGGAGTTCTTGACGTGATAACCGGTGTCGGGGCAACGATGACAGACAAGGCTATCGTTTTTATCGCACGCATCCTGAAGGTGCCAAAAATCAAGGCGATAATGGCTCTCGGTACGGCCATCGGCGCTTCGGATATTCTTGCACTGATGGGGTATCTCTATTCGGAGGGGATGCTGAGACAGCTCATCGTATTAGTACTTGACATCGGTTTCTGGGCCCTGATCCGGATCATTGGCAATATATTCGCCATCGTAACGGGTTTCGCTTCCGTGCGAATTATCGCATCCCTTGTCGCGACAGCGATATCATTTGGTATCACCTATGCAAGCAAACCGAAATCCTGCGATCCGCTCCCGACCGTGAGCCTGGCAAGTATAGCATTCGATCACGATCCTACCGGCGCTTCTACTGAAGCTCTGACGATCCGGTGCAATTATAAATCGGTTATCGATGTGCCGGAATGGGTTCCCGGAAAAACAAAACCGGATGAAGCACCCTGTGCCTATGCCCTGAACGCGATAGCGGGCAAGACCCCCACGGTCAAGGTTGTGCTCAACCTCCCGAAAGCCACGACACGTTCCGTCAGGATCCAGGTGACAGATGGGGGCATCCTGGGGGCGATTGATCCGGTTGCCGTCGTATTCGGGTCGAACACCAGCGCAACGGTCACCCTGCCCCTGTCCCACAATTCTCTGGCTGCAGGAGGGGTCCAGCGTGCCGAGGTGACGTGGACCTGGCAGTTCCAGGTTGACGGGGGTGCGTGGACAACGATGGTATCGACGACCCACGTTGTCTATGTCCTCCTCGACAAGCCGAATACACCATGGATACAGGTCCCGGACCGTACCAACCAGCAACTGCCCTGGACCAATGTGCTGGATAAGGTCTGTGTCTGGGCCGCCGGCGCCCGGAGCGTTGATGAGATCCTGGCTAAAGTCACCCTGGAAGTGAATTCCAAGCACAACCTGATCTATGATGTGGAGAGTGGTAGATCGTTTTACGTCGAATATCCCCAAAAACTAGGCGACCTGGAATGTTTCCTGTGCGGACAATTCATTGAGTACCTGAAAGACAAGACGAAGGGGAACGGGAATACTGTCAACTGTACCGATTGCGCAACGATCGTCACGAGCTTTGCCAATATCCTGGGTTGCGATGTAATGGAATCTATTATGTCCGGAAGTCCGAGGGGGGATGTAGGGTTCAAATGTAACGAGATCCGCGCAATCGGGACGAAAACATGGGCCGTGCCTTTCAAAGAATATGGTGGGCGGTTCAGTTATCATGAAATCACCTGGACGAGGAACGGGTGCATGACCGATACCCTTTACGATGCCTGCCTGGAATATGACACAGGCTCCAATCCCTGGGGGACCGGGCCGCACACCGCCGGATTACCGGTAAATGTGCAGTTCTCCAAATTGCCACCGATGCCATCCCCATTTCCGGTCTCCGTCAAGGATGCACTATACCGGGAGAGGCTCGCCACGAATACCGTTGAAGGTATTCCGCAGTGTTTGCCCAGAGGGCCCTGGGCCTTTACGAATTCGGGCCGCAGGCCTGTCAAATGAGGAGGTGAGAAGTCCATGAACATGCAGGATTGGTATGAGGGTGCAAGGAAGAGATTCGGGTTCGATGCTTGGCCACGCCCTTCCCGGGAAGATGCACAGTTCCGCGCACGACAGGTGAGCCTGGATCTGAAGGAAGTTGAAACAACCTGGCACCGGGAACAGCGTATTCCCTGGGGCCGTAAGGGATACGCGGATTATTATGAGGAGAGAGAAAACGGACGGCACCGGATCATGGTGCGTATCAGTGAATATCCCTCGAATGACGAGGCACGCATGGCCCTGCTCCGGGAGATCAGCTTCTCTATGGCCGTGACACTGCCCCGCCTCGATGAGCGGGGGATACAGATCGGCGATATCGGTTTTACCGGTCATGGCGAGATGGACACGGGCATCATCTTTGTCCGCCACAACATGCTCGTCGACGTGAGAAGTATCGGTGAAGAGGCGCTTTCCGTCAGGGAATTCGCCGGGGCAGTTGACAATTTCGTTATCGGTACGGTGAAATCCCAGAACAGGAATCGATGATTATGGAGGTTAAGACATGACAGTGTATAATGATCTTTACATAAGGGATAATTTCGGCGATACCGGGACCATCCCGTCAAGCGGCAACCCATGGCAGTCGCCGGATATCATTCCCTATCAGAACGAGATGCTCACCGGGAACCATGCCAAGGAAACCTACGCAGGTCCGGATATAGGAAGGTCCATCATCAACAGCGGGATCAACAACATCTATGTCCGTTCGAAGAATCTCAACACGAGTGCGGGTTCCGGTAGGGTCGATCTGTATTATGCGGATGCTTCGTTGTTCCTCCTGCCAAAGACATGGACCCCAGTTTCGACTGCCGGGGGGAAGATCCCGGAGTTCGTTGACAGTTCGGGAAATACTTCGATCGCTCCCGGCGAGATCGGGCTCTCAAACCCGGCCTTCCTCCTGACAGGGATGCCAGCCGGCCCGCACTACTGTTTCATCGCAGTCGCGCAGACAACGGCACATCCCGTCACGATCCCCCCGTCGTTTGTTTCCAATGCAGCATATTCCCTGTGGGTGCAGGAGAACCCTGCTGTCGGCTGGCGGAATATCAGTTATTCTCCCAACACCCTCGTCCAAATGAGCCGGGTCTTCCATTTCGGGAATGTCAACCCGGCTTCCGCCTATTTCTACTTCCGGATCGTTGGACGAGGTTTTGTTCCCGGCACGAAGATCAATTCCCAGTGTACCGACCGGTCCTGCCCTATCAACGTGGATACCCCGCTCCCGGAACCCGATGACCAGGGTAACCAGATCGCCGGCTTCCAGACCAGTGTCCCGGCCGGGTTCTGGGGCGACCTGGTATTGACAGCGACTTCGCCGACAGGGAAGTTCCCTGTCGGTGCAACCCTGACTATGTCATATTACCAGATCCCCGCCCAGTCCGACAGACTGGAGATGGCAGCCGCAAAACGTTTCATCATCGCCAGCGGGAAGGAAGACACTCCCCTTCTCACGACAGCCATGCTCATCAAGATCGGCGAATGCACGATCGCAGTCACGGACGATCCGAAGAAGGCCGAGGGATAACCGGCCATCACCCGGCTTTTTTTTCGGCCTGACTCTTTCGGGACAGGAAACCAGTTCTTCACCATTCTTACCATGCATTCCCTAAAAAAATCACAGGGCATTTCTGCATCCTGCAACCCGGGAAACCGGACCGTCTTCCGTCAATGACCGGGCCCAATCCCCCCAATCGGCAAACGGATCCCGTAAATGGTCCGGGTCGGGGGGAGTGGGAGCAGGTCCCGGGCGGGGGGCTCACCGGCGGGGGGCCTTCGGGGGTTTTGGATTGTGAGGGGATTGCCCGAGCTGCAATATGTAAGGGCGTTGCTAACGGCCGGGGGATCTGAAATAAAGGGAGCATCTGATAGTGATGAAAAATAACATTTGAGTAATTTTGTCCAGCAAAAAGATGATGAATTACCGGCACTAACAATCACCAAAGGATTGTGACCGGTGACTTCTCTCCACAACATAAAAGGAAAAGATGCGGTCAGGGCATTTGCCAATGCCGGAGGGATGGTTCGCCCGGGAAAAGGGGATCATGTCAATATCAAAATGCTTGGCGGACACCTGATCACGATCCCAATTTCCGGAGAAGTAAAAATCGGTCTCCTGAAAGCTGCGATTAAAAAAGCGGGTCTGTCCGAAGAGGAATTTGAAAAATTGTTATGAGGGGAAAAAATATGGAATACACGATACTGATTCACAAAGCTGAAGAAGGCGGGTTCTGGGCTGAAGTGCCAGCTCTTTCAGGATGTTTCTCGCAGGGAGAGACCATTGAAGAGACGATTGCGAACACCAAGGAAGCAATCGAACTCCACATCTCGTGCCTGAGGGAAGACGGGGAAGAGATCCCGGCAGATAATGAGTTTATCATCAGCCGCGTGCGGGTTGAGACTGTCGCGGTGTAACAGACACAGGTTGTCGCTTTTTTTAGGCTCTGAATAGTTTCACTGTTTTTTACTGAGAGTTCAACAAGCCCCGGAAAAATTTCAGAATTAAAAAAATGCCGGAAAAGTTTTCCTTTCATCGGTACCGCACTTTGATGTCGGACACCGAGGAGATGTCAGGCTCATCTTCGAGAAAACCGGTCAGCGAGTACTCCGCTATTGCATTCAGAGAGGCATTGCCCCTGCTGCCTTTTTTGCCGGCAACTTTTTTCGGAAGCGGATTTTTTGCACGCGGTGCAACCTGCGCTGTCATTAAAAGAAAATCGTCGTGTGCGTCTATAAGGGTTGTGGTATACTGTGAGACGGTGCGATTCACTTGGGAGCCGTCAGCACTTTCTCTCTGGAGTGGGGGATTGCCCGGGCTGTGATACGCGAAGGCGTTGCCAGAGGCAGGGGGTGAGCGACCTCTGTATATACCATCCTCCTATCCGAGCCTGAAATGGCCCCGGATTCCCGGGTCCGGGGGAATTTAAGTGTCTTATTCGTGAAAAAGCATGCCCCTTATTTTTGGATATCGCTGATTTGGGCTTAGATTGCTGTAAAAACGGACAAATCACGCTCGGAAAGATGTCTCTTTAGGTCTCTTTGGATCGGGAAACTCCCCTGAATCCGGACTATCCTTTTCATGGGGTGTCCTGCCCGAAAATCACCCAGCAAAAAGACGCCCATAGACGCGTTCTGTTTGACGAAAAGGGGGTGCCACAGGATTTGGGATGTGGCTGATGGAAGCAGGATCGGATCCGGATCACCTATTCTACGTCGGAGAGTGGGAGTATAGATGGGGTGTTAGGCAGATGATGGGGGGGTTTCACGTCGAAGAAATCTGATGATTTCTTCTCCTCCTCCTGGCCTGATGACCAGTCGGACGTCGGAGATAAGGGGATGATGGAGGGGAGAGGGGGATTACCACGATGGGATTACTGGTCCTTGCGAGGATTTACCCTGGACCAGAGGAAACAGGTCAGCGCATAGACCAGCACCGAGACGATGAACACTTCAAGGAACAGGCCTGCATAGAGTATGAGATTATAGACCTGTGACCCGTGGCCATAAACAACATCACCCAGATGAAAAACCGCGATTATGTAATCCATGAAAACGCCGATGAAGACCGGGAGCCTGTGGAAATAATGGGGCCATGGGCCTTCAGCGGTCGTTTCAATAATGAGTGAGATGCCCGTGCAGACCGCCCCGGCAAAGGCCGCAGGTGCCATTGCGATCCAGTGCCACTTTTGCGCCATCTTTCTCTTCAGGTAGGCAAACGCAGTAACAACTGCCACGGCACCGAACAGGATCACAAGTGCAAAAAAGGCGTTTGATAAAAGGATCACATCTCCCCGTTCCATGCGGATCAGGTCCAGCGTGAAAAGTTTCAGCGTGATATAGTCCAGCGGGATAATGATGATGCCCGCGATGAGTACCGGGAGCACGACAGGCACGGGGTTGACAATTCTTTTCAGGCCCGCGTAGAGGAGCAGCGGGACCACTGCGATGATGAAGAGAAAGGCCACTTCAATTATAATCGACATTAATTATACTGAATCATCGATGGAATTAAACGATGTGGTTTTAAGTTTTTCCGGAGGAGGGAGGAAAGTCATGCGGTTTTTTTAAGGAAGTCTACCGGAATTTTTTCATGCAGACCATGCCTGAGATTTTTTAAGCACCCCTTCACCCCCTGCTCATTTTTTTTCTGGCAAGGTCTGATTAAAAAATTTTGAGCGGCCCTTGATTGATAAAAGTCAACCACATGTACAACGTCCGTCATATTTTTTCCGGATTTTTCTTTGGAAAACTGGACGCATTGTGGGGGTCGGACCCTGTTTAAATTTTTTTGAGCAAGGTCTGGTTGAAAAATTTTGGGCAGGGTTTGATTGAAATTTTTTTGGCAGACCTTGATTAATTTTTTTTAAGCAGGGTCTGGTTGGGGGAAGTTAAGCGGATCTGAATTGGGCTGGGGGGTATCAGCAGGCACCCCTCACGTACGCGACGGGGGGTGGGGGGCCGGGACTCAATCAGAATAATTCTGATCCGCCCGTTTTTCTTTCAGGTAGGTCGCGGGCCGGCTCGCAACACAGGGAGCCTTATCTCCTGAATGATCATGCCGGAACAGGATCTTCTCTTTTCCGTGCCCTGCATTTTTGAGAGAGATTGCATGAGTGCGTTTCTCGTGTGCGTTCTGGATCTTTTTGAATTCTGCCTTTCCGATAATCGATTCAATCAGCGAGTTGTCGAAGTCCTCAAGGCGCTTCACGAGCGGAGAATCTTCATTAATGGAGTAGAGGGGAGTCCTCCCCTCTTTCCTCATCATCACCATCCCCCGCGCCGCGAACTTATTCATGGCTTTTGCTATCGACTGCCGGGTAAGACCGATCTCATCGACCAGCTCGGCCATATCGAACTCGATGCCGTACATCGGCAGCAGGAACTGGAGGAGCCGGGTCTCGCAGGTATCCCCGAATAATCCCTCAAATGGCTGTTTCATAAGAATGTCTTTTCAGATGTTGGGAAACAAGGTATAAAATTGTTGTTAAAAAAAGTTAACAGAATCGGCAGGGTAATCTAGATGAAATACCCGGTCTTAAAATATTTATTAATAGTTCATCACCCACTGTAACATAGGTACAGCCATGAAATCCACCCGGCAGGATATTCTCTCCTCACTAAAAAAATTCAAAGGGGAAGTTTCGAGAGAGTATTCCGTCAAGACAATCGGGGTGTTTGGCTCCGTTGCCCGGGATGAGCAGACGGGCAAAAGCGATATTGATCTGCTGGTGGAGTTCTCAAAGCCGGTGGGTTTTGTCACCTTCATGCGGCTTGAAAATTTCCTTTCCGAGAGGCTCGGGAAGCAGGTGGATCTGGTAACATCCGATTCCTTAAAACCGGTGATCCGCCAGGGTGTGCTCGCCGAGGTCATCTATGTCTAAGCGTGAGGTAAAACTCTACCTCACGGATATTGACGACGCAGTCTCTACGATCCAGTCCTATACAAAGGACATGACGTACGAGCAACTGCTCGCCGACCGGAAAACCCGTGAGGCGATCATTCTCAATTTTGTCGTGATTGGGGAAGCAACGAAGAACATGGTCTGTTCTTCTTAAGTCTCACCCCAGCGGGGTTCGACAGATTCAAGAAGATCCCACAGGAGATTATCGATCACCACCCGGATGTTCCCTGGAAAGAGTTCGCGGGAATGCGGGACAAGATGGTGCACGTTTATTTTATGATCAGCCCGACGATCATCTGGGAGACGAGCCGGCACGATCTCGCACCGCTTGCGGATGTGGTGAAGGTGCTGCTCCGGGAATATGCGTGAGCGGGGTTATCCGAAGAATTATCCACGGGACGCTATGGCAAAAGGCTATTGAAGAGAAGAATACAAACATCATCATTACTATGACTTCCAGAGCAGCCGGGCAATCCGGGTCCCGGAGCAGGAAAGGCTTTGCGTACGATCCGCAACGGATCACCGCAGCCGGAGAAAAACCTGCCGGAGTCCGTGAGTCTGCCGGAGGTCTTGCAAAGAATGAAAAAATTGAATTATTACTCACCGATATTGTCAGCCGGCTTGACCGGATTGAAGAGAAGATCGATGAGAATGTCTATCCCCCGGAATCGGCGATAAAACCGGAACTTATCAAACAGCTGAAAAAAGCCCAAGCCGACATCAAAAAAGGCAAAGGAAAAACGTATAATTCCATTGATGATTTTTTTAAGGAAATTGAAGCATGAGCTACCGGGCCGTCATTGATCCGGATCTGGCCTCGACCTGCAGGAAGCTTCGGGCGAAGAGTCCTGCACGGTACGAGCAACTCAAGAAAAAGATACAGTTCCTAATTGAAAACCCGGAATCGGGTAAGCCTCTCCATCCCCCGCTCAAGGGCCAGTGGCGGGTTCACATCGGACATTTTGTCCTGTTTTACGTGATTGATGCAAAGGAAAACGCAATTGTTTTCTTAAAATTACTTCATCACAATGAAGCGTATAATTAGGGATCATTCTGAACGATTTTCACGCCACCGGTTCCCTGGCAAAAACATTCGAAGAAACCTTCGGTTTCTTCTCTTCTCCTAATCTTGTTTCACTCGATTAGTCGACATCGAAGAACGGTGATGCGTTCGGTCGAGGCTCGGAGGGCCTTTGTCCGACCCTGCCGGATATCGCGGTCGTTTTTTTGATTGCCGGTATGGTTGCCGGACTGCTCAGGATCTCTGCCGTATCAACGAGAGCTTCAAGAGCTTCTCTCTTCACCAGGTCCTGCCGGATTTTTTCATCTCCAGGTAGACCTGATCCATTATGACACCAGAGCTCATGATGATGCATGTGCGCTTCTTCTTATCATCATTTAAGAGGGGGTATCCACTTGCCCGGGGTGGAGGGATGATGGGGGGCCGTCGGCACTTTCTCTCTGGAGTATGGGATTGTCGAGCTGTGATACGGGAGGGCATTGCAAGGGCCGACAGGGAGGATGCATGATAGAGGAACACTGAACATGAGAAGGCAAGAGCAAAAGAAACGCCCGCGCAGGATTCTGCAACGCCGGTAAAATTATTTCTTCCAGTCAATAATGGTAATCCTGTTTACGTTTCGTCCTTCAGTACCTTTCGCATTTTTTTCAGTATCTTGATTGGTAGATGAATGAGATAGAAAACATAAATAGTAGAATTATAAATCGTTCATTGTGGACAGCCGTAGGTTGTCCCGAAAAGAAAGGACGGGTTCACCAAGTGACGAAACTCTGTTGAACCCGGTCCTGCCCGTAGGCATGTGATTATTATCTTCCATTCTTATGAAGATTTTCCCGTGCCTCCGAGCGTAGCGTATGAAAAGAAGGAGGAAAACGAATGACATTATGGAAACCTGGCGTCGTCCTGCTGGCACTATTGCTGGCCGCGATGGCGATGGTACCGATGGTGAGTGCGGAAGGGAATTCTTCCGACCAATTCCAAACGCAACAGAATGAGACATCGAAAACAGCACTGATAACATTTGATGGTCTGTCAGTATCCACGTCACACATGCTGAATGAGAAGAGATCCATGAATGCCGTTTCTTCATCGATTGCAAAATATGAAACACTCAATATCGATGCGAAAACCTTGAAAACACAGTTGTTATCGGGCAAACAAGTTCCGGTTCATCTGAATGGGATTCCCTATTTCATGGATCTGCACGAGGAAACATTTTATCCGAGTGCAGAGACGGGAGTGTACACATTCAACGGTAAGCTTGTCACAGCAAAGGGTGGCCGCACTCTTCCCGAGAGTAATGTCCAGCTTACCATGGACGACAGCGGAGTACTCGGTAGGATCTCCGTTGACTCTTCAGAATATATCTACCTTGACGAGATATCGAATGATTACCCCAAGAATCCCGAACAACAGATTGCGTATTCTTCAAAAGATGTCACCCAGCACAAGATCGATTTAACAAATGATCTTATCGTGGAATTACCATCCGGAGAGATAAAACCGGTTGCATTGTTATCCGATGAGGAACTCAACTGGCTAAAAACTGAACGGGAAAATATCGTAAAACAAAGATCCGATTCTGTCAAAACTGTATCCGGCCAACGATCTGCTACGCTGGATAGTATGGTTGATGTGAAACTTCTCATCGTCACGGATAATACGATGTATTCCGGTTATTCAAACTGGAAAAAACGGGCACAATCCGTACTGAATGATGCAAATAGTGCATTTGGTGTCAACTATATCAAAATCCGGCTGGTGCCGATTTTCGATGACTCCAAGAGGATGGAACTGAGCCAGAATTTCAATCCTTCAGCTCCATTTAGTGTATTTCACACAATTGTCAATAATGACTACCTGACTACAAAAGGTGCGGATATCGCAATATATTTAAGCGGAATACCATTTACAGGACCTGAAATAGGTGTGGCGGAAGGTTATGATGGAACCAATTATCGTCATGCGGTTATGTCGTATGAAGCTATGCCAGGATACGTTGCAAATGCACAAGATCGCGCCTATGTATTTACTCATGAAATTGGTCACCTGTTCGATGGAGATCATCAAGATGGGGCGGCCGCTCCTTACCAAGAACCATATAACCGTGCCATAAATTATAGCTTGAGCGGGGCTGTTAAACAAACAACAATGTATTCTACTGTTTCACAGGATCCATTGATTTTCTCTACCGATGATGGAGTTCATGGAGATAATAACCATAATAATGCGTTACGGCTGAAGGAAACAAAAGGATATGTGAGCGGGTATGTTCCCTGATCTCCCTTTTTTTTCCGATTTAAAACATTTTTTTATTTAGAGAATTCCGGACACGGATTTTCAGGAGGTAATGGGGTGAGTTTTTAATGATAATAACAAGGAGAGTACCTGTGATGATCAGGTGTATACCCATCGCACGTGTAAAAATGCTATTACAATCTCCAACTTTAACAGAATATCCTGAGGACGGATGTTCATGACAATAAAAAAATGGCACTGGGCACTCGTAACGATCGGCATACTCATCGTCCTCCTGATCCTGCTGACGGGAACGGGCGAGAAAACAGTCTCGAATATGTACTTCATTCCCGCGGGGACATTCAGCCCGGTTCCTTATGGGAATGCTTCACCTGAAGGGGATCTTCAGCCGCAGGATCAAAAAAAGATTGCTACAGATTACTACATTTATGAAGGAGACCCCGGTTATCAACAGATTCTCCGAAGTGATCGTAATATAACAATCCTTCATGTCACAAATGATGATTTGAAAAAATTCCCGAAACTTGAGAGTACGTTACACAGTGATATGAATACTACCGCAGCCGTGGATACCAAAAATCTGCGGGAGGTTGCACGATTAAGGGGAGACATGAGTGATTATCCCCCGTTTATCAATTCTATCTGCAAGAATAAGTCGCGTACTGAATGTTATGCCGATTTACCCGCCTTCGAATATAACAGACGGTATTATTTTATCTCTGTGATCGTTCTTGACATTGCCGAGCCACCGGGAGAATCATAACTGCTGAAAAAGGATGACTTATATCACCGGAAAAAAACACGTTCAGAAATATTACACTATACCCAAATATTACAGGACATCCCGATGAGGAAAGATCATGACAATAAAAAAATGGCACTGGGCACTTGTAACAATCGTCACACTTGCCATCGTTCTCATCCTGCTGACAGGAACGGGAGATACCGGTAACGGAATTACAAAAACAGTTACTATCGTATCAGTTTCCCGACAATCAGAAGACGGGATGATCCACCTGTCCGGTAAAACGAGTCTCCCTGTCGGTTCAGGGATCCTGTACGAGATCTGGCCGGCGGATATCACCACCCGAAAGAATACTGCCGATGAGATTGTTGGAATTTCCGGCACGTCCATCACATCCGGTACAAAAGAGTCCGCAGTCTGGTCTGCTGATCTGAATCTGGCCTCATGGAATAACAGGAAATACATCATTAACGCTTGGCCGGAACAATCCGATCCCCGTTATGGCGACAGGAAGATTTTTTTTATTCCCCTGAATGATACCATCAGCAATGGTGCCGGAAGAGATGCCGGGGATGGCGGGATCATCCTCAACGATTTATCCCTCTCTGAAATGTCACCCGTTCCAATATCCGTAACACCTGCGCGGACACCGGAACAGAAAATAACAGGTAATTCTTTCCTTGTGGATGATCTTCAGCCGCGGGACCAGAAAGTGATCGATGTTCATTTTGAAGTTCAGGAATGGAACCTCATTTATCTGCACAACAAAACAATCATCCACGTTACCTATGATGAATTGAAAGATTTTCCGGATTTTGAGAGATCCGTGCATGGTGTGACCAATGGTCCCGGTACCTGGTCGTATGGTCACCGGATTATATCAGGGTTTGATGGCAATGAGAGCGATTATATCCGGTTTCATCAAGCAGTGTGTAAGAACCTGACGCGTGTCGAATGTTATCCAAATCCTGGTGTGTATGAATACCATGAGCAGTATTATATGATCTTTTCTGACAGGATTGGATCGCATACTCTTGCCGGCTGCGAACGGGGGAATTATAACTGTACTAACTTGACGACGTAAAACCGTAAACACGATGATGCCCACCCAAGCCTGAAATGACCCCGGATTACTCCTCTTTTTCCGGCCCAGAGGCCCTATTTCTCAGAAATGAGGTCATAATTCACTGAAATTTATCCATTTTTACGTCGGAGATACAGAGGTCATATTTGGGCGCATTCCAGCGAAGGATAATCCGGGAAACGGCCTTTTTTATGATAGTTGATTTTCCGCAGAAAATCACCCTACAAAAAGACGCCCATAGACGCGTTCTGTTTGACGAAAAGGGGGTGCCACAAGGATTAGGACGTGGATAAGGGGAGCCGGGTTGGATCCGGATCACCAGTTTCACGTCGGAGAGTGGGTGAAGGGGCGATGACCTACCCCCTGCGATAAGGGGATCTCCAACGGAGATGGATGGAGGAGCCGTCGGTAGTACTTTTGTGGGGGGAGGGGGGTTGCCAAGGTGAGATATGAGAGCACGAGTTAGGACATGTGTTCGGACAAGGGATGGATTATGTAAGAATGAAGATAGGGAAAAATCACCTATTCTCCCAAAATATTAAAGGTAATTTCTGTAGTAACTTCTACTAACTCACCCGTCAGTTTTGCAATATATTCTCCAGGTATCCACGATGTAGTATCTAAATCAATTTTTATACCATTTAATCCGGAGTCTCCTTTTAACACTTTTACTACGCCACTTGCTACGGGAGCTTCAACATTTTGATTCGAGGGAAATACTTCAAAACGAATTTCATCGTCAACAGCTAAATTCGTTTTTGCTGTTAATGTAAATTTTTCACCAATATGTTTGTCACGGATAGTGTCAAAATGAATAGAAGGCTTCGTAATAAGGAACTGGAGTTTTGTGTAAATATCATCAATATTTTTATTATTGATTGCTTCAGCAACAGCCTCTGCTGCTTCAATTCCTAGTTTGTTCCAACGTCCAGTGAGTGAGAATAATTGAATCCCACGTTTTGGATCATTACTTAATACGGATTCACCATTTGCATCAGGATATACATCAAATTCTTTATTCATCATCGGGTGTTGGACAATTGCATAATATTGACCCGGAGGAAGTTTCTTTGTATCCTCTCGATCAAGTCTCAAAGAATAACTCCCATCGGGATTGACGGGTACAATTTTTTCTAAGTGAGAGTCATCCCCAAATATCCAAATCTGTATTCCTGGTTGAGGTTTTCCGCTTGCGGTTCCGGTAATATAGAAACGATCTCCTTGTGCGACTATTGATTGTGAACCGGTTGCACTCACTGATTTGGGTGTTAAAACGTCTATCGTATCAGAAATGAGAGCGCGTAAGAATGGTTTCTTTAAAATTATTGATACGGTTCCATAGGCATGATCTTCACTATTCTCTTTTGAAAATGGACTATCACATGCGATGATTGTATGCGTTCCTTCTGTCATCATAGGTGCAATTTTTGACGTATCCCATTCGTATTCCCAAGTATAGTCATTATTAATATCAATTTTAAGGAAGGTATTCTCATCATTGTTGATTGTTTCAATTAAAGTTTGGTCAATTTTTCTTTGGGTGCCGGAAGGAGGCGAAATAATTGATAAGAACACTGCAGGACCTGCCGTACAAGTACCACTGAACTTAATTTTTTCACCGAGGGAGTATGATTGTGCTCCGTGAGATACTATCGTCACGGCACCTTTTTCAACTGAAAAATCTACCTCATCAAATACTCTTTTTTCCAAGTCTAAAACGCGAGCAGTATAATGACCTGATTGGATGGAATAACCCGGTGTCCAAGTGTAATTCCATTTATTGGGACTTGATAATTCAAGTGTGGCAATATCCAATCCATTTGAGTAATCCCCCGGACCAGATATTACCAATCGAACTTTATTTCCCCCGTCAACACATTTCCCTGAAAACGAGATTGGATTTCCAAGTATTATTGAATCCTTATTTGCTTCGATTGTGACTAAGGGTTCTTTAGGAGATATACTACTGAGAAACAGGTAGTTACCGAGATTATCTGAAGTAAATTCATGTGACCCGTCATGCAATATCTTATTAATAATTGGATCTTTCGTAAACTCAAATACCAATTTCTGAAAATTTTCGTCATATGATTCTACTTCGAACCGAAAGCAACTATTTTCAGCCTCATCTGAATGGTCAATTTTCACGTTCCATTGAACATATACTAAGAGATCTTTTTGATTTTTAATCTCATTAACAAATTTACTTGAAACAATATTGAGAAGAGTCCATTTGATCAATAATTCCTCCTCAATGTGAAGATCCTTTATGACACTACCAAGTGTCATCATCAATCGTAATGAATTAATAAATTGTTTAATTTTTCTCGGATTTCGTCCCGAACAGGAAATTATCAAATCTAAATATTGTCGAAGTGGCTCATCTTCAGATATCCCACTTTCAAAAAATGCCTTAATATTTTCATCACGAATTTCTGGCAAGTTGAATTGTAATTGAATCAATTTTTCGATGTAATTTTTACCGGAAAATCCTGGGTATGCAGAATAATGTTTCTCTATTGCATCAGATATCAGTGTCAAATCCATTCCGAAAATAAAAATGCACCCTTTTTGATCAAAAAACAAATTTACAGATTCTAAAATTGTTGTGATATCTTTTGGTGGGCAACGATCTAAATCATCAATAAAAATTACTAAAACCCCTTTTTTATCATCATATTCTCTCACTAAATCACTTAGCACAAAATAGGATAGCGCTCTATCGAGGAACTGCTGAAAATGTGAATAATAGGGTAAATATTTTTTATATTCCGGTATTTTTCCCCATTTTGTGAAATCTGGTGATTTTCCCAAAGATAGGATTTTTGCCAAATCTGTAATCTGCTGTGGGATATCAACATTTTCACTAAAGTAAAAAAATAGTCCTTTAACTCGATTCCTCAATCCTTTTTTTACTTTAATCGGGGGAATTACCATCTCCTGATAGATTTCACTTGCTAACGCAGCGAGGAGATTATCTGTATTGGAATATTTCCAAGCATTAAACCAAACAGTCCGAACTTTTCTTTCGTGCGGTTGAGGATTGGAATTCAACTCTCGGCGCAATGTTTTCATTAATGAGGTTTTTCCCGATCCCCATTTTCCATTAATTGAAATCGAGAATGGAGTAGTGTTTTCTGGATGTAAAATTATTTTTTTTATTGATTCAACGTAGGAATCAAAATTAAAAGATGTTGCATTATCGATGGCATTATCATTGAAAATTTTCAAATTTTTTATATCAAATTGAGATTCATTCATTTTTATCAAGTCGGCAATTCAAATTAAAATCCGTTTAAATTTTATTAATAACCGAATATTCACATAAGAGATAATTATCGTTGCGTTTTTGTTCCGATTCCTTGGATTTCACCAATATGTTGGTAGATTAAGTATCCCTACACCTTTCCATAATTCCCCTCACTCCTCAAAGAACACTCTCGCACTATTCTCCCGCTCATGGTGCACCACATCCGTTGCCACCCCGCACCCTTCGAAGAACACTTCGTGTTCTTCTCGTAGTTCGGGACGGCACATCCGTGCCATCCCTCACTATTTATAAACTTGCTGGTCATATATCAATAACATCAACGATTCCGTATCGTTGAATATCCGTGCATCCACGCCGTATAAGCGTGGGATGCAGAACAGCATGGGGATGCGTGCTGCGCATCTCCGGAAGCGAATATGATAGCATACCATAGAAGACCATACAAGAGGATATCATATGATTTTAGTACCAGATACCAGCGTCCTTATCGACGGGCGCATAACATCGATGATAAAAGCCGGTGAATACAAGGGTGCAACAATAATCGTCCCGGAAGCAGTGATTGCAGAACTCGAGGCCCAGGCAAACAACGGTCGCGAGATCGGGTTCGCGGGCTTAAACGAACTGCAGCAACTGTCCAAAATGGCCGAAGAGAAGATTATCGAATTGAAATTCTCCGGTGTCCGCCCCACGCTTGAACAGGTAAAACTTGCAAGCGGCGGCGAGATCGACGCGATGATCAGGCACATCGCGATTGAGAATAATGCACGGTTCATCACGAGCGACAACGTGCAGTCCGAAGTGGCCCGGGCCAAGGGTCTTGACGTCATATACTTAAAACCCCAGGTCGCCGATTTTGTCCCGCTCGCCATCGACCAGTTCTTTGACGAACACACGATCGCCGTGTACCTCAAGGAACGGATCAGCCCGATGGCAAAGAAGGGCTCCATCAACGACATGAAACTCGTGAAGATCCGCGACGCTCCCACAAGCGAGTACGAGCTCCGGATGATGGCGCAGGAGATCCTTGAGCGGGCCAAGCGTGACCCCGACGGCTTCATCGAAGTCGAGAAAAGGGGCATCACGATCGTCCAGATCGGCTCCATGCGGATCGCAATCGCGAGACGCCCGTTCTCGGACGGCATGGAGATCACCGCCGTCCGCCCGATCGTTGACGTGACGTTGAAAGACTACACCAAGTCCGACATCATCACGAAGAGGATCACGAGCGACAAGCGGGGCATGCTCATTATCGGCGCCCCGGGTGGCGGCAAGACCACGCTCGCCCAGAGCGTTGCCACGTTCCTTTCCGATAGCGGTTTCGTGGTCAAGACCATGGAAGCCCCGCGGGAACTCCAGGTCCCCGACCAGATCACCCAGTACACGATGCTTGACGGCAGCATGGCCAACACCGCCGACGTCCTCCTGCTCGTCCGCCCCGACTTCGTCATCTTCGACGAACTCCGGAAGGCCGAGGACTTTTCCGTCTTTGCCGACATGCGCCTCGCGGGCCTCGGCATGGTCGGCGTCATCCACGCAAACGGCGTGCAGGACGCGGTCCAGCGCTTTTCCGACCGCCTGGACTTCTCGGTCCTCTCGCAGGTCGTCAACACGATCATCTTCTTAAAGCAGGGCGTCATCACGAAGGTCTACGATGTCGGGTTCACCATCAAGGTCCCCGAGGGCATGGGCGGCGAGGTGCACCTCCGGCCCGTCACCACGGTCACCGACCACGAGACGGGCGAGCTCGTCCTCGACATCTTCCGGTACGATGGCGAGACCATCGTGATGCCGGTCCTGGGGATCACCGTCCCGGCACCGGCAGCCCGGCCTGCACCGCTCCAGGTGCAGCACGTGGGCCAGCCGGTCAATTCCCGCGAGCCCATGCGGGCCCCGCAGGCCACCCCTGAACCCGCAAAGAAGGAGAGCGACGAGCGGCCCGGGTGGAAGCTCAACGAGAAGGAGATACAGCGCGAGATCGGGCGGTACACGGAAGGTTTCGTGGACGTCCAGATGCTTTCCGACACAAAAGCCGTTGTCTACATTGACGACAAGGACGTCCCCGCCGCGATTGGCAAGGGCGGCAAGAACATCTCTGCCATCGTCAACAAGCTCGGCATCGGGATCGACATCAAGCCCCGGTCCGAGTTCGACCGGCAGCAGGCCCAGCCGGCAAAGAACGAGGAGGAGTACAACCTCGGTGGCGGGATCAAGATCCAGACCGACAAGAAACAGCTCACGATCGTAGCCCCGGCCGAGAGCGGCAAGATCGTCGACGTCTTTGCCGGCAAGGAATACCTCTTCACCGCAACCGTGAACGATCAGGGCGAGATCAACCTTGCCAAGAATTCCAGTATTGCGCAGGAGATGATCCGGCGCCACACGAACAACGAGATCATCAAGTTAAGGCCGGTATAATCTTTTTTCCGGATGGTGCATGCAAGTGAGTCAGTTCGATCTATCCGCATTCGAAGAAGAGGCGCAGGAGAAATGGACCCACGCGTTTGAGTCCAACCCGTCCCGCCTGGAAAAGTTCTACATCAATGTCGCGTTCCCGTACCCGAGCGGTGCCATGCACGTCGGGCATGGCAGGACCTACATCGTGCCGGACGTGGTCGCACGCTTCTGGCGGATGAAGGGAAGGCAGGTACTCTTCCCGATGGCGTTCCACGTCACGGGCGCTCCCGTGGTCGGCATCTCCAAACGGATCGCTGCCGGGGACGAGAAGACGATCCGTCTCTACCGTGACCTCTACCGCGTCCCGGGGAACGTGCTCGAAGGGTTCACCGAGCCGCTGACCATTGTCAAGCACTTCGCGGCCGAGTACCAGCGGGTCATGACCGCCTGCGGCCTCTCCATTGACTGGCGCCGGCGGTTCATCACCGTCGACCCGACCTACAGCAGGTTCATTGAGTGGCAGTGGAAGCACCTCTATGAAGCAGGGCACGTGATCAAGGGCGCCCACCCGGTGCGGTACTGCACGGTGGACGACAACCCGGTCGGCGATCACGACCTGCTCGAAGGCGACAAGGCAGAAGTGATCAAGTTCACGCTCGTCATGTTCCGGTACGGCGACGCCTTCATCCCGTGCGCCACCCTCCGGCCCGAGACCATCCACGGGGTCACCAACCTCTGGGCCAACCCGACCGTGACGTACGTGAAGATCCTCCTTGACGGTAAGCCCTGGATCGTTTCAAAGGAGGCAGCCGAGAAGCTCGCACTCCAGGACCACACGGTCGAGATCACCGGAGAGATCAAGGGCAGCGACCTCGTGGACAAGAAGGTCAGCCACCCGCTCTGCGGCGAGATCACGATCCTGCCCGCAGAGTTCGTGGACCCCGACATGGCAAGCGGCATGGTGATGAGTGTCCCCGCCCACGCCCCATTCGACTACATTGCACTCCGCGACCTCCAGCAGGCCGGCAAGTACAAAGACATCAAGCCGATCCCGCTCATCAAGGTCGAAGGCTACGGCGAAGTCCCGGCGCAGTTCGCGGTCGAGAAGGCCGGTATCGCGAACCAGATGGACAGCCGGATGGACGCCCTCACGCAGGAAATCTACTCCGCGGAGTTCAGTAAAGGCAAACTCTTCGAGAAATACGGCGGCAAGCCGGTGCGGGTTGCCCGCGACGATGTCGCCCTCCTCATGACCGAGAAGTACGACTCGGTCGTGATGTACGAGTTCGATGTGCGCCCCGTGGTCTGCCGGTGCGGCAACAAGGTCAAGGTGAAGATCCTCCACGACCAGTGGTTCCTGAAGTACAGCGACCCCGCGTGGAAGCAGCAGGTCAAGGACCAGCTCAAGGACATGGCCCTCGTGCCCCCCGAGGTCCGGCTCGAGTTCGACCGCACGGTCGACTGGCTCAAGGACTGGGCCTGCACCCGGCGTGTCGGTCTTGGTACCCGGTTCCCGTGGGACACCACCCAGCTGATCGAACCGCTCTCCGACTCGACCGTGTACATGGCGTATTACACGATCGCCCATAGGATCAAGGAGATCGACTCAAAGCTCCTCACCCCCGAAGTCTTCGACTACATCTTCCTCGGGAAGAAATCCGACGACCTCCCCGAGAAGAAGAAACTTGATGCCATGCGGGAGGAGTTCCTGTACTGGTACCCGTACGACTTCCGGTTCTCGGCAAAGGACCTCATCAGTAACCACCTCACCTTCCAGATCTTCCACCATGCAACGGTCTTTGAGGGTCAGAAGAACCTGATGCCAAAGGGCATGGTCGTCTTCGGCATGGGACTGCTGAATGGTGCGAAGATGTCCTCGTCCAAGGGGAACGTCTTCCTCTTAGAGGACGCCGTGAAGGAGTTCGGTGGCGACACCGTCCGTATGTTCCTGATGGGAAGCGCCGAGCCGTGGCAGGACTTTGACTGGAGGAACGAGCTCGTGCTCTCGACAAAGAAGCAGATCGAGCGGTTCTACAACACCGTGATGGAGATCAAGGACGCGACCGGCGAGCCGCACGACATCGACCGCTGGCTCATGAGCCGTCTCCAGCTCCACATCGCCAAGACCACCGAGGCCCTCGACAACTTCCAGACCCGGCAGGCCCTGCAGGAAGCCTACTTCGGGATCGAGACCGACCTGAAGTGGTACCACCGCCGTCTCCCGAAGGACTGCGATGGCAGCAGGGAACTCCGCGAGCTCTGCTCGGTCTGGATCAGGCTCCTTGCCCCGTTCATCCCGTTCACGGGAGAACACCTCTGGAAGGGACTCGCGGGAGAAGGCCTCGTCTCGTTCGCCCCGTGGCCGAAGATGGATGCACAGCAGGTCAACGAGAAGGCCGAGCTCTCCGAGGAACTCCTCGCCCGCACGGTCGAGGACGTTGAGTCGATCAAAAAACTGATCCAGATCACGCCCAGGGCAATCACCATCGCCCTTGCCCCGCAATGGAAGCACGAGGTCTTCCGCACGATCGCACAGGCAAGCGATAAGAACACCGTGATCAAGGAGATCATGAAGGACGAGAACATGCGGAAACGCGGCAGGGAAGCAACCGATGCGGCAAAACAGATTACCACGCTCATCCACCGCCTCCCGCCCTACGTGGTCGGGCCGCTCGTGCGTGACCCCATCAACGAGCAGGCCGTCTTCGAGGCGGCAAAGGGATTCCTCGAACAGGAGTTCGGGGTTGCGATCCACATCGTCCCCGCAGAAGACGCCGGCCAGGTCAAGGCGCTGACCGCACTGCCGTTCAAGCCGGCGATCATTATTGAATAATTTTTTTCTTTTTTTATTGGTTATTCCTATAATCCGGGAAAATTACCGCCCCTGCATGAGCCTTCCGGTATCGTGGGATCCCGATATATTTACGAATGAAAAATTATCCGGCTTCTTTTCGGTATGATTATATTTATGTAAAAATTACAATGAACTCTGCATTCAGGGAGAGTTGTTCATTGCCAGCAGCCGATGTAAGTGAAGGAACAAGAGGCCCGGGAAACCGCCCGGTCCCATCCTGTAAAGTGTCCTGTATCCTGATCATCATCATCCTTTCCGCATTAGTCGGGCTGGTATCCGCAGTCTCAGTGCCGGTGATATACAGTATCTCACCTTCCGGCGGTCCCCTTGCCGGGGGCACCCCGGTTATCATCACAGGATCCGGTTTTACCGGCACAACGGACGTCCGGTTCGGAGAGATATCCGGGACGGGTCTGAGCATATTCAATGACACCCAGCTCACGATCATCACGCCACCACATGCTGAGGGTTCAGTCTTCATCTCCATCACCACTCCCGCCGGGACCGGGATATCCCCGGACCCGTCCACGATGTTCAATTACGAAGAATTCCCGCTCCCGAAACTGTCCGGCATATCGCCCGCCTCCGGCCCCATGAACGGGGGTACCGTTGTCACCATCACGGGGTCCGGGTTTACCGGCACAGAGTATGTGTATTTCGGGAAATACGGCGAAATCCCGACAATTATCGATGACAGCCATCTCACGGCCATCACCCATTACTCTCCCCCCGGGCTGGTCCCGGTCTCAATTAAGAATGCCCACGGGACCGGCAGCTCTGCCGGGCCATCGACCATGTTCCTGGTTGAATACCCGTTCCCGGACCTTTACAACATCTCGCCCACCTCGGGCTTCACCACCGGGGGCACGGTTGTCCTGGTCAGGGGGTCCGGGTTCTCCGGCGCAACCAACGTCTCATTCGGGAGGAAGAACGGGACGGGGCTTGAGGTCATCAATGACACCCTGCTCACGGTCATCTCGCCACCCGGCCCTGCCGGGACAACTGCCCTGTCCGTCATTAATCCTGCCCATACCGGCAGCTCTTCAGAGTCACGCTCCCTGTTCCGCTACGATATCCCGTTCCCGCGACTGGAGAATATCTCCCCAACCTCCGGCTGCATGGACGGGGGCACGGCAGTCACTCTTACGGGATCCGGGTTTACCGGCACAACAGACGTCTCGTTCGGGGGGAAACCAGGGACGGGCCTGAAGGTGATCAATGACAGCCAGATCACCATCATCGCCCCGGCATCAGATCTTGGGTCATTCCCCATCACGATCACCAATGCTTACGGGGAAGGGGGCTCGTCAGGATCATCCACATCGTTCCAATATGTAATTGCCCCGGACACGACAACGACTGCAACGGGGACGGCCACACCGGCCCGGAACGAATCATATGCCGGGGACATCAGCCCGGCGGAACCTTTCCCTGCGACATCACCAGCGCTGACTGCTCCAACTGCCGCTGCCACATCCGCGACAAAGAGCACCCCGGGGTTCGGTGCGATCGCCGGCCTTTCTGGACTGGGGGCGATAATCCTGTGGCGAAAGACCGCTCCGTGACTTTTCCCCTATAGCCTTAAGATCGGCATGATATTCGTTATCGCTGCTGCCGGGATTACCGGGATTGACTGTATCACGCCCGGCCGGAACGGCTGGAAAAGGATGGACAGGGAACGGGACAGGGAGTCCCCCTGCCTCGCATCGGGTCCATTCGTATAACCGCGGGGTTACATAAATATGATATCCCGCGGCATGATACGATTCAGGGATAGTCCATGTACTCCGGCTCCTTGATCAGATCCTTTACAATATTCTTCGTCATCGCCGCATGCTTCACCGGCACCGTGGCTGCAGCAAGTCTCGGCATCGACTGGAGACAGGCCCCCATGCTCGCGGACAACGTCTTCTCAGGGGTAACCATCACCCCTGACGCATCGAAAGTCTACAGCGGGGGCAGCCAGCTGCTGGTCCGCAGCTGGGACGGGGACGTCCACTGGGGGGGGCAGGCCGGGTTCATCGCGGACATGAGCGCGGACGGCAACTACGTGGTCACGAGCTCGGGCAACACCGTAACCCTGCTGAACGTCAGCGGCATCCAGGTCTGGTCGCGGAACATGGAAGGTACGATCAAGGCTGTTGCGGTTGCCCCCAATGCCAGCTTCGTGATCTCTGTCGATGACAAGGGCAACTATAACTCGTGGGCGTCCAACGGCGAATTCATTGGCAGGAACAAGACGGACGTGGTAAAGCAGGTGGCCATCGCACCCGGCGGGGACCTTGTGGTTGCCACAACGGACGCGGGCATACGGTTCTTCACCTCCTCGCTCGAACCGGTCTGGACCGACAGCCGCGCCGGGAGCCTGGACACCTATATTGTCATATCGGACGACGGATCGACCGTCATCACCGCGGGGGGATCCCGCGTCTCATCGCACACGAGAAAAGGCGCGTTCAACTGGCAATTCGACGTCTCCGATGCCGCGATCAACGACATCGCGTGCAGCCAGGACTGCTCCATCATCGTTGTCGGCAGCCAGGACAACACGGTCCGGGCCATTGACCGGTACGGCAAGGTCCACTGGACGTACAAGACCGGGCAGTGGGCGAACGCAGTCAGTGTCTCCCGGAGCGGGAGCGTGATTGCGGTGGGGGCAAACGACGGCACGGTCTTGATCCTCAACAACGGGGGCAGGCTCCAGACACAGCGGAAATTCGACAGCCGTATCCAGCCCCGGTCCATTGCCGTCAGCAGTGACGGATCGAAGGTGGTTGCAGCAGACCAGTATTACCTGTACGGCCTGACCCTGTCCGGGATCAGCCCGACCGAGACCACTTCCGACACGGTGTTTGTTGCCGCCACGCTCAACCCGGTGAGGACGGCTGCGACCACGGTCGCGACAACGGCCCCGGTTGTTGAAGAGACGGTGGAGGAGACTACCGCTCCCACTCCCCTCCCTACGAAACAGTCACCGGTCGGGGTGTGGATCACCATACCGGCGGTTGCCGGTGCTCTCTGTCTCATCAGGAGACCTCAACGGTAACAAAAAGGCCCGGTAATCAAAAAAGGATGGTGACGGGGAGACCTGTGGTTATTCCCCGGCAACGCTCTTGGCCCGCTTGACCCGTTCCTTTGTTGAGAAGCCGGTCACGGCATCGAGGAATTTCCGGAAGCGCTTGTTGGTGTCGATGATCACCTCATCGCCTGCGCTGATGTCAGATTCGGTATCAATCGTAACCGACTTCCCGCCGGCTCCGGGGTTGACGTCCAGCCGCTTCAGCGCACCGAACGCGATCCGGAAACCCTTCTCCGTCTTTGCCGGCTCCACGCCAAAACAGTTCTTCAGTTCCGCTGCCGCCCGTGTATCGAGGTCCTTGGTCAGCCCGCGTTTGATTGGGTACTCTTGCATAATACTTTTTTAGTACTTTGGTGTATGTTAACCTAATGACGGCAGATGCTCCAGAGTGTTGCACCGAGCTCATCTCCAGGCTCGACTCGGTCCACGAGGACCTTGTGGAAATCGCCCCAAAGAAGGATCTCACGATCATATCCCGGCCACTTCCGGAGAACGGGGCGATCCTCATGGGGTTCCCGGGAAGCGGGCTTGTCGGCACCATCGCCCTCCAGTACATGGTCGACCAGCTCGAATTCGAGCAGATCGGCTCCATGAACTCCCGTTACTTCCCCCCGCTTGCGATGATGAACAAAGGGCTCATCAACGATCCCGTCCGCATTTATGCCAAGAGCAGCGGCGACTATGCAATCGCCGCGATCGTTGCCGACATCCCGATCGCCCCCCCTATCTGCTACGAGATCTCGAACGCGATCATGGACTGGCTCCAGCCCTTCAAGCCAAAGGAGGTGCTCACTATTGCCGGTATTGTCACGAACGAACCGGAAAAACGGGTCTTTGGCGTGGCCACGACAACGGACGCGCTCCAGCGGATCCAGGATGTTACGCTCGTCCTCCCCATCGGGAGCATCTCGGGTATCGCGTCGAGCATCCTCACGGAATGCAAGGCAAGGAACATCCCCGCCTTCGGGCTGCTGGGGGAGACTATCAATGCCCCCGATCCCCGGGCATCCGCTGCGACCATCGAGGTGCTCAACAAGATGTACAACCTTTCACTCGACATCCAGCCGCTGATCGAGCAGGCCGTCGAGATCGAACAGACCATGGGAAAACTCGCCGAGGAAGTGCAGCAGTCCGCAGATGCCATGCCCAAGAAAGACCTGCCGATGTACGGGTGACCTGAGATGAAGTGCGCCGCATTAACCAGCATCTCGCCCGAAATCATCCGGGACCTCAAGGCAGGCAGGCCACGGACCATCGAGCTGCAGAGCACCAACAACATCATCACCATCGCCTCAGTCGAGCCGGGGCCGGAGACCCACATCTTCATGACCTCGATCGATATTGAGGACCTCTCCCCGGGCGATGCGGGGATCTGCGTGTTCCTCCTCGCCACCAGCCTCTCCATGAAACGGATCGTGGAGTTCTCCCACGGGGGGATGGTGTACGAGGAGCGCGAGCGGATGTCCGCACGGGTGCAGGTGAAGTTCTGCGCCACCTCGGTCATCAAGGAAGTCTTCCACGAGGGGCTGATGAAACCGACCGAAGTCGAAGTGCTCAAGTCCTCGTGCTACCACGCGGGATAACCGGCCTGAAAAAATACTTTTTTAGGGGAACTCACGGTTTCCGGACTGCGACCAGGCCAAGGCCGATTGCACCGAGCACCACCGCACCTTCGAGCGGGGAGGCCTGTGTCGTCGGGGTTGCCGTTGTCGAGGTCGGCCAGGGTGTGAGTGCCTTTTCGGTGCCGGACGCCTGGACGGGTTTTATGGTTGCGGGTACGAGTGTCGGGGAGGTCGTGGGAACCGTTGTCGGAGCGGTTGTTGCAACCTTGGTGAGATCTGCATCAACGGTTGTGGTATCTCCGGATGTGACCTTTACCAGTTTTGCCCAGTCGGAATACCCGGATTTCTGGAGCAGGACCTTGTGGGACCCTGTCGCAAGTTCGCCGACAGACTCAGGGGTCACTCCCGCGTAATCGCCATCCACGTAAATCGATGCCCCTGTGGGGGATGACGAGATATCAATACTGCCGAGCTCGTCGGTGGTGACCTCAAAGGACAGATCGCATTCCCGGGTGCCAAACGCATCCATGACGCAGACCTTGTAGGTCACCTCCGCCATATCGGTCAGGTCGAAGGTCCCGGTGATCTCATCTGAGTCGATGTCATCGATATCCGCGGAGAGGTTGTCGTAGCTCTTATGATAAAGGTACAGCTCGGAAACATCCGAGAGGCCGGAGCCCTCAAGGATGAATTCAACGCTCTCGTTGTTGGTCCGGGCATTGTCGGGAGAGATGGAGGACAGGGATATTGCGTCCCGGATGGAAAAACCTTCGACCTCTACCACTTCCGAGTCGTCCTCGTTGATGACAACGAGATCCCACTCACCGGTCTCTTTGCTGGATGAAATGGTGAACTTGCAGACAATCTCGGTGCTGCTGAAGGAGGAGATCGTTGACGTGATATTCGACTCGTCTTCCATCATGAGCTTGACTTTGACGGAACTCTCGTTGAAGTTCGTCCCGGTGATCGTGACGGTGGTGGTGGTGCCGGCGTAGCCCACGGGCGGGCTGATCGCGGTGATTGTTGATGTTTCTGCTGCAACAGGAACGGCCATGACGGTCAGCAGGATCAGGCAGGTAAGGTATACCAGTAAAACAGGTTGTTTCATACGTAAGCTTCCATCAGGGTTTTATCTGGCCTGTATTCTGCGGCCACCCATGGATAAATTCAGTTCATGAAACACGGGATAATATTCACCACGGAGTGCATAATATTGCTCAACGGGGAAACAATCGTTTGATGATGAGAGGTAAAAAGGCGTTCTCCCGGAGGATCCCAAGAGTATGGGAACTATCGTGACGGAAAAACGTACAGGTTACCGGCCGGAACGATGAGAAAAAAAGAGACTCCCGGGAGGGACCGGGTCAGTGTTTCCGCAGGACGATCAACGCGAGCCCCACGCCCCCGATGATCACGAGGGGATCGACCGGCGATTCCGGGGTGGGGGTGGAGGTGGGCCAGGGTGTCGGCGTGGCAACCGTTGCACTTCGCGTGACCTTTATCGTGGTGGCCGTGGTCACCGGGGTGGAGGTCTTGGTTGGGGTTGCGGTTTTGACGACATCGAGATCCGCATCATAGGTGGTTGTGCCGCCATTCGTGACTTTTGCGTTCCTCAACCAATCTGAATACCCACTTTTTTTGAGGAGGAGCTTGTAGGACCCCACCTCAAGGTCATCGATTTCGAGGGGTGTTGTCCCCTTCAGCGTACCGTCAAGGTAGACGGATGCGCCGGAGGGAGATGACGAGACATCAATGCTGCCGACTGCATCCGAGGTAATCTCGAAGTCAAGGTCGCATGTAGCGATGTCAAAATTGTCCATAACGCAGACTTCGTAATCATCATCCACCTCTTTGTCGTCCAGGTCGAATTCCCCGGTGACCTTGGTTGCTGAAGGGGCTTCAACATCCATTGCGGAGATATTCCCGTACTCATCGTGATGCAGGTATACTTTTTCGACATCACCAAGACCTGAACCCGCAATGGTAAACTTAACACTATCATTGTTGGTCCGGGCTTTCTCGGGGGTGATGGAGGTAAGTTTCATTGGGGGACGGACCTTAAACACCTGGGTTGCTTTAACCTGACTGTCCGGGTTGATAACAACGAAATACCATGACCCATCCTCCATACTGGTTAATTTGGATGCGGTGAGCCTACAGACAATCTCTGTACTGGTGTGGGATTCGATGTTTGATACCGTTTCATTATCCTCGCCGGACTTCATGAGGAGGACCGACACGGATGAATTAAAGCCGTCACCGATGATCGTTATCGTGGTGGTTTTACCCTGGTAACCAACTTCCGGGCTGAAAGAGGTAATCGATAACGCATCGGCAACAGGAACCGCGATGGTAAGCAGGACGATCAGACATAATAAAATCTTGACAGTTTTCATGATAACATACCCTTTTTCCATGTCGATGTATTGCATGGGAACCCGGATAAGATATATTTTATTAAATTTATTCGGCAAGACGGGGGGACAGATTTCCGGTTCTGTGAATTTGTGGAACCGTTGGTACATTCGCGCAACAGCGAGAACACCAGAATAAATAACAGGTTCCCACCGATAGTATTCATGATGAGAGTGATATCCCCCGTAAATATCATAATTCTCTCCATTCTTTTAACCTGCATTATGCCGGTCTGGGGTGCTGAAGGAAGATCTCCTGGACAGGGAACAGGCCCGGTACTGGTCATCACGCAGCCGAGTGTCAATGAGTCCACGTTCGCGGAGATGCGGGATTTCTCTGTATACGGGATATTCCCCTCCAGAGTGGAAAAACCCGGCGATATCCGGATAGAACTGTTCCGGGGGGATGATACCAGGGGGGATAGGATCCGGCTTGTGGAGAGCCATGTCGACCAGAAAACCGGGATCACTCCATGGAGTGCGATCGAGATGAATTATACCGAAGGGCTTGACTGGGGGAACAAAATGGTCCCCGATCTTGTCAGAGAACCCGGCGGTCTTCTTGATCCTTCCAATAAACTGGTAGTCACGAATGATTATTATCTCGGGCTCATTCTCGGGGGAGTGACCAAAGGCTTCGATACGACCTACCGCGACAGCGAGGGAAAAACGCTTCAGGACCTTACAGCAGGAAATTACACCATCCGGGTAACCGGGCTCTCCGGAGATCTCGCGGGGCAGGTTGCCCAAAAGACGATTACCTTTGGGCGTACCAGTTCGGCCCTCAGCACGGATCGTCCCCCGGTCAACCTGGATAACCGGTTCCAGTACGCGTGGAACCACAACCTCAGGGTCTACCGCGACTGGTTCCCGGGGTATTTCCAGTTTGCCGGGTATGATAACAAGGGATACTCTGTTCCCAAACGATGGAACCCCAACAACGCAATCGAGGTTGTCAATGATCTGGAAGGAACATTCACGGACAATCCTGCGGTTGCAGAAAATATGATGATCCAGTACAATATCAACGAGAGAAGCACGACCTACGCAGTCGAGATTGCCGCGATACTCAGATACGGTCTGGAGGACAGCAAAAACTCCACATTCCTCTATTACGATATCGGCGAACCATACTTCGCGTATTACGACACGGAGTCCGGGATGCAGCAAAATATCACCGGCACGCTTCTTCCATTCAGCCAAGAAGACCGGCTGGTACTCACACGCGCAGAGATCTATCCAGCGGGCAGGATGAACGGGGAAAACACCGTTGACCCGTATAACACAACGACACCCATGCAGGTCGATTACCGCCTTTCTGACGGAATTACCGTGCCACAGGGCAGTGTTTTTACCCTTTATGGCGTAACAAAACCGATCAGGACTTCGGTGACCGGGACAGCAATCCCCTGCCGTTTTACCCTTGACAACCGGATCGCCGGGATCACCTACACAATTTCCGATGAACAGGGGATTGTCGTGTACCGGTCAGACCGTGAAGTCAACCTCTCACGTCTTTTTGTCCAGGGATCCGGGCAGAGGTTTAACTCGCTGTTTGAGTTCGGCCACGAGTTCATCGATGTCACAAACCCCGGGAACTATACTGTCCGGATGTCAGGGACTGATGAACAGGGTAACACGGTCCCTAGATCCGGGGAGAGATTCGCCGTGACCGTACTGCCGTCATATCGGGAACGGTGCTGTACATACCCGGACATCTGGGCATGGTTTACCTCCCGTATGCCCCTGGTTCCTGCAGTACCTGTTGCACAGGAGACCTGTGCTAACCGTCTTCCGCATCTTGCAGAGTCGGGTTCCGGCATTACTGCTGATCATGACAGCCGTCTCTCCTGAAAGCACACTCAATGCACACAATTTCAATCCAGGAACCGGGCAGTCGAAGACCGGAACGTTCGTGACAAACGCCATGAGGTAGTATGGGGGGGGCTGATATCGCATTCTGCCCAACGGGATCTCTTTACCGGAGCACGGTATACCCGGGGTCGTAGAATAGTACCTGCAGTAAGCAATGACAGTCCGGGCATGAAGACATCCGTGTACTTTCCTGTCAGAAACAGATTAATTATCCACGAGCGCGAATGTTACTGGCACAGTGGGCCTGTGGCTTAGCCTGGATAGAGCGCCGGGCTTCTAACCCGGATGTCGGGGGTTCGAATCCCCCCAGGCCCGTTCTTCGTTTTTGGGATCCACCTGTCCCGGCAATAAGATCATTGTATCAGGAATATGTTCGTTCCAGAATGTTTGCTCGGGATCGTCATTGTATACCACGGTCTTGCCCGGGCCATTTCACAAGAACAACAGCGCCGCACAGGGCCACGAGACCGGCCATTACATTCGTTACCGGATCATAGGTCGGCGCAACAAAGGCATGGGGGATGGCGGCCAGACCGAAAAAGAACAGGCACACGCCAACAATTCCCAGCAGGACAGCACTAACAAAACATGCAGAAGTAATCCCGCGTGAGGTCAGGAACGGTATGCGATGTTCCGGCAGGCCGGTATACCACAGCGCGATGATGAGGAGCGATGCACACGCAAACACCCACTCGGACGGGTTGGATACTTCAAGCCAGAAGTAATGCCCGATATAATCCAGGATAATAAATATCGGGAACGGGCCCATGAGCGGGTAGTACCATGTTGAGGGCACATTCCACATCTCGTCGATGATCTGGTGGGAGACGATCGCACAGGCAAAGGCAATGCCAAGGAGGGTGCGGCGGTAGTGCCAGATGAGGATGCCGGCTGCAATAGCGATGGAAAAAAAGATCAGCGAATGCCCGAGGGTCCTGCCGGACCCAAAAAAGGCAGGGAGGAGCAGCGCCAGGGATTTGTCGAGAAGGTCGGGGAGGATTGCGCCAATGATACAAAGGGGAAGTGCCCGCCGGTCCCGTGTCAGGTGCCAGAACCCAAGGCCGATGAAGGCACCAAGAAAGACGTGGGCGAAGAGGAACATGCACTGATCCGTTGTTTAGGAGGGCATATAGGACTTCGCAACTCTTCCGTATGCACACGCATGAGCAAATTTTTACACACGACTTCACTGTGCAATACTTCGGCACATTTGTCCTCGGGCCATAGGTTTCCCTGCACCATCCGGTCGCGTGCCTTCACTCAGGCAAACGGCGGACAACCATCAGGAACAATATCCCGGTTATCATCGTCCCCATGCCATAGAGGATCATCATGCCCTCCCCGAGTGGGTGCCTGAACATCATCTGTGCGGATAGATTCAGGGCAGATAATGCCATATCCAGCAGCATGGCCACGGAGACCAGGCTGACAAGTGCGGAGACTATGGCTGCCCCGGTAATCACGTCATTCCTTTCTCCTCCTGAAGATAATGAGATGAACAGGAGAAGGGAGCACGGTGCGAGACAGAGAAGGGCGGCGGTTCCCGAATTTGTTATGAGTGTCCCGGGAAAAACACCGGGGGTGGCGAGGGTCGGTATAACGGTAACTGCCAGAAATGCACATGCTGTCCCTGCGATGAGCGCCAATGCCAGCGGCAGCCCAAGGTACCAGTGCCTTGAAAACCGCCGCAGGTAATTCAGTGCAGCGATATACGCAACCGACGAGATAAGCCCTAGTGTGAGAAAGACCAGGCCGAGAGAATAACCGATGGCAGAAAAAAAGCCGGTAACCATGAGGATCGTGAATGCAGGGAGCCAGAAAAATACCAGCGTAGTTACTGAAAGGGCAGTCCTGGATGTATCCATACCGGATAGTAATTGTAAAATTATATAATTCGTGCGTTTTAATCCGGTACGATCCCGGAAAGAAAAAAGAATGTTACTGGGGATCCCGGGAGTCCTGTTCATCTTCAGGCTGACCGTCCATCGGTTTTTGCAGGATCTGGACGTCCGCAATGTTGTGCTGGCGCAGTGCCAGTTTCTTTGCCTTGAAGATGTTCTTGCCTTCCTTGCCGATCGCAATACCGCGATCGTCGTCCCTGACTTCCACGGTCGCGGTCTTCTGGTCTTCCTCTCCCTCGAAAAGGATGGAGGTGACCTGGGCCGGCAGGAAGCAGTTCTTCAGGAACTGTTCCGCGTTGCTGTTGTATTCCACGACCTCGATCTTCTTGCCCATGACTTCGGATGCCTTCTTGATCGAGGCACCTTTCTTGCCGATCGCAAGACCCATGTCGCCGGGGTTGATGACGAAGATGAGCCTCCCGTTACGGTCGTCCATGACACAGTCGCGGCTCCCCGCGCCGGTCAGGCTCTCGAACTGGGAGATCAGGCGCATACAGTCTTCGGTCAGTTTAACTTCGACCATAGCATGCCCCCGGTTTCAGGCCCTCTTGAGGGAGAGGATATCTGACTCGCCCGGGGTCACGATGGCGAGGGTGCTGACCATGAACGGCTTACCACAGGCCTTGCCGAGTGCCACGCTGGACCCGTCAAAGGTGTGGATGAAGAGGTTCTCGAAGCCTGCAAGTTTTGATTTGAAGGCGGCGGGACAGTTGCCGGCTACGACAACCATCTGGGCCTTGCCTTCCCTGATGCATTTTTCCGTGTTGTTCTGGCCAAGAATTACATTTCCTGTCTTGATGGCCCTTCTGAGTGAAGCATTAAAATCCATGTACAATTCCTCGTAGTGTTCTAAAGTTAATTGTCGTGTTGTCTGACTGCGATCAGTTTTACATCGCCGGTACCGAGCTGGATTGGCTGGCCAACGATGACGTTCTCGGTCACGCCGCTCAGTTCATCAACTTCATTTGCGACGGCCGCGTCGAGCAGGTGGTTGACGGTCACTTCGAATGCGGCACGGGAGAGGACACTCTCCTTCTCGCCGGCAATACCGTGACGGCCGATCTGCTTGACCTCGCCTTCCATGCACATCATGTCCGAGACGAGCATGAGGTGGCGGACATCCACGGCGATACCCTGCTCGTTGAGGGTGGATACCGCTTCATGGATGACCGCATTCCTCGCTGCCTCGATACCGAGGACCTGGGCGATCTCGCTGATGTTGTTGGTGCGGGTCCGTGTGGTGTCCACGCCAACGACATCAAATACGTCCTTAAGGTTGGAGCCTTCAGTATAAAGTATATACTCCCCGGTCTCTTTCCTGACAACGACCCGGAGGATGTCGTCTATGCCCTGCACGATCACGTTCCTGACGTGCTCAGCAAGCTGGAAGAGGTTCTGGTAACTCTCCTTGTTCTTGGGGGAGAAGATGATCGTCGCTGCTTCCTCGTCGATATCGTGCTCGAAGTCGCGGTAGTGCCTGCGGTCGCGGATCTTCTTGGGTGCGACTTCCATGATCTCCATGGGGGAGATCTTGCGCTTTTCGCAGACCTTCGTGTTCAGGTGGACGACCACGTGCATGTTCTCCATGTCCGTGGTGATGTCGCCGAACTCGTGGAGCGGGGCTGCCTCGATCTGCCAGCTGACTTCCCGGGCCTTGTCACGGTCACTGCCGAACTCGGGCTCGAGGAAGACGGTCATGGTCGGCGTGCTGGGCTCCTTCCTCGCGTCCATGATCTCGATGAGACGCGGGAGACCGAGGGTAACGTTAATCTCGGCGACACCCGCGTAGTGGAACGTACGCATCGTCATCTGTGTGCCGGGCTCACCGATCGACTGCGCCGCGATGATACCGACTGCCTCGCATGCCTCGATACGGGTGCTCTGGTACTCGGCAATAACACGCTCGATGATCTGTTTGAACTGGGCGTCCGTGATCTCCTTTTCGGCAAGGAACTTCCGGAGCTGCTCTTTTGTCTTGGGGGGGAGGGCTGCGGCCTCGACCTTCTTGTCGTACTTGTCTGCGAGTGCCATCTTATACCTCCTCCTTGAGGATTGCCTCGACGATACCCTTCACATCGACCGGATCGCCGAACGCGCTCTTGGTCGGGTCGGTCCCGTCCTCACCATATTCGAACTGGATGATCCTGCCACCGGTGGACCGCACGGTGCCGTCGTATGCGACCTTGAGGTCCTGCAGCGCATTGATCATACGGCGCTGGAGGTACCCGCTTTGGGATGTACGGACGGCCGTATCGACGAGACCTTCACGGCCACCGATTGCGTGGAAGAAGAACTCTGTCGGGTTGAGCCCGCCCTTGTAACTGTGCTGGATGAACCCGTGGGCATCCGAACCGCGGTCGCCTTTCTTAAAGTGCGGGAGTGTTCGGTCATCGTAACCACGGACGATACGCTCACCACGGACGGACTGCTGGCCGATACAACCGGCCATCTGGGTCAGGTTCAGCATCGAACCACGGGCACCGGACACTGCCATTACGACAGCGCTGTTGCCGAGACCGAGGTGGCGGCCGGCAATCTGACCGGTCAGGTCACGGGCCTTGCCCAGTACCTGCATGATCTGCATTTCGAGCGTCTCTTCGATGGTACGCCCGGGCATCGGCTCGAGCTGGCCGTCTTCGTAGATCTTGATGCGGCGGTCGACATCGAGCGCCGCGTTCTTTAAGACCTCATCAATCTGGCCGTACTCGGTCTTGGAAAGGTCTTCGTCATCGATACCGAATGAGAAACCGTCGAGCATGATACCGCGGATCGAGAGCTTGGTGAAGTCATCGATGAACTTGGTTGCCCGTTTCATACCCTGCTGGCGGATGATACGGTTGACGATCTGGCCGTCGAATGCACCGATGGCCTTCTTATCGATGGTCCCCATCTGGAGCTGACCGTCGATGATGCGCACATACGCATCCCGTTCGCACTGCTCCTTTTTGCAGACATCGCAGTTCAGGCAGGAAGTGGCCTTGAAGACCATGTTGAGACTCTCCGGAAGGATGACGGAGAATACCTGCTTGTTGCTCCAGTATTCAACACCGTCTTCGACTTTGCCGGGAGGGGGCATGTGCTCGATGCCGGTGTAGCGGAGGAGGTAGAGTGCATCTTCCTTCCTGAACCAGCGCATCTCATGCGTCAGCATGAAGATACCCGAGACGTGGTCGTGGATGCCGCCGATGATCGGGCCGCCGAAACGGGGCGAAAGGATGTTCTCCTCAACGGCAATGAGCATGGTGGCCTCGGCCCGTGCCTCTTCGGTCTGCGGGACGTGCATGTTCATTTCATCGCCATCGAAGTCGGCGTTGTACGGCGGGCAGACCGCGGGGTTGAGCCGGAAGGTCCGGCCTTCCATCACCTTGACGCGGTGGGCCATGATGCTCATCCGGTGCAGCGAGGGCTGGCGGTTGAAGAGCACGACATCGCTGTCGCGGAGATGACGTTCCACCGTATAGCCGGGCTCGATCATGTCGGCCACGGTGTCGAGATTGTCGGCACCGAGGCGGAGACGCCGGTTGTCGGGACGGATCACGTAGTTCGCACCGCAGGGGGCGTTGACGTCCGGGCGTTCCGGGCCGTTCCGGACGATCTGCCGGAGTTCCTCGATGTTGTACGGGGTGACCCGGACGGGAATCGTCATTTCGTTGGCCACTGCCCGCGGGACACCGACCTGCGTTACAGAGAGGTTCGGGTCCGGGGAGATGACGGTACGGCTCGAGAAGTTCACACGCTTACCCGAGAGGGAACCACGGAACCGCCCGTCCTTACCCTTGAGACGCTGCGAGAGCGTTTTTAAGGGCCGGCCGCTGCGGTGGCGGGCCGGGGGGCAGCCGGCGACTTCATTGTCGAGGTATGTGGTAACGTGGTACTGCAGGAGTTCCCAGAGGTCCTCGATGATCAGCTGGGGGGCGCCTGCATCCTGGTTCTCCTTGAACCGCTGGTTGATACGGATGATGTCCACGAGCTTGTGGGTAAGGTCGTCTTCCGACCGCTGCCCGTTCTCAAGGATGATCGACGGGCGCATCGTGACCGGCGGGACCGGGAGCACGGTAAGTATGGTCCACTCGGGGCGGGCAACGTCGGGGTTGATACCGAGCGGGATTAAGTCCTCGTTTGGGATCTTCTCCATCCGGGCACGGATGTCGGCGGGCGTGAGCTTGTGCTCCACCTTCTTGCCGTCCTCGACAACAACTTCCGAGAAGGTTGTCGGCTTCTCGAAGTTGATCTTGAGCTGCTGTTCTCCGCAGTGCGGGCAGATGCGCTCCTTCTTGACGTCTTTCTCGGAAAGGATATCACCGGTCTGGTCGTCTTCGGTACCGACCACTTTCTCGATCTCTTCGGGAGAGAGGAGGACGCGGCCGCAGGAACGGCACGTCACACGCAGGAGTTTCCTGATGAGCCGGGTGTACCCGACATGGATGACGGGCTTTGCGAGCTCGATGTGGCCGAAGTGGCCGGGGCATTCGCTTGCCTTCTGGTCGCAGGTCTTGCACCGGAGACCGGGGTCGATGACCCCGAGATTCAGGTCCATAAGGCCCTGGGGGTAGGGGAACCCGTCGTCATCGTAGGTGTCCGCCCAGATGATCTTGCGGACGCTCATCTCGCGGATCTCCTTGGGGGATAACAGGCCGAACTCAATCTGTCCGATTCGTTTTGGGGATGGCATGTTACACCACGTCCTGTAATTTCAGCCTGGGGGCTATACCCATGCTCTTCATTTCGTCCAGCAGGAGCTTGAACGCGTAACTCATCTCGACCGAGTAGATGTCGGTCTCGTTGCCGCAGGCAAGGCAGCGGGTCATGTTGCGCTTACGGTCGAGCATGGCAACCATGCCGCAGTGTGCGCAGACATATTCGTTCACCTTGTCCGACTCATCAAGGAGACGCTCCTTGAGTGCCATGGCGGCACCGTGGCCGATCATGACATCGCGCTCCATCTCACCAAACCGGAGACCTCCTTCACGGGCACGTCCTTCTGTCGGCTGGCGGGTTAAAACCTGCACCGGTCCGCGGGACCGGGCGTGCATCTTGGACGATACCATGTGGTAGAGTTTCTGGTAGTAGATGACACCGATATAGACATCCGCCTTGAAGACCTTGCCGGTGATGCCATCATACATGATCTCCCGTCCGTTATGGGAGAACCCGAGGTTCTTTAACGAGGCACGGATATCGGCCTCGCTCTCGCCACCGAATGCAGTGGCGTTAATGCGACGGCCTTCAAGGGAGCCAACCTTGCCGCCGATCATCTCGAGCATGTGCCCGACGGTCATACGGCTCGGGATTGCGTGCGGGTTGATGACAAGGTCGGGGGAGATGCCGCTCTCGGTGAAGGGCATGTTTTCCTGGGGGGTGATCAGGCCGACGACACCCTTCTGCCCGTGCCGGGACGCGAACTTGTCGCCGACTTCCGGCACACGGAGGTCGCGGGTCCTGACTTTCACGAGACGGGAACTGTTCTCGCCCTCGGTGATGATGACCGTGTCGACAATGCCGTGCTCGTTGCTGCGCATCGTGACAGAGGTGTCGCGACGCTTCTCGACCGCGATCAACTCCCCGGACGGTTCCTCAAGGAAACGCGGCGGGGAGGTCTTGCCGATCAGCACATCTTTTTCCGCAACAACGGTCTCGGGGTTGATCACGCCGTCCTCGTCAAGGTTCTTGTAGGAGTCGGCGCCGTGGGCACCGGCAACATCCTCTTCGGGGACTTCAATGCGGTCGATCTGGCCACCGGGATACCGGCGTTCCTCGCCTTCGTAGGTCCTGAAGAAGTGGGACCGGCCGAGGCCACGCTCGATCGAGGCCTTGTTGAAGATGAGCGCATCTTCAATATTGTACCCTTCGTAACTGAGGATCGCGACGACGAAGTTCTGGCCAGCCGGCCGGTCGTCGGAACCGATCAGTTCCGAGGTCTGGGTGTGGGTGAGCGGTTTCTGCACGTAGTGGAGCAGGTGGCCACGGGTGTCCGGGCGGAGCTTCATGTTTGCAGCGCCAAAACCGAGCGCCTGCTTGACCATCCCTGCGCCCATCGTGACACGGGGACTTGCATTGTGCTCGGGGAACGGGACGTGGGCCGCACCGATACCAAGGATCAGGGAAGGGTCGATCTCAAGGTGGGTGTGGTCGGGCGTCAGTTTCGAGAAGTCCATTGCAATGAGCAGGTCTTCTTCCTCTTCGGCATCGATGAACTCGATTAAGCCGCGCTGGACAAACGAGTTCATGTCCACTTCTTTCTTCTCGAGCCGGGCGAGGTCCTCTTCGGTGATGAGGGGTTCGCCGTTCTTCAGGACAATCAACGGGCGGCGTGCACGGCCACGGTCGGTCAGGATCACGACATCGCCGTTGTACTCCTTGTGGGATACGTTCACTTCCGCCGCGATCGCACCCTGACGGCGCATGCTCCGGATATTGGCGACCAGTTCCTTCGGGTCGTCAACAAGGCCGATCAATGCCCCGTCAACGAATACACGTGACTTCTTGCTCATGATTCACCCCGGATGTGCTCGACACCAAGGTTATGCAGGATGCGGTTGATCTCGTCCTCGTCTTCAACACCCTTGCTGATCTCCACCATCTGGGCGAAGTTCTTCACCAGTCCACAATTCGGCCCTTCAGGAGTCTCGCTCGGGCAGATCCGACCCCACTGGGTCGGGTGCAGGTCACGGGCCTCGAAGTGAGGCTGCGACCGGGAGAGCGGGGAGATCACACGGCGGAGGTGCGAGAGCACGGCCATATGGTCCACGCGGTCAAGGAGCTGGGAGACACCGGTCCTCCCGCCTACCCAGTTACCAGTGGCGAGCGGGTGGAGGAGGCGTTCGGTCAGCACGTCGGCGCGGACAGCGGTCGCGATCGAGAGGTCGCGGTGGCGCATGCTGGCGCGTTCGAGCTGGTATTTGATATCACGGGTGAGCCTGTTGAGCGAGATACGGAAGAGGTCTTCCATTAGGTCGCCGGCGAGTTTCAGCCGCTTGTTCGAGTAGTGGTCCTTGTCATCGATCCTGCGTTTGTTCAGGACAAGGTCGAAACAGGCCTCTGCCATGCGGCCGAGGAAATGCGCTTTTGCAAGCCTGACCGAGAGGACTGCTTCCTGGTAGCCCTCGTCGCCTTCCTTGAGGTTTGCCGGCATTGAGTAGTTCAGGTGCGGCAGGAGGTAATTGTCCAGGACGAACTCGGCGCGCTTGCGCTGGTAGTCCTTGGTCTGGTTCGGCGCCAGTTTCTTACCAACATACATGACACCGCCCTCGACCGAATCGCACTCGCTCTCTTCCAGGTTCTGCATCATGAACGTCAGGATGTCCTCGTCACTCGAGACTGCGTTCACGACCTCCTGGTCGTTGGTCATGCCCAGCGCCCGCATCAGGTCCACGAACTTCAGGTGACCCGCAACGGACGGGAAGGAGACCTCGAGGAGATTCTTCTTGTTCCGCTCGACAACCACCAGTGCGCGGTACCCGCGGAACTGGGAGAATACCTTGGCCACGTAGATGCGCTCGTTGTAGCGCTCGGTGAACTCGGTCATGATCTTGTTGGACGCAAGGTCCTCTAATGTCATGAGCACGCGCTCCGTGCCGTTCACGATAAAATAACCGCCGGCATCGAACGCGTCCTCGCCGTGGGAAACACGCTGGGCATCGTCCATGCCGTAAAGGTTGCAGGCAGTGGACCCGACCATGATCGGGAGCTGCCCGATCGTCGTGATGATCGGCTCCTGCCGGTCATCGCCATGCACGAGCGTAAGCCCGAGCTGGATGGGTGCCGCGTACGTCAGGTTGCGGAGCCGGGCCTCGCTGGGATAGAGTTCTCCCTGCGACCCGTCCGCTTCCCGCACGAGCGGCCTTTTAACTTCGATCGTACCGAGTTCGACCCAGACCGGCTCATTATTCTTGCCCCGGTTCTCGATGTCGGTCTCGATGACCCGCTGCTCGTTGACCACTTTCTGAAGATTGTGTTTTAGGAAATAGTTGAAGGAGTCAAGCTGGTGGCGCGCAACATGCTCCCGTGAAAAATATGCCCTCGATAAAATACTTCTGTCAATCAGACTGACCAACCCCGGAATTTACTTCTTTGGTCTCTTGACCACGAGACGGTATGCCTCGGCCCTGCCCGCCGTATGGCTCGCCCGTATAATCCGTATCACATCATCAGCTTCGGCGCTGATCGTTTTGACTGCAGGATCGTCATGATAGATTTTCGGTAATTGCTCCGTAGTAATGTTGTAGCGGGTGAGAAGTTCGGATACTTCCTCCTCGCTCATAATTTGATGATCCGGCACCATCACGTGTTCCAGCACATTCAGTTTGGTGCTCAATGAAAAACCCCCTCACAGATAAACAGATTTCCTCTCAGATGCATCACCGCAAAAAACCCACGATTGCTCGTGGCAACGGGCCCGGAGGGATTTGAACCCCCGACCACCTGGTTAAAAGCCAGGCGCTCTACCGAACTGAGCTACGAACCCAAGGTATACTATACAGACCAAGATTTAGAGCATTATAACAATGCTAAAAAACTATTTAAATATTCTTGAGGTACTTGTACAAGCTCTGGTAAGACAACAGATCAATTCTGCCGGTGATTTATGTCGTCTTTGAAAAATTTTCATTGATCTCTTTGAGACGCAGTTCATCGATCTGTATCTTTGCTTCAAGTTTCTGGATCGCAGCAAGGTCCTCAGGCGGAACCTCGCGCCCGGGATTTTTCATGTCACAGGCTTTTTTGAGGACCCCAAGAAGGTTCCGGTCCACTTCGATACTCTTCCGGAGCGCCGAGTATTCATCGATGAGTCCTGTATCATGACCGGCGTCCTTTGCATCCCGCGCTTCCGTCATGACGGCGCTCCTCCGCGTAAAGATCCCCGTGATCGCTTCGAGAAGCTGTGCGGGGTTGACCGGCTTTGAGACAAAATCCTCGATATTCAGCGCGTGCTGCTCGGCTTCCTCCGGTGTGATCTTCTTGGCCGAGAACATGAGAACAGGGATATCCTTTGTCGCGGGATCTGCCTTGAGCCGGTCGAGGGTCTCCCACCCGTCCATGGGCTCCATCATGATATCGAGGAGGATCAGATCGGGTTTTTCCGTTGCAAGGTATGCGAGGGCCTCGTCCCCGCCATGGGATGCAACCGGGTTGAACCCCCTCCGTTTTAACAGCGCGACGAGCCCGTCAACAATATAAGGGCTATCGTCTACAATCAGGATCGTATCATCCACGGAATCCCTCTCCCGCACATGGCTCCGGTGTGCGGCTGGCCGGGTCGGTGACAGGCATCACCTGTCATCATCCCGGGTGCCGGATACCATGCACCCACATACTATTTCAAAGATCTACCGGATTTCAGGTTGGCGTGCCGGGTGACGGGGTCCCGGACATCTCACCCTTGATCTGCTGGAGGCGGGTCTCCTGGAACTTGATGTTCATCTCCATGCTCTTTATTGCCCGGGAGATCTCGTCACTGACCCGGACTTTCGAGTCATTGAAATTGTACGTGGTCTCGAGGATCTTCATAAGGCGCCGGTTGACATCGATGCTTTTGCTGAGGCGGGCATATTCGGAGATGATCTCGGCATCAAATCCCGATTGTTTTGCCATATCCATGTCGGACTTGATTGCCTGGCGGCGGCTGAGCACATGTTCGATCGCATCGTAGAGTTCGCGGTGGGTAATAGGTTTTAAGACATAATCTTCGATATAGATCCCGTACTCCTGGGCTTCGATAGGGGTCAGCTGTTTTGCAGTGAGCATCAGGACTGGGATCTCTTTTGTTGCGGGGTTCTCCTTGATCCTCTCGAGAGTCTGCCACCCGTCAATGGGTTCCATCATGATATCGAGCAGGATAAGATCCGGGGTGACCGTCTTTAAGATCTCGATGCATTCTTCCCCCCCGTACGCGGCAACGGTACGGTATCCGCCACGCTCCAGCATAGTCACAAAAACATCGACAATGAATGGGCTGTCATCTACAACAAGTATGGTATACATTACATGGCCTCCCCTATTTTTTTGGCAACAGGGAGCAGCGCAGCATGAACGGTTCCCATATCCGCCTTGTCAGCCATGATGGCTGCAATGAGAAAGTTTTCCCCGGCACCCATGACGACAATGGAGGCGTCCTGGGCACGAATGGTGACAGACATCATGGACTTCATCTTGATGATGCTGCCCACCGATTCTGCAGATGCAAGTATTGTTGCAGAAAGTGCCCCGAACCAGGGTTCGTTGAGATCGCGGTCAAAACTTTTCCCGGCAATGATCCCATCCCGGGATACAAGGGCACATGCTGCAACCCCGTCGATGGATCGAATCGTTTCAATAAATGCAGAGATCTTCTCTTTTAACATGCTGCTGCTCCTGCTGCACTACCCTGTGTAATTGATAATACCTGATAAGAACTTAAATACATATTCTTTTTTGGGTTCCTGTGATATCGCAGTTTTGGTGAAAATCACAGGGATTCGGGTTGATAGCGGGATTCCATGTCATATTCTGCGGGCCTCCGGTGGCCGGGCCCCATGGGGGATCCCAGACAGCGGTAGAGACAAGATATCCCTGCCATTTTTTCCGGATATCTGTTTCCCCGCCCCCGCAAGGGACCCGGATGCATTTAATCGGCAGGGGTGGGCGCAAATTCAGATAAATACCTTTTTGACTGACCGGACGAAATAAGAGTCCAGATGATCCGGGCATATACCATCACATCCGGGAAAGGTGGCGTCGGGAAGACTACGCTTACGGTCAATCTTGGTATTTCTCTTGCCCAGCTCGAACGTGAGACCTACATTCTCGATGCGGATATCGGTATGGCCAACATGGCCCTCATCCTCGGAATGGACGACGTGCCGGTCACCCTCCACGAAGTGCTTGCGGGAAAAGCAGATATCGAGGACGCGATTTACGAAGGCCCGGCCGGGGTAAAAGTCGTGCCGAGCGGGATCTCGCTTCAGGGGTTCCAGCAGGCCGACCCGGACAAGCTGCGGGATGTCATGCACAAGCTGGTGGACAGGTGCGAGTTTCTCCTGATCGATGCACCCAGCGGGATCTCCAAGGAAGGCGTCGTGCCGCTCTCGGTTGCGGACCAGGTGATCCTCGTGGTCAACCCGGAACTTGCATCCATGGCCGATGCCCTCAAGACCAAGATCCTCTGCGAGGTCATGGGAGGGCAGGTCTATGGTGCGATCCTTAACCGGGCCGGCTTTGAGCATACCGAGATCCGTTCCCAGAGTGTCGAGGACGTACTGGGTGTCCGCGTGATCGACGTGGTCCCGGAAGACGCGAGCGTACGGAGAGCGGCGGCCTACAAGAGTCCCTGTGTCCTGAAGTACCCCACAGCCCCGGCCACCAAGGCATTCAAACGGATCGCAGCGCAGATGTCGGGGATTGAATACGAAGACAATGATAAAGACACCCACGAAGAGGGGTTCGTAGACCGCCTCGCACGGGCGGTGTTCCGGTGATTATCGTTCGGGAGTGACCATGACATACGAGGGCTACATGCTGGTATTGTTCGGCTTCGTCATTGTAGTCCAGCAGCTCATCATCTACCTCATGTACGTGCGAATCCGCCAGCTCCTCGGCGAGGTCGACTCTATCGCGGGCAGGATCCGGGTCAACGATGCGGAACTTGAGAACCTCATAGCGCGGGTAGAAGAGTTCAAGCGCGGGAAGATCTGACCTACGGCGTTTCGTCGGGATTTCCTGCCAGCCCGGATAAGGTAAGATACATAAGCAATATCGACCTATAGTAAGAGAGCGGGGCCATAGGGTAGCCTGGCCATCCTAGGAGACTGGGGGTCTTCTGACCTGAGTTCAAATCTCAGTGGCCCCATTTCGTGTTGTTTTTCTGGTGCTCCCCGTATGAAAATTTCCGATACCTGCGTTGACTGCCTTCTCTCCCGTGTCAGCCTTGAGTGTTCACTCTGCGGAGCGGACGCTGCTCTCACCGAGAAGACCGGCCGGGCATGCCGCCGGGTAATTGATGAACTCCGCAACGAGCCGCTCAGCCACCCCCGGGTCGCAAGCCGGATCCACCGCCGGGCATATGACCTGCTCAAAACCTCCGACCCGTTCGACAAACTCAAGCGTTCCGGCAACCAGCAGGCTTACGGGGTCTGCCGGCAGGTCAGGCACCGGCTCCATACATTCCGGGACTATGTCCATGCAGCGGTCATCGCCAACATCTTCGATTATGGCGTCAAAGGACATGATGTTACCACGGATTTTCTCTCGTTTTTCTCAGCGGAAATTGAGAAAGACCTCTATATTGACGACACAGAAAAGATCCTGCCACTCTGCTCCCGCGTCGTGTACCTGAGCGACAACTGCGGCGAGATCGTATTTGACAAACTGCTGATACAGTACCTCAAATCGCATGGCTCGCACGTAACCCTTGCCGTCAAGGAGTCCCCGATCCTGAACGATGCCACGATGGAGGACGCACTCGAACTCGGGCTGGACAGGATTGTCGATCACCTGACATCCACCGGAGGGGGAGCGGAAGCAGAGATCGGTATAAACCTGGACCTGATCCCGGATGATCTACGGCAGGCCCTCGATCAATGCACGATCATCATCGCAAAGGGCATGGCAAACTTCGAGTCTCTCTCTGATATGAACGACATGCCCCCCATCGCCTACCTGCTCGCAGCCAAATGCAGGCCGGTCGCCGATGAACTCGGCGTTCCCGTCGGGGTGAAAGTGGCAAAGTTGCGTATGAGATAGTCTATCCTCACGTATGCTGGAACAAGCCTTGCATGCATAATGGGATATTGCAAAAAGCCGGTGCGAGCTTACCGGAATAACCGTGACGTCCGGCCCCATTCAACCACAAATTTTAATAAATGGCCCGGGATGATTTCCCATTCTTTTTATCCGCCGCCAACGGAACAATAACTATGGTTCTTCTGGAAGGAATCGCCCTCGGCTGGCTGCTGATCGTTATCGGAGCAGTCCTCCTCCTCGTGGAGGTCCAAAGCCCCGGGTTCTTTGCCACCGTACCGGCAACGGTCATGATCATCTTTGGCATCCTGCTCCTCCTTGGCATGGACATCTTCAACAACGGGTGGGGCATCGTGATCGGTGTCATAGTAGCGATTGCTGCCGCCGGGTTCACGGTCTGGATGTATAGCCGGGTCACCACGGATGAGAGCCCCACGACCATCAGCCGCGACTCGATTGTCGGCAGGGAGGGGCGGGTCATTAAAGACGTGAACCCGGACACACTTTCCGGCAAGGTCATGATCGGGAGCACGGAGTGGAGTGCAAAATCAACCGGGCTGCTCATCCCACCGGGAAGGAACGTGAAAGTCGTTGACTCCCAGGGAGTCCATATCATCGTCGAAGAGGTAGCATAACATGGTATCATTTATCGAAACACTGATTGTCATATTCCTCGTACTCGTCATCATTGCGATCTTCGCAAAAGGTGTCGTGATCATCCAGCCGTACGAACAGGGCCTCCTGATCCGGCTCGGCCAGTACATCGGCCGGATGAACCCCGGTTTCCGCTGGATCGTCCCCTTCATATCAGAGGTGACGAAACTCGACCTGCGGACACAGGTCATGGATGTCCCGAGCCAGGAAGTTATCACCAAGGATAACTCCCCGACCAATGTCGATGCGATTGTATATATCCGCGTGATTGATCCCGAGAAGGCATACTTCGAGGTCGCCAATTACCGAATCGCAACCATTGCCCTTGCCCAGACGAGCCTCCGTGGCATTATCGGTGACATGGAGCTCGATGAGGTGCTGTACAACCGGGACGTCATCAACACCAAGCTCCGTGACATCCTAGACCGCGAGACCGACCAGTGGGGTGTCAAGGTCGAACGTGTGGAGATCAAGGAAGTAGACCCGGTCGAGGCAGTCAAGAGCGCAATGACCGAGCAGACCGCGGCCGAACGTGCCCGCCGTGCGGCAATCCTGCGGGCTGACGGGGAGAAGCGTTCTGCGATCCTCAAGGCAGAAGGCCTCCGGCAGAGCATGATCCTCGAAGCCGAAGGCGAGCGGCAGAGCAAGGTGCTCCGTGCAGAAGGCGAGCGGCTCTCCCGGATCCTCCAGGCGCAGGGAGAAGCACAGGGATTACGCATTCTTTCCGTTGGGGCCGCACCGCTCGACCGCAAGGCAATCACCGTGCTCTCGCTGGACGCACTCAAGTCCATGTCAAACGGGCAGGCAACCAAGATCATCTTCCCGTTCGAGATCTCCGAGCTGATCCGCCAAGGTGCAAAGTTCCTTGGTGCAAAGGATGAGTCCGTTGAAGAAGTGGCAGGACGGCCAGTCATGGATGACAGTATCCTCGGGGTCATTCCAAAACAGGATACCATCGATGCGATCCTCAAGGATATCCAGGACGCAGTTCCGAAGGTTTCGGAAGATGAACTCAAGGACACGAGCAAGCGGAAAGTCTTACCGCTTGAAAAGGGCCCTGAAGAATAATTCCCGAAAACCGGGACCCGGATCCTTTTTTATTTTTTTTAACCCGCCGGTCAGTGGCCGAGGGTATCGTAAATACAAATGAAAAAAAAGGTTGGATTCCCCACGGTTTTATGCGGGCCCTGCCGGCACCGCACAGGTTCCGCCTTTGCAGGTCAGGCCGGACGCACAGTCCTTGATCGCACTGCATACTGAACCCGGCGCCCCGGTATTGCCCGGCCCACCAGTCCCCTGCACTGATGCCGGCACTATGGCGGCAGAAGTTGAAGACGATGACGTTGCCGCGGATTTCGGGTCAACACAGTACCCTCCGCTGCAGGAAAGTCCCCCGGTACAGTCGGAGCTCTGTGTGCAGTCCTTGTTCAGCTCCGTATCCTCGGTCCATTTCCCGCAGTTCATGCAGGGCCTGCACGCATGGTAGGTCCAGCGCGTGCCGGGGTCCTGGCCCCTCAGGGACATCACGTACTCCGTCTCGCCATAGTTCACGGCACCCTGGCCGACATTGATGTACCCGTGGCCGATCTGGACCTCCCACTGATCGTGCGAAGCGGATGAGTCCTTCCACATCAGCTGGTACATGTTGCCCGTCTTCGTCATCGTCTTACCGTCGATGTTGATGAAATCCTTTTTGATCACCGAGTAGAAGTACTGCCGTGCCACCTCTTCGGACATCGGGAGCGTGGGCAGTGCCGCAGTCATCGCCGCCTGCGATGGTGCCGAGAAGTTCGCGCAGAAGACCATCAGGTCGTACTTGTCCGTGCTGAAAGACGAGGGCGTCTCAAGTCCGAGCGTGGCGCTTTTTCCCTTCGGGACGCTGTCCCAGTACCCGAACGTACAGTACATCTTCCCGGCAGTATACTGGGGGGCACCTTCCCCATTCCAGCCGGTCTCATCGACACCGGGGCCAAATGCCGTCCCGATAACATAGTATGTACCGGCGAACGGGTTCCCTGCGGGCAGGGTCTTGGTCATCCAGTTGATGCCTCGGGCCTGTTCGGGGGGGTTGACGAGAGCAGAGCTCATGACCGTCCCCATCTTCTGTTTGATTGCATCATCGGCACAGGACGTCCCGGCACCCATCTCGCCTTTGCCGGAAGATGCACCGGACGGTCCACCCATCGCACCACCGCAGGCAGCAGTATTGGAACTACAAAACTGGTCGCATTCCATCCCGTGTTGCTGGCAGTAGGCACTGCAGGTTGCCGCAGAATCACAGCCACCCGGGCCCTTTGCCGGTGCCGCTGGACCACTTCCCGCAGGCTGGGTGCACCCGGCAATCATACAGGCAAGGACAACCAGTGCGATCAGGAAAACCCATCTATACGAAAAAACTCCCCGTCTCTTTTGCATAGATGAGAACGTATTCCACGGGCCTATAAAAAATATTTGAAATTATTTTAGAAAAAGTATGATATCCATTCCTAATGGGCCAGATGGGGAAGGAGGAAGATCGCAAGGATGATGATCAGTATCGCGTAACTGACCGCTGCGACCAGATGTCCCGAGTACCGGATCAGTCCTTTTTTATCGAGGAGCCGGTCCACTCCCTCTTTCATGATGTACCCTCCATCAAGGGGGACCAGCGGCAGGGCGTTGAACGTCCCGACCACAAGGTTCCACCAGCCGCACCAGAAGAGGAGCTGGATGACGAACCAGAAGAAGGGGAACGGCACGTCCCACATAACAGATCCGGCGGTATCGTTCATAAGGATCATGAATGCCCCGAACTGGGAGGGATCGAGGATCACCCAGATGGGGATGGCAAGGAGGACAAGGAATCCCACCGGGCTCCACATGTTATCGAAGATCTGTTTCAGCTGGCCGGCATCGTAGTACGACACTCCCATAAACCCGCTCGTCTTGCCAGTCGGTCCTGCCGGCCATGTTGCGAGGGTCAGACGGTAAGTTTCCGCAATGCCGTTGTTTTCGACGACCACGGTTGCAGTATCGCCAGGCCGGGTCGCATCCAGGACCTTTGCCACATCATCCCTCGTGGTGATGCTGACACCGTTCACCTCCGTGATCAGGGAGTTCGCCGGGATACCGGCGGCAAAGGCCGGTGAATCGACATACACACCACTGATCACCGGGGTCGTGAGCGGGACCGCATAACCGAGCAGGAAGATCAACAGCCCGAAACAGAGCACACCAAGAACGATATTGTTGGTGATGCCGGCCCCGAACATCCGCATCTTCGCCAGGCCTTTTGTCTTCTCCTGGTCCTCCTCATCGGGTTCGACAAATGCACCGATAGGGATAACGGGGATGAGTATTCCCATCGACCTGACACGGATGCCTTCGATACGGCAGAGGATCGCATGCCCGAATTCATGGACCACCATGGTGATGATCAGGCCCATGAGAACGGCGAGGGTCAGGGGGATGAAATCATTCACACCGGGAATAGCGAGGACATTCCTCAGCTCGTTGACCGCGGTTGGCTCGGGCGTCGTGACGATCGTCATCTGGAAGGAGAGGACGAGCATCGCAGTCATCAGCGCCGAGACAACGATGACCATGATAACACCGATCGTACCGTAAAACCGGAAGAAACGACGGTATTGGGCGAACCAGTCGAAAAAACCGACACGGTCCGTCTTGATCGCAAGGATCGGGCCATAGAAGACGATATGCTCCTCCCACAGGTTCCATGTCTTGATAAGGTAGGCGAGCATCGCGTAAACCGCAATGATTACGCCAACAACCAAAAGCCAGTCCATCATCATATATGGCGTTTCCGTAAGGATAAAGGGCTTCTGGAGGTCGAACCTCATCAGAGGTGAGACCGGAGAAGAACGCATCAGCGTTCTTCGACTTCCGACAGGTCATCAGACCTAGAGGAGGAGAAGAGCCGAAGGCTCTTCGACTTGCGGAGGGTCATCAGACCTAGAGGAGGAGAAGAGCCGAAGGCTCTTCGACTTGCGGAGGGTCATCAGACCTAGAGGAGGAGAAGAGCCGAAGGCTCTTCGACTTGCGGAGGGTCATCAGACCTAGAGGAGGAG
>NZ_JALOCH010000014.1 GCF_023227875.1 Methanoregula sp. | reverse complement strand
GGTCATCAGACCTAGAGGAGGAGAAGAGCCGAAGGCTCTTCGACTTGCGGAGGGTCATCAGACCTAGAGGAGGAGAAGAGCCGAAGGCTCTTCGACTTGCGGAGGGTCATCAGACCTAGAGGAGGAGAAGAGCCGAAGGCTCTTCGACTTGCGGAGGGTCATCAGACCCGACGCAGGAGAAGAATTGCGGAGCGATTCTTCGAGTTGCTGAAGGCCGCAAGGCCTGAAGCTTTGTTTTTACACCCGCAAGAACTGCTGACTACCTGACGGGAAATCTTCTCCTTCTCGCGGTCTGATGCGCACTCAGAACTCGAAGAACCCTTCGGGTTCTTCTCTTTCTCAAGGTCTGATGACCTTTCGGGACTAAAAATCCATCAAACTCTTCTGCGATTTCCGGGCAAGGATCGCACTGACCGTCTTCCAGCTCTTCCGGGCAATGGGGGGCGGGGTCCGGTGCTCATCGATCCAGAGGTTGAGGAACCGGATCGTGACCGGGTCCGAGGGATATCCGCTGCCGATATCCCCGTACTTTTTCGAGAGGGTGACGATCGCCCGGTCGCGGGTCACCTTGGCGATGATGCTTGCCGCGGAGACAACGGGGAATTTTTCATCTGCATGGTGTTCCGAGACAATCTCGCAGTCGCGATCGAGATGGCTCTTCACCATCTCGGCATAGCGGAAGCAGTTGACATCGCATGCATCCACATAGGCGCAGGAGGGGGAGAGTTTATTGATTGCCTGCGCATGGGCACGGGCCACTGCGGCATTCAGGGTCATATCCAGCCGTACCGCATCAACATCCAGCGCATCAAGACGGACGGTTGCAACTTTGCAGCGTTTCTTGATCAGGGTATAGAGCCGTTCCCGCTCTTTTGGCGAGAGGAGCTTCGAGTCCTTCACGCCGAGGTCGTCCAGCGCGTCCTCCGATGGTACGGCAACGGCCGCTATCACCATCGGGCCCAGGACCGAACCCTTGCCCGCCTCGTCAACCCCGCAGATCACATGAACCGGTTGATGCGCAAGATATTTCAATGGCGATGATGGTAACCGGTATTCATGTATATCATCATCGTGGGGCTTGGCGGGATCGGGAGAAACCTCGCCAAAATGGCAGTTGAACATGCACATACGGTCGTCGTCATCGACCAGGACGAGGGCCGGTGCAGCGAGCTGCTGGAGCACTACGATGTCATGGCCGTGACCGGCAATGCCACGGACAAGACTGTCCTTGAGGAGGCAGGTATCGACCGGGCCGATGCCCTGATCGCGACCACGAGCGACGACTCGGTCAACCTGATGACCTGCTGGCTGGCAAAGAAGTTCCGGGTCCCCAACGTCGTTGCCATCGTCAACCAGTCCTCCCACTCCGATTTCTTCAAGGAAGTGGGCGTCCGCATCAGCGAGAACCCCGACGAACTCGTGGCCGCCCGCCTCTATTACTGGACCCAGAACCCGCAGCTCCAGCAGCTCGCATCGATCCCCGGCGGGACGATCTTCGAGATCGTGGCAGAAGCCGGTGCGCCGATCGTCAGCCACGAGATCCGCGAGCTCAAGGTGAAGGACTTCGTCTTCATCGCGATCCGCAGGGTCGGGGGCGAACTGATCATCCCCAGCGGCAACGTCCGGATCCAGCCCGGCGATATCTTCACGGTATTCACGAAAAAAGAGGCAGAGGACGACTGCCTGCGGCTCCTCAACAAGCAGCTCAAAAAATCAGCGGAGTGAGGCCGCAAGGGCCCCAAGCTCCAGCATCAGTTTAGGGTTCACCCGAATAATCTCTTTTACCAGGTTGAGGGTAGTGAACTCCGTCATATTGATCTTCGAGACCGAGTGGATGATCTCGTTGAGTTTGGTATCGGGCTGTTTGATTAGATATTCCTTGATGTGGTAATTGCGTTCGATCGCCTTGCCCATCTTGGAGGCACGCCACGTCTTGTCATAGACCATGAGTGCCTTCTTCGAGACATCGCCTTTCCCGATGCAGTCTGCGGCGGTCTCCGCTGCAAGTTTACCGGTATACATGGCATTATAGATACCGCCACCCGTCAGGGGATCAACGACACGGGCTGCATCGCCGGTGATGATGAGGCCGTCCGCAACAGTACACTCAAGCGGCCGGCAGACCGATACACCACCAGGGATGTACTCGATGGTCCTGCCGTGGGGGAAGGTCTTCTTGACAAACGCGTCAAGATAGTCCTTTGCCCGGTGGCCTGCGCCGCTCTTCCTGCCGGAGATGCCGATCCCGACATTTGCCGTGTTCTTGCCCTTCGGGAAGACCCAGAGATAGCCTTCCGGTGCCACCTCATTACCTAAGTAGAAGACCGTGGAGTTCGCGTCGATCTCGATACCGGTCATCACGTACTGGACCGAGCTCATGATCTCGCGAACCGGGACCGTCGTATCGATCCCGCACCATTTCGAGAACTTCGACTCCACGCCATCGGCTGCGATAACGACTTCGGCGCGGACGTTCGTGACCTTGCCGCAGAAGTCTACCTTCGCACCCTTGACAACACCGTTCTCGATGATGGGCACCGCTGCACGGGACTTCACCGCAACATCCGCACCCGCCTCGGCCGCCTTCCAGACCAGCTCACGGTCGAAGAACTTCCTGTCGAGAACATAGCCAACCTTGCTGCCGGCCATCTGTGAAGAGAGTTGCATCACAAAGCCATCCGGGGCAACGATGGTCGCACCGGTCATCTCCGCAGAGATCCAGCGGGGGTCGGGCTCGATAAACTCCTGGAGAGCTTCCTTGCCTATCCCTTCCGCACAGCGGACCGGGGCGCCGATTGCCGGGCGCTTCTCGACAATACATGCCGAGAGCCCTTTCTCAACAGCGGTCTTTGCCGCGAGCGCTCCCGCAGGCCCACCACCGATGACGAGGACGTCATACTTGCTTTTCATTGACAACCTCCAGTGCGCCGAGCGGGCAGACCTTTGCGCAGACACCACAGCTGGTGCAGTTCTCTTCAACGGAAAGGTACGCATCGATCAGTTCAAGGGCGCCTTCCGGGCAGACCGATACGCAACATCCGCAGTATCCACAGATATCGCGATGTACTTTAAGCATTGACTGATCATGTTGGTTTCATCTTCCATTAATATTTACGATTGAAAGAGAGGGGAGCATTAAAAAGGGTATGACGGGGTGAACGGGAAACGGATCAGTCCGGGCGCAAGAAGAGGGCCGCACCTTTCGCAAGATCCTCAGGGGATGCATAGATGATGGCAATATCCCCTGCAAGGAGTTCTGTCTCGCCGCCCAGGGAGGTTATCGTTTCGGTCCCCCGCTGGATGGCCAGGATAAGGAGGTTTGTCCGTTTCCGCAGGTTATACCCTCCAAGCGTTATGCCGTCAAGCGCTGAACCAGGTTCAATCGTAAGGGAGGTGATAGTGATATGGGGGATGTGCCGGACAAGATCGGGAAGCGACCCCTGCATTCCGCTCTGGCTGCGGAGCACCTTGTAGCCGTCGGCCCTGACCTCATAGATGAACGTCTCGATCTGGTCCTTTGGCACGAAATACTTGTTCAGCACGACCGTAAAGATCTCGATCGAGGTCTCGAACTCCTCGGCAATCACCTCATTGGCGCCGAGAGCCTGCAGGTCCTTTACCTCGCTGACGTACCGCGTCCGCACGATAATGGAGAGTGACGGGTTGAGCCGGCGGCAGAGAGCAACGATCTTCCGGGTCGCCACCGGGTCATTGATCGCAACAACGGCGATCCGGGCCACCGGGATGCCTCCATGGTTCAGCACCCCGTCAGAGGTTGCATCGCCGAACACCACGGATTCACCTTCGTTCCGTGCGGCCTTGACAAGATCGGGGTTGAGCTCGATGATGGAATAGACAATACCGGACCTTGACGCAGTACGGGCAAGGTTCCTGCCGGTTATACCGTACCCGATAATGACCAGGTGATCACGCCGGGACGGGGCCTTCCCGTTCTCTTCATTGCCGCATGTACCCTGCACTATACGGGAAAGGGCCGGCACACTGCAGAGCCACCCGGTGACCGGCTGGCCGATACCGATCACAAAGGGGGTGACTGCCATGGTCATCAGGGCAACGATGAGGAACATCTGGTAGATTCCTGATGGCAGGATGCCGGTGGAAAAACCGCTCTGGGCAATAATGAACGAGAACTCTCCCACCTGGGCCAAAGCCACCCCTGCCATAACGGCAGTCCGCAGGGGGTAACCGAGAGCAAGGGGCGCAGCAGTGGCGATCAGGGCTTTTGCAACAATGGCGATGACGATCAGGAATATGACGACCCAGAGATTTGCCGCCAGGAACCGGATATCGACAAGCATGCCGACCGAGATGAAGAAGAAGCTCGTGAAGATATCGCGGAACGGCAACACGAGGCTCGATGCCTGGTGGCTGTACTCCGAACCCGATATGATCAGCCCCGCAAGCAGGGCACCGATCGCAAGGGAGATCCCGGTGAACGAGACCAGCCATGCAACGCCAAAACAGGTCAGGATGACAACAAGGAGGAAGAGTTCATGGTTGCGGGTCTTGGCGATCTCGTGCATGAGCCGGGGGATGACCCATTTTGCCAGGACAATGAGAATGAGCACGATGATGAGGTCATAGATGATCAGATTGATGAGGGCTTCACCGGAGAGGAAGGGAGTAGATTCCAGCTGGGGGATGCTTGCGAGGAATGGGATCGCCATGATCATGGGGATCGCCATGAGGTCCTGGAAGATGAGGATGGCCAGCGCAATGCTGCCGTGCGGGGAATCCATCTCCCCTCTCTGGTGAAGGAGCTTTAGGACGATGGCTGTACTGGACAGGGAGAATAAAAATCCCATCAGGATCGCTTGGTTCACCGGGAGCCCCATGCTGATGGCAAGGCCACCGAAGAACGCAAACGAGAGCGCGACCTGGATTGCACCCCCCAGGATCGCGATGAAGCGTATCCGCCAGAGGTCCTTGAACGAGAACTCAAGGCCGATGGTGAAGAGCAGCAGGATGATACCCAGCTCCGCCAGATTTGCTACCTGCTCCTGGCCCTGGATGATGGAGAACCCGTACGGGCCGACGATTGCCCCGGTCAGGATGAAGGCAACGAGAGGGGGGACTTTGATCTTATTGAAGATCATCCCGACAACGAGCGCAACGGCAAAGACTACCAGGATATTGGCGATCAGTCCGAGTTCCACGGGTATCTCCTCCTGAGTACTAATAGTGGGCTGGCAGGAAAAAGGATATTCCTGAGCAGCGGGAGTAACAATCAGCCCCCCAATGACTCAGGGAATAATAATGGTATACTGGGTTTAGGGTTGGCAGTTCAACCGGCCTCTATAAGCGAGAACGTGCCGTACTTCCCGCCGCCGCCCGGGTGCAGGGTGATGGTACCGTTCCGCAGCGCATCGATGGCATCCGCCACCTTCGGGTGTACGGCCCGGATCTCTGCAACGGGCACATCAAGCAGGACCGCGATCTCGTTTCCGAACGTCTCGATGAACAAGGCATAGATCGCCTTGCACTTCTTCGTGTTCGGGGATGAGGCGCCCTCCATGGTCTGGATGATCTGGGAAAGCGGGATGACCCGGAGATAGGGCGGGCGGGGACGAGCCTCGCTGCCATGCGCCAGCTCCTTTGCCCGGTCGGACACGCCCTTCTTGATAATACCGCCATCAGACGGGCATCTCCACTGGAGTCGGGTTGCGTCCTCAAGGGAATACTGCGTGTAGCACCGGGTACAGGCCGTACGGTTATACTTCCCTTCTTCCGGGAAGAACCCTGCGTTCATCTCGATCGCTCGCTTCGTTATGCCGGCGAGCACGTCCTTTGCGGTGCGATGGTCAAGCCGGATCCGGTTGAACTCCCGGCCGAGCTTGTCCGGGTACGGGCTGTGGGCATCCGAATTGGTGAGGAAAGGGATGTCGTAGAGGTCAGGGATGGCCGCACCATAAGAACTATCGGCAGAGAGGCCAAGTTCGAGGAAGTCGATCTTCGCAGTCCCATAGCAGGCCGGAACGGAGTCAAAGTACGCATACATCGCGGTCCACGGGGTGAAGGCATGCGCCGGGCCGACAAGGGCACCGACATCGTGTGCGGCATTTGCGATCTCCTCACCACTCAGGTATACGTGGGGCCGGCCGCTGGTTGTAAAACTCTTGCACGTCCCTGCCAGCAGGTCGCGGAGCTGGTCGAACTGGGCGAGGTCCTGTGCAAGGATGACGTGGTGGACACGGCACTTGTCCTCGATCTCTCCCTGCGGGACGACAACGATACCGGCATCATTCTCAAGGAACGGTTTCCACCGGTCCTGCCAGTCCGGCTGGAGGGCGTCACCCGTGCCGAGCACCTGGATGCCCTTCGTCACGCAGCCCTTGAGGAGCTGCTCCGGCTGCATGAAGCGGGAGACGGCAATCGAGTACGGCGAATGGATGTGGAGGTCGGCAGTGACGGCCATGGATGGTAACAACATTGCGTTTCACGGGATATAATGCTCCGCATCCGGACAGGTTGGAGGGGGGCACCAGGTCCTGCCATCACCTTATCAATGGTGCCGGAAGCGGTACGCTCCTTTTGGCACCCGTACCTCGAACCGGACTCCTTTACCGGCTTCCCCGTTCTCGCTGATAACAATACCCGTGATCAGGAGGATCTCCCGCGAGAGGAAAAGGCCGAGGCCGGTATTCTTCCCAAAACCTTTCTGGAAGAGCCTTTTCCGGTCCTCCGCCGTGATTCCCACACCGTCGTCATGGTACACGAGCACCAGCCCGTCAGCGGACTCGGTGTACGTGAATTCCATCCGGGTAACGTGGTCCCCGTGACGGAGGGAGTTCTCCATGAGGTTATAGAACACTTTCTCTACGAGCGGGTCGGCATAGATCTCCAGTCCGGCAACATGGAGATCGATGGTGATCCCGTGGGGCCTGAGCTGCTGGATCGAGGTGGCGATGGTCTTCTCCACGTCATGCCACTCGGCAGCCGTCATGCCGATGTCCTGGTAGAACCGGGTGAACTCGATCTGCCGCTGGATGGCGGTTGCGGCACTCTCTTCTTTTTTCAGGTAGCCGAGAAGTTCAGGGTCTTTCGTCTTCATCTTCATGAGCTCGATATACCCGTTCAGCCCCATGAGCTGGTTCAGGATGTCATGGCGGGTGATGCTGTTGAGGATATTGAGTTTCCTGTTCGCTTCGCGGAACGCCTCTTCCACCAGTCTCCGGTCGGTGACGTCGAGGAACGTGGCAATGAACTGGTCGCCAAGGATAATGCCCGAGATCTCCTCGATCCGTTCATCCCCGTTCTTGCAGGTGACCCGGTATTCCCGCGGCAGGATATCCGTCCCTTCCAGCACGGCCCTCTTCATATCCGCATCCCAGGTCTCCATCGCCCATGCCCGGTAGGCTGCATCGGGGTATGCCTGCACCCACCATTCCTGCAGGGTGTGCATATCCTCCGGGGTATAGCCGAACATCCGGGAGAACCGATCGTTCATGTAGACCAGGACGCCCTCCGCATCCACGATGCAGAACGGGACGGGGATGACACGGAGCAGGGTCCGGTACCGCTCCTCGCTGTCGCGGAGCGCATCGTCGGCGCCTTTCCGGTTGGCGGGATCGCGGTCCGTTGGAACCATGTCGTTAATCCACCTGATTTAATCCACGTTCAGGAGCCGCCCTTTCAGTGCCCCGGCTCCTTCTTTCTTTGCTTCCATCAGCGCAGAGATGACGGCATCGGAGAAGATCAGGGCCATCGTCTCAAAGAGGGTACCCAGCGGGGCAAAGGCTGCCGATATCGACCGGTACTGCCCGGTCACCTGGCGTTCCTCGAACGTGGATGTGTCGCCACGGTAATAGCCGGTGAGGTCCCCGAGGTTCACGACGCAGTCCGCGACCCGGCTCATCGTCGAGTCCGGTGATGCGGTGATGAGGCAGACGCTACCCCCGAGGTCCCTGACCGTATTCGCAAACGTGACAATCGAGTGCGTCTCTCCCGATCCCGAGAAGACCACGAGGGCATCGCCGGGCTGCAACGCAGGTGTTATTGTCTCCCCGACAACGTACACGTCAAAGCCCAGGTGCAGCATCCTCATGGCAAATGCCCGGGCAATGAGCCCGGACCGGCCGGCGCCGGCCACATAGACCCGTTTTGCGGTCAGCATCCGCTGGAAGAATAAGGATGTCTCGGCCTTTTCGAGCATTGCGGCGGTCTTCTTTATGGACTCTGCCATCTGTTCCATGAAGAGCGGTATATCGGAAAATTCTTCGGTCATTTTACTATTGGGATGTTGTATAGCGTCTGATATGAGGGTATCGGTGTGCGCAGGGATGCCAGCGGACCGCGGCAGGGAATGGCTTGGGGATACCCTGTCATGGGGGGTCGGACGGGTACAGTTGTCCGCATGCACCGGCCGGGCCAGCCGGGGAATCCCGGTATGCGGGGGCAGGTTTCCGGGGAGATGGGGGGCCGGCATTGCCGGCCGGAACGGTCGCGGGCTGGAAATTTTTTACCGGCAACACCAGATTGCCCCTGCCCGACCCCCCCTCACCGTTTCCGGAATATCCGGCTTTTTTTGGTATTTTTACGAGGAAAAACTGGATCCCGAGAGCAACCTTATGGATGAGGGGGTCGGGCAGGGGCAGGTTTTGTCGCGGGCGGGATCACGCAAGCGTACGGGTCCACGAACCGGCCCGGCCACGATGCAAAACCTCATCCCCTCCCGCCACCAGAACACCAGTACAGGTGACCATATGACACAGAACACGATGGCACAGACCGGGGATAGTGCACGGAACTTCTCGCTAAAAGACCAGAATGATGTGACCTTCGATCTCTATGAGCAGGCAGGGAAACGCGTGCTCCTCTCCTTCCACCCGCTTGCCTGGACCGAGTTCTGCGCTGCACAGATGAGATCACTCGAGCACAACCGGGAACAGCTCCTTTCACTCAACTGCGTGCCGGTCGGTATCAGTGTCGATTCCGTTCCCTGCAAGAAGGCATGGGCAGGGAGTCTTGGGATCACAAAGACCCCGCTCCTCTGCGACTTCTGGCCCCATGGGGCGGTTGCGGAGAAGTACGGGATCTTCCGGGACGCGAACGGGTTCTCCGAGCGGGCGAATATCATTGTTGACGAGAAGCAGCGGATTGTGTTCGTGAAGATCTACCCGGTGCACTCGGTGCCGGATATTGAGGAGATCATCGCATTCATGCAGAAGGGATAGTCCTGGCGGAAAATCCGGAGCAGACAGAATGGATTTCCTCGTTCTTCTTTCCTGATTACTGGAGAAGCAGCATCATATTCGGGACAGGTACGAAACCGGTCTGTTCATACAAGGGGCGCCCGGCATCACTGGCAAAAAGGTATAAACGTTTGATCCCCTGACTTCGGCAATAGTCTGCCGCTGCCCGGGTAATATGACTGGCATGATGCTGGTGCCGGCACTCTTTTTCCGTATAGATGCTGTGAAGAAATGCGACCCGGCACGAGAGGTCATAGGGGACCGGCACATACGGCAGGATACTGATCGCACCGCTTGCAACAATCCGGTTTCCGGCCTCTGCGACCCATGAAATACAGGTCCCGGTATTGAACTCACGGGCCAGTTTCCCTGCATACTCTTTCTCCAGTACTGCCATTCCGGACGGGTCCGGGAAAGTACCGTTCCGTTCCTGGATCTCTTCGAACATCTGCCGGTGATGGATTGCCAGCCGGGGGATGTCCTCTTTAAAAGCAAGCCGTATGCAGGATTTCCCGGCATCGCTTATATCGACCATATCCCAATCCCTGCCATAACACATAATCCCAGGAATACCGGGTAGAGATCAAAAGAAGAATATCATTCCGGTCCTACAGGACCGGCATCACCCGATATAGTTCAGTTCCTCGTCCTTCCCCTTCTCGCTCTCGACCATGCTCTCGATCGCCTTCTCCATCTCGGCAGCACGGTCGTTCAGCTTCGTGGGATCAACCGGGACATCGATCAGTTTCGATAAGATCGCGAGCACATTTGCCGCACTCATCGGGTCCACGAGATACCCGCTCGTCTCGCCCATCAGGCAGACCGCATCGATACCCCGCTGTGCGGAGAGGCCGAGGATGAGACCTGCGGCACCGATGATGCCGCCACCCGGTTCGTCCCGGTCGAAGGTGACACCGGCCGCCATGACTTCCTCGCGGAGATCGATACGGTTGACCGCACCAAGCACCCGGGGCCCGTTGACGAGGTGCCCCACGCCAAAGCCGCCGAGCGTGTAGATCCGCTTCACCTTAAGCTCCTCGGCAATATCGCAGTAACAATCGGCGAGGAGATAGTGCCCCTCGTTGGAGGTGCTCTGGTGGTCACCGACAAGGAAGATAATGTCCTTTCCTCCGGACTGGTAGAGGAAGAGCTCGTTTCTCGCGAGCCGGACCAGCCCGTTCTCCTCAAGTATCACCTGGGGTGGGAAGTAGAGCGAGTGGATCTCTCCGATCTTCTCGGCTTCGAGGATATGGATCATATACTCGGCAACCAGTTTTCCCACCTGGCCGATACCGGGCAGGCCCTCGATAAGGATCGGATTGTCCAGTTTTTTATCCGTAAAACTGTCGAGGTACCGGACGGTGATGTCCTCAATCATGGTGGGCCAGCCTGCGGTAGGTGCCGTACTTGTCTTCAGGAGAGAATTTTGCCGGGTGTGCGACAGCAGTCGGCCTGCCGCATTCGGGACAGGTTAAAGAAAGGGTATAGATATGATCTGCCGGGCAGTGCCGGATACGACCGCTCATCAGTTACTTCCCGGATTTCGGTTTCTTGACGAGCTTGCCCTCGCCACCGGCTTTTTCCACGACAGCAATAGCGGCATTAGCGGACTTCTCGATCGCTTTCTCCGCGGCCTTGTAATCCGGTGCCTTCACCTTGATCCGGTACGTGGGTGCACCGAGGTATAACAGTTCGACCTCCGCACCCGCACTCTTCGAGGCACTTGCCTTCTCAAGTGCCTTCCGGATCACTTCAACGCCATCCGGGCGGGTCGACTCAAGGGTCAGGTGCCCGGTCACCTCGACATGGGGCACCTTCACGCTCTCCTGCGCCACGCGGAGGAGGACCTCGGTCACTTTCTTTGAGTACCCGAGTTTCTTGAGCGTGGTCTCAGGGTCGATGACAATATCCTCAAAGACCGGGTAAAATGCCCCGTACTTCTTGTAGATGACGTCCTCGATCGCGGCCAGGGGTTCCCCGGTCTGTTCCGCAACAAACCCGAGCCACTTCTGGGCCTTGGACTCGTTCTTCCACTCGCGGATCTTCTCGCGGCGCTGGTGCTCGTTGACGTCCTTTAAGGAAAGGTCGATGTGGCCACGGCTCCGGTCCACATTGAGGACTTTGCAGACGATCTTCTGGCCCTCGCGGATGTGGTCACGGATGTACTTGATCCAGCCCGTGGCGATTTCAGAGATGGGGATGAGCCCCTGGCGGCCACTGTATTCGTCGAGCGATACGAAGGCTACGAAATCCTTGACGTTCTCGACCGTGCAGACGACCAGTTCTGCTTCCTGTGGCCACTCCCTGTCCGCCATAGGTGGTGTCACTTGAGCTCTGAGACGATCTCAGCCTTAATGTTCGCACGACCCCCGGCAGGGGTGGAGAGCTCGCTGCCGCAGACAACGCACTTGACAACGGTGCTGGCCTTCTCAAAGACGACCTGCTCGTTCTCGCAGTCTGGGCACTTTACCTTGAAAAATTTGGACCGGTTTTCCCTAATTGTGCTTACCATAACGCTCACTCCGTCAGTTCGAATTTTGCGACACGGTAACCCTTGCGCAGGTGCGCCTTTCCGCAGGTGACACAGCGGTACCGGACATTGATCTTCTTTGTGGGCTTGTCGCCACCGGGCACTTTCGAGAACTTGCCCATGTTGCCTACTCTGCCTCTCCGCGCTTTCTGGCGGTCGATCCAGTGGAGGCCGGTCGTTTTGCCCTTCTTTACCTTCTCAACCTCGTGCACCTGGTGATTCCTGCAGAAGGGGCAGTAAGTTGTAAATTTTGCTGGCATTTTCATAAAATTTTCACCGATAATCCTGATGTAGAATACCTATATTATTTACAGAGATTGATATTTAAGACTATGTTGCGTTCGCTCAGAACCGCAGCATTCCGCTCGGGAAGCGTCACTATATCTCCTTTTGAGAGGGTATAAATTCTCCCATCCACACCCATGAACGCCTCCATGTCCTCAAGCACCCGTACAAGGGCGCAGGGATGGATGATCGGCGCTGCGACGGTTCCCCCTGCGACAGGGAGCGGTTGCGGGGCCGGCGCGGCCGGTTCGTCTGTATCCGGCAGCGGCCCGCACTCCCCGCCCTCGTCGTCGTTCATGTCTGGCACGGCATCGGATGCAGCCGCCACAGCTGACGGCAGGGTACGGGTCAGGAGCCGGGTCTGCGGCAGGTTCTGGAGGAGGATCCCCTTGGACTGCTCGATGCCTGCCGTGATCTGCTCGAACATCTCCCGCTCGGCCGGGATCATCCGCTTTACTTCCTCGCGGTCGTAATAGTTCCCCTCGGCATGCATCACGGCGAGGGCGAGGATCTTGCGGGTCCGGATGGAGAAGAGGTCGTGGAGGGTCTCCCGGATCGAGAGGGTCTCGTCGATCAGGGAGCGGGCCTCGTCCGAGAACGGGTCCTCGAAGGCGTAGACCTTCTTCGTGATGGCCGCGAGCTCGGCGTGCCCCTTCTCGAAGATATCGGGGGCAACGGACGTGAGCCTCCCTGTCTCCCGCTCGGACAGGAGGATGCTGCGCAGGTCGTCAAGATTCATGGTGCTGGCCTCAGGCAATCTCTGCTATGCCGCGACAGCAGAGGAACACGGCTGCCGCTTCCGGTACTGTAGTGATGCCCTTTTGGATCTCATAAGTGCTTCCGAGCATCGACATCCTGAGCGGGAACTTTGCGTCCACCTTCACGTCCCTCATCCCGAACACGACCGCATCGGTGAGCGGGTCGAAGTCGTGGAGCTCGCGGAGCTCGAGCGGCTGGACCCGCATCCCGCTCCCGCCGTGGAGGGAGGTCGGCATCCTGATCAGCCGTTTCGTATCGGTCGTGACCGGTTCATCGGCAAGGGCGGCCCGGGACAGGAGCCGTTTTTTAAATTCTCCTTCCTGCTGGGCAACGATAATGCCGAGTACGCGGTTCTTCAGGATCATGCCGGACGGGCGGCGTCCGATCTCCGCGATGATCTCTTCCCGGTTGTTCAGGAACGTAGCAGCCGAGTCCTTCCCGATCCCCTCAATTGCCGTAAGGTGTGCCATTGCCTCGGGTTCCGGCTGGGTCCCGATCCACCCGAGATATTCGGTGAGCGCCTCGCGGTACCTCTTCGGCCACCCGGGGGCAGCAGTCAGCTTGCCCGAGAGCATTGCCGGGGGGTCGATCCCGATACCGCAGACATAGTCGATCAATTCACGGCGCTCGGCGCTCCCCCAGCCCCGGAACGCGATGTCCTTGACATGGACATGGTATCCCCGGCCACCCGAGAAGACCAGCTCGATCGACTTTGGGTCCATGCCGAACTCACCGATCAGCATTGCAATAAGTTTCTCCGTCTCCTCCTTGACCCGGGCGAGCATCTGGTCGTACGGGCCCCGCACGATGTGGTCGGCGTCAAGATCGAAGATCAGGTCGGCGCCGCACCAGCCCTTGTCTGCCATGGTCCCGGCATCGGGTTTCTCGTAATAGGCAGTCGAGTAGTAGGCGTGCTGGGGGATGAGGTTCTGGATGTAGCCGGCCAGCTCGTCCCTGCTGGAAAAGCCGATGTGACGCCGCATGCGCATCTCGGCCCCGCCCGGGTTGAACAGGACAAAACCCCATTCACGCTGCACGAGGGACGAGGGCGATACGAGGACAGTCTTCTTGTAATACTCCGTAAACCGCTGGCGGATGAATTCTGTCGTGGCCGGGTTCATGGTAACCCCTTAACCATATAGGGCCCTTTACGTTCATAGCCCTGCCTGCGGTAATAGGGTCGTACACCGATGCCGCTCATGATGGCGAGGTTGTTGTACCCCGCTCCTGCTACAATCTCTTCGGCCTTTGAGAGGAGCACCCTGCCATAGTTCCGGTGCTGCCATTCGTCCGTATCGGCGTCCACACCGACCGGGACAAGGCTGCCGTATACGTGCAGCTCCCGCAGGAGCGCTGCACCGTCAAGCTCGGGACGATATACCTGCGAGGGGAACCGGAGCCGGGCAAACCCGATCAGGGAGTCCCCGGATACTGCCGATATGAAGTACTCCTGGCCGCCGCACGCCTCGTACTGCAGGACCTGGACTTCGGTTTCCTCAAGCGAGGGGAGACGACCGATCTCCCGGCAGCGGATGCACCGGCAGCGTTTTCCGAGTTTTTTCAGCCGGTTCTGGGCAAGCTGGCGGAAGTTGGAATGCTTTGAGCCGGCTACGATCAGGTTCGCCGGGATGTCACGCTGGATCCGCTGGAGCCGGGTGAACTCCGGTATAAGCAACTTCCCGTACGCGATCAGATCCACAAGTTCAGCCTCACCATACGGGGAGTAGCCGCCGCGCTGCCAGAGGTCTTCGATCTCCGAGCCCGGAGTGACGAGCGTGGGGTAGATCTTCAGGAAGTCCGGCTTGAACCTCGGGTCAGAGAAGATTGTCTCGAACATCACTCTGTCGGACTCGATCGAGGATGAGGGGAGGTTCGGCATCATGTGGAACCCGACTTTCAGGCCCGCATCGCGGAGGAGGGTGTTGACCTCCACGGTATCCGCGACCGTACATCCGCGCCGGTTGTACGTGAGAATCGCATCGTCCGTGTGCTGGACACCAAGTTCCACTTTCGTGACGCCAAGGGAGAGCATCCGGTCGATATGTTCCCGCCGACACCAGTCGGGACGGGTCTCGAACGTGATTGCCACGCAGCGGACCTCCGAGGTCTCGTTCGCCGCTTCGACATCGGGAACCGGTACCGGCTGCGGGGCCGGGGCACCCCCCGGGTACGTGTTCATCGCCTCGATGCACCGGGAGACAAACGCCTCCTGGTACTCCACCGGCCGGGCGGTCATCGTCCCGCCCATTACGATCAGCTCTACCTTGTCCACGCGGTGGCCGAGAACCTCGAACTGTTCGAGACGGGCATGCACCTGCCGGAACGGGTCATACTCATGCTCCCGGGCACGTTTTGCTGCAGGCTCCTCTCCCGTGTAACTCTGCGGGGAATGGAACGGGTGGTCCGGCCCGCCCGGGCAGGGCAGGCACTTCCCGTGGGGGCAGGGGGCAGGGGAGGTCATTACAGCAACCGGAGCTACACCTGACAGTGTCCGGCTCGGCTTGACGAGCAGGATCTTCCGCAGGCTCTCCCGTTCCTCCGGTCGTGCCACGGCAAGGATTGCCGAGTTCTTCGGTACCGCATGCAGGGAATATTTCCGGCAGATCTCGATCTTGGCCGCAATGACAGAGTCATCACCGGGGGGCAGGGTGAGGATGCGGGAGATCATCTCCCGGAGCACCAGTGCCTCATCCATAAAGGTTAATGTTCGGCTGCAACTTTCAGGGATGCAGTCTCAGAAGAATAGTTCACCACATGCACGGGGCGGTGGTGGATATGGGTTACAATCTCATCTCCAAGCGTGAGGAGGGCATCCTTGTGGGCTTTCTTGTCCTTGTGGATATGGACCGGCGAAATTGCCATGGAATTGTAGCGTTCGGTTCCGATCTCTTCACTGGTGACGCCCTCATAGTACTTCTTGATGTGGATCATCAGCATGTGTAAATGCAGCAACTCTTCCTTTTGCACACTATCACCTTTTCCAAAATGATCCTTTTTTCGTGGGACAGATATATCTTATTGGTGAGGTTTATATCAGGAACAATGCGGCACGTGGGATCGCTGGTTGGGCTCGCAATTGGGGACGCGTTGGGTGCGCCACTTGAAGGATCTCGAAAACCTGAAGTCTGGCTGGCTCAAATGCGGCCCGGAGGGCGCCATTTCCGGAAGAAAGGTGAAGTCACGGACGATACGCTGCAGGCCATGGCAGTTGCGGAATCGCTCGCTTCATGCGGATGCTTTGACCCGGATGACCTCGTTACGCGGTTATTCCGGGGATATATTCAACGCCCGGAATGGTATGGTCCGACATCCTCTGCGTTTTTCGATCTGATCGGATCCGGCACCCTGCCGCACCATGCCGCATATCGAGTGCACCAGCGCAGGCATGGCAGCCGGTCCAACGGGAGCGTGATGCGGGGCTTCCCCCTTGGGATCTTCTGTCCCGCACCGCAGGTTTATGAGCTCAGCTTAACCTGCTCGCGGCTCACGCATTACGACCCGGTTGGTGGCCACTGCTCCGCATTCCTGAACGTGATGGTGAGCGATATGGTGCGGGGGTCTTCACGCGGTGCGGCGTTCCGGCACGCCCGGTCGCTCTGTACACATCCGGAGGTACACACGGTTCTCGGCAATTACCGGAATTATTCTATAATACCGGGACTCGATGCGGTGCAGTGTTCGCACGCGGCGCTCTCCTGTTTCATGGAGTCGCGGACGTTCGAACATGCAGTCCTCTCGGCAGTGAATCTTGGCGGAGACGCGGACACGGTCGGCGCCTGCTGCGGTGCACTTGCCGGAGCATACCGGGGGCTCGCCGCCATACCGGAGCGGTGGTGCCGCGATGTCGAGGGTTACGAATCGCTGGTGCTGCTGGCGGAACGCGTGTGGAAGAGAACACGTTCCCTCCCATAATCTTTTACAAAAAAGCTCGCGGGAAATTATGCCGGCTTGATCTCCACCAGTTTCAGGGCCCGGCCCTTCTCGCAGATGTCCGGGGCATTGCCCAGCACATCCACCACGATATACTTCTCCCCGTCCGTTACCCCTTCAGGACGGCAGAGGTCAAAACTCCGGCAGTCATGCTTGTTGCACGAGAACTCCGGCTTGATCTTCGAGTTGATGATCGCCATCTCCGGGCTGATCAGGAGGGTGATCGGGGCTTCTGTCACCTCGACCGCAGTTGCACCGTTGAGGTGGACAGCACACTCGTGGTGCGTTGTCCGGACAGAGACGATCCGGTACTTCCGGCCCTTCTGGAGGTTGTGGCAGGCCTTCTTCACCTTGCAGGTCCCGCAGTCCGCAACTTCACCTTCGTAGATGAACTCCGTGCCCTGCTTTGCAAGCACCGTCCCCACCAGTGTCACTTTCGTCTTTGTTTCTGCCATATGCGACCGCCTCACTCTGAATAGAGCATCTGCACGAGGCTCTCTGCCGATTCCCGTGTCAGCCCCATGTCGAATATGGTAAAGCGCTCGGGACGGATATCCTTTGCCATCAGGAGCGCCTCGACGGCTATAGCGTCGTCGATCCCGACTTCCGCGGGGGTCACCGGTGCGCCGATGCTCCTTAAGGACGCACGGATCCCCTTCCAATCCCCGCCGTGCAGGTACATGGAGATGATGGTGCCGATCCCGCAGCTCTCCCCGTGGAGTGCCTTGCCGGGGGCGAGCCGGTCAAGAGCATGGGAGAATTTGTGCTCCCCGCCGCTCGCCGGTCGTGATGACCCGGCAATACTCATCGCCACCCCGCTGGAGACCAGCGCCTTTGTTACAAACCACGCTGACTGCTCCTGGTGGGGTTTGATCAGGTCCGCGTTCTTCACCAGGATCTCCGCGGTCATCTTCGAGAGCGCGATCGCATATTCGCTCACGGGTTCACCTTTTACCCGGCTTGCAAGCTCCCAGTCGAGGATCGCGGTATAATTCGAGATAACGTCCGCACATCCCGCGGCAAGGAGCCGGTGGGGAGCGGCGGCGATGATGCCGGTGTCAGCAACGATCGCCATCGGAGGTTGGGCTTCCAGCGAGGAATGCCCGCCTTCAAGGGAGACCGAGGCGCGTGCAGAGGCGATGCCATCGTGCGATGCTGCAGTAGGAATAGAGATGAACGGGCGGTCGAGGTTGTAGGAGACGATCTTCGCGGTATCGATCACCCGGCCGCCTCCAACGCCCATCAGGAAATCGGCGTCCGCTGCCGCCTTCTCGGCGGCCTTGATCACCGGCAGGCTGATCTCCTCGGCAAAGAACGGTGTCACGTCACAGATCTTTGCGAGGATCTCCTTCACCCGGTTACCGGCCAGGCCCATCGTGCTCTTCCCGGAGATCATGAGCGCAGTCTTCCCGAGTTTTAAGTCTTCGCAGACCGCAGGCAGCTGGCCGAACACGTCGTGGCCGATCACCACGTCGCGGGGCATCTGCATCCATCGGGACTTGTCAAAGACCTTCTCTTTGAGTAATTTTATTGCATCTGCGCTCATTGTGATCATGGATGATTAGTGATTTCATATACAAATATTACATCGATCCCATACGGCTCGGGCAGCCCTATAACGTAGTCGATACGCTCACCTACGCCCTTATCCTTGTAATCGGCGTTTATTTACTCTACCGCTGGCTGACGACGTCAACGTGGCTCTCCGATATCGGCTTTAAGATCGACGCGACATTCATCCTCTCCACGCTCCCCTACGTGGTCCTGGGCGGCGTCATGCGGGTGATCGAGGACACCGGCATGATCACCGGCGATTTCAAGTATCTCCTCATCACCCCGCTCATCTACTTCGTCCTCTTCTTCTATACGATCAGCATCCTCTTCCTGTCCCGGTACCTTACGCTCAAGGGGTTGACCAGCCACTTCCTCACTTTTTATTTCTGGGCCGGTGTCCTGACCGTCTTTGTCGCGTCACTCGTCCTTGTTGCATGGAGCACAACCCATTACGGCATTGACCTCTTCGTCTTCTTCGCCATCCTTCTCATGGCACTGGTCGCCACCGGTCTTGTCTGGTCGTTCATGAAATACGTCTGCCGGTGGGAATATGTCCGCGACCCGCTCTACATCACCCTGCTCTTTGGCCAGCTCCTTGATGCCAGCGCCACGAGTTTCGGCATCGAACTCCACCCGACCCTCCAGTACCTGGAGCAGCATGTCGTGGGATCGGGCCTGATCAATCTCACGGGCACGGCATTCGTGATGTATCCCTTAAAACTCGTGGTCCTCTTCCCGGCCATCTATGTCATGGAATTATACCGCAGGGAGGCGAACACGGCGTTCTGGCACCTTGTGCTCCTCGCGATGATCGTGGTGGGGTTCGCCCCGGGCATCCGGGACATGGTGCGGATGGTCCTGTATGTCTAATTCACCGCTGGCGAATGCACTGATCATCATCCTCCTCCTTTTCATGACGACGATGTGCGTCGGGTGGATCGGGTCGGCGCAGAACCCGGCGGTGGGTGAACAGCTCATGGAACTGTTCGAGAAAGAAGTCGCAGGGCAGTTCTCCACGGGGGATACCCTCGACATGTGCGTAAAACTCTTTTTGAACAATCTCGGCGCCTGCATTCTCCTCTTCCTTGGCGGTGCTTCGTTTGGGATCCTGACGATCTTCATCATGAGCCTGAACGGGATTGTGATCGGGGCGATCATGGAGATCGTCCACGAGACGCACTCTGCCCTCTTCGTTGCTGCCGCACTCGTCCCGCACGGGATCTTCGAGATCCCCGCGTTTATCATCGCGGGGGCGCTCGGTGTCCTGCTCGCCCAGTCCCTGATCGCGGAATGGTACGGCGAGACGGATACCGGGGCGGAGGTAACACGATTCGCCCGGCTTTTCATCCTTTATGTCCTCCCGCTGGTTGCCATTGCCGCGTGTGTCGAGGCTTTTATTACGCCGGTGGTCATATCTCTAGTAGCTTAAGAGGACGCTTAAATGGACGATGATACAGGCACCCTGCCGCCAAAGCAGGACTTTTCCGGGTGGTATAATGACATTCTCTGGCGGGCAGAGATCATGGATGTCCGCTACCCCGTCAAGGGACTCTATGTCTGGTACCCGTACGGGTTTGCGATCCGCAAATTCGTGTACAACGGGCTCCGGGACCTCCTCGACCGCGACCACCAGGAAACACTCTTCCCGCTCCTGATCCCCGAACAGGAGTTCATGAAGGAGGCCGAGCACATCAAGGGCTTCGAGAACGAGGTCTACTGGGTGACCCACGGGGGCACAACCCCTCTTGATGTCAAACTCGCCCTCAGGCCCACGAGCGAGACCGCGATCTACCCGATGTACGCACTCTGGCTCCGTTCCCATGCCGACTTGCCGATGAGGTACTACCAGATCGTGAATACGTTCCGGTACGAGACCAAGCAGACCCGGCCGCTGATCCGGCTCCGCGAGATCACCTCGTTCATGGAGTCCCACACGGTGCATGCCACGTGGGACGAGGCAGAAGCACAGGTGGAGTACGAGCTGGCCCTGACAAAAGAGTTCTATGACGGGCTCTGCATCCCCGTCACCATATCGAAGCGCCCGGACTGGGACAAGTTCCCGGGTGCCGATTACACGATTGCCGTAGACGCGATCATGCCGGGCGGGAAGACACTCCAGATCGGAACCGTCCACCACCTAGGTACGCACTTCTCGAAGACCTTCTCCATCAATTACGAGGACAAGAACGGCGAGCAGCAGCTGGCGAACCAGACCTGTTACGGGATCTCGGAACGGTGCATCGCCACCCTCATCAGCATACACGGCGATGACAAGGGTCTCATCCTCCCGCCGGCTGTAGCACCGGTCCAGGCAGTCATCGTCCCGATCACGATCGGGAAACGACACGAGGATGTGCTCGCGGCTGCGCAGAAACTGGAAGCCGACCTGAAGGCGGCCGGCTTCCGGGTGAAGATGGACACCCGCGACATGCGGCCCGGTGCGAAATACTACTGGTGGGAGCTCCGGGGCGTACCGCTCCGGCTTGAACTGGGCCCGAGAGACCTTGACGGGGGGAAAGTGATGGCCGTGAAGCGGACGGGGGAGAAGAGTTCCCTCGAACTCGCGACTGTCTGCGATGGTGTTTCCCGGGTACTCGGTGAGATCACGGCCGCGGTCCGTGAGAAAGCCGATGAGCACACGAAGTCGCACCTCTGCCCTGTTGATTCGATGGACACGCTCAACGCAGCGCTCAACGATGGAAAGGTTGGGGTCGTCCACTGGTGCCGAGAACGGGGTTGTGGCGATGCAATCGAGGAAATGGCGAACTCGAGTATCCTCGGCACTGAGGTCCGTTCTCCCTACGTTGCGTCAACGGACGGGAAGTGCATTGTCTGCGGGAAACCCGGCAAGGCAACGCTTGTAGGCCGGACGTACTGATCATTTCCCTGCTGAATGCTGAACCCGTTCAGCAATGAATATAACAACCCTCTTTTCCGGTACAGTTCAATCCCGTTAATTCAGGTCACGCCTCGCTGTAACCGCAGTGTCTGAAGAGGCTTATTGATACAAAAAAGGTGGAACGACCGCCAGTCTGTATTACAGAGGCGTAAGAACATTATTCGTCTCGACAATGGTCGAAGGGGCGAGACGCCGGAAGGTCAGGGGGGCACCCTGGGCGGTCCTGACAACAATGGTGACCATCCGGTTCGCGGGGAGGTACGCCCATGGGTTAATCTTTATGATAAACTGCTCCTTGTCCTCAAGCCGGTTATTGACATTGCCGATCTCATCGGCCACGTACAGGATCCCCCACTCACCCCGGGAAGGATCGCCCCGGAAGCCTTCAACCGGGACAAGGGTTTCCGTCTTTATGGTGTCGGCATAAACGATGGAGATCTTCTCCATGTCAACGGGTGCTTCACCCGGGACAAGTCCCACGGCGAAGGTGATGGTATCGATCGTCCCCCCCGGCAGGCCATCGCCGGCCACGTCACCAACGGTGACCAGCACCTGGCCCGGCTGGATACTGTCTTTTGGCGGAAGTGCCTGATCCGGGGCTTCTTCATCCGTGCATCCGGCAGTAAGGACAAGGACGACCACAATACCGATCATGAGAAGGTACTGCCACTTCACTACCAGGACCACCAGCCTATATATTGCGGATAAAGTGGGGACCGAATCTTATAAAAACACTTGCACCGGCGAACATTTGGACGTGCTGTTCCTCTCGTAAAGCAGCCGGAAAGCATTTCTATCCAAACAGTCCGGGAAACAGCCCCACACTCCCGCGAGTGGGGATCATGTCCCTTTTGGCGGCTTCCCCCTCATATGCTGCTCGATCCGTTCCAGCCGGATCTGCAGCTGTTCGTTCTGCCGGTTCTGTTCCCGTAGGGCTTCCCGGATGTCTGCAAGATCGCTGCTTCCCGTGCCAGTTACCTCACCATGTTCGGGAACATCGTCAGTATCCGGTGCAAGGAGCTTGTTCGCAATAAAACCGGCAAGGGTACCGAAGAGGCCGACACCCATGGTCATCACGAGGATACCAACCAGCCGTCCCATGGTAGTCACCGGGTACCGGTCACCATAGCCCACGGTCGTGATGGTGACGTAGACCCACCACATTGCATCGGATGCGGACTGGATGTTGGCATCGGGCGCTGAACGCTCAGCCATGAGCACGAGAAATGCGCCGCTCTCGATGACGAGCATCACGCAGAAGATGACGATCTAGAGCACGCTCTCTGCACGGTGCTTTTTGAGCTGGCTGAAGATGTTCCGGCCACCGTACCGGTTGAGGAGCCGGTAGGCCTTGAAGATCCGGAAGAGCCGCAGGATACGCAGGGCGGGAATGCTCGCGAGGAGGTCTGCCCATCCCCAGTCCATATAGAAATAGTGTCTCTTCGATTCGGCTGTGAACAGCCGGAACAAGAAATCCGCAAGGAAGATGATCGTGAGGAAGAAGTTGATCACCTCGATGACGTGGATGGCATCCCCATCGATACCGGGGATCCATGTGACCAGGAGGTTACAAACCGACAGGACGGAGACGAGGATGATGAAGATCTCGTAGCCGGGATCCTTCATATCCCGCATCCCGGGGTTTGCAGTCATCCCTTCATCAACAGGCACATCTCCGCTCATCGTTCATTGGTATTCCGGTGCCGGAATTTAAAAGGGGATTGGATCCGGATCGCACGGGAAATGATCTCAGAGAAATTTTCGGGAGATTCGCGGCCATGGGATACGGGCGATCACAAGGTAATTTGCCAAGGTTTAAGACGGCCGGTTTCCACAAAATAGATTATGGAGAGGATCACGGCCGTTGCCCGGGGAAGGGTGCAGGGTGTGGGATACCGGCACTTCGTCGAGGAATGCGCCCAGGCCACTGGGGTGCACGGGTACGTGAAGAACCTGCCTGACGGCACCGTGGAGATGGTAGCCGAGAGTTCCCTTGCCTCGCTTGCGGACTTCATCCGGTTCGCCCACGCACGGGAAAACCCGGTGATCCATGTAGACGAGATCGCAGTCACCCCGGGCCAGGCAACGGGAGAATACCGGGGCTTCCGGGTCGAATGGTGACCCTGTCGACCACAAACCTGATCACCCCCCTCCCCAAAAATTTCTGTGAGAGGTTATGGCAACAAAGACGTGGAGTATACATCCTGCCAGGAATGCTTTTCTTCTCCTCCTGCTGGTCTGTTCAGTTGCTGTTACGATAGTTGCCGCTGCCGGCCCGGGTAACATGTCGATAGCGATCGCACCGGAGCCGGACCTCAACGTCACCAATTACTCGTTCTCGGATACGGAGTTGACAGAGGATATCGTGATAACACCGACGCCGGTTACGATCATCCGGGCAGAACTGACCGCAGAGACACTCCCCGGCCCACGATACATGGCCTTCGGGCCCAGTACCATCGACCTATCCATCGACCCGCGACTGCTCGCAGTGTGCTTCGCGATCGTCATCGCAGGTATCGTGGTTTGGTTCGTTATCCGGAGGAAACGCGGTGGGAACAACAGGGAAACCGCGGAAGAACCTGAAGAGAAGAAGAAGGATTGAGATCCCGCCGTTGCAGTTCTGGAAGACTACGGAGGCCGGTCCCCCGTGGGGGCAATTTACCATTTTCCTTTTTAGGGGGCCGCGTTACCCCGGTTTTATTACCTGATGCAGGATAACGATAGTATACCAGGTGACGCGGCGATGGGCCGGGACGACGAATTCAACGAACCATACCTGCCCGCACGGTACAGGCAGAAAGTGCTGGAGAAGCAACGGCATCGCAGGGTAAAGAAGATCCTCACTGCAGCAATAATTATCGCGATCATTGCAGTGATCATCTGTTTCCTTGCAGGGTTCCTGAACACCGGTCCACAGGAAGCTTCGCTTTCCCATACAGTGCCTGCCGTCACCACCATACCACCGGCCACCGTTGCCACACCATCACCCGCAGGTGTCACCAGTACTGCACAGAACACGGATACCCCTCCTGCCCCATCGGGGGAATACACGATTGCAGCCGGTGTCCCGGCCACGGCCATCAGAGGAGCACTCTCGCTCGATGGTGCCGTTGCCGCCCTCAGGGACTATTATCCTGCGGATGACTATTCGATAAAAAGCGTGAATTATTCGGCAGGCCCGATCCGCAACCTCTTCGGGTTCACCATAAGGCCGGTTGGAGGTATTGCCAGAACTCCCGACTCAGTAGTCTTTATTGACGCAGCTACCGGGATACCCTACGCCACCCGCCAGGAAACGGTCGCTGTGCCGATGGATAAGGCAAAGGGGATCGCGACCGGTGCTTTTCCGGATGTCCGTGCCAATAACGTAAAGCTCTGGTATTTTGACAGCCCCGATATGGGAGAAGTCTGGATGTTCATCCTCGCCTCCGGGAACATGACGCTGGTCACCGGGAGTGTTGACGCTGCGTCAGGAGAACTCGTTGCATTCACCCACACCATCCCACAATCCGGGAGGCCATCGGAGACGGTTGTCCTGCAGGAGAAGGCCCAGAGCATTGCGGGTCACTACATCAGCGACAAAAACGGCGGGACCCTCCCGCTCAACAAGACCATGGGCCGTTACGAGATCTGGGGCACGCCCTCGGTTCCCGCGGCCGGACAGTACGTCTTTGCATGGGAGCGCCAGTTCCTCGATTACCCGGTCGATACTGATGGGATCGTAGTTGCGGTGGACGCAGTGACGGGCGATGTGGTCGGGTATAACAAGCAGTGGACCACCTCCGACTTTGCGTTCTCCCAGACAATTGAACTGGCCGTTGCCCAAAGGGAGGCCACCTTTGCGGTTATGCAGGAAGCCAAGAAACACTACCCTGATTCCGTGGAAAGCATCCGTATAATTTCTGCAGAGATGCGCTGGAACAACCTCCACGACCCCGGAACAAGCCAGAGACCGGGCAGCGTACCGCTTGAATGGAAGGTTGTATTCGACGATGCCGCAATCAGGGCGGACAACTCGCTTTCGCCCGGTGTTGGCTGGGTCGATATCCAGTCCGGGACAGTGACGGGGATGGAGTACCGGCACTAAAAAGGGATCGTCTTAACACCGGTCGCAGATGTACTCGACGGTGAGAGCGGTCTTCCTCATGTCGCCCCGGATCTGCTTCCTGCCGCCGCGGAAGAACCAGTGGTTGCACTTAATACAGTGCTTCGGTCGGACATGATCCAAGGTCTTCATCGGGATCTCGAGATTAAAACCCGTCCGGTCCCACTCTTCGGGAGGCTTTTCTACGTTCTGCTCGTAGGTGGCCACGAACTCCATGATCTGGTGGGGGGGAACACCCAGGTCGACGAACTTCTTGAAAATAAAGTAGTTGAAGATAAGCCACGAGAGGTCGGTGCGGTCGAGGATGCCCTCGTACTCCCCGAAAGACTCCTCGAAGTCCTCGAGGGTGCAGCCGCATAAGGGACATTTGCCGCCCACGAGCTCATCGAGAAAAACCTCTTCCTGGCACCCCGGACAGGTCGTGTGCGGGGATTGCATGCGTGATGTCATTATCGCTCCGTATATGGTGTGTGTATCGGGTATTCTTGCCGGACCCTGATGGGTCAGCAGGTATTGTGTTACTTAGTATTTGCCGGGTCTGCACATAAGGGTATCACCCCTGCACATTTACTCCGATAAAAACGTAGTGGTCAGGGTTAAAAGAGAGATATTTATTCCGCGGTGGGTTCGGTTGGCTCCATGATCAGCGAGCCGAAGACCACTTTCTCGAGCACCTGCGCCACGTACTTGATATGCATCATCTGTTCGAGGTTCTCGTTGCGATGGATGTCCGCATAGAGCTGGAGGCGCATTAAGGAGAAACGGAACTGGTCGAGGGTCTGGTCATCGAGGGTCATTGCCTCGCGGTAGATCGGCTCCAGCAGGTCGGGGAACGCGAGCGGGTTTTCAAGGGCTGCAACAATCCCCTTATAGATCGGGATTGGTTTTTCCCTGCCGACAAGAATCCGCTGGTAGTCCATGGTTTATTCCTCAACAACCTTGATGAGCGCTTCCATGACAGCATCCACGCTCTTCCACGTGGGGCTGTCGCCGCGGCGGATGATGAACGGGCGGCCCTCGTCACCGGCCTTGCGCATCTCGATATCGATCGGTATGGCGCCGAGGAATGGGACGCTCATCTCCTCGGCAACCTTCCTGCCGCCGCCCTTGCCGAAAAGGTCGATCTCTTCCCCGCAGTGTGGGCAGAGCATGCCGCTCATGTTCTCGATCACGCCGATGACCGGCAGGCCGAGTTTCTCGATGAACTTCGCGGACTTCCTTGCATCGAGGGTCGCAACATCCTGCGGGGTGGTGACGATCACGGCACCGCGGACATTGGGGGCGAGCTGGGCGATCGTGAGGGCCTCGTCACCGGTGCCCGGAGGGAGGTCGACCACAAGATAATCGAGCGGGCCCCAGTTGACCTCGGTGAGGAACTGCTGGATCGCTGCCATCTTCATCGGGCCGCGCCAGATGATCGGCGTGCTCGGGTCCTGGATGAGGAATGCCATCGAGATGACCGATAGTTTGCCGGTGACATGGACGGGCTCGATCTTGTTGTCCATCATTGCGAGCTTGTGCTGCTCGATCCCGAGCATCTTGGGGATGTTGGGGCCGTGCATGTCGAGGTCGAGGAGCCCGACCTTCCTGCCATGGCTCGATAGGGCGTAAGCGAGGTTAACCGAGACGGTCGACTTCCCGACACCGCCCTTGCCGGAGAGGACCATGATGACATGTCTGACATCCATGTCTGCCTTCGGGGGGAGGCCGGCCGGGCCCTTCTTTGCGGATGAGCAGCTGGAAGCAGTTGCGCAGCTGGAGCACTCCTGCTTGCACTCCTCGTCTGCGGATTTCGTCGGGGTCTTGGGGAGAGTGTTTTTTGCCATGAATTGACTCCTGTGATCAGTAAGCAATCGTACCACTTGTTCGCGAAAGACAATAAAGATGGGAGATCCGTGCAGGCCGGACAACCGCCGTATCATTCCCTGACGCAGTCGATGCCCGGCGAATACGGCTTGATATCGATAAGCGGTGTTCCGTCCAGCGCATCCAGTCCCCGTACCACGAGACGGTTCCCGTTCCTTCGGACAAGGTCGACTACGGCAAACCCGATCGGGTTGGGCCGGTTGGGAGAACGGGTGGCAAATACTCCATGCTCCGTATGGGTGCCGGGCGGGGTTGCCCGTAATGCAGTCCGGTCGGAGCGGTCGAGCCAGTAGAGGACGATCAGGTGGGGGTGGGACTCCACATCCTGGAGCCCCTCCGCGTAGGCCGGCAGCACCTCAATTGTCGATTCCGTATCCGAGAGCCGGCCCTGCCGGGGTGCATCCCCGCGTTGTAAATACAGGGAGTGGATAATGCCAATCGGCCTTATACAGGCAATATCTCCGTTTTCGTGTATCGTGCCCATGCACTGATGCATCTCGTTTCCTGTATTAAAAGAGTGCTGGAATGCCTGTTTGAAAACATTCAAAACCTCCCGCACCAAGTCACTGGTATGGAGCCCCTTATCGTCTCGCTGGACTTCCTGGAGTTTCCGCCCACCTTTACCTGCGATGGAGAGAATGTCTCGCCCCGTATCCGGCTCAAGGGCCTCATATCAGCATCGGTTGCAGTGATGGTTTTTAACCCGTTCGAGAAGTCCTGCTGCTCGTTCACGCCATGGATTTGCTGGAACCTCCCGCCCCTTTCCGTGATCCCGGCCGGCATCCCCCGCGAAGGTGCAGTTACGTCACCGGTTACCGCTGTCCAGGGGATCACAGACCACGGGACAATAGGTTATACGGGCCCCTGTCCTCCCCACGGGGAGATGATCCGGTACCAGTTCAGGGTATACGGGCTGGACGCCATGCTCGACCTCCCGCCCGGTTCAGACAAGCACGCCCTCGTCACCGCAATGAAGGGGCATGTCCTCCAGTATGGGGAAACGGTTGCGATCTGCACACGGTAGGGTTACCACATTACAGGGCACAGGTGTTCATTCATGCTGGCTGGCTGTGACCTGCAGGGATAACGGAAACCTTCCCGACCCACCATATTATCGGGCATGCACCGTTCTTTTTCCCTCTTTCGTCATGCTTAACACCTTATGGTACAAAAGACCTCCCATGAAGAAGCCGGTTCAGAAACGGGTGCCAGACCCCGGCCTTACATCCGCTGTCAGCGCCCTGACCGGAAAACGCGAGGCGCTCCTCTCCCCCCTGGCAACGACCAGTGCCGATGCCGTGCGGAGGTACCGGCGCGTTCCTGAAGATATCCGGACCCCTTACTCGCGTGATGCCGACCGTATTATCCACACCCGGGCGTTTACGCGGTATATAGACAAGACGCAGGTCTTTTACCTCGTGGAGAACGACCACATCACCCACCGCGTCATCCATGTCCAGCTCGTCTCGAAGATCGCCCGGACGATCGGGCGCTGCCTCCGGCTCAACGAGGACCTGATCGAGGCGATCGCGCTCGGGCACGACATCGGCCACATCCCCTACGGGCATTTCGGCGAGACCTGCCTCTCGGCGCTCTGCGGGCAGTACGGGATCGGGAAGTTCTCCCACAATGTCCAGAGCGTCCGATTCCTCGACCAGATCGAGGACTGCGACCTGACCATGCAGGTGCTGGATGGTATTCTCTGCCACAATGGTGAAGGGGATGATGTCAGGATTACGGCTGAACCGCTCGAAAGCTGGGCTGCGTTTGACAAGAAAGTGCAGGACAATGCCGATGGCCACCGCTCCAGGTCCCCGATGACCCTCGAAGGCTGTGTAGTCAAGTTCGCCGATACGATTGCCTATATCGGGCGGGACCTGCAGGATGCCCGGGACGTCGGGCTCATCGGTGATTTACTACAAATCCCGGAGCAGTCACGGGAGGTACTCGGGAGTACGAACCGCGAGATCATCAACACCCTGATCTACGACCTGCTGGAGAACAGCGATACGGAAGACGAGGGGTATATCTCCTACAGCCATGATGTTGAGAAGGCGCTGATCACGTTACGCTCGTTCTCGCGGAAACATATCTACGACAACCCGATCCTGACATCGGAACGCGCAAAGATCGAGCGGATGTATGCAACACTCTTTGCCACCTGCCTCGAAGCGCTCGAAAGGATGGACACCTCTGCGAAGATCTCCACGGACTTCATCGCGACCGGATGGACGAGCCCCCGATATCTTGAGACCGCTACCCCGGCAGAGCTGGTCAGGGACTTCATCGCCGGGATGACCGACCGCTACTTTGCCAAACGCTACGAAGAGTGCGTAATCCCGCGCAGGATCGAGGGAAAATTCCGGTGACGGGACCGGCTAATCGCATTTTGATTTCGGACCCGTCCAGCCGGTGAACCCACAGTAGATGCAGCCCACGCCATCGCAATGGTGGCAGAGGCTTTTTGGGGCTATGACGAGAACGGTGCCGGTCTTGTTGCAGTACAGGCAACCCTCGCCGTCACAGTGCCGGCAGGTCGCGGGTTCGAAAGTCTTCTCCACGGGGGTCATGGTTTCACGGTCTCCTGGATGCGATCATTCGTCGTCCTCATCAAGGTATCCATGCAGGGCATCGAGGAGTTCGGCTGCTGACTGGTAACGATCTGCCGGGTCTTTCTCCAGGCATTTCATGATGATCTTCTCCACCGCTTCTGCATCCGGGTTATATTCCGAAGGGAGAATGGGCTGTTCCCGGAGGATCGCATTTCCAACCTCGACGATGCTCTCGCCTCCGAAGGGGATCGAACCGGTGACCAGTTCGTAAAAGACCACGCCGAGCTGGTAGAGATCAGTCCGCTCGTCCGTCCTCCCGAACTCGGAAGGGGAGACCTGCTCCGGCGCGGCATAGGACAGAGAGAAACCGGCTACGCTCGACTTCTTCACGTCAGCGGCAAGGACCTTGCTCATCCCCCAGTCAGTGATCTTTGGTACCACATCGTTGGTCAGGAGGATGTTGTGGGGTTTGATGTCCCGGTGGATGAACCCGTGCTCGTGGGCATACCGGAGACCATCCGTCACACCGGTAATGAGGTGGACCGCCTTCCAGACCGGCATGGGTTTTTGGAGCGCTTCGAGCGAGTTCGGCACAAACTCCATCTCCACGTAGGGGACCGGCAGGATGTTGACCGCCGACACTTCGACAATGTTAGGATGGCGCAGGGTCTCCCACGCGGCGATCTCGTTGAGGAAGCATTTGCCGGTTATCTCATCGAAACTGATCGGGATCTTGACTGCGACCTTCACACCGTCCGTCTTTCGGATGGCGGAGAAGACCCACGCGATACCGCCCCTCCCGACAAACATGATCTCAGTGTACTTGTTCTCGAGTTCACGGGGGAAGTAATTCTTCTGGTCGGTTGCGCTCGGGGAGGGAGCGGCGACCGTCTCTTCTGCCGATCCCAGCACCGTCTTGGACGCCGGCGTCGTGACGAGCGCCCAGGTCCGCTCGACCGCGGTCTTAAGGACGGATGCTGCATGAGTGACCGCGGGCACCGGGGAGGAGATGACAGGCCCCTCATCTTTTCGCGAGACAAAAAGATACCCGCCGATACCAGCAAGCACCAGGCCAACGAGAATGAGGACGATGGCCATGAAGGGGATGTCCTGCAAACCCGGGGTGGCAGGGGCGGGAGGTGTTGTGGTCACTGCCTGTGCAGTCCGGGTCGGGACCGGGCTTGCCGTAACGGACGGTTTTACGGGGGCTGCCGGGGGAGGTGTCTGCACACCGGCCGGTTCTCCGGTACCTAGAGATGTGACCGTGCTCATACCGGTGTAGTACTCAAGGGGGTCCATCAGGGGATAGGCATCGCCACTATAGGGATCGGTGCCGCCACTGCTCATCCCGGCATTGACTCTGGTCGGGTATGCCGTGTCGCCTATCCCGTCGCCGTTCTGGTCCTGGCCCCGGTAATCGTTCCAGTAATTGCCCATGCGGCTCTGTCCGGCCTTTCCAAGATAGGTATATACGTAGGTGAACGCGGTGCTCCACGTGGAACTGGGACTCCGGGAGATCACGTTCTGCGTATTGGAAAACAGGTTGCGGGAGATGGTGTTGGAACGCGAGTTTTCATCCAGCGTGATTCCGATCGCATTTTCCTGGATGGTGTTCTCATCGATCTGGTTACCGCTTGCCGATTCAAGTGCAATACCTGCGTGGTTGTTCCCCTCGATCGCGTTGTCGAGGAGGGTATTTTTATCCGCCGACACCAGGGTGATCCCTTCCGCATTGTTCGTGATGGTGTTATGCCGCAGGGAATTGCTGTTGGAGGTGACCCGGATCCCGCTCCCCGTTGCGCTGTTCTGGATGGTGAACCCCTGGACCGTACAACCATCCGCGAGGATCTCCACTACATTTCCGCTCTTGGAGGGTGTGATCACCGGTGCCCCTCCACCGGTATCCACGCCGATCAGGTACAGTTTCTTGTCGAGTCTGATACTCTCCGGGTATGTCCCGCTCTCCACCCGGATCGTGTCGCCCCCGATCGACCAGTCAACCGCATCCTTGAGGGTTGAGAACTCGGCACCGGCAGGTCCGACAACATGGTCCGCGGCTGCGACAGGCAGGCAGAGAAGAGTACATGCCAGCATAACAATGACAAGTACGCATGCGCTGCGGTCTGGTGGGATCATGGAATATCGTCGGGGCATTTTCTATCGGGCCTATACTATCCGGTAATGAATCCGGGTATTAATATGCGTATGTTCCTTTTTTATTAAGATGGGCCGGTACGTTTCAGGTGCTCCCGGGAAGGATCATCAGCAGTTTCACACCGGATATGCCTTTCGCGAGTTCGAGTAAGTCCCCGTCATGCAATGCGGCCCGGACATTCTTCTCAAGTTTGTGGTTGTTCAGCTGTGTGCCACCGGTACTCCCGGCATCCTCGATATACCAGATCTCTTTGTCACGGACAAATTTCCCGTGCGGTCGCGAGACCCGGGTCACCGCAGTGTATCCATCGGACAGCACGATATCGGCATCAGGCTTAAACGATCCGGGGTGCTCCGGGTCGTTGCGGCCAACAGACACCGTGTCATGCTTAAGGAAGAATACCTTGCCGTCATCCGGGCCGCCCAGCACGATCGTTGCGGGAACATTGCCCAGCACTTCCTTTGAGAGGGTGCCTTTCACTTCGTCAAGACGCTTCGAGATCTCGCTCCCGACAACCTGCACCCGCGTATTGGAGAAGAGCCCGAGGTTCCTTATGATCACTTCGAGGCCCCCCGGCACAAGCGAATATTCCCAGACAGGATGGATCCCCTTGGAGGTGGGGGCGCCGAGGCCTGCTTCTTTCTTGATAACGCCGATACTCAGGAGTTTGTCGAGATGCTTTTTAGTATTTTCATAACTCGTCTCGATCTCCTTTGAGATCGCCCGTGCGTCACGGGGTTTCTTCTCGAGAAATTTTAATATCCTGAGCCGTGCGCTGCTCGAGAGCACGTCCAGGTAATCCGACAGTTCCTCTAATGAGTCGGACTCATCGTGAACAATAATCGTGGGAGACTTATCAGCAGGATCCATAGGGCTCAACCGGGGCCGTTATATCTTACCCATTTGGTACCGGAAGATAAGGGCATGACGGTTTATATTTCCTCCCCATTGGTTCACCCGAAAGGTTCATTTGTATAACCCCGGAGTTACATCCACCAACCTGTTGAATTCTGGGTATTTATTAACCGGCCTGCAAGAGAATATGATCAGGTGATACACGGACCAGATTCGGCGTGTCACCGACCCATCAACAACAAGAGGGAATCGTCAAATGAACACTGGCATTATTATGATCGGTCTTGCATTCGTCCTGTTCTCGGTAGCGCTGATGGTATCCCCGTCAGATGCAGCCCGGCCGGACACGATCTGCAGCCCCTGCTGCGGGACTGATGTCTTCACAGGAAACGAGTGCAGGGAACAGATCATCTCAGGTACTGAAGGGATCATTGACCAGTCCGCACTTCCCGTTACCATCGCAACCGATCGGTTACCAGTACCATGACAGCACACGCCAGGTCATGCACGTCATTCCCCCCATGCCACGCACCAGTATGATGAACATCCATGCACGTCCCCGGTCTCTTATGCACACGGAACCGGGATGCTGCTCACCGCAGGAACAAGCCCCATGCAACCGGCACAGACCGCCGGCATATATTCAACACTCTCTCCAGAGATCCGGAGGTTGCCACACCTCCGGGAATCATACATAGTAAAAATCCCTTTTCTTCCCGTGATATTCTGGGGCCCGTTGCTCCAGATACCTGATGTTTTCAAAGGAGATTTTTCTCTCATTTGGGGAAAATGGGTCTCTTTTACAGGTCCCGGGTGACGGGGAACCGGAGTACCTGGATGAAATGTTCCCTGTTTCTGTCAAACCGAAGGACTCAAAAAAAAGGGAGATATCAGTTCCTTCTCTTCAGGAACAGGCCGCAACAGAGGCCGGTGATCCCCAGCGCGGCGATGGTCGTCATTCCGGAGAGCGGGGACTCGGGCGTAGTCTCCGGGGAGGGTGTCGGTACGGTCGTTGTCGGCCGGGGCGTTGTTTTCTTCGTTGTAACCACAGGTACTGTCGTAGTGGTAACAGGAGCGGAGGTTGTGGGGGTTTCAGAAACATCAGCGGGTATCGTGAGCCGGACATTGTCGATATAGCCCTTTGCGTAGATATTCATCCTCCCGTAATCGCCGATCGAACCGAGGTAGATACGGTTCATCCCGCGGAGGTCTTCTGCGGTGTTCACGTAGTAGCCCCAGACTGCCTTCCCGGTCGTCTTCTCGTTGACCTTCATGCTGAGGGTCCGCTGGGCCTTCCTGTAGTCCACCGTCACGTGGTAGGTCGTGTTAAGACTGTATTTTACCGTCGGGCCATTGTAAGCAGCATCGCCGCTTGCCTGAGTGTCCCCGGACTCGCTGTTGACCTCGATCATCTTGTTACTCGGCGTCACCAGGTGAAGCCACATGATCTGGCCGTATTTTGCATTCGTGAACTGCGTCAGGATATTCGGGCCGGTATTGGGATCCATGTCTGTACCTGAAAAACCAAGACGGAAGGTTGCCCCATCGTCAATATCATTGAGGATGAGATCGTACTCAAACGTGAACGGTTCCCCATCATAGTTGGAAACCGAAGTGTAGGCATAGGCCCCCGTGCTCGGTTCGATCGCAAAGTGGTACATCTGGAGGCCGGGGTCCCAGTAATCCGACGAGGGATTGTTTGTCACCCATTTGGGATTGGAGGAAAACGAGTTCTGGTACAGCACCTTAACCGGGTCACCGGTTGCCGCCTGGACCGGGAACGGGGACACCAGTACCAGGAGACAGGTCGCAATAAGGAGAGAGAGTATCAGGGTTTTGAATCTCATGGCGTTACTTCCTGTAAATGTTATTGGGATCTCCGCTGACAGCGGTTATGCGGAGGGTATGCCGGATAGTAAGGCGGCTTATCGTATAGGTACTTTGTCCCCTTGGCTTAAAAATATCGAAACGAGAGGGATAATCGGGATATATTTATGTTAAAATCGCGTACTATTAGAGAGGCGCAAACATCAGCGTGCGATAATAGTCTAGCGGTAGGACAGGAGCTTCCCAAGCTTCTAACCCGGGTTCGATCCCCGGTTATCGCATCCATCCTATGGAGTCTGAACCTGAACGCTCGGCAATGCGGATCATCGCGGAGAACCGCAGGGGAGTCCTCCGGGACATCGCTACCGTGCTTGCCAATCATGATGCGAATGTGGTCATGATCAACCAGGAAGTGTTCGACTCCGGCCCCAACTGTGGTCTTGCTGAACTCTATCTCGAATATGACTGTTACGATGCGGACGATTATGACCTTCTTTTAAAGGACTTAAACGATATCCCGTCCGTAAAGGATGTCAAGGCATACCGTCCGTTCGGTCATATTTTCGGGACACGCGTGATCATCATCGGAGGCGGGGCACAGGTCGCGCAGGTCGCCCTCGGTGCCGTGAACGAGGCAGACCGGCATAACATCCGCGGCGAACGGATCTCGGTGGACACCATCCCGCTGGTCGGGGAGCGTACCCTGGCCCTTGCCGTGGATGCCGTCTCCCGCCTCCCCCGCGCTGCCATCCTTGTCCTTGCCGGCTCGATCATGGGTGGGGATATCTCGAAGGCCGTGGACCGGGTCCGGGACGCGGGGATCCCGGTCATTGCCCTCAGGATGGCGGGCACCGTACCGGAGCATGCCGATCTCGTGGTCACCGACCCGATCCAGGCGGGAGTCTTTGCCGTGATGCACGTCAGCAGCAAAGCGGTCTTCGATATCAACCGCGTCCGCGGGCGGGAATTCTGAACATGGATATCATCGAAAAGGCCATATCGGTCCTCATGCACGATGGCATCGTCATCTATCCTACCGAGACGGTCTACGGCCTCGGGGCTGACGCATTTTCCGACGAGGCGATCCTGAAGGTCTACGAGGCAAAGAAACGCCCGCTCGCGATGCCCATCTCGATTGCCGTCTCCGACTTCGATATGCTGGGCGCGGTTGCCCGTACCGAACCGTGGATGCAGGGTTTCCTTGAGACATTCCTTCCCGGCCCCGTGACGGTAATTCTTCCTGCCCGTTCGTGTATCCCGGAGGTCCTGACCGGGGGCACCGGGATGATCGGGATCCGGATCCCTTCCCACCCTCTTGCACTCAGGCTCATCACGCAGTTCGATGCACCCATTACGGCCACAAGCGCCAACCTTCACGGGGCAAAAGAGCCCCGGACCCCGGAGGAATGCACCATCCCGCGCGAGCTGCTCATTGACGGGGGGATGCTCCCGGGAATCCCGAGCACAGTGGTCGACCTGCCGGCAAAACAGATCCTCAGGGCCGGGGCCGGTGTCGATCCGGTCGCAAAATTCCTGCTCACCCTATGAGGTCTCCTGATGCTGCCACTGCGCCTGCGTGATTTTATTGAAGACAACGACGGCTGGCTCTATGCGGTCTCGACCTATGATAATGATGACCGGATCGGGTGTGTGCTCCGGTATGTCCCGGACGGGAACGGGACACGGGTCCACCCGTCAGGCCGCCGCTACACCAAGTACGATTTCGAGGAGGCGTATGCCCACGTTGCCCGTTACAAGCCGGCCTATGCCGGCCTCCTCCACCGGGTACCGAAAGCCGATGTGAAACAGGTACTGAAGCCGGACCTCGATATCGGTCGTATTGCTGCCGCCCACCCCCGGGTGAAAAAACTCGTCAGCCTCTTCTCCCTGCCGGAAGGGACAGTCGGGTGTACCGGCTCGCTCCTCTGCGGGCTCGAAAACGAGGGCTCCGATATTGACATGGTGGTGTACGGGAAGCACTGGTTTGTTGCACAGGCACTGGTCCGGCAGGGTGTCCGTGATGGCAGGATTGAGGGACTTTCAGAAGAGATGTGGAGAAAGGTGTACGAAAAACGTAAACCCGAGATCCCGTACGATGTCTTCGTGCTCCACGAGCAGCGGAAATGGAACCGGGGCCAGATCGAGGGCACGTACTTCGATATTCTGTACACGCGGTCCTATGACACGATCGGCAGCGCCCCGGCCGGCCGTGGCCAGGTACTGGGGAAACAGACCATCGAGGCAAGGGTGACCGATGCGTCGCTCGCGTTCGACAACCCCGCGATCTACGAGGTGGAGCACGAATCCTTCAGCAGGGTACTATCCTTTACCCATACCTACAGCGGACAGGCACTCACCGGAGAGAGGGTCGAGGCCTGCGGGGTCGCTGAGCAGCACGGCGACGAGCGGTGGCTGATCGTGGGGACGACCCGCGAGGCACGCGGGGAATACATCATCTCGAAGACACTGCTCGATGCCTGAAAGAAAAAGAATGTTTCTCTCTTGAGAACGTGCAGGGAGAGGTGTCTCGCCCTCACCCGGTTACGGCATACCTTCCCTGACGTTCATGCACGCTCTCCGGCTCCCCCACACCGGGCCGGTGCCAGACCTCCACTGCATCTTCGTACTGGTCCGGGAACTGCTCCCGCCCGGAAACGAACTGTAATTTCCTGAGGATATGCTGCATAACGGGCCGGGGCATCACGACCCGGACATCGTACCCTTCGGTAAGCCACTGCCGGATCAGCGCCTGCGTGTTGCCCTCGTTCTTGTGCCGGGATATGATGTAGTGGAGGATGAGCCGGTTGCCCGCTTCCATCTCAAGCCAGCCCGAGAAGAGGTCTTCGGAAAATCCCAGTGCATCCCCCTGGGGGGTGCCGGTCTCGATACGTGTTGCTGCCATCTGCTTCACTTCCCTTGTTTTGCGATCCAAAGGATTGCATACATCCCAGATTTAAGCGGGATGAAGGGGGAGGGTGAAAGTGACGGCCTGATCGTGATGCGGGGGTCGGACGGTGTACGTTTTCATCTGTCCATAACGGGTAACGTATCCTGTTATAGTCGTAAAACGGGTATGGGTTTGGGCCCGTACATGCCACTGTGAGCTAAAGTACACCGCCCGACCCCCGCACACCCATTGGGATTCCGGGCCGGAATTTGTTATTTTTTACGAAGAAGAACTGCACATTAAACCAACAAAGGGGGATGCGGGGGTCGGGCGGTGTACTTCTGGTCTCCCCCATCTAAAACGGAGACCCGACCCGGAGATAGTACCGGCAATACGGCGGTCCACCGGCCGCCAATTATTAACTGACCGGAAACCTATCCCATTGTATGGCGGTGAAAAATCCGTTCAGGACCACACTGGTTGCCCCCTGCGGCATGGACTGCGCCATCTGCATGGCGTTTCTCCGGGAAAAGAACCGGTGCGGGGGATGTTACGCACCGGACAGGTTATGTAGTATCCACTGCACCATCTCTGCCTGTGAGCATGTGAAGGACAGGTACAACCATACCTGCAGCGAATTTCCCTGCAAACGGATGAAACAGCTGGACACGCGGTACCGGACAAAGTACCACATGAGCATGCTTGACAACCTTGCTGCAATTAAAAAAGATGGTATCCGTGCGTTCGTTAAAAGCGAGCGGGAGCGGTGGACCTGCACGGCATGCGGGGGGACCGTCGATGTCCACCATTACCGCTGTTCAGTATGTGGCAGGGAGCCGGAATAAGTCCCTCTTACAGCAACTCGCTGAGCCTCTTCCCGACGCTGCTCTCGCATTTTTCCTTGTATCTGCACCGGGTGCAGGGGGCATTGAGCGGGTGCTGCGGCATCGCACCATCCCGGATCTCCCGGAGCTTGTGGATGGTTGCTATCACAAGCCTGCGGTCCCGGGGCTGTACCGCGTGGTGCCGGGATACGCCATCCGGGATATACTCCACGTTTCCTCCGGGGACTTCTTTTCCCGTCATCTCCTCAAGGCAGAATGCAATGGCGGCAATGCGCAGCCGGTCGGCTGCATAGGTGCCAAACGGCATCGCCCCGGAAGCCCGGACAATGGAGAATGCCCCCTCGGCATCGATGCGGTCGATCATGCCCGCCATACCGTGCTTGTCTGAAGCGACCCGGACATCGGTCTGGACGGCGGGCTTCCATGCCGTCTTGTTGCAGGCCGTGATACAAAGGCCCAGAAATTCCCGGAGTGCCGGGTCAACGGCCGGGCGGACGGCCACAACCTCGTTCCAGATCAGGTCTGCATCCAGCGGTTTCCCGAGGTGGTACGAGAGCTGCTTGCAGATCGCATACCGGTCTGATTCCGTGACGGGTTCGCGCTGTTCATAGTAAAACCGGACCGGACATGCATGCACCCGCACCAGGTCTGAGATCGTGATGTGTCCTTTCTGTTCCGCCAGGATAACTCCTCCCTGTAACGTGGGAAACAGACCCGATTATAGTTTTTGGCGAAATTTACACAAGAAAAGACGGATAATCTATCAGGAGAAACACTTGGAGCATGAGCAGCCAAGAAATCTCAGTTAATATCCCTCCCACGCTTGATCCCGTGTACAGCAACATGATCCAGATCGCGTACAAGGACGATGAGTTCACCTTCATGTTCCTCCACCAGCTCCCCCAGGTGAACCAGGCACGGGCCAAGGCAATCGTCTCCATCACTCCGTCACACGCAAAGAACCTCCTCGCGGTCCTGACCAAGACGGTTGCCGACTACGAGTCCAAGTTCGGGACGATCGCCCCAAAGGAGAGCGCGGGGGAAAAGAATGTCACTGCGCTCAGCGGGTACTCGTAACCCATCGAGCCATATCTTTTATTAGTGCATAAGCCGATATTGTGAGGTATTACGCCGCCGTGGCTTAGCGGTATAGCGGCTGATTCGTAATCAGCAGGTCGAGGGTTCAAGTCCCTCCGGCGGCTTCAGAACTACGAGGGTACAAATCCCTCGCACTTTTCCGGTGTTCTCTTCTCTGATGTTACATCACGCTCCTGTTACGAGTGCGCTGGTGGACAATTTGTCAACCAGGGGGTTCATTTATTCAAAAGGGTCAGAAGGTTGTAAGAGGGGATCCGGATGAAAATTTATTTAAAAATCCCGATATGCCTGTTTTCTGTAATCAATTTCAAGCACATGAATGATCAGGACATCATCGTGAATTGAGAGCAGCGCACGAACATCTCTCCTGACCCGGAGAGAGTAGATCGGATGGTTCGGATTTGACGCCTTTATCTTTTTGATGAACCGGTACGGGTCTTCCCTGATAGTATGGATCGAACCGACAACCTTCCGTGCAATCTCCAGCGGTAATTTTTCCAGGTCCCGGTCGGCACGATGAGTGTACTTCACCCGGTAGGGACTCATTCAACTCCGTACTTCTTTTTGATAGCCTCTTCAGAGATCAGATTCCCTTTTTTGATATCCTTAAGACCCTCTTCCAGGCCTTTGATGGCATCCGCACTGAGCGGTTCATCATCAATGGAAAGATTCACAAGGCGCTCGATAACATCGTTGTATGATTCCTTCGGGTTGCGCTTCAGGTTGTTCAACTGGGTTTTGAGATCCTCCCGTATGTAAATTGAAGTTGCTGCCTGCATAGTAACACCTATAGGCGACTATAGGAATTAAACCAGATCCCTCACGTACCAGGTCTCCGGTCCCGGGCATCTTTTCCGGCATACGGTACCGGCGGGAACTTACGGGTTTCTCCGCCCGGAGATATCCCGCACTGTGCTCATCACCGCAGGCATGCCGAAATATTCTGTGATCCTGCTGCTGATCTCCACGGGCAGGGTGCCGCCGTCTTTCTTCTTCAGCTCGGACACGAACAGGATGTGGCCCCGGGCCTGGAACTGTTTTACCTCATCCGAAGGGAACATGGCCTCCGGGTGCACGGCGAGGTCGTAGAGCGTCTTGTGCATCAGTTCTTTCTTCGTATACCCGAGATAGCGGCTTGCGATCACGTTCGTCTCGAAGATCTTGCCATCAATGTCGTGGAGGATGATTGCATCGCTCGCACCGTCAAAGAGCGTCCGGTAGCGGAGTTCGGACTCGATGAGTTCGTCCTTCATGCGCTTGCTTGCCGTGACGTCCATCATCGAACAGACAATGAGCCCCTCTTTGGTGAGGGCGGCAGTGATCAGCACCCAGATCACGGTACGGTCCTTCTTCCGCAGGGCAACCTCCATCTCCGTGATCTTCTCCTCCTGCCGGATCTGTTTCATAAACCGGATCTCCTGTTCGCCATCAAACCAGAGTTCCGTAAACGACTGGCGGGCAAGTTCCTCAGGAGGATACCCGAGAATTTCTGCCGACTGCGTGTTGATCGTCCGGATCTTCTGGGTTTCGAGCTCGAAGGTGATGATCCCGGTCTGGGATGTCTCAAAGATGTCGCGGTACTTCCGCTCCTGGAGGGCCTGGCCGGAGAAGGCAGACAGGACGATCCCAAGCGAGACAAAGATGTAAAAGAATGCCATGCTCGCTACATACAGCTGGATGCTCCCGGACCCGTACAGGTACACGAGCCCGAGGAATATCCATCCAAGGAGTACCGTGAAGTACACCGAGTACCGCGGGCAGCAATAGGCGATAAAAAGGATTGGCAGGATGTAAAAATACGGGAAGATATCGAAGTACCCGTTTTTTAAAGAATATATTGAGACAAGAACGATCCCAACGGTAAGTAATGCCGTGATCGATAGCCAGAGCGTATGGTTTGTTGAAATGGTTCTCATACCACAATCAGACCTGCACTGAAGTATCCGCTTGTAGATAGTTCCGGGAATTTATTATATGTTGTGATGACTTTTGGTCATTTCAGATATTCGGCACCAGAGATATGCATTCATCATTGTGACGCTGTCTGGTGGTGCAGGCAGCCTGGGATCAATCCCGCGCCCGGATGATGAGCCATTCCTTGTCGCCGGCCTTTCTGAACCGTACAAGGACAAATTTCCCGGAGTACCGGGCACCGTGAAGGACCACTTCAATCCGGTCCCGTTCCCAGAGGGCCGGTGAATAGGTCCCGGTATCGGCGATCTTCACTTCTCCCGCACCGTATTCACCTTCCGGGATGGTGCCAGAAAACCCGATGTAATCAAGAGCATGGTCCTCCACCCCAATCCCAAGCCTCCGTTCACCAGGTTGTTCCGGGAGCCCTTTAGGAACAGCCCAGCTCACGAGGACACCCCCATGTTCGAGCCGGAAGTCGAAGTGGTGGTGCTTTGCGAAATGCTCATGCAGTACAAACCGGGGTTGTGGATCGCTCTTCATCTCGTTCTCCGCCGGTCGCGTTTATGCCAGGCAACGGTCTCCGCAAGCCCCCTGGCAGCAGCCGTGATGTCGGTCTGCGAGACAACCGCCGAGATGACCGCGATACCATCAGCCCCTGCACCGATCACCTGCCCGGCATTGTCAGGCCCAATCCCGCCGATGGCAATGATGGGAATACGGACTGCTGCCCGCATTTTCTTTAATAGCAAAAGGCCGTGACCGGGCCCGGCATCACTCTTGGAATTCGTGGAGAAAATGGGGCTGATGGCGACATAGTCAGCACCGGCCCGTTCGGCATCAACCGCTTCGTCCACCGAACCGACAGAGACGCCGATGATGAAGCCCGGCGGCGCGAGCTGGCGGGCGGTGTCGCACCGGAGGTCACCCTGCCCGAGATGCACGCCGTCCGCCCCGCAGGCAAACGCTATGTCAAGCCGGTCGTTCACGATGAAGAGTGCCCCGGCCTTCCGGGTAATGGCGTGGATCTCTCTTCCAATCAGGACAAGTTCCTTGAATGAACGGTCCTTGTCCCGGAGCTGGATGGCTGTTGCACCCCCGTCCACTGCACGCTCTGCGATCACCGCGTGCGGGAGTCCACCGGCAAGTGCCTCGTCCGTGATGACGTACAGGTCAAGGTTCATACATGAGGTTATACGGCTTTGATCCGGGCTGCCCGTGCAAGGTCATCGGGAGTGAGGGCTGCAAGTTCATCGAAGAGCATGGTCCTGAAACTGCCGGGACCGCGGGCAGCTGCTGCCGCACGTTCCCCGGCAATGCCGAAGGCGGCAAAGGCGGCTGCCGATGCAAGGACTCGGTCTTTCGACTCGGCACTAAAGACACCGGTCACGGATGCGGCCATGCAGCCGGTGCCGGAGATGCTGCCCATCATCGGGTGGCCGTTCTTGACAAGCAGCGTGTGCTTCCCATCAGTGACAATATCTGTTACACCGCTGATCGCCACGGTCAGGCCGGCAGCCTCTGCATATTCCTGTGCAATCGCAACAGGGTCACCGGAAAGCCCGTGGGAGTCCACGCCCCGCACTTTTGCTTCGGCACCGGCAAGCACGCCGATCTCGCCGGCATTGCCCTTGAGGACCGTGATGTCAAGCGTGTCCAGCAGCCTGCGGGCAGTCTTTGTCCGGTACTGCGTTGCACCGACACCCACCGGATCGAGGATCACCGGGATCTTCCGCTCATTTGCCATGCTGCCAGCCAGTTCCATGGACTCAATCTGCACCGGGTTGAGCGTCCCGATATTGAGGACCAGTACGCTTGCTATCGCGGCCATCTCCGCTACTTCGTCAGCCGCATCGGCCATGACCGGTGCGCCACCGGCGCAGAGGGTGATGTTGGCACAGTCATTGACCGTCACGTAGTTCGTGATGTGGTGGACGAGCGGGCGTTTCTCCCGGACAAGGGAGAAGAGATCGGCAATCTGTTGTTTCTTCATGGAAGTTTACACCTGACCGGGCTCATGCAGCCCGTTTGTGTGATGATAGTTGGCGATTCCTACATATTAAATCGTGATGAATAGGTCCGACACCGAAGCGCCCGTGTGCGCAAAAGGGAGGGGGCAGGCCTTACTTACCTTGTGATCTCTTCGATCGTGGCAAGGAAGAGGTCCGCTTCTTCTGTTGTATTGTAAGGCCCGATACTGGCCCGGACGGTTCCTTCCCTGAGACCCAGCCGGTCCATAAGAGGGATGCAGCAGTGGTGACCGGACCGTACCATGATGTCGGCCATCTCGTCAAGCCGCTGCGCAACCTCGTGCGGGTGCAGCCCCTCAATCGTAAAGGAGATTACCCCCACCCGGCGTTCGGGAGAGTCCGGAACATAGAGCCTGACACGGGAGTTCTGCGCCAGGCCGTTAATAATCCGCGTCGTGAGGGCCTGCTCGTGTTTCCGCACACGGTCCATGCCAAGCCGGGAGAGGTAGTCGACAGCAACACCGAGCCCGATTCCACCTGCGATATTGCCGGTACCGGCCTCGTACCGCTGGTACCCTTCTGACAGGGTATACTCCGGTCCATTCACGCTCTCAACAACACCGCCGCCCAGCAGGAGCGGTTCAATATCCGGCTCCTTCATCCAGAGCACGCCGGTGCCCGTGGGGCCGAGTATCTTGTGGCCGGAGAAGGCGGCATAGTCGCAGCCGAGTGCTGCCACATCGACCGGCATATGGGGTACGGTCTGGGCCATGTCCACCAGCAGGAGGGCGCCATAGTCGTGGCAGATCTTCGCGATCTCTGCAACGGGAGTAATCACCCCCAGCACGTTCGAGGCATGGGTGATTGCAACCAAACGGGTCCGGTCCGTGATTGCAGCTTCGAACGCGGCAAGGTCGAAGGAATAATCATCCTGCATATTCGAAATATCCACCGATACTCCCTGCCGTGCAAGGTGATACCAGGGCAGGAGGTTTGAGTGGTGTTCGAGGATGGTCGTGAGCACGCGGTCACCGGCCTTCCACGGGAATCCGTGCGCCACCATGTTAATGGACTCGGTTGTGCTCTTGGTGAAGACTGTGACACCTTCTTTTGCGCCAATGAACCCCGCCACTTTCTCATGGGCATGCCAGTAGCGCTGGGAGGCAATCTGGGTGAGGCGGTGGACGCCCCGCCCGACATTGGCCCGGTAGTTGCGCTCGAACTCGACATACGACTGAATCACCGGCTCGGGGGACAGGCTGGTGGCTGCATTGTCGAAGTACACAACCTCTGCAAGGAGCGGGAAATCCTTCCGCATCCCCTGCACGTCAAGACTGTCGCTCGCAGGTTCCTTCATCTCTTCCTTCATGGTTCTCCCTTTCCCGATATCAACCATCTCATGGTCCTTTTTTGCCGGATGGATTGCCTTGAGCGTGAAGTCCTCGTTGACCGCAATCCCCCGGTCCCGGCATACTTCACGCATCTTCTTCGGCAGCGCTTTCCACCGCCAGAGCCCCCAGCGGCAGTAGGCATCCGGCATACCTTTCTTCTCCGCCCACCGCTCAACGAATGTATCCCAGCGTTTCGCATAGTCTGGGTGGGATACGCGGATCTGCTCGTACTCGCTCTCCAGCATTGCCGGGCAGAGGTAGCAGCCGATCCGCTCGATGCCCTCTTCGTAGAGCGGGTTCATGGCTGCCTTCTGCCACCAGAGGAAGAGGAAGACCTCGAGCGCCCGCCAGTTCCGGATGGGGGATACATTGAGCTGGAGCGGGTTGTCGGGGTTCTGGCTCGTCTCGTTCAGGCTTGCGCGGTTCCAGGACTCGTACCACCGGTTGCCCTGGATCGTGACACAGGGTCCGACCTGTGCAAGGTAGAGCTTGAGCGGCCGGAGCTTCTGGAACTTGCAGCACCAGCGGTTGTCCTTGCCCGGAGGGCCGGCCTTCTCCACAGCCTGCCAGAAGTCCCCGGCACCGCTGACAATTTCGACACCCTGCGACTTCACGAACGCAATGGTCTCGGGAAACTCGAGGCCGGTATCGATGAAGAAGGCCTTTGTAACGCCTGCCTTCCGGGCAAGGTGGAGCACTGCCGTGCTGTCCTTGCCACCGGAGAACGAAACGTTTGCGGTCGGCCGGTCGGACATGTGGTGTTTTATGGCACGGATCGCGTTCCGCTCCAGGTTCTTGATGTGGTACCGGTTTTTCTCGATCACAACATCCCAGCCGGGGTCGGGGCGGGTGCGGGGTTCCACCGCGATGAGCTCCTTTACCTTGATTGAATTGTCTTTGACCGTGCCTGTCCCGTACCGGGCCTTGTATCTCACAATCACGGTCCCGTCGGGAACGGGCTTTGTCAGGGCAAGCCGTTTCCCGCCGATCCGCCCCTGCTCCTTCCGGGCATCAGTATGCGTATCAAGGTCCACTATGCCTTTTGTTGCATGGCGGACGATGAACGGCAGGGCTTCCGGGGTGAGATCGAGAACGAATTTCCGCTTGACCGGGTCGAATGTCAGCCAGCCAAAGCGTTCACCGTGCATGATCACGAGGTCGGCACGGTCGACCCCGCCGGTCTTGTTCAGGAGAAGGATCCTGGCAACCGGGACACTCCCGAACTGCTCCTGCACGAGCCGCTGGATCAGCGCACGGTCCGCAGAGAGGGCAGGGCGGAGTTCGTAGGGCTGGAGGAGCTCGATCTTCCTCCCCTCCCGGCCACAAGCACAGCTCTTTGCGATCAATGGGACGTTGCACTCATCGCACCAGTACAGCACCTTCTTGACCGGTGGTTCGCGCATCACACTAGACAAATGGGATCCGGCAGGAGATAAGAGAAGCGATGGCGGTCATCCTGCAATGGTAAAAAAAGTTATTCGAACTGCTTCACCGCATCCGGGAGGCAGGTGACAACCCCGCGGACCCCGGAGACCGTGAGCGTCATGAGAATGGCGTCCACAACTTCCTCCTTTGTGGCTCCCGCCGCTTTCGCCATGGGCACATGCGCCTTCACGGCCATCGGGTCGCCCATCGACGCCTTCATCGCAATATAGATGAGCTGTTTGGTCTTCTGGTCAAGCCCCTTCGATGCCACAAGCGACATGATCAGGCCGTTAAATGCTTCTGCAACTTCGGGCGCTTCCTGGTTGAATACTTCCATCGGGTTTGCCTGCATGATTATCAGCTCCATGGTCTTCTCCTGCCGTATATGAACCTGCGGGACGCAGGGTGAATCTGTCTCCCGTACGAGGTTGCCCACCGTCCGGCGGTTTCCCTGCATATTTCAAAAAGTATATGGTGTCATGAATCCTTTGGGAGAAATGGTGAGAGTACCATGGTGAAGCTGAACGCAGACATGAAAGAGGCATTCTCGAAGATGAAAGTCTACCCGGTTGCCACGGCATCCAAGGACGGGACCCCGAACGTGGTCCCCCTCGCGATGGTCGAACTCCACGATGACGAGACCATCTGGATCACGGACAACTTCATGAACAAGAGCCTGTCAAACCTCAGGACCAACCCGAAGGTCGCCATCTACATCTGGGGGCCGGAGATCAAGGGGTGCTTCCAGATCAAGGGCGTGACTGCCATCAAGAACAGCGGTGCGGAATACGAGGAGATGAAGGCCAGTGTCAACCGGAAGAGGCCGGAGCTCCCCGCACGCTCGCTGATTATCATGAAGATCACGGAAGTCTTCGAGTGCAAGCCCGGGCCAACCGCAGGTTCGAAACTCTTATGAGTATGAGAGGACATCAGTCCTCGAATACGAAAAGAAGATTCTAAATCTTTTTTGAAGTTTCTCACGGGCGCAAAACTCATCTAATCCTTTTTTGGTAAACCTGATATCCGGCCACTCCTCATCGGGCAGCCTTGAAAAAGTGATATTATTTCGCACCGGGCTTGGATCCCGGGGCGGCTGCAACCACGTTCAGTGCCTCGATGAGTTCCGGCAGGATCTCCGCAGGAATACCCATCACCATCTCGCCGTCCTCGATACCGGAGAACTTCCGCGATCCGTCGCACCCGAGCGAGAAATTGATCTTTCCGTTCAGGTAGGTCTGGGCGCAGGCATCGGCACAGACCGACTGGATGCCGGCAAACTCGGCTTCGATCCTCCCGCCTAAACGGAACAGGGTACTCTGGGAGAGCTTGAGCATGGCCCACGGGCTTGCAACAACAACCACGACCTGCGGGTCGAACGGCGCCTTCTCGAGCGGGGCATACATCGTGGCATAGGTGTCTCCGGTCCCGAGATGTGCGACACGGTCGATGGTCCGCTTGCAGGCAGCGGAGCTCTCGAACTTGCCGAGTTTGAAATAGAAGTCGCCATTCTTCAGCGTCTCGGTGATCTCCTTGAGACCGAGCGACCATGCCCCGCCATTGCATTCATGATTTTCTGCCGTGGAATAGAAGACTTTGCCTTCTTTCCGTGCAAGCCCGACCATCAAGCAGTGCCGGATCGTCTTGTCGAGTTTCTCCATGCCCGCAGGGATATCTTCCTTCTTTGTGGCGAACCGGAATGCAACCGGGGAGCCGGAGAGTTTTAAGAGTTTCTTGAGCGTATCGGCAGCTTCTGTATAGTTGATAGGAATCTTCACACCAGATGACATATCCACAAACACCATCCATCCGAGGGTTATCGGTATTTACACCATATCATGCCGACTACATAAACGTAGTGATAGGGCATGCAGTCGTTCCCGATCGTGATGTCCGGGACCGGGCAGGGATCGGCCCAGATAGCATTATTTTCCAAAAAGGCCACACTCCGTACAATAACCTGACCGGGCAGGGATCTGCCTGGTGACATTTTTGGTGAACGCATGGATTACACAGAGATAGTACGCGACGCCTTTGGCTATACACGCCAGGGCGTATTTGGGAACGGCGGCCGGTGGGCAAGGATGATCCTCGCACTCATCCTTCTCGCCATACCGATGAACGGGTATATAATGCGGATTTATCGCGGGGCAGAGACCGCGCCGGAGGTCGACCCGTGGGGGAGGTTATTCATTGACGGCCTGAAACTGATGGTCATTGCACTTGTATACTCGATCCCCATCATCATCCTCTGGCTGGCAACCTACGGGCCGCTGGTGGCAGAAGTCCTGTCGGGCCAGGTCGAAGCTGCCATGGCATCCTCGTGGGAACCAAATATCGCGCTCATGCTGCTCATGTATCTCGTGGAGTTCATCATAGCCCTGGTACTGCCGGTCGTCTCCATCCGGTTTGCACGGACCGGCCGCTTCTCCGATGCATTCCGGTTTAAGGAGATCAGCGAACATATCGGGAAGATCGGGTGGATCAACTATATCATCGGGATCGTTCTCGTTGCGATAATTGTCGCAGTCCCCGTCATGGTACTGTTCACGGTCATGCTCATCCTGAGCATCGTGCTGGCAGTCGCCATGGGATTTGGGTTTTTCCCGATCCTTGGCGTGGTAATCCTTGTATCCATGCTGTTCTTCCTCATTCTCTCGCCAATCTTCATGGTCTTCCAGGCCCGGTGCTGGACCAGGATCTATGACAGCACAACCATCACAGCAGCAGTGACAGAATAATTTTACTCCTTTTTTCGCTCGCAGACTCTCCGGACAGGGGCAACATGGCGTCACCTTACCCGTATGGAACGATCCGGCCAGGGAACACGAGTTTCTTTGTCTGCGGGTTCATGATATCCGTTGTCACTTCCCGCCACAGCCTGTTTTCTCTGACTGGCCACAGCATGAGCCCGCGTCCCCGCCGCAACTGCACTCAGTATCCATATCCTTTCCTCTCAGTGCCGCCCCGATCATCGCCCATGCACACCCGACGCCGCTCTGTACCTCGATAGCCTGTACCGGACAGTTCTTCGCACAGGCACCGCACTCCATGCAGGAAGCGGGGTTTGCGAGTTCTGCATGCTCATTTCCTTCGGCAAAGACCGCGTGCGGGCAGACCTGCGTGCAGCGCTTGCAGTTGATGCACCGGTCGGGGTCGTATTTCAGGCTGGTTTCTGAATAGGAGTCGAAGAATCCTGACGGATTCTTCTTCGCCTCAAGGTTCTGATGAACCTCTTCGGATTTAAACATCAGATCACTCCAAGCAGCCTGCTCACACCAAGAGTAATTCCCGCAACCGAACCGACCACGGCCATCACTGCCATAAGGGGGACGTACCGGAAGATCTCCTTTTTCACTCCGGTGCGGGAGGTGAAAGTCGTAGCCCCGGTAAAGTTCAGGGCACTATAGGCGACCACTGCCGGTATTACAAGAAGGGCCGTTGCAGCTCCCGCCGCATTCGCCCAGCCAGGCAGGAGAGGGTTAGTACCGAACACAACCGCGAAGGGGATGGCAACAACGCCACCCAGGATCAGGCCTTTTGTTGAGAAGTCCTGTGTCGGAATAAACAACAGCAGTGCAGGGAATAGCGCAGTCCCGGCAAGGACTGCTGACACAACGGCAAGCGCAGCAACCGGGCCGGCAAGTACCCAGAGAACCGCTGCCACGATGACCATCGGGAAGGCAACGTGGACAAACTCCACGGGGATCAGGATCAGCCGGTCCCAAAGCGGGAACTCCACCCGCCGCATAGCCGGGGTTGCTTTATGAGTCTTCAGGTACTCCGACAGGTCCCGTGCACGTACCGGGCCGAATTCCATAAGGAACTTTGACCTCCGCAATACTTCCGGCCACGAGATTCCCGGCGCCCCCAGCTGGGGAACGATGATCTTCCGGTGGCTGACGATATTTTCGAGACCGGATGACTGGATCCGGAGGACCAGCTCATCCGTCCCGAACGTCCCCTTCCCCGCAGCGCACCAGACATTGATCCCTTTCGTATCCAGCACCAGGATCCAGGCATCGAAACCTGCAAGCGCCGAGCGGAGGGCATCAAAGCTGAGTGTATAGTTCGCCGAGGCAAAGACCGGGGACTCGGTGCTTGGGTTCCCGAGCCGGTACAGGCCGGGAACAACGCGGTGGCTCTCGCGTTTCCAGCCCCAGCGGGCCGCAAAGTGGTCGAGCCGGTTGGCGGGGGTGATCGTGCTGTCTGTTGTCCGGATCTCTGCGGGTGAACGCACTGCAGCATCACAACCGCAGGACGGGGCCTGGGCAGATGCCGAACATGAACAGGCCGATGCGGCCGTATCTTTGGTTTCCATGGTATCCCCTTACTCGCGGCCCTGCTCACCCATCAGCGGCCCGAGCACATCCTTGACCATGCCGCTCAGGTTGTCCGCTTTCATCAGCGCAAGACAGCAGATGCTGCCGTCCTTCTCCCAGCTGATCAGCGCGAGCTTGTCACCGGTCCTGATCCCGGCTTTCTCCCTCACATCTTTTGGCAGCACCATCTGGCCGCGTTCGTCCACGCTCAGCACCGCCTCGACCCGGCAGCCCGGACGACACGTGCATGACGCTTCCCCTGAATTTTTTGTACTATCCGCTCCCTTTTTCGGAGACATGATGAAACCTCATTATTCTTGTGAAGTTTCAAACTATTTATACATTTCAGAAAAATCAGAATTTTCAACAATATGATTGGGATCAGCTGTTGTCACGGGCGCTCTGCTTCTTCTTCAGCCGTTCGATGAGTTCCAGCGCTTTCTGCTTTGCCGCACGCTCCTTGTCATCGGCCGGCTCGGCCCAGGGCTGCGTCACATTCCAGGTCAGCCTGCCGCTGAACGGGGGTTCGGGAAATGCACCCGGATCGGAGAGCATCTGTCCCCGGAACTCTACGGGTTTTTCCTGGAAACAGGACCAGACCGCTTTCCGGATCATGTTCTCATCCTGGAACTGGCAGTCCACAAGGGTCACCTGTTCCCGGAACCGGGTGATGAACTCCACCGGGACATTGTACAGGTACGCTGAAAGTCCCGATGTCCCGATAATGCGTTTCTTGTCATCGACACCGTTCCGGAACAACGCCTTGATCGCATCACCGGTCTTATGGCCTTCCGATTCCGGGCCGCCGAGAATGAGGTACCGGATGTTCGGGTTGGCTATGACATTACAGATGATCTTCTCGATCCCGATATTGGCGGTCTGCAGGGTACCGGAGAGCGCGGCGCCGGCTTCGACACCGGTCCGCACGAGTTTTTCGATCTCCGGAGGGATGGCTTCGGCATCATACGTGAGGATGATAACCACCGCGACCGGGGAATAATCGTTCCCCCGCAGGTATCGCCCCTCCTCTGGAGGATATTCCGGATGCGGGGGAATTTTCAGCATAACACGACACCGATCATCCTTTTTTAGCGCACAGGCGGGCTGCATGCTGCAGTGCCCGTTCCGCTGTACCATCTCTCTTTCAGCCAGAGAGAAACATTGACAAGACCAATCAGCACCGGCACCTCGACGAGCGGGCCGATGACCGTGGCAAATGCCACCGGGGAGGCAATGCCGAAGACGGCGATGGCAACAGCAATGGCAAGCTCGAAGTTATTGGAGGCCGCAGTAAACGAGAGCGAGGCCGACTTCCCGTAATCGATGCCAAGCCGCCAGGACATCCAGAAACTGGCAAAGAACATGATGATGAAGTACACGAGCAGCGGGATCGCGACCCTCACAACATCGAACGGGACGTTGACAATATACTCGCCCTTGAGCGAGAACATCACGATGATCGTGAAGAGCAGAGCAATGAGCGTGATCGGGGATATCTTCGTGATGAAGACCTGCTCGTACCACTCCTTTGACTTCACGCGGAGCAGGGTATACCGCGTGACCATGCCGGCAATGAACGGGATGCCGAGGTAGATAAAGACGCTCCCGGCGATCTGGAGGATGGTAATCGATACCGCGGAACCGGCCCCTATGCCGAGCAGCGGGGGCAGGTACGTGATGAAGAACCAGGCATAGACCGAGTAAAAGAAGACCTGAAATAGGGAATTCAGGCCCACGATGGTTGCGCAGTACTCGCAGTCGCCGCCCGCAAGGTCGTTCCAGACGATCACCATCGCGATGCACCGGGCGATCCCCACGAGGATGAGGCCGTACATGAAGAGCGGCTGGTCGCGGAGGAAGACAACGGCAAGGACGAACATCAGGACCGGGCCGACAATCCAGTTCTGGACAACGGAGAGGCCAAGGACTTTCGTATCCCGGAAGACATTCCTCAGCTCCTCGTACTTCACCTTCGCGAGCGGCGGGTACATCATCAGGATCAGGCCGATGGCGATGGGGATGGAGGTTGTCCCTACTGAGAGGCCGGTGATCACGGCCGGTACCGATGGCGCGAAATAGCCGATACCGATACCGACCGCCATGGCGAGGAAGATCCAGAGGGTCAGGTACCGGTCAAGAAAGGAGAGTTGTTTTACCTGCGTTTCCATACTTCATCACATCGTTATTTCCTGTTTACCCCAGTATCGCATTAAACAGGTAGCCCGTGAGCGTGAATGAAACAAACAGGATGACTGCAAAGATTGCGAGCAGCTTGATCTTGATCACTTTCCGCAGGATGACCATCTCCGGCAGCGAGAGCCCGATAACCGCCATCATGAAGGCGAGTGCTGTCCCGATCGCCATTCCCTTTGCCGTGAGGACTTCCATGATCGGGATCATCCCCGCTGCGTTCGAATAGAGCGGGATGCCGAGCAGCACTGCAACCGGGACGGCGAGCGGGTTGTCCGGGCCGGCAATCGTGACAAGGAAATCCGATGGGGCATACCCGTGGATTACGGCACCGATGGCGATACCGATGATGATGTAAGGCAGCACTTTCAGGGTAATGGCTTTCGACTCGCTGATCCCGAAATCGACCCGCTCCTTCCACGTCATCGTCTTGTCCGGCTGGTCGTGCATCCTGCACTTCCAGACAAAGTCCTCTACCTGACCCTCCATGTGGAGGCGCCCGATGATGATGCCCGCGACAATTGCGATGACGAGCCCGGACACAATGTAGATGAGTGCGATCTGCCAGCCGAACATAGCAAGGAGCATGGCGGCCGCGACCTCGTTGATGAGGGGCGATGCGATCAGGAACGAGAACGTGATGCCAAGCGGCACGCCGCTCTCGACAAAACCAATGAAGAGCGGGACTGCCGAGCAGGAGCAGAACGGCGTGGGGATGCCGAGGAGGGCGGCGAGCACGTTGCCGGCGCCCTCGGTGCGGCCTGCTACCCACTTCTTCACTTTCTGCGGCGTGATGAACGTCCGTACGATACCCACGGCAAAGACGATCACCGCGAGCAGCAGCGTGACCTTGATCGTGTCGTAGACAAAGAAGTTCACGGACGATGCAAGGGGGTTGCCCTGCACGAGCCCGAAGATTGTGTAGGTTACCCAGTCGGCAAATAATTGTAAATAGTCCTGCATGGTGTTATCCTCTTGTCATTTTCTGGTCGATGATCTTCTCCATCCCGTCGGCAAACTGCTTCACGCGTTCACCGACAGCGGGTGCCCTGGCGCTGATTGCATGGACCAGTTCCCGGATATGAATAAGACCGGACACTTCCTTGTCGCAGGTCTTCCCGAGCCGGGGTGCCCGGCAGAAGTGGCAGATCCGCAGACCATAGTGCTGGAGCTGTTCGGGACTGACTTGTGTCCCGGGCAGTTCCGCACTTGCTGCCACGGTCGAACCGCACGGGGATCCCCGGATCACCCTGATGTTTTCAACAGTCCCGTCGTCTCGGACAGTTACATCAAACAAAGGTTTCCCGAACACCTTTGCAAACTCATTGATCTCCGGCACCCAGGTATTGTCTTCGATCGAGCACATGGTCGGGGGTGCGATGATATTCTCGTTTATCTCCTTTGCCTGCCTGATGAAACCGGGGCCGAAACTGACCCCGAGGATCACCGGTTTCTGCTTCTCAATGATCGCGAGGGCAACATCCGGGTGGCGGACATAGGAGATATAAAGATCGCATTCCGGGAGCGAAAGCTCGATGTCATCAGCGATCGGGCTCTGAATAAAGGGAGCCACGATCCATTCCACCGGGAACTTCTCCTTTATGACCTCAAAGGCCCGGTCGCCAAATTTCCCATCGCTGACAACACCGATCTTCATTTCGGGTTCCCGTGATCCATGACAGCCCTGACCACTTTCTCGATCTCTTCATACTTCACATCCGCCATCCCGTTTTTCTCGATCCCGAGCTCAGTGGCGATGATGTGGACATCCGGCACAAGGCCGGCCGCGGTGAGTTTCTTCGTGGCACAGTGGTCCGTGCACCCGTCGATCACGATGAGCCGCTCTGCCCCTCCCGCATCCGTCTTTAGGGATTCTGCGGACTGTTTGCAGTTCATGCAGAGGAACATGCCAGGCTTTCGCTGCATTAAGAGCATTCCTGCCTGCGTGGTGAGTTTCCCGGTATTCGAGATGCCCGAACAGGTGACAATTGCGTACGTCATGGTGACATCGTCTCTTCAGCAGGTGTTACCACACCCGCAGCCGCACCCGCCGTCTTTTCCGCCGGCCTTCTTCGGTTCCGGGCAGGTCTTCCGGCCCGCACCCTTCCAGCACGCGTCCACGATCGTCTCGACATCGTCATTCGTGTAGGATTTGGAAGGACCCTTGGTGATGCCAAGCTCGGTCATGATGAGGTGCTGGCCCACCGGGACACCCTGTGCCTCAGCGATCTTCTGTGCGCAGAGCATCGGGCAGCCATCGAGGATGACCACCTCATCGACCTTCTTCGCATTCGCAACAAGTGATTCGGCACTGATTGCAAGCAGCGCTACGCAGGCGATACTGCCATAGCCCTCTTCTGTCAGCTGGAGCGCTGCAAGGTTCGTAAGCTGCCCGGTGTTAGCCTGCCCGGCACAGGGAAAGATGATCCGTTTCTGCTCGTTTGCTCCGCAGGAGCAGGTGGGTTGTTCTGCCATTTTTTCACTCCGTAAGCAGGGATTTGATCTCGTTCACGTCAGGCACCCGGCCTTCCGCAACAATCTCGCCATTGATGAAGAGCGCAGGAGTCATCATCACACCGCTCTCAACGATCGCATCCAGGTCTTCCACTTTCACCACTTTTGCAGGGAGTCCGAGATCCTTGACTGCCTGTTCGACGTTGGCAAAGAGCCGTTTGCACTTTGCACAGCCGGTTCCGAGTACTTCAATCTTTGTCATGATAATCACCAGACTCTGGTTTCAGATTTTTTTGTGCCTGTCTTTCAAGACACTGTTCCGGTATTCTTCGAGTACCGCCACGGCATAGCCCTCTTCAGCACCATTTGGCACGTAATTGTAGATTTTGATCTTCTTCATCAGTGCTTCGCGTATGCCGGCATCGCTTGCGGGGCTCTGTTCCTTTACCGCGGCAATGCTCTCATCCAGCATCGTGATACCGGTCATAATCCCGTTGACCGGGATCTGGCGGATGCGGCGGAGGGCATCAGCGGCACAGCAGGGAATGTTGTCGTTCTTCATGGTCACCACCCAAGATTTCCGAAGACGAACCCGGCAAGGGTCGAGAAGACGATGACAAGGCCGGCATACACGAGCGTCTTCTTCCCGCCGATGATCCGGTAAATGACGAGCAGGCTCGGGAGGCTGATGCTTGGCCCGGTCAGGAGCAGCGCAAGGGCCGGGCCCTTTGCCATGGACCCGGTGAGGTAGCCGAGCGTTGTCCCGATAACCGGCACTTCAAGCAGGGTGGGCATGTAGAGGATCGCCCCCACGATTGCCGCAAGGAAGTTTGCGGTAAGCGAGTTGTCGCCAATGAACGGCCTGAAAGTCTCGGGCGGGAGGAAGAACGCCAGTACTCCGAGGAGGAATGTCCCGATGATGAGGATCGGGAAGATCTTCTTTGTTAAGTCCCAGATCTCGTACCCCCAGTCAGTCACCTCGTCCCGGGTAAAGTAGAAGATTAAGAGGAAAGCCACCGCCATCGAGAGGAAGTACACGATCAGGAGCCGGTAGAATACATCGAGCGCCGATGTCCCGACAAGGAGGATCGCAACCAGGAAGACAAAGAACGCGGGAACGACCCAGCATGGCCGGGTATCCTCCTTTGTCATTACGGCCCGGCGGGCAGCTGCATGGGTCTTTGTCGTATCTTCGTCATGGGCCGGGAAGAGACTCATCATGATGAGCCCAATCAGGATGGAAAGTATGATTGCCGCCACGGCCCGGGCAAGGCCGAGATCGAGCCCGAGCACCTGTGCCGTGTACACGATGGCAAGGATGTTGATGGCCGGTCCCGCGTACAGGAACGTGATCGCGGGCCCGAGACCGCTGCCTTTCTTTAAGATACCGGCAAACATCGGCAGGATCGTGCAGCTGCAGACCGCAAGCACGATTCCCGAGACGGAAGCGATCCCGTAGGAGGTGGTCTTCTTCGTCTCCGGGCTGAAGTATTTCAGGATCGCGTCTTTCCTGATGAACGATGCAATTGCGCCGGCGATGAAGAACGCCGGGATGAGGCAGGTGACCACGTGCTGCGAGAGATATGCAAAGAGGGTCTCCCAGCCGAGCAGGAGCGAGCCGATTACAGGATCTGTCATTGAAGTACCTCACACTAACGGGGGTGAAAATGTGGCCAGCAGGAGCATCCCCTTCGCTCCTGCATCGATGCGGTGCACCCGGTCCGCGGGCATGATGCCCAGGATTCCCGGCGCGTACTGCAGTTCTTTTCCTTCGAGCCGGCTGGTCCCGCTCCCTGAAATCACGTCATGGATCTCGACCTGCCCGGGGTGCATGTGATCGCCGATGGAGCACCCGGGATCGATCCTGACATGGTGGAGGCTCATGCGCCCGCCGGTCTCGCTGCCGGTGACCAAGTGCCGCAGGGAGACACCGGGAAACTTCGGGTGCGGGTTCCAGGTCAGGGTATCCACGACCCGTGCCGGGTCCTGGCCGTCAACGCGGGAATGTCCTGCGGGAGTGGTGCCGCACATCGTTATGCTCCCTATCCCCTCTTTACTGCATCGACAACCGTCTGCACGTCACGTTCCGCAAAGACCGGTCCCGGGGTCTTGGCAATACCGAGGTCCGTGACCAGGACATACCGGTCGATCGCAAGTCCCTTATCCGTCAGGATCTTCTTTGCGCAGGCAACCGGGCAGCCGTCGATGACAACCCGTTCGTCCGCTGCCATTCCCATGCCCGTGAATTTCTCAATACCGCCGCCCACACCTGCAAGGCACGAGCCCCCGCCATAGCCTTCCACAGTCAGCTGGCACGCGGCCGCGTTTGTCAGCTGCCCGACATTCGATCCAAGCCCCGAGCAGGCATAGATGATCCGGTTCTTTCCTTCTGCCCCGCAGGATGGTTGTTGTGCGTTCATGATCGTCCAATTCATTTCAAATTTTGTTGAATTAATGTGAACAGGGCAAGGTTATATGTCTTATCATTTCAGATTAATTTGAAATGAAGCGCGTGAGCTGTGCCTGCTGTGAGCCTGAAGGTAAAAACGAGGCCGGGGGAAAGGATCTGGATATCCCTGAGCAGATCCAGAAGGAACTCGACGCCATCGGGGGATTCGAGGCCCTTGCCGGGCGCGTTCCCGATGCCGCCCATCTTGAAGAGAAGAGCCGGATCTACCACGCGCTCTCCGACCCGCTGCGGCTCACCATCCTCTACCTCATCCGCGACCAGCCGCTCTGCGTCTGCGTCATCAACCGCTTCACGCGCCTCTCCGGATCGAAACTCTCCTACCACCTGAATATCTTAAAAGAGATCGGACTTATCGAAGGGGAATACCACGGCAACTGGATCATCTACTCGCTGACGGATACCGGACGGGAATTTCTCCGGTAACCGGACTGTTTTTACTCAGGCACCGCAGTTGCGATCTTCCGGATCACCGGGGCGACTGTCTCGTTCAGCCAGTAGATTGTACGGTTCGGACGGGTGCACTGTGAAGCGCTCCGGTGGTTGCGGACGTTGAAGGGGGGTCAGCCCCGCTTCGTACCCGTCACCATGTAGAAGGTCAGCGAGCTGAAGAACTGGCCGGCTTCATCGGCCAGCACCTGCGCATCTGACCATGTCTCTGTTTCGCGGGAACTGACAATGCCGGCCCCGACCGCAAGAGAGACCGTGGTCTCAAGGTCGAAGATTTTCCGGGCGAGCGGCAGGTTGGTGATCACCAGGTTCATGGGTTCTGCCGATACCTCCGAGAGCCCGGCTGTCCGGAATGCGCCATACAGGGACCGGCCGGCCCAGCCGGATGGTATACGGTCGCACCAGAAGTTCAGGATCCGGCGGGTAACCTCTCGTTCACCCGGCCAGAGGGCGAAGGTCTCCCAGTCCGGTTCAAAGACCACGATCTTGCCGGTGGGCCGGGTCACCCGCGCCATCTCCCGGACAACCGTAGCAGGATCTGTCGTATGCTGGAGTACACGGTCTGCCCGGGCGGCATCGAACATATCATCGGAAAACGCCAGATACGATGCATCACACAGCACGTAATGGGGAGACGGGATGCCGGTACAGTCCCGCGTCCGCGCCGAGGCAAGCATGGTGCTGCTCACATCAATGCCGGTTACCCTGCCTTCCGGCCCGGTCATGCCTGCAAGGATTATCGCATCAACACCGTTCCCGCAACCGATCTCAAGCACCGACGCACCGGGCCGGATCCCGAGTTTCCGGTAGCTCTGGCGTTTGCATTCCTGGAAAAACGGCATAGAGTGGATTAGATCGAGATATGTGACAAAGGAGCAGGCATCTCCTGTGCCGTCAACAGCGGCAAACCCGGAAGCGAACGAGTCCATGGTATTCACGAATGATTTTTTTTCTATCATATGTTGCTGCTGTCGCTATTTCAAAATTTATCTGCAGGGACGGATTCACGCGGATTGAACCGGGTTAACGGAAGGCAGGGAAGGGAGAATAGTATACCCCCGTTTCATTTCGGTCAGGAAAATTGGTAACAACAAAAAGGGTTTATAGCGTGAGCCCAATATGGAGGATACTGAGTGGTGCATCCAGTTACGTTCAGTTTCTGTTCATAAAACCCGGAAATTTCCGCACTGCTCGATCCTTGCTCCCTTAAGAGCAGAGCACAACCCCCAATAACGAGGTACAAAAATGAAACCCAAGTACGTTACATCAATTTCCGAGCTTGACAACCTTGTCGGGCTCGACTCTAAAGAGAGGGAGGAGATGGAGACGGTGACGGACATCTTCCCGTTCCGCTCCAATGATTATTATCTCTCTCTCATCGACTGGAAAGACAGGCACGACCCGATACGGCGGATTGTCATTCCCGACACCCGGGAACTCAAAACCGGGGGATCCGCCGATCCTTCGTGCGAGAAAGATTATACCAAAAAACCCGGCCTACAACACAAATATGACCAGACCGGCCTTTTACTCCTCACCGATGTCTGCGGCGGCATCTGCCGTTTCTGTTTCCGCAAACGCCTGTTCATGTCATGCGAACGCGAGACGATCCGGGACGTCTCGGAGAGTATCGGATATATCCGCGAGCACACGGAAATCACAAACGTCCTCGTGACCGGGGGGGACCCGCTGATGCTCGAAACCCGGCAGCTCGAGTCCGTCCTCCGCGAGCTCCGGGAGATCCCGCATGTCAATATCATCCGTATTGGCAGCAAGATGCTGGCGTACAACCCCTGGCGGATCCTGAACGATCCGGAACTCCTGTCCGTTCTCTCGCGGTACAGCACACCGGAAAAACGTATCTACCTGATGGCACATTTCAACCATCCCCGCGAGCTGACCGGGGTATCGATACAGGCAGCAGAAGCACTCCGGAAAGCCGGTGTTGTCGTTGTCAACCAGACACCCATCTTAAACGGCATCAACAACAACCCGGATACCTTAACCTCGCTCTTCCGCAAGGTCTCCTTTGCCGGCATCTCGCCCTACTATGTCTTCCAGTGCCGGCCGACCACCGGCAACCACCTCTTCCAGGTGCCGGTCGAGCAGTCCTACGATATGCTCCAGAAATCCTGGCAGGCCTGCTCGGGGCTCGCAAAACGGGCACGGTTCGTCATGTCCCATGCAACGGGTAAGATTGAGGTGGTCGGCAAGACCGCCGGACACGTCTTTATGCGGTACCACCAGGCCGCAGACAACAGCAATATCGGGAAGTTCATGATCTTCCGGACAAACCCGCTGGCCCGGTGGTTCGATGATTACTCCCATCTGCAGACGGATATTGAACCGGAGAAGGTGTGGTTGTTTAAAAAAGAGAGATCGACAAAAATGAATATCTGCAGTCTTGGTAAAACGAGCATGGCCGATCCCTGTTTCGAGCAATCCTGATGGGGTGACTGGTATTCTGTAATGCCTGCCGGTCCGGGGGTAATCCCGGACAACACCAATATATGTGGATCACGCGAGAGAATAATTGACTTAAACCGCAGTGCAGATGGAGGACATGATATGCAGGGAAAGATCACCAGGCTACCCGCAGGCACGGAAGGTGCCTGAATGTATGAGAACTATTTCTACGCTGCCATCACGGTTGTCGTTGGACTGATTGTTGCCGGCATTGCGTATGGCATTATCCGGTGGCTGAAGAAGCGGGCGGAGAAGACCGCGTCCTCACTGGATGACATTATCCTCATGGCTGTCGGAACCCCCCTCGTGATCTGGATCATTCTCCTGTCGGTCTATATCGCACTGACACAGTACCATCTTGTTCCCCTGACACTTGGCGAGTTCAGCACCGGCCAGATCATCAATGCCGTATTCATCGTCCTTGCGGCATGGGCTATCTCGGTCTTTCTGACCAATCTTATCCGGACATACGGGACCGTGATCGGCGAAAAGACTGACGTTGACCTTGACCGGGTCATCCCGATCATCCTGATGACGGTACGGTACCTGATCTGGTTCGTGGCATTCGTTCTCCTCCTCAAGAATTTCGAGATTGATATCACTGCCCTGCTTGCGGCTGCAGGTATCGCGGGTATTGCCATTGCCCTTGCGGCACAGGATATCATCGGCAATTTCTTTGGCGGGATCATCATTGCCATCGACAAGCCGTTCAGGATAGGCGACCGCGTCAAGGTGGATACATTCTTCGGGGACATCATGGCTCTTGGCCCCCGCAGCACCCGTATCAGGACACTGGATAACCAGGTTATAACAATCCCCAACTCCACCATCACCTCGAGCGTGGTCATCAACTTTTCCACACCCGATCCAACCCTGAAAGTCCGGATCCCGTTCTCCGTTGCCTATAGTTCCGACCTCAACAAAGTGATGGAGGTCCTTCTTGCCATTGCCCGTGAGGCCGCGGTGAAGACACCATGGGTCATGACGGATCCCGCACCTTCGGTTTATTTCCTGGAGTTCGGGGAATCGGGTATCAGCGGGCAGCTCCTTCTCTGGACAAACAATTATGATTATTCATGGGATGTCCAGGACTGGATGATCAAGCAGATCTCCCGCAGGTTCAAAGAAGAGAAGATCGAGATCCCGTTCCCACAGGTCGATGTCTGGATGAGGAAGCCGGAAGCAGGCTGATACCCAGGGAAACGGGAACTCCTCATTGCGTTGCCGTCAGGGTCGGATTATTATGGAGGTTCAAAGAACATTCAGAACAGGATAAAAACCCGGAAGGAGTGAGGAGATGACAGATACGACACACGGTAGGAAAACCGGAACGGATACCGGCCTGCAGGCGGCATGGCGATGCGCCGTCTGTGGCTTTGTCTTCACGGGGGAAACGCCCCCCAAGAGTTGTCCGGTCTGCCACAGCCCGTCACAGGAATTTGTGGCGGAACAGGAGCGTGCCAGGCTCACGTACGATGGCGAAGAACCCTTCGATGTCCTGCTGATCAACGGCAGCACTCACCGGGCAGGCAATACCGGTTACATGGCAGACCTTGCCGAGGAGGTGCTCCGTGAACGCGGCGTGAGTTACCGCCGGTTCAACCTGACGGAGCATCACATCGATTACTGCTGGTGCTGTTACGCTGTCCGGGCAGGGTCGTGTACCTACCCCTGCCGGAACACGACTGATGACATGCCGGCGTTCCACCAGATGCTTGCCGCGTCGAAAGCGGTCATTGTTGCATCCCCGATCAACTGGAACGCCATGTCAGCCCGGCTCAAGACCTTTCTCGACCGGACAACCTGCATGGAGAACCTCTACCACCTCAAAAAGCCCGGGCTGACCGAGGGCAAGGTTGCCGGGGTCCTTGTCAATGGCCACGAGGACGGTGCCATCAAGACGGCGATGGACATCTGGCTCAATTTTGAGCAGATGGGGTACGTGCTTGCCCCGTTCGGCATCGGCTTTCGGACGCACGGTTCACAGTTCAACAGCAGCACGGACCGGGAATTCTTCCGGAGCGACGAACTTGTCCTTCACCAGGTAAAAGGCGTGGTGAACAATGTCATCGAGATGGTGCAGCTCGGTATCGAGGAGAAACTGAAAGGGAAACTGGTACCGGTCACGGAATGACTGTATCACCAACAACCCGGACACGGGGGAGTAACCATGGAACGCTGGTCGTCACACGCGGTCTTCATCCTCGCGGCCATCGGTGCTGCAGTGGGGATCGGCAATATCTGGAGGTTCCCCGCCATGCTCGGCCAGAACGGCGGGGGTGCATTCCTCATCCCGTACCTTATCGCGGTCTTCATCTTTGCCGTGCCCCTGATGGTCCTGGAGATCACGATGGGCCGCCATTTCCGTGGGACCATGGTGCACGCGTTCCGGTCGGTGCGACAGCATTTCCGCATCCTCGGGTGGCTGATCTGCGCCATCATATTCCTGATTCTTAGTTATTATCTTGTCATCACCGGATGGACCCTTGCGTATACACTCTTTTCCGCAACCGGTTCCACAACGAGCTTTGCCGGGTTTACCGGATCGTACCTGCCGGTTCTCTTCACGATTGTTGCCGTCGTCCTGACCGGATTGGTTGTTGCAGCAGGGGTCAGAGCGGGGATCGAACGGATCTCGATCCTGATGGTCCCGGTCATCGTTATCGCACTTATAATCATGGTGCTCTACTGCACGACACTATCGGGGTTCCATGACGGGATCCGGTTCATGTTCACCCCGGACTTCTCGGTCCTTACCCATGCGGACATCTGGGTTGCAGCGTTCGGGCAGGCATTCTTCTCGCTCTCGGTCGGGGAAGGGATCCTCCTCACGTATGGCACGTACATGGCAAAAGAACAGGACATTGCCCGTTCGACACTCATCATCAGCATCGCCGATGTCTCGGTTGCACTCCTCGCCGGCCTGGTCATCTTTCCTGTGGTATTCTCGTTCGGGCTCTCGCCAACCGCAGGGACGGAACTCGCGTTTACCACCCTTCCCCTCGCATTCTCGCTCCTGCCCGCGGGGCAGCTTATTGCCGTTGCCTTCTTCATCGTGCTCTTCTTTGCCGCCTTTACTTCGGCCGTCGCGATGCTCGAGGTCTGCATTACTTCCGTGCAGGAGGCGGCCGGGTGGAGCCGGAAACGGACCACCGTTCTCATGACCGGCATCCTGCTTGTCGTAAGCCTGGTCCCGGCACTCAGTTTCAGCGCCGCACACCTGTCCATTGGGGGAATTCCCGTACTCGACTTTATGGATGAGACCCTCGGGACACTCGGCCTCCACCTTGCCGCAGCCATCCTTGCCATTGCCTTCACCTGGTTCCTGCCCCGCAGCATTTTTGAATCGGAGAATGGCAGGGTGACAGCCCTGAACCGGCTGGTCTTCTTCCTCTGCAAATACATGATCCCCGCAGTACTCATCATCACGATCGGGGTGCACCTTATCTCAGGGTCCGTGATGCCCGATGCCACGTATATTGCCGGGGCACATTACCTGAACGCGGGGCTCCAGACGGGAGGGGTCGCGACATTCCTGATCGCGATCCTTGTGATGGTGATCCTGATCGATGCGATAAAAAAATGACGCATGTCTGCCTCGCAACTATCTTGAAAAAAAAATTATTTTCTCTGACTCGGATGCGTGCCCTCAGCGCACGGGATGCAGACGCATTTCCCGTCAACCTTCCGGGTCTTTGCATCGGCAACCGACTCGCCGCAGCATTCGCAGGTGACTGAGGCAAAGATCCGGGCCTTCTTCGGGGCTTCCATCGTGATTGATTCAATCTTCATGATCTTCTCAGCGGGTGCGTGCAGGAGATCTACTGTTGCCTTGTGCATCAGCTCGTGGAACAGTTCCTCTTCCATTTCGGTCGCATTTCCCGAGAAGACCTTCTTCCGCAGACCTGCAATGTCCCCGGTCTCGGTTGCTTCGTTCCGGTGGAACGTGATGCGGACTGCCTTCCCGTCTTTCCGGTTAAAGAACGTGAACGCGTGCTTGCCATAATCGTGAACGATAAGGTTGCCCTTGCCGGCTGTTGTCCCGGCAATGACCTGAATCGCGTCGACACCACAGGCATCGGTCTCGCAGATGGCTACGAGGTCCTCGTCCTCCGGGCGCGAGACACCAAGCGCCTCCATGGCGGCAGTTGCCGCACGGTACCCGGATGCAAGGCCCGGGCAGGAGTGGCCGTGGAAACGGACGCAATCGTCGAACGTTACAGCATGGGGGACATCGTGATGGTGGTGGTGCCCATGATCATGGTTATGGTCGTGCATGGTTCTCTCTCCTATGTGATTATACGGGCGCCAGGGATGACGCACTGATCAGAAGGGTTGCGATCATTTCAACTACAATTGATTTTTCATACGATTATACATTTTATTAAAAATGAGTGCTATTAAAGTATGATCATCTGCTCTTTGGTATGTAATATTTAAAAAAATGTAAAAATAGTGTGATGAAAAGTTCAATCATTTATCATCTCTCATATTCCTGTAATGGTACCCCGGAGGCCGCGATCTCCAAGAATATGGGAGATTTCTCTGTAAACGTGAGAATCCTGATCTTCCCGAAAACAGCAGGGGAATGTTGAGGGTCATAAGACCTTCTTTGTCTGCTCGTTCTTGTCGAATGCATCCAGCACGGCGTCCGTGTCCGCCTTCATGGCGTACCGGATGAGCCGGGGCAGGAATCGAAGAACGCTTTCGCGTTCTTCTCCACCTTCGGATCCTTACGAACCCTCAGGAATACAAACAGCGGCAGGAACATGACACTTGCGCCGATGAACGCAAGCGAGAGTTCCGTCCATCCGGCAAACCATATTCCTGCAGGGACCGCGATGATCCCCGCAAGGAGGCATGCCATGAAGACCTCCCCGAGGCCGAACCATGTCCGGTATCCGGCAGGGTCGGCCTGCATATCTTCGTCTGTCAGCTTTCCGGGATCGAACATGCCGATCGCGGGGAGCACGCCCCAGCAGAAGGTGCGGAGCGGATTGGTGAGGGGTGGTGACATTACCATTCTCCTCCGAGAAAATGGCAAGGGGGGATGACCCCCTGCTATCATCTGCGGGATCAGGCGAGTGCCGTTACCCCGTCTGACCAGGTCTCGATGACGGTGCGGATGGCGTCATCCTCATACGAGGAGATGGTCACCTGCTTGCGGGAGAGGTTCACGAAGTACAGTTCCCCGTTGGGATCGTGGCACTTCAGGGTTACCGAGAACGTGTCATTCTCTTCATCGTGGACCGGTGTGCCACCGTGCGCCGTGTTGTTGGCGGTGTTGGCAACCACCGCGGCGATCCCGGCGGTGAAGCCGGCCATCGTGTTGTAACTCTCGGAACCATTCCCGATGGTCTTCGCATCTTCGTCCTGGTACACGAATTTTGCCGTGTACGTCTCCCTGGACTTTTCTACGGGCGGGTGGTTGACGCCCGAGCTCATATACGATACACACCCGAACGGGTTGCTTGTGATTATCGTCTGGACGAGGGTGTTGAACGCACTGACGTCCGCGATCGGGTTCGCGAGCTTGCGGACCGCACTCTTGATGTTGGTTTTCTGGACATAGTCTGCCATTTTTTTAATTCCTCCATACTTGCTGTTCTGACTGGTCCATCAGAAAGGTGAGGGGACACTTTCGTGTTTCCTCACCTCCGCGAGGTTTTTTTAATCCCGCGGGCCAGGAAGAGGAGAAGAATTCGAAGAATTCTTCGACCTGATCGAGGTTCGTCTGAACGTCTTTTTCTGCTTTCGTCCTCGGGCGCCCTTGGACAGTTCGAAGAATGGCTCCACCATCCTTTTCATGCCCCCGGGGTCCTGCAGGACCCCTTGGACATACAGCATTGAGCAGGGGGATATAACGGGTTCCACGCGGAACACCAATCTGCGCCTTATCCGAGCCCGGTTGCGTGAACCGGAAGAGGAGCGGTACGCGATTTCTGTACCGCGTTCCCTGCACAACCGGTTTTGCAATCCGCCATTTCTTCACGTTTCTTCTGCCACCCGTTCTGCATGGTCCCGACATTCCAGATACCGCCACGGAAGACCCGGTACCGGAGGAGCCCGGCAACCCGCGAGAAGAGCCAGAACTGGATGTTGTCGGCATCCGAGTTCCAGTACGGCTGGAGTGCCAGCACTTCACGCGAGTGGTAGGCCCGTACCCCGGCGGCATTCATCACCGGTTCCCGGGGGCGGATCACGAGGATCGAGAGCACCTCCCGGCCCTTGTGGGCGATCAGGTTGAACGGGACATCAGCTTCAGCGACTATTCCGACAATGTATCCCCATTCTTTGAGGATGCGGGCCGCTTCTCTCACGCCGTAGGTTACGTTCCTCCCGGTCGGCTTCCCGGTCTTTGCCGGTTTCGTCCGGTCCACATAGGACTTTCCGCCCCCATGGCTCTTCTTTGCCTTCACGGTACAGCGACGTTCTTTCGTTACTCTCCGGGTTGTCCGGCCGGCACACCCGGCACCGGTCGGAACCTGGCCCGGTTCTTCGTTCTCTTTATCGTCTGCATAATTTCCAGTCATGTTAATTCCTCTCTTTGTTTGTTCCCCGGTATGTTTTCCCGAGAAATCGCCAGAGCCGTTGCTCGTCAGGCAGTATATCTGAGTGGTGCAGGCCGGGATATGCCCCATACGGGCCGGTGTACCGGATATATTGATGGTTATTCAGCCAATAGTCCGGCCGGAGTACATACCAGCGTCCTGCAGAAACTGCATGGATCTCCCGTCTTCAGAACGGAAACAACCGGCACACCCGCACGCGAACCACCCCTATCCTCATACTACCGATCGCTCGGCAGGGGTGACGTGCGGGTGCACGGGCAGTCCATTCCCGGACGGGGTCAACGGCGCAGGCCGGTGTCCGCCAGGAAAACAGTTCCGGTCGGGGGAGAAAAGAATCGCTCCCCGAAACCGGAGATACTCTCCCACAATGCTTGAACAGGTATGCCGGGTACGTCTGCGGGATCTGGTCCACAAGCCCTTATTCCTGCGCCGGAGGTTGTCGAAACATTTGCAGGTGTCACATCCAAACCAGGACCTTCGCAGGCAGTTCTTCCGGCATTCCATGTCTTCTGTGCAGCGTGCGCCACACACACGAGAATCACCTGCATGAGCAGTAACCTTGCTATGCATTCCGCTTCCCGCGGCGAGTGAGTGAGCCGCCGGAGGTTCGTCATAACGAGGTGATGTAATTCGCGTGGCATTGTGATTATATTTTGTTAACTAATATTTGTATATATATTAGTTGGTGGATGCGAGAATTTTGGGAGTTATATGTGCCCGCGTGTGTAAGTCGGGACTCTTATTAGGGCTGGATTGGGGGGAATCGGCAGGTTAGGGGAATGAACCACGCAGGGGGAGTGTATTCCCCACCCCCTCCTACCATCCATCAACATCCACCCCCATTTTCCACCCCCCTCACGTCGGGCACCACACACCACAACACCAAAACCGGAGGGGGGTAGTCACCCCTCCCTCAACAGGAGGCACCCCCCACCACCCCACTTTAAAATCCGGAGGGGGGGTCCCCCTACCCACCCCTCCATGGCCCGTAGGGGTACCCACCCCCCCTTGCCTGCATGACCAATCGTGATAGTTCCACTTGAATTTCCGACGGAACAGGGATTTTCCGGCCCTTCAGGGAAAATGGGCAGAGTGGGATACCCACCCCTCCCCTCAGTGGTGGGGGGGTCCTTGGTGCCGGGTCCGGCCCGGCAAAAGGGGAGGGGTGGGTACCCCCCTCCGGGAGTGCACCCGTTTGAGGAGGAAAAAGGAAATTTTCGTTCAGTGCCTGCGTACAACGACGAAAGCTACTGCACCGAGGCCAATCAGTGCAATGAGTGCACCGAAACCGGGTGAGGGCTTGGTCGTTGCAACAGGTGCTGTGGTAACAACTGCGGGAGCAGTGGTTGTAACCCCTGCGG
>NZ_JALOCH010000022.1 GCF_023227875.1 Methanoregula sp. | reverse complement strand
TTTAATATTTTCAATGCTAAAAAGTAATCATATAAATAATGTGTCATTAGAGGATCCTAAAATCAATTCCTATATTTAAAGAAAATTGTTTCTAATAAACTATAGTAAATAAATTTTAGTATATCTGTGGGAAAAATAGCATGGGGTGGTGTCCCCATCTGATGTACACCAGATAGGTATTATGGAAAATTGTTGATTGTAAATTCCGCAAGGGTCATGTCCAATCACCGGTTGGCTCATGAGACTGCCTTATAGAATCGGAAAAGTTTGGTTTTTAAAGGGCTTGAATCGGTTCATCCCATGGAATACATCATCCCGGCTTGAGGATCGTCCGCGAATGGAGTGATGATGAAAGTGTCTGCTGATAACAAATTAACCGCAGGGATAAAGAGGAACTCTGATCACGCCAAAATACCCTCTTCACGAGGCATCAGGGAGATGAACCGAATAGGCATGAACATACTTCTGGTCGGAATAAATCGTATCCGTTGCTGTCTTGGTAGATTTTCCTGCGAGGATAACAACTCCTTCATCATTCCAGGTATCTTGTCCGGTGAGAACAACCGCGCCCTCGGTCTTTCCGTAGGCAGTAAGCGATACATCATTCAGTTTCATGGATTTCCCCGTAATACCCGCACGGAAACCGTAAGCCTCGATCATCCCGCGTCTCATGAAAATCTCTCCGGAGGGTACTGATATCGCGTAACTCTCACCATTAATTGTCATTATGCCCCCTGCAGCTAGATTTCCCTTCTCAACAGCAATACCACAGCCTCCCGAATCCGTCATCCTTGAATTGGTAATGTCGATAATCCCGGAAAAGACCTCCATTGACCCCGACTGGAGCAGTATCCCGAATTCCTCCCCGAAAATATCTATTGCACCATTGGTAATTATCAGATTGCCACTCTCCATAACAATTCCGGCAAACTGCCCGGTAACCTGGATAGTACCTCCATGAATCCCGATATCATGTGTTGCATATATCCCCACGTTGCCGGTTGCATTCACCGTTATCGTATCCCCGAAAAAAAGATTCCCGCCCCTTATAGAAAGACCGATTTCCTCTCCGGTAGCCTTTATATTCACGTTTTTTATAATTTTCAGCGACTTACAGGAAAATCCGATATTGCCGGAAGCGGAAAGGAGAGCAACATTCTCCAGTGCTACATCTCCGTCCACATCCAGTCCGCTTTTACGGCCTGATACTTTTAGGGATCCTGAGTTTATTCTCATCTCCTTTCCGAAAACCCTCATACCCTCCTGCGCATCCCCGGAGAAAGAAATATCCCCTCCAGACTGGGAATAGGAACCATGCACCACAATTCCACTGATTTTGCCGACTCCCATAATTTGTGCGTTGGAAATTTCTGCAGCCCCTGAGATCTGCATTGCCGTATCTCCCTGAAGCATCAGGATCCCCCCGGCACATTTTATATCACCACCAACAGATATCCCCATTCCTCCTGATGCAGAGATATTCACATTTTGAATTTGCAGCTTTCCTCCAACCGCTATGGCAGTTTTTCCGGAGGATTCGCATTTGGTGTTAGAAATCTCCATATCTTTGGACACAAAAAGTCCGAAGTCCACGCTGGAGAACGTTATATTGCTACCGGTAATACTGCACGAACCGTTTACCGTTACACAGGAGGTTCCATTCAGGGTACCGTGCATCCATTTGGTGGAGAGACTGCCATTTTCGAGATTGATGCAGGTATCCCCACAGATGAAGTCACTATTACAGCCAGTGAGTGCGAGAGAACCGTGGTGACTTATAATTCCGCAGCCATTAGGACTCTCAATCTGCTGAATACCCTCAGTCTGGTTCAAATCTCCCGCAAGATCAATTCCTGCATCCATTCCAAAGATTTTCAGGACAGGCTTGCCGGATGCATTCAATCCCCCCGATACCGATTTGATTGCCGTCGTTTTTGAACGGACATCAATTACACAACTGTCTGTGATGGTGATAGTACCTGAGGTAAAGATCCCGTAATCTTTTGTCCGGATTTTAAGGAATATACCTGCCATTTCCAGGGTCCCATCATCAACGAAAATCCCCCCTCCATCCCCGTTAATGGACAAAAACATAGCACCTGATAGTTTCAGGTTTCCATGGCGGAGGTGAATTCCCGGTCCGTGAGCACTTTCTATCTGGTTGTCTATCTGTACGAGCCGGATAGTGATGTCGCCGGTTGCCTGAATTGCCGAACCGTGATAGTTGGAGAGGACAAGGGTGCGTGTTGCTGCAATCCAGTTCCATCCCCTTCCACGACAGTCGTCTTCGGTAGAGTAGGATTTGCCGTCAATGGTAAACTCATCAACGGTATTTTGAGGTCCTGACCTGTGTCGATGGCTGTTTACGACATCAAGATTGGTGTGCGGTTCACTGTCTCCGCATAAGAGTTCATAATCAAGTTCCTGTTGCAGTGCCGGGCCTGCAATAGCCAGAAGACTGGTAACGTGACGGATTACTCTGTCGAAATCCCCGCACCGCCGCATGGTATCAAGGACCGGAATCCATTGTTTCGATGGGATGTCGGCAAATGTTTTATTATCTGAAAATATCAGGGACAGGGCTTTTCTCCGGAAGGAAACGGCTAATTCCGGTTTGAGTAAACTGTCAGCGCACCATGCAGCGGAGAGATAACTGGCTATGGCTTTTTCCGGGTTGTTTTCCGCCAGCTGGATGAGTGCAACACGTTGGTAGAGAGATGGAGACGGGGGGATTTCCGGATTCTGGAGACTACCGTAGGCAGGAGACTGCAGGAAGTCTTTGGTGATGGAGGTTCTCTTCCCGATGTCTTCAGCAATATATCCACAGTGCGGGCAGACTTCAAGCTGTGTTCTCAAAATATACTCTGTTAATTCCTTTGGACGACCCTCAAGATCCACAATTCCCGATGGTCCTGCTGTACCGGGACGCAGAGAAGATGCATTCTTTATCGGGCTTGATGAGTGATGGCAGACAAAACAGGTTTTTTGGAGGATCGCATTCTTCGGCATAATATTCGTGGGTAACCTCCTCGTTCAACATCTGATTATTTTTCACAGTTGAATGATATTCTGCATTTTTATTCTTTTTCGGATCAGAGCGATGTTTGAGTCTTCACACATACTCTCACAAAAAGTGAGGTAATCTCTCTCTTATAACACTCCCTTACGAGGCAAGTTTATTTTTCATGTGTCCCCATAATCCCTCGTGTTCGTTGATTTGATTATCCTTTCTATAAGTGTAATATCTGTTCCTATAATTAACGAGGTGATGGACATATCCCCGGGCAGGTATATCCGTTCAATCCTGATGCAACGTATCCTTAAACGTTTCGGAGCAGCAACATAATGAGAATTAGACCAGACCCCTACAATTGCATAGGAGGACTGTATATGACACTACCACCAGAAACTCCAGAATCACGGTATCAGCCTGTCATGACAACGAATCCTGCCGGGCATGAGATCCGGAGCGATGCCTGATGCCGGTTACCCTCATCCATGCAGGAACATTCTGGGATGGCCAGTCCAATGCCCCGCTTGGTTCCCGTGACATCCTGGTAAAAGAGGGGATAATCCAACAGATTGCAGAAAAAATCCCGATACCTGCCGATGCAGCGGTCATCGATCTCTCCGACCGTATGGTCATGCCCGGTCTCATCGACTGCCACGTCCACATCACGCTGCGGCCGGAGATGATGGGGAGTTTCTGGAGCTTTTCAGGAGGGTACAAGGCCCTCCTTGGTGCTGAGGCACTCAGAAAGCACCTGATGAACGGGTTCACCACCGTCCGGGACTGCGGGGATATGGATCTCCACGGGTACACCGTCCGTGACATAAAGATGGCAGTTGAGCATGGGCTCATCCCCGGCTCGCGGCTGATCAATTCCGGCCACATGCTCTCTGCGAGAAGCGGCCACATGGATGCCACCGGGCTCCTCTCTCCCGACGGTAAGGGGTGGCAGAACAATCTCGCCGATGGTCCCGAGGAGATCCGAAGAGTAGTCCGGGAAGAGATCAAGTGGGGTGCCGAATGGATCAAGTTTGCTGCATCCGGTGGTTTTGCATCCCCGGCAGACAATCCCGTTGATGTCGGGTATACAAAGGAAGAGATGGAGAGCCTGGTCGCCACTGCCACCCAATACCACCGGCCGGTTTCGGCCCATCTTCACGGCGATGAAGCGGTCCGGATGGCGGTCCTTGCCGGTGTACGGTCGGTTGAGCACGGGGCCATGGCATCCAAAAAGACTCTCCAATTGATTGAGGAGAGGGGTGTCTTCCTCGTACCGACCCAGTATGCGGGTGTGAGGTCAGCCCGGTTTGCGGACAGCGAGGAATACTGGGAATCGATAGGAAACAATCCGTATGAGAAGATGAAGATGCGGATGTACAAGGACATCCTCATTGAAAATGCCAAAAATCTCGCAGAAAGCAAAATAAAGATCGCCTTTGGGACCGATATGGGCATCCTCTCCTACAGCGTCAATGGCGCACTTGAGTTTGGCGAGATGGTGGAAAACGGCATCTCACCCATGCGGGCGCTCCGTGCCGCAACGAGTGTTGCTGCGGAGATGCTGATGCATCCCGAACTGGGGACCCTCGCACCCGGGAAGGCTGCGGATATCATTGCCGTCCGGGGCAACCCGTTCGAAGATATCGCGGTGATGGAGAAGGTCAGCTTCGTAATGAAGGCTGGCACGGTCTATAAACAGGCATGACCCTCTTTTTCTGATCAGATACGGGAGAGACATTCTCCCCGATTTTTCGTAAAAAAATGGAATTATTGTTTCCAGAAAAAGGCACTCATAATCAATGAGAGAATACCAGCGATAATGAAGAAGATGCCGAGTACCAGTATAATGAATGTAGATCCTGCACCCGGGTTGAAGAACAGGTACATACCGATCAGGAAACTGATCACACCAACAAGGCCGGTCAGGATCCGGTGTCTCTCCCACGTTACGGAGATCGCATAGGCGATCGAGAGCAACCCGTTGATAACAAGCCAGAGTGCAACCAGGTAGCCGATTGCGATGGTCGGGATGTAGGGAGTGAGGATGGCAAGAAGGCCGATCATGATACTGATCAGGCCTGAGCCAAAGAGAACCATCTTTGGCGTTCCGCTCTCTGCAGAAAGACCGATTCCTGCGGTTAAAATCCCGAATACGATGAGGATAATTCCAATAACCAGTAATAAGATCCCAAAAACTGCAGAGGGTGCGATTACTGCAACCAGCCCGAACAGGAGGATAATGATACTGAGGATCACTGTCAGGATTCTATCGGTGTCCATAATGATAGTAGATCACGGGTGACAGATGATAAAATTTCTTATTTTGGGAGACTTGGGGGCTCTTTCGGATTTCATACGGGTCTCCCCCAGTACCGGGTATGATCTGCCAGTCTTTTTACTGGAGTATTTCAGTGCATAAAAAAGGGATCCGGATTGAAACTCTGATAATCACCCCGTTGGTTCGTACTCCGCACAAAACCCTGTTCTGACGTTTCTCCATGATCGTTCCTGGTACTCTTTTTTCGTTCTGAATATAAACGGGAGGGAATCCTTAAGGAAAAAGAGGATGCAGGAGACTCACGAAGGTTCCTGCACGCCGGGATCCGGTCCCGTCCCTTTCTGCTCCCCCTCCGTAACCGCCCGGGCAAACGGCTGGTACTTCATCCCGCCCCCTTCGTAGAACTTGCTGAAAAACTCCACGATATGGAGACGCATCGAGTGGATCGAGGGGGAGAACATCGCGAGCACGATATTGAGCGCGTGCAGCAGGACGGCGACGATGATCCCGATGATCGCAAACTCGAACGCCCCGCCGAGCTCGTTTGCAACCATCGCGAGGATCACCGAGGCCATCCCGATTGCCATCAGCCGGGCGTACGAGAGGATGTTGCCGACCGTACCCATCACCTCGATCGTGCCGAATACCCCGGCCCCCAACAGGATGAGGGGCAGGGCGATGAGCATGAGGGCGACCACCGGGTAGATCGCGACATCCGCCAATACGCCACCGAGCATTGCCATGAGGATGACGATTGCGATGATCATCATCAGCATGCCGCACTTTTCATAAAGATGCTTCCGGCTCTTCGTGATCACCGCATTCCGGATGCCGATAACGAGGCCCAGGACCACGTGTATGACCCCGATCGCGATGGCGAGGATCAGCATCGGGATCATTGCTTCCACGCGGTTCCAGGTGATGCCGAGGAAGTGCACCGGGTGGAGCCAGCCCATCACCTCCCCGAGGTCCCCGAAGAATTCACCGAACAGGTACCCGAAGACGATCGTTGGTATTGATGAGATGATCAGGATGTCGGCAAGGCTTTTCGCAAACGCGATCGCTGCGAAGCGGTGCCGGATGAAGAGCGCAAAGGCGAGGATGACGAGCCCGTACCCGATGTCGCCGACCATGATCCCGAAAAAGAGCGGGAAGAAGATCGCAAGGACCGGTGACGGGTCGATCTCCCGGTACCGGGGCGGGGAGACGAGCTGCATGATGACCTCGAAGGGTCTCACCCAGAAGGGGTTATCGTAGAAGACCGGGGCATCCTCCATGTCTTTTTCTGTCGTTGGTAGTTCACAGACAATCACGCGGTCGCCAAAAGCATCGTGCAGGGCCCGTTCAGTCTTCCTGAGGTACTTCTTCGGGATCCAGCCCATGATGACAAACGTGTACTCCGAGAGCCCGAAGTTCCGGTATGCCCCAAGTTCCCCATGGATGTTCCCGAGATGTTTTCTGATGACGACCAGTTCCTGGTACCAGGTAGTGGAGAGTGCCAGAAGGTCCGCATCGATGCGGGCGATCTCGTCCTTGGCACGCATCCGGCTCTCTTCAAGCAGGGTATACATCTCGTAGAACGGCCTCCCCGAATATTCCTTGGGGAGCCTCACCTCGTTCACGTTCACGGAATAGATGAAGGAATGGATCTCTTCGGAATACCGCTTGGGGAAGACCATGATAGCCGCGAGGGTGTCGGCATCGACCGTTGTTGCGGTCATCTCGAACCGGTCACCGGTGATCGTGTCCAGCTCTTTCTTGATCAGCGCGAGGACGTCCCGGTGCTCCTCCTGGATGAGCAGGATCGTGACCTCAAATCCCTCCAGCACCGGCAGCTCCTTCTCGACCGGCTGGATGATATCGAGCACCTTCTCGTACCGGTTCAGTGCCGTGATCGAGAGGGTAAGTTCGCTCTTCTTTGCCGCCAGCTCACGGGTCGTTGTCTCAAGGGTGTGGATGATCTCGCGCGCCCGTGCGACAAGTTCGGCATGAGTCTTTTTCTCAAGAGATGCCCGGAGCTGCGCCTGGCGGTCCGGATCGTCATCAATGGGAGGGAGGGTGGATAGGATGGCACTCGTCTTCCCGAGGGCCTCGGCTACGGCCCCGGCCTCTTCCTGCCTGACACGGTCCAGGCAGATCTCTCCCCGTGATATAAGTTCCGGCGCGTTCTCGAGATGGATGGTGCCCGCCCGGTACAGCAGGTCGACTGCCCGGCCCAGTTCATCTTTCGGCCCGACCACCTGGATGCGTTTCATTGCCTGGAGCATACAACTCCCTGCCGGGCATCCCCGGCATCATTCCGATGTTACGTACCTGACAATCCGTTCCGCAGCGGCAGGGATATTCCGCGCTCCCTGCACCTGGGTGATCTCCCTGTCCAGTTCAGCTGCTTTTTTCAGGTCCCCGATCTCGAGCTCGGTCCTCCCCCGCTCCTTCCAGTACACCTGTTCAGCAGTGGTCTTCCCGAGCTTGTCTGCCGTACAGAGCAGGTCTTCAGCTTCTGCACGCGCGGCGGCAACGGACGCCTCCGCCTCTGCCCGGGCAGCATCGACCTCTTGGGCAAGTTCCTGCTCCTTGTCCCGGATCTGCTGCAGGAGTGTTTTTTCCGAATCCATGATGCCCCCCAACTAGAGTCCGTGTTTCCGTTTCAGGATCGACGTTACCCCGCACGGGGGCTTCCGGCAGAGATCGGTGTCATCGGTATCCGGTGGATCGTTCCCGATAATCCCCTTTGCCCTCAGTGCCGCCTCGGCTATCCGCTTCCGGCAACGACCGACCGCCGCATTCTGCAGAGCACCGATCGTTTTCATAAGATCCTGCGCCATCCCCCACACACCTATGAGATGATCAATTGCCTATACCTCCGATGTAGGTAATATACTTTGTTACCCCGGGAGGGGACAGTGTCATGAAAAGTAATCCATTAATCTTCCGGGAACCCACTCTCCTGCGGGAACCGGCTGGACACACCCTGCCGGCTATCCGGGAGACAGGAAATGGACATTCTGGCAAATCTCGGGTTACTGATCATCTTCGTACTGGTCCTCATCCTCCCGTTCCGGGTGAAATCCATTGAGTGCAACCTCGAGGTCTTTCTCTTTGCCTGTGGTGTTGCTGCACTCACGATCTCCGGGTTCATCACGTTACCCGGTGAGCAGACCGGCTGGAGCCTGGCAATTGTTGAGGAGGCACTCCTCTCCCCGCTGCAGATTACGAGCCTGTATGGGATCCCCATCGGGATCGTCCAGATTGTGCTCGTCTTCGGGCTCGTGATCTACGTCTTCCACCACCGGATGCAGGAAGTGATCGTTGGGATGGTTGACCGGTTCTCACTAAAGTGGATCGTCTTTTTGCTCATCGTCGTCCTTGGTCTGGTATCGAGCATCATCTCCGCAATCCTCGCCGCGATCATTCTTGTTGAGATCGTCAACGCCCTTCCCGTAGTGCAGAAAGCCAAAGTGGAGATCACGGTGGTCTCCTGCTTCTCCATCGGTCTTGGGGCCGGTCTTACACCTCTGGGCGAACCCCTTACCACAATTGTTGTGTCAAAACTCTCCGGTGCTCCCTACCATGCCGGGTTTACGTTCCTGTTCGAACGTCTGGGCATCTATATCATCCCGACTGTCATCGCACTCGGGTTTGTCGGTGTGATCCTCTTCTCCCGGAGCCACACCGGTGAGCAGAAACTTGAATGCATTGTTGAACGCGAGACGCTGACCGAGATCCTTCTCCGGGCTGGCAAGGTGTACCTCTTCATCATGGCACTCGTCTTTCTCGGAGAGGGCTTCAAGCCGCTGATCCTCGAATACATCATCACCATCCCGTCAGCCGGGCTGTACTGGATCAACATTGTCTCTGCCGTTCTCGACAATGCAACCCTTGCTGCTGCGGAGATCAGTCCCGCCCTCTCTCCTCAGCAGATTACGAGCGCCCTGATGGGACTGCTGGTTGCCGGGGGGATGCTCATCCCCGGCAATATCCCCAACATCATCGCTGCCTGCAAGCTCAGTATCAGCAGCAGCGAATGGGCACGGGTCGGCATCCCGCTCGGCATGGCAATGATGCTTGTCTTCTTTGGCATCCTCTTTGTCCCGGCCTGGCTGGGATTCGTGTGATAATTACGTGGTTCTGATACGGTATCGGGGTTTGAAATCCGAAAGGTCCGCAAGGACCTTGAGGAAGAGAAGATTTCCGCAGGAAATCTTCGAACCACGACAATGAAAAGGGAGACATCAACCGACCTTCGAAGAATTGCATCGCAATTCTTCTCGTCCTCACGGTCTGATGACCGTTCGGAAAAGGAAAGAGCCAAGTGGGCGGAGTGCCCAGATCACTGTCAGGTATGACAGGAACCGGTAGAGAGATGGAGGTCCGTGGGGAGGAGATCCGAAAGCAGATTGCAGCCCTCGCCTCACCGCGGATCGAAGAGCGGCATGAAGCGATCTCGAACCTGCGGGAGACCGGGACGCCGGCAATCTCCCCCCTTATTACGGCGCTTGCAGAAGCAGGGGACAATGACCGGCGCTGGTACGCGGCGATTGCACTTGCGAAGATCGGGGAGTCCTCGGTCGCACCGCTGATCGCCGCGATGCGGGAGCACGACAGCCGGGAGTTCCGGCGTTACGCCGCCGCGACCCTCGGTGAGATCGGTATCCCTGCCATCGAATCGCTGATCGCGGCAATGGCAAGCGATGACCGGGAACTGCGGGGATTTTTATCGCAGGCCCTCTGCCGGATCGGGGTGCCTGCCGTGGAGCCCCTTCGGCAGCGGCTCAACGATGCAGACGAGATCCTCCGGTCCTGCGCCACGCTTACGCTCTGGCAGATGGGGGAGGCCGGCCTGCCAACCATCGTTGAGCATGCTGAGAAAGAAGAGTGACAAGGCAATAATATCTGTTCTCTCCGATTGAAGACGCGTCCTGCGATTCTTGTATGTAGGATTGTTCCTTCTTCGGCCGGTATTTATTGGCCGTTTAAAAGAGATGGTTGAGGGGTAGTTGGGATTACATCGAAATATCTGTTGGTGTCTGTTCGCTCCCTTCAGGAGCTCCATGACCCTTTCTCGCTTCGAGCCATACGGTGAACCTGCCTAACAGCGAGAGTACCGCGGGCATGATGAAGATCGCACCCATCAGGGAGAACGCGACGGCAATCAGGGTGGTGATGCCGAAGTTGCTGATGATCGGGAAGGTTGCAAGGCAGAGTGCCGAGAACCCGAAGAACGTGGCCAGGCCCGAGACCGTGATGGCGCTGCCGATCTTCTGGACGCTCTCCTGGATGGCGGCAAGGGGATCGTGGAGCCTCTCCTCCTCCTCCGCGTACCGTTCCATGACCAGGATCGTATATTCCGCGGCTACACCGATGGTCATCGACCCCAGCGTTGCGGTGAGCGGGGTGTAGGTAAGGCCCATGATATACATCATAACCGCGTTCCATCCCACAACGAAGATGATCGGGATGATCGGGGCTATCGCATGGATGTGCCGGTACACGAGGATGAGGAATACGAAGACGAAGATGAACCCGAGAACGGTCATCAGGTCCTTTGATTCCGACATGGACCCGAGAAGACTGGTATACAGCTCGAAACTTCCTGCCGGTTCTACGGTAATGCCGACCGGGGGCTCAAGGAACTCAATCTCCTTCACCATCTGCTCTTTTAATGTCTCCTGCTGCCCCATCTCCAGGTCTTCGGTGCTGAACCGGATGATCCCGCACATCGGGTCGCTGAGAACCGATGTTCTTGTATCCTCTGGTATCGTCACCAGCACGCTGTTGAGTTCAGCCTGGGTCTCCGGCATCACGCCATTGTTATACTGGAGAATATACGTGACGATGCTGGTCGCACCGGTCAATTCCGAATGGTGCGCCAGTTCGTAATCCTGGAACTCCTGTATCCAGATCACCGTATCGAGATCGGTTACGCGGGCACCCTGGACCATCAGGTCAGCGGTACTGGATGCACCGATGACGCGGCTGACCTTGTCCATGTTGATCTTGGCCGGCATATCCGAGGGGACAAAGGTGTTCTCATCAGAACTGACCGGGATGGTCGGGTCGATCTGGAACCCGATGAGGGCGATAAGAGCGGCCACGAGCAGGATCGGTACCGGGTTCTTCGCAATCTTTACAGAGGTGCTAGTCAGGAAGTCGCCATAGGAGAAGGAGCTCTTCTTTGTGCGGTTCTTTTTCCCGATGATCGTGTCACAGGCATCCGTTCCTACGGCATAACATTGCCCGGTCTGGTCGGGTTTTGGCTTGTAGTTCAGCAGGAGGCCGAGCGTCGGCATGCCGATGCAGCAGATCCAGTAGCAGGTGTTGATGCCGATGATGGCCACAAGGCCAAACGACTGGATCATCGTAACAGACGAGACAAACATGGCTAAAAATCCCATGGATGTAGCGAGCATGGCGTACATGACCGCAGGACCGGTGCGGGTTACGGTATTGAAGACCGCATCCTCAAGCGATCCTTTCCGAGCCTCTTCATCGAACCGGGCATGGAACTGGATCGCATAATCGATCCCCAGCCCAATCAGGACCGGGAAGGCTCCGATCACCGCCATGTTCAGGCTGATGCCTGCAATACCCATCAGGCCAAGTGAGGTGACAAGGCCGATGGCGACCAGCAGGACCGGCATGAACCGGTGGCGGACATAGGCGAAGAGGATCCCCATTGTGATGATCATCAGGATCATGGCTCCACCGATGAGGATGCCCATGTTGCTTGTGAGCCCTTCGCCCATCTGCTGTGTGAATGCCGGGGATCCGGACATCTCGACAGTTACGCCGGGTGGAACCGGGGACGTCTTGATAATCGATTCCATGTTGTCGAGGACGGACTTCTGGACATCATCCGACAATCCCTCGGTGAGCTGGATCTGGACAAGGGTCAGCACGTTGGAAGGATAGACCTTGTCGCGGGTGCTTTCGGGGAATAGACTGACGATACGCAGTGTTTCATCCTTTGATGTGGGAAGCGTCCCTCCATTGTAGGCTTTCAGGACATCCGTGATGCTGTATATGCTATCTATATTCTGTTGCTGCCGGATATCCGTCTCGAGATTATCGATATAGGAAAGGACATCCGGGCTCAGCGGATCCCCGGCTTCGATGATGAGGATGATGGCATCTGACTGAAAATTCTCTTCATATTTTGCCTGGAGGTGCCCGGAGGGGGAGTCCTTGTTGATGTAGGTCTCCCATCCCGTTGCCATCGTGAGCGTGGTCATACCATAGAGACCGATGCAGAAGAGGGCGATGACGAGGCCGGCAACCAACTTTGGTCTCCGGATGATTGCATTCGCTATCGCTTCAAAGAGTTCCTTAATCATATACCATACCCCTCTTGCATCTGTTCATGGGAGCAGACCAACACCCGCTATCGTTGAGTGTATATCCCTGTATGGGTGTCATTATGAGATCTCACTGCAGGCTTGTTTTGCGACGGTATGCGTACAGTCCGATGCCGGCCGCAATAACCACGAGGATGATCCCGGCGATGACGACAGTTGTCGGAATTCCGGCAACAGTATCTGCCCTGGCGGGCAGGACCTGTATGGATACTACAATCGTGTCGGACTCCTGGCTGTTGCCGAGGGCGTCACGGTACCGGAGCTTGCTGTCGAACGTATATGTCGAAGGTTCGGTGCTCTTCCCGATGGTGATGTCGTACAGGGCGGTTCCGGATTGCCCCGGCTGGAGCTCGCCAAGGTATGCCACGTTGTTATCAATGGTGACATCGCCGTGGGGAGTCAGCCGCGACTGGGTCTCGTATACCGTTGTGTTACCGGTGTTCCGGTACTGAACCTCAATGATGCCCTGCGTTCCGGCTGCAACAGCGGGTACCGGTGAGGTTACGGCGAAGCTGGTCTTGCTGTCTACAGGTATACCGATGGTCTCGCTTTTCGTGGTGACGACGTCCCCCTCGCTGTTCGTGTAGGTGACAAAGACATCGACCGGGTAGGTCTGGGCTGTTGCGTCCTTGGATGCGACAATCTTGAACCTGCACCCGACAATGCCGCCACTCGGGAAATCTCCGATGAACGCTGAACTGTCGGTTGGTATGATTGCGCTGCTCCCGCTCCGGATGAGTTTCACGCTGGCTTTGCTGCCATTTTCGGGGCCGTCATTCCTGATTTTCAGGTTGAGGAACCCTTCGGTCCCCGCACTTATGGGGTCCGAGGTGGATTCCACGACTGCGATCTTCACTTCGGGCTTGATCCGGATGGTGACGGGGAGTGTTACCTCGGTCGTTGTATAGGTATCCTCGAATTCCGAGTCTTTTTGCTGCTGGATCACCCGGGGATATTGGTAATTGATGACGAGCGGCAGCTGGTATTCTCCTGCGGTTGCATTCGAGGAGATCTTTGCCTTGAACTGCACGGTTGAACCTGTCCCGCTGGCAGGAATGCTGTTGAGGATCTGCGGATCGCTTTTTATGATCACTGCATTGTTGTCGGAGGTGAGTGTCAGCGTGACAAATTTTGCCGTTGTCGGAAGATCACTGTATTCAATCGCAGTCTGGTTGAGCTGCTTCATGGCATTAACGCCGGAATTCTTCACCAGAACCGTGATCGTGGCATCCTGGCCCGGGGTGAACTCGTTGGCCCCGGTCACACTGGCAGAGAGCGACGGGCTTCCGCCAAGATACTTGGAGGTCGTTGCAGGCGACCCTGATATTTGCGTGTAGATTGCTGCAGAGACCGGCGCTGCAATAACGGCACTGCAGACGATCAGAGCGATCACTGCGAGTGTTGTACGGGCATTACCGGAAAAGCTGGTAGAGGTCATGCTTTTCCCTCGTTACTGGAGTTTTTTCCTGCTGCGATAGAGGAGATACCCGATTGCAATGACGATGATGGCGATTGCGGCAAGGATCGCCGGGTTACCCATCAGTGAAGAGACCGCACTTTTTTTCTCGACAACATCAACGCTCAGCTTCATAGGGTCCGATATAACGGAGTTGTCAAGGGCATCGCGGTACCGGATCTCGGTATCGATGCCGTAGTTCTTCACGGTGGCAGAGCCATCTGCTGATACCAGGAATGAGGCCTCTTTTGTCTCCCCGGGTGCGATATCGCCAAGGAATGCGGAGTCATCGTTGCTGGTGAAGGGGTCGACCATGCTGACCCGGGCCAGGGCCTGGTAAGCGGTTGCCCCGCCGGTGTTCTTGAAGCTCGCCTGGATCACTTTCTTCTCTCCGGGTGCGATTGTCTGCACGTCGGAGTTTATGGAAAAGGTGATCTTGCCCCCGACCGGGACCCCGATTGTCTCAATGTCGGAAGAGACGGTGTCGCCCTCGCTGTTCTCGTATTTCACATAGACATCGAGGGGGTACGTCTGTTCTTCTGCGCCCTGATCCACGGAGGTCTTGAAGATGCACTTTGCGGTCCCGTTGGCCGGGAAATCACCGACATATGCACTGGCTTCCGTCGGGATAACGGGACTTCCATCATTCCGTGCAATGGTGACAATGGCCTTCGTTGCATCCTCGTGACCGACATTCTGCACGGTGAGGGTGATATAGCCTTCCGTACCGGCATTCAGGTGCTGGATATCAGCAGAGATGACATCGATCCTGACATTCGACTTGACCTTTACAGGGATCTGGAGGATCTTGTCGATAGTCTTGTAGGTATACTGGACCGTGTCAGATCCATACTGTTCGGCGGTATACAGGTAGGTATAATTGAGCCGGACCGGCAGCGAGTAGGTCCCTGCTGCCGCATCAGATGGGACTCTTACGGTGAACGTGGCGGTTGCCGTCCCGCTTGCCTTGAGGTCGCCGACCATCTGAGGGTCTGATTTCACGATAAGGGGAGAGTCGCCTGAACCAAGGGTTACTGTCAGGAACTTGGCGGTATTCGGAAGGTCATCGGTATCAACAATACCCGATTTTACAAACTTGAACTCGTTGATTCCGGTGTTCTGGATGACGACGGCAAGCTGTACTTCCTTGCCGGGTGAGAGTTCATTGTTGCCGGAGATCGTTGCGGAAAGCTCCGGGCTTCCCGCCATGTATTGTGATCCGGCACTTGCAGGTGATACTGCAATGCATGCCATCGCGATACCGGTCAGGATCAGGAGCACGAGGAGACTGTAGCTACGGTGCCCCCTCTGTCTAGGATTGCTGGGTATCCTGTTCCCGAGAATTGTATTTTTTTCACAAACTGTCATGATTGTCCCGCGCTGTATCAGCAAATGTCTCTCTAATGTTGAAGGTGATAATATTAAAACATTTTTCTTATGGGTTATACATGTGAATAATAAATGTCAGAACTCGCCCCGGAGGTTCGCATTGGTAGGTGTAAACTATTAATGCAAAATTTCCTGGAGCGCATCGATCCGCTCACGCAGGTTCTTCTCCCGCTCTGCAAACATCGTGATATCTGCGATAGTGATGTAGGTACTGGTTACATCCCCGTGACGGGCAGCGGTGACCTTCCCCTGGATAAACCGTGGCGTGCCATCCTTGCGTCGTATCCAGACACTGAATTCCCCGGGTGTACCTGAATCCGGCTGGACACCCCTGACAATCTCCTCAATTTTTGTCTTCTCCGAATGGGGGATAATACCTGCCGCGGCGATCTCCGATACATCTTCCACGATAATGGTCCCGTGGAGTCCCATCGAAGTCATCTCTTCCTCAGAATACCCTGAGATCTCGTTGATACGGCGGTTCGTGTACACGACCCGATCGTTCTCCGCAATGATGAGCCCGTCCTGGATGTTCTCTGCCATCATCCGGAACCGCAGCTCGCTTTCCCGCACCTTCGCCTCCTGCGTCTTGAGCTCCGTGATATCGGTGAATATCACGAAATTATAGAGTGTGTTGCTGTGCCGTACTGCACTGAACCGGAGATAGACGAACCTCCTTTCACCATCCTTCCGGATGATCCACATCTGGATATCGCTTGGTTTGTCAGGATGGGTTTCGATATCCCGTATCCGCTTTGCTACTTCATCATGACATTCCGATGGGATGATAGTGAGGGTATTCATTGACCAGAGTTCTTCGTTGGAATACCCGGTGATCTCTGAGATGCGGTTGTTGGCATACACGGTTTTGCCGTTCTCCAATATGATGAGCCCGTCGCGGATGTTCTCTGCCATCATCCGGAAGCGCTCCTCACTCTCCCGGATATCCCGTTCAGCAAGGATGTGCTCCGTGACATCCTCAAGGATCAGCGTGATCCCTTTCCTCCCATCATCGAAAACGGTTGGGACGCACTTCTGGTGGAAGATCCGCTCGCCCTTGTCCCTCACTTTGAATGTGATGGTATTCTCGCTGTTCAGCCGGTCTGAGGTGATACTGTCCAGAAATTCATGGACATCAACTTCGGGTGATTGCAGGTAGGTGATATTCTTTCCAACCGTCTCTTCACGCGAGAGCTGAAGGAGGCTTAAAAAATTACCATTGACATCAATGATCCGGGACTCGTTATCCAGTACCATGATCAGCTCTTTTGAATAACTGAGCATGGCAGACAGCGGGACCCGCTGGGAGAGGGAGTATACTTTTGCCATGCCGTAGGTCCGCATGTCGACTTGTCCGGAGATGAGCAGGATATCGAGGTATCTCCCTACGGTATTCTTGTTCTTTTTCAATGCCTTCGAGATATCGGTTACACTCATCCCGTTCGGGTTCTTTTTGAGGAGGTCCCGAATTACAATGAGTTCCTGCTGGTAATCCTGCATCATGATATTGTTTTACCGGGTGAGGTGTCCTTCATAAGAATTATGGGAGGCAGGATTTATAATTGTTATGAATCATAAAGATGTATTGTTGATATAATAAAATTTTAAATACTATTAGTTATCACCTCTATAATGGAGTATATGTGACATAATATGTTGCAACTCTATCTCATAAACGTATAAATGTGCTAAAAACTAGGAGTTTTACGATGGTATCAATGGACATAGTTACCCGTGGATTGGAAAATGTGATGGCAGTACTTCCTGCCATTATTGGTGCGCTGGTTGTTCTTCTCATCGGCTGGGTAGTAGGACGCCTGCTCGGAAAGGCCGTACGGATCATTCTTGACAAGGCAACTGCGACTGCAACTGCAACGCCGGCAATTGGTGAGTCGGAACTGGGCAAACACGTTACAAAGTCTCCGGTCTCGTTCGGATATATGGGAGATATCACGGTACGGTGTATCGTCTACCTGATCGCCATTCTCGCGGCAGTTGATATACTCAACATGGACTATCTCAGCAAGTTCATGACAGGAGTTATCGAGTATATCCCCCATGTCGTAGCATTCGTCATCATCATGGTTGTCGGCATCATCCTTGTCGATTACTTCATCGATGTGTTCAAGAATTACTCGACAAGTTCAGCACACATTGAACTGCTCAACCCGGTACTTTTACTGCTCCGTCTGTTCCTGTACTTTGTTGTCATCATGCTGGCACTTTCACAGCTTCTGCTGGACCTCACCATCATCTACACGATCCTCACACCGATATTCTGGGGCCTGGGCATCGGTCTTGGTGCCTCGATTGCGATTGTCGTATGGTTTGGCATGAAGAACCGGAGCGAAGAGATTGTGAACAAGGTACTGGAAACGATCTCAAAATAAGGGAAGTTACATACTCTGTATCAACCGGATGAAAGCTGGTAAATAATGGAAACGGTGAGTGAAAGACGGGCCACGCTTGTCCCCACTCACCTCCCTTTTTCGTATTGAAACAGGGTCTGACAACATTCATCATGCCAGCCCACGCAATAATTTCCTGAACCATGATCTCTCTTCCGGCAGGTGTATCGTGACGGGGATTGTGAACGTGCCCTGCAATACGGTCCACGATGAATGTGGCGCTCCCGGTATATCCGGATCGCAGGGGATCAACCCCATCATACAACCTGGTGCGATCAGAGGTTCATGAACAACTACGTTGACTTGGAGATCGTACCATGAAGATGACCTGTAGGCATCTCATCATCCTTATCGCGATTGCCTTTGTGATAGTCCCTGTATCCGCGGATGTCGTGAATACTACGAACACCACGGCTGTTCCGACAACAACCGAAACAACCCTTGAAACGACGGTGACTACGGAGGTCACCACGGAAGCGACCACAACCTCGGTTGCTACCTCTGCCACAACGGAGGTGCCGACAACAACCACTGCTGTCCCGGCGACAACGGTGGAAACAACGGTGGCGACAACCGTTCCGACGACCCAGGTAACCTCCGGCGACATCTCGGTTGCCTCATCGCCGCTGGGCGCCGCAATCCTTATTGACGGGATGTACTATGGGACAACCCCGGGAAATGTGACCGGTCTCTCTTTTGGAACCCACATGGTCCGGCTGTCGCTGAGCGGGTACAATGACTACGAAGGGACCGTGTATGTCGTTGCCGGGCATAACATCCCTGTCTACGGCACCCTCCATCCTATCAGCACGGGGTCGTCCCAGATCATCCTTGCAACGGCGTCTGTCCCGGCAACCACGGTCGTTCCGGTTACTACGGTTCAGCCTGTTGCCACCGAGAGCACATCAGGAGGACCCCTGGAGAGCCCTACGGTCATCGCGGGCATAATCGGGATTATCACGGCATGCATCGGTGCGGGTGCAACGATCTTTACGCATAAAGCAAATGTGAAACCCGAAGAGAAGAAAGAAGAAAAACCGTGATGTAAACGCTGCGGCGTTCCCCACAGGTCTCTTTTTATTTCGTGTCCTTTGTCTTCCCCTGTTCCCCGGATTGACCGGGTCGTCCCCCTGACGTTTTCAAACGTCTCCTGAATCAGCATCCATAAATCTCCGTGCGGCACAACCGTACCGGTATGCTCAAGCTCTCGCCCACGATGGAGGCCTACGAGAAGACCCTGCTGGACGAGCTCTATCGTGAAATTGCGATAGCAAAAGAGGCCCGCACCCGGGGTCTCGATCCCAGCACCGATGTCGAGATCCCGATCGCAAGCGATCTCGCGGACCGTGTGGAGGTGCTGGTCGGGGTCAAGGGCGTGGCAGTGCGGATCCGTGAGCTTGAAGCAACGATGTCCCGCGAAGAGGCAGCTCTCCGGATCGGTGACGATTTTGTTGCCCGGAAGTTTGGGGAGAAGGACATCATGGAGGTGCTCGACCACGCGATCCGCGTTGCCATGGCACTCCTGACTGAAGGGGTCGTATCCGCACCTACGGAAGGGATTGCCAAGGTCGGTCTTGGCAGGAACGATGACGGCAGCAGTTACCTGATGATCTTTTACGCCGGTCCGATACGGAGCGCCGGGGGAACGGCACAGGCAATGTCGGTGCTGGTCGGAGATTACGTGCGCCAGAAACTGGGCATCAACCGCTATGTCCCGCGACAGGAGGAGGTGGAACGGTACATCGAGGAGATCCGCCAGTACAACTCGATCATGAACCTCCAGTATCTCCCGAGCGAGGCGGAGATCCGGATCATCATCGAGAACTGCCCGGTCTGTATCGATGGCGAAGCAACCGAACAGGAAGAGGTCTCGGGCCACCGTAACCTTGAGCGTGTGGAGACGAATGCTGTCCGCGGTGGCATGGCGCTCGTCATCGGGGAAGGCATTGCCGGCAAGGCCCGTAAGCTCAAGAGCCGGGTCGAGAAGATGAAGATGGAAGGCTGGGACTGGCTCGATAAACTGATCGCCGGTGCAGCAAAAAGCGGCGACGGTGAGAAGACTGTTGGCATCAAGCCGCTCGACAAGTACCTCCGCGATCTTATCGGGGGCCGCCCGGTCTTCTCCTACCCGATGCGCAAAGGGGGCTTCCGGCTCCGGTACGGGAGGTCGCGCAATACCGGTTTTGCCGCCGCAGGGATGCATCCCGCAACCCTCTATGTCCTCGGGGAATTTCTTGCAACCGGGACCCAGATGAAGACCGAAAGGCCGGGTAAAGCCTGCGGTGTTGTGCCGGTTGATTCCATCGAGGGCCCGACAGTACGGCTCCGGAATGGCGACGTGCTCCGGATCGATGACGAGGCGACCGCAAAACGGCTGGTTGCCGGGATCGAGAAGATCCTCGATGTCGGCGAGATCCTGATCTCCTACGGGGAGTTCCTGGAGAACAACCACCCGCTCGTACCGGCGGGCTACTGCGAGGAGTGGTGGCTCCTTGATGCCGGTGAAGGGGCAACATCCCCGAAGAACGAAGCAGAGGCGCTTGACGTTGCCCGGAAGGGAGGTTACCTGTATCCTGCCTGGACCTGGTTCTGGGACGATATCTCAACCGACCAGATCCGTGCCCTCGCCGATCATGTGTCAATGAAGGGAAGCGTGAAGGAAGACGGCCTGTACCTCCCGACCGATCCTGCAATCAAGGAATCACTTGAGACCCTGTTGATCCCGCATGAGGTCCGCGAGGAGACCGTACACATCCGGACATATCGTGCCCTCATTGCCGGGCTCGGGCTTGATGACACCCTGAAAAAAGAAGAGACGTGGCAGAACGCACCAGCCGATGCGCTCCCGCTCGCGCTGGTGATGCACCTCTCCGGCATCAGGATGCGATCCCGGTCCGGCACACGGATAGGCGGGCGCATGGGCCGGCCCGGGAAATCGAAGCCGCGGAAAATGAACCCCCCGCCCCACGTCCTCTTCCCGCTCGGGGATTCCGGTGGGAACCGGCGCTCGTTCCAGTCTGCCTCTGCCCACACGGCCGAAGTGGATGCGGAGAACACGGAACTCGACTTCCAGAAGGAGGGAGGGATCATCGAGATCGAAGTGGGGCGGCGTCGGTGTTCGGCCTGCAACGAGATCACGTACCTGAACCGGTGCGAAAAATGCGGGGGCCACACGGTCGCGCTCTTCACCTGCCAGAAGTGCGGCCACGAGATCCTGCAGGACCGGTGCCCGAACTGCGATGTCCCCGCGGTATGCAGCCAACGGATAAGCCTCAACGTCAAGGCAGAGTACGCAAAAGCAATGGAACGGATGGGCCTTAAGACCGACAGCATCGCCCTCGTCAAAGGTGTCAAGGGTATGATCTCCCGGGAGAAGTCCGTGGAGGCGATGGAGAAGGGCATCCTGCGGGCACAGCAGAACATCTTTGTCTTCAAGGACGGCACGACCCGGTTCGACATGATCGACCTGCCCCTCACGCATATCCGCCCGGATGAAGTCCGTGTCTCCGTGGAAAAAATGCGCTCGCTCGGCTACACGAAGGACACGCATGGCTACGATCTCCAGAACGGCCTGCAGGTGGTGGAACTCCACGCTCAGGACATCCTCGTCTCCGACTCCTGCGCAGAGTGGCTGGTCAGCGTGACAAAGTTCATGGACGAGCTGCTCGTCAAGTGCTATGGCCTTGACCCGTTCTACAACGTGAAGGAACCTGCCGACCTCGTGGGACACCTGGTCATCGGCCTTGCACCGCACACGAGTGCCGGTGTCCTTGCACGGATCGCTGGGTTCACGCGTGCGAACGTGGGATATGCCCACCCGTTCTTCCACGCCGCCAAGCGCAGGAACTGCTTTTACGGCGACACGGAAATCGAGGTGTACGATGGCAGGAGATGGGAAAAGATTCCCATCCGGAAGTTCGTTCTGGAGAATTTTGATATTAACCAGCCGGGCCTTGACCGGCTCGGCACGTACTACTCAGACCCGGTACGGCCGTTTTCCACCCGCACCGTTGATACGAATGGCCAGATCCATATCCGGAAGGTCACCTCCGTCTCCATCCACCGTTCCCCGGCATCACTGATCCGGTTCACCACATCGCGGGGGAAGGAACTCGTGGTTACACCCGACCATGCAATGCTGGTCTGGGACACGGGATATCTCCGTAAACTCAAGGCAATGGAACTCAAACCCGGCGATTCAGTACCGATCTTCGAAGGTTCCTGTGTGATCTCCGATACGATCCGGCTTGCTGAACCGGTTCCCGCACCCGAGGAACGGGTCTACTGCCTGACGGTTGCAGACGATCACACGCTTGTCGCGAACGGCATCTTCACCGGACAGTGTGATGGCGATGAGGACTGCATCATGCTCCTCCTTGACGGCCTGATCAACTTCTCGCGGTCTTTCCTGCCGCAGAACCGGGGCGGATCGATGGACGCTCCCCTCGTCCTGACAAGCCGGATCGACCCGGCCGAGATCGACAAGGAAGCCTTGAACGTTGATGTCTGCGACCATTACCCGATCGAAGTGTATACCAGTGCCCTTCTCTATGCAGAGCCCAAGACGATCGTCAAACTCATCGACCGCGTCGAGAACCGGATCGGGACACCGGCCCAGCTGGAGGGCTTCCAGTTTACCCACGATACTTCGGATATCTCCGCGGGACCGATTGAATCGATGTATACCCAGATGAAGACGATGACCGACAAGCTCGGGGCGGAACTCGATCTCGCGGAAAAGATCCGGGCCGTTGACGCCGATGACGTGGCGGAGCGGGTGCTCAACACCCATTTCATTCGCGATCTCATGGGGAACCTTTCGGCCTTCTCCAAGCAGAAGTTCCGGTGTACGAAGTGCAATACGAGCTACCGGCGGATGCCGCTTGCCGGCAAGTGTACGAAGTTCAAGGGAAAAGGCATCTGCAACGGGAACATCATCCCCACGGTCCACGAGGGTTCGGTGAAAAAATACCTTGAAATGTCCCGGGAGATCTGCCGCAAGTACAAGGTTTCAGAATATACCAAGCAAAGGGTTGAAGTGATCGATCTTGCGATCGAGTCCACGTTCGGCGAGGAGAAGCAGCAGCAGCTGGGTCTTGCCGACTTCATGTAACAAAAGAGCAATTCCATAAAATCTCAAAGTCTTTTACATTCCAGCACCAACATTATTCCAAGCGAGAATATCTAAGTGGCCAACAGAGGCGGACTCAAGATCCGTTCCCGTAGGGGTTCGCAGGTTCGACTCCTGCTTCTCGCAT
>NZ_JALOCH010000009.1 GCF_023227875.1 Methanoregula sp. | reverse complement strand
TTCCGGCTCGCTGATTTCTTAAGTGTCTCCTTTCTATTTGATTTCACACTCAAGAAAAGGAGACATTGTACCTTAGATCTTTTGGTCGTCGGTACAACCATTTTTGGATGAGGATTTCAACAGAGCATATTTTTTATTTTTTTCTCTGCGTTTTTCGTCACGCTGGTGACGGTAAAAAATGAAAAGTTGCTCGTCTTTTAAAAATTTTTAATTCTCGTTATTTTGGGGTCAACAACACTGAGTTTTTCCATGAGGACGTTGAGTCCGGTTTTGACATCGTCCATATTCTTTCCACCGGTGATGACAATCTTTCCCGATGAGAAGAGAAGGAATACGATCCTGGGCTCAGAGATACGGCAGACAAGTCCCGGAAAGGCCTCCGGCTCATACTCGACCCGCTCGTGATCCATCAGCGCTGCCACGATCCTGACCAGGTTGAGGGGGAACCCGATGTTATAGGTGCAGACAATATTGGTGACCGCGCACGTCGCATCGTCAAGGCAGGTGATTCCGGCCTCCCGGATTTTTTTCAGAAGGTTTTGTAATGCGGTTTCAATATCTTCGGCCCGGTGGAGTCCCGTGAGAACGATCCTGCCTGATGCAAAAATGAGTGCAGCGGATTTCGGGTTTTGCATATGGTATACCGCACCGGGAAACTTCTTTTTGGTGAATGTGCAGTCCGTTATACTGGTTGCAATGAATTCCAGATCGATCGCATCCGCAATCGTCCCGGCAGCGACGATATTTTCGATCTTTAATGAAGTGTTCCCGCTCTCTTTCATGCAATAAAATGGGCAGAAGTACCTATATATCTCTAACTTATCGCCGGTGAAAGCGGGGGCGGGACCATTCTTTCATTACGATTATTTTTTCATTCACGGAATTTGAAAAAAAAAATTTTCCGGTTTTTTTTCTGTAATTATCAGGAAGGATGTGTGCGATACCCTGAAAACAGGATATCATGAAGTGGGCCTTTCCGGGACCCCCATCTCCCGGGGAGATCCCCGGTTTTGGGGGTGGGCAAAACCGGGCCTTTTGCGGGCTCCGGTTACCTCATTCCGGTGGGTCAACAGGACAAATTCGGAAAAAACACGGGCGTAATTACAGGACAAATCCACGGAAAAATTCCCGTTTTTCAGGTGTGAATCGTAACGTCCGTAAATACAGCCGCTAATAGACGCTAATGGGAGGCAGAATGGGATGTGGAACGGGTTTGGCACGTTCCGGGTTCCAAGTCAGGGTCCGGAGGGGCTCTATGACCCTGTAAACGGGGATCGCGATTTTACGACGAAGAAACCTGCGGGTTTCTTCTTATCCTCCAGGTCTGATGACCTGTCGGACGTCGGAGAAATGACGGTTTTAGGGAAAAACTATGATAAATAACGGTGGGCTGATACGCGACCCGGGTTCTGCCGGAAAATTTCGGCCAGAGGCCGGTTGATCCGGAATAATTTTTCAGATAACGATCAGGATCGCGATGAAAATTTTGGTCAAACTTTTGTTGAATATCCAGTCTCTTTTTTTGTTGGGCCGGAACTATTGCGATGCCTGACGCGCAAAACGGCTCGCGGGACTCGAAAAGTGCCGGTGCACTTTTCTCGCGGTTCAGGAGTGAAAATCTTCACCGATTCGAAGAATGCTGCGGCATTAGGTTGAAGACCTGCGATCTTCGAAGACTTTCAGTCTTCTCATGTGTCAGGTCTGATGACCTGAAGCATTCTCCTCTCTCATGTCTAACGACATTCGAGATTCTCCTGTCTCGACTCTGAAGAGACTCGACATTTTACGCTACGCACTTACCGGTATGCTTGCGTGATCAAGTCCCTTGCCCAGCGAAGGGTCGGCGAGACCCCCGAGCGACTTCAAAGATTTTCTTTGAAAATCTTCTCGTCTTCCTTCGTCAGACCCCAGAATGGGGTAGGGAGGCTCATAATAAGCAAAATGCAACTGGAAAAAATTAAAAGTTCTAGGTTGACGATAAGGCGAACAGTTATAGCGAGTGAGACGAGCAAAACGCCACATCTGGTATTGCGTTACGTATTTACCGTGATCGACAATTGTACAGTAATACTTTTTTTTTAATAATTTGAGAAAAGACTCGTCTACGAAAATCGAAGCGCCTCGGCCGGGACTTGAACCCGGGTCAAAAGCTCCGGAGGCTTCTAGGATGTCCACTACCCTACCGAGGCAACACATTCGCCGTGTCCTGTGCACTGCTGTTCCGGCACGCATAACACCTTTGCATGAAACACATGCGGTTATGACGAGGGAGACAGCACCGGAGTGCGGGGGTTCACGGTTCCATATTAACAACACCTCATTGCGTATTAAAGCTCTCGGATGGCGGAAAGAATGGGGGAAAAATTCTGATGATAGCGCAGCACAGGTACCGGCACACTTTTTTCACACGACCGATACTGTCGTGTCCCCGGTCGCCATTTCGCAATGCATAGGCCCGCCCGGATTTTTTATAATCTCCCATGTCTGGCCCTGATTTCTGCGCAAATCTGTTATAATTTCCCGGAATGGAATGTCAGGCAAAGGGAATATTCTATATACCGTGTCATAAAAGTAATACTATACGATCGACAGTACACCTGTACTTATACATTCTCACTGATCCTATGACCCCTCTTTCAGGACACGAAAAAATAAGCGGGATCCTCCTCCTCCTCCTTATCCTCTCGCTTACGTGGACGGTTTCAGCTCTTTCGGATCCCGGCTCCCTGACGGTGGTTGTCAATGATGCCCGGACTAAGGAAGTCCTGGGTAACGCCCTGATCTACCTGGACGGCGCATACAAGGGGACCACATCTTTGTCATCCGGGAACATGACCCTGCCGGATGTCACGCAGGGAACACATACGGTGCGGGTAACCCGGCCGGGTTTTAAGGAAGTGACAAAAAAGTTCTCGTATCCAGATGAACAGACACTTAACATTGAGATCTCGCAGGGGTCCCTGGTATCGCTGAACGGGAACGGGGCATCGGCAGATGCAATTAATGTGGTTTTTTATCCTTCGTCAACCTCGTATAGTTGTACCGATCATGCCAAGATCGCAACACCCCTCTATCTTACCAATGAAACCCGGTTCCGGGAGGATGTGATGAAGGTGATCCGTTCCACGTACCTGGACCTGGACAAGGTAACGTCCCCTTCGGAGGCCCTTCCCTCCGGCTACGCGAGCCGGTTCAATTTCTATTATTATTATGACCCGGCGGCACCTGCCGATGCATTCTCCGGGTGTGCCGGCACCATTCCCGAGAGTTACTGGAATGAGGTCACGTTTGCGGACGTGACCGTCATCCTGTACCCAAAGTATTATGGCATCTATTCAAACACGTCCTGCCAGCCAACCGGATGCAGCCAGAACTTCGGGCCGGGGCGCAACCTGATGAAGGCCCCCGCAGACCAGCTGACGCTGATCCAGCACGAGACCGGTCACGCGGTATTCGAGCTGGTCGATACCTACTGCGGCAACACCTATTATTACCAGAACGATCCCAATGCGAATGTCTGGGCCTCGCTCGAGTCGTGCCAGTCCTCAGCCCGGGCAAACCAGCGCGATCCCGGCCAGTGCCGGCAGATCCAGAAAAAGGCATCCCTCTCTTCAGCCAGCTGCATCCAGAACTACTGGCAGTGGGATCCCATGCCGGATATCATGGCGAACGGGTACAGGGGCAAATATGGTGAAGCAGCAACGCAGCGCATCAGTCACGTGATATCACAGGCGGGTGGATGATCATGAAGACTGTCTGGATCTGCTGCCTGGCGCTCTGCCTGGGTGTTCTCGTATGCTCGTGCGGAGTATCAGCGGCTGAGCAGCCCGTACCAGAGTTTGACAAAATCCTGCAGATCAAGCTTACGTACGATGACGGCCGGTATTCCGTATCATCGATGGAAGTCAGGTACGGGAAAGCCCCCAACCTGAAGATCCGGACCGGCGATTTGGCGGGGAAGATCCTGGGCCCGGGCGGAAACGAACTGCAGTCATTTTCAGTACAGGAGCCGGGTCGGGCCTATGGCGATATCCTGGGAGACCCAGGCGGAGACAGCCTGATCGGCTATACTGAACAGCCGGCGTACAGCGACATGTTCATCACCGCCCCCTATGAACAGGATATGGAACAATTCACCTTAACCGATATGCGTGACGGGACCCTTCTCGTAACAGCAGATCTCAGGCCGTCGGTCAATGTCTTCTGTGCCGATTATGCCGGTGATCCGGACTGCCTTGTCCGGGCAGCACCGGTAAAAACCGCAACTCCCGACACCAGCCTGTACCTTGTGCTTGCCACGCTGTTCTCTGCTTCTGTCTTTATTGCAGCAGGTTTGGCGATCCTGACCATCCGCCGCAGGACAAAAGTACTGGTGCCTGAGAAACAGGATGTCCTGATCGTTGATGACGATCCTGATATGGTCGAGGCCATTGCCGAGCTTCTCCGGATGGAAGGCTATGCCCCCCGTACGGCATCCAGCGGGAGGGAATGCCTTGATCTCATTAAAAAACAAATCCCCGACCTGATACTCCTTGATGTAGGCATGAGCCCGATGGACGGGTGGCAGACCCTTGGGCAGATCAAGAAGGGCCCGGCATCCCGGACAATCCCTGTCCTGATGCTCACCGGCCGCCAGCTCACGCCGGAATTGGCAAAACAGTACCATATCTGTATCGATGATTATCTCATGAAACCCTTCCAGCTGGATGAGCTCTACGCCGCGATCAACAGCATTCTTGAGAGAAAAAAGCAGCTGGAAGTGACCCTTGCCCTGGCCCGGAAGGCCGGGGTCGATAAGGATAAATTCTGCGAGCTGGCCAAACTCTCCCGTCGCATCACGGTCGATAAGAAGCTCCTCGGTATCCTGAACGTACCTATGGCAGTACCCGTCGTGGCGGACCTGGACCTGGATACCCTCGATGATATGCTTGTCGTCGATTACATCAACGTGAAGACACGGGACCGGGAGAGACGTGCCGAACAATTACGGCAGGAGATCAACTCCGTGTTCCGGTCCAAAGGGTTTCCGGAGCTTGGCTGGTAATGAGACGCATTAAAAAAATATTTTTAAAAAGTGCCGGGGGATTGTTCAGGCTTTCTTCATGTGGTACTGGTGCCAGATCCTGCAGGCGCCCTCGTGGCTGACCATGCATGGCCCGACCGGGGTCCGTGGCGTGCAGACCTTCCCGAAGAGCTTGCAGTCAGAGGGATTTGCAAGCCCCCGCAGGATCTTGTCACAGCTGCATGCCGAGTGCTTGGAGATGTGTTTGAACTCGATCCCGAACTTCTTCTGCGCATCGTACTGCCCGAACTCCTTTTTAAGCCGGAGGCCTGAACCCGGGATGACAGGAAAGCCGCGCCACTCGACATCGGACGGCTCAAAGACCTCGTACATCAGCTTCTTTGCCTTGATATTTCCTTCGCGGGTGACCACCCGGGGATAGGCATTGTCCACCCGGTGCGTCCCTTCCCTGACCTGCTTCACAAGCATGAGAAGGCCGAGCAGGATGTCTTCTGCTTCGAACCCGGCAACGACCTGCGGTACGGGAAAAACCTCGTACTCTTCATAGCCCATGATCGCACAGACATGGCCGGGGAGCATGAAGCCGTGCAGTTTTGCCTCGCCCTGCTCGAGCAGCCACTTCATCGCGGGCGGGACAACGCGGTGGCAGGAGAGGATGGAGAAATTTTCCGGTGGCGTTGTGAGGAGCGTTGCGGCAACGGTCGGGGCGGTGGTCTCGAAACCTACCGAGATGAAGACCACTTCCCTGTCGGTCTTCCGGGCGATCTCGACCGCCTTGTGGACACCCTGCACCACGCGGATATCCCCCCCGCAGGACTCCATGGACCCTTTTGATCCGGGCACCCGGAGCAGGTCCCCGTAGGTGGCGATGATGCAGTCCTTCTCCACGAGGTCGAGTGCCGCATCGATCTCGCCCTGCGGCGTGATACAGACCGGGCAGCCGGGTCCCATTACGATCTTCAGCTGCTCCGGGAGCAGGCTGCGCAGGCCGGTCCGTGCGATCGCCGCCTCGTGCGTGCCGCAGATGTGCATGAAGGTCATGTCGCGGTCCACCAGTTCGTGCAAGCTGTCCGCAATCTCTTTGCCCGTCGCCATAAGAAGTCTCAAAAGTATTTACCGTTCAGTCACATAAGTATACGTGTATGGCGCTCGAACTATCAGGATTCGAACCGAACTACATCTACGCAGCACTCACGATACTCGTCGGGATCATCATCGCGTTTTTCGTCCGGACGTTTGTCAAGTGGCTGGAGGCAAAGGCTGAAACCACGGAGACGAAATGGGATGATATCATCATCGCCGCGCTGGGCTTTCCGGTCCAGATCACAATCGTTGTCATCTCGGTTTACGTAGCCATCACCACATTCAACATCGTGCCGGAGAATGCACAGTTTCTCCTCAATCCTGCATATGTGACGTCGTTCTATATTCTCATCAGCGCCTGGATCATCTCTTCCCTTCTCCATGACATCATCACCACGTACGGGCGTTTCCTGGCGGGGAAGTCCGATACTGACCTGGACGACCGTCTCATCGACCTCCTGGAACTGGTGGTCAAATACGTTATCTGGTTCGCTGCGATCATGGCGGTGCTCAATGTCTTCGAGATTGATATCACACCGTTCCTTGCCGGTGCGGGCATTGTCGGTATCGCAGTAGCGCTCGCTGCACAGGACTTCATCTCCAACTTCTTCGGTGGCGCTATAATCAAGGTCGACAAGCCGTTCAAGGTCGGCGACCGGGTCAAGATCAATGACAATTACGGGAACGTGATCTCGGTGGGCACCCGCAGCACCCGTATCCAGACCCTCGATTACCAGATCGTGACGATTCCCAACAGCACCATCACGTCGAATGTGATCATCAACTATTCCGAACCTGACGAGAAACTGCGGTTCACGATCCCGGTGAGCGTTGCCTATGGCACTGATCCCCGGCGGGTCAAGCAGATCCTCCTTGAAGTTGCCCGTGAATCGATCAAGAAGACCAATTACCTTCTCGATGACCCGGCCCCCACGGTCTTCTTCACCGAATTTGCCGAGTCCAGCCTGAACTTTATTCTCCGGGTCTGGGCACGGAAATATAATACTCCCGATGAGATCAAGGACGATATCAATATCCGCATTGCCGAACGGTTTGAGGCAGAGGGTATCGAGATCCCGTTCCCCCAGATGGACGTCCACATGAAAAAATAACCCGTATCTCACATTCTTTTTTTTAGAATTTTTTTACACCATAGGACACGTTTAAGTCCGTTGAGCAACGACCACTCATCATGTTCGGGGTCTCAACCTTCTGCCTGCACCAGCTTCCCCTTGCCGATGCGCTTGAGAAGATTTCCGCTGTCACCGACCGGATCGAGGTGATGGACGAGGGGCTCCACTATCTCGAATCCGCTGAGGCGCTCCGGTCCTACGATCACCACTTCTCGATCCATGCCCCCAGCCGGGGGACAAATATCGCGAGCCGGCTGGAGACCATCCGTCGGGCAAGTGTTGAGGTGATGGCCCAGTGCATGAAAATTGCGTCGGAGGTTGGCGCAGGTGTGGTGGTTCACCCGGGATACTATGCCTGGGCCGAGGAACGGGAAAAATCCGAGCAGCAGCTGGTCCGCTCTATCGGCGAGCTGGAGAAGATCTCCAAAGAATATTCGGTCCGGTTCTTTATCGAGAACATGGGGAACTGGGAATATTTTCTTCTGAAGTCTCCCGAAGAACTGCCGCTTATCGGGAATGCGCCGTTCGCGCTCGATGTCGGACATGCGCACCAGATGGGGTGCCTTGACCGGTTCCTCGGGCACCCGGCTGCGCATTACCATCTCCACGACAATGCCGGAAAGGAGGACTCCCACTGGGCGGTAGGTGACGGGACGATCGATTTTGAAACGGTGATGAAGACCGTCCGGAACTCCGGTGTCGAGCCGATTATTGAAGTGGCGACGTTTGACGGGGTCGTGAAAAGCATCGAACGGCTGAACGCGCTCTGATGGCCGGATTATAAAACCATATCCTCCCTCACGTATGAACAAGGCAGGATTTACGGGTTTTTCCCGGTTTATCTCCGCAATGTTTTATAGGGATTACTCACAACGTAGTTAGGCAACCCGCAACGGAATCTCTTTCGTCGGTTGTATACGTGCCTATGTGACACAGCCCGGCAGTGTGCCTCCTTGGTAAGGAGGAAGTCCCGAGTTCAAATCTCGGCATAGGCTTGAAAATTCCTATCCTTCGAATTTCTATTCTCTAAAAAAATTAATCGATTTTTGCCCGTTCCGGATAATACATTATATTCGAACTCCTCTGTTGACCTTTGTTGATTTGATCGGTCTCGTAAGAACTTTCTATGTGTTCTTTGATTATAACACCGGGATACTCTTTCTCTTCGTGCGCTGGCACCAAGGTATATTGCCGGATGATCTGAGCCCCATTCACACCCGTTGGGAGGTACATGATCAGATACGTCATATTTCCCATATTCTTCCATGTACCGGATGCTTCCCCGGTAACGGTATCTATCTTAATATTGTCAGAAACCATTGACGTTGTCCCCTCGCGATAGTTTAAAATTCCTCCCGGGTAGAATCTGAATTCATAACCTGTTTTTTGCCCATTTGTTATTGTATCGGAGTATTGCCGTATATACCGATGAAGAATCGGGTCAGTAGCCGCAATATCTGTTGTCGGGATCGTGGTCTGTGTGGTCACAATGACAACGGTTGGAGCAATCATTGGGGTGGGGGGAATGGTTGTCTGGGCTGCTGTCTGCATCGTGGTTACTGTCGGGGTATTCGATACTCCTGTGCATCCAGCCGCAATCACTACTGCAATGCATATCAATCCAAGGAGAAAAAGAGAAAAATTTTTCATATTTCTCCGGTTATATCCCGGCATGATAATTATTTCGATATGATGGATTTATCGGTAAGACCACGGGATTTGATCACACATACGTTGTATACAACTTATGGACATCAAGACCTATCTCTGCCAGCCATAAAGATCGCACGGTCATGATGGAACGGCGTAATAAAAGAGATAATGATCGGTTCGTACCGGTTTCTGGATGTTTCCGGACTGTGGAAAGATGGTGAGCGACTAAAAAATTATGCGGGTATTTCGTGATAATCGGATTTTTCAAACATTTTTTTAGGGATCTGGATTTTTCTTGTTTTTGGCATGGGAGAGGGTAGAGACTGATTTTTCTTTCGCATTCCTTCAAGATGAAAGTTAATTGCCCCCTTCATGTTTTCGAATATGCTTTCTTCAGTTTTGCCGGTTGCAATGACACCCGGAAGTTCCAGGCAATATGCGGAAAAATTCTTTTTTCCCTGTTCAATAATGATGGTTAGTGAAACCATTATCTCACCTCCGTTTTTTTGAGACCTGCTTAACAATACGTACTAATTTATTTTCGTTTTATTAAACACGCTAATAAAAATAAAAAAAATGGCACATAACCATCCAGCGTAAAACCATAATGAAAGATTTACACTTGGACATTTATACAAGGGAGATGAACATATTTCGATAGCCTTAGCCAATGATATGTAAGTACCTTGAGAGAAAAATAAAGAAACTGGCACTAATGGAATTGCATACATTGCAAGAATTATTGCTATACCAATAATAATCCCGAATGGTTCGGGAGAAATACGATATGAAGATGAAGTGGATGAATTTATTTGGATCAAAGAAGCTCCGCATTCTTTACAAAATTTATTATCATCGGAGTTCTCTTTCCCGCATTTTTGACAATACATAATTTTTCGTTAAATTTTGAGATGATAATATTTTCTTTGGACTTACGTGCGTTTTTTTACGAGTTCTCCCCCCCCCCCTCGCTTCGCGCGGAGTCGCCGCGACGCCTCGTCGGGTCGCGGCTGGGCAAGGTTCTGGATCATGCCAAGAGAACCGGTAAATGCGTAGCCAAATGTCGAATCTCATCAGAGATGAGGCACGAGAAGAACCCAAATGGTTCTTCGAGCAGTCGGGAGACCTTTTGCGCGTAAAGCATCGCTCAGTGTGAACTTGCCAACAAAATTTTCCTACAATTTTTTTCATAGTCTCACAATCCGTATAAAAAATTTTGAAAAAAATTAAATTTTTTTTAAGAAAATTTTCGCGATGCTGCCCCGGATCCGGAACATGAAAGACAATATCCTAAATCAGGATTTCTTCATCCCCACCCACCCACGTGCTGAATCCCATAGCAACTACCTATCCTCAAAGGAAACAGGGTCTAAACAGGCCGGTTTTTCTCCTTGGAAAACAGCCAGTTTCACGGCAGAACGCTGTACAGGGTTTTTCCGGGACACTTTCCTCAATAACCCCCGAAACAGGCCGGTCGGAGCATTCCTGGAAGTATCGATCCGGGGTTGCTGTGGGGCCGGATGGGTTGGAACGAGGGTTCAGGTCCCCTTAAGTCAAAAGTATCTTTTCGCGATCGATACTATAGCACGGTCCTTGATCCTGATTACACACTCTCTCGTTACCGTCAGTGACCGGGACTTACAATCCCTCTGAAAATTATCTCCTCGTAAAACGCTCCATTTTCGGATCCGGGCTCATTTTGAAAAACCGACTTTCTGATACTCGCGTTTTTTTGCGAATTATAGAGCAGTGATTTTAAGATACGGCTGAATCATCGTTATTTTGTGCATTTTGGGAGCATTTCAGCCTCCAAAAAACGTCTAATTGGTGCCTTTTGGATAAGCGACTACTGCCGGAACGGCAGTAGGAGCTTGAGAAGAAAGCCGGGTGGCTTTCTTCGAACAGCGCCCGGGAAATTTTTTCGCTCCTGGAGCACGTGAAACGAAACGGGAGAGGTTTTCCCAGACACCCCCGTTTATGGCGGGAACCGGAGTTACCGCACGAACATAATCAGTTCGCCATCGGGCGCAATGGTGTACCGCTGCACGAGCGTCTCGTCGCGTAACGTACATTCGCTGCCAAACACTTCATGGAATTTTTCCCGTATCCGGTCAAGGTGCCGGAAGTCATAGCCTGTTGAATTTTCCTGTGCTGCCACGTCCATCATACCAGTGAAAAGAATTGCCGGAACTAAAAAGGCAGGGCATGAGGGGGGTGAAAGTGTAAACCGTCCAGCTTGCTGCACCGCGGTCCATAAGATCTCACTGGCGCCTCCCGCTGGAGGGATCACTTTATGGAGATTCCTCCCCAAACTGATCAGGACAAATCAGGTGAACCATGAGCCAGCAGACACCGTTACCGGCCGGGGCAAAAACATCCGGCGGCCGAAAGTACACGTTTGCATCCCGGATGGCAAAGACGCCCAAGTCATTCATCCGTGAAATCCTCAAGGTGACCGAAGACCCCCGGATCATCTCCTTTGCCGGGGGCCTCCCGAACCCGGAGCTCATCGATGTCGGGGGCGTAGCCCGGGCCGCCGCAGATGTACTTGCACAGGACGGGAAAGTTGCACTGCAGTATTCCACTACCGAAGGGTACCGCCCGCTCCGCCAGTTCATTGCCGACCGGTACAAAAAACGCCTCGGGCTGGACATATCTCCCGATGAGATCCTGATCACGAACGGCTCGCAGCAATGCCTTGACCTGATCGGAAAAGTCCTCATCAGCGCCGGCGACCATGTAGCCATCGAACGGCCCGGGTATCTCGGCGCTATCCAGGCATTTTCGCTCTATGAACCCGTCTTCCATCCGGTCATCCTGCACGAGGACGGGCCGGACCCGGCGATGCTGGCGCATGAGCTCGACCACTACCCGGTCCGGTTGTTCTACGGTGTCCCGAATTCCCAGAACCCCTCCGGGGTGACCTATACAGAAGAACGGCGAAAAGAGCTCGCGGAGATATTCGCAGAACGGGGCACGCTTGTTGTCGAAGACGATGCGTACGGCGAACTGAACTTTGACGGGGTCTCCCTGCCCTCGTTCCGTCAGTACCTGCCGGAACAGGCGATCATCACCGGGTCGTTCTCAAAGATCCTTGCACCGGGCATGCGGATGGGATGGGTGGTTGCTCCCCCCGCGATCATGGAACAGCTGGTGATTGCAAAACAGGCCTCGGACCTCCACTCGAATTACCTCTCCCAGCGGATCGCGTACGAGTACCTCTGCACGGTGGACATCGATGCAAAGATCCGGGTCATCCGTGCCCGGTACCGGGACCAGTGCACCCTCATGGTCAGCCTGATTAAGGAGCTGATGCCGGCATCGGTCACCTGTACACAACCCCGGGGCGGGATGTTTGTCTGGGTCACCCTGCCGGACGGCATCTCCTCCATGGACGTGTTCGAACATGCCCTGAAAGAACAGGTCGCCGTCCTGCCCGGCATACCGTTCTATACTGACGGGGGCGGCACCAACACCCTTCGGCTCAATTTCTCCAACTCGACACCGGAGAAGGTCCGCACCGGCGTGGAACGGCTGTCCCGGGTCATCCGGCAGCTGGACCGGCACTGAGCACCGGGCTCCCCCCCTCCCCTCTTTTTAACCAACCGTTCTTAATACGGATTGAGTATAAAAATAGTACCAATAGACAGCTGTAGTATCTGTACAGGTTGCAAAAGACTGTACCGGAAAGGGTATATGCGGTCTTTATAAAACCTCTATGGCAGATGGATCCATCGACAGCAGGACTGGAAAAAATCCACGATACTCCCCGGCATTTCAACACGAGGTAACAGATTCCATGAACAAGAGTGATGCAGAAGCATTGTTGCGGCAGGGCATTGAACTCTATGATCTTGGCCGGTTCCAGGAAGCCATTGTCATGTTCGACCGGGGACTTGCATTGTATCCCCGGCTTGCAAAAGCCTATTACTTCAAGGGCATCGCGCTGTACGACCTGGGAAAATTTGAAGAAGCGATCGAGGCCTACGACCAGGCCGTAGAGATAGAACCAACCGATCCCAATGCATGGTATAACAAAGCCGCAACCCTTGCCCAGATCGGCCGGAACGAAGAGGCCCTCGTTGCCTGCGACCGCCTCCTCTCCATAAAATACGATAATGCCGAGGCCTGGATCCTCAAGGGGATCGCGCTGTATGAACTGGGCCGGTTCCAGGACGCGATCGGTGCTTACGACCATGCGCTGATGGTGGACTCCCGCCACGCGAAAGTGTTCTACAACAAGGGGATTGCGCTTGCGGACCTTGGCCGGCACCAGGAAGCGATCTTCGCGTACAACAAGGCGATCGAGATCGTTCCTGAATACTCACGTGCGTATTACAACAAGGGGATCTCCCTCTACGATGTCGGCAAATATGACGAGGCCCTGGCCGCGTTCGACCGGGCGCTGGAACTCGATCCGGACGATATCTGGGTCTGGTATTACCGGAGTTTTATCCTTGCAAAGCAGGAGCGGCACGAAGATGCGGTGCAGTCCGCGGAAAATTTCCTCCAGCACGAGCCCGGTCATGCCGACATCTGGGCGATCAAGGGGATGTCGCTCTTTAAGATCGGGATGTACGTGGATGCCGTCTATGCCCTGCACCAGGCAACCGACCTGAACCCCGATCTTTCCGATGCCTGGTACTACCTCGGGCTTTCTGAAGTCCGGATCGAACGGTTCGAGGATGCGGCGGAGTCATTCACGAAGACCCTTGAGGTACAGCCCGGGAATACGAACGCCATATTCCAGCGGGGGCTTGCCTGGTTCCGGTTGAAACAATACCGGGAAGCGGTCCTGGATTTCGACCAGGCAACGAATCTTGAACCCGACAATGAGGAAGCCTGGTACCGCCGTGGTGTTGCCTGCATCAACCTGAGCCGGTACGAAGAGGCGCTTGACTCGTTCACCCGCAGGCTCGCACTCGACCCGGACCATGCCGGGTCGCATTACTTCCGGGGCATTGCCTTCACACGCCTCGGCCGGCACAAGGAAGCGATCGAAGCGTTCGAGGACGCACTCCAGCGGGACGCCGGGTGCGCATCGGCTGCCTTCCAGGAAGGGATCTCGTATGCCAGCCTTGGCCGGTTCACCGAAGCGGTCGATGCCTATAACCGGGCCCTGCAGATCAATCCCGGTTTTTCCGATGCCCTCTATCACAAAGGGTTTGCCCTCGCCAAGCTCGGGAGAAACGAGGACGCGGTCCAGGAATTCGACCGTACCGTGGCGTTCGACCCGAACAATGCGCAGGCATTCCACCAGAAAGGCCTGCAGCTCATAAAAGTCGGGAAGTTCGAAGAAGCGATCGAATCCTTTGACCGAAGCATAGAGCTCCGCCCCACCTACTCGCAGGCATTCTACGACAAGGGGACGGCACTCATCAAGCTCGGGCGATACGAGCAGGCGCTGGACGCGTTCGGCAGGGCCGTTGCCATCAACCCCAAATATATCAACGCCCATTACCAGGGCGGACTCGTCCTTGTCCAGCTTGGCAGGAACGAAGACGCGATCGCGGCATTCGAACGGGCCGCGGAGATCGACCCGTCCCATACGCTCGCGCTCTTCCACCGGGGCCTGACCCTCTCCCGGCTCAACCGGTTCACGGAGGCCGTGACCGCATTCGACGCGGTCCTTGCGATATCCCCGCAGAACACCAATGCCCACTACGAGAAGGCCCTCGCGCTGTTCAACCTGCTGCATTACCAGGAATCGGCCAATGCATTCGAGGAAGCCCTTGAACAGAACCCGGCGCTCACGGACGGCTGGCTGTTTATGGGGATTGCCCTTGCCCATCTCGGGCGGCTCGAGGATGCAATCGCCGCGTTCGACAAATCACTGGGTCTCAACCCGAAGCTGAGCGAGGCCTCGATGCGGAAGGGCATTGCCCTTTATTCCCTCGGGAAGTACGACGAATCGATCACGGTCCTGAACCGGGCGCTTGACGACAATCCCCGTGACCTGTATGCCTGGTGCTACAAGGGACTGGCACTCTCTGCGCTGGAACGATACGATGAGGCCGTCCGTTCATTTGACAAGACCCTCGAGATCACGCGGAAATGCCCGCGGGCATATTTTGAGAAAGGGAATGCGCTCCTGAAACTGGGAAAACCCCTCGAGGCCGTGGTATCCTATGACCAGGCGCTGGACCTCTCCCCGGACGATCCCAGGATCCTCTACCATAAGGGTGTGGCCCTCGCCCAGCGGGAGCGGTACGACGATGCGATCATCGCATTCGAGAGCGCCCTTGCGGTTGAACCGGAGAATGCATCCGGTTTCTACTACCTGGGGATCGCATATGCCGGGCGTGAACGGTACGATGATGCGATCCGGGCATTCGACAGTGCCCTTTCCCTCGATACTTCGAATGCGCAGGCCTACCACTTCAAGGGAATCGCGCTGATCCAGCGGGAACGGTACGACGATGCCGTAAAGGCTTTTTCCAGTGCCCTCGCCATTGAACCGGAAAATGCACTGTCGTATTATTACATGGGGCTTGCCTATCTCCAGTCAAAGCAGTTCGAGAACGCGATCTCCGCTCTCGCGCAGGCGACACAGCTCGATCCAACGCTTTCCGACGGCTACATGTACCAGGGTATTGCGCTTGCAGCGGTCTCGCGCCATGAAGAGGCAATCCCGCTGCTTGACCAGAGCCTTGCGGTAAACCCCTCGCTGATCGAAGCAATGATCTGCAAGGCCAAATCACTCTTCATCCTTGAGCGGTACCCCGAGGTGATCGAGACCGATGACCGTATCCTCTCGCTCAACCCGACGCTCATCGATGTCTGGATGCAGAAGGGAGATGCCCTGTCCGGCCAGTCCCGGGAACTGGAGGCCATCAACGCTTACACAAAAGCGCTGGAGATCAATTCTAACCTTGCCGAAGGATGGGTGCGGAAAGGGACCGTGTTATACGATCTCGGCAAGATCCCCGATGCGATCAGCGCATACACCCGGGCGCTCGAGATCAACCCGGCGCTCTATGACATCTGGATGCGCAAGGGCGATGCGCTCAACCAGATCGGCAGGACGGATGATGCGATCCTTGCCTATTCAAAATCACTGAAGATCGAACCTGACAACGAGGCTGGCTGGATCAAGAACGGCCGGGCACTCTTTGACATGGGCCGGTACCAGGACGCGATCGATGCCTTTGACAGCGCAATCGCCCTGAACCAGCGGAGTATCGAGGCATTCTACTACAAGGGCCTGGCACTGGAGAAAGTGAACCGGTTCGAGGGCGCGATCCACGTCTTCGAGATCCTGCTCGAGATCGACTCAAAGAACGGCGATGCGCAGTTCCACAAGGGGCTGTCGCTCGCAAAGCTGGGGGACCACCGGGACGCGACCGCCAGTTTCGAGAAGACCATCGCCATCCTCCCGGCATTTGCACCGGCATGGTACAACAAAGGCAGGTCCATGATCGAGATCGGCCGGTACCCGGATGCGATCGTATCCCTGAACCGGGCAATCGAGATCGAAGCATCCTACACGGAGGCCTTCTATTATCTCGGCCTTGCGCTCTTAAAGACCGGAAAATATCCTGAAGCCCTTGAGGCATTCGACAAGAACCTGGCAAAAGACACGAGCAATGCACCCGGGCATTTCAACCGCGGTATCGCGCTCGAAAAGACCGGCAGGTTCGAAGACGCGCTGGAATCCTTTGACAAGGCCCTCATCTACGACCCGGAGAATGCCCTTGCGTTCTATCACAAGGGGAAGGCCTACGGGGACCTTGGCCGGCACAGCGACGCGGTCTTTGCCTTTGACAAGACCCTCCAGCTGAAACCCAAATATACCGATGCACGCCTGAGGAAAGGCATTGCCCTCTACAACCTTGGAAAATTCCGGGACGCAATTCACGATTTTGACAAGGCAATTATAGAGAATGCAAATAATTTCCAGGCCCATTATTACAAGGCACGGGCCCTTTCCGACCTCTCCCAGCACGACGAGGCGCTGGAAGAATACTCTCTTGCGATCAGGCTTGACCCGAACTCTGCCGAAGCGCATTATCATGCCGGTCTCTCGTTCCTGGAACGGTCACATCCTGCGGAGTCTGTTGTTGAATTCGAGCGTACCGAGACACTCGACCCCGCAAACGCGATGGCCTTCTATCACCATGGCCTTGCCCTCATGCGGATGGAACGGCAGAACGATGCCATCCAGGTCCTGGACCTCTGTATCTCCCTCACGCCCCGGTATGCCCCCGCCCATCACCAGCGCGGGCTCGCACTCTATGAACTCGGCCGCTACCAGGAGTCCGTCGATGCATTCGACCAGGCCCTCGAATCCGATCCGGCCCTTGCCGATGCGGCACTCTGCAAGTCGTTCGCCCTGCACGACCTCGGCAGGTATGAGGATGCCCTGTCAGCAGCCGAAAGAGCGATCAGTATCCGGCCCGGATCTCCCGAGGCCTGGCACAGCAAAGGCACGGCCCTTTCCGACCTCGAACGGTTTTCCGATGCAGTCCCGGCATTCGACCACTCGATCGAGCTGGATCCTTCCGATGCCATGATCCATTATGAACGCGGGCTCGCGCTGGCACACCTGGAAAAGTATCTCGAAGCAGTGGAAGCGTTCGACCGTGTCCTTGCCCTGATACCCAGCTACACCCCGGCGTTCTACCAGAAAGGGATTGCCCTTGCCGAGATCGGGATGTTCGAAGAGGCGATCATGTCCTTTAACATCGCCCTCGAGATCACCCCGGATGACGCAGCAATCCATTACCAGAAAGGGCTCGCACTGGTCCGTCTCGAGAACCATGAGGATGCGATCGAATCGTTCGATGCAGCATTCAGCATCGATCCCCTGAAAGCAGACTCCCTGTACCAGAAGGGTCTTGCGCTTGCGGTCCTCGGGAAACAGGAAGAGGCAGCGTCCGCGTTCTCGCAGGCCCTGGAGATCGATCCCGGCAACAAGGACGCGCTCTACCACAAGGGACTGGCCTTTGCCGAGCTGGGAAAATTCACCGACGCGATCGAGATCCTGACAAAAACCCTGGATACCAACCCGAAAATTGCCAATGCCTGGCTGATCCGGGGGTTCTGCCTGTTTGCCGTTGAACGGTTCTCTGAAGCGGTGCTCTCGTACAACAATGCCCTTGAGATCGAGACAGAGAACCCCCATACCTGGTTCTACAAGGGGCGGGCGCAGATCAGCCTCGGGAATGATGAAGATGCGGTGGCGGCATTCGACCAGGCCATCCGGCTGGTCCCTGAGTTCGGGGAAGCCTACTATTACAAGGGCGTTGGCCTGTTCCGCCTGAAACGCCTGCCCGAAGCCGCAGCGTCATTTGATGAAGCCAACCGGCTGATGCCGGACTTTACCGAGGCCTTCCTGGAGAATGGCCGGACCCTTGCCGCACTCGGGAGGTACCGTGAAGCGGCGACGGCCTTTGAACAGGTGCTGGCCGTCCATCCCAAGGACCTCTCCGCACTCTACGGGCTGGCACGGGCACGCGATCATCTTGCTTCCTACAAGGAAGCGATCGCCGCATACGCAAAAGTCAACCGGATCTCCCCGGACTGCGAACGGGCATTCCTGTACAAGGGTTTTGCCCAGATGCTCCTCCACGAGTATGACGATGCGGTTGCTGCATTTACCCGGGTCATCGAGATCAACCCGTCCAATGCCGAAGCATGGCAGGAGAAGGGCAGGGCACTTGTCATGCTTGAAAAATTCGCGACAGCCGTAGAAGCGTTTGATGGCTTCCTGGGGGTTAAGCCGGATGTTGCCGAGGTCCTGTTCGAGAAGGGTCTTTCCCTCACCCACCTCGACCGGTACGAGGACGCTCTCGAAGCGTTCAGCCGCTGCATCGAGCTTGGCCTGAACACGGCAAGGGTCCATACCGAGCAGGCGCTCTGCCTGTTCAGGCTTGAACGGTATGAAGCAGTGATCGCTTCGGCAGACCGGGCACTTGCCCTCGACCCGCAGGACCCGCGTTCTCTCCTGGCAAAAGGCGAATCCCTGCTGCTCCTCAACCGTTATGCGGAGGCCATCTCCTCGTTTGACGGGGTGATCGCACAGGATCCGGAAAATGTGCGGGCACACCGGGGCCGGGGGATCTCCCTGGTAAAACTTTCCCGGTACGAGGACTCGGTCATTGAACTGGACCGGGCGCTGGAGAACGATACCGCAAACCCGGAGCTCCTTGCATGCAAGGGACACTCCCTGTACCGCCTTGCCCGGTATAAGGAGGCAGTGGAATCGCTGGGCAAATCGTTGAAACGAAAACCCCAGAACCCGGCAGCCCTCCTCTTCCGGGGGAAGGCATATCTCCGCCTCAGCCGGTGGGATGATGCCCATGCGATGTTCGAGAAGCTGATCACTCTCGACAAGAAAAACGCCACTGCCTGGTATTACAAGGGCGTTGCCCTTTCTGCACAGAACCTTCACGAGGAAGCCCTTGCAGCATTCGAGAAGGCGATCGTGTCCGAAGGTACCTGTGCTGTCGCATGGTACAATAAGGCACGTGAACTGAACGCGCTGAAAAAATACGAAGATGCCCTTCCTGCCTTCGATCGTACTCTTGAACTGCAACCGGATATGCAGGATGCCGCGTACCAGAAAGGGCTGGTACTGGCAATTATCAGCCGCCATGAGGATGCCGTCGCAGCCTTTGACCGGGCCGTGTCCATGGGGCTGAATACCCGGGAACTCTGGTATTACCGCGGGAACTCCCTCATGCAGGTTGGACGGTGGCAGGATGCACTGGAATCCTTCACCAGGACCCTGGGTCTCGCGCCGGAAGATGCAGCCGCTTGGCTCGACAAGGGTGTCTGCCTCACAAAGCTCGCGGATTATTCCTCTGCTGTTGAAGCATTTGATAAAACTATTGAGTATGACCCGAAATCCGTGCAGGCCGTGTTCAGCCGCGGGCAGGCATTAACGGAACTCGGCAGGGATGAGGAGGCAATACTTGCGTTTACCCGTACCCTTGAACTCGATTCCACCTGGTATGATGCCGCATACCTGAGGGGGCGTGCATTCTCACGGCTCGGGAAATACACAGATGCTATCGCATCCTTCGATTATGCCCTTGAACATGCCCCGGATTTTTACCAGGCTCATTACTACAAGGGACTTGCCCTCCAGGCCCTGGGGAAATACGAGAAGGCGATACGCTCCTACAAACAGGCCCTCACCCACGATACTTCGATCGTCGATGCCGTATACCAGACCGGTCTTTCCTACTTCGGGCTCGGTAAATATGAGAACGCCCTCAGGGCGTTTGACAAGATGCTGGAAGTGGAGCCGAACAATTCGCAGGTCCTGTACCAGAAGGGACGTTCCCTGGCACGACTGTCGCGGTTCGATGAGGCACTCCAGTCGGTCGACCGTGCACTGGAACTCGAAAACAACAATGCCGATGTCTGGGTGCTCCGTGGCAGTACCCTGTACGACCTGGGCCGGTTTGAGGAGACCCTGGAATCCTTTGACCGTGCCATTGCCCTCACCCCGGAGAACCCGGTTCCCTGGTACCTGAAAGGCCGGTCGCTCACCGATCTGGCACGGTACCAGGACGCAGTCCCCTGTTTTGACCAGGTGCTCGGGGCCGATGACCATTGCGGGGGAGCCTGGCTCAGGAAGGGCAGTTCGCTCCTCTCGCTCGGCCAGTTTGAACCGGCCATCGATGCCCTGACCCATGCCCTTGACCTGGATCCGAAGAATGCAAACGGGTGGTATGACCGTGCCATTGCGCTGTCGGAGCTGGGCCGGTATGAAGAAGCGGTTGCATCCTATGACCACGCCATCGCGATCAACCGAAAATATGCCAACGCGTGGTATGACAAGGGCGTTGCCCTGGTGCACCTCGACCGTGACCGCGATGCAATCCAGGCATTCGAGAACACGACCGCGATCGATCCGCACTTCATCAACGCCTTTTACGACAAGGGGCTCGCGTTCGAGCGGCTTACCCAGTACAGGGAAGCGCTCACGGCATTCGATGCAACGCTCTCGATCAATGCTTCGTATGTCCCTGCCCTCTACCATAAAGGACTGGCACTCTTCCACCTTGACCGGTTTCCTGAAGCGGCATCCACGCTCTCTGCCACCCTTGACCTTGACGCAACCCTCACGGATGCATGGTATCACCTGAGCCAGTCCTATATGCGTCTTGGGAATTTCGATGAGGCCGTGCCCGCATTCGACCATGTGCTCGAACAGCGTCCGGACGATATGGATGCATATCTCGGAAAAGGGCGTGCACTCTCTGCACTGGGATCCTATGACCGTGCCATTGAGTCGTTTGACAGGATCATCGGGCACTCTCCGCAGCATACCGAAGCATGGCATGCGAAAGGGCATGCCCTCTATAACCTGAAACGGTATGGCGATGCGATACATGCCTTCAATACGGTACTCCGGTCTGACCCGGGGGACCACGACGCGATGTATCACCGTGCTGCATCGTATGTCGCCCTTGATAAGTTTGAGGAAGCGGTCGAATCATACCATCACCTGCTGACCCTGACACCGGATAATGACAAGGCATGGTTCGAACAGGGCATGGCCCTGTCCCGGCTCAACCGTCATGACGATGCCATCCATGCATTCAACCAGGCGGTCCGCATCCGGCCGGACTATTTCGATGCCCTCTTTGCGAGGGCCCGTTCATTCGACAGCCTCGAAATGCCAAAGGAGGCAGTCGATGCCTACAATAATGCACTTGCGGTCCAGCCCATGCACATCCCGTCCCTCCATTTCAAAGGTGCAGCTCTTGTGAAGATGGGGAAGAACGAGGAGGCCATCAAGATCTTTGACCGTGCACTGGAGATCGACCCCACGTATACGGAAGCGTTGTACGACAAGGGCCGGGCCCTGTCAGCGCTGGGGATGTTCCGCGAGGCGGCCAAAACATTCGATAAGGTGCTCAGCATCGACGGGAACTATGCCGGCGTGTATTACCACAAAGGTCTTGCCCTTGCGAGCCTTGGCCGGCATGACGAGGCGATCATCGCCTTCAACAAGAACATCGACCTCGACTCCGACAACTGGCAGGCCTCGTACCATAAGGGGCTTTCCCTCTTCCAGACCGGAAGGTCCCAGGACGCGATCGAGGCCTTCGATAACGTGATCGGGATCTTCCCGGAATCGATCGATGCATGGCTCCACCGGGGCAAAGCGCTTTCCGCGCTGGGCCGGCACAACGATGCCGTTGAATCTTATATCCGGACGCTCGAGATTGACCCGTCCAATGCCGATGCCTGGTATCTCAAGGGAAGTGCGATTTATGCATCGAACGGGTACGAGGATGCGATCGAGGCATTCAACAGGGCTTTGGAGATCCGGCCGGATTACATGTCGGCATATTACGACAAGGGACGGTCCCTGTGCCATATGGGCATGTTCCAGGAGGCGGTGATCGCGTTCGATAATGCTCTTTCCCTCCAGCCAAAGAATGTGGATGCCCTGTACCACAAGGGAGCAGCGCTGGCAAAACTCTCGCAGTACGACGATGCGATCCAGGCCTTTGACAAGGCCCTGAAGATCCGCCCCAATTTCGCCCATATCTGGACGGGAAAGGGAAGGGCCGTATCCGCTCTTGGCAGGGACCATGACGCGGTCAGTTTCTTCAACAAAGCCCTTGGCATCAACCCAAAGGATGCACGTGCCAGTTATTCCCTTGGCTTTTCCTTATTAAGGCTCGGGAAATATCACGAAGCCATCAGGAATTTCGAGGCAGCGCTGGCGCAGCATCCTCACTGTGCAGAAGCGTATTACCAGAAGGGCCGGGCACTCGCGATGCTCTCCATGAACAACGAGGCTGTCATCGCGTATGACCGGGCGATCTCGGAGAATGACGGGTTTGCGGAAGCTTGGCTGTACCGCGGGATCTCACGCGCCAGCCTCGACTTGTTCGACCTGGCAATCCAGGATTACGGGCACGCCCTTTCCCTCAACCCGTCCTATGCCGCTGCCTACCTCTTCCGGGGCATTGCCCTGATAAAGGTGCATCGTGCGGATGAGGCGGTCGGTGCATTCGACCAGGCGCTCATCCACCAGCCGGATTATCCCGAAGCATACTATTACAAGGGCCGTGCCCTCCTTGAACAGAAACAGTACGAGGACGCGATCCCGTCTTTCGACCTGGCCCTTGCAAACAACAACCGCTACGCGGAGGCCTACTTCCACAAGGGTGTTGCCCTCGCCCGCATCGAGCGGTATGATGAGTCGATAACTGCGTTCAACGCGGCACTGGGTATCCAGCATGAATACGCCGAGGCGATCTACGAACGCGGGAGGTCCCAGCTCCACACCGGAAAATACAAGGATGCCATTTCCTCCTTCGACCAGGTCCTCGCGCTCACCCCCGGGAATGCGGGTGCCCTGTACGAAAAAGGCCGGGCGCTCCTTGCCCTTGTGAACCCGACGGCAGCAGCCACTGCGTTTGACCAGGCGATCGATATCAACCCCTCCTGCTGGCAGGCACTCTTCTGGAAAGGTCGTGCACTCGTTGAACTGGTGAGTTACGATGCGGCGATCACGGCATTCGACCATGCGCTGGAGATCATGCCGCGGATGGCCGTGATCCATGACCAGAAGGGACTGGCCTATGCAGCCCTCGAACAATACCGCGAGGCGATCGGGTCCTATGACCGTGCACTGGAGATCGAGCACCTCCCGCCGGTATTTGCCCACAAGGGCGTTTCCCTCGCCGAGCTCGGGATGAACCGGGACGCGATCGAGGCCTTTGACAAGGCGATCGAGCTGGATCCGAACCTTGTCGAGGCGTGGATGGGAAAAGGGAATGTCATGTATGATCTCGGCAAATATCCGGATGCGGAAAGGGCGTACGAGAGCGGGCTTGCACTGGACCCGGAAAATACCGAGGCACTGACACGGCAGGGGATGGCCCTGTCGGCCCGGCAGAAATACGATGAAGCCATCGAGTTTTATGACCGTGCCCTGCTGATCGATCCAACGTTCTCCATCGCGTACTTTACCCGGGGCAGTGCCCTGATTGCGCTCGGCCGGAATGAAGACGCCGTGGAGGCGTTCGATGCGATGCTCCATATTCAGCCGGAGTTCGTCGATGCCTGGATCCACAAGGGCCGGGCGCTCCAGGAGATGGGCATGTTCCAGGACGCCCTCGCTGCATTCAAGCGGGCGCTGGAGATCGATCCCGGGCGCAAGGAGTGTTGGAACGATATCGGGGATGTCCTTGACAAGATCGGCAAACCCGAGGAAGCAAAGATCTGTTACGAGAAGGGAAGGTAAGGGGTTCCCGTTCCGCTTTTGATACTGTTATCTGCGTTTTTCCGATCCTTGTAAAAATTATTCCTCTTCTTTTTCCCGCAGGTACACGAACCAGAACACAAGGCCGATGATGATCGCGGCAATGCCGACAAACACCGGGGTATACTTCATATAATCCGGTGCGGTCGCATCCCTGAGCTGCCGGGCAATCTGCCTGTTCTTGTCGATCTTCGGGTAATCGGGGTTGAGTTCTTTCACCTTGTCGAACGCAGCGATCGCCTCATCGTACTGCTTCATGCCGGCAAGGGCATATCCCTTGTTGAACCAGGCATCGGCATTGGCGGGATCGAGTGCGATCGCCTTTTCGAATGCGAGGACCTGCTGGGTATAGTATTCGTTCGCCCGGGCCGGGTCGTTCATCTGGTCTTCGTACACATACCCGAGGTTATAGAGGATCTGGCCCCGGTTGATCCAGCCCTGGACATAATTGGGATTGATCTCCACGGCCCGGGTCGATGCGTCCAGTGCATCGGAGAACCGGCCGTCTCGGTTGAGTGCGTCCGCTTTGGCGTCCCATGCATCGAAGTACCCCGGTTCAAGGCTGATCGCCTGATCGTATGCCGCGACTGCATCGGAAGTATTCCCTGATGCAAGGAACGCATTTCCCTGTGCGTACCATCCGGTCGCATCGCCGGAATAGGCAAGGGCCGGAGTACAGAATAGAAGCAGGAAAACAATCGTGATTATCGACAGATGTACCGGGAATCGTATGCTCATATCAACCGGATAATATCTGGTGTGAAAGGGGAATAAAGAATTCTTTTCCTTGTGCCCGGTAGACAATTGCCCGGCTTAGTGCGTTAAGACCAGGATCCTGCGTGTCAGGCTTTTATGGACGCGCTGGTCGTGCTGCTGCAGCACGGTCATGTGCTGCGCTGCAATGCCGGAAATGTCCCGGTGGGTGACAACAACCGCACGGCGCCCGGGCCGGAGCACGCGCCGGATCTCGAGAAGGGCATCGCCATAGAGTTGGTCCATCGTATCGCTCTTGCGGATGCAGACCGACTGGCCGTACGGGAAGTCCGTGACAACGCTGTCAACCGAATGGTCCCGGAACGGGAGGGATGTGGCATCCCCCATGAGAAAGTCCGTTTCCTTTGCATTCTGCAGGCTCCCGCCGATCATGAACGGGTCGAAGTCGCTGCCAATCGTGTGCATGCCGAGCAGCTCGGCCTCGATAAGAATACCCCCGGTCCCGCAGAACGGGTCAAGCACACTATCGCCCGGGCGGGTGCATGCAATATTCACAAGGGTCCGTGCCATCCGCGGCATCATGACCCCCGGGTGGAAGAAGTCGCGCTTGCCGGGGTTCCGGGTATCGTATGCTGCCCTGTTGATCGTGTAGATGACCCTGCCAAAATAGCACCGGTCTTCCGAGAGGATTGCCCGGTACTCGACCTCCGGAGAATTGAGCGAGACGGGACCGGAGATCATCGTGCCGATCAGTCGCTCGAACTCCCGCTGCGATGCCGGGTTTCGTTCATGGCACCCCCCGTGGACCTTTTTTGCCCTGCCGGCAAAGGCCACATCCGTTTCCAGTGCAAGGCCTTTGAGCAGATCGCGGAATGCCGTGAGATCGGGCTCGCACTCCCCGAGGTATTCAAGCACGACCTGTGTCATGGCAAGGCGCTCTGCTGCCTCCGGGTCAGGGCAGTCGGCTACTGCGACCTGCAACCGCTGGTCAGTCACGGTCCCGATACATTCGAGCTCCGCGAACGGGAGGGTTGCATTCTCTCCCGAGAGCTCAAAGAGCAGCTTCATCCTGATCAGATGGTATCCGGGCGCACAAATAGGTGTGCCAGAACAAATGTAAAAAAGTGGGGGAGGGGATGGGGATGAATTACTTCTTACCCTTCTTCTTCCCCATAATGCCGGAGAAGAAACCGCCGGCACCGCCGCCTTTCCCTTCCAGTTCAGCCAGTTTCTGGTACAGTTCCTTCTGTTCGTTGCTGATGGATTTGGGGGTAATGATCCTGACCCGGACCAGGAGGTCTCCCGGTTTTCCGCGCCGCTTGACCCCCTCGCCGGCGATCTTGAGCGCCGTGTTATACTGGATGCCGGCCGGGATCCTGAGGTCGATGTGGCGTTTGTCAATGGTCTCGATCTCGATCCCGGTACCGAGAACCGCCTGGATTGGGCTGATCTCGACTGTGGTTTCCAGGTTGTCACCGGCACGCACGAACCGGTCATGGGGCTGGACATAGACTTCAAGGAACAGGTCGCCGTTTGCTGCCCCGTAGTCCCCGGCCTCCCCGTACCCTTCCATGCGCAGCCGCATCCCGTTGTCGATCCCGGCAGGGATGTGCACGGATACTTTCCGCTTGACGCGGGTGTGTCCTGTGCCATGGCATTCCCTGCATGTCTTTTCAGGGATCTTTCCTTTCCCCCCGCACTGTGAACAGGTGGACATACGGACAAACTGCCCGAAGGGGGAGTTGGTTGCCTGCCGCATCTGCCCGCTGCCGCCGCACCTGGGGCAGACATTCAGCCGTTTTGTCTCACTGCCGGAACCGCTGCACGCCTTGCATGGCTCCGAGTGCATCACCTCGATCTCCCGGTCCATGCCGGCCACGGCATCCTCGAGCCGTATCTGGATGCGCATCAGCAGGTCGGCACCGGGCTGGGGCCCGGATCTCCGCCGGCCTCCGCCACCAAAGAAATCGAAGATATCGCCGAAACCGGAGAAGTCTGCGGAGAACCCTCCCCCGCCGAACCCGCCGCCACCGGTGTAGGAGCCTTTCGAGGCATTGGTGAAGGTCTCGTGGCCCATGTTGTCATACTGTGCCTTTTTCTGGTCGTCGGAAAGGACACTGTAGGCCTCGTTGATCTGCTTGAACTTCTCTTCGGCGCCGGGCTCCTTGCAGACATCGGGGTGGTATTTGCGGGCGAGGTTGCGGTAGGCTTTCTTGATCTCCTTCTCGTCGGCATTCCGCGGAACGCCTAACGTGTCATAGTAATCGCCCGCACTCATCGTTTGCTCACTCTTCTTTTACCTTATAGTCGGCATTGACGACATTGTCATCGGTCTTCTGCTCCTGTTCGGGAGCGGGACCGGCACCATCGCCCGGCGGCTGCTGTGCTGCCTGGTCTGCCTGTGCCTTCTGGTACATCTTGGTCGTTGCTGCGTACACGGACTCTGTCAGGGATTCCATGGCCTTCTTGATCTCATCGAGGTTGTCTTCCGGCAGGGCCTTCTTTATCGCTGCAATACCCTCCTCGATTTTTGTCTTGTCTTCCGTATCGATTTTGTCGCCGCTCTCCTTGAGCATCTTCTCGGCCATGAAGACTGCGGTGTCTGCCTGGTTGCGCAGCTCGATCTCGTCGCGCTTCTTCTTGTCTTCTTCCTCGAACTGCTTGGCGGATTCCATGGCCTTCCTGATATCCTCTTCGGACAGTTTCCGGTCGCCCTTGATGGAGATCGCCTGCTGGTTGCCCGAGCCAAGGTCTTTTGCCGACACGTGGATGATACCGTTTGAATCGATATCGAACGTGACCTCGATCTGGGGGATGCCCCGTGGTGCCGGTGGGATGCCGGTCAGCTGGAACTTGCCGAGCGTGAAGTTATCCTTGGCAAGTGCCCGTTCGCCCTGTACTACATGGATCTCAACACTGGTCTGGCCGTCCGCGGCAGTGGAGAAGATCTGGCTCTTTCGTGATGGGATGGTCGTGTTCCGCTCGATGAGCTTGGTGGCGATCCCGCCAAGTGTCTCGATGCCGAGTGTCAGCGGGGTGACATCCAGGAGGACGATGTCCTTGGTCTCCCCGGTAAGGACTGCACCCTGAATCGCGGCACCGACGGCAACACACTCATCCGGGTTGATGCCTTTGTCTGGCTCCTTGCCGATGAGTTTCCTGATTGTCTCCACCACAAGCGGGACGCGGGTCGATCCGCCGACAAGCAGTACGTGGTCAATGTCCTTTGGCTCCAGCTTTGCATCGCTGAGTGCCTGCTTGACCGGGCCGACCGTGGATTCTACGAGATCCCCGATGAGCTGCTCCAGTTTTGACCGGGTCAGGTCGATATTGAGGAACTTTGGGCCGCTGGCGTCGGTGGTGATGTACGGCAGGTTGACGTTCGTGGTCTGCCGCTGGGAGAGTTCGATCTTTGCATTTTCAGACGCTTCACGCAGGCGCTGCATTGCATAGGGATCATTCCTGAGGTCAACACCCTCCTTCTTTTTGAACTCCTCAATCAGGTAGTCCTGGACAAGTTTGTCAAAGTCATCGCCGCCAAGATGGTTGTTCCCGGCCGTGGACTTCACCTCGAACACACCGTCGCCAAGTGTCAGGATCGATACATCGAATGTCCCGCCGCCGAGGTCGTAGACAAGGACCGTTGCATCATTTTCCTTGTCGATGCCATATGCGAGTGCGCTTGCTGTCGGTTCGTTGATGATCCGCAGCACTTCAAGGCCGGCGATCTGGCCGGCATCCTTGGTGGCCTGTCGCTGGGCGTCGTTGAAGTATGCGGGGACGGTGACAACCGCCTTGGTGATCTTCTCGCCAAGATATGCCTCGGCATCGACCTTGAGTTTCTGCAGGATCATGGCGGATATCTCCTGCGGGGTGTAACCCTTGCCATCGATGGTTACTTTCTCGCTCGTCCCCATCTTCCGCTTGATGGACTGGATCGTGCGCTGGGGGTTGGTCACTGCCTGGCGCTTGGCAAGACTGCCGACAAGCCGTTCCCCTTCCTTGGTAAATGCGACAATGGACGCGGTTGTCCTCCCGCCTTCAGCATTCGGAATGACGATGGGCTTCCCGGCCTCCATGATCGACATACAGGAAAAGGTTGTTCCCAGATCGATTCCCAGAACCTTCTCTTTAGCCATTTTTTATGCCTCCTGATCTTTCAGATTTCCTTTGGATACTGCTACTTTTGCAAACCTGATAACTCTTTCATGCATACGATACCCGCGTGAGATCTCGTCAATAATGGTACCGGCAGGTTCATCTGACGGCACATGGGCGATTGCCTCATGTTCAGCGGGATTGAATGTTTTTTTGAGTGAATCTATAGGACGGACACCATGACGAAGCATCTGGTCATTGAGCAACTGGTGGATCTGAACAACTCCTTCATGGAGGTGTGCATCATCAGCCTTGAGTGCCCTATCCATGTTGTCGAGGACCTCAAGGAGGTCGATGGCAAAGCGTTCGTTTGCCATGGCGACAAGCGAAGCGCGATCCCGTTCACTGCGTTTTTTATAATTCTCAAAATCCGCAGCAAGGCGCAGGAACCGGTCGTTCAGATCAGCATACGCTTTCTTCTGCTCATCCGGTTCACCGGCACCAGGAACGGCCGTTGATGTTTCCTCCGTGCCATTCACCTCTTTCCCGGGCTGCCCGTGTCCGTCATCTGCGTCGTTCATAATACATCCCATTCGATGTTCCATTATCTATTGCATTGTAGTTCTATATAAAATTTCACATACACCATATTCGGGAACCTCCAGATTGTGACTGTTTTCCAAAACCGGATGCAAATCATTTTATGAATCGGTATTCAGCAAAGATTTAAGGTTTGTTTCTCTCAAAGTTCCTGGCTTTTTTGTCCGGATCATCAAGATCCCGTACCCTGGATACCAAATGACCCTTGAGATACCGGTATGAGGTATACTCGCATACCTTTTTCTTTCCTGTTTTTCATACATAAGACCATGAAGTGGGCATTGCTTTCGGTCTGGGACAAGACCGGTATTATCGAACTTGCACAGGCCTTATCGGCACACAAATTCAATATCATGAGTTCCGGGGGAACAGGCAAAGCCCTTGCTGAGGCGAATATCAGGTTCACCGAAGTGTCGAGTTATACCGGCTTCCCGGAGATGATGGATGGCCGGGTAAAGACCCTGCACCCCAGGGTCCACGGGGGACTCCTGGGGCGGCGGCAGATCGATGATGCAGTGATGACAAAACACGGGATCAACCGCATCGACCTGCTTGTCGTCAACCTGTACCCCTTTGAAGCAATGTCCAAAAAGCAGATGGATCTCGAAAAACTGATCGAGTTCATTGATATCGGAGGGCCGGCGATGATCCGTGCAGCGGCAAAAAATTACAAGGACGTTGCAGTCGTTGTGGACCCGTCGGATTATCCCGGCATAATAACATCGATACATGCAGGGGACCTCTCCGAAAACCAGCGCCTTGAGCTGGCAAAGAAGGCATTCGCCCGCACCGCCAGGTATGATGCAGCGATCAGTAATTACCTGTACACCCTCACCTCGCCGTTCCCCACAACGCTGTCCCTCCAGTTTACGCACGGGAGGCCGTTGCGTTATGGCGAGAACCCGCACCAGATGGCAGCAGTGTACGGGACTCATGGAATTGCCGGTACCGAGCCCCTCCAGGGCAAACAGATGTCGTACAACAATTACCTCGATGTCAATGCGGGAGTCTCACTGCTCCGCGAGTTCGATGACGCGGCGGCAGTGATCGTGAAGCATAACAACCCCTGCGGAGTCGCAGTTGGTTCTGATGTGCTTGATGCATACCTTACAGCCCGCGAGGTCGACCCGGTCTCCGCGTACGGCTCGGTTGTATCCGTGAACCGTGAAGTAACAAAACCCTTTGCGGAAGAGATCTGTAAGACGTTTGTCGAAGTGATCGTTGCCCCCCGCTTCTCCGATGATGCCATCGCCATGATGAGAACGAAAGAAAATATGCGGGTACTGGTCCTCCCGGAAAAAACCGGTGCAGATGAGGTCCGGACCATCGATGGCGGGATCCTTGTCCAGAGGACCCCGGCCTACCAGGAGCACTGGCAGGTGATCACGGACAGGGACACGTCAGCGGATGAGATGAAGGCGCTCCAGCTCGCCTGGAAGGTCTGCAAGCACACGAAGAGCAACACCATCATCTTTGCCGACCAGAAGAGGACGCTGGGCATCGGTGCCGGACAGATGAGCCGGGTTGACTCGGCGAAAATTGCCATTGAGAAAGCATGTGCTCCCCTCAGGGGATCGGCAGTGGCGTCGGATGCGTTCCTCCCGTTCCCGGACACGCTCGAAGTCGCGGCCGAAGCCGGTGCGACGGCACTTGTCCAGCCCGGTGGATCGATCCGGGACAAGGAAGTCATCGAAGCCGCAAACCGTCTCAACATGGCAATGGTTTTTACGGGCGTACGGTACTTCAGGCACTGATATTTGCCCCTTTTTTTGAATTTTAACCAAAAATCTGCGATAGATATTTATTCTGCGAAGTTGCCATACCTTCTTTAAATCGTTTGTGGCAGGAAACAGCCACAGATGATTCTATACATTGATTGGTATCTTTGTGGTGAAACAAATGGATTTTGGAAACATGGTTGGAGAATCCTTTGCCTATGCAAAGGATGCAATTGTAGGAAAATGGATGCAGTGGATCTTGCTCCTGGTAGCAACGATCCTGCTCTGTATCCCGCTCCTTGGTTATACCCTGAAAGTATTCCGCGGCGAGAAACCGGCACCGGAAGTGGACGGATGGGGAACCCTCATCATTGACGGTATCAAGTACTTTATCGTCTCGCTCATCTGGGCAATTCCCCTCCTGATTATCGCCTTTGTCACGATTGGTGCAGGTATTACTGCCTATGTCATGAACCCTGCAGCGATCATTGGGATCATCGGTGGCATGCTCGCCGGATTCATCATCCTCTTTATTGTTGCCGTCATCACCGGCCTCCTTGCGACAATCGGTATCATCCGGTTCGCCCGGACCGGCAGCATGGGTGAGGCGTTCAACTTTAGTGCGATCCTTGAGACGATCGGCAAGATCGGCTGGGTAAACTACATCATAGCCCTCATCATCATCGGGATCATTATCAGTATCATCGAGGTCATCTGCATGGCCATTCCCTATGTCGGGATGCTCATCCTTTTCCTCCTGACCCCGTTACTCGTACTCTGGCATGCACGCTATATCTGCCAGCTGTACGACAGCGCCGGCGCGGCATAATATCTTCACTCTTTTTTCACGTTACTGAATTATCGGTATGTCCCTGTTTTTTCCTGAATACACGGTTATCTGAAAACAAGAACCGATCGCACCCGGAAAATACAGTTATTATGGGTGTAATATCACCCGTCAATGCAGAACTGCCCTAGCCTGACCGACAAAAAAGAGTTTTCGATTGGATCTCAGTAGCCGGGTTATCGCTGCACTGCACCAAGGTTTGCCTGTTCCACGGTCTTTGCATACCGGGCAAGGACGCCGGTGAGGGCTTTTTCCGGGGGCTTCCACCCTTTCTTCCGCTGGTTGATCTCTTTTACCGATACCTGCAGATCGATTGTCTTTGCATGCAGGTCGACCGAAATAGAATCTTTGTCCCGGACAAATGCAATGGGGCCGCCGACTGCCGCTTCCGGGGCAACATGGCCGATGCAGGGGCCGCGGGTGCCCCCGGAGAACCGGCCGTCCGTGATGAGGACAACCTTCTTGTACCCTAGTCCCATCAGTGCCGACGTTGGGGAGAGCATCTCCGGCATCCCCGGTGCCCCGCGGGGACCTTCGTACCGGACGATCACAACATCGCCCTCTTTGATCTTCTTTGCCAGGATTGCTTTCATGGCCGGTCCCTCTCCATCGAAAACCCGGGCCGGGCCGGTGTGCTTCCACATCTCCTTTGGCACACCGGCGCTTTTCACAACGGCACCATCCGGTGCAAGGGAGCCGGACAGTACCCGGAGCCCCCCGGTAGTACTGATGGGCTTTTTCAATGGCCGGATCACTTCCTCATCCCTGACAACAGCGCTTTTTGCAATCTCCAGGATCTTCTTTCCGGAGACTGTCGGGCTGTTGTCCAGATATGGCTCCAGCTGTTTCTGCACCGCAGGGATCCCCCCGGCGCGGTGAAGGGTCTGCATGGAGTGCGGGCCGGAGGGCTGCATATTACAGATATGGGGGACTTCTTCGGCAAGTGTGGAGAAGTCCTCAAGCGAGAGCGGGACTTCGGCTTCGGTTGCGATCGCCATGAGGTGCAGCACCGTGTTGGTCGAACCCCCGAGCGCCATGTCCACCCGTATGGCATTCCGCAGGCTCTTCTTCGTGATGATGTCCCGGGGCGTTACCTGTTTTTTCACCAGGGGAATGATCGCTTCTCCGCTCTCGCGGGCGATCCGCAGTTTCCCCGCATCAACAGCCGGTGTTGCCGCACAACCGGGGAGGGACATGCCCAGCGCCTCGGTCATGCAGGCCATGGTATTTGCGGTATACAGTCCCTGGCAGCTGCCGCACCCGGGCATGGCGCAGCACTCGAGTTCGCACAGCGCATCTTCGGTCATCGACCCGGCGGCTACTTTTCCCACGCCTTCAAAAATATCGATGAGGGAGAGATCTTTCCCGTCCTGGTAGCCTGAGAGCATGGCCCCACCGGTCAGGACAACTGTCGGGATATTGCACCGGACCGCAGCCATCAGCATGCCCGGCACGATCTTGTCGCAGGTGCCGATGCAGACGAGGCCGTCGAACCGGTGGGCCTGCGCCATGAGTTCGATGGAGTCCGCGACATTTTCGCGTGAAGGGAGGGAATACCTCATTCCCTCGTGGCCCATCGCGATGCCGTCGCAGATGCCAATAACCCCGAACTCGAACGGCACACCACCGGCGGCAGCAATGCCTTCCTTCACCTTCTCGGCCAGCTGACGGAGGTGAATATGGCCGGGCACGATCGTGTTGTATGCATTGGCGATTCCTATGAACGGGAGCCCCATCTCGCGATCGGTCACGCCGAGAGAGCGGAGGAGCGCACGGTTGGGCGCCCGCTGGTAACCTGATTTCACTTCATCACTGCGCATGGATAACGGACCTGCCTGTGTTTGAGAGGTTCGCTTTCCTATGACTTTAGCCCTTGTATGGATGGATACAAGAAGACCGGTGAAGGATCATGAACGGGAGAAGGAGACGGCCGCATCCACGAAATCCCGGGCGAACGCCGGGGTAAAATACGAGTGTGTGTACATTCCCACGGTATTCGATGCTGCAAGCCCGTCTTTCCCGTCTGTAATCCCCATCCCTCTCGAAAGGGTGATAACGTAGCGTGCATCCTTGTCCGGGACCAGCCGTGAATAATGGAATTCATGGCCGGCAACGATCCGGCCCTGCGGTAAAAACGATCCCGTGCCGGTAACCGTACCTTTCACATATCCCAGTGCCTGGATCCGGTTTGTCATCTCGGCAATGGCGGGAAGGATGCCGGTCATGCGACAGGTACGCTCGCCTTTGACTTCCCGGGTCAGGTACATCAGCCCGCCGCACTCGGCAAAGACCGGCAGACCGTCCCGAGCTGCCTTGCTGATATCCGTTGTGCAGGCTGCCACCTCGAGTTGAGGAAGGAAAAGTTCGGGATATCCTCCGCCAAGATACAGTGCATCGACCTGGGGCAGCCGGTCCTGGAGCGGGCTGAAGAAGACGAGTTCGGCACCGGTTTTCCGGAGCAGTTCAAGGTTGTCCTGGTAATAGAAGCAGAAGGCATTGTCGCGGGCAACACCAATCCGGGCCCGGGAGGCCACCTGCGAGGGGGTCTCCTGTCGGACCGGGATTGCCGGCGCTTTACCGGCTGCCGAAATAATCGCTTCAAGATCGCAATGTTCCGCGATAAGGTCGCTGATTTCATCATGCGAGCCGGATTCGTGTGCCATGAGAAGGCCGAGGTGCCGGCTTTTCAGGGTAATAGCCTCACTCCGTGGGATCCACCCGAACGCGGGGATCGCAAGGGAGGGCTCCATCATCTCCCGGTGGCGTCTGCTCCCGGTGCGGTTGACAATTACGCCAGCGATTGTGACCGTGGGATCAAAGGTCATGAACCCCTTGATGAGTGCGTGGATGCTCCGGGACATCCCTTTTGCATCGACAACGAGGATGACCGGCGCCTGCAGGAGCCGGGCAACATGGGCGGTACTTGAGAGATCGGATCCATCAACCCCGTCAAACATGCCCATGACCCCCTCGACAACCGCTATGTCGGCGCCTGCCGATGCACGGGAGAACGAAGCACGACATTCCTCCTCGCCCATCATGAACGGGTCGAGGTTACGGGAGATCCTGCCGCATATCCGCGTGTGGTGCGTTGGATCAATGAAATCCGGGCCGACCTTGAATGGCTGGACAGTATACCCTTCCTTTGTGAGCGCTCCCATGATCCCGCTGGCAACGGTTGTCTTGCCGCAGCCGCTGTGGGTACCGGCAATGATGATCCGCGGGATGGTCATGGGGGACATCCCGTACAAAAAATCGTTGTCATTGTGATACGCATGTCTGCACCGGTATTATCTGAAAAGGTACTCCAATGAGTGCTGTTCTCGCTATACAATCTGGTAAGCCGTGGCTCTTAATAAATTCGGACGCTGTCATCTTCGGCTGAACATGTCCTGCGATTATCTTGACGAGAAAACCCGGGTGCATGTGATACTGCGTGAGAAAAGAGGGGAAAAAGAGTGCTTACTGTTTTCTGCTGCGGTAATGGTAGATGAAATAAGCAATGCCGATAATTGCTGCAGCGAGGATGGAGAGGTAAATCGGGTTGGTGATGATCGTCTCCAGTCCCTTTGTTGCGGTAACATCGACGTTCACCTTCATGATGTCAGAGATGTAGGTATTATCGACTGCATCGCGGTAACGGATCTCCGAATCGAGGCCGTACTCCTTGATGGTTGCACTGCGATCAACACTGACCTGGTAGGACACGACCCGGGACTCGCCCGGCTGCAGGTCTCCGATGAATGCGATATCCTCGCTGCTGCTGAACGGGTCGACGGCACTGATCCGTGACTGGGCGCTGTAGATGGTCGTGTCACCGGTATTTTTGTATTCAACGGAGATGACCTCCTTATTCCCCGGGTGCATCTCTGCAGGTGCGGAGATGATGGCAAAGTCTGCCTTCCCCCCGATCGGTACGCCAACCGTGTCACTGCGGGAAGTGACCGTGTCCCCTTCTGAATTCAGGTATTCAACCTCAACATCAACGGGATAGGTCTGCTTTTCTGCGCTGGAGGATACCGAGACCTTGTACCGGCAGGACGCCGTACTTCCCGCCGGGAAATCACCGATATAAGCGCTGTTGTCCACCGGGACAACCGGGCTGTTGCCGTTCCGGGTAATTTTTACAATCGCCTGCGTCGCATCTTCAGAACCCGTGTTATTGATCTTCAGGTTCAGGTAGCCTTCAGTACCGGCATTCAGGTGTTCCGGCTCTGCTGAAATGACATCGATTGATACTTCGTGCCTGATGGTGATCGGGATATTGAGCGTGAGAGCCACGGTCTTATACCTGTACTCGATAGATTCGATGGCCCCCGCCTGGGCAAAGGTATCCTGATAGGAATAGTTCAGTAAAAGGGGCAGGGTATAGGTGCCGCCCTTTGCATCGGTATTAATTTTCGTGATGAATGTCGAAGTAGTGCTCGACCCGCCCGGGAGGTCCCCCAGCATCTGCGGGTCTGTCTTCACGACCAGCGGTGCATTGCCGGACTGGAGAGCCACCTTCAGGAATTTTGCCGTGTTTGGCAGATCGGCAAGGTCCTGCGTGGCACTTGACACAAGCTTGTATTCGTTGATCCCGGTATTTTTGATTACGAGGGTAATCTGTGATTCATTTCCCGGACTGAATTCTGTGGACCCCGAAATATATGACGAAAGGTCCGGGCTCCCGCCCATATAATTTGTACCAGCCAGTGCCGGGGCAGCCAGAAGGCTGCAGAATATCAATACAATGCATATGTTTTTTCCAATAATAGCCATCCGTTATCCCCCTCAAAACCCATTGTCTCATGAAAATATACTACCGGTAACCGGAAGCAAACAGGTGTGATGCAGAATACTCTTTCCGAAATCTATTCTCCCAGATAATGATAAGTAATCCTATAATATTTTGCGTACACCCGGATAATGTACCCGCCGGGAATTCATGCAGCAAACGGATTCATTCCAAAAAGATCCTACGAAAATAACCCTTTATTGTCATATACTTTGTTTTGAAATGCTTATTTACTATGAGTTACTGTACTCTGATTAACCATGATAAAGCCGGGACCTGTCTTTTTTATTATCGCGATGATTGCCATGATGGCACTGTCTGGCTGCGTTGCCCCCCCCAAAGAATCGTCAACGGGAGTCAAGTATACTAATACGCCGGCGGGAGGACCAACCACAACCGCCTCCGGCTCTGCTTACGTTACCACAGCAACTCCGTATGTAACCGTTCCGGATGTCGGCATCACCGGGACACAGGCCCCGGGGTATTCCACATTCACCGCCCCGACCCCTTCACCTGAGGAAAAAAGCTGCAGGATTTATACATTGACCCAGGCATTTCTTTATAATGGATCCGCGTTCTCCTTCAACCTGAAAAATCCCCCGATGTACATCAATTACACTGTTAAGCCGCATAATATCACGGGCTATGATGCATACACTTCACGATATACTTCGAAAAAGGATGTTGTCGAAAAATACGACACGTATGATCCCCAGTCTTACCTTGAAATCACGGTGAGGAATAAAACCTCCGGTGAGATCTATCTCCAGGATGGATTCGGCAAGGATTATTCCACGTACCTGACAAGGACTCTCAAGGTGTTAAAACGGGATGATCTTCTCGTTGAAATAAAGGGTCATAAAATCACCGCAACGATAAATTTCTGGGTCAAGCCTGTGGGCAACATCGATAATCCTGAAAACATGACATTTGATGCCTGCACGTACTGGGGCCAGTCAACAAGGGACACCACCAGTCTTGCACTTATTACAGGAACTCCTACACCCACGTGGACCCATTAAAACCGCCATCTTTTTTTAAAATTCCTGGTATTCCCGGGGTATATCAGACCGTGAGACGGTGAGATATTTAAGCGATAAAAGCAATTTAAGTAAGGCATACACTAAAACGCCAGTCCCGGTAGGGTAGTGGACATCCTAGAAGATTGCGGATCTTTTGACCCGGGTTCAAGTCCCGGCCGGGGCGTATCTTTTTTTAGGTTGGATTTCCTACAGCAATTGAAAAACCGATAGCACCGGCTCATGCTAACTTATGAATACGCTCGGGAATTCCTTGCGGATTATTGTACCCGGCAAGGATCCGGTATTATAACTGGGGATCGGTGCATTCCCGGATTGTAGTTGCTCCGGTAAGTGTGGATACATCAACAAAAATGCCTGATCCGATAAAAAACGGGATGTAATGCCGGGAGCCATGGAGGCGGCTGTTACCCACGGGGGGGAACCCGTTCGGTACGGCATGCCAGGATCGGTATCATTGATACGGCGCAGTACAGCGATTGTAACAAACGGCATGTTGGTCGGCACATTCGATAATGCGTAATCGTTGATAGCATTCTTGTGCCTGGGCATTGCATTGAGCTATGCACGCCAAAACGTCGGAGCCCCCGATACTATTTGAGGGTGCCTGCAATGATTCCTGCAATGGCAGGTCTATGGCATACCAGTGTATCCCGGCAACAAAAGCCCCGGCAACCGACAAACAAATAATGAACAATACAAGCCGGCCCAGCGGCGATTTTACGGATCCTGACATGGAACAAAAACTCTCCTGGCGAACCAGAGTTCAATCTTCGATTCGGGTGAAGGGCTTATAAACCTTGACTATTTGGAAAATAATCGGAAATATTTTCCATGTGTCGTCTCCAAACCGTGTGTTCATCCGGTCCGGCCGTAATGGAGCGCGTTTGAGCCTCAGGTAATCATCCACATTGAAGGCAGAACTGTGCATGATTGATGCAGGGTATGAACGTGCCTCGGTAGGGTAATGGATATCCTGGAAGCCTCCGGAGCTTTTGACCCGGGTTCAGGTCCCGGTCGGGGCGTATCTTTTTCGGGTTGGATTTCCTGCAGCAATTGAAAAACCGATAGCACCGGCTCATGCTAACTTTTGAATAACCTCGGAAACATCTCGGAAATTTCTGTACCCGGTAAGACGCCGGCATTAGTAATGGGGACCAGTGCATTTCCTGATCGCAGTTGCTCCGGTACGTGGGGATACATCAACAAAAAATCCGGATATCATTAAAAAAGGGAGGAAATGACGGAGTCATGGAGGCGGGTTACCCGCATGCAGGAACCCGCTCAGCGTGGCATGCCGGGATTTATATCAAGAAATCCCCGCGGACTTACTCGCCTGCGGAACAGTTATCCACACAAACACCATTTTGCACGGTACACCCGCTACTGTGATATCGTTCAAAGCATTCTTGTGCCTGGGCATCGCATTGAGCTATGCACGCCAAAACGTCGGAGCCCCCGATACTGTTTGAGGGTGCCTGCAATGATTCCTGCAACGGCAGGTCTATGGCATACCAGTGTACCCCGGCAACAAAAGCCCCGGCAACCGACAAACAAATAATGAACAATACAAGCCGGCCCAGCGGCGATTTTCCAGATCCTGTCATGTTACAAAAACCATCCTTTTGAACAATGTTCAGGCTTCCGTTTGGGTGAAGGATATTTAAACGTTGACTATTTGGAAAATAACCGGGGAAATTTTCCATGTGTTGTCTCGCGATCGTACGTTCGGACGGTCTGATCTCAATGGAATACACAAGTCCCATAGCATCATTCACGTGGCAGGCAGAATCGTACCGTAAGGGGAAATTCCGGACCGGGCATCTCATGAAGAGACCGTTTTACGGGCTTCACGGTGTTAGTAATGGGGTACTTTGCACGATTGATACCGGTATGAACGTGCCTCGGCAAGGTAGTGGATATCCTGGAAGCCCCCGGAGCTTTTGACCCGGGTTCAGGATCTGGTCGGGGCGTATCTTTTTCGGGTTGGATTTCCTGCAGCATTTGAAAAACCGATAGCACCGGCTCATGCTTACTTTTGAATAACCTCGGGAACATCCCGGAAATTTCTGTACCCGGCAAGACGCCGGCATTGTTAATGCGGATCGGTGCATTCCCATATCGTGGTTGCTCCGGTTATTGGGAATACAACAGTAAAAAAACCGGATGCTTAAAAAAGGGAGGAAGTGACGGAGCCATGGAGGCGGGTTACCCGCATGCGGGAACCCGCTCAGCACGGCATGCCGGGATCGGTATCATGAAATCCCCGTTGATTTACCCGACTGCGAAACAGCGCTCCACACAAACGTCATAGTTCCTGGTACACGTGAAAGCTTCTTGAGTGCATTCTTGTGCCGTGACCTCGCAATGAGCTAGACACGGCCCGATGTAATAGCCCCCGATACTGTTTGAGGGTGCCTGCAATGATTCCTGCAATGGCAGATCTATGGCATACCAGTGCACCCCGGCAACAAAAGCCCCGGCAACCGACAAACAAATAATGAACAATACAAGCCGGCCCAGCGGCGATTTTACGGATCCTGACATGGAACAAAAACCATCCTGGCGAACCAGAGTTCAATCTTCGATTCGGGTGAAGGGCTTATAAACCTTGACTATTTGGAAAATAATCGGAAATATTTTCCATGTGTCGTCTCCAATCCGTATGTTCATCCGGTCCGGCCGTAATGGAGCAGGCAGAACTTTGCACGATTGATGCAGAGTATGGACGTGCCACGGTAAGGTAGTGGATACATCAGCAAAAATTCCGGACGCGATAAAAAAAGGGATGTAATGCCGGGAGCCTTGGAGGCGGCCGTTACCCACAGGGGGGAACCCGCTCAGCGTGGCATGCCGGGATTTATATCAAGAAATCCCCGCGGACTTACTCGCCTGCGGAACAGTTATCCACACAAACGCCATTTTGCACGGTACACGCGATAGTTTCATATCGTTGATAGCATTCTTGTGCCTGGGCATCGCATTGAGCTATGCACGCACTGACATCAGAGCCCCCGATACTATTTGAGGGTGCCTGCAATGATTCCTGCAACGGCAGGTCTATGGCATACCAGTGTACCCCGGCAACAAAAGCCCCGGCAACCGACAAACAAATAATGAACAATACAAGCCGGCCCAGCGGCGATTTTCCAGATCCTGTCATGTTACAAAAACCATCCTTTTGAACAATGTTCAGGCTTCCGTTTGGGTGAAGGATATTTAAACGTTGACTATTTGGAAAATATCCGGGAAAATTTTCCACGTGTCGTCTCGCAACCGTACGTTCGGACGGTCTGATCTCAATGGAATGTACAAGTCCCATAGCATCATTCACGTGGCAGGCAGAATCGTATCGGGTGGGGAAATTCCGGGCCGGGGCGTTCGACGTTTTTCAGGACAACCCATTTCACTATTAAAACTTTTCAAAAACAGGGGATTTTTAAAATTATTTTATCGCATACATAGCTACGACTTTTTTAAAATGATCTCCTAATTTGAATAAGTCTTTCAAATCCGAAATCGGAATTATTATTTCTTCACGCTTTTCATTGTCGAAAACACCGATCTTTTTTTGTTTCCCATCAAAATAGAATCGACAGATTGGCTTCCGATTATTATTTTCGTATAAAATTCCACAATACGATTGCAAATCGCGCATTACAACTAGTGATGGGTCAATTACTTCGGTTAAGATTGCCCTTATAATATAATAACCATCATACTCTTCTTCGGTGGTTTCAACTTTATTTGTCTCTTCATCTTGAATTGTTTGGGCCTTATCATCATTTTGGGGTGTTGATGTCTGAGGTTCCATTGCAATTTTTAACCGTTCATTTATCTTCTCTGATAAGAATTGATTGAGAGATTCTTTTGTAATTATGGTGAATTTTTCTTTTGCCTGTTGCGTCATCATTTTAGAATATACTTTCCGCGCGAGAAATACGACAAATTCTTCGGATGGATTAGAAAATTCCTTATTAATAATATGGATAATCTCGCGGGTATACTTTAAATTGGAGGCATAATCTTCAAGTTCATCGAGATTGATTTCCTGTTTTGTAAACTTTTTTAATTCCGCAATTAAAGGTTCTTTAATGTCTAATAAATCAATTTCAAGAAACGGTTTAACATCCATTTTATTTTTTGCATCTAAATCGGTATAGAACTGATACACAATTCCATTAGTCAGAACACCAATTTTTGCAGGTGTCGATGTAAAATAGCGATATAACTGCGTTGCATGTTCCTTCTTTAAATCGGAAGTAATCGATTTGCATTCAATAAGAATAACAGGCTCCCCATTTTTTAAAAGAGCATAATCTACCTTCTCTCCTTTTTTCAAAGGAATATCAGCAATATATTCGGGGTTTACTTCATTGGGATTGAACACATCATAACCAAGAATTTTTATAAATGGCATGATAAGAGCGTTTTTCGTTCCCTCTTCGGTAAGAATTTTTTCGGTTAGCCCTGGAATTTTCTTTGAAAATGCTCGAATTTCATCGATAAAGTCCATGAAAAGTAATCGCGATCTCCAATATTTATTTCTTTATAAATGCGTTTTTTTCAGAAAATTCAAGGATAATCAACTATCTTTACAAATTATTCCATCATTATGAACTTACCCACCCCCTTCGGGGGTCGCTCGGGGGTCTCGCCGACACCTCGCTGGGCAAGATCCTAAATCATGTTTGAAAACAGGTAAGTGCGTAGCCAAATGTCGAAACTCATCAGAGTTGAGACATGAGAAGAATTCTTCAGAGTTCTTCGAAAAGTCGACAGACCTTTTGCGCGTGGGGCATCGCAAAAATATTTGCCAGCCAAAAATTTTCCTGCGTGATTGAGATCCGAATCAACAAAACCCTGCTGAATTATTTTTCATAAAACTTTGACAAAAAATTACCATCGCAATCCCAATCGCAACAAAAATTTTTTTCCGGATCAATCGCAATCCGGAAAAGATTTCCTTCAGCTCCCGACCCGCAAACCCGCCCACCATTATTCATCACATTTTCCCCCCAAAAAACGGAATCCTACGACGTAAAACCATCACCCCCGTTTAAACGCTCATAGTGCCCCTCCGGCCATCAGATCCCCCCTCCAGACGTCCAAAACCTCATCCGGGCACCCGATCGGCCAACCGGACACGGCTAAAAACGCAGGTCATTTCTCCGACGTAAAACAGGCAAAAAACAGGTAAATTCCGGTGGTTATTTCCCCATTTTTGGCATCCGGACCGGGAAAAGTGGTCAATCGGAGCCCGTAAAATGCCCGGATTGGGGCATCCCCCAATGGGGAGTGTTCACCGACGGAGGAGTTTTCAGGAGGCTACCCCTGCGGTATCCTGGAAACATTCAGGCAAATAATGCATAAAATCCCCGCGTCCCGGAAAGCTCTAAAAAAAATTGCCCTGTAGAAATCCTTCTCACACTACACTCAGTGGAATTACGAGTGTGCCCCCCTCTCTCATATCGAAGAACTGCGGTTCTTCTCAAGCCTCCGCTTCCCTTTGGAAACCGCAGGCTCCCCAGAGGGGGAGTCCGAATGGTCCTTCAGGACCATGAGGATGAGAAGAATCCGTATGGATTCTTCGAGGCAACCCAAGGGGGCAAGCCCCCTTCCCTTGACCCCCCGATTTCAATTTTTTTCAAGGCTCGTATACGCTAAGTTCCACGGGGCGAGGGTCGGCAGACCCCGAGCGCCCGTGGCCCCATCCCTATCTGACACTATCCCACATAGGTTTTCTACAGAGCCAAAAAAATTTGTAACCGGCAAAAAATCTGCAAACAATATTTTTTTAATCCGGAAGTTCCGGAAATATTTTCATAACCGAAAAAAATTTCCAAATATTTCAGCGGCTGGAACATTCCAAACAAAATGTAACCGGCAAAAGAATTTAGAGAATCTGTACAGAAAAAAACTGATACCTTCCGGAAAAAATTTCCGGACCTTTTCAAACCATCCGGGCCAGAACGAGCGCAACGAACCCGCACCCGGCAACGACCATCACGGTCATCACCGCATAATCCCGCTTCTCAAAGACCCGTTCGCGGACGTGGGTTCTCTTACCCGTCCGGTATCCCCGCATGTCAATGGTCAGCCCGAGTACATTAGAGCGGAGCAATGCGTTGGATACCAGAGGGATGACGATGGGGGAAACGCTCCGGACCTTCCCCAGTACTCCGGTCCCCGGGTTAAAGCCGCGTGCCAGTTGTGCCTCGTGGATGCGCTGCCCCTCGATCTGGAGGGTCGGGATAAACCGGAGCGCAATGATGAACATCAGGATATAATCAATCGGGACCCGGATCTTCTCCATTGCGTGGACGATGTCCCGTGGCTGCGTTGATATCAGGAAGAGCTGGAAGGCGAAGATGAGGATCATGAAACGAAGTGTGAGGACGACGCCTATCATGAGTCCTCCAACGGTGATTGGGATTAAGCCGCCGACCAACGGAACACCCTGCGGGATGACATATCCGATTGTTTCCCCATTGGGCATCGTAATGACCGTGATCAGGATGAAGATCACACTCATGACGAGGATCAACTTCAGCTGGTTAAGCGATTCCGAGAGCACATTGCCGTATGCCGCAAAAGCAAGCAGGGCGATTACCATGAGGATGAGGAACGGAATATCGGTGGCAATGATGGCCATAACAGTAACGAGGATAATGAAAAAGATCTTGGTATAGGGATGGAGCCGGTGCAGGAATGCATCCTTGTGGACGTACTGGAGGATCTCTGCCATTGTCATGCACCTTCCGAATCGGTAATAATACGCCCGTTCTCCATCACGATGATGCGGTCGGCGCAATGTTCTGCGATCTCCCGGTTGTGGGTGATGATGATGATCGTGTGGCCCTTCTCCTGGAGGTTTTTCAGCATGTCGATGACCATACGTGCTTCGTACCCGTCAAGTCCTGTTGTCGGCTCATCAAGCACGATGATACCCGGCTGCATGGCAACAACACAGGCAATGGCAAGTCGCTGCCGCTCCCCCCGTGAAAGCCACCGCGGGTACAGCCCGGCCATTTCAGAAAGACCGGCATCCCGGAGCGCTGCATCGATGACTGCGTCACCGTTCCCGATATCGAGGTTTTTCACCCCGTACGCGATCTCTTCTAGCACGGTATCGGCAAAGAACATGTGGTCCGGGTTCTGGAAGACAAGGCCGACATGATGCGCGAGATCGGCAATGCTGCACTCCTTGGTATTCCTCCCGTTGATGATCACATCGCCGCCCGTTGGGGAAAGGAGCTGGTTGAAGTGCTTGACAAGTGTTGTCTTTCCCGAACCGTTCTCCCCCACGATGGCGACAAATTCCCCCCGGTGGATGGTAAGGTTGATCCCGGACAGTGCAGGTACATCACCATAGGAATGGGAGAGATTTTGCACGGAAATAACCGGATCGCTCCCCGAAGGTTTCGGTACGGCCTTCCGGATGGTTGAGAAATCAGGAAAGATCATGCCCCGGATACGTGTATCCTCCAGGACCGTGACCGGGTTGCCGGATGCAGTAATGGCACCGTTTTCCAGGATGACGAGCGTGTCGACCATATCCCGGAAATGGTGGTACTTGTGCTCCACCAGCAGGATCGTCTTTCCCTGGTTTTTGAGCTCTGCAAGGATCTCTGCAATCCGTTGTGTGGCATGCTCGTCAAGTTCGGATGTCGGCTCATCAAGAATGAGGATATCGTTTCCCAGGGCCAGTGTTGCGGCAAGGGCGACTCTCTGTTTCTGGCCGCCGGAAAGATGGTGCGGCGACCGGTCCCGGATCTCGTCGAGATAGGTTGTCCTGATGATCCCGTCGAGACGCTCTTCGATAACTTCAGCGGAAAGCCCGCGATGTTCAAGCGCTGATAAAAGTTCTTCCTCAACGGTGGTAAAGATCATCTGGGCTTCGGCATCGTCAAAGACAACCCCTACGTTCTGGGCAAGATCGGAGAGGGATTTGTATTCCGATACGTTCTTTTTGTCAACGATTACGGTCCCTTCTTTCTTTCCGCCATACTCATGGTACAGGATCCCGGATGCTGCAAGGCAGAGCGAAGTCTTCCCGGCTCCTGAAGGGCCGGTGACCATCACACACCGGCCTTTTTTCAAAGAAAGTGACACGCGGTGCAGGGCCGGCTGCACCGTGTGAGGGTATGTGTAACTGACGTCAGTGAGTTCGATCATTCCTGTCCTCTAAGAAGCACCCTGCTGGAAGGGATGTAGAGGAACTGGACAACGATTGCATTAAAAACTGCCGTTATGACAACGATCGGGACAAAGACAGCAACGAATGCCATCATGTCGCCATTGTACTTGGCCAGGTAGGTCGCGCCGATGGCGATGATCGCGATCGCGGCAAACGAAAACCCGCTCGCCAGTGTTGCGACAAAGGTGGTTATGGAAGGAGCAATCTTGGTCCGCTCGCGGAGTGCCGCATAGAGGACGAAACAGACCAGGGCACCGATCGGCTCGCTGATGATATTTGCCGGTGGGAACATCGAGCTGGAGATCAGCATCGAGAGGACACCGGCAACAAGGCCGATACCGAGTGCTTCAAGGATCTTTGGCCGGATCAGGATGATCGCAAGACAATAGAATGCGATGATCATGTTCGGTGTTAAGGGCGTGTGGAGCATCGCAAGGAAGTACCGGAGGATGGCACCGATAGCGAGCAGGATTCCGACAATAGCAATGTCTTTTGACTTCATGTGGTTCACAACCATAATGTTCAGGTACCAGGGGGAATGCGGTTATTGTTCGCCGCGTAATGACTTTTGTATACCTTAATGTATACATCTGTCCATACATGTATTAAATTTACCTTTATGTGGGCAATGGATCGTGAAATAATCTTGACAGGTTCCTTCTCCTGTTACAATAAGTATCGGCCGGGTTTCAACCACTATCTTCATTGCCTGCCCCATCCCTCACACGTACTGAGAGGAAACCGGATGGCATTCTCATCTGCAAGCAACGAGATCTACCAGGAATCGCTTGCCATGCATGCGAAGTACAAGGGGAAGCTTGGCATCCGGTCCAAGGTCCCCTTAAAGACAAAACACGATCTCTCGGTAGCCTATACCCCGGGTGTTGCGGAAGTCAGCCGGGAGATCGTGAAGGACAAGGCCCTTGCCTATGAATACACGCTGAAAGCCAACACCATCGCCATCGTCACGGATGGTTCCGCCGTGCTCGGGCTCGGCAACATCGGCGGTTATGCGGCCATACCTGTCATGGAAGGGAAGGCGATCCTGTTCAAGGAATTTGCCGGGGTCGATGCCTTCCCGATCTGCTTTGAGAGTTATGAAACGAATTTTGTCGACAAGGTGCGGAACATTGCACCGGTCTTCGGGGGGATCAACCTTGAGGATATCGCAGCCCCGAAATGTTTCGAGGTGGAGGATGCCCTGCAGGACATCGGGATCCCGGTCATGCACGATGACCAGCACGGGACTGCGGTTGTTGTGCTTGCTGCAATCCTGAATGCCTGCAAAGTGACCGGTAAAAAATATGGTGATCTCAACATCGTGATCAGCGGGGCGGGAGCAGCCGGTTATGCCATCACCCGCATGCTGAAATGCATCGGCTACAGCCCGGATGTCTGTACCCGGGTCAACGACATCATTGTATGCGACACGCAGGGAACGATCTTCCGGGGCAGGCCCGGTCTTTACAAAAACAAGTACAAGTTCATCATCGCTGAAGAGACGAATAAAAACGCCCTTGACGGCAGCCTTGCGGATGCGATGCGCGGGGCGGATGTCTTTATCGGGGTGTCCGGCCCCGGGATTGTCACGGAGAAGATGATACGCTCGATGAACCAGGATGCCATTGTCTTTGCCATGGCGAACCCGGTACCTGAGATTATGCCGGATAAAGTAAAGCATGCCGGCGCTGCGGTTGTTGGCACGGGACGGAGCGATTTACCCAACCAGATCAACAACGTGCTCGCATTCCCGGGGATATTCCGGGGGGCACTCGATGCACGCGCCACGCGGATCACTGATGAGATGAAGATTGCCGCTGCACATGCAATCGCCGGCTGTGTCCCCAGACCCCACCGCGAACGGATCCTTCCCAATATCCTTGACAAGGACGTGACGAAAGCCGTTGCATCAGCGGTGGCAAATGCAGCAGTCCAGTGCGGGTGCGGCCGTGCCCGTCCCTGAATACCGATGGAAGGGATTTTGTAAGGTATTACCGAATAGTAAACCGGAATAGATTCTACCCTGTGACAGGGAGCATTTCACACCCTCCGGGGAATTATACTGGCAGGATGATACGATGACAGGAGGCAGAGTATGCTGATGAGGATCGGGGGCGCCGATGTTGCCTCCCTGGACGATACATGGATCGCTGTGACGAACCCGGCAACGGGTGAGCAGATCGATCGCGTACCCTCCGGTTCATCCGATGATGTAGGGCGGGCCGTGGATGCTGCGGAAGCTGCATCCGCAGGCTGGAAGAAGAAGATGATACGTGACCGGGGTAACATCCTGTTCCATGCGGCAGAGGAGGTGCGGGAGCAGCACAAGGACCTTGCCCGGCTCCTGACGATGGAGCAGGGAAAGCCCCTCCGGGAATCCATCGATGAGGTCAGGGGATATGCCAATATTCTTGAATTTTATGCCGGGATATCTGCCTCCCGGCCGGGGGACCTCATCCGTCTCGGCACTTCCGGCGATGCACTTGTTTCGCATGAGCCGCTGGGGATCTGCGGGGCGATCATCCCCTGGAATATGCCGGTGCTCATCATGGGCTGGAAGGTCGGGCCTGCTTTGCTCGCTGGCAACACGATGGTCCTCAAACCGGCTTCAACAACACCCCTGACAAATATCCGGCTTGGACAGATCCTTGAGGCATCCGGCCTTCCGGCCGGGGTCCTCAATATCGTAACAGGGCCCGGGGAAGTTGTTGGTGAATCCCTTGTCCGCCACCCGCAGATCCGCAAGATCTCCTTTACCGGGAACTGTGCAACAGGCCGGAGGATCCGGGAACTGTCGACGACTCATCTCAAGCAGCTGACGCTCGAACTCGGGGGCTCGGACCCGATGATCGTAATGGACGACGCGGATATCGACAAGGCAGTCGTTGGGGCGCTCCGGGGCCGGTTCTATAATGCGGGGCAGACCTGCACGGCGGTTAAGCGGTTGTTCGTCCACGATGCCATTGCTGCGGTGTTCACGCAGAAACTGAAACGCCGGATCGAAGAACTGAAGATCGGCAACGGCCTTGATGCCGGTATCGATATGGGCCCCCTGAACAGTTTCGCCCAGCGCGAACGCATATCGCAGCTGGTTGATGCGACACGGGATGGCGGGGAAGGGACGATCCTTACCGGGGGATGCCGGTTGGACGATGCGCCCTGTGACCGCGGTCTCTTCTACCGGCCGACCCTTGTTGCCGATGTGGCCCCGGCTGGCCGGCTTATGAACGAAGAGGTGTTCGGTCCGGTCCTGCCGGTGATGCCGGTCCCGGACCTCGATACGGCAATCCGTGAGGCAAACCGTACCCGCTATGGCCTCGGGGCCTCAGTCTGGACCACACGGCTGCATACCGCAAAACGGGCATTCGATGAGATCAATGCCGGGATCGTATGGGTGAACCGCCACCTCACTGTCCCGCCGGAAATCCCCTTCGGCGGGATGAACGAGAGCGGGATCGGCAGGGAGAACGGGATCCACGCTCTTGACAGTTATTCCCGGACCAAGACCCTGTTCCTCAACTGGTAGGAGCGGGTCAGTTCTTTCTTTTGTTCAATACAATTATTATCCCTAATACCGCAGCTGCGCTGACCCAGAGTGGCAGGGCAGAATGCAGGGTTGTCGGTACCTGCGTTGGGGTGGTCGCGATTGCTGATGCAGGTGTTGGTTGAGCAACCGTTCCCGTTGTCATGGCGGTCTCGGCGACCTGCGTTGTTGCAGGGACTGACGGGAGGATATTGAATGTCGATGAACCCCGGACATCCTGGATAATGGCTGCGACCGTCACGATATACTCATCCGGCCTGAACGTCGATGCATCGATGTCAAACGACCACTGGTTGCGCCCATCGCTGCCGGGCATCACCTCCACTACGCCGCTGGCACCCGAATATTCCCCGCTCTCGCTCTTCTTGGTCGGTGCAAAGGATGATGAATAGACATCCACCTGGAGCTTATCGCCAACGGCGAGGTTGGTGGAGCCGGTGATGGTGAATTTATCCCCGACTACATGGTCGCCAACGGGATGGATAAGTGCATCCGGCTGGCTGACGTAAAACGAGGACGAGGCAAACGTATCATCGATGTTCTGGCTGTTAATCGCCTTCATGAGTGCGGATGCAGCATCGGTGCTCTGGAGACTCCCGCTCCGGGTCAGCTGGAATATCGCTGTCCCGCCATTCATCTGGCGGTTGATGACCTGCCCGGTATCGGAGGAATAGATAATGTCAAACTCCCCGTTCATCATCGGGTGCTGGACAATCACGACGTACTGGCCGGATGCGAGGCTCTGCGTATCGGCTGACTTCAGTTCGTACGAATAGGTGTTATCATCGTTGACAGAGATTGTTGATACTTTCACGGTATTGTAACCGATCTCCCATACCTGGAGGCCGTTGCGGGGGTGGCCGGTTGCGACACCCTGGATGTACACGGGGTCCCCTTTCGAGATGGTGGCAGAACCGGCTGTTGAAGAGCCGGGCGTCAGGGTGACCGCTGAAACGGGTATGACCAGTACGGCAATGCAGGCAATGATGATAAGATACCGGCATGCAGACTTCCATGAATAAGAACGATGATCCACGATTTACTCCCTCTACACGTACTCTGAAAATCCTGATTTAATAGCTTGCTGTATTGAAGCCGGGTCCAGAGAATTCCATGCACTCCTTTATGAAAAGGAAAAAACCTGCTGTCAGGAAGACTAAAACTAACGAAAATTGCCAGAAGAAAGCGAGTGGGAGGAGTAAGCCTCCTTTTGTTTTAGCGGCATTCAGCTCTGCGTCATACCCGGACGGATACCGAGCGCTCCATGGTCCTGTTCTGACTTGCACCCGCAGGGATTCGCCGTTTCACCGTATCCTGCCCGTAAACGTTCAGCGGGTTACTCGCACATTGTGTTTCTCGCCGTTTCCGGCTCAACCGCTTCATCACTGTTGGCAGGCCGTGTCGTTTCTGTGCCATTGCCGTGACTCTCGCCACCCGTACTTGCGTACGGCTGCGTGCCCGGTGGGTGGGGGGACTTTCCTCAGCAACACTTAAGTTACCGTCGGCCGCTCTCTCCCTCTCGTTTATCTATGGGCCGGCAGAAGAGATAAGCGCAGCGACCGTACCTCTCTGTTCTGGAATCCGCAGTTGCCCGCAGGGCAGTCCGCCCGGTTCGATAGATTGTTATCCAAGATGCACTATAGACAGTCACAGGAAAGGGAACAGCCATGGAATTGCTCACTCCGGAAGAGGGTCAGATGGCGCTCCGCTCCGCACGCGGCGCCATTGAATATGTCTGCGCGAAAAAACCCAAACCTGCGCTGAAACTCACTCCCGTTTTCAATGAAAAGCGCGGCGTTTTTGTCACCCTCAATATAAAAGGCGAGCTCCGCGGGTGCATCGGGCTCCCGTATCCCGTGATGCCGCTTGGGAAGGCAATTGAACATGCCGCAGGAGCAGCTGCGCGTGAGGACCCCCGGTTTCCCCCGGTGCGGAAGGAGGAACTGGAGGAGATCACCGTCGAGGTCACGATCCTTACTGTACCTGAACCCCTGAAAGGCGACCCCCCGGAACGTCCCGGCAACGTCATTGTCGGCAGGCACGGGCTCATCGCGCGCGGCATGGGGACGAGCGGGCTCCTCCTCCCCCAGGTGGCCACCGAGTACGGCTGGGACGCCACCACCTTCCTCGACCATACCTGCATGAAGGCCGGCCTCCCCAACCGGTGCTGGACCTACCCCACAGTTGAGATCCTCACCTTTGAAGGGCAGATCTTCTCGGAAAAAAAGTGAGGGCAACCGTTTAACCTGAAGAGAGCCCATATAAAGCGACATCACGGTGCGGAATGGCTATTGCATTTGAAAGTCTGTACAGCGACTGCGCGGGGCGCTGCGGGAAACTGGCGGTCGGGAAGAAAATCGTAAAGACGCCGGCCCTGCTGCCGGTCATCAACCCCCACCTCCAGCTCGTCTCGCCAAAGGAGATGCAGGAGATGGGTGTCGAGGCGCTCATCACCAATGCCTACATCTTCTCGCAGAGCAGGCAGTTCCGGGCCCGTGCCCTTGACGAGGGGCTGCACAAGGTACTCGATTTTGACGGGGTGATCATGACCGACTCCGGTTCGTTCCAGCTTTCGGTGTACGGGCAGGTCTCCATCACCAACACGGAGACGCTCTCCTTCCAGCGCGATATCGGCAGTGACATCTGGGTACCCCTCGATATCCCCACCTCTCCCGCCGCGGACCGCGAGACCACCGAACGCGAACTCGCGATCACGCTCGAACGGCTCGCCGAGGCAAAGGAAGTTTTTGGCAGCGATGCACCGATCGCCGGGCCGGTACAGGGCGGGAGTTTCGAAGACCTCCGCGAGTTATCGGGACGGAAAGTGACCGGACTCGGCTTCTCGTTCTGCCCCATCGGTGCGGTTGTCCCCCTCATGGAGTCCTACCGGTACCGCGAGCTCGTCAAGGTTGTGATGGCCGCAAAACGGACCCTCTCCCCCTCGGCCTGCGTGCACCTGTTCGGTGCCGGCCACCCATCGATGTTCGCACTTGCAACGGCGATGGGTTGCGACCTGTTCGACTCGGCTGCCTATGCCCTCTATGCAAAGGACGGGCGGTACCTCACCTCCCACGGCAGTTACCGGATCGAGGAACTTGCGGACCTCCCCTGTGCCTGCAGTGTCTGCCGGTCGCACACGGCTGAAGAACTCAGGGCCGCCCCCGACCGCGAACGCCTGCTCGCGCTCCACAACCTGTACGTAACACTCGCCGAGATCTCACGGGTCCGGCAGGCAATCGTTGACGGTACGCTCTGGGAACTGGTGGACGAGCGGTGCCGCGGCCACCCGCAGCTCCTCTCCGGGTACCGGGCGCTCCTTGACCATGCCCCGGTCATCGCGGAGCATGACCGGGCCTCGAAACGCCGGTTCTTTTACCGCGGCGATGAGAGCTGCCGGCGCACTGAGGTCCTGCGATACCAGCAGCAGCTTGCCCGGCTCCCGCTTAAGAAGAATGTCCTCATCCTGATCGATGGCAGGGTGCGGGAAGGATACGACGACACGCTCTCCTTCAAGCCCCCGTTCGGGCCGTACCCTCAGGAACTGAGGGAGACCTTCCCCATCGGCCCGTGCGAGCTCCCGGAATGGGACGATGCGATGGTCCGGCAGGGATGCCGGGGCATACGGGCCCTTGCCGACAGCCACCCGGGGAGCAGGATTGTGATCGCGTGCGGCCCGGCATGGGCTGCGTTCGTGCAGCAGGAACTCGGGGACATGGAGACCGCAGATGACGAGATTTGATATCCGGAAACGGGACGGGCTTGCCCGGACCGGCGTGCTTGAGACCGGCACCGCGATCGTGAAGCTTCCTGCGGCAGCCGAGACCGATGTCCTGTTCCCTGCCCTGGCGGAGTCCCCGTCGATCAATATCCCCCTGTCTGCTCCTGCAAAACTGGTACAGGAATTTCCCCCGGTAATTACGGACGCCCCGGTCATCATCCATCCCCAGCGGGAGAATGCCGCGGAGAGCGGCGACTGTGTCATGGCCGCAAACTGGCACACCGCGTTTGCCAACCCCCGTAATTATGTGGACTGGCTTGTCGGTCTCAAGGAGAAGACACCCGCCGACACCGCGTGGTATGCTCCCGCATCAGCCCTGCCGTCAACGGTCGCAATTCTCTGTTATTCCGGCTTCGAACTCTTCGATTACACCGCGGTGGACCTCAGGTCAGCACAGGGCCGGTTCTGCACGCCCGAGGGGGATTTCCCGGCGGATGCCATGGAAGCCGGTATCTGCACCTGTCCCGGGTGCAAAGCCGGGGACCTGCTGGGGCACAACCGCGAAGCGCTCCGGCACGAGATTGCGCTCGTCACCCGCTTCATCCAGCAGGCACAGCTCCGGGAACTGGTTGAGTCCCGCTGCCGGATGGATGCAAACCAGGTCGCGATCCTTCGCCACCTCGACCGCCATTATTCATTCATGGAAGCGGTTCTGCCTGTGGCCCGGAGCGGTGTCATGCGGGCAAACTCCGGCGAGTCCATGCAGCGGGCCGAGGTGCAGCGGTTCGCCGAACGGCTCCTGACGCGCTACATCCCGCCCCGGTGTGATGTCGCGGTTCTCCTTCCCTGTTCGGCAAGGAAGCCCTACTCGCTCTCGCAGAGCCACCGGCGGTTCCAGGTAGCAATTGGCGGCCGTGCCCACGAGCTGATCGTCACCTCCCCGCTCGGCCTCGTCCCCCGCGAGCTCGAATGTGTGTACCCCGCAGGCCATTACGATGTCCCGGTGACCGGGTACTGGGATGCTGAGGAATGTGCGGTCATCTCCGGCATCCTTGCACGGTACTTCTCGCGCCACCATTACCGCCGGATCATCGCGCATCTCGAAGGTGGCGCACTCACCGTTGCCCGCCAGGCCGCCGAGCTCTGCGGCATCACGCTTGAATATTCCTGCACGGAGAACCCGGCAGGTCCCGCAGCATTAAACGCGCTGGACGCGAGCCTTGCCGGTGAGCGCAAGATCAAGGATGACCGGTTGCATGGCATGCTCTCCTGCCAGTTTGGTGTCGACATAGACACAAAAGGAATGATGCCACGCGGCCGTAACCTCGAGTTGTTCTGGAGCAAAGGCAATACCCAGTTCTTCTCGCTCGACACCGGTACCGGTCTCCTCCGCCCCACGTTCGATGGCTGGGCCATGATCGCTGAAGGGTACCGCGTAACCATTGATGATTTCGTACCGGAAGGCGACGTGCTCGTCCCCGGCGTGACCGGGGCAGACCCCGCGATCCGGGACGGCGACGAGGTCCTGGTGGTGGGTAAGCGGGCCATCGCAACCGGCCGTGCAGCCCTACCGGCCGGAGAGATGCTGCGTTCGCGCCGCGGTGTTGCCGTCCGTGTGCGTAAAATAAAGAAGCTATAGTTCCAATCTATACGATACATTGCAGATCATCGATGGAGTGAACAGGTTGTTCCATAGCGAAAGAGCCGGACAGGGACGGTGGGAATTGTGAGCTCCCCCGTCAATGCACAGGATGTAACCAATACGATTCCGGCCGGTCCGAACGGCCCGGCAGCCACGCCAATCGTGATTGCCGTTCCAAAGGAACAGGCCCCGGGTGAACAGCGCGTGGCGTCTGTGCCGGAAGTTGTCCAGAAGTTCACGAAGTCCGGCTATACTGTCCGTGTCGAGCATGATGCGGGAACGGGCGCATACTATCCCGACGATCTCTTCAGGGCAGCCGGTGCAACCATCGCGTCCGGCCGAAAAGAGCTGCTGGACGGCGCCCGGATCGTCCTCCGGGTCCAGCCCCCTACCGTTGCCGATGTCGATCAGCTTGCCGAGGGCACGATCGTCATCGGGTTCATGAACCCCGCAAACAACCTTGAGGCGATCGCCCGGATGCGCGACCGGAAGATCACCGCGTTCGCTCTCGAACTCGTACCGCGGATCACCCGCGCCCAGAGCATGGATGCACTTAGCTCGCAGGCAACTGCCGGCGGGTACGTGGCAGCCGTTATGGGTGCCGACAACTGCCCGAAGTTCCTCCCGATGCTGACAACTGCCGCCGGTACGATCAGGCCGGCAACCGTCCTCATCCTTGGTGCCGGTGTTGCCGGTCTCATGGCAATTGCAACGGCAAAGCGGCTTGGCGCCCTTGTCGAGGCCTACGATGTCCGGCGCGCAGCCGGCGAACAGGTCCGGAGCCTCGGTGCCAGGTTCCTCGAACTCGAGATCAATGCCGAAGGCCAGGGCGGCTATGCCCGCGAGCTCACTCCTGAAGAGAAGGCGCAGGAGCAGCAGATGGTCTCCGCCGCCGTTGCACGGGCGGACATTGTCATCACGACCGCCGCGATCCCGGGGCGGAAGGCCCCTGTCCTTGTAACCAAAGAGACGGTCGCAACGATGCGGCCGGGTGCCGTCATCATTGACATGGCTGCCGAATCGGGTGGCAACTGCGAGCTGACCCGGGCCGGCAAGACCATCCGGGAGCACGGCGTCCTGATCATCGGGCCGCAGAACCTCCCGGCCCGGATCCCGTTCCACACGAGCCAGATGTACGCAAAGAACCTCCAGTCGTTCCTGTCGCTCCTCGTTGACAAGGATGGAGCCCTTGTTACGGAATTCACCGATGAGATCCTGGTCGCAAGCCTCCTTGTCCACGCGGGAGAGGTGCGTCATAAACCAACGCTCGATCTCATCACCGGGGGAAAACCATGACCGATACAACCATGCTCTGGACTGCTGTCTACATCGTGATGCTGGCCGCGTTTACCGGCTATGTCGTCATCAGCCGGGTCCCCGCGATCCTTCACACGCCGCTGATGAGCGGCTCGAACTTCATCCACGGTATCGTGCTCGTCGGTGCAATGGTCGCGCTCGGCCTCGCGACAACGCCTCTCGAACAGGCCATCGGTTTTGTGGCGGTCATTCTCGGTGCGGCGAACGTGACCGGAGGTTACGTTGTCACGGAGCGTATCCTCCAGATGTTCGACCGCAGCGGAAAGAAGCCCGGCAAGGAGGCCTGAAATGACCGACCTCTCGTGGCTGATCGATCCGGTCTACATCGTGACGGTCTTCTTCTTCATCATCGGCATGCAGCGGATGAGCCACCCGCTCACTGCCCGGAGCGGGATCGTCTGGGCCGGCGCTGCAATGTTGATCGCGACGCTCGCAACGTTCTTCACCCCCGGCCTCACCAACCTTGCCCTGATCGCCATCGCGATCGTAATCGGCGGCGGGTTCGGTTACCTCGCGGCAAAGCGCGTTGCGATGACCGACATGCCCCAGATGATCGCGCTTTACAATGGGATGGGCGGCGGCGCGGCAGCCGGGATCTCGGCCGTCGCACTCCTTGGCACAACCCATGCCGCCACCGGTTCCCTTGCGGTCATTGGCGGCCTCATCGGTGCCATCTCATTCACGGGGAGCATCATCGCATTCATGAAACTCCAGGGCTGGATGCGCCCACGGCCGATCACCTTCCCCGGCCAGCAGGTCATCAACATGGCGGTACTGGTCCTCGCCATCATCTCCGGTATTCTCGTCATCGTGCAGCCGGCCTGGCTCCCGCTCTCCATCTCCGTATATCTCCCGCTGTTCTTCGTCCTCTCGCTCGGGTTCGGGCTCCTCATGACCCTCCCGATCGGCGGGGCCGACATGCCGGTCGTGATCTCGATGTACAACGCCTTCACCGGCCTTGCGGTTGCGCTTGACGGGTTCTCGTTTGCAACCCCCAACTATGCGATGGTGGTCGCGGGTATCATCGTTGGCGCCGCAGGTACGCTGCTCACGCTCAACATGGCAAAGGCAATGAACCGTTCGATCACGAACGTCTTCTTCGGGGCATTCGGCGCAACGGAAGAGAACGTCGAGATCCAGGGCAGCATGAAGTCGATCGAGACCGATGACGTCGCGGTCCTGCTCGCGTACGCGAACACCGTGGTCGTTGCCCCCGGTTATGGCATGGCAGTTGCCCAGGCCCAGCAGAAGGTCAAGGAACTGACCGACCTGCTCGAGAGCAAGAACGTCCAGGTAAAGTTCGCCATCCACCCGGTTGCCGGGCGGATGCCCGGGCACATGAATGTCCTTCTCGCCGAGGCGGGAGTCTCCTACGACCACCTCTTCGACCGGGACGAGATCAACCCGGAGTTCCCGAGCACGGATGTTGTCCTTGTGATCGGCGCAAACGATGTCGTCAACCCGGCAGCACACCGTCAGGGCAGCCCGCTCTTTGGTATGCCGATCCTCGATGTTGACCAGGCAAAGAACGTGATCGTCCTCAAGCGCGGACAGGGAAAAGGGTTCTCCGGGATCGAGAACGACCTGTTCTACCGGGACAACACCCGGATGCTCTATGGCGATGCACAGGAGTCGGTCGGGAAGCTCGTACAGGCCGTCAAGAAGTTCTAGGTTTTTTTTGCTCTGTAGAAACGCTGCAAAAAGTAAGAATTTGAATTAGGATGGAGCCACGGGCGCTCGCCGCCTCATCGGGGCTCGCCCCGTGGAGCACGACCTTACGAGAATCTATATGTTTTTTTCAAAAATAGGGGTCAAGGGGGCTTGCCCCCTTGGGCTGCCTCCCCCTTTGGGGGAGAGAGGGGGTCACACTCATAAATTCCACTGAGCTGAGTACGCAACACGAATAATTTCAACAAAACTGATTTTTATTCCTTTTTTTCTATTCCCATTTGCTGCGTTTTTTGCAATCGGCCTTGCACATGCGCTCTATCTGCACGGAATTGCCCGGAAAACGGTGAACTTATATGGTTATCTGTCAGAATGAATGATATGGCAAAGGGGGTCATACCATAGAAGATACTGTTCCGATTCCTGACGGCCAGGTAGTCCGCAAGAAACTGCACTTTTTCTGGATAGCCGATTGTTCCGACTCCATGCGGGGAAAGAAGATCGCGACCCTGAACCAGGCGATCCGCGAAGCAATTCCTGAAGTCCAGAAAGCTGTCGCGGCCTATCCGGAAGTAGAGATCTTTATGCGGGCGATCAGGTTCTCCGATGATGCGGCATGGCACGTCGGTCCCGACCCGGTGCCGGTGGCAGAATTCACCTGGCCGGAACTCGAGACCTCGGGACTGACCGCAACGGGGAAAGCGCTCCGGCTGCTTGCCGACGAGCTCTCGATCGAGCGCATGCCCCGGCGAGGGCTTCCCCCGGTCTGCATCCTCGTCTCCGACGGGTTCTGTACCGACCCCAGCGAGGAATACGACAATGCAATTGCCGAACTGGCTAAGATCCCGTGGGGTGTAAAGGCTGTCCGGCTCGCCATTGCGATCGGCGACGAATCGGATTATAATGAACCGGAACTCCTGAAATTTGTCAACCAGGACCAGATCGGCCTCCTCAAGGCCCACTCTCCCGAAGAACTGGTCTCGTACATCAAGTGGGCTTCGGTCTCTGCATCGGTGGCCTCGTCCCGCGGCCGGAGCCGGAGTACCGGGAGCATTGACGACATCTCGAATGTCGCGCTCGAATCTCCCCCGCCGATGATTACCTCCAATACCGAATTATTTTAGATAAGTGAACATGGACCCCCCCCGCCCGTTCCTCTCGGCATGCGACCCTGCTCTTGGCTGGGCCTTTGGCTGCAGCCGGACCGGGGCATCCCATATCCGGTCCTCCCGCCCCTGCGAGGATGCGTTTGCCGTCTGGAGCGGGTCGTCCGGTGCCATTCCCTGCATTGCGATTGCCATTGCCGACGGCCATGGTGACCCGCGCCATGACCAGAGCCGGACCGGTTCGGCACTCGCCGTGCAGGCTGCCGTGGACGAACTGATCGGGTTTCACCGGATGCATATGCACACGATCCCCCGGCATATCCTGCGGTCCGAGTTCAGGGCCGATTTTCCCCGCAGGGTGACGCGCCGCTGGCGGGATTACGTGCAGGTCGATGTCGGGCAGCGGGAGATCACGCTCTCCCCTGCGGGCAATGCCGGGAATAATGGTTACACGCGGTACGGCTCCACCCTGATCGCGGCACTCATTGTTGGCGACACGATCCTGATCGGGCAGATCGGGGACGGCGACGTTGTCCTTGTCCGGCCCGATGGCACGGTGGAGTGCCCGATCCCCTGCGACACCCAGCTCATGGGAATGGAGACCCAGTCGCTCTCGTCCCGGGATGCCCATCTCCTCTGGCGCACGGCCACGCTCGACCGCGGGGCCGGGGGTTTTCTCATCGCCGCAACCGATGGTGTCTCGGACTCGTTTGACGGCTCCGAAGGCCCGGAGTTCCTGAAGTTTGTGAAGAGTCTCGTGGACCGGGTGAACGAGTTCGGTATCGAGAGTGTTGCCTGGTCCATGAAGGGCTGGCTCGACCGGTACTCGGAACTGGCGAGCGGGGACGACATGACGCTGGTCTTTGTCAGTATCAACCCGGTCGAGGGAGAAGATAAACCGCAGCCGGGACAAAACGGAACCGGTGAGGACGACGTGTTATCAACGGAGGGATGGTAATGCCCCTTGCGATTGGCGAGCGCGTGAAGGCGGAACTCACCGGCACGGAATACCACGTGATCCGGAAACTCGGCGAGGGGACGCAGGGCGAGGTCTACCTTGTCGAAGGGCCTCAGGTGTACCAGGCGGTCAAGTGGTACAAGGCCGAGCAGGCCACGCCCGAACAGCGGGCAGCCATCCTGTACCTTGTCCGGACCGGCCCACCCTATGGCGCTGCCGGCAGGAGGTTTGTCTGGCCGCTCGACCTCGTGACCCGCGAGGGTTCCGAACAATTCGGGTACCTGATGATGCGGATCGACACGCAGCGCTATGCCGAGCTTGGGGAGGTATGGGCGCACGTCAAGCCCGTGCCCAATTTCTCGTCGCTCTGCGAGATCTCCTACCAGCTCGCAAACAGCTACCGGGCCCTCCACCTCTCCGGCCATTGTTACCGGGACATCTCTGCCGGCAACCTGATGTTCGACCCGCATACCGGCGATATCCTGATCTGTGACAACGACAATGTCGGCGTGAACCGCCAGTCCCGCTGCCAGGTCTGGGGCACGATGGAGTACATGGCACCGGAGATCATCCGGGACAGCGCCGACCCGTCGACCCAGACCGACCTGCACTCGCTTGCCGTCCTCCTCTTTTACCTCTGGGTCTGGCACCACCCGTTCCATGGGGAGATGGAGTACGGCTTCCACTGCTGGGACATCCCGGCAAAGAAGAAAGTGTACGGCGAGTCGCCGGTCTTTGTCTTCGACCCGGACAACCCGGCAAATCGGCTCCCCCCTGACCCGGACTATGCAACCGCACGCGAACGCTGGGAGTACTGCCCGCAGGAACTCAGGGACACGTTCATCCGGGTGTTCACGGATGGCCTGCGGGATCCCGGCCGCCGGGTGACCGAGGGGGAGTGGCAGAACATCTTCTCATCCATCAAGGACCGGCTTGTCAGGTGCCCCAAGTGCCGGGCCGAAAATTTCGCCCGCACGGATGGCCGGACCCAGGCCTGCTGGCATTGCCATGCACCGCTCATCTCTCCCCCGCTGCTGCGGATCGAGCGCCCGGTCGGGGATACTACCCTTGCTCTCTCCTCCGGGACCACGATCCGGCGGAGGCATATCTCGCTCTCTCCGGCCAATGATGACGGGTCATCCATTGTCGGCACCGTTGTCCCGCACCCGTCCATTCCCGGGGCTTTCGGGATCCGCAACCAGTCATCAACGCCCTGGCATGCGGTCTTCCCGGACGGGAACAAGACGATCGTCCCTCCCGGCCGGGCGGTCCCGCTGAATCCCGGGACAACGCTCATCATCGACGGGGTGACGCTGACAATCACGGCTCCTGAGACCCCGGTGAACTCATGAACGAGCAGCCCGCCCGTATCCTCAAGTCGATGGTCGAACGATACGGCCCGTCCATTGCCTGCGATCCCCTGCGGTGCGAAGGCCTTCTCCGGGACACCTGCCCGCGGTGCAACAAGGAGATCTTCGTGCTCGTCAACGCTGTCCGCCAGCACGTGCCCTCGGACCTCCTCAACCCCCGTCACTCCCTCTCCCCGTCACTCTTCCGGGGATTTCTTGTCAGACGCCTCCAGGACGAGCTGGCGTTTTCCGATGAAGCGGCCCAGTGGGCAGTCGACACATGGGCACGGGCGCTCGGCCTGGACAACGGGTCTTCTGCACCGGGATCTTCTCCGAATTCCTTTGCGGACATGGCTCCCTCTGCTGCAAACCGTGTCCCTGATCCCGTGTCTACCGGCACCTCCGGCACCGGCACGGACCAGCGTGCGTCATGGGTGAATGGCCTTGAGTCCGGAAGTGTAGAGGTGCGGCTTGGCGTGGTCCGGCAGCTGGCACAATCCGGTGACAAAGAGAATACCCGGCTCCTCATCACCAGTCTCGAGAATACCGTATGGAGAGTCCGGGAAGCCGCGTTCGATGCGCTGCTTGCCATGGGGGAGCCGGCAGAGCCGTTCCTTGTCGAAGCGCTCGGCGATCCCCACAACCAGGTGGTCATCCCCGCAATCATCGCGCTTGCCACGATCAGTTCCCGCGGGGCCGTGGACCCTCTTGTCGCCCTGCTCGATGCCGGTGGCGACCCCGCGGTCTATGCCGTATGGGCGCTCGGGGAGATCGGGGACGGCCGTGCGATCACCCCGCTGACAAGGCTCTTAATCAGCAGCGATGCCCGGCTCCGGTCCGGGGCGGAAGAGGCGCTTGGAAAATTCCCGTGATTGTGCCCGACCGCCCGGTAGTACAGCAATGCATTCTTTCAGGTATTCCGCGCATCAATAACGTCAAAGATTAATTTCCTGCCGAATGCTTTTTCAAACGCCTTCCTCTCGTTCTCGATCCCCCATATCTCCAGCTGGCAGTCGCCACCGGTGACAATCTCGAGGCGGGCGGTATTCTTGTCAGCAGCGGAGAACCGGACGTGCTGGACCAGCCCGGCATGGCTCCGGTCCAGGCTCTCGCCAAGCCGGATGAAACTCGAAAGGAGCTGGAGGGCATTTCGTTCCCGTGCGTCGAGATCGGTGATATCAGGATCTTTCTTCCGGGGACTCTTCTTCCGGTGGAAGCGTGCAAGCGTTGCAATAAATCTCACCTCCCGCTCATCGAACCCGAGGAGCTCGGCATTCCGGATAATATAATACGAGTGGGCGTGGTGGTTGGTGTACGAGATGAACGAGCCGATGTCGTGGAGGAACGCTGCGTATTCAAGCAGTTCGCGTTCGGTCTCGGAAAAGTCATGCAGTTTTTTCGTCTTTGCGGTGTCGAACATATCGAGCACGAGACCCATGACCGTCCGGGCATGGGCTTCGTTGATCCCGCAGGAGCGGCCGAGCTGGAGCACGCTCCGCTGGCGGGGCGAGAGTTCTCCGAAGAGGGGGAAGTTGTCTATCCGCGAGAGGTAATCGATGAGGAGGCCGTCCTGCAGCCCCCGGCCGGTGATGGCGATCTCGGCAAGTCCCAGTTCCTTCATGAACACGTCGAGGACCGCGGCACCGGCAACGATGATGTCGGCACGCTCGGGGTTCATGCCCGGCACCTTCCGCCGCTGTTCCAGCGGGAGCTGGCAGAGCATCTCGACCACTTTTTTTAAGTCCTTATAGGTGAGGGTCTGGCCAGCACGATTGCCCGGAGAACCGTTGGCCGGGTGGAGCGCCCGCTCGGCAATCTCGGCCAGGTTGATGATCGTGCCGGAACTTCCGATGGCACAGTCCGGTTTAAATTTCCGGATCGTTCCCGTGGCATGGATGATGGCGTTTTTAACATGCTGCTGGATCTTCCTGTACTGTTCCGGCGCGATGGGCCCCTTCTCATCGGGACTGCAATAGATGGTGGTGAGCCGGATGGCGCCGAGCGGGAAACTGTCAAGGTGGTGGCAGTCCCGGGCGTCGCCGACCGCGATCTCGGTGCTGCCCCCGCCGATATCGATGCAGAAGATCCTCCTGTCGCCGATGTGGATGCCGCTCGCAACCCCGAGATAGGTGAGGCGGGCCTCCTCGCGGCCGGAGATGACACGGATGTCCAGCTGCGCCTCCTCGCGGATCCGGCGCAGGAGTTCGTCCTGGTTTGCGGCCTCGCGGGTTGCGGAGGTGGCGACCGCAACGAACTCCTCGGAATTGAAAGTCCGTGCCAGTTCCGCGAACTTTTTTGCCACCATGACCGCACGGTCCATGGCCTGCGGGGTGACGTCGTCGTCCTCGAATTCCCCCTCGCCCAGCCGGACCTGCTGTTTCTGCCGTGTCAGGATCGTGTAGGAATGGTTCGGGTTGAGACGGACGACCAGCACCCGGATCGAGTTGGTCCCCATGTCGATGAACGTGACTACCCGGCCTTCCGGCCCGATGCCTGCGTCCTTCACGTGATCACGACCTCCCGTCCATAGACCCGGACGAAGAGATCGGACCGGGACTGCGCCCGCTCCCTCTCCTGGGTAACATCGGTTTGGGATATGACTTCGCAGGTGACCTGCCGGTCGCCGATAGTGCAGCGGACCTCCTCCACGGACCCCGCATGGATAAGGTCCAGCCCGTCAGCGATGCGGAGGATCGCGGCGAGCTGGAGGATGGTTACCTGTGCTCCTGAAGGGAGGAGCGTGAAGAGGGGATGGGACTCGATCCGCACCCGCCCGCGGTGGGCGAGGGCGACAAGGCCGGTAGTGATGCGGTCGGCGAAGTCAAGCGGCAGCGATTCGTCCGCGAAGATCATGCGGGCCGACCGGGCATTGTGCCGTTGTGCGCCGTGGAGCCACCCGATATCATGGAGCATGCCCGCACATCCGAGCAGGACCCGGTCGTGCGGGGACATCCGGTGCAGGGGCTGGAGACCATCGAAGATCATAAGCGCGAGGCGGGTGACCGTGCGGTGGTGGGCAAGGCCTGCCGGGTATATCGCCGCCCGTGCCTCGCATGCCAACCGGAGTTCATCATCGCGGTATTTCTTTACCGGGATGTAACGCGTCATCCGTCCGCTGACAAACGTCTGCCGGAGTCCGTCCCAGGTCCCGGCGCGGGTGAGGGACTCCCAGTACCGCATGAACCGGCGGTGCAGCTGGACGCGTTCGCGCTCGCGTTCCTGCAGGAAGAGCCGGAGGCTGGCGAGCGTTGCCGTGTCCGGCTGCGTCTTTGCGTCCTGCGACCTGAACCGGCCCCGTTCCCTGAGCAGGAGCCTTGTTACTGTATCGATCCAGACATCGCAGTCATGGATGTCGCCGAGGATCTCCTGCACCTTTTTCACGCGGCTGATCGGTTTTTGCAGGCCAAGCCGGTAGACCGGCGCGTACACTTCCATCGTGTACCGGAGTTTTTTTGCCGCGATCCGCATCGCGTGGTGCTCCGCCACTGCATCGGCATGCTCTACCCATGGCTCAAAGGCCCGCATGTCTTCAAGGCGGGACTCGATCCGGAGTGCTGCAACGGTCGGTACCCCAAAGGCCATTGCCTGTACCGGTATCCGCCTGCCGTCTGCAAGCCGTGAGGCAAACGTTGTGCGCATATCGCTGACAATCCCGCTTTTTTCGAGTGCCGCAAGAGCAGAGAGGACATGGACCTGGAGCTGCCGCCGCTTCTTCTGGAGATCCTTTCCGAGAAATGCGACCGCCGGTTCCACCGGGTTGGTGCCCGCGGCCCCGGGGCGTGCCTTCCAGGCAGCATTACTCTTCTTACAGGACCTGACCAGGAACGCGATCTGCACATCCGCATCGCGGGCTTCGCCAAGCGCCCGGGTGATGCTTGTTATCTCCTTCATCCAGCGGGCGTACTGTTTCTGCGGGAAGCAGGGTTTAAAGAGGGGGAGGGCTGCCCGCAGCCGGCGGGACGCGACCCGCATGCGGTGGATGTACTCGATGTCCCCGGCAGCCCTGACGCCATCGATCTCCTTTTCGAATGCCTCAAGGAGCGGGGGCAGCCGCTGCATCCCGAACCGGCAGAGCCCGGTGTCCGTGGACGAGGCTTCAGGAATTCCTGCCATGCCAGGTACCCCGGTGTTCCACGAGCCATGCCTGCGCATTCCGCGCCTCTTCCCCGTGAGCAGGTGCGAGACGTGCGTACGTGCCATCGGGCTGCATAACCCGGGACTTCGTGTTGTCCCCGAGCTGGACCGGAAGGATTGTACCCGTTATCGCTGTCTTCAGTAACGGGTCCTGTATGGGGAAGATGATCTCGACCCGGCGGTCGAGGTTCCGGGGCATGAGGTCGGCGCTCCCGAGCCAGACCTCTTCGTCCCCGCCGTTCCTGAAGTAATAGATCCGTGCATGTTCGAGGAACCGGCCAACGATGGCCGTGACCCGGATGTTCTCGCTGATGCCCGGGATACCGGGGCGGAGACAGCAGATGCCGCGGACCTGCAGCTCGACCTTCACGCCGGCCTGCGAGGCGGCGTAGAGCGCTGCGATGCAGGCAGGATCGACCAGTGCGTTCATCTTAAAGATGAGGTGCCCGTCACCGTGCTGCCGGTGGCGGGAGATCTCCCGGTCGATCCTCTCCAGTATGCCGGTACGGAGGGTGACGGGTGCAACGAGCAGCTTGTTGTACCGGTCGATCCGGGCGTACCCGGTCAGGAAATTGAAGAGGTTGGCAATGTCCTCGCCGATCTCCCGGTCGCAGGTGAGGAAGCCGAAGTCCGTGTAGATGCGGCTCGTGGTTGCGTTGTAGTTGCCGGTGCCGAGGTGCATGTACCTTCGGATACCACCTTTCTCGCGCCGCACGACCATGCAGAGTTTCGCGTGCACCTTGAGGCCCACGACCCCGTACACGACATGCGCCCCTGCCCGTTCGAGCGCCCGGGCCCACCCGATATTATTCTCCTCGTCAAAGCGGGCCTTGAGCTCGATTAAGGCCGCGACGGTCTTCCCGTTCTCGCGGGCTTCTAAGAGGGCGTTGACGATCGGGGAGTTTGAACCTACGCGGTACAGGGTGATCTTGATCGCAAGCACGTCCGGGTCATTGGCTGCCTGCCGGATGAAATTTACCACGGGCGAGAAGCTGTCGTAGGGCTGGTAGAGCAGGATGTCGTGGTGCCGGATCGCGTCGAAGATATTCCGGTCTTCGGCAAGTTCCGCGGGGATCGCAGGGGGGAATGGGATGTCTTTGAGGTCCGGCCGGTCAAGGGACATCAGCTGCATGAGGTCGGCCATGCCCACCGGGTGGCCGACGCGGTACACCATCGAGTCAAGGACGCCCATCTTGGACTCGATCATGTGGCAGGTCCTCTCGTGCATCGAACATTCGATTTCAATGCGCACGGTCTTTCCCCGGGCCCGCTGCTCCACGATCTCTTCGACCGTGGTGAGGAGGTCCGAGGCTTCATCGACTTCGATCTCGAGGTCTGCGTCCCGCGTGACCCGGAAGGGGAACGAGTCAACGGTTTCGAGGCCGGGAAAGAGCATGTCGAGGTGGGCGGCGATGATCTCCTCAAGATAGACGAGGTGGACGACACGGTCGTCGCTGCGTGTGCTGCCGTCCGGCTCCGGGACCCGGATAAGTCGCGGGAAGAGGTTGGTCGGGACCTTGACGCGGGCAAAAAATTCTTTTCCATTATGGTCCCGCACGATGATCGCGAGGCTCAAGGAGAGGTTGGAGATGAAGGGGAACGGGTGGGAGCTGTCGAAGGCAAGCGGGGTGAGGACCGGGAAGACCTCGGTCCGGAAGAACCGGTGCATTGCCTCTTTCTGCGGGTTGCTCATGTCGCGGTACGTGTGGAGGACAACGCCGGCAGCGGCGAGCCTTGGCAAGAGTTCTTTGTGCCAGCAGTCGTCCTTGGCCTGCAGTTCCGGGAGGAGCTGCTGGCGGATCGCATCGAGCTGCTGGGCAGGGGTCATGCCGTCCGGTGGCGCCTTGAGCACCCCTTTCCTGAGCTGGCGCTGGAGGCCGGCGACACGGATCATGAAAAATTCGTCGAGATTGTTGGCAAAGATGGAGAGGAACTTTACGCGCTCGAGCAGGGGGTGACGCTCGTCAAGGGCTTCATCGAGTACGTGCCGGTTGAACCGGATCCAGCTCAGTTCGCGGTTGATGTAAAGCGAAGGGTTATCGGCCAGAAGTTGCGGCGTTTCCATGAGTGCACCCGGGATTATTGAAAACATGCGAGGGTATACCCTGCGGGTTCCAGTATTACTCATTACCACGGGATACTATAAAGGCTGCGTGAAGTGGGGGGGTTTGGTGGGGGCTGGGGAAATTGTGGGGGGGGTGAAAGGGGTGGTGGGATTTTTTGAAAAATTTTTAAAACAACTTCCCGGATTATTTTGTAAAATTTTTCCGGACGCGGATCGATAAAAAATCTCTACTACAAAAATGATGTCACCCCCTCCCTGCTGATGCAGGGAGTCGGCGCGACGCCTCGTCGGGTCGCGCCTGGGCACGTTACTTGATCAAATATTCTCGTACAGTACGTTGCTAGCGCAAAAGTCGGCAGACCTTTTGCGCGTAAGGCATCCCATAAAGTGAGAAAAGACACTCCAGTCAACCCCCCTCACTCATGCCAGTACCTTACCTACATCCCCAATATGCCCGCAAAATGCCCGGTTTGCCAAAAGCGCCATTTTTAGAAAACGCAGCAAAACGCCCGGATTTAATCGGAGCGCGGATAGTGTCCGAAATATCAATCGGAGCACATTTCAGCGTTTTGAGGATATGGGTTGATTTTCCATTTTCCGGGACCTGTTGGACTGAAGGGCGAGGGGGCAAAATAAACGCCCGCCAAACGCTGCTATGAGGCTCCGGAGGGTATTATATGCGCCTCAGTTTGGGCGTATTTCGTTGATTGGGGCACGCTATTGTGGGCGTTTGCCGTCGGAGAAGGGATCTTCCGACGGAGACTTATCCGATCCATGTTTTCTAGATCGTGTAGATCCGTGAAGATCTTCCGGACCCCCTGTTTAGCAAAAACCACCAGGAGTTTTGTATCAAACAGGGGGTCGTAGGATCTAAATCGGGGCGCAATGCGTGCTCCGTTTGGAAACGGGGGCTGTATGGAGCCCGGATTGAGGGGGGTTATGGATCGAAAAAAAGGGGTGTTTACAGAGGGGTGGAACTGGCGTAAATCTGCATGTCTGGTGGTGGTGTTCGCCGATGATATTTTGGTTTAGCCATCCTTTCGCATCACGCGAAAATATTTTCGAAAAAAATTCCGGCAGCACAAATGAAAATGTAAATGGTTGCGAAAAATAATCTCTAAAAAAATCCGGTTCGGGTCGGAAAATTTTTCACAAACGATTCTGATTTATTTTTAATTCACAAATTTTTTTTCATAATAATTCCAGAAATCTCCGGGAAAAATCCGGAAAATTTTTAAAATAATTTGATAAAAATTTTCTATCCGGCTCTGACACAATGCATAAAGGCTCACCGGACAATAATTAATCAGCATATGCTCTTCTGGATCTGCTGGTTTGCCAGCCTCACGCTCGTCACCCTCGTGTCGGTCTATGTGATCCGGCATTACCGCCAGTACGCATTCCCCGTCCTGGTCGGTTTTTATGTCATCTACCTTGCCGCATCGCAGATCCTGGCAGCCCGCATCCTGGAATTCAATATTTTGTCCATGGTTCTTTTTGCGCCGGCATCGGTTCTCATCTACCCGTTCATCGCCCAGGTCATCGACATGATCAATGAGGTGTACGGCGTGACCATGACTCACGTTGCCATCATGATTGCCTTTGTCACGCAGGTCCTCTGGGTTCTCTTCATTGTGATGATCAATTCCTTCCCTGCTGCGCCGTTCTTCGCTTATGAAGAGGCGTGGCAGTCGCTCTTCTCCATGAGCATCCGGATCACGATCGCCAGCTGGGTTGCGTTCCTGATCTGCTCGAACGTGGACGCGTTTGTCTTCGACCGGATCAAGAAACGGTTTCTTGAAAAGGAGAAGGCGTACCGCCGCAGTACGCTCACGAACCCATGGGTCTGGCTGCGTTCGAGCGCCAGCGATGCGATCAGCCTCACGCTCGACTCGATCATCTTTGTTGTCGTTGCCTTTGCCGGGCTGATGCCGATCGTTCCCCTGATGATCGGACAGATCGTGATGAAGAACATCATCGGGTTCCTGGACAATTTCTGGTTCGTCTGGTACAAATCCATGCTGAACAAGGATGCGGGAACGGTTGGCGCTCCTCCGGTATCCCCGCCGTGATTTTTAAAAAAGCCGGCCCATTTTTTAGCGATGCGGCTCGCGGACTTTGATCTCCCTGTCCCCGCCACTTCGTGTTAATCTCTTCTTAAAAATTACCCGTTGAAATTGTGGTAACGGTAACAGTTATCGATGAACTCCTGCTTCGTCCGCTTGGTTGGTCGGGTTGCCGGCCTGAGGTAACCAATCTGCGGGGTCTGGTGTGCGGGGCAGAACGGGCAGAGGGCTGCATCCACGTCGCCGGCCTTCTCCCGTACCGGACAGTAATAGATCCCGTCCGTGAACTCGACCTCGTCCCCGCCCGGGAACGGCGTGCCGACCGGGTGGCCGGGTTCGTCAAGGATGAGCATGCAGTAACCCGCAAGGAGATATTTCAGGAACCGTATTACCGGTGCATCCCCGCCTTCGTCTTCCCGGCACTGGCCGGCAACCATGTCCCAGTATTTCTTCTGCTCTTCCGTGACCGGCTGGTGCATAGTCTTGAACTTCCCCTGCTGATCATCAAGACGGATACGCTGGTACGTGCCGAGCAGGTGTTCGGTGATCTTCCTTGTCAGCCGGTCGCGGTACTCGGGCGTGAGGTCCTGGACCTTTGTCTCGAAGTTCCGTTTCATCTGCTGGATGTCTGCAGGGGAATGGGCGAGCACGAGCCGGGCGATGCTGTCACCGAGCCTGCCGCGGGTCGCTGCCCCTTTCAGATCCCGGCAGGCATCCGCGATCGTCCCGGTTGTTTTCGGTCTGCTGAACAATCCCATGCCGGTACTCCGCGATGCCGGATAGTTGGGGAAACGGGGATATAGGATCTGCGATCTTAGACAGACCTCCCGGTCCATATGATGACAGGAGGCCGCTCTGTTCCGTTCGGGAGTGATTGCGGATATTCAGTGATGGGGGGTCACACCTCCCGATTCAGGGAAAAAGTTCAATCGGGGCTCATTCCTGACCCCGATTCATGGTACTGGGATTCATTCTACCGGCTTGTTTCGGCCCTTTTTCGGGGGGTTATTCCGGGAAATCCCTGTATTGGCCCGGATTGCCTTTCTGCCGGTTTTGCGCTGATAATAACCGGCCAGTATAGTGCAGTTACAGCGAAGGTCATGGATCAGGGGCGTGTTTCTGGAAATGGGGGGTGGGGGGGCCGGAAAGGAGGTTAGGGGGGGTTCCAGGGAGGTGGCGGCATGGATCGTGGACGACAGCACGCATAAGCGTTTCGTGATCGATTATTTCGACCCGGATTTTGTCGCCATCGATCCGGATGTGGAGGAGCGGGAGGGAGGGCAAAGGAGATGGTGGAGGGGATGCTGGGTACGGCGTGATGGATGAAACAAAATATGTATCTTTTCTCAATCAATATTGGAGCACAAAAAATGATATGAATATATAATCAGCAAACTGAGACTCACTCCAGTGGTATATATGCACGGGGATTCTGGAGATAATACCGCAGAAGTCGTTTCAAAATTCGGAGGAAATGTCCCGGTTAACATTGATCACCTGAATGAAGAAGAACGGCATAAATTGATTCTAAAAATGATTGAGGATCACAGAAAATTCTGTCAGCAGCTGGAAAAAACCGCACTGGATGCCCTCAATAACGCAATTGACCGGGCAAAAAAGACCCAACAGATTATTGTCAGTTTGAACATCGCGATGTTCTTTTTTGGTGTCTTTCTTCTGATAACTGCCGCAGTTGTCGGTATGGTAAAAGGAGATGGTGGTTACGCCATTATTTTTGGTGGTGTTGGACTGGTCCAGATCATTGCAAGTTTCTTTGTAGGTTCGATGGAACGATCCCAGAAAGCAATTTCTGATCTTGTCCAGATTGAAATCGCCTACCTGAGTTATTTTGAACAGGTGAACCTCTGGGAACTCTATGCTGGAATACTTGATAGTGACCACAGGATCGACCAGGCAAATCTGGAAAAAGCAGCTGATAAGATTCAGGCATGCACCAAGACGACGCTTGAATTGCTCCAGATAAATATTGAATCGAAAACCCCTACAAACGAAGCCTCGAAAAAATGAAAGAAGTACATTGTTAAAGAGAGAGTAAATGACTAGCATTGACATTCTTAATTTGCTTGTAATTCTTGCAATACTATCCGTTTTTTTTCTTGTTATCATTTTTAGGATATCGATAAGACAATTCGTTAATGATCTCTACAAAAAAATTCGTTCATTTAGTTCTTCTCAAAAACAACCTATGTCATTGGAAAAAACAGTTTCTCATATAATATTTGTCTTCAATGTAATCTCGATACAATTATTCATTTTTTCCTCATTTTTAGTATACATTTTAAAGGAAAGCAATTTGATGGGAGTTTATCTGAACTCGATGAATTTTTCAAATTTAACCGAGTTTCTTAAAAACGATATAGTTTATAATTTAACTTGTGGAAATCAGACTTGCCATATCATCGGTGGGACTAATTTCTCTTTTGAAAATTTATCAATTCTTATTGCGTTGTTAACCGGACTAATTGTCTACACACATTTCTTTGGAATGATTGGCGAAGACCCCTATATTTCAATGAAGAGTGAGACTCGTAAGAAATATTTTTGGTTTTTTGAGAATTTGGTTTGGATAACTTTAGTTTATGCCTTTTTCATCATATTTGGTTTAATTTTTGGAGTGATTACTAATTTTCTCATTCAAATCGTACTTTTATTATATGCTTGGATAAATATGATTCTCCTAGTCCCTATATCAGAGAATTTCAAAAAATTATTTGAACATTATGATAACATCGAGAAATTCAATAAAATTGCTAAAGATAAACCTAATTTACCTTGGTACAAAAACACTGGAATTCTCAACAAAGGAGATGTAATTTCAATCTATATTTTCATCCTCACACTTGAATTTGCATATTTTGGATTTTTGTTCAACATCAACATTTTTTTGTTAATTTTTATTGAATCATCATTCATCTTGATGCATATTTGGGTGAGCCGGATAAACCATATTCCAAAAGACAAACATACTCTCGAATTAATATCAGGTCCACCACTCGAAGATGTGTTTGTTATTGATGACATTACTGACGAGTATTACGTGATAATCTCCAAAGATATGGGAGTTAGTAAAATAATGAAAACGTTCGTAAAAAGAATATATGTCAAGAATGAAGCAGAGGGGAGCCCCGAAAATGCGTAATAACTTCTGAATGGAGAATGTTCATGATATACAGGTGAATATATGCCCTCCAAGACACCGATGTTCGTAAGTTCGACATACACAGACCTGATACCCCACAGAAACGCCGTAAGACAAGTATTGTCACAATTCTCCGTGGACATCCACGGTATGGAGGTCTTTGGTGCACGGACCCAGAAACCGCTCGATACCTGCCTTTCAGAAGTACTCACATCTGAAGTTTTCATCGGTATCATTGGGATGCGCTACGGATCTGTTGATGAAGCAACGGGGAAATTATTCGTTGAACGGGAGTATGAAACTGCAATAAGGAGCAGTCTTGAAATCTAGATTTTCCTAATCGATGAGGAAAATGCCGGGGTCCCTCCGAAATTTGTAGAGTGTGAAAATGCTGAAAAATTAAAAGATTTTAAGAAACGGCTGAAAACCGATCACACGTGCTCTATTTACGTTTCGGTGGACGATCTAACATTAAAAATCAAAGGAAATCTGGAAAAATTTTTTTCCAGGAAAGTGAGTGCCCCGTCAACATCAAGGGCATTTGTCTCCGCAACGGTAAGTTCAGTGACAATTGCCAAAGGTGATGAGATCCATATTACCGGGACTGCAACAGAAACGACCTATTCTGGTATTGCGATCTGGATTTTCGGACCGAATTCATTCAATCATTGGTACGTCAATGTCAATGAAGATGATAGTTATATTTTGACGTTGCCCTCCCAATTTTCCAAAGCCCTTCTCACAGGGCAATATTTTGTCGTGATTCAGCATCCCATGGACAACCATACCTACGATGTCATGCCGGTTGTATCGCAGGATTCTATGATCGTGAAAAATTCCTTTAATAATGAAAAATTCATTGTGACAGGGAAGGGCAGTCTTAACAGTATGGAAGCTGCGGTCAATCGCATTGAATTTCTCAATAAATCTGGTATAGACGACACGTATACAAAGCTTCAATTTCTGATTGAAGAGCCCTTAATCCGGATAGATCCAATCTCTCCAAAAAGATCCGGTGATAAATTCACAATTACCGGAACGACAAACCTTGCAGTTGATGATGAGATTCTTGTTGAAGTGATGTCAAGAATTGTGCCTCATACAGCTGAAGCTTATTTTGGTATACGCGGAGTATCAAAAATTATCAGAGGTGAGGCTGGGATGAATAAATTATCTTTTGATGTCGAACTTGTCGATACTAAACCAGGAGAATATATCATCAATGTCATTTCTTACAAGATAGAAAAATTCTGGAGTCAGATATTCCAGGTAATATGAATTCTCTCACACGATTTTTCGATTTTATCACCATCCAAATTTACTTTAAACTTTAAGTAAATAACAAAGTAAATAAAACTAACCAACCAATCATCATGAAAAGGAGAGACCCAAAAAATGCAGAATGATATCCTCTCCATCCTGAATGAATCCGAAGGGCTCAACGCAAAGGTCTTCTCGCTCGTCCGGCTGAAACTGCTCGCGAGCCTTGCTGCCCTCGGACAGGACGGGGCAACCTACCGCGAACTCAAGGCGGCGCTCGACATCAATGACGGCGTGCTGTTCGCCAACCTCAACGTTCTCAAAGACATGGGATATCTCACCTCCGAGAAGATAACCTCGGAAGGAAAAGAACTCGAACTCTATATCATCACGACCGAAGGACAGGATGAATGGAAAAGAACACGGACCTGGCTGTGCAGGTTCCTCCACTGCGGTGCATGAATTATGGAAAAACGGAAAAAAGTAATTGCCTTCTTTAAGGAACTGAGCTTCGGATTCGATATCTCGCGATTCGACGACCGGCTCATCGCCCAGAAACTCGTCTGCCTACTTGAGCTCAATGGTATCGACCTCGGGTATTCCTGCAGCCTGTATGTACGCGGGCCCTACTCTCCGGACCTGACAAAGGACCTGTTTGCATTCACCCCCGAATTCGAGAACCAAGAAACCGGCTCCCGACTTAATGCTGCAGAAAGAGAGGTCGCAGGGGAGCTCGGCAGGATCTTCGGGCTCAGACCCGTCCCGCTCGAAGTCGGCGCAACCTACGGGTATTATGCGATCCGGCAGAATTGCGATCCGCTTGAAGCACTACGGCAGGTAAAAAGGCTCAAACCGTTCTATTCAGAGGCCCAGATCGCGCTTGGCATCTCGAAAGCAAAGGAGTTCCTCTATACCCCCTCACAAAAGGATCTTGAGGAACTGAAAAAAGAGACGGGAATCTGGCAGAGGGCCTCATTGAAATCACTGGAGCACTGACCCGATGAAGAACGGTGCTGTCTGGCTCGTGGATCTCACCGATGCAAAAGGACATGAGCAGCGGGGGATGCGACCGGCAATTATTGTCGGAAGCGCGAACGGCCTCGTCCTTGTCGTCCCGCTGACCAGCAGCATGGGCAGCGCCAGGTTTTCCCATACCCTCCCTATCTCCCCGGACTCGCACAACGGCCTCGATACAGAGAGTGTCGCACTCGTCTTCCAGATCGTTGCCCTGGACCGGGAACGGTTCCGGGACCGGATTGGGGCCGTCAGTGAACAGCACCGGCTCGCGATCGTTGCGCTTATCCGGGATCTGTTGGGCCTCGATTAAATCTGTTATCAACATCATCGGTTGTATACCGGCAGCCATCAGACCAAGATCTATTTTTGTCAAAATCATCCGGCATCTCTCCCGGGGCCCGACAAGAGTTTATCGTCGGTGAGGGTTTTATCGCCCTCCTGAAATCTCCCGTGGGAATTCTGGTATAACGGAGCCCGTACCGGGCCCGGTTGTACCTCTTTTCCCTCAACCCCCGGATTGGGGAGGTCATAATTCGCAAAAACGCGGAACCGGGCCGGAATGAATCGCTGTTCTCCCTTGGGAATGGATGAGGGTGTATTTAGCAATGTTACAGAGGCCGACAGATGGCAGGCATGTAATTCTGAACCAGGGGGGACAGAAAGAAGGGTTTTCCGGATCCGGGCAAAACCCGGTTCGTCGACACTGCGTTCGTAAATATCCGGGATAATTCCCTCTCGGATTCTTTCAGGTGTTTTCGAGTCTTCAGCCGTTCGGCAAGCCGGATATGGTCTTCAATGATCTCCTTTTTCCGGGTCTGCACCGCAAAATAACTCCGGACAATACGTCACCATTCTGTGTGATGAGGTAACCGACATACACGGGTTAGGAGAATATCTTTGACCTCGCTTCGTGCATCTGACCCAAGGAAAACCATTTTGTTGGCGTCAACAAAATGGTCAGGAACAATATTGCCGAAGGTCTCACAGGATTCTTTGGCTTTTTCAATAACAGACCCTGGTGCAGGAATATTTTTTATATTCTTCATTCCAACGAATATTCATGGTGATTTGCCATGAGTGAATGTTTTATTTGTCAATAACATGCGCTTTTTAGATACCACGTTACGGGACGGGGAACAGACCCCCGGAGTATCGTTAAACCCTGACCAGAAACTTGAGATTGCAACCCGGCTTGCGGCCATAGGTGTCGATGTCATCGAAGCCGGTTCTGCCGCGGCCTCGGATGGCGAGCGCAACGCGATCCGGCTCATTGCAGATGCCGGGCTCTCTTCCGAGATCTGCACGTATGTCCGGGCCATGCACGGGGACATCGATTATGCTGCGGATTTCGGGGCAGACTCGGTCCACCTTGTCATCCCCGTGAGCGACCTGCACATTGCGAAGAAGATGCGGAAGACCCGCGATCAGGTTGCGGCGATGGCCTACGATGCCGTGGAGTACGCGAAAGGCCGGGGGCTGATCGTGGAACTCTCGGGGGAGGACGCGTCACGAGCCGACAAGCAGTTCCTGCACGAGGTCTTCTGTGAAGGCGTGCAGCGGGGAGCCGACCGGCTCTGCTTCTGCGATACGGTAGGGCTCCTGACCCCGGAGAAAGTGGCGGAGTTCATCCCTCCGTTAACCAGGATCGCCCCGCTCTCGATCCACTGCCACGATGACCTTGGCTTTGCCCTGGCGAACACGATGGCGGCCTTAAAGGCCGGCGCCTCGTGCGCCCACGTGACCGTCAACGGCCTTGGTGAACGGGCCGGCAACACGCCGTTCGAGGAAGTTGTGATGGCCCTCGAAATCCTCTACGGGTACAAGACCCGGATCAAAAAAGAGCTGATCTACCCGCTATCGAGCCTTGTCTCCCGGCACACGGGCGTACCGCTCGCGGTGAACAAGGCGATCGTGGGCGAGATGGCGTTCACGCACGAGAGCGGCATCCATGCCCATGGCGTGATCCGCGAACCGTCCACGTACGAGTCCGTGGAACCCGGGATGGTCGGCCGCAAGCGCCGGATCGTGCTCGGCAAACATTCCGGCACCGCATCGGTCGAGGCGGCCCTGCACGAGATGAACTACAAGGCCGAGGACAAGCAGGTCAAAGAAATTGTCAAGCGTGTGAAGCAGCTGGGCGACGATGGCAAGCGGGTCACGGACGCCGACCTGATGGCCGTGGCCGATGCCGTGCTCGCGATCGAGTGCAAGCCGGTCATTAAGATGCGGCAGTTCACCGCCACCTCCGGCAGCCACATGATCCCGACTGCTTCCGTCACGCTGGTCGTGAACGGTGTGGAGATGACCGGGGCGGCGACCGGGGACGGCCCGGTCGATGCGGCCATGCAGGTCCTGCGCAAGTGTGTGGGCGAGGTCGCGGATATCCGGCTCGAAGAGTACCACGTGGACGCGATACAGGGCGGTACCGACGCCCTTGTCGAAGTTACAGTAAGATTAAGTAAAGACGGGAAGATAATTACTTCACGCGGCGCCCGCACCGACATCATTATGGCAAGTGTCGAGGCGATGATCGCCGGTATGAACAGACTACTGAGGGACAGAACATGAAAACCGGGGCAAAAATCCTCGTCGAATCTCTGCAACGCGAAGGGACCGAGATCGTCTTCGGCTACCCGGGCGGGCAGATCCTGCCGGTCTATGATGAACTCTATGATTCTTCATTACGGCACATTCTCGTACGGCACGAACAGGCTGCTGCGCACGCCGCCGATGGCTATGCGCGAGCGAGCGGTCGTGTAGGCGTATGCATCGCCACATCCGGCCCCGGTGCATGCAACCTTGTTACCGGCATTGCCACGGCGTACATGGACTCCGTACCGGTGGTCGCGATCACCGGGCAGGTCCCCACATCCATGCTCGGGAACGACGCATTCCAGGAATCGGACATCACGGGCATCACGATGCCCGTCACCAAGCACAACTACCTTGTCAAGAAGACCGACGAGATCAGCAGGACAGTGCAGGAGGCGTTCTACATTGCCGGGACCGGCCGGCCGGGCCCTGTCCTCATCGATCTCCCCAAGAACACCCAGACCGGGACGGCAAAGGATCTCCCGCGTGCCGACAAAGTCGTGCTCCGGGGATACAATCCCACCTACAAGGGCCATTCCCGCCAGATCGACAAGGTTGTCGCCCTGATCATTGAAGCGGAGCGGCCGCTTATCTACGCCGGTGGCGGCATCATCGCGTCAAATGCTTCAGAAGAACTGGTTGCGCTCGCAACCCGGATGGGAATCCCGGTCACTACGACCCTGATGGGCATCGGCTGCATCCCCGGCGATCACCCGCTCAACCTCGGCATGCTCGGCATGCATGGCACCGAGTACGCGAACTTTGCCGTGACGGAGTGCGATCTCCTCATCGCCATCGGGGCCCGGTTCGATGACCGGGTCACCGGCAAGATCGATACCTTTGCGCCGCACGCGAAGGTGGTCCACATCGATATCGATCCCGCGGAGATCGGCAAGAACAAACGGGTCGATGTCCCGATTGTCGGGGATGTGAAAGCGGTCCTGCAGGACATACTCGCGTCCATCAAAAAGAAAGGTGTACACGATGCCTGGCGGAAGAAGATCCAGCACTGGAAGGAGCACCACCCGCTCAAGTGCCCGGCGAACGGTGCGCTGCACCCGCAGTTCATCATCCGGACGTTGAGCGATCTGGTCAGGGACAAGGCCGTGATTGTCTCCGAAGTCGGGCAGAACCAGATGTGGACTGCACAGCACTTCTGCTTCCACAACCCGCGGACCTGGATCACCTCCGGGGGCCTGGGCACGATGGGCTACGGGCTCCCCGCAGCGATGGGGGTGCACTTTGCCCGCCCGGATGTGCCGGTCTTTGACATTGCCGGCGATGGCAGTATCCAGATGAACATCCAGGAGTTCGGCACCCTTGCCTCTGACAACATCCCGGTGAAGGTCGTTATCCTGAACAACATGTATCTCGGGATGGTCCGGCAGTGGCAGGAGCTCTTCTACGACCACCGGTATTCGTACACCGAACTCCCGCCGGTCGACTTCGTGAAGATTGCAAATGCCTATGGCATCGAAGGCATTCGGGTTGAATCTCCTGACGAAGTGCTCCCGGCACTGCAGGCGTCCATTGACTGTGACGGCCCGTTCGTGATGGACTTCCGGATCGAGCGGGAGGAGAACGTCTTCCCCATGGTCCCGGCCGGTGCTGCGATCAATGACATGATCGGAGGGCATCCGCGATCATGAAGCCGCACACGTTATCCATCCTTGTCGAGAACAAGGCCGGCGTGCTCTCGCGGGTCACCGGGCTCTTCTCCCGGCGCGGGTTCAATATCGAGAGTCTGGCGGTCGGGCCCTGCGAGGAGCCGGATATGAGCCGGATTACCATTGTTGTCATCGGCGACGATGAGAAAGTCGAGCAGGTGATGAAGCAGCTCAACAAGCTCATCGATGTGATCAAGGTCTCGGACCTGACGGACAGCGAACGGGTGGAACGGGAGCTTGCCCTGATCAAGGTCACCGCAGAACTCGGGACCTCCCGTGCCGAGATCATGCAGATCGCGTCCATCTTCCGGGCGTCCATTGTCGATGTCGGGGCAAAGACCCTGATCCTCCAGGTGATCGGCGATACCAACAAGATCGATGCCCTGGAGAAACTCCTGCGCCAGTACGGGATCAAGGAGTTCGTCCGGACGGGAACGGTCGGGATCCTCCGGGGGTCAAAGACCGTGACGAGCGGGAAGTAATTTTTCCGGTTTCATCTTTTTTAAAATTTCCCTGCACAGGATGCCCGTTCAACCTTCCCGCATACCTGCCGGATGTTCCCCGTTCGCAAGGTTGATACCCTGAATGGGCAATACCAACGAAAGGGATGATGGCCATGAAGCGGAAGATCATCAGCATCGACGAGACGAAATGCACCGGCTGCGGCCAGTGCATCCCGGATTGTCCGGAAGGGGCGCTTCAGCTGATCGACAACAAAGCCCGGCTGGTCAGCGACCTCTTCTGTGACGGCCTTGGTGCCTGCATCGGCACCTGCCCGGAGGGTGCGATTTCCGTTATCGAGCGGGAGGCAGTGCCGTACGATGAGAAGACCGTGCTCGGAAATATCGTAAAACAGGGGGTGCCCGTGATCAAGGCGCACCTCGAGCACCTCGCGGGCCACGGGCAGGTCCCGTTCTACAACGAGGCGATCGAGTACCTGATCGAGAACAATATCCCCATTCCGGAGCATACGGCACCGGAAGTCCGGAGGAAACCGTTACCCTTTGGCACACGGTCGTCGCACATCGGGAAACCTGCCGTCTGCCATGCCGGGCCCCACGAGCCCAACCCATTTGCCGGATGTCCCGGTTCGGCAGCCCGGAGTATCCCGCGGGATGGCAGCGGGGCCGGTCCGCGCCAGCCGGTTCCCGGGGCAACCTCCTCCGAGCTCCGGCAGTGGCCGGTCCAGCTCGCGCTGCTCAATCCCGGGGCCGCGTACTTCGACAACGCGGACCTCCTCATCTCCGCGGACTGCGTCCCGTTCGCGTACCCCGGGTTCCATGCAGAGTTCCTGAAAGGCCGGATCCTGATCATCTTCTGCCCGAAACTCGATGCGGATATTGAAGGGTATATCACCAAACTCGCCGCGATCTTCAAAGAGCACGCGATCAAATCGATCACCCTCCTCCACATGGAAGTGTCCTGTTGCGGCGGGGTGCGGTACGTGGTGGACACGGCGCTTCTTAAGGCCGGGGTCATGATCCCGGTTGAGGAGAAGACCATCACGATCGACGGGAAAATACGGTGAGCGGTATCCGTTCGCTCTTTTTTTACTGCCCTGATATCGTTCGGGTGTTTTTTCAAAAAAGAATTATTGTCCCGTAATCAGATCTGCCGGAACACGCCGTTCGGGACGGAGATCTCGAACCGTGCCCCGTCACCCGGGATGCCCGACTCCCAGATCGTGATACCGGTGACCGCAAGGGTCTCCCGGATCAGGAAGAGGCCGTACCCGGAATGCTTCCGGTTGCCCCATTCCTTGGGGAAGAGGAACGCCTTCTGGTCCTTTGGGATCCCGACGCCATCGTCTTCAAAAATGATGAGGAGCCGGTCTTCCGCCTTCTTGCGGTACACCCGGATCCCGGTCATCTTGCTCCCGCCATATTTCAGGGAATTGCTGAGCAGGTAATAGAAGACCTTCTCCAGGAGCGGGTCGGCATAGACCTCCACGTCATGGATGTCCATCTCAAAATTGATATGGCCGAGGTCAACCCCGACCTTTGCGCGCATGATCGCGTCCGCAATGTTCTGCCATGACGGGGGAATGGCACCGATGTCCTGGTACTCCTTGGTGAACTTGATCTGCCGGCGGATCCGCCCGATGGCATCGTTCACCTTGGTGATCTCGGGGGTCACGGCCGCATTCTCCAGGTCCCGGTGGAGCTGGGTCATCTCGTTGAGCATGTCGTACCGGGTAATGTTGTTGAGGAACATCAGTTTGGTATTTGCCCGCTCCAGTGCTTTTTTCGACGCCGCGATCTCGCCGGACACCTGCGTCAGCTCGTGCCAGCGCCGGATTACAAAGAAGACGAGGCCGAGGACGATGAACAGGGTCACGATGATAAACGCGCTGGCATGCTGCGCGCCGGATGTCTGGAGAATCTGGAGCAGCGCGTCCGTCAGGTTCAGGAAATACGCCGCAATATACACGACGACCGCCAGGATGATGATGACCAGGATATCCATGAGGATCCTGATATGGGGCGATGGCGTTGTTTCTACGGTCTCATCACTCATACAGGTATATCGACCTCTCAAAGATTATCAATTTTCTGAATATGTTCTGCCGGATAAAAAACCGGTACCGTTCCTTTTGGTATCCCATCCCGCAACGCAGACGGTTTTTGAGTCTGAACGAACACATTCCGCATAATATTAACTCACGGGTTGAATGAACTAAACCGGTTGTTGATATATTTCCGGCGGTGCATGAATCCAATTTATATCATCCTGCTGACAGGATAGGTGCAGGGCAGCTGACGTTTAGCCAGTTGCCGGAACGGAGGAAATATATCGTGAAGATTCTCAATCGGCCGGTCATGGTGCTCGTCGCACTCTGGTGCGTGGCCGTGCTTCTTGTGCCCGTTGCCCTTGCAGAAGTGCAGGGGGGAATGCAGGGACCAGGGGGAGCCGGCCCCGCAACCGGGGGACAGGGGAACATGGACCAGATGCAGGCGCCGTCATCCGGAGGTCCCGGTGATTTCGGATCGCAGGGAAGCAATGGCGGCCCGGGCAACGGGAACGGAGGACAGATACGCCAGCCGCCATCCGGTGGGATGGGCAACGGCACCATGACAGCCCCAAATGGAACAGGTAATGGCAACACGACCCTGCGGGAACGGCCCGCGTTCGATGTCGCAAACATGACTGCCACGGGCGGTCCCGGCGGGTTCCGCGGCGATGGCAACATTACCCCGCCGGACTCCGGGAACATGACCGCAACGGGCATGAGGGGTGGTCCCGGTATGCACGGGAACAGCACCATGTCCTCTGGCAACCTGACCGCTCCCGGGGGAGCGGGGAACTGGCAGGGCAACGGCACCATGACCGCACCTCCCGACCGGCCGGACGGTGTGCAGGGAGACCAGAACCCGGGTCAGGACTCCGGAAACCAGCAGGCAACAAAAGCACAGCAGCAGACAAAGGAAGATCTGGTTGCCAGCCTGATCAGCCAGCTCCAGGCGCTGATGTCCGGTAAGACGTAATAACACCATAAACAAAGCGGGAGTCCCTCTCTTTCCCCTCCCTGATCCGGAAAGAGAGACCTGTTGTGTCTATTCCCTGCGGTACTTGTCCTGACAGAATACCCACTGAAAGGGATTATGTCCGGCATCCGGGTCTGATGCCAAGGATCCGTTCCACCGAATCGATCCACGTCATTTTTGCCTCATCGGAATCCCTGCCAAGGAAGAGCGCACTGATCCGCAGGCCCATGCTCATCGCGATAAGCGTGGCTGAAGCCGTTTCAGGGTCAACATCCCTGGACAGTTTTCCTTCAGCAATCATCCGGACAAGGTAGTCGCGGATGAGAATCCGGTTGCCATCAAAGATAACGGAAAAATCTTCCCGGTACCGCGAATCCTGTATGAGCCGGACCGGCAGCTGGAAGAAGATCGCTGCATAGGGCTTCTGCTGCTCGAAGATCAGATCGGCAAGGCCCTGGATCATGGTATGGGTATCATCGCTGCCGGAAAGTGTTCTCTCGATCCCGGCCCGGATATTCCGGAACACCTCCTGGATCACCTCCCGCAGCAGGGCATCGCTGTTCTCAAAATAGGCGTACAACGCCCCCTTGGTGACGCCGACTCTCTTTGCAATCGCGTCCATTGTTATTGCATCCCAGCTCTTTTCTGAGGCGATCGCAATGGCGGCCGCTATGATCTTTTTCTTTGCATCTTCACGGTATTCCGCGTTGATCCGTGGCATAATACAGTACAATCATTGGCCGGGGGAGTATATTCACCTTGTGTTTGCAATAGTAATCTTTTGTTCAATAAACTAACCAAATGTTTATGTAATTGAACTGTTGTACACCTTTCAGGGACATGAAGCCCGCACAAACCCGGAAACTCCGGAGGAGATGGCGATTTTTGTGGAAGAAGAAAGACAACAAGGCATCAGGCAGCGCGAGCGGAACACCGGAACAACAACCGGGGGCATCGGGCCGCTGATCCTGGTATTATCTGCGCTGATCCTGCTTGCATTTATCACGGTACCCGCAGGAGCAATTGATAACGGGGCAGGCACAACGAACCCCACGGTCATCATCACGGACTATACCGTGACTCCCGCAGTTCTCCTGCCAGGCGACATGGGCACGATCACCCTGACCATCCGGAACACGGCCGAGAGCGCCTCGCAGAACGAGAACAGCGGCATCACCACCGGGGGCACATTTGCAAACTCGAAGAGTACCGACATCAACGTTTTCATCGAGAACGTGCACCTTGAAAAGAACGGTGTTGATGTCCTGACCGGCGACTTCGACCGGCTCGGAGAACTCGGGCCCGGCCAGTCGATCCCGGTCACCTTTGTCATACGCGCTCCCGAAAAGAGCGGGATCTATTTTCCCGAGGCATGGATCGATGTCAAGGATGGGAGGAGTACCCGGTACCCGCTGACAGTCAACGTGAACACCGACATCTCAACCCAGAAGAAGCCGGCGCTCACCGTCTCGCAGTCGCAGCCGGAACGCGTTGCCCCCGGGGATGACTGTACCGCGGGGATCATGATGGTTAATACCGGGCTCTTACGGGCAAGCGATATCACGATGGTGGTAAATTCGACCACAAAATCACTGGTCCTTAAAACCCCCGGCCGATATTACACGGAACATCTCGATCCTGGCGAGGGTGCAAACATGACACTCGTTTTAGCAACCGACAAGAACACCCCGCTCGGTATCGACCCGGTCACCATTGTCATCACCTACCGGAACCCGGACGGGACAACCGAGCGGCAGACTGAAACTCTCGGAATACCGGTCAAGGGCCGGGCGGATATTGCGGTCAAGTCCTTCTCCACCGACCCGGTCCGCCCGGTACCGGGCAATGCCTTCACCCTGATCATCCGGATAGAGAACACCGGTACCGACCAGGCCACATCCGTGCGGGCAATGCTCGACAGCCCGTTTGCCGGGACCACGACTTCGTTCATTGGATCCATCGACAAGGACAGCGATGCCCCGGCGGTCTTCTACCTCCAGACCACAAAGGACGGGACCGTGCCGGTCAACCTGACCGTCAGTTATATCGACGACTTTGGCCCCCACGCGATCGCGGAACAGGCAACGGTTACGACCAGCTCTTCTTCCGGTATGGTGCCGGTCGCCATTGCGATTCTGGCTGCCGGTATCATCGCAGGTGCGGCATACTGGTACTTCCGCATCCGGCCGGGGAAGCGGCATGGAGAATAACCATGGCGGGTACGGCGTCTCGCTTTACCTTGCCGTGCGGGCGATCCGGCGCGGCAACCGGAGTACGCTTGCCCTCACCATCCTGATCATCGCACTTGTCATGGTCCTGATGAACTTCCTTGGTATGATCATCAGCGGCGTTGTCACCCTCTACAATGACCAGATGATCGATTACCAGTACGGCCACGTGGCCATCGAACCCCGGGACAAGGAGATCGTTATTACCGATGCCGATGCACTCGTGAAGCGCCTGAAACAGATCCCCGGGATCTCCGGGGTTTCGGCCCATACCAGTACGGCAGTCACCATCACGAATATCAGGAACGGGAAGTTCCAGTCAAAATCACTGACTGCCTTCAATCCGGAAGACGAACAGAGCGTCACAAAGTACCCCATGGTCATAACGGACGGGGACTATCTCTCGAAGGGAGACACCGGCCAGATCCTGATCGGGACTCTCCTTGCGGGTAACGAGGATGAATCGCAGGACAAGCTGCCCTCGCTCGGTGGAGTCAAGGTTGGCGACCGCGTTGAAGTGGCTTACAGCAACGGGGTGGTGAAGACATACCGGGTGAAAGGGATCTACGAGTCCCTCGGGGCCCTGATTGACTCCTCGGCATTTGTTACCCGGAACGAGATGGACTCTATCATGCACTCGGAAGACACCGCAACCGAGATCCTGGTACGGGGCGCATCGGCTGACGAAGCCCCGGCGCTCAAGTACACGATCATGAGTTATGGCGTGGAGGATAAGGTGAAGACATGGAATGAGAAGGGCAAAGGGATCCTGGGCGACGCCATCTCCAGTCTCAACCTTGTCAAGAACATCATGACATTTGTCTCCCTCATTGTCGCAAGCGTCGTGGTCTTCATCGTGACCTATATCAACATCATCAACCGGAAGAAGCAGATCGGGATCCTCAAGGCCATCGGCATCCGGAAGCAGATCATTGTGGGCAGTTACCTCATCCAGGTGCTCTTCCAGTGCACCTGTGGGATCGTCACCGGGATCCTGATGCTGAACGGGATTCGCTTCATCCTGACAATACAGAAAATCCGGTTCCCGATGGGAAATCTCACACCCGAGATCGAATATGGGTCGGTTCTGGTCAGCATCATCCTGCTCTGCCTGGTCTCCCTGCTGTCCGCGTACGTCCCGGCCCGCCAGGTGACAAACGAGGAGATCCTTGATGCGATGAGGGGTTAAGATGATCGAAGTTACCGATCTAAAAAAGATTTATCTGCTGGGTGAAGTCGAAGTGGCGGCCCTACGGGGCGTTTCGCTTTCCATTCATAAAGGCGAATTTGTCGGGATCATGGGCCCTTCCGGGAGCGGGAAGTCCACGCTCCTCCACCAGCTCGGGCTCCTCGACACACCATCATCCGGCAAAATCCTGATCAGTGGCACGGATGTCTCCCGGCTCGATGACGAGGCCCGGACCCGGTTCCGGCTCCTGCACCTTGGCTACGTATTCCAGGATTATGCGCTGGTCTCCGAGCTGACGGTGAAGGAGAACGTGGCGATCCCGGCGATCATGCAGGGCCGGCCGCTCGATGAGTGTTACATGGCAGCCACCGCGGTGCTGGAGAAGGTCAGCCTTTTGAAGCGGCTCGATCATCTCGTGTACGAACTTTCGGGTGGCGAGCAGCAGCGGGTCAGTATCGCACGGGCGCTCGTGAACCGGCCTGCCATCGTCTTTGCAGACGAGCCGTGCGCTAACCTCGATACCGAGAACTCGCGGACGGTGCTGGAACTCTTCCGGGCCGTGAACCGGGATCTCGGCCAGACCGTGGTCATGGTCTCGCATGAACCGTGGCACATGGAGTACTTCGATCGGATCATTTTCATCCGTGACGGGCTGCTGGATACGGAGCGGATGGAACGGGAGGGGAAACAATCCCGATGAGTGTCAAGGCCCATCCGCTCTCCCGCTAATTTCCCGGTAGATTGTACCATAAAAAGGATCAGAGTGCCAGCATCACGCAGAGCATCACACCAATCAGGACCGTGAGTACAATTGCAACCGGCGCAACCTTACGGATGACCTCGCCTTCGATGCCAAGCTTATCGATCACTGCTGCCGCGTTCACGATCTTTGCAACTGCTACACCTGAGGCAACCCCGCCGGCAGTGGCATGGGCCGCGTACACCGGCAGGAAGTCCAGCGAGAGGACGTCCGTTGACTTGTCCAGGATCCCGTAGAACATGACATTGGACGACGCCTCGCTGCCGGATATGAACGACCCGAAGAGGCCGAGGAGCGGGCTCGCGAGCGGGAAGCCGATGCCGAAGGTGAGCGCGAGGGTGAGCCCGATGACCGCGTTCATGTTGAACGCATCGGCGCCGGGCAAAAATGCCAGCGTCCCGCCAATGACCGACTTGCCGGACCAGTCCATCACGTACGCGATGGCAAAGAAGACCATGGCGGCAAGCGTGGGGCTCCATGCCCTTTTTGCCCAGAGCGAGAGGATGGATGTCGCCTCGGCCCGGCTCCGGACAAGGAGCGGGGCTGAGATAACGGTGCTGACCACCACCCAGAAGTAGGCCTGGTTGAGGAGTTTTAAGTCTATCACTTTGTCGGCAACGACCGTGATCTTCTGCGCCGGGCCCAAGATGCTATAGAGCCCGGCCTGGATGACCGGGATGCTGATGATGACCGCAAACGAGACGAGCAGGATCCACGGGAAGGCCGCTTTCCAGAGGGGCATGCCCCCTGTGGGTACCGTTGCAGGCTCTGCGTCAACATGCGCAGGCCTCCCCCTGAGGGCACGGAGGAGGAAGAGGACCGCGATGGTGACCAGGCCCGAGAAGACCCCGACCAGGCCGATGGCGGAGGCCGGCAGGATGTTCACGAAGAGAATGGCGGAGAACCCGAGCGTCAGGCCGGCAACGACCGCTGTAAACAGGCCCTTCCGCACCCCCTCAAATCCATCCGCGATCCAGAGCATGCCGAGTGCAATACCTGTCGAGATGACCGGCAGGAAGAGCGCGACCTGGCACCCGAGCGCCTTGGCATCGAAGCCGAAAGCTGCGGCCGGGATCGTGATGGGGACGGCAAGGAGCGAGAAGGATGTGAGCGGGTCGTAGCCAAGACAGGGAAGGGCAACGGCCGCGATGGGCGAGAACCCGAGCGCCATCATGATAGGCGGGAGCATCGTGACCGGGGTTGCCCCGATCGAGACCAGGAACGACCCGAAGCCCACGTTCAGGATCATGATCTGCTCGTAGCGCTCAGCCGCAATCGATTTGATGTACGCGGTGATACGACCGATTGCGCCGGTCACATCCATCATTGTCACCTGCAGGATGGTGAAGAGGACCATCAGAGAGATCCCAAACGAGGATAGGACGCCGGCCCATGAGGCGGCGAGCGCGACCGAAAGCGAGGTCTGGAAGAAATACACGGCGATGATGACCGTGAGGAGCCAGCCGAGAATGCCCATCGTGGTCCGTGACAGCTTCAGGAAGATGAGACCGGCAAAGATCAGGATGATCGGGAGGACTGCAAGGAAGAACTGGGGCGCGAGATCCACGTGAAAACCATCCGGGTGTGAACAGATCTATCCGTCAGGATCCAGCAAAACCATATCGGTTTATTCTTTCATTGGCAGGCAAGATCAAACGGGGCATATGGGAATGGGCTTCATGCCAGGTGCACCACGCCGGAGATAAACCGATACTATTATTACGCCGGCTCCCCATCAATCCTATGCCATGCTATATCATAGCATAGAGGAAGTTCCATGAAGTATTCTGTTCTCGTAATTGTGGTCCTGCTCATCGCGGCCGCATTCATCGCTGGCTGCTCACAACCAGCTTCAACGCAGCAGACCCCTGCTGCATCGCAGGACGTCGTCAGGGTCGGCGTCATTGCGTCCCTGACCGGCCCTGCAAGCAATGTCGGTACGAACATGTGGCAGTCTGCCCAGGTGGCGGCCGAGAAGATCAATGCCGAGGGTGGCGTGACCTTACAGGATGGGAAAAAGGCCCAGATCACGCTGATTGTCGGGGACGACGAGTCCACACAGGCTGGCGGCCAGAAGGCCGCGACCAAATTGATCACCGATGACAAGGTCGACATCCTTGTCGGCGGGTACTCGAGCGCTGTCACCTCGGCGTACGAGCAGACCATCGCCGAGTACAAGGTCCCGTACATCGTGACCGGCGCATCGAGCCCGATCATCACCCACCGGACCGACATCGATACGAGTTATATCTTCCACCACTGCCCGACCACGGACACGTACGGCCAGTATACCACGCAGTTCATCGACCAGGTTGTCCGTCCTGCTGTTAACCAGAAAGCGGGCGCGTCCTCCGACCGGCCGTTCCGTCTCGCCCTCCTCTACCAGGACACGGCATTCGGCAAGGGGATACAGACCGCGGTGAACGATACGATCACGAAGAACAAGCTCAATATCGTCCTCGTCTCCCAGCAGAGCTTCAGGATGGGGGAGAGCGACTTCCGGACGCAGCTGACCGCGATCAAGGCGGAAAAGCCCGATGCCTTGTACCTCGGTGCATTCCCGAACGAGGGGGCTCCTGCAATAACGCAGGCACGCAGGGACATCGGCCTGAACACGATCTTCCTCTCGGCCGAGAACAATGACAATGCCCAGTTCTACAAGGACGTTGGCCAGTACGGCGAAGGAGCGATCATCGAGAGCCGGTTCTCGCCCTACACTGCCCCGGCAGGCGCTGTTGCAGCCGACCAGGATGTATTTAAGCAGGCATATTTTGCCAGGTTCGGGACGTACCCGGACATGATGGGGGCATCGACCTATGACGGTGTCTTTATCGCAGTAAAGGCGATCGGGAACGCAGGGACAACGGACAAGGCCGCGGTGCGACAGGCCCTCGTGGACCTGAAGATGCCGCAGGTTATCGAGGCGATGAAGGATGGCACCATCTCGTTCTCATCCGATTACCGCGAATCGGGTTTCGACCTCTGGATGGAGCAGCTCTCGCCCGATGCACAGTCCGGTGAGACCCGGCCTGCAATTGTCTGGCCCGACAACCTGAAGACAACCGGGTTTGTCCTGCCGTCATGGTACGTGGCAGGCAGCAGCTCGTAGGCCATCATATTCCCTTTTTATAATGGGCATAACGATATACTGCATATACCCGGGCAGGTGCTGATTCAGGCCATGGACGAGTTCTCGATCTTTCTCCAGATCATCTTCTGGGGACTCTATGCCGGCTGTATCTACATCCTGCTTGCCACCGGGCTGAACCTGATCTTCGGCGTGATGAAGGTTGTCAATTTCGCACACGGCGAGTTCCTCATGATCGGTGCCTACATCACGGCCACGGTATTTTTCCTCACGGGCTTCAACCCCTTCGTCATCCTCCTTTTGTCAATGGTCGTTCTTGTGGGCATCGGCGCGGTCGTCGAGCGGCTCTGTTTCCGCCCCATTCTCGGCACCGGCAAACTCAACGAGATCTTCCTCTCGATCGGCCTCATCTACATATTCCAGAACGGCGCTGCCATGATCTGGGGGGACGCATGGCAGAGTGTCAAGAGCCCATATGAAAGCATGACGGTCCCTATCGGCCCGCTCTCGGTCCCCCTCGACTACATCATCATCATGGTCGTCACCGCTGCGATCCTCTGCGGATTGTTCCTCTTCCTGAAGAAGACCACGATTGGCATGCAGATGCGGGCAACGAGCCAGAACCGGAAGGGGGCGATGCTTGTCGGGATCGATGTCGAGCGGATTGATGTGATCAGTTTCGGCCTCGGGTGCGCACTCGCTGCAGCGGCAGGCACGCTCTGGGTGGTGAGCGGGCAGGTCTTCAACCCGTACATGGGTTCGATCCCCGCGGTCAAGGCATTCGCTATCATCATCCTCGGCGGCCTGGGCAGCATCCCCGGTGCGATCATCGGCGGGCTCCTGATGGGCCTGGCCGAGAACGGTGCCGCATTCCTCCTGGGCGGCATCTGGAAGGACGCGGTCTCGTTCATCATCCTGATCGTTGTACTCATCATCCGCCCGACCGGTCTCTTTGGCGGGAAGGAGGGATGATGCCATGCAGCTGACGCGGGAGAACGTGACAATGTACGGCACCATCGCGGCACTGCTCATTGGTGCAGCCATTCCGTTCCTCACCGATAATATGTTCATCGTCAACCTCGCGGTCCTGATGCTGATCTCCATCATCTTTGCGTCGGCCTGGAACCTCCTTGCATATTCCGGCCAGGGCTCGCTTGGCCATGCCGCGTTCTTTGGTATCGGCGCATATGCGTCGACAATCATTGCGGTGAAGTTCGGCATTACGCCGTTCGTCACTATCTTTATCGGCGCTGCAGTCGCGGCTATCATCGGAATTCTCATCGGACTCACCTGTGTCCGGCTCAAGGAATGGTTCCTTGCGATGGTCACCTTCGGGTTCGCCATCATCGTCCAGACCCTGACCGTCAGCGTGCTCGCGCCCATGACCGGGGGATGGGACGGGATCCCGTCGCCCCGGCTCGTGAGCCCGTCCGTCCCGGGCTACCAGTTGATCGAATATTACGCAATCCTCATCATCACCATCGGTGCTATCGTCGCTATCTGGTATATTATGAGATCAAAAGTCGGCCTCGCCTTCCTTGCGATCCGCGAGAACGAGACCGAGGCACGGGCGGCGGGTGTCGACCCGGTCCGCTACCGGCTCCTCGCATTTGGGATCTCCGCATTCATCGCAGGAGTTGCCGGGGCGCTCCAGATCCACCACATCGGCTATATCACGCCGGAATTATATGGCGTCGACAACTCGTTCTGGCCGATCACGTATGTGATCCTCGGCGGGCTCGGCACGTTGGCCGGCCCGATTGTAGGCACGGTAGTCCTCACCATCATATGGGAGGGTTTGAAAGAGACCGGGCTCACCTTCGCGAGGTACGTGATTATCGGAGTCATCCTCATCCTCACTATCATCTTCCTTCCCAAGGGGCTTGTCAGCCTGCCGGAACAGGTGCAGGAGTGGGTGAAGAGGAGGAAGAGGAAGGAACCTGAGGGAGAACCGGTGGCAGCGGGTTAGCCTAGCATTTTTAAAATTTTAATTTTATTTTTTTCATTTGATTATGATGGCTCCCCGCCTCAGGCCATCTTCGACGATTGAGTGGTTCGAAGAGCTTACGACTCTTCTCCTCCTCGACTTTCTGATGAAAGTATCAGATTCATCCGAACCACAAATTCGAAAAGAACCCATCAGGGATCTTTGAGGCACGGTGAGGCAATTACTTAAAATTAACATCCAGGCAATCATCCCAGCGAGGTCCCGTCGGGGAGGTCGAGCGACCCCCGAAGGGGATGGGAGAACTCACAAAGTAAAAAAATCAGAACCCCAGATACGCCTTCTGTATCCGGGCATCGTGCATGAGTTCCCTGGAATTGCCTTCCTGCACGATCCGGCCGTTTTCCAGCACATATCCCCGGTCGCACATCGCGAGCGCATTTCTCACGTTCTGCTCCAGCAGGAGGATCGTCATTCCTTCCCTGCCTAGCTGCTCGAGCGACCGGAAGACCTGGCCGGTGAGGAGGGGGGAGAGGCCGGTCGATGGTTCGTCAAGGATGAGGAGGCGGGGTTCCGACATGAGTGCCCGGCCAATGGCAAGCATCTGCTGTTCGCCACCACTCAATGTGCCTGCTTCCTGCCGTTCCCGCTCCTGCAGGACCGGGAAGAGCCGGAAGATGCGGGCGAGGGCCGCTTCCGGGTCCTTGTTGCCCATACCTCCGAGACGGAGGTTCTCGATAACGGGCATTGACGGGAATATCTCCCGTTTCTCGGGAACCAGGGCAAGTCCTTTTGAGAAGAGTTCATTCGGGTGCTTTCCGAGAATCGGCTCGCCATCGAACACAACCGATCCCGTTGCCTTCCGGTTGAGCCCCACGATCGTCTCGACCGTGGTCGTCTTGCCGGCTCCGTTCGGGCCGATCATGGTTACGAGCTCGCCCTTGTTGACCCGGAACGAGAGGTCCCAGACCACCTGAAGGTTCCCGTGGAAGACATTGAGACTGGAGACTGACAGCATGGATGCGATACCTCCTTAAAATGCGTCGATATCGCCGAGGTATGTATCGATGACCCGCTGGTTGTTCACGACATCATGTGGGTGGCCGTCAGCGATCTTCTCGCCATGGTCGAGCACGACAATGCGGCTGGAGACACCCATGATAACGCTCATCACGTGCTCAATGATGAGGATGGATGTCCCGTTGTCCCGGATCTTACGGATGAGCCCGACCGCTTCGTTACTCTCGCTCGGGTTGAGCCCGGTAGTGATCTCGTCAAGGAGGAGGAGTTTCGGGTGGCAGGCAAGGGCACGGGCGAGCTGCAGGCGCTTGAGTTCGACCACGTTGAGGTTCCGCGTCAGGGTTCCGGTCTTCTCCCTCGGGAAATTGACTTCGTCAAGGATCTCCCTAGCCTCTGTCTCCGCTTGCCGCATGCCCGGGGCATGGTGGTTTCCGAACAGTATTCCGATCATGACGCACTGCTCTGCGCTCAGGTTCGGGAAGGATTCTGCGATCTGGAATGTCTTTGCTATCCCCTTCCGGCAGATACGGTCCGCTTTCATGCCGGTGATATCTTCGCCCAGGAACGAGACCTTCCCCGCGGTCGGGGAGATCATGCCGGAGATGATATTCAGGAGCGTGGTCTTGCCGGCGCCGTTCGGCCCCACAAGTCCTACGATCTGGCCGTCACCGATGGTCATGTCGACATTGTTCACTGCGGTGAGGCCGCCTATCTGTTTGGTTACTCCGGTGAGTGCGAGCGTTTCAGTCACCTCGGGAAGCGGGGATGCTCTGTGCTATAGGTTAGCACGGTACGATATTAAAGATCGTATTACGTCAACAGTTTTGAGCTCTTGTGGTTCAATCGACAATTTACACGGATTGTCCGTTTTTAAGGTTTGCACCGGAACAATCTGGAATCTGTCTTGAAAAACCAGAAACTGTTTTTACTCTCGCTTCCAAGTAAATCACGATGGATAACCTCTTCACTTCGCCGGAATTCCAGATGAGCCTGCTCCTCTTCGTGGCGCTCGGCGGATACCTGATTGCGTCAAGGATCAACCAGTCCGCCGTTATCGGGCTCATCCTTGTCGGGCTCCTTGTCGGCCCGAGCGTGCTCGGGTGGATCACCTACACGGACTTTGTCCGCAGCCTCGCCCATCTCGGCGCAGTCATCCTCCTGTTCGTGATCGGGTTCGAGTTCAACATGAAGGATATCATCCACCCGAGAAATTTTGCCATAGCTCTCGTCGGGGTGATCGTCCCATGGATCGGCGGATGGTGGCTTGCCGTCCTGTTCGGGTTCGATTCAGCCAGCGCGATCTTTATCGGGACTGCGTGTACGGCAACGAGCATCGCGATCACGGCGAATGTCTTAAAGGAACTGGGCAAGCTCCAGACAGACGCCGCCAAAGCGATCATCGGCGCTGCGGTCATCGATGACGTTCTCGCCCTGCTCGTCCTTGCAATCAGCACGGATGTTGTTGGCGGATCGTTCTCGTATCTCGGGATTGCGCTGGTAAGTATCAAGGCAATCGCTTTCATCGTCATTGCAGCAGCGTTCGGCCTGCTCGTGGTCAGTAAATTCCTCGTCAGGCTTGATTCAACGGCATTCGTGAAGAAATTCCCGGAGTTCATCTTCCTCTTTGCCATGATGCTTGCCTTTCTCTATGCGATGCTCGCCGAGATGGTGGGACTCTCGGCAATTGTCGGTGCGTTCATCGCAGGCGTTTCATTCAAGGATGTCGAGCTTCACCAGAGCCACAGCCTCAAAGAAGGGGCGGAATATCTCCAGATCATCTTCGCCTCGATCTTCTTCGTTTCGCTGGGGGTCATCGCCGACCTCCACGAAGTCACGTATGAGATCTTATTGTTCTTGGTCGCCCTGACCATTATTGCTATCATCACCAAGGTAGTCGGCTGCGGGATCCCGGCAAAGCTGGGGGGCCTCTGCACGAAAGACTCGCTCATTGTCGGGTTCGGCATGGCCCCGCGGGGGGAGGTGGCGATGATCGTGGCCCTTATCGGACTTGAAGCCGGTATCATCGGGCAGGGCGCATATGTCGCCATCGTGCTCATGAGCCTGCTGACAACCATCGTTACGCCAATCGTGTACCGGAACTGGTTCTACAAAGGAGAGTGCACGTATGGTACCGCTGGCGCACCCGGGGATGAGGGAACATAACCCTCCTGTTTTCTGGCACTGATAATTCCGTGTAATGCCCGTCCAGAGATTGATGGGAAACGGGAGATTACGGCAGAATTTACCGGGCCGGTATCGGCTGGCAGTGAGGCGTCAAGTCTGGCATCTCCTGCATTATCCTCGTTTTCAGGGAAGTATTCAAATTGTTCAGCTCGGGATTAGAGTCAGGACTATACTATGATCACGCCGTTCCTGGAGCAGGACAGTAATGCCCTGTGCGGGTAAGTGTTGAAAAAACATGGCAACAATAAAAGGACTATGTGCTCGTCTGCGGTGGTTCACCGCGTAACGTTCCCGAAGGCGGCACAAACGAAGGCGGCAGTATCCCCTCCTTCTGGAACTCGCCCCAGGCTCTTCTCGTCACTTCCGATTTGAACTCAAACTCCAGCCGGAGATCGTTGACATATCCCTTGGCACGGACACGCTTGTAGAACGGGAAGTCCTCGAGCAGCACGGTATAGGGATATTTTTTCGAGATTATCACGTATTTCGAGGTAACCAGCGCCTCTTTGAGGATCTTCATTGCCTTCTCGGCATCGGAGCTGGGATGGATGAAGAGATCAATGACGATCATCATCGCCAGGTCGCCGGCATTGCCGCTGGTCACCGGCCGGCTGAACAGGGTAAAGTTCGGTATCGATACGAGTTCGTCGGCGGGTGTCTGGATGCGTGTCGAACGGATACCGATATCCTTCACTTCCCCGTACTTGTCGTCAATCGTCACCTTGTCGCCGATCTGGTACGGTTTTTCAAAGATGATCACGACCCCGCCCACGATATCCGCAAAGAGATCTTTCAACCCGAACCCGATGGCAGCACCAAAGAGCCCCGAGAATGCGATCATCTGGGTCAGCGAGGGTTCGATCACCGCGATGATGATATAATACAGGGCCACGATGTAAACGAGGAGTTTTAAGAGCGGGATGGTCATCGTGATCGATGTCCGGTACCAGCCGATCCGCTCCGATACGTGTATCAGGATGAAACTGAGCAGCCAGGTGAGGACATAGGCGATGACGATGATACTGATAATATAGACGATCAGGTTCACATCGATATTCTTGATCGGGAGTTCGGACGCAACTTCGGACGTGACATTTGTCAGCAGGGTATCTGCCATGATCACCACAGCCTCCGGGTCTTTTTCAGGTAATCGATCACCGGGCCGAGGGCAAACGGCGGGATGCTGTAATAGCCCGCGTTATTCTGGACAAGGCCCTGCTGGACAAGCCGGTACAATACCTGCTTGATATCCATCTCCGACCCGGCAATCGCCGCTAAGTCCTTCTCGTGCAGGGATTCCATGGACAGGATGACGGAGAGGATGAAGGATTCATTGGTATCAAGGGAGATGGAATACGGGGTTTCGGTAATAAATCGCAGCGAGATAGTGTTCTTATCCAGGCTCGAATTCCAGAGGAGGGTAGCAACCCCGGGATTTCCTTGGGCTATCCGGTTGATCTTTTCAAAGATTACATCCTCGATGGAGATCTGGAGTCGTTTTTTCCGGGGAAGCTTCCGGAGCATCAGGGTAAAATTCAGTTTTATCCACGGAAGGGGAATTTCGGCGGTGGTCAGCGGCAGTCGTACCTTCTTATGGATCAGGGAAAAAAACATCGACCGTTCGGCTGCCCCGTCCTCAATGAACCGGATCTCCCCGGGCTTATACCGCGAGAGGATCACCTGCTTGAGAACGGGAGTATCCATCCGGGTCAGCGTAATGATCGTGGGGAAATAGACATCAATGTGCATGACAGAGGACAGGTATTGCCAGCTGTAGGTGTTCCATGCCGTGATAAAGATCTTTTTTGAAGTAATCTGCGTGCGGAGGAAGATATCAAGAACATCAAACCCCCCGATAACCCGTGTCGCAAGGAACTGGCAGTTGTCGATGAGGATGATATCACTGGCAAGAGTGGAAAAATCCGGGAGATCGGACTCCCGGATGACAAAGTCCAGTGGCAGGTAGTGCACCCGATCGCCATAGATGCGCCTGATTTCAGCAACGAGCGTTTTGCGGCCGGCCATCTGTTCTGCAATAATGGCAACGTGGGACGGTGCATCCGACCCGGAGCGTTCGATAGCCCCGCAAATCTCCTGTAATTCCCGTTCATAGCCTATGATGCAATTCTCGCAAACAGGCTTCCCCTCGTGTCCCATAAACAGTGCACGGTTCCTACCAGTGAAATAAACGGGAGAATTATTAAAGGATATGCAAAATCCTGCCTCCGGGAGTCTGGTCTTTTGGCGGGCGCTGCACAAAACAATTATGGGGAATTTTTTGTCCCCGGAACACCGTGCGAGTCACCTGTCACGTTGACGATACATCAAAAATACCGCATCCGTTCCTATTCATGCCCGAATGAAAGATTGTAAAATGTGTGCCTTTGATAACGTCACCGGTCTGCGCCATGCGAACGCGTGGAGCGTGATCCTTCGGTTTGCCGTTCTCCCCTTTTGACTTGGCATTCCGGACCTGCGGGGTCTATTTCGGGTTCCTGCTATCTCCTACGATGGATGGCTGGACTTTGCATACATTTTCATAATATTGGTCCTGGTGAGAAAACCCACCAGCCGGTCCGGCGACTCTTTTTCCACAACGGGGAGATGGTTGAAGTCCTGGCCGACCATGATCGCAAGGGCATCCTCAAGGGAATCCTCCGGATGGATCACGGATGGAGCTGGCGTCATGGCCTCCCGGACGAATTGGTGCATTCCGTTGGCAACGGCAGTCGTCCGGGTGTCCCGGTTCGTGATAATCCCGATAAGACGGTCATCTTCGAGCACGGGAAAACCGGTATGCCCCGTTGTTGCTATCAGATCGGGGACTTTGAGCGACTCATCTGCGGGGGAGACTGTAATGACTGCCTCCCGGGGGATCATCGCATCACGGACCGGGATTCGTTCGAGTGTTTTCCGGTCATATTCGCCGCGATGGGCACCGGACTGGGCTTTTGTTTCGACCTGTGCCTGGAAGATGGTCTTCTCTCCTTTAAACAACGTCGAGATGCCTACTGCAGCCATTGCCGGTACCAGGATCGTGATGCTCCCGACCATTTCGACAACCATGATCAACACGGCAATGGGGGCATTTGCCACCGCCCCGAACAGGGAGATCATACCGACAACCACAAACACCGGCACCGATGCCAGCGGGACATACTCCGGGGCAACCAGGTGCAGGATCATGCCGAGCGACCCGCCAATTGCCGCACCGATCGTTAGCCCCGGGGCAAAAACACCTCCGCTCCCGCCGGAACCGAGGGTCAGGGATGTTGTCAGGATCTTGAGAAACGGCAGGAGGATAAGCACGACAAGCGGGACCATCGAATAGATCATGAGCTGGTCAAAACCATAGCTCGACCCAAGGCTCGCGAGACCAAGCATCTCTCCCTCCGGGGATATGATGGAAAGTGCAATGACGATAATCCCGAGGAGGACCGCTCCCGCGACCGGTTTCAAGTACATGGGGAGGTTATACCGTTTGAATGCAGCAGCGAACTGGTCGCGGCTCCAGTAAAACGTAAAGATATAGAGAAGCCCGAACATCGCACACAGGACCCCGAGCAGGAGGAACATGGGGATCTGCCAGACATTCCAGACAAGCGATTCGAAGGCAAAGATGGGGGTGTACCCCTCAAAGAAGCCAAAGATCGCATACCCGATCACTGATGCAAGAAACGCCGGAACGATTGCATCGGATTCAAAGTCCCGTGTATAGAGCACTTCGGCCGCTAGGACTGCTCCCCCGAAAGGCGCCTTGAATATCGTCCCGATCCCGGCGCCGATCCCGGTTGTCATGGCAATCCTCCGCTCACGGGGGGACAGGCCGAGCATATCCGCAACCATGGACCCAAAACCTGCCGAGATCTGGGCCGACGGCCCTTCCCTCCCCGCGCTCCCCCCGGTCGATATGGTGAGAATGGCCGTAACTGCTTTGACGAGCGGGACTCTTCTCCGTATCCTGCCATCGCCATGGAATGCCCTGATCGCCGCATCGGTACCATGGCCTTCAGCCTCCGGAGCAAACTGCGTTACCAGGATGCCGGTCATGAGGCTCCCGAATATAAGGATGGGCAGGAGGAGGACCAGTGAATGGGGTTCGGACCACTGGCTGATCCCGGCAACGGTCTGCCCTTCCACCGGGTACGCCCACTGCAGGAGATAGCCCATGAAAAATGCCGTTCCCCACTTGAGGCCTTCAAAAAAGAGAAGAGACCCGACACCGGCAATGATACCGACAACTATCGCGATAACGAGAACCCGTTTTGTCGGTGTGATACCGGAAGGGAAAGAGAATGTCATGGATTCCGCGGTTTTTTCCTATCTTTCGCCCGGATGTATTTTACTGTTCCCATTTATTTCCGGGATATGTTAAACAGGAACGATTTTTGATTATCGGAAATCCTGCGGATACGTGCGATGGTCAGGACCACGCTGACAAAGGAGAACTGCAATGAACTCGGCGCCCTTGTCGACCTCGCAAAAGCTATCGGGGCCGGTCGGTTCTGCCTGTACTGGCTGGTGCCGACCGGACGGGGCATGGATGCGTACAACCGGCTGCAGCTCGGGCCCTCATCGCATCCTCAAACGGCGGGTGCAGTGCCGGCGACCGGGTGGCAAATATCGACCCGCAGGGCAATGTCTATCCCTGCCAGTTCGCCCGGTCCCCGGAATTCCTTGTCGGGAATGTCAGGGAAAAGCCGTTTTCAGAACTCTGGGCTGATGCGTTGAACCCCGTGCTTGCCCGGTTCCGGGAAAGACCGGTGCCGTTAACCGGACCGGTCCTTATTATCGCCGAGGGACTGTTCATGTATCTCCATGAGGGGGAAGTCAGATCTCTCCTCCTGCGGTTGCAGCAGAAATTCCCGGGGAGCCTCCTGGTATTCGACTGTTTCAGCGCAGATGCAGTGAAACGCATGGCGGCTCACCCGTCCATACAAAAGACCGGAGCAGGGATTTACTGGGGAATTGACAATGCAGCGGAGATCGGGCAATGGAACAAGGGAATATCCCTGCTCGAAGAATGGTATTTCACGCAGTCGGATGAGATCCGGAAACTGGATCGCGTATACAGGATGCTCTTTACGATTGCCGGACTGTTTTCTGCTGCAAAAAAAGCACACCTCATCCTGGTATTCAGGCTGGATTGATCTTTCTCTGTGGGATCCGGACCTATCGTAAACAAGTGAAAAACCTGGTTCTCACGTCCCCGCGTTCAGGAGCCGGCTCTTTTTCGGCTGGTGGGCAGTTGTCCCGGTTGCCGTGGCTCTGGAAAGACATGAAGGGCGTAAACGAATAGTACCGAAGATGGCAGAATAAATCCGATGAGCGACTCCGGTACCTCAATCGAAATGTATTTTACCCATCTCTCCCCGGCGTTTCAGCCAGAGGAAAATCGCTGCACTGATGAAGACGAGGAAAAAGGTAAACCGGTTCACAATCACGAGATTTATCGCTATCCCTTGGGGAGATACGAGAATCCCGCCGATCAGGAAGAGAAGGGTTACGATACAGACCGCAGGAATTGCATAGTACCTGCTCGACCAGTACGACAGGATGAGGGGAATCAAATAGAGCAGCCAGACCGGTTCTCCCAGGGGTGTTATGGTGTCGATCAGGTAGACCCCGATAAAGACCAGCGCGATGATCAGTACGATACCCGGATCCGATGCAAAGGACCGGAGTATCCGGGTCAGTGAAGAATTGTTATGATGTCGGGACGGTGACATAGGACACTTCCTCTGTCGCGGGAACTGGCATTTTCTTAATATATTATCGTACTCCGGGGGGATAAAGGGATTACGATCTTTCTTTGCGTATCTCTGATCGGGTAGGAAAGAGCAGCCGTAAATAAGATCCCGTCCACCAGGCCGCCGTCGCATAATCAGAATCAGAAAGGGTTTAAAATAGAAGTCCCAAAGAAACGTTCACTGACTTGTGCATCCGGTTACTATGAATTTCTGTTAATGTCAATTGAATGAACATTTTCGCACAAATCAAACCCTGCCCTCTTACGGGCAGAGCAGAACCCCCAAATGAGGCAACTCAAATGTTCCCTAAGTACGTACTATCAATTTCCGAGCTCGACAACCTTATCGGGTCCGCCCCCAATGGGAGGGAGAAGATGGAGACGGTTACGGATCTCTTTCCGTTCCGTTCCAACAGTTATTATCTCTCCCTCATCGACCGGAAAGACCGGCACGATCCGCTGAAAAGGATTATTCTTCCTGGTTCTCGTGAACTCAAAACCGGGGGATCTCGTGATCCGTCCTGTGAAAAATATTCTGCAAAAAAACCCGGCCTGCAGCACAAATATAATCAGACCGGCCTCCTTCTCCTCACTGATATCTGCGGCGGCATCTGCCACTTCTGTTTCGGTAAACGCCTTTTCATGCGGTACTACCGGCCTTCCCATTTAAAAAAAATCGGGAAGGTCATGGTCTCCAGGACAAACGCGATGGCCCGGTGGTTTGACGATTATCACCATGCCCTGACAGATTTGAAACCGAAAAAAGTATGCGTATTCTAAAAGAGTGAACCATGACAACCTCATCCGACACCAATGACCGGGACCGCCAGAGACTGCCTCCTCTTGATCCTGCACGGAGGTTTCAGTACCTGAGCGGGGAGATGAAAAATACTGTAAAGGACTTCGTCTCGATCCTGAAAGGACACACCCAGGGTGCCGAGAGCCGGGGCGATCCGTCACTGATCCAGAAGAGCCCGGAACCGGAGTACGCCCCGGAGTACTGGAGGGACTGGCGCTGGCAGGTCCGGCACCGGGTCAGGGATATTGATACATTCCAGCAACTCCTCGGGATAAAATTCTCGCCGTCCGAGCAGGAACAACTCAAAAAGACGATTGAGAAGTTCCCGCTCAGCATCACCCCGTATTACCTCTCGCTCATCGATGTAAACGATTACAAGAACGATCCGATCTTCAAACAGGCGTTCCCTTCTCCTGAGGAACTGATCGTGGAAAATTACGAGCTTTCCGATCCGCTGGCTGAGGATAAGGACAGCCCATGCGACTGCATCACCCACCGGTATCCGGACCGGGTCCTCTTCCTGGTCAGCAACACCTGCGCAATGTATTGCCGGCACTGCACCCGGAAACGAAAGGTCGGTGACATTGACTCGATCCCGGATCGGAAGCAAATCCTTGCAGGGATTGACTATATCCGGAAAAATCCGCAGATCCGTGATGTCCTCATGTCCGGGGGAGACCCGTTCATGCTCAACGATGATTACCTGGACTGGATCTTAACCGAGCTCCGTTCCATCCCTCACGTGGAAGTGATACGTATCGGGTCCCGGGTCCCGGTCGTCCTGCCTTTCCGTATTACGGATGGACTGGTCGATGTCCTGAAAAAACACCACCCGCTCTGGGTCAACACGCAGTTCAACCACCCTAAGGAGATGACAGACTCTGCCCGGGCTGCTGTGGCAAAACTCGCTGATGCCGGCATCCCGCTTGGCAACCAGTCAGTCCTCCTTGCAGGTATTAACGACTGCCCGCGGATCATGAAAGAACTTGTCCACCAGCTTGTCCGGAACCGTATCCGACCGTACTACCTTTACCAGTGCGATCTCTCGGAAGGCATCAGTCATTTCCGCACCCCGGTATCCAAAGGCATCGAGATCATGGAGAGCCTGATCGGCCACACGAGCGGGTTTGCCGTTCCGCGCTACGTCGTGGATGCTCCGGGCGGCGGGGGGAAAATCCCCGTCTTCCCCAACTACCTGCTGACCTGGTCGGTGCACAAGGTCGTGCTCCGCAACTATGAGGGAATGATCTGCACCTACCAGGAACCCGCCAATTATGATCGTATCTTCTGCGACGGCAATTGTGATCACTGTAAACTCCAGCTGAATATCGATCGCGCCGATGAATCAAAAGTGGTCGGGGTTGCAAAACTCCTCGCCGATTACGATGAAACAACGACCCTGATCCCGGAGAACAATGTCCGGATCGAACGGAGGCAGGATGACACAGAATGATGTTGTCCTCCGCCGGGGGAAGAGCGTCATCCAGCACGGCCATTTCAACAACCGGGTCTATGTCATGAAACTGGCCCCGGAAGATATTCCGGACATCATCCGTTACGCAGACGACCTCGCCCATAAAGAGGGGTATTCCAAAATCTTCGTCAAGGTACCGGTATCGGTTGCCGGGGTTTTTGCCCGTGACGGGTACATCACGGAAGCCACGGTCCCGTTCTTCTTCCATGGCAAAGAACCTGGTGCGTTCATGGCGAAATATCTGGATCCCACGCGAAAGGTGGTACCCGATGAGTCAAACATTGCAGATGCACTGTCGGCAGCCCTCGGGCATGCGGGTGAGAGATCCTCCCACACGCTGCCGGACGGTTTCTCGCTCATGCATGCCCATGCCGATGATGTCGGGGATATTGCGTCAATCTACCGCAATGTTTTCAAGACATACCCGTTTCCCATCACGGACCCCGATTACATTCGCAAGACCATGCAGGGATCGATCCGATATTACGTGATTAAAAAATCCCCTCTCCTGTGTGCCGTGGCGTCCTGCGAGATCGATGCAGAGAACCGGAATGCTGAAGTGACCGATTTTGCTACCGGGCCGCTCTTCCGGGGACGCGGGTTTGCAGGCCTGCTTCTCCATGCCATGGAGACCGGGATGAAAGAAGAAGGGATCGAACTGGCCTATACGATCTGCCGGGCAGGGTTCGGGCCGATAAATACCGTGTTCGCAGAAGCGGGTTACCAGCACGGAGGCATGCTCCCGAATAACACCAACATCTGCGGATCGGTGGAGAGCATGAACGTCTGGTATAAAAAACTGTGACCGCTGGTTATGAACATGCGTATTGCCGAAAACCGCGTATGCGTGATGCATCCAGGTGGATCGCGGTTTTTCTTGCAGATACAGGAGGGTGACTGATGTTCGATGAGCTGCTTGTACTCATCTGCTGATATCCCCATTCCCTACCGCATCGTCGCGCTCCGGCAGGAGCAGAACCGCCTCTTTGCATACCCTCTTGACCGTCTGGTGATATCAATCTGGGCGACCAGGTTCCGGTGTGTTTGTTGCGGTGCGTGCTGTACGCGAGCGGTCAACATGCATATTTTTCTTCTGGATCGCGATGTAGCTGAAGTAAAAAAGATCGATCCTGGGGCCTATGAACCCGCACCGGGCCCGGAGTTCTGCGACCAGAACGGCATGCTGTATGTTTCAGGGTATGCGCTCCGGATGAGAGATGATCAGCACGGATCCTGCTGGTTCCTTGAAGAGGGCAGGTGCCGGATCTACGACCGCAGGTTTTCCGGCTGTCGCGTCTATCCCCACCTGCTCCGTCGCGGTGCAGACCCGAAGGGAAAGATCACATGGCTGAAGTTTGCCCGTAAATACGAACACGGCCAATATGACCCGGCACAGCCCCTTGAAGAGTGCCTCGAGCTCGCCCGCGAGGTCAGGGAATATGAGAACGCGCTTCTCACCCAGCAGATCTCATTCCTTGAAACCATTCACGAATATTTTACCGTGCATAGTCTTCGGCATGATCCAAAGATGCACAAAGACCGTCTGAATGAGTTCCGACAGGGCAGGCCGGTCGAAATAAAAGTGTTTCATGAAGGGGAACTCGAAGAGTGCCGGGTTGCAGGAACGCCGGTATGAACATTGGCGGTATCAGATGATGTGCAGGACATTGTGGAGAATAAACCATATGATGAGAATCAGACAGGCTGTCACGGCTACGACCTGAAGAACCCTAAACGCGTCTATTCCCTCATCTTCATCGATGGGTTCCCCATCAGATTTACTATCCGGTCTCTTCTCTGAACTGCTCCCTTGTTTCATGTCCCGATATAGGGATGAACGCCATATATCTTTTCTGTGTGGGGCGCATCTCTTCAGCATTTGAGTCCATTCGGGAATGGTTCCCAAAACATATTATTTCCCTCCAGATCAACTCATTATTGAATGGATGCAGCCGTAACCGTACTCTTCCTGGGATTACTCATCTTTATCGGCAACATCCTCTCGCGGTTCTTCACACTCACCAAGATTCCCGATGTGCTCTTTCTTATCGCCATCGGGATCATCATCGGCCCGTTCCTGGATCTTGTTGAACCGTCAGCATTTGGCGTTGTCGGCCCGCTATTTACAATGGTCACGCTCGCCATCATCCTGTTTGAAGGCGGCCTGAATATCACGGTCGAGCACCTCAAAAAGGCCATCACCGGGACAACCGCCATCACGGCAGCCAATTTTGTTGCCATCATCGGCATCTGCATCGTGGTAATGCATTTTTTCGCAGGATTCACGATCATGGAGTCCTGCATGCTCGGCGCTATCCTCGGAGGCACAGCCGCAGCCGTGGTCATCCCGTTCACCAATTACCTCAACATCAGGCACGATACAAAGGCAATCCTTGCGCTTGAATCCGCGATTGGCGATGTGCTCTGTATCGTTATCCTGCTCGCTCTTCTCAATATCGTAGAACTGAAGGAGTTCAATGCCGGACTGATTGTCGGCAGCCTCATCTCCTCGTTCCTCATCGCGATCATCATCGGGATCCTTGCCGGCATCTGGTGGTCATCCATCTATCATAAAATCGCCAGTATTAAGAGTATCTTTCTTACACCGGCGTTCGTCTTCATTGTTTTCGGATTCGTCAACCTCCTCGGATTCTCCGGGGCGATTGCCGCACTGGCACTTGGCCTGACGCTTGGGAACCTCCATTATTTCAAAGCCGAAAAGTTCCTTCCGTTCCTTGGTGATGAGGTAACTCAAGTCGAACTCACCCCCATTGAAAAAACTTTTTTCACCCAGCTCGTCTCCCTCTTGAAAACATTCTTCTTCATCTATATCGGGATCTCCATTCACTTCACGAACATGGAGATCATCTATATCGGCGCCATTCTTACAGCCCTGTTCTACCTGGTGCGTATTGTCATCGTCTGGTTCACGATCCCCCGGAGTATCCCGGCATCGGATGCGGCAATTGTGGCGGTCATGGATCCCAAAGGACTTGCGGCAGCAGTCCTTGCCTCAATGCCTCTTGAGGTAGGTATTGCGGCAGGACAGAGCATCCAGGATATCACGTATATCGTGATCTTCTTTACTACCCTGGTCTGTTCGGTGATGGTATTCCTGTTGGAAAGAACTGCGTTTGCCGGGGTGTACCGTAAACTGTTTTGGATGTTCGGGAAAGAGACACCTCCATCCTGATCATCAGGTTTCTGGTTTTTGTTAATTTCAATAATTATCAGATATTCCAGATTCGTTCTCATCGTTCATGATACGAAGAACCAGTAACCCTTCAAATACCGATCGGATTTTTAAAAGTGAGAATAATACAGGGATCTCATGTCATATCCACACAACAGGATCAAATCCGATCGTGTTATATGTTAGCATACCACAAACTATTTGGATAGCATGTTTGGTTTGCCATTTCTTACTGTCGCCCTCGTCGGGGGGGTCTGTCTCGTACTCATTCTTGCACTGTTGATCTGGGGCCTCACGTTCAAGGAGGACCTCTATGTCTGATATCATCACTATCGTTCTTGTTGCCCTGTATTTCCTCCTCCTGGTCGGGATCGGCATCTGGGCTTCGAAGAAGATCCACAACATGGAGGACTATGTCGTTGCCGGCAGGTCTCTCGGGTTCTGGGTCTTCACCCTGCTGATGATAGGCTCGGTCTGCTCGGGCATGTCGCTTCTGGGTGTCTCGGGGCTCGGCTACAAGTTTGCCTGGCCGACCATCTGGGAACAGATCGCGGTCCCGCTCTCCATCGCGTTCTGTATCATCTTCTTCGGTGTCAAGATGTACGCGGTTGCAAAAAAGTCCGGGTACATCACCGTCCAGGACTACCTTGCCCACCGGTTCGAGAGCAACACGACCCTCCGGGCATTGAGCGCACTCTCGGGCATTGTTGTCTCCATGATCTACCTTGCCGGCCAGTACACGGCCGTCAGCATCGTCCTCATGTGGCTCTTCAAGATCCCCCACCTCTGGGCACTTTTGATCGGTGCCGCGATTGTCACAACATATACGGTGATCGGCGGCCTCTATGCGGTCTCGTGGACAACGCTCATCCAGGGCATTGTCCTTATCGCGGGAGTTGTCATCATGGCTCCTATCGTCATCATGGCGGCCGGAGGATTTACGCATGTCAATGAGGTGATGGCATCCATCAACCCATCGAATGTTGACCCGTGGGTTGTCGGGGGTGTCTTCTCGCCCGAATATGTCGTCTCCTTCTTCCTCCTGCTGACCATTGGTCTTGCCTGTGCCCCGCATGTCATCAACAATGTCCTTGCGGTCAAGGATATCCGGTACTTCAAGTGGGCCCCGCTGATCGCTTTTGTCGTGTACGGCATTGTCATGTTCCTCCTGAAATTTTCAGGATTTGCCGGTATGTCCATGGTAAAGGAAGGGATGATCGTCCTGCCTGATGTGAAAAATGCATCTGACTATATCTTTGTCGCGGGTGTCGAGTATGCACTGCCAAACGTTTTCCTGTGGGGCATCCTTGGCGTCATCATCCTCGCAGCCGTGATGTCGACAACCGACCGGCTCATGCTCACCATCGGCACCTACTTCTCGTGGGATATCTACAAGAAGATCTTAAACCCTGATGCACCGGATAACCAGGTCGTCCGCGTCAGCCAGATCTCGGTCTTCGCTGCGGCAGCAATCACGCTCCTGATGGCAATCAGTCCCCCGGACATGCTCGTCTGGCTGATCTGGGCCGGTATCGGGATCATGTTTGCGACCTTCGCTGTCCCGCTGCTCGCCGGGCTTTACTGGCGGGGAGCTACCCGCGAGGGTGCGATCGCCTCCATGGCACTCGGTCTCATCTCCGCCCTGTTCTTCGGGGCCCTGAGCTACTTCAAGATCAATCTCATCGCCATGCCCATGCACTTCTCGTTCTATGCCTTCGTCATCTCGGTCATTGCGATGATTGCCATCAGCATGGTCACGAAGAAGACCTCCGACAAGGTGCTGGACGAGACGATGACCGGCTGGTATATCCGGAAATAATCTCTTTTTTGCAGGGCCGTGGAATCCACTACGGCCGGAACTGAAAGAAACCTTTTTTCCTCATCCCGGGAAAGGAGAATACCTGCATACCCGGTGATTCTTTTGCGATCCTGTCCTGCCTGTGGCACCACGGCAAAACCCGACGATAAATTTTGTGGTCAATGCGGTACAGCCCTTGATCCGGCCCCCGCTGGTGGCACTGACGGACTGTCGCCGCAGCCCGTCCCGGCAGGTTTGGGTGGGAAAGGCCCCTCACGTCGCATTTTAATGGGAGCGGCCCTTGTCGTTCTTGGTCTCATCGTCATTTCCGGAATGTATTTCCTGCTCACCGGATTTGGCACCGGTGGTTCTCCTGCGACTGCATCACCGGTCACGGGAACCGGGAACCCGCTTGGCGATTCGCAGAACGGATCGTATGTAATTGTCGAGAACGAAGAACCGCTGCCGGTTGCCACCACTCCCGTTTCGACCAACGCAGTCCCTTCAACCCTCACCACCAGCCCGACAACCTATCAGACCACAAAGCCCGTTGTCTGCGCAGCAGACCGGATGAAATGTGACAACCGGTGCGTTGATGTCAGGTACAGTTCGAGCCATTGCGGGTACTGCAACAATACCTGTCCCGAAGGCCAGTCCTGCATGAACGGCCACTGCCAGATCGCATGTTCATTAGGGGAGACCAGCTGCATCGACGGCTGTTACGATACCCTCACGGATCCCGACCACTGCGGTTCGTGCCTCAATAACTGTCCCGCCGGCCTGCTCTGCCGGTACGGCCAGTGCACGGCCCCGGCGACACCGATAGCGATTACGGTCTGACGGGAGACCGGCCCCGTATTAACCCTCACGAATATAAATCCTGCACGCCAACGTATGTGCAGTGACGATTACAATTCTTGGTGGCGGACTCTCTGGCCTTACGCTTGCCCGTCTCCTCCACGAGCGGGGAGACGATGTCATCGTTCTTGAAGCGGAACCGGAGTATGGCGGCCTCTGCCGTTCAAGGGCGAAATCCGGGTTTACGTTTGATATCGGCGGTTCCCACATCATCTTTTCACGGGACACTGAAGTCCTCGCGTTCATGCGCCGCATGATCGCGGAGAACGAACAGCGGAACAACCGGAACACCAAGATCTTCTACAATGGCCGGTACGTCAGGTACCCCTTCGAGAACGGGCTGTACGAACTCCCCATGGAAGACCGGTTTGCCTGTATCAACGGTTTTGTCCAGAACCTCATCGAGGTCGAGAGAGATATTGCAAAGAAACCGGAGAACTTCCGGGAGTGGATCTATTTCACGTTCGGCCCGGGCATTGCCGAGTGCTACATGGTGCCCTACAATGAGAAGATCTGGAAGTACCCCACGGAGAAGATGTCGTTCCACTGGGTGGACGGCCGGATCCCCCGCCCCCCGGTCGAGGACATCATAAAATCCGCGATCGGGATCGAGACCGAGGGCTATACCCACCAGGCTGTCTTCTCCTACCCGCTCGACGGCGGGATCGAAGCCCTGGTACGGGCGATCGCACAACCGGTCGAACCATTCATCCGCACCGGATTCCGGGTCACATCGGTAAAGAAAGACGGGGATGCCTGGCTGGTCAGCAACGGCACCGGGACCATCAGGGCCGACCGGGTGATCTGCACGATACCGGTCCAGCACCTGCTGTCCTGCCTTGAGAATGTCCCGCCGGAAGTAAACGAGGCCTGTCGTGCGCTTGTCTACAACTCGCTTGCCTGCATCAACATCGGTATACGGGGGCCCATTCCGCCGATCTCATGGATGTACCTCCCGGATAAAAACCTCGGCAGGACCAACCGGCTCTCGTTCCCGTCCAGTTTCAGCAGTCATGCCGCCCCGGAAGGGTGCAGTTCCATCCTTGCAGAAATCACGTACCAGCCAGGCGACGAGGTCGCCAGCCTTTCTGATGACGATCTCGTACGGGAAGTGACGGGTATGCTTGCAGAGATGCAGATCTGCACCCCGGATTCGATCGTCTTTTCATCCGTTGAACGACAGCCTTTCGCGTACGTGGTCTATGACCTGTCATACCAGAAGAACATCGCCACGATCAGGGACTACTGCGCAAAGGCCGGCATCCCGCTCGTCGGCCGGTTTGCCCAGTTCGAGTACCTGAACATGGACGGGGTCATCCGGTCCGTCTTCAACTTCGTTGCACAGGAACGATCCGCGTAAACCTGGTTTGTGCATCACGCTTATCATCCGACAGACCCAAAAATGAGAGAGGAGTCAAGCATTTCCATGATATCGGTGGTCATCCCGACCTTTAACGAGGAAGAGAATATCGCACAGTGCCTGGTCTCGCTCTGCCACCAGAGCGTCCCGCGAAGTGAATACGAGATCATCGTGGTCGATGGCGGATCGAAGGACGCGACCTGCGAGATTGCGAAAAAATATGCCGACAAGGTCTTTACCCAGACCAGCAAAAAAGTCGGCGGGGCCAGGAACGACGGTGCAATGGTGGCAAAAGGGGAGATCATCGCCACCACGGATGCCGACTGCATCATTCCCTCAACATGGATCAAGCGGATAGCCGAGGACTTCACCAACCCGGATGTAGTCCAGCTCTATGGCCCCGTGTACCCGATCGAAGAGGGGATCGGTAACAAGTTCTCGCTCTTCCTGGCAAACACCTTCTCCCGGATCGGTTACTACAGCCAGACCTTCTATTACACCCTCGGGTGCAATACTGCGTTCCGGAAGGATGCGTTCCTGAAGGCCGGCATGTACCGGTGCATCGATGCCGGCGACGACCTCGAGATTGCGATGAGGATGAAAGACCTCGGTACCGTGAAATTCGACGGGAAACTGAAAGTCGGGTTCTCCATGCGCCGTTACCAGCAGTTTGGCACCATGCAGTCCCTGTACGAATGGGTGTACATTGTCGCGGACGGCGGCGAGAGCGGGAAATATTCCTACACCCGGAAAAAATACAAGTGAGGATCTGGTGGTCTCAAATCATCACGTTTTATGACCGGCACACCGCATGAACACCCGGATACTGAGGCAGTGAAGGTACAGGTACAGGAGTTCAACAACAGCGAGTATGCACGACTGCTGGGCATGGAGATCATCGAAGCCCGTGAAGGGTACTCCCGCGTCACCATGGATTGTACGGGCAAGATGAACCCGGGCGGCGTGGCCCACGGGGGGGCGATATTCTCTGTTGCCGACCAGGCCTTTGGCATTGCCGCAAACTGCTGCGGGACGCACCGCGTGGCGGTCTCGGTCAGCATCCTGTATCTCGTCCCCGCAACGGGCTGGCTCGTTGCCATTGCAGAACGGGTGCAGGACAACGGGGCCTGCGACACGTACCGGGTCATGGTGTACGAGGGCGAGCGGCCCGTTGCCGAGTTCACCGGGGTCGCGTTCCGGGTGTGATTTTTTTAGTTTTTCAGGATCCTGAATAACCTGGATTGATAACTTTTTTCATCCGATCCTCCCATACTCACCTATGGCACGTGAAACGAACGCGGTGATCATGGTGGCCGGGCTGATGGCCCTTGCAGCACGGACCGCACCCAAGGGAAAGGGCACTGACACGATCGAGATTGCAATTATTCCAAAAAAAGACCTTAAGGCCTTTGCCGCCCGGCTGGAGCAGATCGGAACAGAGAAGAATATCGGGTTCTTTATCCGGGATGCAAAGAACATCGCGGCCTCCGATGCGTGTCTCGTCATCGGTTCACGCGGGGATACCACCGCAGGGATCAACTGCGGGGGCTGCGGCTATCCCACCTGTGCCGGCCTTGAGAATGCCCGCCGGAAGAAGAAACTCTCCTTCACCCCGTACGAAGGCCCGAACTGCGTGATCCGGATGGCAGACCTCGGGATTGCTGTCGGTTCCGCGGTCAAGACCGCCCAGATCCACAATGTCGACAACCGGATCATGTATTCCGGCGGGGTTGCCGCCCGCGACATGGGTATCGTGCCAAAAGAGTGCACGGTGGTTTACGCGATCCCGCTCTCGGCCACCGGGAAAAATATCTTCTTTGACCGGCCGAGTTCCCGGTAACCTCTTTTTTTATCCGGCAGGTACAGGTCACAGGAACAGCAGCGGGTTGAGTTCTGCGGCAGGATCCGTGTGTTTCCGGATCCTCCGTATGAGGGCCAGCTCGGTTTTCAGGCCGAGGTCCCTGCAGAACCGCCCTGCCTGTCCGAGTTTGTCGGCCGTGTCGGCATACTTGTCGGGGAACTTCTCGGCCGCATGGTGGTAAAGCAGTGCCTCCGAGATGGCCATCTTGACGATCCCCCAGCGGGAATTGATCTGGCAGTAGATCTCAAACGCATTATCGTATTTTGTGTCGAGGTCGTCTGGAAGGGGCGTGCCTGTTTTCTGGTACGCGACCCGTGCCAGTTCGCATTCCCCGATAAGGGTATGTGCAAATCCCCGGATGTTCCGGATGCGCTGGAACGCAGCCTTTGCCTCGTCATACTTCCGTGACGCCCCGGCTAAATGCTGTGCCTGTTCCGGGCCGGTGGCGGAGAATGCCAATGCCCGCAGGAGTTCTGCCTGTTCGGGCAGGAGCCATGCCATCCCCCGGAACATCTCTCCCTCGCGATAGATCGTTTCAGCCGCTTCATAACATGCCGCAGCATCGGAGAACCTGCCCGCTATGCGGTGGGCGGAGCCGGTCATCCGCAGGATGTCGGCCCGGAGTTCCTGGACGTCCATGTCCGTCCCCTCCGGGTCCGCATCTTTGCACAGGTTCAGGGCAAGGGAGAACCGGCCCATCACTGACGGCAGGTTCGGATCCCCGCTGATCAACTCCACCATGCCGGCACCGAACAGGTTCTTCGCCTTTGCGAACGGGCAGGCCCCGCTGCTCTGGAACCGGTCGAGGAATGAACTCTTTGCACCGGCCAGGTCGTTGAGGTAGAAGAGGATCGAGCCGCGGGAGATCCGGGCACCTTCGAGAATGGCCCCGATATCCAGCCCGCGCTCCCGTGCGAGTTCCACTCCTTTATCGAACGTATCGAGCGCCTCCTCGTGCAGGTCGAGCGTATGGAAGAACTGGGCATACCAGATAAAGAACCGGACCTCGCTCTCCTCTTCGGGAGCCACGACAACGAACCGGAGGAAGTCCCGGGCCAGCTGGCTGTCGATATCGCTCTCCGGGACGCGGTTGTCGTAAATGTCCGAGTAGATGCCTTCAAGGTAATCGCCAATGGCCGCACTGTTGCCCAGGTGTGTTTTGAAAGACTGGTATCCTGCAGCCACCTGATGACCACGTTCCGTGCGCTCCCCGAACGCCGAGATGAAACGCGGATGGGGCAGTGCTGCATCGACACCCCCGCCCTGGCGGGAGATCTCACGGAGAAGGATCGTGAGGTCGAGTAATTCGCTCGTCGCGCCGTCACGACACTTGGTCATGATATAATAATTGAAGAGCCACTGGCGGCGGATGAAGTAATACGGGTTGATCCGTTCGCTGCCGGTACGTGCAATAATGCCATGACTGATGAGTACCTCCAGCCGTTTCCTGAGTGCGGATTCGGAGAGGTCACGCGAATTATTTTTACCCTCACCAATAGTACCTGCATGTGCATTGATCGCAGCAAGGATCTGCCGGAGTCTCAACGGCCCGTCATACAGTGTAGCGAGGGTCTGCCGGCCGGCAATGGTGAGATCCGGTACCTCGCTCACCATGCGTTCAAATGTTGCCTTGTCCGGATACATGGATAATTCTTAATTACCAGTGACAGGTATTAATTCCCGATCAAATGAATCCGTCAGCGATCAGGTGAATCGATATTAATCCGTGAACGCCGGGAACTACCGGGACGTTGGAAAATTCCGGTCATTTTTTTTCCAACTTACCGTAGTATTTATACTAGTCTGGATAATCTGGTGATCAGGCCCCGGGGACATAGTCCCCCGGAGCATATACGGAACGGATACTGACCTGAATGAAACCGGAGGTGGTTATAACCAGTGAGTGCACAGAATAACCATCACGACAATACCAACATGCCAGCGAATCAATCACCAATCTATTCAATGCCCTCCACATCTGCATGCCGCCCCGTAGCGGAAATTCATGGAACCGGGAGAATACAACCGGTTCCCTCTTTTACATAACAAACCTTAAACTCCGATCACTCCAAACAGGAATTGTTACCTATGGCGATCATGAAGATACGCGGCGGCGATCTCGATCTCGTTGAGTATGAGTTCAAAACGTTTGCCCCGGGAAAAAACACGAAGACGCTGGGGCTTGAGAAAAGGAAACATGCCTTGAAGCCGGTCAAAGGCTCCGTCATGGTCAGGGCCCCGGCGCGGATCCACTTAACCGTGTTGGACATGAACCGGTTTGCGCCGGACCACCCGGGCGGCGGGGGCATCGGGTTTGCGATCCAGTGTTACTGCACCGCTGAGGTCCGCTGCACGGCAAAAGGGATCGCGATCGATTACAACCGGGCGCCCATTGTCCGGAACTTTATCGAGGTCTTTAAAAAAGCCACCGGCTACAAGGGCGGCTTCTCCCTGAAGGTGACCGACCACGAGCATCAGCACGTGGGCCTCGGGTCGACGAGCACCGTCATGATCGCGGTCGCCACAGCGCTGAACGAAGCGATCGGATCGCCGCTCACCACCACCCAGCTCCGCCACCTGATCGGCCATAATTATGTCGAGGAGACGGCCAACGGGAAGATCGCGTTCGGGTTCGAGACCGGTGTCGGCCCGGCCGTGAGCATCCACGGGGGCATGGCCCTGATGGGCGACGAGCTCTCACTCGTGTACCACCACCCGTTTGCCGAGGGAAAAAATGTCTACATCCTCATCCCGCCAACCGACATTTCTTCGGCAGGGACACAGGAGTTCGACCTCCTCATGAACAAGGCACGGACCCTTGATTACCGCGACCGCGAGCTCAAGGCCTACATGTTCCTCATGGACCTTGTCCCGGCACTTGAACGTGATGACCTGAAGAAAGCCGGGGACGTCATCTGGGAGATCGAGTTCCGGGGATCGAAGCGTGCGGAAGTGGAACACCATAGTTACGGCATCTACCATTACATGAACCTGCTCCGCGAGAGGAAACTGGAGTTCGTGGGCATGAGTTCGGTAGGCCCATCGATTGCCGTGGTCACTGCGCTCGACCGAACGGCAATGAAAAAACTGCTCAAACCGCTCGGGCTGACGATTGCCATCGCCACCAAAGCCGACAACAAGGGACTGGTCATCAGCCGGTCCGCATAACGTTTCAGGAATTATTTTATTGCCCAAAAGGAGATGCTTGAATAATGTTCTCCCGGTTCTTCTCCCTCCGGTATATCTCCGTCATTGCGGTGATCTCCCTCTTTGCCGGATCGGTGCTGATGTTTTTGTCTGGTGCCATCTTTACCATCAACGCGTATCTCATCTTCTTCTTTGGCCGCAGCGTTGCCATACTGCCTGGCCACTTAAGCGAGGAAACGGCGGCATCGGTTGTCCTCATCCAGGCCGTCGACGCGTTCCTCTTTGCGCTCGTCCTCCTGATCTTCTCCTTTGGAATTTATGCCTTGTTTATCCACAACGGGAAAACCAGCACTACGGACCTCCCCCATTGGCTGCATATTGGGAATATCAGCGAGCTCAAGACCCTCCTTGTCCAGGTGATCATCGTGATCCTCGCGGTGAACCTGCTTGAACACGTGATCGTGGTAGGTTCCGAGGCCCTCAAGTGGGAGACCCTCATCATCCCGGCCTCCATGGTCGGCCTTGCCCTGGCCCTGAAACTGATGCACACGGGAAAGGAAGCGTAGATCTTTTTACAGAATCGATGCGACCGCTGACAGGCAGGTCTCCGGTCCGCCCCAGGCCGGATTAAAAAAAATTATTCGTCCGGTTTTTTCTCTTCTGCCGGTTTCCTGAGACACGCGGAGATGACGCTCGCAATGATGAAGATGATCGTGCCCACCATAAGGACGACGACTCCAATCATGAGGAGGCTCATGTTCTCCTTCACCACGGTAAATGTGCCGAGGTAATACCCCCCGAGTACCAGGCTGAGCGTCCATGCAACGGCCCCGAGCACATTGTAGAAGAGGAAGCGGTGGTACTGCATGGTACCGATTCCCGCCAGGAACGGGGCAAATGTCCGCACCATCGGCACAAACCGTGCAACAAAGATGGTGGCCCCGCCATATTTTTCATAGAACCCGTACGTCCGGTCAATGTATTCCTTCTTCACGAGGTTCGGGAACCGTTCAAGGAACAGGTGGAGCCCGACGCGGTTGCCGATCCAGTAATTGAGGGTATCCCCGAGCACGGCGCCGGCAATGACCACGATGATCAGCCACCATACATCGAGAATTCCGCCAGCTGCTGCTGCACCCCCGACAAAGAGCAGGCTGTCCCCCGGCAGGAACGGGGTGATGACAAGACCGGTCTCGAAGAAGATGATGATGAAGAGGATCACGTAGGTCCAGATCCCGTACTCGGTGACCACAACCGGCAGGTTCTGGTCGATGTTGAGGAGGAGCGGGATGATCGAGTCCAGCATAACTCCCGGAATATGCGCCGCGTCGCTATATTAAGATGGACGGTTACCCGGAACGGTAACGGCGAAACACAAATGCTTAACGGTTGCCCGGATAAACCTGATCATATAAATAACCGAATCCGTGTGTCCCGGCCGGGTCATCCGGAGAGGTTTCCCGTATTTATTTCACGAGGGACTCCTGTCATGTCAGAATACAACCATATGCTTTCCCGCTGCACGCTCCTGTTTATCTGTGCCGTGCTTCTTGCCGTTGCACCGGTACATGCGTTCACCGCGGAGTCGCTTGATATCACCGTCGACAAGGGTGGGGACGCAACTGCCACTTTCCGTTTTGCTCTGGAAGGTTTGATCGAAAATGCGATCCCGCAGTCCATGCTTGAAGAACAGCTGGTAAAAGGGCTCTCCAGCAGTTCCGAGCCCCCCCAGCTCATCTCGATGGACCGGTCGAGCGCCACAATACTCCTGAAAAAATTTTCCCTGGTGAATGATGTCCCCACGGGAACCGAATACGTGACCAGCACCATGGACTTCAAGAAGGCGGAGATCGCCCTGCAGAGTTCTGCGGTGAGCAGCGTGATAACCGCGGATTTCTCCCCCACGATCGTGACAGTGAAGTTCCCGGACAACTATGCCCGGACCTTCAATAACGTGGATTCGCTCCCCTCCATCACCCACACGATTGTTGATCCGGTAAAAGCTGCGGCAGCCAAAGCCGCAGCAGCACAAGCCGGTTCAGTGGTATCCGCCAACGGGGCGATCAAGGTCACTGCATCTCCCGCAGATGCAGAGGTGTGGGTTGACGGTGTCTACGTGGGCAATGCCCCGTCAACCTTTGACGAGATCTCGGCCGGTGCCCATACACTCCGGTTCCAGAAGGACGGGTACGCACCCGTGTCGAAAACAGTTAACGTAAGTGCCGGCAAAACACTGCAGGTTTCGGTAGTGCTTGCGTACTCGGGCCCGACATCAACGCCGGTATCTCCCGGTTTCAGTGCGCTGTTCGCTCTGTTCGCCCTTGCCGGCTGTGCTGTCGTGTGGTCATCCCGCAGGCACTAATATCAGAACCGCCCTCCCTTTTTAATCAGTCCATATTTTTACGGATGGTTCTCCGGACAACAGCCTGGGTATTATTCGCGACCATGCCGTGATGGCGGGGCCTGGTAAAAAAAAGAATTGATCAGGGTTTCCTGCGGATCACGACCAGTGCTACAAGGAAGAGTGCGAGGAGACCGGCTGCGGGAAGCATCGCGGACCTGGGTGTGGGTGCGGGGGTGATCGTGGTCAGTGCAGCCGAAACCGTGCTGACCGCCCCGGCATTCACCGGTGTGGTAACGGAATATTCCTGGTAGCCGTCAAGCCTGAGCGAGACCACATGGTCCCCGGTAGCAACGGAACTGAGTGTCAGCGGGCTGATGCCCATGAACGTGTTGTCCAGGAAGACATTGGCGCCCGGGGGGGTTGACGTGACAGTGAGGCCGCCGGTGCCGGACGGTGTCGTGGCCGGCTGGAGGATGGCACTCACTTCGGTCACCGTGTTAGGTGACACGGATGTGGTCGCAGAATAGGGCTGGTAGCCGGGACGCGTGAGCGTCACGGTGTGGCTGCCGGTTGCGATATTGTTTAGTTTCAGGGAACCGGAGGAGGGGGTCTCGCCCTTGGGACTGCCGTCAAGGGTCACGGATGCCCCGCCGGGACTGGACGAGACATAGATCCAGCCGGTCGTGCTCGCCGGCATCGGGTTCAGCGTGGCGTCAACCGTCCGTGTGCCTCCCGCGGGTACGCTGACGCTGGATTTCCAGTCATAATACCCGGCATGGTCGATCTCGAGGATGTGCGAGCCGGAAGCGAGGTTGTTCAGGGTGATGGGCGTTGACCCCTGGTATGCCGAGTCAAGGTATACGTTCGAGTTCGAAGGGGTTGACAGGACGTAGAGTGCACCGGAGGTTTCGTGCTTCGTGAGCGGGCAGTACACGCTCGTCATGATACCGGATGAGACCCGGGCGGTGGTCGAGTAGGTCTGGTAGCCGGACTTCTCGGCCCGGATCGTATAACTGCCCGGCCAGACATCGGATATGACGAGCGGTGCAAGCCCGCGGTAATCCCCGTTAAAGTAGATCTCCGCGCCTGACGGCTGGGAACTCACGGAGATCGACCCGTAACTCACCGGGGTCGGCGTAACAATCGGGTTCAGCGTTGCATAGACCGTCGTTGTTTCATCTGCAGCAGGCATGGTAACGGCACCGGTATACGAGGTGTATCCCGACTTCTCTACCGTAACAGACTGGTGGGGCGTCCCGGTCGTGTATACCGGGATGGTCAGGGATCCCCCGGCGGTTTCACCCTTGTACTCCCCGTCAAGGTACACGGAGGCACCGTTGACATTGCAGTCAACGCGGATCCATCCCTCGTCCCCGCCAATGCCGGACGCTCCCGGGATGATCGCGAGTACGAGGCACAGGGCGATGCAGGCCACTGCGGTCAATGATCTCATCGTATGTCTCATATGAGGGAAGGTGGGTGCGGATACAATAAAACATTTCGACCGATCAGGGCGCCGCGGATCATTTTCTGAACAACGCGGAGATCTCGGACCGTGCATAGTCCTTTCCCCGGACCCGGAGGGTCCAGTCGTGCCGGCGCAGGGATATCAGATCGAGCCCGGGAAAGAGGCCGGCCACTTCATTATCTGTAAAATAGTGGGTGAGAATCCCGTTTCCCCGTACAAACGTGCCGGGTTCTGCTTCATGCCCGGTACCGTTCCGGAAATCACCGGTTGAAAAATCACAGAACCAGAGCTGCCCCCCGTGCCGGAGGACCCGGCAGAGTTCCCGTGCGATCCGGCAACGGTCCGCAGCCAGGCCGTGCGCCAGGATATGGTTGGCCGCCACTCCGTCAAAGGATCCGTTCTGGAACGGGATCGTCCGGGCATCCGCGACCACGACCTCCGTCCCGGCACCGTCCCGTGCGATCGCCCGGGCCATGAGCGTTGCCCTGGGTGAGAAATCGATCGCGGTCACGCACCAGTCCCGGTGTACCATCGCAGAGAGCGACTTCCCGTTCCCGCACCCGGCTTCCAGCACCCGGGAACCGGCAGGGAACGGGGGCAGCTGATGCGGTGCACCCCCGAAGAGGTTCCCCTTCCGCGAATAATCTGCCTCCCAGTTGTCCCGGGTGTTGTCAGCACTCATCTGTACTCATCCTGGTACAATCATTCGCCGTACTGGTTGTATAAATGTCCCGGAACTCCGGGGTTTCCTGCAACCGGAACCAACCGGTCGCCCGGCCCGTATTGTTGTGAAACCGGTCAGTGTTTCGGGAAATACTCCGGTTTGCCCGGGATGTAGACCGCTGCACTGTACTCCTCGATGAAGTCGGCGTCCACCAGCAGGTCGATGTACACCATCTTCTTTGCAACATCGGCCGCCTCCTGCCGTTTCTTCCGTGAGATGAGGGTGGCGCAGGCACCGGCAAGGGAGCCGTTCCCGATCTGGTGGAACTCTGCCCGGTAAAAGTCCGGGATGATGCCGAACGCGATGATCTTCCTGATATCCGCATAGGCCCCGAACGCACCGGCGAGGTAGACATGGCTGATGTCCTCCACACCCACGCGGTATTTTTTCATGAGCACGCCGATGGACCCGCAGGTGGCGGCCTTCGAGTCCATGAGGTAGGCCATGTCATCGCGGGTGATGAGGATCTCCTGCCCGGTAGCACTCCTCTCCTTTGGGACAAGGACGAATTCAAGTCCTCCGGTACCTTGGCGGACACCGGGCTTTCCTTCAACAATCTTACCGGTGAAATCGAGGATCCCGGCAGCCACCATCTCCGCTGCGGCATCGATGATGCCCGACCCGCAGATCCCGCGTGGCTTCCCGTTTCCGATCGTGGTCACCGTCACCTCCCCGCTGGCAGGGTCGATGTTCACGTGATCGATCGCGCCTTTCATTCCCCTCATGCCCGACGAGATGCCGGCGCCCTCGAATGCCGGGCCGGATGCGCACGAGACCGAGGCAAGCCACTCGGCGTTGCCAAGGATCACTTCCCCATTCGTGCCAAGGTCGATGACCAGCGAGAGTTCGCGGGAGGCATTCACACCAGCAGTAACAACGTCACCGACCGCATCGCCCCCGACAAACCTGCTCACGTTCGGGAGGCAGAAGACCCGGGTCTCCGGGTGTACCGCAATACCGAGTGCGCCGGCTTTGACAACCTCCGGGATACGGGAGATCTCCGTGTTGACGATCTCGAGGCACGAGGGGTCGTGGGCAAGGAGGAGAAACGCCATCACGGTATTGCCGGCAATACAGATATCGGTGATCTCCTGTTCCTTTACTCCGGCTGCACGAGCAAGCTGCCCGATCACCACATTGATGCTCTCCACCGCGGCAGCCTGGAGTTTTTCCTTTCCCCCGGGCTTCTTTGCAACGGCAATGCGGGTCAGCAGTTCCTCGCCATGCGTGATCTGCCGGTTCAGGTCGGATGCCTCGGCACAGATCGTGCCGGCATTCAGGTCAGCGAGGACGCCCACTACCGTAGTGGTGCCGAGGTCGAGCGCAACACCGTAATTCCGTGCGGTGGCGTCGCCCGCTTCGATCAGCATCACCTCGGGATATCCTCCCGTGCGGGTGATGGTGACGGTCAGGGTTTCCGTTGCTGCCATCAGCTGGTGGAGCTGTTCCCGGGTCATGTGGGGGCGGGTCTCCCGGTATCCCTCCAGTTTCAGGGACCGGTGGCCGGCAGCATGGGTATGGAGGTGTCCCGGGACGAGCAGGTGCCGGGTAACCGACGGGTCGGGCTGCGTCTCCGTTTCGTGGTGGTTTAAGAGGATCTTCGGGGAGTCGATGCGGCTTTCGACCGGTATGGAGAACTCGCAGGGCCCGAGGATATGCGTCTGGCAGCTGCGGCAGTACTTCTTTGAGATCTCATCCCCGGTCAGCCCCTTGGTTGCGGCGGGCGTCCCGGCATCGCAGTCGCCGAGAACATGGATCACTTTGCACTTGTTGCACTCGCCTTTCCCGCCGCAGATGCTCTCGACCTGGACCCCCGCGGCCCGGATCGCGGCAAGGACCGTAGTCCCGGGTACGACAGGTACTTCCTTTTCCATGGGGTGAAAGATCACCCTGAACGTACCTGTCATCGTGTCATCCCGGTATTCACCGGAATACCCCATGCGGGCATTCCAGCACTATGAATATGGAGAAAAGGTGGCAGCCGGAACTATTTAAATCAGGTTTCCGGCGGCCAGCGTTCCCGGAGGAACTGGGGAATGCCCGAGGAGTCCTTAGGCCCGACAAGGATCCTCCAGCCGGTCGCCTCCTCGGTCTCGCCGCTCAGCCGGGCGGCAAGGCCCGGGATGACGAGCGTCGTGTGGGTGACAAGGCCGGCAGCGTTGTTGGACTTGAGGGCTGCGGCGATCCCCTCGGCCGTGAAGTTCCGCCCGGCAACGGCGCTCTCGACACTCAGGCCGCCCGTATCGACAACGATCAGATAACAGTCGAGGTTTGCCACCTTGATGTCGGACTCCACGGTAAAGTAGGTCAGGGCATAGTTGGTGGTCATGAGGACCGGGGATTTGGCATCCGGCCTCCCGAATGTCCTGACCCCAGCCTCGACCGTAACGGGCTTCCGGGGATCGGTGTAGATGTTGAACCGCCAGATCAGCTGGGGCAGGAGCACCCAGCCGTCAAGGCTGTGCATGATGAGGAGGTCCGCGTACCGCGAGATGAGCATCGAGGCGGTGATCGCCTCGCGCCACGTGAGCACGTCTTCGGAGAGTTCCGTGCCGGTCCAGACCGTGAGCGGGACCCCGAGCAGGGGGAAGCCGAACAACTCATCGAACTGCTTGCAGGCAGAAGCCCGTATGGCCGTGAAATTGGCGATCGTGTCGGGGAATCCTTCATCCGCAAACGTGCCCGGGTCGAGCACAAGGTCCTGGACGCCGCAGGCAAGGAGCGTCTTTACAAGCGAGCGGAGCAGGGCGAGATCGTTCGGGGCAAAGATCGCGAGTGGGGCCTTGTGGCTGAGCGCGAGGTCGGCCATCGCCATCCAGTTGGTCTCGGTTGCCGCGTAGATGAGCGGGCGGCGTTCCTTTGCCTCGGCAAGGCCCGCAGCCATCACCTCCGGGTCGAGCGCACAGAGGATAAGGGGATGATGGCTTGCCCCGGTGATGGTCCGGACCGCATTCCCGAATTTCGTGGGATCTCCTGAGACAGAGCGGACGGCGATTGCGTTCAGCGTGAGCGTCCTGCCGATGTAATTGTACGCGAACTGTTCGATCTGCCGGACCCGTTCGAGCAGCTCGGCTTCTGGCATGAGGTCGTGGACATCGATGGCAATGGGCGTCGGGTTGTGGTACGTGAAATCGTGCCGCTGCAACACGTATTTCCCGCCGATGTTTATCGCACGCTCCCCGGTGCCGATGGTGACGGTGCGCACGGGGGGTGCAAGGAGGCGTTCGAGTTTCTCGCGGGATGCCCGGTACTCATCGGTGTGGAGCGGGGGACAGTCTACGAGCAGCAGTTCGCCGTTCACGAGCCGGGTGGCAAAGGCCATGCAGTTCGCCTCGCCGCACTCCGCGCAGTTGGTCCTGGGCAGGAGCTTGTACACGTCGATCGGGCTGATCTCCTTGATGCTCTTCCGTTTCTTTCCCGTTTCGGGCTGGCCGTCGGGGCTCATATGCGTACCCCCACCCAGTCGGCGATCTGGTCGGCATGGGGCGCACCGGTCTTTCCGAGCCGGGGGATGATCTCCCGGAGGGTCAGCACCGCTGCGGGGTGCATCATTAAGAAGAGGTCGACTCCCGCAAGGAGCAGCGTCAGTGCATTGATCGTCTCCCAGATCGGTCCACGGAGTTCCCGTGTCCCGTATTCGGGGGCCATCTTCATCCAGGCCTCCCGGGCAGCCCACGCGTTCGTGGCGGCCGAGATGGTCGGGTGGGCGAGCTCTGAATCTCCCATCAGGGCGGCGTACCGTGCCCGCTCGTGGATGGTGAAGGAGTACTCAAGGCCGTACCCGAGCGCGACGGTGGTGAGGTCCATCACGATCTGCTCGGGAGGGATGTACTCGTACAGCCGGCGGTTGAGTTCCTTGGCATTGTTCAGGTCAAGGCCGGTAAAGGCGAGCAGGACGTGCCCGTGGTCCCGGGCCGCGGTTGCCACGCGTTCGAGGGTTTTAGACTCCGCCATATCGAGGGTGACCGAGTTGATCAGGAGCCGTTCGCCTTCCGCCATCTGCGCAACGGCCGTGAAGACCTCGGCGTCTTTCTTCGGGTCGCCGCAGCCACCGATGATCACGGGGACGTCAACGGCCTGGAGGATCTCCTCGACCGTCTTTACCGCAGCAGCCGGCGTGGCATCGCGGAAGAGCGGGTCCGTGCTCATCAGGTGGATGGTGACCACGTCCGCGCCGAACTTGTTCACGTTCATCCGCGCCCATTCGGCCGGGTCGTTCATCACCTCGGCCACGTTCTCCTTTAAGACCTTGGGCAGGCCAACGGGCATATCGAAGACATCGAGCGAGATGACCGGCGGGTGGCGGGGCGGGTGCCCGAAATCAAAGTATGCTGGCGTGGTTGCACCGCCGATGGTGAGGGATTTTGACCTGCTCCCTCCCTCGGCCCTTGTCGCGCCCAGCCGGACCTCGCGGATCTTTCCGGGGAATGCTGCATTCGGGGGGAAGTAGGACTCGCGGATCAGGCTCGTTGGTTTTACCCGTGCGGGCGCGGGAGACGCTGCCGGGTGCGGGGCTGCGTGCCCGGTACCGGACGTGGGGATAAAAAGTTCCAGGTCGCCGATCTCCATGGAGAACTGTTCGAGCTCGATCTGGTGGACGCCCTTAAGCAGTTCGCGGAGCTGCGGTGCGAGGGCAAAGAGCTGCTCGGCATCGAGCGAGGGTCCGTTATCAGGGTTTTTGCGTGCCATGGTGCTCACCTCCCGGCCTGATCGGCTGGATGATCACTTTCTCGGCCGTGATCCGTGCGTTCTTGAGGATGATCCGGAACCCCCCGGAGGTGAGGGGGATGTCCCCGCCGGAGAAGACCTGCACGTGCCGGCCATCGCCGGCCAGTGCGTCCTGCCCGGCCTCAGGCCCGGTCTCCCAGCGCTTCATGACCGGGTGGTCATGTGCGGAGAGGAACGCCTTCAGTTCCGGGATCGATTTCACGTCCTTCTCCGTGGCAATCGCACCGTACACGGACTCCGGGATGTACTGTTTCAGGCGCTCCTTTGTCTCCTGCGGCATCCAGACAACACGGTTGTAACCGCCATCGGCGTCCATGAACTTCTTCGACCGCATGTACTCGATGGAGATGCCGTGGAACCCGTCGATCTGCCGGCCACCGGCCGTGGAGTCGGCCATCGTTGAGAAGGGGAGGCCGTTGACCGTGACATCCCGGAACCCGCGGAGGACGATGCCGAACCCTTCGACTTCCGGTATGTAAAAGGCAATGCCTTCGAAACACCCGCAGGACGTGTGGGGGTACCCGAACGCGGAATAGAGATATACCCGGCTCACCTCGCCCATCGAGCGCTTCTTCGCGCTCTCGTTCACCCCGGTATATTCGCCTTTCTCTGCATCGATGCAGGTCCCTTTCTCGATCGCATAGATCGGCCCCTTGGGGTCGATCCCGGCCGCGGCCCTGCCGTCAAACCAGCTGATCGCCCCGCAGTTCGCGTATCGCTGGGGGGTGATGACACAGACGTGCGTGGGGGCAAACGACTGGCACAATGCACAGCCGTAGAACGTGTCCACCTCCTCGTCGGAAAGCCCCCGTGCCCGGGCATCGCGTGCCTCGTACGTTGTGAGTGCTTCTGCATAGAGGGGCCTGATCGTGTCCGGGTCGGTGATGAACGTGATCTGGACCTTTTCGATAATGGGGAGCTCGTTTTTGAAGAGCTCGTGCATCACTTCCCCGATGAACCGGAACGAGGTGAGCCCTTTCTTGTAGGACTTCTTCGAGAGCCGGATCCAGATGTCGTACCGCTGGTTGAGGTGCATGAAGCCCTCAATAAAATTGGAGTACTCGTGGATCCGCCGTTCGACAACCCCTTCGAGGTCCGGCTCCACCTTTGCGCCGGCAATCTCGACAACGATGCCGATCGGGTAACTCTTACCTTCTTCCATCGCGCTGATGTCGGGGCCGGTAATGCGGATCGCACCGTCCTCGATCTGGTCGGCCGGCCTGACCCTGACAATCTCGAACTTTTCTGCGATGTGCGGGCCGCCCAGTTCCACCTGCATGTCGTTCTTGCGGACCCGCTCCCCTTCATGGACAAGGCCTACTTCAACCGGGATCTTCTCAAACATGGTGTGCTCCGTTAGTCCTCGAGATTCTCGACAATGCCCTTGAGGTTTGCCGCCCAGTCCTTGATCGTGCTGTTCGGGAACGACCAGCTCGCGTTGGGGTGGTACACGCAGTCGAAGGTCATGGTCTTGACACCGGGGGCAAAGTGCTTGAGCCCGGAGAGGATCGTCCATTGCATGGAATACGGGAGGCCGACAAAGATCGCAAGGTCGTACGACTCTTTTCCGTCAAGCCCCTTCCATTCCGGATCGGTCAGCCGGCTGCTGATCTCGACCGCCGACATGATGGCGGCGGGTTCGAATCCGCGGGAGAGGAACTCCTTGTTCGTGCTCGCGGAGACAACGACCGGTATCTTCGCTTTCCGGGAAAGGGCGATGAGGCAGTCGATGAGGGGCTTGCCCTCGACTTCGTACTCGATGATGCCGTGGCCGACGATCATGATCGGGCGTTTTGCCCGGCTGATCAGGGCGTCTGCGATGTCAGGCTTAATGATGAGGGAGGCTTTCTTGGGCCCGGGGATCTCGGCGGTCTGCCAGGAATCGGTCATCGGCATGGTCTAGTCACCCCTCTTCTGGTGGACCATGCGGGGCAGGAGCGTCGGGTCGGGGATCGGCGACTCCTTCCAGTCATGCCCGGACAGGTGGAGCAGGCACTCGTCCTTCATGGTCAGGGGGATGTCCGCATGGGTCCGGACAAGCCGGTACACGTCCTGCGGGATGCCGCCAACGAGCCGCTTGTGGAGGTCGATGTAGTTTGCGAGCTTGTTTGCCCGGCCCCTGCTCGTGTCGTTCGGGCGCATGGTCAGTTTTGCCACCATGACCATCGCCTCTTCCTTGGTCTCCGCGGCAAAGAAGAGGTGTTCGGGCACGGGACCTCCGTACACTTTCTCCCCGGTCCGGGCATCGTACACGAACCAGTCGGCATCCTTGTCGGCACGCCCGAGCAGCATGCGGCGGTATTTCGTACCATGAGGGCCGACAACAACGGGAATGCCAAGGCGCCAGAACCCGGCTGCGATCGATGCAGCCTTCTGCGACATGGCGCCCCATGCAACGCCGACTGCGCCGACCCGGTTGTACACGTAATCGGCGATCTCCTCGTAATTGCCCCGTAAGGGGCGCTTTGCAAAGATGCTCGCGATCTTGATCGCCGCGCCGGCAATGTGGGAGTTCGCCACGCAGGAGCCCACGTTCACGATCCCGCCGGCCTCGAATGCGCCGGAATACCGTTCGTACGCGGTCTTGCCCTCTTCGTCACGGTACATGCCGGCCGACATCGCAGAGCACCCGGAGGTGCAGACAATGTACCTCCGCCGTGCGAACTCCATGCACATCTCGGCAACTTCCCGCGAGCCTTTCGGGTAATTGGCGCAGCCGACAAACGCGACAATGCCCGGGATCTCGCCGAGCACAATGGGACCGCCGACCTTGCGGATCTCGAGGTCCTGGATGGCGCCCCGCCCGCTCCGCAGGCAGTAGGTCTCCTCCCTTGTCTTCTTGTCCGCGGCGGCAACGATGAGACTGTGTATAGGGATTTTCTGCTTGCAGGCAGATTCGCACCTGCCGCAGCCAAGGCAGTCATCGTAGAGCTCGTCGAGACCCGAGAGGTTTCCGGATGCCGCGAGCCTGATTGCCTGGGCAATCGGGAGGTCATTGGGGCAGGCACGCCGGCAGAGCATGCACTGGGTGCATTTTTTCGCCCACTCGCCAAGCTGGTGCTTTGTCGGGAGGACGCTGTGCTTCTTCCGCTTCGGGGCGACAGCCATTGCTGTTGCGACCGCGACCTCCCCGACTTTCTCCGGATCGAGAATAAGGGCGCCGGTGACCTTTCCGCTGACAAACCCTGCAACGATCGCGTCGACCGTCTCGTCCGTCATGTCGGGCAGGCCGAGGCAGTTCTTCTCACTTGTCGCGATGAGGGGCGCATGGATCCGGGCTGCTTCGGTCAGCGTATCGGTCCGGACGCACTGTTCATCGATGACGATGACATCGGGCACCCCGCTCCGGATATAGCGGAGCTGCCATGAGATCGGGCCGACAATCTTCGCCCGCGGCGAATACCGGGTGACATCGAGCGCCGTGCAGCAGATGCCGGTTACTTCGACCTCGGGGAAGAGGCCGGTCTCTTTTAAGTGATCGATGATCGCGGTTGCCGGGGGGACGTTGTGGCCGATGACGAGGATGACCGGTTTTTTGGTATCCACGGTGCCAAGACCGAGGTCGCAGAGGGGAGCTTCCGGGTCTGCCTTGGGAAAGCCGAGCGCCGAGACCTGCGCAATGTCGGCGACCTCCATTCCCACGTGGTCGATCATGCCGGCATGGAAGACCTTGGACTCAAAGTCAAGGTGGTTCCCTTCCTGGCCGGTATGGGTGACCGCGAGGAGCTGGGTCAGCTGGTTCTCGCAGTAGTCCAGCACGGGTTCGAGGTCCCCGAGCGTCTCGGGTTTGACCCCGCAGACCAGCCGGGTGATCGGCGCCTCGACTTCGACACTGGTCCCGCCGACATTGATCGGGCAGTCACGCCCGGAGGTTGCGATCACGTGGTTGAGGAGGTCCCGCGAGTGGCTGATGTGGGTGGCAGCCCCGATACACGCAGCGATAAGGACGGTGCGTGACTGCTGGGCGGGCATCGAGATCCCGCAGGCACCTTTCTTGGTGCCGGTCAGGTCGCATTTCCCGTACGTGCAGAGGCAGCAGAGGTCGCAGAACGGCATGTAGAACGGCTTGTACCGGCTCAGAAGCCGCTGGTCCCAGGAGCGGAGGGTCGTGAGCGAAGGGTACGGCGTGGGCCCCATCGGCTCTTCCCACCGCTCTCGGGTGATGGAGCCGATCGTGATGTTGAGGTCCCGGAACTGTGCAAGATCGGAATTGATCTCCTTTATCGTGAAATTGACACTTTTCCGGCTCACCGCAACCCCCCCTAAAGGTTCAACTATAGTTTGAGGGATGGGTAAAATAAGGTTATGGAGTTACTCCGGCTCAAGGACCTTTTCGAGAATTGTGGCAACGGATCAAACCGTGTACCCTCATTTACGTCTGGCCGTCCGGGTAGCCTGCATAAGGTTTTGTGTCGTGGCCCAACACTTGCGAGAGACGAGAGGGTGAAAACGCAAGCGGATACAATCATTTATTGATGCCTGGGAAAAATAAAGGATCAGGAGACTCTCATGCGAATCTACCTGGATGTCTGCTGCCTCTGCAGGCCATTCGATGATCAAACCTCAAACCGGATCAGGATGGAAACCGAAGCAGTGATCGCGATTCTCAAACGATGCACCGATGACTGGATCCTTGTAGGAAGCGAGACGATCGAATTTGAAATTGCCAGGATTTCCGATGAGGAGAGACGCAGACATGTTGGTAGCCTCATGCAATTTGCACGCGAACAGGTGAATCTCGATCAGGGTCTCATTACCCGGGCACGATCATTCCACGAACAAGGGATGGATACCTTCGATTCCCTGCACCTCGCATGTGCCGAACACGCCGGGGCAGCATTCCTGACGACCGATGATTCTCTCATCAAAGTTATTAAGAGGCACGAGGATAAGATTACTGTTGAAACCAAAAATCCCGTACAGTGGTTCATGGAGGTGACAGCCAATGGAAGTAAAGACGCTTAACGAGATCCGTATTCAGGGGTTTGAAGTGCTGGTGAAAAACCTCGGTCCTGCAGATGCAATCCGGTTCATCCAGAGTTATACCCATGGAAGCGGGGATTATACCAAAGAGCGCAAGACCTGGCTCGAAAAGGACTTTGATACGGTTGTTGCCGGGATCATGGAACACCGGAAGACGAAATCCCGGCTCTAATTTTTTTTATTCACTTAATCAACCATTTGTTGAATCGTGAGTCCTGTTCTTGCCGGGCCGATGAGGCCGGTCCCCGCGTGGCGGTGCATCCGTTGGGCCGGTGCTGGTGGGGAAGCCCCGGGCTGGCCGGGGGGTATGAACGCGGCTCGGCAGAAGAAATCCCATGAATGGGTCCATCCCACGCGATCGTTAAGGTGAGACAAAAGAAAAAGGTGATTACTGAATAGAAGCCACCCGAGAATACTCAGAGATACATTTCACTAGATCATCATAAAGGTCGTGCTGACGGTGATTGTATCTGAACTCCAATTCTTTCAGGTAGAACGGGAATTTCT
>NZ_JALOCH010000021.1 GCF_023227875.1 Methanoregula sp. | reverse complement strand
CTCCAGCCAGAAGACCACGAACACAAAGATTGCAAACCAGATCGCAGGAACCATACCAAAGACCTGGATGAGCAGGATAGCCAGCACATAACAGAAGAGTGCGTTTAATGCAATTGCCGTTGGCTGGGTGAATCCATCAACGAGTTTGTTGCCAAATGCGATCAGAATGCCAATACCGAGAAAAAGGTTCGAGATGAGTGGCCAGTAGAAGTCAGGTGAAAAACCGAGAACCTGCATAATGACCGGGTGCAGGATACCGATAATCAGGGCTACTGCAAGAAAAATGAAACCTGCAACCGGCTGCCGGAGTTTCTGAACCGGCCAGCGGTCGCACATCGAGATCAGGAACGCAGTCCATACAAAAAAGAGTGCATACACGCTCAACATGGCTGCATCCAGACCGAAGAAAATTTTTCCCACGAGGGTGAAGAGGACAGATGCTATAAGAACAAAGATAATCGGGATGATCCCGCGAAGGGGTTGCTGGTTGAGTGTCATGTCAGGTTACCTCGAATTTTTCCCGGCTTTTTCTTTGATGGAGTTTTCTTTTGAACTGCTTTTTTTGTTGACAGCGCAACAAGTTTCTTTTTGAGCGACCGGAGATTTTCTTTCGCGATCTGTGGGTCTTTTGGGGGTACCTGACCGGCTGCCTTCCATGCAGGATTGAAGATCAGGTCAAGCAAATGAACGATCTGCCCTTTCTGGCCGGCAATTGTCTCACGGCATGTGGCGCAATAGGTGACGATCTCCCCTTTCGCTTCCTCGATCGTCCGCCTGGTCTTCGCAGCACCAACTTCGGCGTTTGCGGCATAGACCATTCCACCCATGCCGCAACAGTGCGTGGTCCTGCCACTATGCCCGGTCTCGATAAATTCGTGTCCGCTCTGCCGGAGGAGTACACGGGCACTTTCCTGGATCCCCCGCTCGTTCCTGGTCGAGCAGGGATCGTGAATCGTGTAGGGCGCATGATGAGCAGACTTCTGTGCGGGAATTCCTATCTCTTCAAGAATCGTATAGAGCGAGATGGGGTTCAGTTCTGGCCGGTTCATTTTAAGGAGTTGATAGCAGTACGGGCAGGCAGTAATGATCCCAGTGGCACCCATCCGCCGGAAGTCCTCAGCGATCCCATCCTCGATTTTCGTAGCAGTACCTGTATCGCCAAGCAGGTATACCGGTCCACCGCAGCAACCGAGCATAATACCGGTCTCCGGCAGGCTTTTGCAGATATGCTCATAGGTTTGCAGGACGAGGTCCGGAGAATATGCAGAAAGGGCACAACCCGGGAAGAAGAGAAACTGTGCTTTTTCTTTCCCGGGGGCCGGTAGTGTGACTCTGATTTCATCGGATATGTAGAACTGCTGGATCTCTTTGATCGGGGCATGCTGGGGCAGAGGGGCACTGCCGTTTTTCACCATCTCTTCGCGTATCTCAAATATCATTTTGCCGATATTCAGTCCCTCAGGGCATCTGACTTCACATAACCCGCAGAGATTACAGGAATAGGGAATGATTGGATCATCAGCAAAACCGGTTTCCTGGAAATGCTCTGCAAGATCTTTGGGACCTGCACCGTATTTTGACAGATAATCACAGTCTTCTGTGCAGATACCACACCTAGTACAATTGTCGATAATAGTTTGAAGTTCACTCATGGTGCTCACGCTTTGAAATCGTAATCAATCGGTATGCCCGGTATATTCACAATTGTGAATGTTTTTATGTTGGGGATTATGCCCCGATAAATATAAACCTCGCGGCAGATATTACCGCAATTTGTTGGGATAGTGCGATCAATTATTTTTTTAGAGAATCGATCTGTGATGGGTGCTGAAGCCCCACATTATCGCAAAAAATAGCTGATAATTTTAGTCGATTTCCATTTTTATTGAAATCCGGTTCCGGGATATATAAGATGAGACACCATTTTTTAATTAAAAAACAGGAAACAGGATACTGGACAATGCAGATTTTTTTTAAGGTTCGGGGAAGGGGAACGTGCAGGACTCTCTGAAAACCAAAGGTATCCTCAGGCTGCCGCAGGTTGTTGCCCTCTATACTGGAGCAGTCCTTGGCTCGGGTATCCTGATCCTCCCCGGGCTGGCCGCTGAACTTGCCGGCCCTGCTTCCCTTATCGCATGGGGCCTGATGGCAGTCCTGGTCGTGCCGATGGCCCTGACCATGGGGCTCTTATCTGCCCGGTATCCTGATGCCGGGGGAGTCTCCTCATTTGTTTCAAAAGCCTTCAACCCGCAGCTCGGTTCATTGATCGGCTGGTTCTTCCTCCTGTCTGTCGTTGTCGGTGCTCCGGTCCTGGCTCTCACGGGAGCCGGGTATGTCTGCGCAGCCGCCAGTCTTGGGGACACCTTCCGGCTCCTGATTGCGATTGCTATCCTGTCCGCAGGCATTCTTCTCAATTATACCGGCATGAAAATTACCGGTCAGGTTCAGGTGGCAGTCGTCCTGACAACAATTATCGTCATCATCGTCACTCTTTTCGGAAGTTTTACTGCTATTGAACCTGCCAACTTCACGCCTTTTATGCCCTATGGCTGGGAAAGTGTGGGTCATGCATCAGCCGTATTGTTCTGGTGCTTCATAGGCTGGGAAGCGATTTCGCATATCTCCGGCGAGTTTGAAGACCCGCAGCGGGACGCGATACGGGGGACCCTGATTGCCGCTGCGATCATCAGCATCCTTTATTTTCTCACGGCTTTTGTGGTAGTCGGGACGCACAGTTATGGCCAGGCTCTCTCCGATGTGTCGCTGGTCCACATCATTAAAACCTCGTTCGGCCCATCCGGTGCTATAGTCACCGGTGTCGCGGCCCTCTTCATCTGCATGGCACCGGCCATCGCCTACATCGGGGCTGCCTCCCGTCTTGCGTGTTCACTGGCTACCAACGGGTTTGCACCACACCTGCTGGCCCGCAGATCCGAAAAATACCATACACCTTTGGGAGGTCTCCTGTTCCTTTCGGTATGTTTTACAATTCTGCTGATTGTGTTCAGCACCCGGCTCGTCTCGCTCTCCACGCTGATCCAGATTCCGAGCGGCACCTTCATCCTGACTTATATTGGCGGTTGTGCCGCCGGCATTGTCCTCTTAAAAGACAGCAGGTACGGAGTGATGATCAGCGTCATTTCCTTAGTCCTGACTATCGCGATATTTTTGTTTGTCGGGTGGGCGGTCATGTATCCGCTGGTCATCACGATCTGCTGGTACTTTTTTATCGTAATCCCCCGCCATCAGCGGGAATTGTTAAAGCAGTGATGAACAATGGGAAGGTACTGATCCCCTCTTCCCGTAAAGAGATCGTCAGGTCTGTATCCCCGGCTGGATAATCCGGGAATATGTGTCGCCTTAAAACGATTTCATGGAAAAAGAAAAAGAGATTTGGAGAATTTTCTCCTGTTTACGGATTAGTATGAGTCATCAGGCCGGAGATCTGCTTCTTGCCACTTCCCCGGCAGCACCGACAAAGACCAGGTGCTCCTGGATCCGGATACCTTCTGCATAGGATTCCAGCGATACGGGAATTGTTTTTCCCGGGCACTGGTACCCCAGTTCCGTGCTTGAAGGGATAATGTGCCAGTACAGGACATGCTGCCTGAAACGGGCGGTATCCCGGAAGAACCCGAACCCGATTGTTCCGTAGGTCACAGCTGCTCCGCCTCCTTTGCTGCAAATTCCTGGAAGATGGGATTGGTTGAATAATCATAGTAGTGCATGAGGGTGCAGACGGTGTTCATGTGGGTGCGGGCCTGTACGAGCCGGTCAAGCATCTGGCAGGTGTCCTGGTACAGGGTATCGAGATCCTCAGCTGAGCCGTACGTTTCATCCTCATGGAGGTTCGCCGCATGCTGAAAGAAGAACCGATCGTGCAGGTGCAGATGGTTCCTTACAGCAGCAGCTTCTCTGTCAAGCTCGTCAACCGCGGTGACGATGGAAGACAGGTTGTGGAGAATTTTCTGCCGGTATTTCAGGCGATTCTCGCGGTCTATAGTTGTCTGCATGGTTAGTATAAGGTCGTCTTTTATGCATATAAGGAATAATTTAGAGGCAAAAATTGCATATTAATATGATTAAAGGTAATAGTTCCATAATCGAGAGAACACTATCCTGCCGCATTTAATATGATTTTTAATCGATTGGGGCTGTTTTTACGGATTTCTCCAGTGATAAATACCATTCAATTAGATAACGTTGTTGAGGATTTTGAAAAATTCCCAAAAATCTCCCGGTATAAACCCGTTCAATCCGGACGAATAATTCCGGAAAAGGTTCTTGGGTAGTGTATCAAAATCGTCTGTCGTGTATCAATCTTTGACACGACATATCAGGTAATACAACAACTGGAGTTGACTAAAAATGGCAAACGCATATCTGAAAATTGATATCGATACGGGAAAAGAGAAGGAAGTAAAAGCTGCACTGAAAAAGATTACCGGAGTAAAAAGTGCAGACTTTGTAACAGGATCACAGGATCTTGTGGCCCTGGTCGAAGGTAAAAATTATGAAGAGATCGTGACCAAAACGTTAGGAGAGATCCGGAAGGTGAAGGGGATAAAAAAGACGGTAACAGACTTTGTGTTTGAGTGGGCTTGATCGCCTTAACATTTTTTTTAAGTAAAAATGCCCTGATCTCCTAGGGAGCAGCAAAGGAGAACAGGGCAGTTTCACTACACGAATTTTGAGAGTATCTTAAGATTGGGATGAGGGTCCGGAAGCACTCATGGCCTTTTTCTCCAAACGAGTAATGTTGTGAAGCCAGACAATATGCCTGGCAGGCCGTTATCTTCAGCCGGATTCAGGAGCAGTCCGGACCGGGATCGCATCTTAACCATCCCGGGCTGGCGTACGGTTCGTACGGACCGGAGATACTGCGACTCACGAGTTCCCGGTTGATCTCACGTACGAATCCGAATTATGCGTTTGAAACGATCAGTATGGGTCGTACCCTGCCCATTGTGCCGGTTGCAAAATATCTCGTTGTGATGAATTCCCTGCTCAACGGAGTGATATCAGAATATGCAGAAATTATAAGTATTCATAAAAATGACATACTTAGGTAATTCACAATTGTGAACTCCGCCGGGGGCCTGACCAACAGCAGGTGTCAGTCCACAGCACGGAAACGATGAGTGCAAATACTCGTTTTTCCTTTCTGATGAGTTTACCCTTGAACATACAATTTCCTGCGGTGAGAACAGACCTCTGCTTTGCAGGAGGGAGCATCATTATGAAACTTATATCTCTGATCTCGGGAGGAATCGACTCACCGGTGGCAACGTACCTCATGATCCGTCGCGGTGTTGAGATCGTTGCAGTCCATATGGACAACCGGCCCTTTACCGATGAAAAAAATTTAGACAAGACTTTGAACCTGGTCCGGCACCTCCGGACATTGACCGGAACACCGATCAAGACCTACGTGGTTCCCCACGGACCTAACCACATCACCATTGCACGGAACTGTAACCGTCACCTGCACTGTCTTTTCTGCCGGAGAATGATGTACCGTATCGCGGAACGGATTGCAGAACGAGAAGGTGCTGACGGGATCCTGACCGGGGAATCGGTGGGGCAGGTGGCTTCGCAGACACTCCAGAATCTTTCGGTAGTGAACCGGGCCATAAAGTATCCGGTCATCCGCCCTCTCATTGGTTTTGACAAAGAAGAGATCATTACTATCGCCCGTAAGATTGGCACGTACGAGATCTCCACGCTCCCGGGCCTTTGCTGCACCATCGTTCCCAAACAACCCTCGACTGCCGCAAAGCCGGAAGATGTCCTCAATGAGGAAAGCAAAATTGATATCGATTCTCTAGTAGAAAAATCACTGGAAGGGATGTATGTATTCGGTCCTGAAGCCCTGTAAAACATCGGCCGCTTTCGAAGCAATTCCCCGGGAGCGGTTCACTCTCGACCTTGACCTGTGTGAGGACATTTTTAGAAAAGTCTGCACGATCATTACCCACGCAGGGATTATGTTGATCGTAAGCGATCAATGTGAGGTCTCGATCCACAAGGACGGAAGGCTCATCCTCAAGACCGATTCGGGAGACGTTGCCCGCGAGCAGGCCGGGCGTATTGCCGGATGGCTGGAAGGAACACCTGCGATACGAAAGCACCGGGATTCTGGATCTCTGAAAAAGTAACTCCCGTAAGCAGGAAAAAGAGAGGGGTCAACGAATTGAGGACGGAACTTTTGGATCCGGCTCCACAAATTACCTACAATCCTATATACCGTGCATAGACAGAACGGGCCATAGCCTCATCTCTGGTTCCCTTGATGATTGCCCGTCCGTCACGGAAAACTGAGATCTCTTCTGTTCCGGACCGGAAGGTGAGCATGTACGGGTGGAGACGTACCTCGCCAAGCCTTGATAACCGGAGTTCAAGATCTTCCAGAGTGATCTCCATCGGGGATGAGGGGATGATCTGGATCGCGTCTCTCCCACAGAGTGATGTTATCATCTCCCGGGAGACCGCATCCAGAAAATCCATCTGACCATGTACGCAACACGGGCAGTCCGGTCGTCTCCCAACTGCTACCCGATCGAATGTGTTCCGCCATCCATCAATATGTATCATGTACGAGATCTCATCCTTTGGGTCGAACTGTCCCGTCAGGATTTGGTACGCAAAGGTACACTCAATAGAGGCGATGAGGGGAGGCACTGTATTTAAAACTCCTGCAATGTCGCATGTCTGCAACAGGCCGGGTCCGGGGAGCGAGGGAACGAGACACCGGAAACAGGGAGTTTTGCCGGGAATGATGGGCATCACCATGCCACCGGTCCCGACGACGCCGGCATAGATCCAGGGGATGCTGTTCTTTACGCAGATATCGTTGATGAGGAAACGGGTCTGGAGGTTGTCGGTCCCGTCCATTACCACGTCCGCACCTTCAAGGAGTTTTTCGGCATTCGATATGTTGAAGTCTTTTACCTGTGCCTCAATCTCAACGGACGAATTGATCTTTTGCAGGATCTCAGCAGCGGCTACAGCCTTGGGGCGGTTCAGATCTTCCTCGCTGTACAGGATCTGCCGCTGCAGGTTATGCAGTTCAACCAGATCACGGTCGATCAAAACAACCTGTCCAATCCCCGCCCGCACCAGTGAATTGGCCACGGAACTTCCTGTTGCCCCAAGGCCCACGATGACTGCCCGACTCTCTTTGAATTTTTTTTGCCCCTCTGTCCCAATTTCGGGAAGGATGATCTGGCGGCAGTACCGGTTCTTTGTCGGATTGCGGGAATCCGGAACGGATCCGGTATCATCTTTTTCTGTGGGTATCATCCCGTCATCTCCTCTTCATCCGGTACCTGACCGGAAACGTGTTCCTCATTCCCGCCACTCCGTTCATGATCGAAAGAGTCCTGATATCTGCTCTGCACTGGTGAATGCTCCGACATATGTTCCCCGGTTTTCCGATGTTAAAAGTCCCCGGCAATTTTCCTGACGGTGTCTACGAGCAGCTCCGCATCTTCGATCGTGTTATAGCAATGCAGGCTTGCCCGAACCGTGCCATCTTTCAAGTTCAGGTGTTCCATAAGGGGCATGCAACAGTGATGGCCTGACCGTACCATAACATTTGCCTCACCGTCTAGCATGACCGCAACATCGTGGGGGTTGAGTCCCTTGACGGCAAACGAGATGACCCCGATCCGGCTGCCGGTCGGCCCGGGTCCAAAAACCTCCACGTTCTCTATACCGGTAAGTCCTTCGATAATGTACCGGGTGATCTGCTGCTCGTGGTTCCGGATATTCTCCATACCCAGCGCTTCCAGGTAATCGACAGCCCGGGCAAGACCGATGGCCCCTGAAATATTCGGGGTTCCGGCCTCGTAACGCTCGTACCCATCGGTGAGGGTGTATCCCTCAGCAGTGACCCGTTCCACGCTTCCTCCACCCACAAGAAGGGGTTCAAGGCAGGGAGTTTTCATGAAAAGGACTCCGGTACCGGTGGGACCGAGCATCTTGTGCCCTGAGAAACAGAGGAAATCGCAGCCTAAGCGTTCCACATCCACCGGCATGTGCGGGACCGACTGGGATCCGTCAACGAGAAGGAGTGTCCCATAATCCCGGCAGATTTTGGCAAACTCGCTGATGGGCACGATATTTCCCAGTACATTCGAAGTCTGGCTGATGGCAACGAGGCGGGTCTGCTTTGTGATGATCGCCTCAAGGGCGGCTGGATCCAGGGTGCCGTCCCTTGCAGGTGTCAGGAGCTGGAGATCAATGTCGTACCGGTTGCGGAGACGCATCCAGGGAAGGAGATTACTGTGATGCTCAAGGAGCGTGGCAATTACCTGATCTCCCTTCTGCCACGGGAGCCCCGATGCAACTGTATTGATTGCCTCGGTGGAATTTTTAGTTAAGACCAGTTCACCTTCCGAAGCATGAATGAATTTCCTGATCTTCAGGTGGGCATCCCGGTACTTCTGGGAGGCCTGCTGGGCGATCCGGTGGACCCCCCGGCCGGCATTTGCCCGGAACTTGTGCTCGTATTCGAGCATTGCTTCAAGGACCGGCTCCGGAGAGAGGCTCGTAGCTGCACTGTCAAGGTAACAGACTTCAGAGAGGAGAGGGAAATCCTTACGGATAGTGTCAAAAGTCATAGAACCCCGCTTTGGAATCGCTGAAAATACATCCCGGATCTCAATCCATCAATTATTACCATTGAATACCTCCGATCCGTTTCTGGCATAGTCGTGTCTGGCAATCCTTTTTGATATTTTCCTGGATATTTTCCCGGGCAGTCAGGGAGCAAAGTTCCCTGTTGAAATGATTGTACATCATATGAATTCACAATTGTTAATATCTTGCGATACTGCTGCCGGAATAACGGATATTTTTCATGCCATGAGAGCATTTCAATTCAGCCCCCGAGTACTTTCTGCTGGATCATAATGAGTGCAATAACGATGAGCAGGATTCCAAAACCTTTCTTGATATGATCCGCATGAATTCGCGGTGCAATGGACGCCCCAACATATGCTCCGATTGCCGCACCCGCCCCGTACACGATAAGAAATGGCAGGGAAATATGTCCGAGGACTGCATGGGTAGAAGCACCCGTGATGGATGTGGGAATGATCGCAAGAAGAGATGTGGCAACCGCAAAATGAACCGGAATACCAATTGCCACAAGAGCCGGGACGAAAAATGCCCCCCCGCTGGTCCCGGTAATTCCGCTCACCAGCCCTCCCATCGCCCCCCAGACCACAAGATGAAGGCAGGAAATCCGTAATGGTTCACGTTGACCTGTACCAGAAGGATTCACAGAAAAGGATGGACCCCAGGTGATCGCCGGGACGATACACAAGCGGGGAACCAGCATCTGAAGGGACATGAGAATCAGCACGAGCGCGAAAAGGACAACAAGGATCCTTGCGTCGAAATACATAGTGATGAGAGAGCCCAGCGCAGAAAAGATCATTGCGGGCAGGACCAGGAAAGCGGCAAGGGTAACGAGGACCTTCTTCTGTTGCCGGTACACGATAGTTGCGGCACAGGATGAAAAAACCATCACCGCAAGACTGGTTCCCACCGCCATCTTCGGATCAAAATTAAATATCAGCGTGAGCGTCGGGACATAGAGAAAACCTCCTCCCATCCCTATGATGGAGGCGATAAGGCCGATCCCTGCTGCAATAAAAAATGCGAAGATGGTTTCAAACACGCGGATTACTTCCTCTGGTTTATTATCGGATCATGTGCTCTCTGGCAGGCAAAAAAAATCTGCTGCATACGGTTCCTTTCAGATCCTGTCTTTTCTTTCACCCGGGACCCCGGGTTACCATTGCGGGACCGGGACAACCAATCCCATCCCGGATTTTGATCTCCATCTCTGTCATTACCCGCCGGCAACCGGGGGGAACACCGCAATATCGTCGCCACTTCCGACAAGGGTTTTTTCCGCATCGGGATTGTCAATGCGTTTCCCGTTCTGCATCAGGATCACAATCTCGCGGAATTTTCCCTGTTCATCAAAGATCAGATCATAGCCCTGCTGGTTCCTCCGGGCTACTTTCTTCACAAGGCTCTCAAGGGTAAGATCCTTTTCATCCTCTACATCAATATCAGTCCCGAGCAATTCCCGGAACCGTGCGAAAAACCGTATTCTGATACTCATTTTTTCCTGCCAGATGCTCTTGTCTTCATCTTCCCGCATGGGGGGATGCCGGGTTCCCTTGTCCATAATTCTTCTGACGTGTTTTTCCAACCTGTGCGATATGAAAGGGTGAAGGATTATGAGCTGATTTTTAGTTTCTTTATGCCGTGAGGACTATATATGTGATAATTTATCGGCAAATCTTTCCTGATCCTGCATTAACCGTATCAGGATCCTTAAGAATTCTATCCAACTGTTCAGAATTATGATCAGATCACTATCCCGTCATTATAGTGATGGGGTTCCGGATGGATCTCACGGATAAGGGATTGTTCAAAGATCGCATGTTCATCGACAGGGTGGGAGATATACCCCAGTTCATGCAGGGTACCGACAAACTTCATCGTGGAGGTAACGTATTCCCGGGGCAGGGATGCGCAATATTTCGGGGAGATGCGGTAGGTATCCAGCACAAATGCCTCATCCACCATACCGGTAGTTGTTGCCACAATGCGGGCAGCAGCACGCGGATCGTGCCGGATCAGCTCACAGGCTTCTTCGTGAGCCAAAAGAAATTGCAGGAGAAGATCTTTTTGTTCAAGCATATCTCGCATGACCACGATCCCATAACTCGGATTGAACGGCCAGAGCTTGTCCGGAGGAACCACAAGACCCGCGTTTCCATATCGCTGTGCGGTTACGGCAAGAGCGGGAGTGCCTGCAGCAGCAGCAATCTCTCCCTGAACGAGCGCATCAGAGAGAAAATCCGCCCAGGGATAATCTTTCACGGTGACATCGCAGATACCGTGTTCCCGCAGCAGTTCGTGTACGATGACATCGTGGATAGATCCTTTTGGGGGAGTACCGATCGCTTTACCGGAGAACTGGCTGAGGAACTCTGGCATATTGTTGAATGTAGCAAGAGGTTCGATCCCGGAACCGGCTATGATAACGGTTCCCTCAACATGACCGCCCGCAATGCAGGCAAGAGGGAGCCCGCGATCAATGCCGATGATGACCGGGGGGAGACCGATGAATCCAAGATCAAGAGCGCCGGCCTGCATGGCGCTGATGATGTCGGGTCCGGATGGATACAACTTCCAGCGGGCATCGATCCCGCGATCCGAAAGTGTCTGTGAACCCCTGAGCAGGAACGCGGTATGGTACATTGTCGAAAGATGACCGATACGCAGAGTGGTTTGTGCTGACATGCTTCACCCGATCCTTTTCACCACGGCATTAATCGCTTCACTGACAACGGAGAGTTCGGGGCGGAGCATCCCGACCGGGACATCTACGATCTTTTCAACGATCGATGCAAGGATCGGTGCACAGATGATGCCGGAGGCCCCGTCTTTTTCTGCCCGAGCAGCGGCAATAATACATTCCTCAAGTGAATTAGCAGAATAGCCCCGTATTCCGAACTTTTTTCCCTGGAAATCGACCTCGCGTATCTCAAGGGAATCGAGCAGGAATTTTGCTGCAATGATCGCGATGAACCGGTTCTTTTCCGGCTCTAACACCGCAACGATCTTCTTGACGGTCGAAAGTCTTGGATCCCGTTCCCCTAGCGTGACTTTATAGAGGGTGGATGTGGGAATGCCCGTGAGATCCGCAAGTTCCCGCACATTCATGTTTTTCCGTTCCAGTTCCTCGTTCAGCGCCGTGGTAAAATCCGTCTCGAAAATCCGTTTTGAAAGCATATTATCCTTTATGTATCATTTTTAAGATTATAATTGTTATTATAAGGATAATTTATTTGCAGTTTTGGGAAATTTTATCTACTGCCCGCACCATGATTCCGGTGATGCACAGCGAACAGACGTACGAGATCACGATTCTTCCCGGCAGGAACCGCGACGGAGAGATCGAAGGGTTCGACCAGATCCTCATCCGTCCCGGCGACACTATATCCATTGTAGGCCCCACCGGCTCCGGGAAATCAGCCTTCATCAACGATATTGAGGTTCTGGCACAGGATGACACCGTTACCGGACGCAGTATTCTTGTCAACGGAAACGAACCCCCGGAAGAGATGGCGCGCGACCCGGCAAGAAAACCGATTGCCCTCATCACGCAGAACACCCAGATCATTGCGGATCTGTCGGTAGGAAAGTTTCTTGCCCTGCATATCAGGGCACGGGACACGGATGCCCGGCAATTGATCGATCGCACGATTGCGCTGGCCAATGAATTTACCGGCGAGAAGATCAAGGAGTCTGTTCGCATCAGTTCACTCTCGGGTGGCCAGACCCGTTCGCTCCTTATCGCAGATGCGATCCTGGTCGGTCAGACCCCAATCCTTCTTCTCGATGAGATCGAGAATGCCGGCATTAACAAGGAGCGGGTGATTACCTGCCTCCGTGAATACCAGAAGGCAGTAATCTTTGTTACCCACGACCCGTACCTCGCCCTGATCACTGACCGCCGCATCATCATGAAGAACGGGGCGGTGTCGGCTGTGATAGAACCCAAAGGCCGCGAGAAAGAGATCGTTGCCACGGTGACCGGTATGGATGCATCTCTCTGGGATCTCCGCGAGAAGATCCGTGCCGGGGAGCTGTTCCCTGACCGGCAGACCTCTGCAAAGAAGACCGGAGTACCTGCATGAAGCTTATCATGGTAGCCGGCCCGCCCAGCGCGGGAAAGACCGCGGTTATCCGCCAGATCATCAAAAAATTCAATAAGTCCGACAAGCCCGCGTACCTCAAGATCGATGTAGTCCGGGCATTCGAAGACGAGGAACTTCGCGAGGAGTTCGGCATCCATACACGGAAGGTTTATTCCGGAGACCTCTGTCCTGACCATATGGGCATCATGATCCTCCAAGACGCCATCCAGTGGGCCGAGGGACTCAAAGCCGGTATGCTCATTGTCGAGAGCGCGGGTCTCTGCCTGCGCTGCACACCGTATACAACGCAATCGTATGGTATTGCCGTACTGCCCGCAGTCTCCGGGAGCAATTCCCCCCTCAAGATGGCACCTCTCATCGCGCTTGCCGATTCGGCAGTAGTAACAAAGACCGACCTGGTCGCCCAGGTAGAGAAGGAAGTGTTCCGGGAGTGCATCCGGAGCGTGATTCCCGCCATCGATATTATCGAGACGAACGCGATTCAGGGCACCGGTCTCCGGTTCCTGTTCCAGGCAATTGCAAAACAACCGGAGATTTCTGACGTGAAGACGATCACACTCCGGGGCACGCCCCCGCTCGGGGTCTGTACGATCTGTGTCGGCAAGAAGGAGATCGGGTGGCAGCACCACTTTGGTGTGATCCGGCCGCTGGAAGAGGCTGACAATATCTACCGGGGGGACTAGATCTTGACATGGACGCCCCCGGGCAAGGACTGTGGAGCCTGCGGAGTTGCGAGCTGTGACGATTTTGTCAAAGCGGTTAAAAAGAAAAATAAGGCAAACGAGGACTGTACGTTCTATTCCCCTGAACCTCTTGGTCCCACAGATAAGACCAGTTATTCCGGCACCGATGTGACCGGTGCGAAGTATGATTTCATCATACGGGCATTCCCCGGAGAACCCTCGGCCCGCAAGTTCGTTGTTCCCTTCCGGGCTGACCTTGTGGAGAAGTGGGATATCCAGAAAGGACATCTCGTTCTCGGTCGGCCGGCAGGTCCCGGCTGCCCCATCTACCATGCCCTCCGGGTTCTGTCGGCGAACCCGATCACCGGCGTCATTGAATGCCATACGGTCGGACCGCTCGAAGCAAGGAAGGAGCAGGGGCCGGTCCATGATGTGCAGGCGTACCATGTCCACGCCTTTGAAGGCATTGCCGAGACCGTACTCCGGCCACCAACGCTCGGCCTGCGCCAGCGTTTCCTCCCGGGGTACTGCATGATCGACCTGTCGCACACGGCGCTCGTGAACATGGTACTGAAGAAAAAAGACGGCGTGCATGTACGGGTAGAGGACATCCGTATCCTGTAAGGTCATGATACCCAAGTACCGGATCCGGTGTGTTGGCGGAAACGAGATTGTAGAAGACATCTCCCTTCTCTCCTGCCCCAAAGGACACAACTCACTGGTACGGACAGAATACTGCTGCAGGAAACTGCACCTCACGCCCCATCCGGGGATCTACCGTTACCTGGCGTGGCTCCCGGTCATCGCTCCCCTCCTCCCCTCCGGAGGACCGGTCACCTTCACCAGTGACGAACTCTCCCGCGAGCTCGGGCTCACTCATCTGTCGATCTCATTTTCCGGTTATTTTCCCGAACGGGAAGCACACCTCACCACCGGTTCATTCAAGGAATTCGAGGCATCGCCCACCATGCAGCGATTGCAGGAACTGGGGGGGAAGATTCCGGTGATCGCGTCGGCAGGCAACACCGGCAGGGCCTTTGCAGAACTGTCCGCACGGTGCAGAAGGCCGGTCGTTATTGTAATTCCTAAAAAAGCAGTCCCCCGGCTCTGGACAACAGAGCCGGCGCAGGCAATCTTCCTTGTTGCTGTGAAGGGAGATTATTCGGACGCGATCGCAATGAGTAATACTCTTGCTGCCGTTCCCGGGTGCGTGCCGGAAGGCGGTGCAAAAAACGTGGCCCGGCGGGATGGCATGGGGACGGTGATGCTCGATGCCGCCGTAACAACCGGCAGGATTCCCGATCACTATTTCCAGGCAGTAGGCAGCGGTACCGGGGCGATCGCTGCATGGGAAGCTGCGATGAGGCTTATTGGCGATGGCTCGTACGGGAACCGGCTGCCCTGCCTCCACCTTGCCCAGAACGAACCCTTCACCCCCATGGTATCGGCATGGGCAGCCCGGCGGCGTGAGATCATTCCGGAGGTGGATATGCCCGATGCGATACACTGCATCGGGAAGGTCATGTCCGATGTGCTGACAAATCGTAACCCTCCGTACAGTATCCAGGGCGGACTCTTCGATGCATTGCAGGCAACGCAGGGACACATGTACGGTGTCCCGAATGTTGCAGGGACAGAAGCGGAGAAGCTGATCCGTGACACCGTGGGAATCGATCCCGATCCTGCGGCTGCAATTGCCACGGCGGCACTGGTCGAGGCAGTGGAAAGGGATATTATCGGGCCCGATGATCATATTCTCCTGAACCTTACCGGCGGGGGATATGAACGGATTCGCGAGGATTTTACTCTCCATACGGTCAGTCCCTCCGCGATCATGCGTCCGGATGAACCACGGGAAGCACTCGCTGCACAACTCACAGAATGGATCAGGCACCATGGATGAGAACCAGATCATAAACGAACTGAAGACACAGGGAATAGATCTTGTCAGTGCTATCCCCTGCGACCGGGCAAAAGGACTCTTCTTTAAACTGCCGGAAGAGTTCCGGCATATCGGCCTGACCCGGGAAGAAGATGGCGTTGGGATTTCTGCGGGGGCATATCTTGCCGGTGCACGCCCCCTGGTTGCACTCCAGAGTTCCGGTCTTGGGAATATGTTCAACGCGATCCTGTCGCTTACCTCAACATTTGGTCTGCCGCTCCCGATCCTCGCAAGCTGGCGCGGGGGAGAGAACGAGGTAATTCCGGCACAGATCCCGTTCAACCGCCCGCTCCCGAAAATCCTGTCTGCGGCCGGAATCCCGTACACAATCATCTCTGATCCTGACAGGCCGGAAGTGATAGGCAACGCTGTTTCTGATGCATTTGCCAAAAAGACCCCGCATGTCATCCTTGTTCCCCAGGACTGCCTTTTTGAAACTGCGTGCAGTGCGACCTGTTCGTCTCCTGCAAACTCCCGTCCGTTTTCCCTGTCCTATGAACGGGACTGGCGTATACCGGTAATGACGCGATACGATGCAATCAGGAAAATTGCCCGCCATGTAACCGATGAAGTGCTGGTCTCAAATATCGGCGTTCCCTCAAAGGAACTCCATGCGGTAAACGACCGCGATGAAAACTTCTACATGCTGGGAAGTTACACCCAGGCCTCCGCTATTGGTCTTGGTATTGCCAACGTACGACCGGATAAACGGGTGATCGTGCTTGATGGTGACGGGAGCCTTCTGGGATCATCCATCCTTCCCGTAATTGCCGGAACAGCGCCGGAAAACCTGACCATTGTCGCACTTGACAACGGGGTCTTTGGCAGTACCGGTAACCAGCCCCGGCCCGGCGCCGATACCGCTGATCTCCGGCTGATGGCTATTGCCGCAGGGTTTGAATATACCTGGACCGTGCACGAGCCAAAGGAGCTGGAATCCGCTTTCTTTGCTTCGGCAGAGAACGGACCTTCGTTCATCCATGTCCGGATCAATCCCGGAAACCGGGATGTGCCGAACATTCCCCTCAGCCCAGTACAGATACGGGACCGGTTTCAATCTGTGTTTTCCTCTTCAAAGGAATAAATCTGGTTTTTTTTAGAAAATCTGCCGGAAAAAAGTATTAGCCGGGGGGTGACGACTCCCCGGGTATCACAGCGGGTGCGTGCTGTATGTTGAATGAGGCGATATGTTCCGTTATGTGTATTTAACATGGCGGGTGTGTGTGAATCTGTCTGACACGTATGGATCGAGGACGTGAGATCAGGATATTCTCGTCATGGACACATACCATGGACAGCAGCTCGTCTTCGGATTATACGGGATGCGGTTCGTGGGGTGCCTGTCCTTGTCAGCTCCGATTGACGACAATACTGCCCGGAGCTCCGGATACCGCTGAACCGCTCTACCGGCCTTACCGGCGATATGCCGGAGAAGGCACGGGCAGCGGTGCCGGATACGTCCGGGTCAGCTGCGGGTTTTGCGATATTTCCGTTGGGTGTGTTCATGCCTGTTTTCCTGTTCACGCTTGTGAACACACAGTATGATGCAGGCAGCATAATATACCCTGATTTTGCAACAAATTTTGCCGTATTGCCGCGAAATTCTTATCTTCATGAGCGTATCTTACCCCAGAAAATTCAGGATTTATACCCGGGCTTTTGCTGGAAACCAAGGTATAATATCTGACCCCGACAATTAACAATTGTGAAGTACCGGAAATACCGCAACTCTGTGCGGAATTATTTCCGGATTCGTTAGAGGGAAAAACCATGACAAAGATTCATGACAATATCACGGCAACGATTGGCAATACACCACTCGTGCGACTGAACCGAGTCACCCGCGGCGCGGGTGCAACAGTCATTGCCAAGCTTGAATCCTTCAACCCGATGAGCAGTGTGAAGGACCGTATCGGCGTTGCAATGATCGATGAAGCTGAGAAGCGGGGATTGATCAACAAGGACACGATAATTCTTGAAGCAACGAGCGGTAATACCGGTGTTGCCCTTGCGTTTGTAAGCGCAGCCCGGGGGTACAAGTTCACGCTGGTGATGCCGGAGACCATGACCGTAGAGCGACGGAAACTTGCAAAGGCATTCGGTGCAGAGATTGTTCTCACACCCGGCGCTGAAGGGATGAAAGGAGCAGTAAGTACTGCTGAGAAGATGGCAGCAGAAAACCCGAAGTACTTCTACATTCCCCAGCAGTTCAACAACCCGGCCAATCCGGCAATCCACCGTAAGACAACGGCAGAAGAGATCTGGCGTGATACTGACGGGCAGATAGATATCCTCGTTGCCGGTGTGGGAACCGGAGGGACTATCACCGGTATCGCAGATGTGATCAAGAAAAGAAAACCTTCATTCCGCGCCATCGCTGTGGAACCCGATGCTTCCCCGGTTCTCTCCGGGGGATCGCCCGGCCCCCATCGCATCCAGGGTATCGGCGCAGGTTTTGTCCCTGCGGTGCTCCAGCGCGATCTGGTCGACGAAATTATCCGTGTAAAAAATGAGGATGCATTCGAGACTACCCGAAGACTTGCAAAAGAAGAAGGCATCCTTGCCGGGATCTCCGGCGGGGCTGCAACCTTTGCAGCGCTTGCTGTTGCAGCACGTCCTGAGAATAAGGGCAGGATGATTGTCGTTATCCTGCCGGATACGGGAGAACGGTACTTGAGTATCCCGGATCTTTTTGAAGCATAAGGGAGTTGACCATGGTTTTCGATCACCTGCGGGAAGATATACGGGCAATCTTTTCCAAGGATCCTGCGGCCCGCTCAACGCTTGAGATCCTTTTCTGTTACCCCGGGCTCCACGCTCTCTGGTTTCACCGGAGAGCCCGCTGGCTCTGGATTCATAACTGGAAGTTCTGGGCAAGGTTCCTTTCCCACATCAGCAGGTTCTTAACCGGCATTGAGATCCATCCCGGAGCACAGCTGGGGCGGAGGGTGGTTATCGACCACGGCATGGGCGTTGTTATCGGCGAGACCGCTGAGGTTGGCAACGATGTCCTCATTTACATGGGGGTAGTACTGGGCGGTACGGCTCTTGACAAAGTCAAGCGGCATCCAACGATTGATGACAACGTCATCATCGGCTCTGGTGCAACCATTCTTGGTCCCATCCGGATTGGGAAAGGGGCAAAAGTCGGTGCCGGTTCGGTCGTGGTCCGGTCCGTACCCGACGGTGCAACCGTTGTTGGTGTACCGGGCAGGATTGCCGGGCCGGAACCCGGGGAAGCGGAAGAAGTAATTGAAGAGGTCATGCCCGATCCCGTACTCCGGGTGATAAGCCGGCTGCTGGACCGTCAGAACCAGGTCGAAGAGCGGCTTCGCACCATTGAGCAGACCCGGCCCGGCCAGGAATCCGCATTGGTTCAGCAGGATATCAACTGCGTGAACCAGATCCGCGAGGCATTGAAGGAAGTGCTTGATCCTGAGGTTGGTATCGATATTGTTGACCTCGGGCTCATCAAGGAGATCCGGGTGAAGGGCAAGAGCGCGGAGATCGACATGGTCCTCACGTGCAAGGCCTGCCCCCTCTCCGATCACCTGTCTGATCAGGTCCGTCGCAGGACGATCGGGATCTGCGGGATCGAGAACGTGACCGTGAACGTACTGGACGAACCATGGAACTGGGACCGGTATGTGAAACAGCGGGGCAATCTCCGGCTGATCTGATACAGATCTGTAACGGCGAACCCACCCGCCGGTCCTTTTTTTATTCGGTCTTTTAAACCTGCGGATAGCGGTAAAAATCACGATTGTGATTTCTTTTATCAACTCATATCTCCAACATCGTAGGATACGTGCGGGAGCCGGCAACTCTGGTCCAGCCACCAGACCATTCCCGCAGATCCGTAAGTCCGGCATGTAAGTAAAGGAGAAACCTCATGGAATTAGCAGAACTCAGGCATGGCACCGAACTCCTCAAGCGGGGATTTGCCGCTATGCAGAAAGGCGGTGTGATCATGGATGTCGTGAACGCCGAGCAGGCACGGATCGCAGAAGAAGCCGGTGCCGTTGCGGTGATGTCTTTAGAACGCGTGCCATCCGATATCCGGAAGGCCGGCGGGGTTGCCCGCATGGCAGATCCTGAGAAGGTGATCGAGATCATTGAGGCAGTCTCTATTCCCGTGATGGGCAAGGTGCGGATCGGCCATTTTGTCGAGGCACAAATACTGGAGGTGCTCGGCGTGGACATGATCGATGAAAGCGAAGTTCTCACCCCGGCTGATGAGGAGTTTCACATCGAGAAGACAAAGTTCACCGTCCCGTTCGTCTGCGGTGCCCGTAACCTTGGAGAGGCGCTCCGCCGCATCAACGAAGGTGCAGCTATGATCCGCACGAAAGGCGAGGCCGGCACCGGCAATGTGGTTGAGGCCGTACGCCACATGCGGGCGATCCAGGGAGGCATCCGGACGATCCGTAAACTCGAACCGCAAGAACTTGTCGCATATGCCCGCGAGATCGAAGCCCCGGTGGAGCTGCTCATCGAGACCGCGACCCGGGGCCGGCTGCCGGTCGTGAACTTCTCGGCCGGTGGCATAGCCACTCCTGCCGATGCAGCTCTCATGATGCAGCTGGGCGCGGACGGGGTATTCGTGGGCTCGGGAATATTCAAGTCTGAGAACCCGGCCCGCCGGGCGAAAGCCATTGTCGAGTCAGTAAACCATTTCACAGATGCCACAATCATTGCAAACGCGAGCAAGAGTCTCGGGGAAGCGATGCCCGGGCTGGACGTGCACCTGCTGACAAAGGAAGAGACGCTTGCGACACGGGGGAGATGATATCTCGTTTGAAACAGACCATTCCCATGAGGATACGCTCCTTTTGGTTTTTGTCAGGGATATATGACTCGGACGGACGTTGAAGAAGGAATCTGATGCACGATGGGGATTGAATGATTAATCCTCTTTTTGTGCTATTGATTGGTATTGGAGAATTCGTACAGCGGAGTAATTGGTTAGTTAATAATTCGAATTTAAATGCCCATATTTTATAGTTAAGGATTATAGGTATCCGAAAAAAGACTTGAATTATTTTAAATCAAAAATCGTATAAAATGAATTAATACCTCAATGACCGTTATGATTAATTGGTACAATGTGGGACGAAGGATTACTTGACGAACAAAAAATTGCAGCATCACATTGCGGCTCTCATGCATGTTTATTAGCGGGTCCGGGAACAGGTAAAACGCGTACTCTGCAAAGACACGTTGTTTTTTTAATTAATGAAAAAAATGTCCCACCAAACCAAATTCTTGCATTAACATTTACGCGAGCAGCTGCTTTCGAATTAAGAAAAAGAATTGCGGAGATAATTGGAGAAGAACATGCATTACCTCGGGTATCAACAATACACTCTTTCGCATTAAGACAAATATTAAAAAATGCTGATACAATCCAATCAATCCCAAAACCACTGCGAATTGCTGACGATTGGGAAGAGAGAAATATTATTTTTGAAGATCTGAAGGATATTCTGAGTTCCGATATCAAAACAATTTCAAAAAAATTTAATCTTTTATCAGCTGATTGGCAAACCTTGGATGCCGAAAAAGAAAGATGGGAGGAAAGGTTCCCTGATCCGACTTTTTTAGGGGCATGGCATCAACATAGAAAAATTTACGGTTATACATTACGGGAAGAACTGGTTTATCAACTAAAAAGATCGCTTGAGCAGACGGATAATTTCTCTTTGGAATCGGATTATTTGCATTTATTAGTTGATGAATATCAGGATCTGAATCGCTGTGATATGGGGATCGTCTTCGCTTTGAGGGACCGAGGGATGGAAGTCTATGCAGCTGGTGATGATGATCAAAGCATATATGGTTTCAGATTTGCTCTACCAAAAGGAATACGACGGTTTAATGAAGATTTTGATCCTTCACAATTTTTAACTCTGAAAATATGCGTAAGATGCGATAAAAATATTATCAGACTTGCAACATTTGTTGCAAATTTAGATCCTTCACGGATTAAAAAGCCATTGAACCCAATGCCTGATGCTTCAACAGGAGCAGTCCATATTCTTAGATTTGAAGATCAAGATAATGAGGCAAAAGGTATTGCCACAATTTGTAATTATTTAATCAAGAAAAAAGGGATTCCACCCAATGAAATTTTTATTTTAACACGTAGTGATCGCCATGGACTATTCTCATCAAATATCAGAGATGCCTTAGTGTCCCGAGATCTTCCCGTAACGGTTCCAGATACGGATTCAATTCTTGATACAGATGAAGGTAGAAAGTTTATTGCACTTCTAAATTTATTAGAAAATCCTGAAGACAATTTGGCATTAAGAACGATTCTTCATATTGAACGAAACAGAATTGGTAAAAAATCATACGCAAAAATCTACGAATTAGCAAATCAAGTGGGAATTACTTTTTCGCAAGCCGCGTATAAAATTCAACACGATTCAAATTTGATTCCAAGGGACGGGAAAAAAATTGCAGGGGCAATAGATTTTATTAATAAAAAAATTTCGATACACACAAAAATGATCGAACTCTTTGAAAGATCAGTTGATAGAGACGAAATTTTTGAATCGCTTATCCATTTTGTCGAAGACATTATTCCAGATAGCGAAAATAAATCAAAACTCACAAAATATATAAAAACTGTAATTGATGAAACCGATCCCTCTGATTTTAAGAATCTAATTCAGATATTGTCCGCGACGGTAAATGAGATTGAACAGGCACTTGATCCGGAAAAGATCAATATTATGACAATGCATAAGGCCAAAGGTCTTACCGCAACAGCAGTGATCCTTGCAGCATGCGAAGATGAGTACATTCCTGGAAGACAAACCGAAGAGATGGAAGGGGATGAAAGACGTTTGTTGTACGTATCATTATCAAGAGCAAAGAAATTTTTATACATAACATATTGTAATCAGAGAACCGGGCAACAAACTCATACAGGTCGCAGTTTTGGAAATGCAAAACGGACATTAACACGGTTTTTGTGGGATGCACCAAACAAGCCTTTAAGCGGGCAGAAATACGTAGAAAAATTAAAAATTTAATTTTTCGCATCCATAGACACAAACTTGGATTCGGATTCATAAAATATTCTAATAATTTTGCCCAGATGATAAATAAAACCGTAAAAAGACTAACACAAGATAAAATTTAATAATTTACTCGATTTTAGGAATTATTATTTCACGTATTGCAGATTTCATGATTATTATTTTATCTTCTTCGGTGGGGAGGATTACAGTATAACTATTCTCATTTTCGTCAATAATGTACGCATCTTTTAAAAAGGGTGGATTTCTAAAATTAGGAGATCTTGAATAATTTTGTTCTTCATTTAATTTTATAATACATTTTTCATTGGGTAAATTTTGGAAACGTTTTGTCCAAAAGTACATCAGTAATAGTGTAATCTCCAAAAAAATGAGTAATAAAAAATCAAAATCCAAAGAATACCCTAAGTAAGCAACCAAGATAGTTAAAATAAAAATATACGAAGAAATACTATCATTTTTGTCAGTCTTTTTTACTTCATTGAATTTTTCTATTGCTTCGTAATTTTCAAAATTCTTCCGATAATAATAAGGCAATGGTATCAAAATTATCACATTAATCCACCCTATTGTTAAGGGAAGTAATTGTTTGACAATATCAAAATCCATTTTTATTACCTCTACAATTATTGCGAATAAAGTGTAAATTGCGGTGAAAACCCATAAATTTACGAAAAATCCGAAATATTTCTTTTGAGTTTCTCCATATTTTTTTGAATTTCTATCATCTCCCAACATTTCGAAAAAATGTGCATAAACGATAATTGCTCCCAATAATCCAATTGCTATAGAGATTTTTTCTAATGAGAAGGATGCATTACTTGACAATGTACATGAGTTGATTGGACAATTGAGAGTATACGAAACATTATCGTAAAAAAAAGATGCAATATTTTGTAATTGCAGTGTTTCAGGATTGATAGCAACTTTATTTGTCCAGATTAAACCAACCAAAACAATAAGAGCAATAAAAAATTCCAAGATAACAATTTTATTAATTAACTCAATTCTTGTTTTTATTTTTTCGAAAGACCATGTTTCGTATTTCTTTAGATCATTCTCGACAGAATTTTTCTTATCCTTATTAAAGAAGATATCAATAACAACATAGTAAATTATAATTGCAATAGATGCGATCGCTAAAAGCAATAGTAAAAGGATACTCAATAGAACGAAAATTGCGGTTACTAATGAAATTATTTCGGGATCCATATTTCTAACGATAATTGTCCTTCAGTTCAATAAATCATCTGCTTTCATTTTTATCGCCCTATCCTAAATATCCCAAAGGAAATATGAATCTTCCAAAGCTTGGACCCCAGATTTTATAGGGCTATATCTGCTACTTCATGTAGAGGCATGGCAGCGAGCGGATTATTTCCCCGCACCCAAAAATGAGTGCCGGGCGAACTACTCATCCACTGGTAGGGGATCCCCCCTCTCATCTGGAAGGGAGGTGGGGCCCCCTCATGTGCCCGGAGGGGTACCCACCCCCCATGTCTGTCCTAACCAAATATTTACAAAAATTTCAGGCACTTTTTGCCGCAAACCTGATCCCTTATTTTCCCCGGCGTCAACCGTATAGAGAATGAAGCCTGCAACGCCCGGTACCCCTCCGTTGTCACGGAACAACACCATAACCCGGTTTTTTTCCACCCATCCCT
>NZ_JALOCH010000020.1 GCF_023227875.1 Methanoregula sp. | reverse complement strand
TCACACCGGGCCCGGGAAAATCAGCACCCTTTCCATGGACGGTTCCCGGATCGTCTGGTCTGATGATCGCAACGAACCGGGCAGCGGTGATATTTATCTCTTCGATTTGGATCTAAATGAGGAGATCCCCCTTAGCACAGCGCGGCGTTCCCAGTATTGTCCTGAAATCTCGGGAGACTATGTTGTCTGGCGAGATTTCCGTGACGGAAATCCTGCAACGTATCTCTATAACCTGACTTCCGGGACAGAGTACCGGATCAGCAGGGACTTTTTCAATGCATATGGACAACAGATATCTGGAGACCTGATTGCGTGGAAGGAAAATTCTGTCTTTGACACGCGCGATGAGCCGTCGGGTTCAATTATTGTCTATTCTATTTCTTCTGGTGCCCGTGAAGTTCTTCCCATCAGCACAGAGTTTCCCCGACTGTTCGATGTAGATGGGAACCGGATCCTCTGGGCATCCTATGGGGAGGATCCTGAGGACAACCTCAAAAAAGACGGCTACATCCATTTGTTTGTTATTAACACTCCGAAACTGGATCCCTTGCCAGCGCTCACACCTCCGTTAGACGGATTTGGAAATCATACCCTTACACCAGAAAAAACTGCATCCCCGGCACCCACGCACCCCTCACCCGGGCCTGCAGTCCTGCTTGCAGCCGGCTGCATCGTTCTTCTCGTCCGATCCCGAACCGGGTACCGGTTCTGATCTGTAGATTATTGGATCAGAATTCGTTTATACTCACAATAATATAGAAATTATCATTTAACCGGTTACCTGCATGGATGGATCCGGATTCTGGATGAGGGAGAAAATGGAACAGAAAAAAATACCCGCCTGAGAGATGAAAATGCCATGAAATCCACGGGAATTATTATCATAAGTATCATCGTGCTTTTCGCACTCACGATAGTACCGGCTACGGCTGACCTGACCTGTGTCCCGAGTTGTCCGTACATCATTGTAAAAGGCGATACGTTTACGATCAACTGGACAGGAATGAACAATGGCACGGCAACCGTCATGGTCATCGGCCGGAACCATTTCCATACCCTCACGGCTGATCCTGATGCACACGGTGTCTTTTCCGTTACCCTGATGCCGGAAGTGACCCGGAACTTTTCCTCCGGCCAGTATGCACTCGTGGTACAGGACCCGGGCGCGAACGGAAAGTTCGAGATCGGTACCCGGCTGTCGGAGACCGGGCATATCCTGGTCACAGACCACGATCTCATCGCTGCCGACCTGGGGTCAGACAAGGAACTGAAAGCGAGTGTCCAGTCAGAGGTTGAAACCCTTAGAGCAACTTCCCGACGGGCTGGCGTTGATGATACCCTCACCCCTTCATACTTCCTTGTCGAGGAACCTTTCGTTCAATTCACCCAGCCCAGGGACAGGGCCACGGATTACCTGATCTTTGAGCCCGGTAATTCCAGCCAGTTACATTTCCACGGGACAACGAACCTGGGGACAGGAAATCCCCTGAGAGCCAGGGTCTATGAAACCTCATCGCGGCGCCTGGTTGCTGATGAACCTCTTCCTCCAATCAGGAATGGCGTCATAAATTCGTGGGAGTACGAAATGGACTCGTCCCGTTTCTCAACCGGAGAATATCTTATCACGGTTGGCTGGCAGAACGACAATACGACCGGTACCGGGACAGCACTGTTTTTTATCGGAACGCCCGGTGGGACAACGGTTTCCCTCTCACCTGCTCCCATAGCCCCCACTGCCGGAGAAGAATCTCCCGTGCATGAGACAGTGCAACCAGAAAAGCCAGTCCCCACCCACGCATCTCCTGTCGCTGCCATCCCGCTGGCACTCGGATGTTTCGGCCTAGTCATCTTGATCAGGAAGCGGATATGACCGAAATCCGGATTTACCGACGTATATCGGAGTATCCGGGGGCCTACTACGGGTGTTCCCGGCAGGCAGAGATGTCCGTCCTTTCCGGAATGTATTTGGGGACAGGGAGAGATATTGTGGTACCTGAAAGGGATTTTGCATGATGTGGATTGCACTCGTGATTTTTGCTATCGGTATTGTATTTGGTTTTGTTCATAAGGGAACGGAGGATTATCGCGGGCTCATACGGAACAGCGCGATCGCCGGTGTCGTCATCAGTGTCATCCTGCTCCTCCTGTCGATGGTGCTGCTTCCCGGGGAAGTCAGTTCCGGTTATGCGATCGTTGGCGTGTTCGGCCTCCTGGTCCAGATCATCATCTTTGTGGCAATCTTCATCATCGGTGCCTTTGTCGGCGACAAGCTCGAACAGGTCATCAGAAAATAATTTATACTGGCTGTCGGGGTGCAGCCCTCCCCTTTTTGTTGCCCGCGCTCCTTCAACCATATTAACTCCCGGCTCCCAACCTGTAACCAGGAGCATACGGAATAATGAAGATCCTCGCTATCCACGGGAGCCCCCGGACGATCCAGAGCACAACGCGAATACTTGCAAACTATGTACTCGAAGGAGCCGCAGAAGCCGGCGCCGGGACGGAGATGATCGATCTCTGCGATTTCAGGATTACCCCCTGCACTGCGTGCGATGCCTGTACACTGAACGGTATCTGCGTGAACGATGATGATGTCCCTGCACTCGTGGAGCGGATGAAAGAGGCAGACGGGATTATTTTTGCATCACCGGTGTACATCGACAATGTCTCGGGCCAGATGAAAATTTTCTTTGACCGGCTCGCGGACGCGATCCATTACCAGCTGCTTGCCGGGAAATACGGGTGCTCGGTTGCGACTACGCACACATCCGGCGGCGATGAGGTAGTCGCGTACCAGAACCATGTGCTGAATTATCTTGGCGTTGTCTCTGTCGGAGGCATCAGCGTGGCAACGGGAGGGGACAGCATGGCTATCGATGCCCGTGAGGCTGAAGCCCGGGCGCTCGGCAAGAAACTTGCCGGTGCGATTGCAGATGGTTTCTCCGATAAGAAACAAGAAGAGGAAATTACCGGCAACCGGGAATTTTTCAAGGATCTTGTTGTGGAGAACAAGGATTTCCGTACCGATGAGTACAAGCGGTGGGTGAAGCGGGGCTGGATCTGATCACATCCCGCTTCTCAAATGAGAGGAAGAGTTGGATCAGTCTTCCTGTTCCGGTACTGGTTCCACCGGTTTTGACTCTGACGGGGGCGTTGTTACCACCTTCCACCAGAACCCTGCAACACAGCCGACAATCAGGATGACGAGCAGGACCAGGCTGAAAATATTTTCCGCCACATTCGTTGTGACCGAGATATTCATATGAGTCATATCATTGAATGCGCCAATCACAAGTGCGATAATCAAAAAGAGAATCGATCCGGTAACGATACCGAGGATTACGGCCGCTGAAAGGCGAAGAGGATCCTGTTTCGCAGTAATCTGAACCATGTATGGATAGTCAACGGTTAATGTATAAAAACACCCGGTGACCCTGTCTCAACAGTTCCTGTTTTTTTAAGGTGAAGGGGAAAAAGATTAGTAATTCTCTGCCAGCAGCTCGAAGTATGCCTGCGGGTGGTCGCAGGCCGGGCACTTCCCGGGTGCGTTCTTGCCCTCGTGGATGTACCCGCAGTTCCGGCAGTGCCACTTTGTCGGCATCTCGGATTTGAAGACTTTTTTATTCACCAGGTTCTCGTACAGTTTCATGTACCGGGCCTCGTGGTGGGCCTCCACTTCGGCAACCTTCTCGAAGAGGCGGGCGATCTCCTTGAACCCCTCTCTCTTCGCAGCGGCTGCAAACGCGGGGTAGAGCGTGCCCCACTCCATCTGCTCTCCTTCGGCCGCGGCTTTCAGGTTGTCCACGGTCTTCCCGATCACCCCGGCCGGGTAGCCTGCCGTGATCGTGACTTCGCCGCCCTTGAGCTGCTTGAAGAAGAGCTTCGCGTGCTCCCGCTCGTTTGCGGCAGTGTCCTCGAAGACCGCCGCGATCTGCTCGTACCCTTCCTTCTTTGCCACGCTTGCAAAGAAACTGTACCGGTTCCGTGCCTGCGACTCGCCGGCAAACGCGGCGAGGAGGTTCTGTTCTGTCTTGCTTCCTTTGAACTTCATGATCACTCTTGTCAGTGTTCTTTTTTCGTGAAAGATATACCCAGCGGTCATTACAGCACAGTGTCCCGGATCCGCATCCTTGATAACAAGCGGTGATCTAAGGAAAATCAAGGTAGATCGTCATGGAACGTCCCGGCCCGGCCATATTCATCCTGGTCCTTGTCATTGTTGCAATCGTATTGCTTGGCACCCTGCAGTTCACGATCGGTGACCGTGGAGCGGGCCCTGCCACGGTAAAATATTCCCTGGACCGTCCGCTGCCCGGACCCCGGTATTATACCGGCATCGACTTCGATACCCTGGAGACGAACGACCACCTCACGGTCATCCCGCTCAAAAGTGTCCGGCAGCAGGTGACAAACTATTCCTGTGGCGCGGTGGCTGCGATGAACGTCATGTCATACTATGGGATGCCCGCCAACAATACGGATGCTGACGAGGACCGGATCGCCCATGAAATGTATGCAGATGTGTCGGAAAAGACCGGTATCAATCCTGAACAGCTCGCTGCCTGGTTCAACCGGAACGGCTGGAATGCAAGCTGGAAGACCGGCGGGAGCCGCGACATGCTCCTTGCTAACCTGAAGGCCGGCGTTCCTACGATGGTCGAATGGATGGACTGGGGCGGCCACTGGGTCGTGGTTGTCGGCTATGACACCCGGGGTACCGACCTCGTCTGGGACGATGTGATCATCGTTGCGGATTCCGTGGATTGCCACGATGACCGGGTGGACGGGATCACGTACGCAAACTACGGGCAGTTCGACGCGATGTGGTTCGATGCCCATTACTTCCCGGAACAGATGCGTAACCGGGCGTACGTTGTGGCAGTCCCCGGGTGAATTTTTTTAGAAAACCGTGCAGGGCCGGTCAGGCTGACCGGTACGTCCCTTTCGGGACCGCGATCTCGAACCGTGCCCCTTTTCCATGCGATCCCGTCTCGTGGATCGAGATGCCGGTGATGGCGAGGATCTCCCGGGCGAGGAAGAGGCCAAAGCCTGTATGCTTCCCGAACCCTTTCTCGAAGATCTTCTGTTTCTCGTTGAGCGGGATCCCGATCCCATCGTCGGCAAACGTGATGACCATCTCATCGCCTGCCATGCCGCACCGGACCGTGACGGTCGTCACCGTCCCCCCGTACCGCACGGCGTTGTCGAAGAGGTTGAAGAAGACCTTCCCGACCATCGGGTCGGCAAAGATCTCGCAGGAATCACAGGTGCAGTCCAGCGCGAGCTCATGAGGTTTGGCCTCACGGATCAGGTCAGCGACACGGAACCATGCCGGCGCCTCCACGCCCATGTCCTGGTAGGTCCGGGTAAACTCGATCTGGTGCTGGATCATATCCACCGCGGATGCGATCTTGACGAGAAAATCCACCGTGACCATGTCGTTCTTCCTGAGCGCTGCCAGCTGGGTATACCCCTGTACAACGGTGAGCTGGTTGGCAACGTCATGCCGCGTGATGCTGGAGAGGAGGTTGAGTTTCCGGTTGCTCTCCCGGATCGCGTTCTGGAACTGTTTCATCTCCGTGATATCCCGGGCATTTCCTACATAGGAAACGGCTTTTCCCGCTTCATCGAAGATGGGGGATAGGGATGATGTGTGGATACGGATGGAACCGTCGGCATGAAACACGCGGTATTCGATCCCGGACCGGCGCTGCCCGGTGGATACGACCTCCGCGAGAGCATCTTCGCACAGGGGAATATCAGCAGGGTGGACATACCGTTGGAACGGTGTTCCTGTTACCTCCTTGACGTCATGGCCGAGCATGTCGGTCCAGCTGGGTGAGACGAACGTCAGAATACCCTCGGGGCTGATCAGGTAGATAATGTCATGGGTGTTCTCGACCAGCAGCCGGTATTTCTCCTCTGATTCACGGAGCGCCTCTTCTGCATGTTTCCGGCCCGAGATATCATGCGAGTGCCCGAGAACCCCGATGACCGTTCCCGTTGCATCAATGAGCGGCGCCAGGTGGATATCCAGCCAGGTGCTCCCGGACGGCAGGTCCAGGAACACTTCACGCCGGAGGGGCGCACGGGTGTTTATTACCCGGAGGACGGCCTTCATGAACCGGTCGGCGAGTTCCGGGCTGAAGATATCGGTCAGGTTTTTCCCGATGAGGCTGCCCGGCTCCGCCAGTACTGCTTTTTCAGCGAACGAGTTGGCATACCCGACGTACCCCCCGGGGTCGATGGAGTAGATCATATCGGGAGAATTCTCGGCAATGAGCCGGTATTTCTCTTCGCTCGCCTGGAGAGCCTCTTCCATCTGTTTGTGCCCGGTAAAATTCCTGCCCTCGGCAACCAGGTACCGGATGGTACCGTCTTTGTCCATGACCGGTTTTACTGAGAAATCGATAAAGGCAAGACTCCCGTCAGCGGCGGGGTGAGTTGTTTCGAACTGCACGGTGTTACCGTCAGCGGCCTTTTGTATTGCATCTTTGAGCGTCTCCCGGTCATGTGCCGAATGGGACCACCACGGCGTCTCCCAGAATGGCCGGTCGATGACATCGGCATCTGAAACTCCGGCAAACATAAGAGCAGCCTGGTTGGCTTCGATCAGGATGCCATCCGGAGTCATAAGGCCGATCAGCTGGGAGGTATGGTTGATGATCGCCCGGAATTTCACCTCACTCTGGGAAATCAGGTCCTGCGCCGCCCTCTCTTCTGTTATGTCCCGGATCGTGCCAACCGCTACGGGATCGCCGTGGCGATCCTTTGTATAGATCGTCTTATCCTCAAACCACTTGTACATCCCGTTTTTTCCCCGTATACGGAAACGGTCGGAGCCATGTAGTTCCTGCGAATCAAAATGTTCTGAGATATGACGTTCCAGATTATCGACATCATCCGGGTGGATGAATTCCATGAACCTGTGGCCGTTCAGCTCAGCGGGATGATATCCAAGACGGTCCGTTACCTGCGGGCTGACATACAGGATGGTCCCATCGCCGGAGAGGGAATAGATGATGTCCTGGTTCACCTCCACAAGCATGCGGTACTTCTCCTCGCTCTCCCGGATCTGCCGCCCGCTCTCCGCCAGTTCCACGATCTGGCCTTTCAGTTCCTCCTCTGAGGCGGTGAGCAGCTCGTTTGCCGCACGGAGTTCGTCCTCGGTCTTTTTCCGGTCGGTGATGTTCCTGAGGGCGACAATGTTGGCATCGTTTCCGTGGAACTGGATCTTGGTACCGATTGATTCAATCCAGAGTTCCCTGCCATCAACCGTCCATGTCTTGTATGTCTGGAGATACCCTCCTTTTCCCTCCATCACATTCTGCAGGTCCTCTATCGCTGTCTCCCGGAATTCGGGCTGGATAAAGTCGAGGATGGTTTTTCCGATCACGATCGCGGGATCCGGGATGCCAAACATCCGCTGGATGCTGGGATTGATCGAGAGGATTTTGCCGGAAAAGTCCTGAATGAGGATCCCGTCAAAGGCATATTCCGACAGGATCCGGTATCGCTCCTCGCTCTCCCGGAGTGCTGTTTCTGTGGTTTTCCGATCGGTAATGTCCATGATGACCCCGGAGAAGACCAGTTCATCGCCATGCCTGACCGGGTTTGCCATCCACTTAAACCAGATCGTTTCGCCGGTTTGTCTGATGAACCTCCCGGTGAAGTCCCAATGTGACTCCGATGATGCCGCGTCACGAATTGAGTCCATGAACCGGGACCTGTCCTCCGGGTGGATCCCGTTCACAAATACCGGGAAGAATGCCCCGGGGCCTTTGTCAATGCCGAACAGTTCGACTGCCCTGTGGCTCAGGTAATAGAATCCCCTGCTGCCATCAGGCCGGGCATAGAACTGGAACACGACCCCCGGGACGGTTGCGGCGATCTCCTCCATCTGCTGACGGCGGTTGCGGAGTTCGTCCTGTGTCGAGGCCAGTTCATCGTATTGCGTGCGCAGTTCCTCTTCCGTTGCAGCGACCTGTTCGTACGCGGCACGCAACTCCGTTTCTGTCTGCTTGCGCCCGGTAATATCGATGAACATGGCAACGAGTGAACCGGGAGAGATCTGGAACGCGGTAACCGTGTATGCCCGGTGGACGTTTCCGGCATTGTAGAATATCTGGTCATTCTGCCAGCTGCCCCCTTCCGCGGCGACCCTGCGGTAGTGTGCCGGGACGTCCGTCTTTACCAGGCCGGGAAATGCCTCATCGAGTGTTTTCCCGACAAACCGGTCGTGACTGATGCCGAGAATGGCATCGGCACCGGGGTTCCCGCCGGTAAAGATCAGCGATCCGTCCGGCTTCAGCTCATAGAAATGCATGCCAACCGGGGAGTGCTCGATGATGGAGCGGTATTTTCCCTCGCTTTCCTGTCGTGTCTGTTCAGCACGTTTCCGCTTGATAATATTCCAGAGCCCCTGCATCAGCAGGAGGAGCTCGTTTGCGTCATTCTCCGTGTAATCAGATGATTTGTTTGCCACACCTGCCACGATGATGATGCGCCCCTCGTCCATCACCGGCACATTCATGTGCCGTATGATACGGGGATGGCCTTCCGGGTAGCCCTTCTTCTTCGTGTCCGGAGCCTCATAATCATTGGTGATGACAGGCCGGCGCTGCCGGACAGCTTCACCCCAGAGACCGGTCTTCTCCGTTTTGTAGAGGATGGGCTTGTCCCGCATCGAACACTCTCTCATTGCCGACTTCGACCAGGCATACATGGAGAGTTCGCTCTCGTCTTCGTTAAGGAATGCGAGGTATCCCAGCGGGCTGCCCGTGACGATCCCTGCGCCCTCCACTGCATAATTGAGGAGTTCTCTCTCGCTCTTGCGGGCATATTCGTAGAACCCGATCATGAAGGTGAGGCGGGACTCGGTATCCCGGATGCGTTTCTCGTTTACCGCAAGTTCATTATATTGTGCCTGGAGTTCCTCTCCTGAGGCAGCAAGCTGCTGGTTTACCGCTATGAGCTCATCCTCACTCTTTTTCCGGTCGGTGATATCCCGGATCGCTTCGACCGCACCGGTGATCTCCCCGTCCCTGTTGTAGAGCGGGCTTGCCTTTGCAAGGACAACGATCTGTTGTCCCTTCGGGTGGGGGAGGTTGGTCTCCGCCGAGAGGGCGTTTCCCTCCCGCTGGATATTGGAATAGTACTGCCCGATCGTCTCTTCCGGTTCAGCGAGCAGATCGATAAGGATGGGACGCCGCTTCCCGTAGAACGGCAGGGCATATTCATAATCGCCTTTCCCGATGATATTCCCGGCAGCGATACCGGTCATCTCCTCGATCGCCTTGTTCCAGGCAATCACCCGCCGGTCTGAATCAATAGCAAACGTCGCATCCGGGAGGAAGTTGATGAGGTCAGCAAGACGTTTTTCAGAATCCCCGAGGGCGAGCTCCGCCTTCCTCCTGGTGACGGCCTGCCGGATCTTGTGCGCGAGCTCGGCAAACTGTGCCTGCGCATCCCCGCCTTTCTGGAGGTAGAAGTCCACGCCATTGTTGATCGCCTCGATAACGACCTCCTCGCGCCCCCGGCCGGTGAAAAGGATAAAAGGAATGTCCCCGAAGGATTTCCGCACGCTTTTTAAGAACTCGATACCGTCCATCTCCGGCATCTGGTAATCGGACACGATGGCATCGAAATGGTGCTGTCCAAGCTCTCTTAGGCCCTCTTCTGCCGACAGGGCTGTGACAACGGAAAAATCCCCGTGGCCTTCGAGAAACAGTTTGCCTATTTCGAGCAGTCCCGGTTCATCGTCGACATAGAGGAGGGAAAACATAACGGACTCCTGTGCATGGTTCGCAGGATTGAGAGTGAATGAGAGGAATTGACCTGATAAAACTTGAATGTTACGTACATTTTTCCTGTATTGTCCCCGGATATTTTATTCGGGAATATACCGGGACCGGTATAGTTCTCCGGCCCGGCCGGGACGCGGGAGTTGAAACGCCCGGACCCCCCGGCAAGGGGTTTACGGGTAGTGCCGGTAACCCTCTTTCGGGACGGTGATCTCGAACCGGACTCCTGCCCCCGCCCCCGGCTCACCCTTCTCGACGATACTGATCCCGGTGATGGCGAGGATCTCCCGCGAGAGGAAGAGGCCAAGGCCGGTATGCTTTCCGAATCCTTTCCGGAAGAGCTTCTTCTTGTCCTCTTCGGTGATACCCACGCCATTGTCGCAATAGGTGATCACGAGTCCTGTGTCGGTTACCCGGGATGAGAAGGACATCGCGGTCACCCGCTCGCCATGGCGGAGCGAGTTCTCCATGAGGTTAAAGAAGACCTTTGCGATCAAAGGATCGGCAAAGATCTCGAGACCATCGACCATTACGTTCAGGTCTGGTGCCGGGAAATTGAGCTGTGCCGCTGCTTCACGGATGACCGGGCCCGCCTCCTGCCACTTCGGTGCATTGACCCCGATATCCTGGTAATATTTCGTGAACTCGATCTGCCGCTGGATCGCTTCGGCCGCCTGGACCTCTTTGTCGACAAATTCCTCGAACCGTGTCCCTTTGAGGTCCTCTTTTGAGAGCTCGAGATAGGTCCGCAGCCCGGTAATCTGGTTCAGGATATCATGCCGGGTGATGGAGGAGAGCATATTCAGTTTTGTGAGCGTCCCTTTGAGGGCCTCCTCCATCTGTTTACGCACTGAGATGTCCCGGATGATCCCCTCCGTTCCCTGGTACTCTCCAGCGTCATCGGTATACAGGCGGGCGCTCACCGATACCCAGAACGGCGTGCCATCCATTCTCACAAATTCCGCCTGCCAGTCCTGCACGCTCCCATCCTGTTTTTTCATGGTATCGATCATGTGCGCCCATTCTTTCGGGTTCTTCCAGAATGTTGTGGCCGGACAGCCCAGCACCTCTTCAACGGAATGGTACCCGAACGTGCGTACAGCAGAAGGACTCATCATGACGAGAAGGCTTTCCTCATCGAAACGGAAGTACACGTCCTGGATGTTCTCAAGAATGGTCCGGTAACGTTCCTCGCTCTCCTTTAACGCCTGTTCGGCCTTCTTGCGCTTGGTGATGTCCCGTGCGATATGGACGCTCCCGATCAGGTTACCGCCAGAATCGTGCAGCGGGGTCGTGGTGATGAGGAAGTTCCCGCCAAGATTGTTTTCATGCACTTCGGCGGCATGTCCCTGCCCGTCCTTCATGAGCTTCGCGTGGGGGCAGAACGCAGGATGGGCGCTCGTGTGGTGGACGACCTCGTAACATATCAGGCCGACTGCCTGTTCCGGACTGATCCCAAGGCTCTCTGCCATCGCCTTGTTGACCCGGAGGATCCGGTAATCTTTTCCGATCAGGGCGATCAGGTCCGGTACGGCATCAAAGGTGATTTCCCACTCCTCCTTTGCCCTCACCAGCCCGTTCTTCTGGTCTTTTGCCTGCTCCGAGAGCCAGGAGACAACGATGGCGATGATGAGATAGACAATACAGCGGGCGACTGCTGACAGGAATTCCGGGCTGTTGCCTGGATACACTGATGTTACGATGAGCAGGTATACGGCGCACAGGGCAGTCGCAAACAGGATGCCGCGGCGGGGATAGAAGAACGCGGCAAGGATAATCGGGATGTAAAAGAGGTGCGGGAGGACGATTGTTATGCCGGTAAAAATGCCGTAGATATTTGCGGCAAAGGCGATGACAAGCGTCAGGAGAATGAGAACCTGTGTGGCCCTCTGGTGTTCACGCAGCCGGGAGATGATTGAAGACAGCATGGCAGGACCATTTGCAGATGAGGGAGTTCTTACGCTCTGCATTGGTGAGCCCTGTTGAAAATGATATCGTGAGGGGACCCTTCGGGAGGTGCCCTCTTGAAGAGAGATAAAGAAGAAACGGGCCTGAAGGGATTTGAACCCTTGACCTGCGGATTAAGAGTCCGCCGCTATGCCGAACTAAGCTACAGACCCGCTAGTTAGGCCTAATAATGTGGTTGATGATTGCGAATAAAGGTTGCGGATAATTGAACGGCCTTTTTCATCCAGCGCACTTGCAATTCCTTAATACACTGGAGGGATACATCTTCTGTAACATGCCACAGGAAGCCCCGTTTGAGCAACCGGGACCGGTAAAATACTGCATTTTCGGGTGCGGGACGAACGGTTACAATATCATCCTCGAGCTTGCAAAAGAGCAGGAGCGCGTGATGATCATCGATAAGGACGAGACCCTTGTCCGGAACCTCCGCGACCAGAAATACGATGCCTACCAGCGCGATATCTCGTCTCCCGAGATGCTTGCGGGCCTCCCCCCGTTCGAGATCGCGTTCGTCATGACCGGTAACGGGGATGCAAACCTCGCGGCAGTCATTGCCATCAAGAAACGGTACACCACCACCCAGGTCGTGGCCCGGTCTGTTGACCCTGCAAACGGCCAGAAGCTCACGGCCGCAGGGGCCGACGTTGTCCTCTCCCCACAGGAAGTGGTGGCACGCTCAGCCATCCTCCAGATCCGGAAACAGCACTCCAGCAGGATCTCGCAGCGGCTGTTCTCCCTCATCGCCGGCTGGGAAGGGACGCTTGGGATCATCACGCACAAGAACCCGGACCCCGACGCGATCTCGTCGGCACTGGCCCTTGCCGAGATCGCAAAGCAGGCAAACGGGAAGACCCTGGTGACAAGGATCTTTTATGAAGGCAACATCGGCCACCAGGAGAACCGGACGTTTGTTAACCTGCTCGATATCAAGATGGAGCACCTCACTGCCGAAGACCTCGCGAAATGCACGTACCTCGCCCTTGTCGACTGCTCGGGCCCGGGTGCTAACAACGACATCCCGCCCCAGACAAAGATCCATATCATCATCGACCACCACCGGGAGGGGAAACACCCGGTGACCCAGAGTAGTTTTGTCGATATCCGTCCCGGTGTCGGGGCCACGGCGAGTATCATGACCCAGTACCTGCAGGAACTCGATGTCCCTGTTGACAAGCGGGTTGCAACGGCACTCCTCTACGGTATCCGGACCGATACCAGGGAGTTCAAGCGCAACGTTACCCCGCAGGACCTGAACTACGCCGGGTTCCTCCTGCCGCTGACCGATTCGGACCTGCTCGACAAGATCATGTCGCCTTCGATGTCGCAGGAGACGCTCGACATCATAGGGAAGGCGATCCACGAGCGGAAGATCCAGAGCGGGTACCTCTTCGCGAACGTCGGCTACGTGATGAACCGTGACTCCCTCCCGCAAGCTGCCGACATCCTGATCACGCTCGAGGGCGTGAACACGGCGCTCGTGTACGGCATCACCGACAACGCGATCGTGATCTCGGCCCGCAACCGCGATATCCGGCTCCACGTCGGCAACGCACTCTCCGAGGCGTTCGGGGATATGGGCGACGCGGGCGGGCACCCGAACATGGGAGCAGCCAGCCTCCCTCTCCACTACTTCGGCAAGGTGGAGAACAAGGCCCAGCTCCTCGAGATCGTGATCGAGCCGATCCTCCAGAAGTTCAAGAACCTTGTCGGTCTTGAGAATGAAGGGAAGAAGAATGGCGGACCGTAACCGGCAGAATTGCCGGATACCGGTGAACGTGTAATACGGGAAATTTATGCAGTTCGCCCAATGGGAGCCCCACTACCGCGAGATCCTCGAGTACTTCGGGTTCGACCGGGCCGCAGATGAGGAAGCAGCCCGGCTCCTCGCCTCGCTCCTCGACCGCGACAACCTCCTCTCCCTGGTCACCCTCACGGACAGCAACGAGGTCACGGTCTGCGGGAATGCCCCCCGCCTGAAAAAGGACCTCAAAAAGATCAAAGGCGTTGTATTTGCTGCCGATGCGGCTGCTGAGGTTCTCGAGGACAATGGCTTCCGGCCGGATGCGGTCTTCACGGACCTCGACGGGGCGACCGACCGGCTTATCGACATGAACCGGGAGGGGACGATCGTGGTCGTCCATGCCCACGGTGACAACATCCCGCTCCTGAAACACTGGGTACCACGGTTTCCCGGCAAGGTGGTCGGGACAACGCAGGCCGCTCCGCTCCCCCATGTCCATAACTTCGGGGGGTTCACGGACGGGGACCGGGCCGTCTTCGCGGCCGATGAACTGGGCGCGTCTTCCATCACGCTCGCGGGATTTGACCTTGACGACAAGGACGTGGAACCGATGAAACGCGGAAAACTCCACTGGGCACGGAAGCTCCTTGCCCTGATCGGGCACACCGTATGACCCCCGCCGCGGTGATTCTCGACGGATACGTGGACGAGCCCGCGTGCCTCGGGGTCCCCCCGTACATCTCGCCCTACATCCGGACGGTTGCAGGGGCCCTCATTGCACACGGGTATACGGTACGGTACCTCACGATCGACCAGCTGAGGAACGATCCGCTGCGGACAGCGGAACTGAATGCGGCGAGCCTGCTGGTCATGATCTCCGGGGTCACGGTGCCCGGGAAATATCTTGGCGGTATCCCAGCGACGCTCACCGAGATCCAGCAGGTCGGCCACATGGTGCGGGGGCCGAAGAAACTGATCGGCGGCCCCATCGGCTTTGGCTATGCCGGGGAAGGCGGGCAGAAGGCGGTCCGGCAGGTGATCAGCGGGTTTGATGCCCTGCTGACCGGTGAACCAGCGGTTGCGCTGGACAATTACCTGACCGGTAACGACCCGGCAGGAGTACTGGACTATACCCGGACCGACCCGTGGAGCGTGGCGGGCAGCGGGATCATCGGACAACATCCGGACTACCCGTACGTAATGTGCGAACTGGAGACCGCCCGGGGCTGCTCGCACGGTGCAACGGGCGGATGCTCGTTCTGCACGGAGCCGTTCTATGGCATGCCGAAGTACCGGCGCACTCCAGCGGTTGCAGAAGAAGTCGCTGCACTCTACGCTCATGGTGCACGACACTTCCGGGTGGGACGTCAGCCGGATATCCTCGCGTACGGGGCCGGCCCGGGCGAGTATCCCGCACCGGTACCGGAGAAGATCGAGGTGTTGTTCTCCGCCATCCGGACTTCGGCACCAGAGCTCAGGACACTTCACATTGACAATACCAACCCCGCCACCATTGCCCGGCATGAGGATGCAGCCCGTGAAGCACTGCGGGCGATCATCCGGCATCACACGTCCGGTGATGTCGCTGCTTTTGGGATGGAGACAGCCGACCCGGCGGTGGTCGCAGCAAACAACCTGAAAGCCCGGCCCGATGAGGTCTTCCGGGCGATTGAGATCGTCAACGAGGAAGGGGGAAAACGCCGGGACAATGTGCCCGAGCTGCTCCCGGGCCTCAATTTCGTCTGCGGACTCGCGGGGGAGACGGAGAAGACGTACGAGCTCAACGAAGCGTTCCTTGTCCGGGTGCGGGATGCAGGGCTGATGGTCCGCCGGGTGAATATCCGTCAGGTGATGCCGTTTGAAGGCACGCCGGCATATGCAGACAATACTCTCGGTAACCACGAACGCCGGTTCAGGCAGTTCAAGGAGTTTGTCAGGAGCAGGATCGACCTCCCGATGCTCCAGCGGGTCTTTCCCATCGGTACCGTGCTCCGCGATGTGCGGATCGAAGTGTCAGGGGACCTTTCGTTCGGCCGGCAGATGGGGTCGTACCCGATCCTTGCCGGCATCCCTGTCAGGCTTACGGAGCGGAGCGTGACCGATGCTGTTGTTGTTGACTGGGGGATGCGATCGATCACGGCGCTGCCGGTACCGGTCCCGATCAATACGCTCCCGGCCTCCGCAATCAGGTGGCTGCCGGGCATTGGAAAGAAAAAAGTGGCCGCTGTTATTGCAAAACGCCCTTTCCGCGATCTTGAAGCGTACCGGAAGGTGGCGGGCAAATCTCTGATCGATTCCGTGCTGATGTTCTAAAAAGAAATCCAATCCTCCATTGTTGTTTCTTCAGCAGCTTGTTTTTCTTTCACGGTGCCCCCGGACATTGTATCCCTTGTCAGAAGTCGGCACGATCCCGTGGGGGGGTCGGGCGGTGTACTTTGGTATGAGCAAAAAACTGCTATCCGGTCAAATCCATGACGAAAAAAATGTATTTTCCCGTCCGGTTAGCGTGAGTTTTAACATAATGTACACCGCCCGACCCCCCCAACCTCATCGCACGATACTTCCGGAATGGACGATTTTACCCTCTGAAAATCCTGTTTCATGGGCCGGATGGCCTGTGGGGGGTCGGGCGGTGTACATCATTCCGGACCTTCCGGGAAACCCCCGCGTGTCCGGGTTGCCCTAGACCTGCCGGAGTTCCGTCACCTTCAGGATATCGGTCCGGGTCACGATCCCGAGGATCTTGCCATCGGTTACGACCGGGATCCGGCCGATATCCTTTGCTGACATGATCCGGAGGGCGTCGATGACCGGGGCTTCCGGGGGGAGTGTGATCAGGTCCCGGGTCATGATATCCCGGACCTGCATTGCCTCGCGGTCAATGGAAGAGGTCCGGTTGACGTCTGCAAGAGTAATCATGCCCACCAGCGTGTCCCGCTCAACGACCGGGAAGCCGAGGTGCTTGCTTGAGTACATCATCTCGATGATCTGGCTCACCGGCACGGTCGGCCCGACGGTCGTCACGGGAGTTGACATCATCGAACCTACTGTGACGTCCTGCAGGAGGTGGCTGTACTTCACCGCGGTCGACTCCATGTTCGCCCCGATGTAGATGAAGAGTGCGATCAGGATCAGGAACGGGGAGAAGGCAAAGAGCCCGATAATGCCAAAGAGGATCGCAAACCCCTTGCCCACGTCCGCTGCGATCTGGGTGGCCCTGTGCAGGGGCATCCTTCCTGCAAGCCAGGCCCGGAGCACCCTGCCCCCATCCATGGGGAATGCCGGGAGGAGGTTGAAGACGCACAGGATGATGTTGAGCACGCCGAGATAGCCAAGGATAAAGACCAGTACCCCGGCCATCCCCGGGTCCGTTGTCACCGAAGGGACCACGTAGATCAGCAGGGAACAGGCAATGCCGAAGACGAGGCTTGCGATCGGACCGACCAGCGCCATGGGGAGCTCGGCCTTCGGGTCGGGAACGCCCTCTTCCATGGTGGCGACGCCGCCGAAGATCATCAGCGTGATGTTGTTGATCCCGATCCCCTTTGCCCGTGCCACGAGCGAGTGGGCCAGCTCGTGTACGAGGACCCCGAAGAAGAGACCAAAGGCAACGATCGTCCCGAGCACGTACGGCATGTATCCCGCCGTTGCGAGCGTGGTATCGATCGGGACCTGGTAGATCTCCCCGAGCATATCGATGGTGAGCGTGATCTGGCTCCCGATGATCCAGGCAAACAGGGGGATGACTAAAAGAAACGTGTAGTGGATCTGGATCGGAATCCCGAAAATACGCCCGATCCGAAACGATCCGTCCATAACAAAGGATTATCTTTTTAACTCTTAAGTATATACTTTCATCTGATAACGATGGAAACCCAGATTACCGAGCTGTTCGGGCTTCAGATTTATACGGACAAGGGCATGTTTATCGGTGAAGTCGAAGATGTCGTCATCGATGTTGACGGAAAAAAGATGGAGTCGCTGGTTGTCGGCAAGGTGAATGACCAGCTCTTCGAGCTCAAGAACTTCAAGGGCCTCAAGATCCCTTACCGCATCATCAGCGCAATCGACGACATTGTCCTGATCCGCCACCTTCCCGGCGCCTTTGCCGGTGGCAGCAGCGGCGAAGAAGAGTAAGACCTCAGAAGAGAACAGCGGGAGAACCCCCCATATTTTCTGTACTCCCGCATGGCATTTTTATGGAAAACCGGGAAATTTTCTCATCGATCACTGCCCTCCCGCCTGTTTTTATCCGGCTCGACGGCCGGGCATTCCACCGGCTTACCGATTCTCTCGGCCTTGAGAAACCCTTTGACGAGTTTTTCCACAAGGCGATGGTGACGGCCTGCACCTCGCTTGTGGCCGACAGCGGTCTCAACCCCGACCTCGCGTTCACGTTCTCGGACGAGATCAGCCTGTACTTCACGAAGCTCCCGTTCTCCGGCCGGGTGGAGAAGCTCGACTCGGTAGCGGCATCGTACGCGGCAAGTTCCTTCACACTTGCCCTTGGTGCAACAACGCTCGTTGCGTTCGATGCCCGGGTCATCCCGGCAACCCCGGAGTTCGCCCTTGAGTACCTGGCCAACCGGCAGAGCGAGGCGTGGCGCAACCACATCAATGCCTACTGCCAGCAGGCGCTCATCGAGGAAGGGATGGACGCGAAGAAGGCCGCAGAACAGCTGAAAGGGCTGCAGTCAAAGGACCTCCACGAGATGATGCACGTGCGGGGCTTCAATCTTGCGACAACCCCTGCATGGCAGAGGCGGGGGACCCTTGTATACAAAAAGATCACGGAGAAGGAAGGGTTCAACCCGATCACACAGGAGACCGTGATTGCCGAGCGGAGTGCGGTCACGGAGGAGTCGGACCTGCCCCTGTTCACGAGTCCGGACGGGCAGGCATTTTTACGGACACTGCTGGGATAACAGGACGCGGATCATTGCCCGTCCCGGAATGTTCATTTCCTGGGGGCACCGTTTCAGGAAAATCTACAGGGCAACGGGCGGTTCTCTTGTATATCATCATTTTTTGTGTTTTTCCCGTTCTGCATTCCCGGAAAATAATTATAGGAGCTCATATCAATCACTAAAACAGCGCTTAAAACCCAATTCCGACTCCGATACGTTTGTATTTTTAATTAAAAAAATATAAATACTGTTACAGTACACTACCACATACACCACAAAGGAGGTGATGTTCTGTTCGACTGGGCCATATTCCTGAAAATAATCATCGCAATCCTCCAGGCGATCGTACAGAATCTGCCCGTGTGACCCGGCACTCCGGGGAATATGGAATGATCTTACTCCATTTATTAACGGATCCTTAAAAGGAAAATCAATACTTTTCTTAAAAACCGGTATTCTGCGATAATAAAAAAAGAACGGGATTATTGTTTATCCTGCCCTTGCGATCCCGATCACCATCGCCACGCCTTCCACGTCCCACTCCTTCACGGACGTGAATCGTGCAGAGTCGGGCTTTGCACTGTCCTTTAAGAACCCGAACGACTTCGCCCGGACCTCGTCGCCGATCATGGCGATGGCCTCGTCCGTGTGGAGCAGGGCGAGCACCCGGTTGTCGCTGACTGCAACCTCGGCATTGATCATGTCCTCGACCGCGAGGTCAAGCTGCTTGCGCATGTCCTGGATCCGCCGGATCACTTCGCGGGCATAGCCTTCCGCCTCGAGGTCGGGGCTAAGTGCCACGTCAACATAGACGGTGGCATCGGTCATCGGGGCAGAGAAGATATCAGCAGGGAGCTTCTCGGTGAACGTGACATGATCGGCCCCGATCTCGAAGCTCGAAGCGCCCTCCTTCAGGGTGAATGTCTGCCCGGCATCGATCGCGGCCTTGATTGCGTTGCCGTCTGCTGCCTCGATGAGGCCCTTCAGCCTGAACGAGTCCTTGCCGAATCCTTTCCCGAGCGCCTTCATCACCGGTTCCGCGTGCCAGCCGACCCGGTCCCACCGGCCCATGACAACGCTGACCTTACGGGCATTGGCCCGGTCCATGCAGACCGCGTTGAGCCGTTCAATGGCGTCCTTTACCGGCTCCGCACTGGTCACGACAACGACTTCCGCAACCGGCCACCGGAGTTTCCTCTTCCCGGCCTGCCGGGCATTGGCGCTCGCTTCGTCGAACGAGCGGACGAGCTCGACCGCGTGCTCCAGTTCCCGGTCCATGAGCGTGGACTCCCCCGCGTCCCAGTCGAGCAGGTGGATGCTTGCCGGGTCGTTTGCACACCGGAGGTTCCGGTAGAGTTCTTCGGTGATGTGCGGGCAGAACGGCGCAAGGAGCCCGGTCAGCCGGCGCATCACGTAATACATCGTCTCGTAGGCAAAGACCTTCTGCTCGGACTCGCCCTCGAGCCACATCCGGGGCCGGACGAGCTGGACATACCAGCGCGAGAGGTCTTCGAGGATAAAGCTCACGAGCTCGCGGGTGGCCCGGTGGAGCTGGCATTCCTTTGTCGCGGTATCGACAAGGGAGGCAACCGAGTTGATCCGGGAGATGATGAACCGGTCCTCGTCCGGCATCTGCCGGAGGTGGGCCCGGATATAAGCATCGTCCCAGACCCCGTCCTTTGACGCGGGCTCGAACCTGTCGAGGATCATGTAGGGCAGCGGGAAGCGGTACACGTTCCAGAGGATGTTTACCGCACGGTTGACCGTCCCGACCCCGTCCCAGTTGAACTTCAGGTCGTCCCACGGTGCGGATGAGGAGAGGACGTAGAGCCGGAGCACGTCCACGCCGACCTTCTCGATCACGTCACTGGGATTCACGACATTCCCGAGGCTTTTACTCATCTTCTTGCCCTCGGCATCGAGCGCAAATCCGTGCATGCAGACGCTCTTGTACGGGGCCTTGCCGAACGCGATCGTGCTTGCGCCCAGCTGCGAGTAGAACCAGCCCCGGGTCTGGTCCTGCCCTTCCGTGATGAAGTCGGCAGGCCAGAGCTTCTCGAAGTCCTGCGTCTTCCCCGGGAACCCGAGGGTTGCCCATGAAGCGACCGCGGAATCGAACCAGACATCGAAGATGTCCCCGACGCGTTTCATTGTGCCGCCACAACTGCACGGGATCGTCACCTCGTCCACGTACGGGCGGTGCGGGTCGGGAAGTGGTTTGCCGCTCAGCTTCTCGAGCTCTGCGATCGTGCCCACCACCTTGTAGGTGTCACACTTCCCGCAGACCCAGACAGGGATCGGGATGCCCCAGTAGCGCTGGCGGGAGATGCACCAGTCTCGGGCCTCCTTGATCCAGTCGTAGAACCGTGCGCTGCCGGCCCATTCGGGATACCAGGTGACCTTCTCCACTTCCGAGAGCATCAGGTCCCGCATCTCGGAGGCCTTCAGGAACCACTGCGACGTGGCCCGGAAGATGATCGGGGTCTTGCAGCGCCAACAGTGGCCGTAGCGGTGCGTGACCGTCTCCTTTGCAAGCAGGTGGTCGCCCAGCGCCACGAGCACATTCTCGTTTGAGTCCCTGACGTACTGGCCGGCAAACTCCCCTGCCTCGTCCCGGAACTTCCCGGCACCATCGACCGGGCAGACTATCGGCAGGCCCTCTTTGGTCCCGAGCACATAGTCGTCCCAGCCATGGCCGGGGGCGATGTGGACCATACCGGTGTTTTCGAGTGCCACGAAGTCTGCGGCAACGACCCTGTGCTGGATCTCCCGCTGGAGGGGGACTTTCTCCCTGAGGGGCGACTCATACGTCCACCCTACGAGTTCAGTACCCTTCTTCTTCTCAAGGATGCTGAAATCCTTATACCGGGCTTTCTTGAGAACGGTCTTGACGAGTGGTTCTGCGATCCAGAGAAGCTCCTCCTTCCCGTCCTTCTTTACTTGCACCTTTGCGTACTCGAACTCCTTTGATACCGCAACCGCGACGTTGGCCGGCAGGGTCCACGGGGTCGTGGTCCAGATGACAAGGAACTCCCCGGTCTTTCCGGTAAGGGGGAACTTGACGAAGACCGAGGGGTCGTTCTCGTCCCAGTATTCCACTTCGGCATCCGCGATCGCCGTCTCGCACCGGGGGCACCAGTTCACGACCCGGTGGCCACGCTCAAGCATGCCGTGGTCCTCGGCTTTTGCCAGGGTCCACCATGCCGCCTCGATATATTCCGGCTTCACTGTCTGGTACGCGCCCGGGAAATCGAGCCAGATGCCGAGGGCAGAGAACTGGTCGTCCATCAGCTTCTTGTTTTCGACGGCAAACTCCCGGCACTTCTCGATGAAGGGCTGGATGCCGAACGTCTCGATGTCCTTCTTGGATTTGAAACCCAGTGCCTGCTCGACCTTCACCTCGATCGGCAGCCCGTGCATGTCGTAGCCGGCCCGGTCGATCACATTCCTGCCGTTCATCCGGTAGTAGCGCAGGATGGAATCCTTGATGATCTTGTTCCAAGCGGTCCCGATGTGGATGTGTCCTGTTGTGTACGGCGGGCCGTCCACGAAAAAGAATGGCTTGCCTGTACTCCGGTGCTGTCTTACGGTCTGGTAGGTATCGGCGGTGCGCCAGTATTCCTGTACCCCACGCTCGATCTCCTTCGCATTGAAGTTCGCGGTGACTTCCTTCAAAAAAACCCCTCTTTCGATCCCCGTTTCCCATCGGGACGGCAGATTATTGTGTAGGAATGTTTGCGTCACTGCACAAAGTAGTTTTTTATAGATCCCGGGACTTCTTCCGAAGATTCGGAGTCCGCCCGGATCGCGCTATACGGGTGAAAATCTTCCCGCATGGGATGGGAAAATATCCGTGGTGGTTTTTTATTCTCAACGGCAAACACATCGTACAGGAAAACGCGGGATGTGAAAGACGATGGAACCCTATCCGATCCTTCTTGGCGGAGAGAAGAAAAAGACTCAGGAGACTATTTCGGTCCGGTTCCCGTACACGGGGGAACTCTATTGCCAGGTCTGCCAGGCCACGAACAATGACCTGAAAGCGGCCGTGACAAGCGCCGTGGCCGGGTTTGAGAAGACCAAAAAACTCCCTGCCCATGCCCGGGCGGAGATCCTGGAGAACCTTGCAGACGAGATCCACCGGAGGTCCGCGGAACTAGTCGATGTCATGATCATGGAGGGGGGCAAGACCCGGAAGTTTGCCACTGCCGAGGTTGCCCGGGCCGGGATAACGGTCAGGACCTCTGCGGAAGAAGCGAAACGGATCTATGGCGAGATCATCCCCCTTGACCTGAGCGGAGACACGGAGGGGAGGACCGGGTTCCTCCGGCGCTTCCCGCTCGGGCCCGTGGTTGGCATCGTCCCGTTCAACTTCCCGCTCAACCTTGCCTGCCACAAGCTCGCCCCGGCCATTGCGGCCGGGAACTCCGTTGTCCTGAAGCCCGCTTCGACAACACCGGTATCGAGCCTGATCCTCGGGGAGATGGCCCTTGATGCGGGGCTGCCACCGGAAGCGATAAGTGTTGTCCCGTGCACCGGTGTCCGGGCCGAAGCCCTTGCCCGCGACCCCCGGGTGGCGTATCTTTCGTTCACCGGCAGTTGTGCGGTCGGGTGGCACCTGCGTGAGATCGCGGGCCGGAAGAAAGTGGGGCTGGAGCTGGGCGGGAACGCGGCGGCGATCGTGCACGAGGACGCGAACCTGCCGTTTGCCGCACAGCGGATCACGACCGGCGGCTTCATCAATGCCGGGCAGGTCTGCATATCAGTCCAGCGGGTGCTCGCCCACCGGAGTATCTATAATGAGCTCGTAGAGCAGGTCCTCTCCGGCACAAAAGCCCTGAAAGTCGGTGACCCGCGGGACCCGGCAACGGACATCGGCCCGATGATCGACCGGATCAAGGCAGAGGAGGCATACCGGAAGGTCCAGGAAGCGATTAAACAGGGCGCCCGTGCCCTCACCGGTGGAACGCTCGAAGAGACGATGTTTGCCCCCACGGTACTGGCCGACACGACGGCTGAGATGCGGGTGAACCGCGAGGAGGTCTTTGCCCCGGTCATCTCGGTTACCCCGTACGATGACTTCGACGAGGCGCTGCGCATCGCAAACACTGGCGAGTACGGCCTCCAGGTTGGGATCTTCACGCAGAACCTCAACCGGGCCATGCGGGCCTATGCCGAGATGGATGTCGGGGGCGTGATCGTGAACGACATCCCCACGTTCCGCACCGACCAGATGCCGTATGGCGGGGCAAAGGGTTCGGGGCTCGGAAGGGAAGGCCCGCGGTTTGCGATCGAGGAGATGAGCGAGCTCAGGTTGATGGTGGTTAACAGAGATGGAGGGATGGGATAGATTTCTTTCTGAAGCTCAAGGTATCATTAGAATGCTCATTATTGAATGGCGAAAAACAAAAGAGAGCAACTCATGCGATTGAATTTTTTTACTCTGTAGAACTCATTCGATTACTTTTGTGACGCTCTTGGGGGCTTTCGCCCCCGCCGCGTGGGCATCCCCCGGTTGCGATTGTGCCATATTACCTGTTCGCCATAGTGTGGGGTTCCCGTGAAGGCAATGCAGAGGCATCCCCTGCGCCCCCACCCCTCGGGGCGGGCTGGTGCAAGGGGCGATCATTGAAACGGTTTAGAACAAATTTGGGGTGTATTGTATCAATCAAACCTTGCCGAAAATTATTCAGATGCGATCGCGAGGTGTTAGTTAGTGAAGCGATTGTAGGTTAATTAACCTACAAAACTATTCGCTAACCTACAATTTTTTCCTTGTTCCGGCGTGAATAATCCGGGCAATCAACCGGATCGCGATGAAAAAATTTCAAGCAGGGTCTGAGGGGGTGATGAAATTTTTTTCATCAGGATCTGCTGAAAAAATGTTCCCCTCATAGAAAACCCGGCCGGTTATGGATTCCCCCTCCCAAAAATCCACCTTTATCTTCCGGCACGACAACACACTTGCAATGCAGATCGCAGTTGCAGGAGGCGCCGAGGCAACGCAGGAGGAATACAAGGCCGCGTATGCTGTCGGCCGGCTCATCGCGGAGAGCGGGGCGGTGCTGGTCTGCGGCGGGCTCGGCGGGGTGATGGAAGCCGCGTGCCGGGGCGCAAAAGAGCATGGCGGCACCACGATCGGGATCATCTCCGGCACGGGCGACGGGAACCCGTATCTCGGCATCGTGATCCGGACCGGTCTCGGCCATGGCCGGAATGTCCTCGTCGCCCAGTCGGGCGATGCCCTGATCGCGGTGGGTGGCAATTACGGCACCTTATCTGAGATCGCGATTGCCTTAAAGATCAAATGCCCGGTCTTCGGTCTTTCTACGTGGGATATCGAAGGAGTGGTGCCGTGCACGTCTCCGGAGGAGGCGGTGAAGCAGGCATCCGAAGCGGCGGGGACCCGTACCGCCGCCCGGAGCGGCCGGTGACGGACGGCCACGTGCATCCTTAATTGTCTGT
>NZ_JALOCH010000025.1 GCF_023227875.1 Methanoregula sp. | reverse complement strand
TCGAAAGTCATCAGACTTGAGACAGGAGAAGAACGCATCAGCGTTCTTCGAGTTATCGAAAGTCATCAGACTTGAGACAGGAGAAGAACGCATCAGCGTTCTTCGAGTTATCGAAAGTCATCAGACTTGAGACAGGAGAAGAACGCATCAGCGTTCTTCGAGTTATCGAAAGTCGTAGAATCCCGTCAGATTCACCTCCACAATCTTCTTCGAAGGTCTCGGGTTCATCAGGCCTGAAGTTTGGCATCCACCGCCATTCAGGTTGTCGAGGTTTTGAGAAACCTCTCCGATCTTGAGACAGGAAAAGAGCCATCGGGCTCTTCGACTTGCTTCATCCGGTATGGACGATGCAGTGGAAGTATAGAGAATTTATCTCTATCCAATCTCGCACGTGTGGGGGCCGGTTATCTCACATGATATATCATTTCATCAGACAATTAAACCAGCCAAGACCCCGTATAAGAAAAAACCGGGCGCTCACATATCCACACGTGTCACGACCCCATGGATCTTATCCGATGGCAGCTTGTAAAACTGGACCATTGACGGCGATAACCTTTTGAGGGCTGCAAAGAGTCTCCAGATGAAATGCGTTGTGACAATATCTTCCATACCGTAGAAGATCGTCTTTTCATCGATTTCGGCCTCTTTTAAGATCTTCCCGATATCGACGATTTCCATGTACCCAAGATAGATTTCGAAGATAGAGAGCCCCGGGGTCAACTCACGGGTTACGCCCCATGTTACCCCAAAGGGTTGTTCGGTACGGATGATGGAGATGATGATGTTATCATCGTACATGATAGTGTTCGTGAACATGATCCGCGGGATATACTGGGGAAGTTTCCGGAAGTCGCGGGCAAAGAAAAGTGCCGTGCCAGAGATGCGGTTGACCGATGTATATACCTTGTTGAATTTCGGAAGGAACTCATCCAGCGGGACGGGGGTGAGGGTCGCGGCGAGTTTCTTCTGGCCATTGATGAAGATCATGATGATAATAAACGGGATGGCGGCGATGAGGAGCGAAATGTAGCCCCCGTAGGGGATTTTCTGGAATGTGGCAAACAGGAACGTAAAGTTTACGCACATGATACAAAAAGCAAAGAGCATCTTGACGATCTGCCCGCGGTATGCAAGGATCATCGTGATAAAGATACCCGTGATTGCCATGTCGCCGCTGACTGCGAGACCATAGGCAAGGGTCAGGTTCCCGGAGTTCCGGAAGATCAGGATAACGATGAGAACTGAAAAAAGCAGCAGCCAGTTCATCACATCGATATAGATCTGTGAGCGGAGCTGCGGGGAGGTGTACTCAATGCGCAGGAGCGGCATGATGCGGGTGGTGATTCCCTGGTACACAATAGAGAAGATACCGGAGATCATGGCCTGTGAGGCGATGACCGTTGCCGCGATACTGAGGATCAGGAAGGGGATATATAACATCTGCACCTGGGAAAAGACCATCTCGAAGAGGATATTATGAGCGTCGGGATGGGTCAGGGCAAAGGCGCCCTGCCCGAGATAATTGAGTGTGAGTGCGATAAAAACGATGTACCATGCCCGGATGATAGGCCCGCGGCCGAGTTGTCCCATGTCAGCATAGAGTGCTTCGCTCCCAGTAGCAACGAGAATGACGGAGGAAAGGATCAGGAATCCATCGAGGCCATGGCCGAAGAGATAGTTGATCGCATACATCGGGTTGATGGCAAGCATAACCGCAGGAGCGCTGATGAGGGCCATCATGCCAAACCCTGCGAGAGCAACAAACCAGAGGACCATGATTGGCCCGAAGGTAAATGCTACCCGTTCGGTCCCTTTGGTCTGGAATGAGAACAGGAGGATGGCAATGACCCCGGCAATAATCATCAGCATGGTCTGGGGCGTTGCCTCGAAACCCGGAATGAGCAGCAGCCCTTCAACTGCTGAAAGGATACTGATCGCCGGGGTAATAACACCATCTCCAATAAAGAGCGAGATGCCAACGATCGCCAGGAGCGAAACAAATGCTGCCCGGTTGCCGGATTTTAAGAGGGGGAGGAGTGTCTCCTTAAGCACGATCGTACCTCCCTCGCCTTTCTTCCCGATGTGCATGGCAAGATACGTATATTCGAAGGTCACGAGAATGGTTAATGTCCAGATGACGAGGGAGAGGATACCCATCACATTCTCTTGAGTCGGGGGAATGAGGAAGAAGATCGCGGTCAGGGCATAGATCGGGCTGGTCCCGATATCCCCGAACACCAGCCCCATCGATTTGACAATATCGGGTATGGAAAAAGAGTCCCCAGACATACTTTAATACGTCTCACCAGTGTGACGGATAATCCTTTCTCTTTTGGGCTGAGTTTGTGAAACTACAAGAAGTGGTCATATGTTTACACGGTTTTTTTAAAGAATTTTAAGGAATGTATTGAGAATGCGGCTGTTGATATTGACAGGAAGTTGATTGCAGCTAATATTTTCCAGAGCGAATCTTTTATTGCAATTTTCCGAATGAAATGTATTGATGATCCAACGAGATATCCTTTTTTATTAATGTGAAGGGTGACAGGTATATCATCAGATTATTTTTGATCAGACCTGCTCGTCAAGGCCTGATCTTTCCGGTCCTGTATGTATATCCGATAACTTGTGATAAGAAGGACGACAATTACAGGGCCGAGAACAAAACCGGCCAGGCCCATGGTAAGGAGACCCCCGATGATGCCGATAAACATGATGACAGGGTTGATCTTCACGCGGAGTCCGATAAGGACGGGCCTGATAAAGATCTCGGGCAGGCAGGAGACCCCGAGGTATCCGAGAAAAAACAGGATCATAACTCCATAGATATCACCTATAGTAAGGGCATAGGAACCAATAAGCAGGAATGCGATGGATGATCCAAGAATGGGTACAAGCTCGCAGAACGCTGCAAAGAATGAGTAAAAAAGAACATTTCCATATCCCAGCAGGTAAAAAACCGGGATTGCAATAAAAAACGTCAGCACTGCAATTGCGACCTGTACAACGTAAATCGCGTACAGGGTATCTACTGTAACATCCGACAACCTGCTGACAAAACTGTTGAGGGATTCGGGCATGTGCCCTGTGATCTTCTCTTTTAATTCCTCGCCATGCACAAGAAGGATAAAGATTGTGAAGAAGAAAATGAAGGTCTTGAACAGGATCTGGGTCAGGTTGTCAACCAGTGTCTCTTCGTATCCTACAAGCAGGAGGTTTCCGGTACTCAGCAGGCTGATGAGGCTTGCCTTATTGAGGGGAATACCAAATGCTGCAAGATGTGTATCCGGATTGCTGATCCAACCGGATATCCCGGTAAACATGCTGGTCAGGGTCTGGGCATTTGCGGAGAAGATCGAGAGAGTAATCCAGAGCACAGCCCCAAGTGCACAGAAGATGCCAGCAGTGACGAGTGCCGCCGAGATTGTTGGGCGGGTATGTTGCGTTACCCGGTGGTGGAGCGGGAGGAGGACAATCGCAAGGGACGCTCCGAGCAGGACCATGTCCATAATCGACCAGAAGAGAATAATTGCGGCGACCGTCAGGATGACCATGAGAACAAACGGAAACTGGTCGTTGCGGAACAGTGACATAGCCGGTGATCTACTATTCGGAGTCCGGTGTTAAAAGAATGATTGTATTTTGACTTGCTTCTATTATTCATGAAACGATACCCATAACAATATTACAATCTCAATTTCCATGATTATCTGATGAAGCGGCTTGGGCACCTTGCCATGATTGCACATGATATGGGGCTCATCTTCGAGTTTCTCGGTATTACCTCGCTTCTGCCGTTTCTCGTTCTCGTGATTTTTGGTGAATGGGACCTTTTCCTTCCCATGGCAACCGTCCCGGTGATCTTCATTATCCTGGGATTTGCATTCTCACGTATCCCGTACGAAGATATTGTACCTTCATTCTCTGCAACCCTTTCGGCAGTGGCACTTTCATGGCTGGCGATTGCATTTGTTGGTGCCCTCCCCTTCGTATTTGGCATGCACATGTCCTACACGGATAGTGTTTTTGAAGCAATGGCCGGCTGGACGGGAACTGCATTCACCATAATCCCTTCGCTGGACCAGACTCCGAATACGCTCCTGTTCTGGCGTTCGTTCATGCAATGGATGGGCGGGATCGGGATTATCGTTTTTGGCATATCCCTGCACCGCAAGACCCGTGTCTCTCTCTTCCGGATCTACCGTGCGGAAGGTCGGGAAGAGGAACTGGTGTCTTCGTCAGTTTCAACGAGTCGCAGGATCTGGATGATCTATCTTGTCCTCACCTTCGGCTTTACCGGTCTTGTTATGCTGGCGGGCATCCCCCTGTGGGATTCCCTGAATCTGGTCATGACAACCATCGCCACCGGAGGGTTCACCCTCCATGACGGCGGCCTGTCCTATTACAATAACCCGGTCCTTGAATGCCTTTTAATTCCGGTGATGCTTGCCGGTGCAATCCCTTTCAAAGTCTTTTTCTTCCTGTATCATGGTAAGATTGGCGGCATGTTGCGGGACCGGACGGTCCGGCTCCTTCTCCTTGTCGCATGTCTGGGATCGGTCATAGTCTCCTGCGACCTGTATATCTTTGGAGATATGTCTTTATTATCGGCAATTCGCCAGGGAGTATTTACTGCAGTATCCGGAATCTGCACGTGCGGGCTGCAGAATTCAAATCCTCATTACTGGGCAACAATTCCTCTCGCGATTGTGACCATGATGATCTTCATCGGTGGGGCGATGGGAAGTACCGCGGGGGGAGTCAAGGTGAACCGGCTGGCGCTTGTGTACGAAGGTGTCAAGTGGTGGTTCAGGAGGTTCTTTGTCAGCAGTCGCGTCCTTGTTCCACTGCGGTTTGGGGGAAGAACGCTCTCAAAAGAGAGCTCCGATCTGGCAATATCCAAGAATCTGCTCGTCATCGTCATCTACGTGCTGACTATCTTCATAGCAACGATCATCACCCTTCACCTCTATATCACCTCATTCCGGGTGGAGGAAGTGGTCTTTGAGCTTGTATCTGCTCTCAGTAATGCAGGACTGACCGTGGGTTTTATTGATGAAGCAAGCCCGCCCTCAATCAAGTGGATATTTATTACCCTCATGTGGCTCGGCAGGCTAGAAATTGCTCCGGTTCTCATCATTGCCATGGGCATTTTCAAAGAAATCCGGGATGATGTTATTGCCGATAGCGATACCGGGCAACCGGAACAGATGATATAACTCAACACCATCCTGTTTTCTCCTCACCCTTAATGACCCTGAAGCGCCAATACTATGGAATCAACGGTGATGAATGGCAGAAATTAAAATAATCGGTACGGCCCACGTCTCGCAGGACAGCGTGGACGAGGTCACGGCCGCAATAGATGAATACACGCCGGACGTCGTTGCAATAGAGCTCGATCCTTCCCGCTTTGCCGCGCTGAAAAAACAGGCCCGGGATCCCACGGTCAACGATGTACTCGAAGTCAAGAATTTCAACTCTCTCCTTGTCCAGTGGCTTCTCGCGTACCTCCAGCGCAAGATCGGGCTGGATGTCGGAGTTGAACCCGGTGCGGAGATGAAGGCCGCGATTGTTGAGGCTGAAAAAAGGAATATACCAATCGCTTTGGTAGATCGTGACATTAGAATCACGCTCCTCCGGTTCTGGAATTCACTGGGGATTCTTGAGAAGATCAGGATGTTATGGGCCCTTCTCCTCTCCATTGCGGAGGTTGATGGCGGTGAGGAGATCGATATTGAGTCTCTCAAGAAAGAGGATGTCATCGATATGGTCATGGAGGAGTTCAGGAAGTTTTCCCCGAATGGTGCCCGGGCGCTCATCGATGAGCGGGATGCATTCATCGCGCACCAGCTTGTCCTCCTCAAATCGCAGCTTCCTGAAGGTAAAATCCTTGCAGTAATCGGTGCCGGTCACCGGAAAGGTATCTCGACATACCTTGAGAATCCCCAGACCCTCCCTCCATTTGACGCTCTTACCCGGGAACCGAAATCCTTTCCCTGGGCAAAGGTCTTCGGATTTGCCGTTACGTTCCTCTTCTTCTTCCTGCTCGCCGCGATCGCCTTCTCGGGAGTTGGGTGGAATGCCCTTATTTATGCCTTCCTTTTCTGGGTCATCATCCATGGAATGCTATCAGCGTTTTTCGTCCTGTTAGCCGGAGGCCACCCATACTCGGCACTTACCTGCTTCTGTGTTGCGTGGATGACATCCCTCAACCCGATGCTTCATGCCGGGTGGATTGGGGCTTATGTTGAAGCCCGTGTGCGCAACCCCCCCATTTCGGACTTCCGGAAGATCTACCAGACAGAGTCTATCATGGAGATGGCAAGGATTCCCCTTTTCAAGGTGGTACTTGTCGCAGCACTTGGGAACCTGGGGAGCATGCTGGGGACGATCCTGTATTTTATCTTCATCTTCCCGGTTCTCGGGATTGATCCGGTTGTCGTCATATCAACCGGTATCCAGAATATGTGGGTATGGCTTACCGGATTGATCTGATCAACAAATCTTTTATTTTTCATCGTTTGCATTCAGGCGAGTCGCCATCCGTTAGATCACACATTGCATGCCAGCGATCTCCTTGTTGATCCAGTCCCGTACAATATATTTAATCTGTTCTTTTGTCATGCCATCGTGGTAACGGAAGCGGATCTCCTCTTCAAGCATATCGAGAATGGGTGAAACGAGGGTAAAATAGGATGCAGGACAGGTGACACCTCCGGATTTCTCAACGTGCAGCATCACGAGTTCGTGCAGGTGTTTCATCTCACCGGTCATATCGATAATGCTTTCAAGGGTCATACCAGCCGGGATATCTGATCTGACGCTATCACTTCCTGAAATATCTGTATGATCCTGATCTCTTTCTGAAGTATCGCCCGTGTCCGGTTCGATCATAATCTATTGAATGTATCCGTGTTTACAGGTAATTTTTCCCGCTACGGATATATTTATAAAAAATGATAATCCATACCGGGATTTATGGTTTTATGCGGTACCTGGCCAAAAAGATTAACCTGTGTTGGCACATTTACCTTTTTTAAGAACATTCAGTTAATCTCGTGATACCATGTCAAGTACCGCACTTCTTGTTATTGAAGGTCTGTGGTGGACACCGGAACAAAAACCAAAACGTCCATCAGTCCTCCATTTTCTCGAAGGATTGGAGAGTTTCAGTGGCGATTTTAATATTTACTACGCGAACTTCTATGAAAAGGTCGGGTTTCGCAGGGCGCTCAAAGATGACCTGACAAATACCCAGGAAGACCGTCTTTTCCTGTACATTGCTGCCCATGGTACCGGAAAACGGATCGGAGGATTAACGTCAAAGACCGGCATGAAACTTCCTGCGATGTTCAAGGTTGTAAAAAATGCGGCGAACTACTCCAATATTGAAGGAGTCCTGATTGGCTCCTGCAGTGTAGGGAACAATATTGATGATTTCATCTCGACCACGAAAAATTCCCATATCGCATGGATCTTCGGGTATACCTGTGAAATCGGTTGGATGGCAAGTACACTCATCGATGTCTCGATTTTCGAGCACCTGATGAAACTGAAAAAAAGTGATCTCAGGAACCGGAAGACGATCCTTGATGCGTTTGTCAAGGCGTTAAGACGATTTAATGGAGACTATATTTTCTGCAAACAGAAACGGAGAACTATTCCCCTGAAAAAAGCCATTACGCTCGTTGTCCAGCCACGGAGTCCCGGGGAAAAGGCTCAGGACGAGACAAAAAATCTTCTCGAAAATCTTGGATGGAATAAATAATTCTGGGATCTGGCAACTCGTTAAAAATATACGGGAAATATCAGAGTAAACCCGGTGCCCTGACCCGGAATTTCTGCCAGAGCACGCGTCCCATCACCCGGTAGGTAAAGTCCAGTTCTTCGAAGCTGGGTATATCGTGTTCTTTTAACATGTCCCGTCCGGTATCCATCGAAGCTCCCCCAAGAAGAGTAGCCACGAGCCGGTTCTCGGTTGATGAGGAAAACTTGAGGATCTGCCGGGCCAGCTGTTCAGATGTCAGTACAAGGTTTGGGAACCCGACAATGAATGCAATGTCCCAAAGATCCTTGTGACGTGCGAGCACGGCAAACGTCTTCTCAAACCGTTTCTCGGTAGCATCGCCCAGGAGATCAATGGGATTCCCCTTGTTCCAGAATTCGGGGAGAAATTCATTCATCTCATCAATGACTTCCCGTGGGAGGTCTACCATTTCAATGCCATAGCGTTCCGCATAGTCGGATGAGAGTACGGCAAACCCGCCGGCATTCGTGATAACAACCGCACGCTTTCCTTTCGGGTAGCGTTTCCGGTGCGCAAGCATCTGGGCGGCAAGGAAGGCACCGGTCAGGGTATGGACTGCGATGATCCCGGACTTTCTGAACGCTTCCATATATACATCGTAAGAACCGGAAAGTGAACCTGTGTGTGACGATGCGGCAGCCTGCCCGCGGCTTGATGAACCGGATTTGATTGCAATGATCGGTTTGCATTTTGCTACGTCTGTCGCGACCTCCATGAACGCTTTACCATCAGTGACCTGTTCAATATAAAGGATGATCGCGCGGGTCTTCTCATCCTTCCCGACATACCTGATATAATCTAGGAAGTCCAGGTCAGCCTGGTTGCCGACCGAGATAACATTGGAGAAACCGATGTTCTTTGCCAGGCTCCAGTCAACAACTGTATTGATGATCGCGCCACTTTGTGAGATGAATGCGATGTTACCAGGATTGGGTGACTGGTGGACATAGGTGGTGTCGATGCCGCGTGGGGGGATGATCATTCCAAGGCAATTCGGTCCGATGATCCGTGTACCATGACTCTTTGCAATGGCAACAATCCGCTCTTCCAGTGCCTGCCCGTGTTCTCCCATCTCCTTAAACCCGGCTGTAATGATGATGACCATTGGTACACCTTTGACACCGCATTCTTCTATGACTCTCGGGACATGGATTGCCGGGACAGTAATAACTGCCAGATCGACCGGTGCAGGGATTGCCGTGATGTTCGGGTAGGCCTTCAGGCCCTGGACCTCGGAGCGTTTGTTATTAACCGGGTATAGTTGTCCCGGAAAATGGAGGAGGTTGTGCAGGACAGCGTAACCCATCTTAGAGGAGTCCTGCGATGCGCCGACAACTGCGATGGAGCGGGGGTTGAAATATTCCATTGGTACGGGAGGACGCACTTCTGATATTTCCTGATGGGCTGGTGTATCTGTGATAATTACACGAGCATCAACTGCGAGTGCGCCATGTTCATAGAGCCGGAGCGGGTTGATATCGAATTCAACAATATTCTCGTTTTCAAGGAAGAACCGGTTAACGGCAACAAGCGTTTCTACAAGGGCTTCCTCGTCTTTGGGTTTCATGCCGCGGTATCCGCTGATGAGGGGATATCCATTGATCTCCCGGATCATCTGGCGGATTGTCTCTTCATCAAGCGGAAGGATGCGGAGGGTTACGTCTTTCATTAATTCGACAAGCGTGCCGCCCATTCCGAACGTGATAACCTTGCCAAATGCCGGATCTGTTTTCCCCCCAATAATCAGTTCGAGCCCGGGTTCAGCCTGTTGCTCAATGATGATGCCCTTGATCTCAGCATCATTCCGGTACTTTTTCGCACCCGAAATGATCCTTTCGAATGCTGACACTGCTGCTTCGCGACTCCCGACTCCGACAACAACGCCATCGGCATCGCTTTTATGGATGATTTGCGGGGAGATAATCTTCATAACGACCGGAAAACCGATGGCCTCAGCGGCATCGGCGGCATCGTGAGGTGTCATGACAATCCGGTAGGTGGGTACCGGAACACCATATTCCCTGAGAAGATCATACCCTTCGGATTCGGACAGCATAGTATGTTGCTCGTGTTTTTTTCCCATTCCTGCCTCCAGATCGGACAGTATACAACGGAAACGGATGAACGGGATATCAGGTAAAGAAGTCCCTCATAGGATAGCGTTGATCCACCGTTGTCCCCGGTAATATCTAGAAATCTTACAGGGCAGTTTTAAAGGTTATGGGAGGAAACATCTGGATTTTAGGGATTTATGACTCACTGATTATCGACGCGCGCAAAAAATGCCGAAAAAAACCAAAATTCTGGCCCGGATTCGAAAAATATGCGAGAAGCGCCGCATTAAATAGAAATGCGAGATATAATAACCAGAAACGCGGAATTATTGCCCAGTTTCATCAACCGAAAATGACAACCTTTTTTTTGAATCACTCATTATTAATAGTGTTAAATCGGGGTTGTTCATGGCTGAAGACTTTAATGTCAAACTCACCGACAAGTATTACACGCCCGATCCTTCCTACCGGCAGAACAGCTGGGTGGGGGATTACAACAAGGCATATGCGGAATTTAAGAACGATCCTGATGGGTTCTGGGATCGGATTGCCCGGGATCTCCACTGGTTCACCCGCTATGATAAGGTGAAGGAGTGGAATTTCCCGCATGCCCGCTGGTTCATAGGTGGCAAGACAAACATTACATACAACTGCCTTGACCGTCATGTAATGGGTCCACGCAGGAACAAAGTTGCCCTTATCTGGAAGGGGGAGGACGATTCCGAGCGGATCTATACGTACCGCCAGCTGTACCGTGAAGTAATGAAAGTAGCAAACGGACTGAAAAAACTGGGGGTCTCCCGCGGGGACCGGGTCTGCATCTATATGCCCATGGTCCCGGAGCAGATTATCTCGATGCTGGCCTGCGCCAGGATCGGCGCGGTTCACAGCGTTGTCTTTGGTGGGTTTGGTGCAGCAGCACTCAATAGCAGGATCACCGGGGCCGGCGCAAAGGTAGTGATAACTGCTGATGTCACATTCCGTAGAGGAAAGTCCATTCCCTTAAAACATATCATTGAAGAAGCGATCATCAATGCTCCGACAGTTGAGCATGTCGTTGTCCTCCGACGTGAGCTCCATCAGCCCGTTGAGATCCATCGCGAGATGGAGACAGATTTCTATGATCTTATCAAGGATGTCAGTCCTGATTGCGAGCCTGAAGTCATGGACGCGGAGGACCCGCTCTTCATCCTGTACACGAGTGGATCCACTGGTGCACCCAAAGGGATCGTGCACTCTTGCGGTGGCTACATGGTTGGAGTCTATTATACTACCAAGAATGTCTTCGATATCAAGGATCATGATGTGTACTGGTGTACGGCAGATCCGGGCTGGATCACCGGGCATTCCTATGTGGTCTATGGTCCGCTCCTGATGGGAGCAACCATTGTTGTAACGGAAAATACTCCGGACTATCCCGACCCCGGCGCATACTGGCGCATGGTCGAGGAGTTTGGAGTTACGATCTTCTACACGGCACCGACTGCCATCCGCATGTTCATGAAACTTGGTGAGGAATGGCCAGACAAGTCCAACCTGAGTTCCCTGCGAATTCTTGGATCAGTTGGTGAACCCCTTAACGCGGAGGCATTTGAATGGTTTTATCGCGTGATTGGAAAGAACCGGTGCCCAATCCTGGATACCTGGTGGCAGACCGAGACCGGCATGCATATGATCACGACAATGATTGGGGAACCCATGATGCCGGGTTTTGCAGGCAAACCCATTCCTGGTGTTGTTGCGGATGTCGTGGACAAAGATGGCAAACCAGTCCCACCGGGAACCGGGGGCTTCCTCGCGATTAGTGAGCCCTGGCCTTCCATGCTGCGCACGGTCTACAATGATGACGAGAGGTATAAGAAATACTGGAACACGATTCCTGGATTCTATGCGGTAGGCGATCTTGCGGTCAAGAACAAGGACGGCTATATCATGGTGCTGGGGAGATCGGATGATCTCATTGTCGTTGCCGGACACAATATCGGCACTGCGGAAGTTGAGAGCGCGCTGGTCTCGCATAAATCTGTGGCTGAATCAGCGGTTATCGGCAAACCGGATGCAGTCAAAGGAAATGTCATCAAGGCATTTGTTATCCTCAGAAACGATCACGCTCCCAGTGATAAGCTGAAAAACGAACTTCTTTACCATGTCCGAATTACCCTGGGGCCGATTGCGATGCCATCAGAGATTGAATTTGTCACCACGCTCCCGAAGACCCGCAGTGGCAAGATCATGCGTCGTGTCCTGAAGGCAAAAGAGATGGGGATAGACCCTGGTGACATATCAACACTGGATGAATAAATGTCCGGGATATGAAACCAACTTTTTAAATACTGTTTTGTGACATTTATAAATATGAAGGTCAGACCAGAAGACTCCCTCAAGATCGAAAATATCGTTGCCTCAGCAAAGGTAACTGATTATCTGGATCTTCCCGCTCTTGCATCCCAGATCAAGGATGCCGAATATAATAAGAAGCGGTTCCCGGGTGTGGTCCTCCGGATGCAGAACCCGAAGATTGCGGCGCTGGTATTTGGATCCGGTAAAGTTGTTCTCACTGGCGCAAAGAGCATCGACAGCCTGAGCAAGGGACTTAACATTCTCGGGAACCTCCTGCGCAAACAGGGAATCGATATCCCGAAGAAACTGGAATACAAGATCCAGAATATTGTCACTTCTGCAGATCTTGCCACTGCGATCAATCTCAATAAAATTGCTGTTGGTTTCAACCTTGACCGGATTGAATATGAGCCGGAACAATTCCCTGGTCTTGTATATCGCCTTGACAATCCGAAAGTCGTTGTACTGCTTTTCGGGTCCGGCAAACTGATTATCACCGGGGGTAAGGTGCCGGAAGATGCCAAGAAGGCTGTCGTCAAGATCCTTTCAGACCTGCGAAGTCTGGGGCTTATGTAATTAATTTCATCTATCCTGAAATACGATTTTCTTTAATATTTACATTTTATAAAGTGATTTTGTTATGCAGAGGATCGAAAGGATTTTTCGTTATATATATCTCACGTTCATTGCATGCCAATAACAGAGCCTATATATCATATTTTGGATAATTATACTGTATAATTTTTTAAAAAGAGATGGATGTGATGCATGAGAACTGAGAATGTTATGTACTTTACCGAGAAGGAAGAAGAGTTTGCCAACCTTCTCATTGAGATTGGAACGAAGCGTAATGTGGCGAAAGTCCTGGTTTTTCTCGCGAATACACCGGAAGCAACATCGCGCGCAATCGAGCGTGGGACTGATCTCCGGCAACCAGAAGTCAGTATTGCAATGCGCTACCTGATGGAACAGGGCTGGATCTCCAGCAGGGAGAGTAAGGCTGAAAGTAAGGGCCGTCCGGTGAAGATCTACGAACTTGCCAAGCCAATCAATCAGATCATGGACAGTATCGAGAAAGAGAAGAAGAAAGAAGCCAACAACCAGCTGGCTCTCGTGCAGAAGTTACGGAACTATATCCGTTGATGTAATTATCCTACAATCTTTTTCATTGCCAACGATTACTGTGGTTTTCTCTGTAAATCCACAGAATAATCCACTTTCAACAACACCGGGAATCCGTGCGATCGTAGTTTCAAGGTTCGCAGGGTTGGGTATCTCAGTAAACGAGCAGTCAATAATGAAATTACCGTTATCAGTGATCACCGGGCCGTCCTTTTTTACGCCCTCCCGTATTTTCGGTAGGCAACCAAACTCGCGCAGCTGGTTCATAACCGGGCGTACCGCAAATGGGATCACTTCAACGGGAACCGGTGCACTCAAGCGGGGGACGACTTTTTGTTCATCGACAACAACAATAAACCGGAATGCGGCGGCAGCAACACATTTCTCTCTTGTGTGGGCGGCCCCCCGACCCTTGATCAGATTCAGGTGGGGATCGACTTCATCTGCACCATCGATTGCAAGGTCAATGACCGGACAATCATCGAGCGTAGTGAGGGGAATTCCGTACTCCCGTGCCCGTATTGCTGTCTGGTAAGATGTCGGAATACCGGAAACCCTGAGTCCGTCCCGGATACGGGCAGAGAGCCGCTCGATCATATAGAATACTGTTGATCCGGTGCCAAGACCGATCACCATGTCATTTTCCACCATGTCTGCGGCCCGGAAACCGGCCGCAGTTTTCTCCGCCGTTAGGGTGCGTGCCTTCTCGTCCATGCTAGTGAAACGTATCAGTGCGGGAATTATTAAAAACTGGTGATATCGACGCGGAGGATCAAATTTTAATCAGGAAGAAAAAATTTTCCGGATCTCATCATTCGCTGCGTGCGCTGTGCAATCGAGAGTTATCGGAGTTACAGAGATATTTCCCTTCCGAACTGCATGGACATCCGTCCCTTCTTCTGCATCCTCAACGAGAGGTCCGTTGATCCAGAAATACGGCCTTCCTCGTGGATCGAGTCTCTTCTCAACACCTGTATGGAAGAGTTTTCTCGCGAGCCTTGTCACTTCGTAGCCGCCCTTCACCGAAGAGGGAATATTTACATTGATCACATCTGCGCTGGGACAGAACCCTTTTTCCAATACACGTGAGACAACGTCACGCACGATCTTCTTTGCTTCGTTAAAACGCTGGCCGTGCGTACGGGGGTCGTCAAACTTGTCTCCCTGGTCCTCTACCTGGAGCGAGAACGCGATCCCTTTCGTGCCCTGGTTGGATGCCTCCAGCGCAGCACCTGCCGTGCCTGATGTCATTATAGACTCGAATGAAAGGTTTTCACCGATATTGATCCCGCTCACAACGAGCGTGGGGTTGAGCTTTAAAGCATATAACCCGATGATTACTGAATCTGTGGGTTTTCCAGCAACCGACCATGCACTCTGTCCGTTTATAATCACCTGGTTAG
>NZ_JALOCH010000007.1 GCF_023227875.1 Methanoregula sp. | reverse complement strand
ATCGAAGGAGTGGTGCCGTGCACGTCTCCGGAGGAGGCGGTGAAGCAGGCATCCGAAGCGGCGGGGACCCGTACCGCCGCCCGGAGCGGCCGGTGACGGACGGCCACGTGCATCCTTAATTGTCTGTCGCGTCCAAGGGTAGTACAATGAGGATAGCGCTGGTCAATTCCCGGCAGGACAAGGCGGGGCAGAATATCCGGCACCATATCAGGCACCTCCTTGACAGCGGGGACAAGCCCCCGTTGCAGGCAAACGGCCACACGTATATTTTTCATGAAGTCCCTGAACGGCTGATCCATGCCGAAGGTGTCGATGAACACCTTGACTGCGACCTCGTCATCTTCCTGTCCCGGCATTCCAGCGTGAACCCGGTCCCCGTCCTCACCGTCCACGTCACCGGTAATTACCGGGAGGCTGAACTTGGCGGAACTCCCCGCACGCTTGCCCCTGCTGCACCCGCGATGATGCAGGCCACCCTCCGGGCCCTTGCCCGGCACTGCCCCGAAGGCTACCGGGTCTCGTACGAGGTGACCCATCACGGCCCCACCGATCTCGTCCACCCCTCGTTCTTTGTCGAGATCGGGAGCACCGAGAAGGAGTGGACCGATCCCATTGCCGGCCGGGCGGTGGCGGAGAGTGTCCTGTCCGCGGTACCGCAGGAGCCGGTCTCCCTGATCGGTTTTGGCGGCACCCATTACGCGGCCCGGGAAACGGAGATCGCCCTCTCCTCACGGGGGGCGTTCGGCCACATCGCCCACACCCGGGAGATTGCTACGCTCGACGAAACAATGGTCCGCTCGATGATGGATGCGAGCGGGGCCGTTGCCGCCTATATCGACCGGAAAGCACTTAACCGGGACGATCTCAACCGGTTGTCAGGGATGCTGGACGCACTGCAGGTACCGCGGCTATCAGAAAGTGAGATCACGGCACTCGGCCACCTTTCATGGGATACGTACTGTGCAATCCGGAAGATGGCCGGGGCAGTCTCGCCCGGTTCCCGGTGCTATATCCACGCACTGACCGGTTCCGGTACACCAGTTCTCGTACGGGCAAATCCGGTTTTACTGGCCGAAACTGCCAAAACAGACGAGCCGGGCCTGCTAAAAATGCTGGACAATTTGCCCGTGGTTCACGTATCCACGCGTGATAATCGGCTGCTTCCCGAATTTATAACCTATTTGGACCACTCTTCTGAAATAATAAATGATTTAAATACATTGTGCGTAAAAATCATACGTAGTAAAGAGATCACTGCATCGGAGAGAGATTACCTGATCATCACGAAGGTCCGGTTCGACCCGCAAAAAGCGCGCGAACTGGGGGTCCTGCCCGGGCCTTCCTACAAGGAGCTGGCAGGGGGCCGGCCGGTAGATCACGGTGGCAGGACAATCACGCCAGAGATGGTGTCCTCCCGCAGTGAAGTCAGGATCCACATCCCGGGGTTGGAGAAGTATACATGAGGTCAATTGTTGAAGAGGCACTCACCAAGGCAAGGGACGAAAATGTGTCCCCCATGCAGAATAACGAAGACCTTGACCAGATTCTTGCGGAGCTCAAGACCGAAATTGCAGTGATTGGTTGCGGAGGCGGTGGGTCGAACACGATCTCCCGCATGATGGAGGAGGGGATCCACGGCGCAAAACTCATCGCCATCAACACGGATGCCCAGCACCTGATCCGCACCCGTGCGGACCAGCGGATCCTCGTCGGCCGGCAGCGGACCCGCGGTCTCGGCGCCGGATCCATCCCGCAGATCGGGGAGGAAGCGGCCCTCGAGAACGAACAGGAGCTCCGTGCTGTTGTCTCCGGCTGCGACATGGTCTTCATCACGGTCGGGCTCGGCGGCGGTACCGGTACCGGTGTCGCGCCGGTCGTGGCAAAGGCTGCCCGGGAAGAAGGGGCCTTGACCATCGCGATCGTCACCCTGCCGTTCGCTGCAGAAGGATCGATCCGCATGGAGAACGCAGAGGCCGGCCTCGAACGCCTCCGGGACGTGGCAGACACGGTCATTGTTGTGCCCAATGACAAGCTCCTCGAGATCGTCCCGAAACTCCCCCTCTATGCTGCGTTCAAGGTTGCCGATGAAGTCCTGATGCGGGCTGTCAAGGGCATCACGGAACTGATCACGATGCCGGGTCTCGTCAACCTCGACTTTGCCGATGTGCGCACCGTCATGGAACGCGGCGGCGTTGCCATGATAGGGATGGGCGAGAGTGACAGCGAGGACAAGGCGGCCGACTCGGTCAAGAAGGCAATCCGCTCCCCGCTCCTGGATGTGGATATCAGCGGCGCAACCGCCGCGCTCGTCAACGTGGTCGGCGGCCCTGACATGACCATGGAAGAGGCAGAAGGCGTTGTGCAGGAAGTCTACAGCCGCGTGGACCCGAGCGCCCGGATCATCTGGGGCGCCCAGATCGATCCGGCGATGGAAGACAAGATGCGCTGCCTGCTTGTAGTCACTGGCGTACGGTCGCCACAAATATATGGTCGTAGTGAGAAGATTACCCCCAAAGTACAGAAACAGTTTGAGATCGATTTTCTCAAGTGATTAAATATGGAAATTTCAAAGCCTGAAACCAAAACAAGCATTATCCACGAGGAATTATTCCGTAAATACCTCCGGGTCCTCAAGCTCGCGCGCACCCCCACCCGGGAAGAGTTCATCAAGATCGCAACAGTCGCAGCAGCCGGTGTGCTGCTGGTCGGCTTAATCGGGTTCCTCATCTTCATTCCCTTCGAACACAAACTGATGCTTGGATTCTAATCGCGATGATGATGACACAGCCAACCCCCCAGGCCCCTGTAACGCCATCGGCACCGGAAGCGCCCGCTGCTCCTGAAGTCTTCGTGAACCGGATCTTCGCGATCAAGACGACCTCCAAGCAGGAGCGGACGGTAGCGGACAATATCCTCAAGGCAATCGATACCAGGGCGACCGATGTCAAGGTGACCTCCATCATCGTCCCGAATGAACTGCAGGGCTACGTGCTCGTCGAGACTCCCGAGCAGCGCAACCGCATCGAGCAGCTGGTCGAGCTGATCGCCCATGCCCGTGTTGTAACGAAGGGCGAGACGAGCCTCGCCGAGGTCGGCCATTTCCTGATCCCGAAGCCGGTCGTCTCCGGTATCGAGGAAGGTACGATTGTCGAACTGATCGCCGGGCCCTTCAAGGGCGAGAAGGCGGTCGTCAAGCGTGTCGATTCGGCAAAGGAAGAGATCACGGTCGAACTGTACGAGAGTGTCGTCCCGATCCCGATCACCGTCCGCGGCGACAATGTCCGCGTGGTCGAAAAGTTCTCCGACCAGAAATAATACCTTTTTTCACCCCCTTACAGGCCGTCATGCAGGTCCATGGACTGCCGGTTACGGCAGGACTCGTATCCGGTTTTCCCAAATCTTCATGAAACCAGCGACCATAAGTACTGAGAATATGATGAGCGAAACTCACGACAAGGCCTCGCTCGACAAACTGAAAGCCAACACGGCCCGGCTCTCGGTTATTTCAAACACCGGCCTTGTCCTGATGAAATTTGTTATCGGGTTTGCCAGCGGCTCGGTCAGTATCATATCAGAAGCGATCCATTCATCGATGGACCTGATCGCCGCCGTCATCGCATTCTTCTCGGTCCGGAAATCCGCTGAACCGCCCGATGCCGGCCATTCGTTCGGGCACGGGAAGTTCGAGGACATCTCTGGCCTGATCGAAGCCCTGCTCATCTTCGTTGCGGCAATCCTGATCATCATAGAGGCAATCACAAAGCTGCTGGGGGGAGAGTCCGAGCCCCTCCCCCCGGACCTGCTCATCCTCGGTATTGCTGTCATGGGCGTATCGGCCCTCATGAACCTGTACGTCTCGAACCGGCTCATGAAGGTGGCAAAAGAGTCGGAGTCCATTGCGCTCGAGAGCGATGCCTGGCACCTGCGGACGGATGTCTATACCTCCGCCGGCGTTATGCTCGGGCTCGTGCTGATCACGTTGACCGGGATCGCCATCATCGACTCGCTCGTTGCGCTGGGTGTTGCAGTGGTGATCATGAAGGCAGCATATGACCTCACGGTCCGCTCGCTTGCCGACCTGATCGACCACAGCCTCCCGGAGGAGGACAACCATCGCATCGAGGAGATCATCTGCGACCATTCCAGTATTTACGCGGGGTTCCATGACCTGAAGACCCGTCGGTCGGGCCCCGAGGTCTTCATTGAGTTCCACCTCGTGATGCCGGGCGAGATCACCGTGGTGCAGTCACACGACCTTGCTGATCATCTCGAAGCAGATCTCATGCTGGAGTACCCGCGGGCAAATATCACGATCCATATCGAGCCCTGCAGCGAGGGAAAGTGCAACCGCTGCGGGTCGTTCTGTACATTCGCGAAAAAGAAATGCGATAATACGGGTGCAGAACACGGATGGGCAAATTTCCGGTGAACCTGCTGGTGAGTGGCCGCAGGTACCCGGAGTGTTTACGGGCGTTTAGTGCCTGACGAATGATAGCCTTCTTTTGGCACAACCATCTCGAACCGGGCTCCCGTTCCCGGTTCACCGTTCTCGATGATCGTTATTCCGGTTATTGAGAGGATTTCCCGTGATATGGCTAACCCGAGACCGGTGTTCTTCCCGAACCCGCGTTCGAAGATCTTCTCTTTCTCCTCTTTTGGGATACCCACGCCGTCATCCTCACAGACAATGATCCGGTCCCCGTTACGTTCCTCTAAAGAAAACCGGATCGCGGTGATCTTCCCCCCGAACCTCACGGAGTTGTCCATCAGGTTGTACATGACTTTTGTGATGAGTGGATCGGCAAAGACTTCCGTGCCGGGGGGGATGTCGTTTCTCACCACGATCTGTCCGAGCGGGGCCTGTTTTGTTACTACCTCCACGAGCGTGTGTGCGTCATGCCACGCGGCAGCTTTGGCCCCGATCTTCTCATATTCTCTGGTAAACTCGATCATGGACGAGATACGCTGTGCCGTAGCGGAGGTCTTCCTGAAATAATCATTGAGTGCGGGATCGGATTGTCTCTTTTCGAGTATTGCGAGATATCCATTCAGCACTGTGATCTGGTTCTTGATGTCATGGCGGGTGATGCTGGAGAGCAGGTTGAGTTTCTTGTTCGCCTCCCGCAGGGCCACTTCCGCCCGCGTGCGGTCTGTCACGTCACGGAGGGAGATGAGGTCGGCGGGTTTTCCCTCGTACGTGATGATCTTGCCGATACTCTCCACGTCAATCTTTTTACCCAGGTTTGTGATCACGTGATAATGTGTAATGTAGGCATCGTGGCCCTGTGCGACCTGCATGAAGTCGTGCATGACCTCTTCGCGGGACTCGGGTGCAATGAACTCCATCATGTTCCGGCCGATCAGCTCCTGGCAGGAGTTGGTTTCCGTTGTTTTTGTCGCCGCATTGTTGGCAAACAGGATCGTTCCCTGCAAATCGAGGATGAGGATCGCTTCAAGGGCATACTCCACAAGAGACCGGAACTTCATCTCGCTCTCCTGCAGGGCCGCATCCATCTTTTTGCGGCGGGTTATATCCCGGAGAATCCCTGCAATTCCTGCCGGGGCACCATCAGCATTGTATATGCGGTTCGCACTCAGCGATACCGGCGTCTCGGTTCCATCCCGTTTCCGCAGCATCACTTCGTAATCCCCTACATGCCCGCACTTTGCAAGCTCATCGAGCAGGTCTCCCCTCTCATCCGGGTTGACGTAGATATTCGTTACCGGTTTCCCGATCACTTCTTCCTGGGTGTATCCGGTCAAGCGGTGCAGGGACGGGGAGAGGATCGTAACGAGCCCGTTTATATCCGTCTGGTAGTACAGGTCTTCAAACGATTCAAAAATACGGCGGTACCGTTCCTCGCTCTCCCTGAGTGCATCTTCTGTGTGTTTGTGGTCGGTGATATCGGTCATGAAGTTCAGGATGGCAGGGCGCTCATCCCACGTTATGGCGATTACGTTCAGTTCAACCCACCGGATTGTCTCATCCTTGCGGATGATCCGGAAGGTATAGTGGGCGGGGACTGTGGATCCGGCGATACGGTTCCTGAATTTGTCCAGCAGCAACCCTCCATCGGCCGGATGGACGAACCGGGTAAATGGCTGGTTGAGCAGTTCCTGTTCCGGGTACCCGGACAGTATGGCTGCCTGCGGATTGATCATCCGGAGCAATTCATCCTGTACGACAAAGATCGCTTCGCTGGCATATCCGATAAGGTGACGGTAATCATGTTCGCTCTTCTTGAGGGCCAGGTCCGCCTGTTTGCGCGAGATGGCATGGTGGATCTTGTGCGCCAGCTCAGCAAACTGGGGTTCCGGGTCGCCACCTTTCTGGAGATAAAAATCAGCACCGCTGTTGAGCGCCTCGATGACCACCTCTTCGCGTCCCCTGCCGGTGAAAACGATGAATGGCGTGGTGTTGCCGCTCGCACGAAGAGCTTTCAAAAACGTGATGCCATCCATCGTCGGCATCAGGTAATCCGAGACGATCGCGTCATACTGCACGGACTTCAGGAGTTCGAGTGCCCCGGTCGCCGAGGGAGATGTATCAACAGAAAAATTCCCTTCGCTCTCAAGGAAAAGTTTACCAATCTCCAGCAGAGCGGGTTCGTCATCGACATAAAGGATTTGTTTCATGGGAATTGTCCGGGCAGTGCCCGTTATCAAAAGAAAATTATTCCATCACGACGGTTATATGGCTGTCGTTTTCATTCGGGGATGGTTCCTGTTACGGATCACCGAACCGGTATTTCCCTTCCGGCACCTTGATCTCGAACCGTGCCCCGGCACCCGGTTCTCCGGTCTCTGTTATGGCGATGTCCGTGATCGAGAGGATCTCCCGGGCAAGGAAGAGGCTGGTGTCGTCGTTTTTCTGGTATCCCCGCCCAAAGATCTTCTCCTTGTCTGCTGCCGGGATGCCGGGGCCGTCATCCTCGATCAGGATCGTGATACTCTTGTCCGTATTGTTCCGGTACGTGACGGAGACCTTCGTTGCCCCGGCCGTGTGCACGACCATGTTTTCCATAATCGTTAAAAAGACATTTTCCAATAACGGATCGGCATAGATCTCAAGGCCGTCCAGGGTCACGGTCCGTGAGATCCGGGAAAAGTCCAGGTGGGAGATTGCATTGATCAGGGTATAGTTCACATCATGCCAGCGGGGCTGGCTCATCCCCATGTCCTGGTATTTTTTTGCAAAGCGCAATGAATTCCTGACCGTAAGAAGGGTGGCCTCCGCTTTTACCAGGTACCCGGCCAGGACGTCTCCCGACCCGGCTCTCTTTGCCAGGTCCATATAGCCATTGAGGGCGAAGACCCCGCTCTGGATATCCTGGAAGGTGAGCGTGTTCAGGACGTTTAATTTTTTTCTTGCCTGGAGGAGCGCCTGTTCGCTCTTCCCGAGTTCCTGGTAATGGAACCGCAGTTCCTCTTCTATCGTGGCCAGTTCCTCGTAGGCAGCCTGGAGGTCTTCATTTTTCTGGGACAGCTGGGCCTCTGTCCGCTTGCGGTTCGCGACCTCTGCCTGGAGTTCTTCATTCTGCCGGAACAGTTCTTCGGTCTTCCTCCGGACTTCGCGCCGGAGAATAACGCTCATGATCACGAAGAGAGCGGCGAGGCCGGCGATGATGGCAAGGCCCCACAGGACATAGGCTGGAATAATCCCGCTTGCACCTTTCATGCCAAACCATTTCTGCATCAGCTGGCTGTACGTTGAGGAAGGATCGGCCTTTCCTTCGGCAATGTAGCGGTCGATGGCAAAAAGGACGTCCTGGTTCTTTCCTTTTGGCACTGCAAAAACAAGTGACGAAGGATTGAACATCACGGAAGTCTCGGAGAGGCCGTATTTGTTGGCAGACTGCTCGCCTGCCAGGCTGAACGTGACCACGGCATCCGCTTCTCCTGCTGCAGTCCCGGAAAAGACCTCGTCCAGGGAATCCTTTTCAATGTACGTGGCATTGATATTGAACTTCCTGGCATACTCCTTAAAGGCGATCCCGTTGATATCCCCTTTGAGCAGGGCGACCCGTTTCCCGTCAAGGTCAAGGATCGTCGCGATACCGGCCCCGCGGTGGGCATACACCTGCGACCATGCAGAAAGTGTGGACTCATGACTGAAGTTATAGGACTTCTCACGCTCAGGAGTAGAGGTCACCCCCATGATAAGATCAATCTCGCCGGAAGCCAGGCGGATCCAGCTCTCCTGGAGCGATCCGGGGACCCAGATGATAGTCCAGCCCTCTTTTGCTGCAAGGTCTTCGATCAGGTCGACAAAAAGGCCCGCCGGCTCGCCCTGCTCATCGGTAAACGTGGAAGGCGGGAGCTCAGAGAGGGCCACCTTTACATCGCGTGCGGCGTCAACGGGAGAGATGAGTGCGAAGAGCAGGAGGATGGCACCCGCCAGGAAAAAGATCCTTCGTACACGGGAAGCCTTCCTGCTTGTATGCAATGGAGAAGCATTCATGCGCAAACCTGCCGCCCTGCCGTGGTGCTGCCGGTATAGTGATGGAACTCCATAATTGGATTGTTTGTGATGGTGTCGCGGGACTTTTATTCTTTTGGTAGACTGCCGTTCCCGAAGGGAAGGGCAGGCTGGAGAAGAATCCGAAGGATTCTTCGACTAGCTCCTACTGAAGAACATTAAAAGGGGGAGATAATATCCCCTGGATTCTTCGACTAGCTCCTACTGAAGAACATTAAAAGGGGGAGATAATATCCCCTGGATTCTTCGACTAGCTCCCACTGAAGAACATTAAAAGGGGGAGATAATATCCCCTGGATTCTTCGACTAGCTCCCATTAAAGAACACAAAAAGGAGGTGATTATATCATCCGAAAAAAGTTTTTTTTAAAGGAGCGGGAATGTGGTACGCAGGGAAGATTAAAAAAAGACTTTCAGCGGCTCCGGACATACAAATAATCCGTGATAACTGCCGGTTTTTTTTCACTCACCAGCGGGTTTATGTCCCATCCGGAGCAACCTCCCGTATACATGCCCGGACAAACCATTTCACCAGAAGATTACCCGAGGAGCCACTAGAATGGTTTTTTCCCTTGCAACAGAACGGCTGCTTCTCGATGACCTGACCCTGGAAGATCTCGCCAGCATCCAGCGCATTGCCCGGGACCGCAATATCATGAAGTACGTCCTGATCTGGCTGGAGAACGATGAGCAGGTCGCTGCGTTCCTCAGGCACGCGATCGATGCATCGCAGCGGGAAGACCGGATGGATTACCAGCTCGCGGTCCGGATACCGGGAACGGGAGCATTTGCCGGACTTGTCTTCATCGAAATCGATCCCGACCAGATATCCACCGCGGAAGTTGGCTGTGTCCTGCTGCCGGAGTACTGGAAGAACGGGTACGCATCGGAGATTCTCCGGGCGCTTCTCGCGTTCGGGTTCGACAAACTATCCCTGCACCGGGTGTACGGGAAGTGTGATGAGCTCAATGTCGCATCGGCCCATGTGCTGGAAAAGGGGGGCCTCGCGTACGAAGGCACGCTCCGCGAGCATGTCTGGCTGCGGGACCACTGGCGGTCGACCCGGTATTATGGGATGCTTGCGGGGGAGTACACGGCTGGCCGATGAGGGATCATTTGGTAACGATTATTGCGGTTCTCGTGCTTCATTATCCTGAATAATTTCAGAAAAAGATAATTATTTATTTTATGATATGGGGAACACATGACATTGCGCGACACGCTGCACCGGGAGATCCCGCGAAAATGGCTCCATGCGATCCTCATCGGCATCGTGTGCGGGATTGCGGCGTACCTGCTCATTGTCAATTTCACGACAGTTTTTTCCACAGCGCAGTGCGGACTCCCGCCCGTGGATATCCAGATCATGAAACTTGGTCCGGATGGCACAGTGCAATGGAAGAACCGGATCGACAGTGGCGAGGACGACCCGGCGTATGAGATTCTCCCCGCTCCCGATGGCGGGTATGTCATTTCAGGACGAAACGATTTCCGGCTCCATCTCCCGGCAGCCCGGCTCATCCGGCTCAACAGCAGCGGGGGAGTGGTTTGGGATCGGTCCTACCCGGAGTACCAAGGCATATTCAGGGATCTCTTCCCGGGCCCGGGCGGAGGGCTCGTTACCAGAGCGATGTCTGCCGGGAAAATCCTTGTCCTGGACGCGGACGGGAACGTCAGCCGCGAGATCCCCATTGCAGACAATGAGTATTCCTCGTTCATTGCACCCGCTCACCATGGCGGGTTCTTTGTGCTGGCAGAAAATCTCAGCAGAAGGAACTCCACGCTGATGAAACTCGGTCCTGATGGCCGCGAACACTGGAGGCGCGATGCCCTTCCCCTCATCGCTCTTCACGAACGATCGCTCCTCCCCGCGTCCGATGGCGGCTGCCTTATCGCGGGATACGCGGATGATGTGCGGGAACTCAATTACTTCCGGTTCGACAGCAGTGGCAGGGTTGTGTGGAATGCAACGCTCGGGCAGTCCTGGGACAACCGGCCGGTCCTGATGGCTGAAGTCCGGCCGGGAATGTTTGATGTTTTTTACGAATCAGCCCGGATGTCCGGCACGCCACCGGTGAATATCATGGAAACATTTTCCGTCACGTTCGATGACAACGGCACGGTCCTGCAGCAGCGGATGCCGGATATTTCCCCGCCCATTGCAAAGACCTCCGGGCAGGAGTACCTTGCCGCCCGGTTCCGCGGGAAGGATGCAGGATCGTCGTACGGTTATGGCACCCCGCATCTTATCGTGAGGATGAGGGATGACGGGCAGTTTGTATGGCAGACGCCGGTTCCTTCTGACTGGAACGGGGTCATCCGGATTGCCCCGACTCCCGACGGAGGCGCTGTCGTGCTTGGTTCCAGTATACAGGGACCAAAGGCATTCTCCTGCCTGGGATGAGGAGGGCTCTTCGTCGGAGACCTCCTGCAAAAGCGTGTCACACACTCTTCCCATTTTCATTCTCCGACATCCGACTGGTTATCCGACCAGGAGGAGGAGAAGAAATCATCAGATTTCTTCGACCTGAAAACAAAGATCCGGCGCTCATCCGGCCACGTCCCAAATCTTGTGGCAGACCCCAGATACCCACAGAACGCATCTATGTGCGTCTTTTTGCAGGGTGATTTTCTTCCGGATTCTCAGGCATTTGCCGGTGTCTGTATTTGGGAGAGATCGTGCAGCCAAAGAGGCCTAAAGAGACATGTTTCCGGGCGCAATCTGCCTGCTTTTACGGCCATCCGGGCCGGAAATGGCCGAATCTTAAAATAATGGACATGGTATTTCGTCATTAAGACATGAAAAAGGGCCCGGGAAGGGGAAACGGGGGTTAAAATGGTCTCCGTTGCGCAGGGAAGGGATCTTCGAAGGGCCGGATAGGTGTTTCTCACAACCGCCAAAGTCCCCGGGGGGAGTTCATCCCCCCGCTGTCGTCCGGTGACAAAAATAAAAATAAATATTTTTTTCAATCAATAATTCCAAAGACTTCCTCCGGTCGGATACCATGGAACGATTAAAAATCGCGATTGCATTGATCCTTATCGTCATTGCAGGCATCCTTGTCGCGTTCGTGTTCAACGTGAACCTTCCCGGAATCGCGCGGTATTCCCATTCCCTCAGCCAGTACCCCCCAGAAGATGATGCCACGCTCTGGGAAAAAGCGGCATGGGAAAAGAATCACGGGAACGTTCCCCAGTGCGGGTATTTTGCCGAATCACAGGGGCCTGTTGTCCTGTACCCGTCATCTGTTATAACGATCTCCACTATCTCGTTCCGGTTCAGCCTGGCACCGGGGGAGCCGACGCACGAAATCTCGAATATTACATACACCCTCTCAAACCGCTATGCGATGAAGACCGTCCGGGCCGGTGACCCGGGTGTCAGGGTGACCTGCCAGCCAAAGATCCTGTTGCCGGGAATGCTTCCGGGCGATCTCCACAACACAATCCTGGAAGGTGACGAGACAGCAACCGTTGAACTGGATATGGAAAAGATGGGCCCCGGTACACCGGTACTGGGCCCGAACCAGAAGTTCGTGATCGACATTGTTCCTGCGGATAATTGCAGCCGTGATTTCATCATCATGGGTACGACGCCACTCGCCTTCCTGCCCGGGACACCGATTGAAATGTCAGGGAGATTCTAGACTCAGGAGCTTTTTAATGAAACTCCACGATCTCCTTAAAAAAAATCCGGTGTTCCCATGATAGTGAGCCGGGAATTTTTTTCCTTCATGGTTATCGTCATCAGCAGCATCATGGTTGCCGGGTGCACCCTGTCACCCTCTGCGCCGGGTATTCCTGCCGGAAATATGACCGTCTCCACAACACCGGCTCCTCTGTCAGTAATTCCCCTTATCACAAATCTGGCACCAGTCCAGTTATCTGAGGATTGTAACCGAACCATTCCTTCAGGCAACGGGGAACCGTTCATCCTGATCAATCCCATCTCTCATCATTATATCGGCGATACCATCACGTTTGATGGGGTTACCAGTCTGCCGGCTGGTGAAACAATTTCTCTCGTAATATTTGAAGCCGTTTATCACTCGTGCCCTAAGAGTCAGATCGCGATTGACGATTCAGTTCGTCACTGTCATAGTGGTCTGCGCGATACGGTTGTGGTCAGTTCCGGAAATTGTGGCATCGGTACCTGGTCATGGGAGGTGAATACTTCACAGCATGACTTTGTCAAAGATCAGGGGTATTTCATTTCCGCCAGCGGGGGAGGAGATCGCTTCGTGGAAAATACCAGTTTTTTCACGGTCAGTGGCATCCCAAAATCCAACATCACCCTCAACCTTCCGGAGAATGATCCACATGAAAATGCTATCCGGTTCTCCGGCCAGGTGAATAACGGCAATGGCCAGAACGAAACACTGCACCTCACCATCTCTTCAGATTCCGGTAAACAGGTGAGTTGCACGATTCCCGTATCTCACGATGAAACAGGGTATTATTGGAATTATTCCCTGAAGAAGTCCGATATAGTCCCATATAATTTTCTCACGGTAAATGTGAGCTCGGCAACCAGCCCGGAGATCAGCATTGAGAGGATCTTCCTGTACAATAATGAGCCGGTGTATTACCCGTACGATCCTTACGGTCCCTGAAATCCGCAATCAACTGCTTGGAATGCCGGAAATCAAATCAATGCGGTGAATTTTTTCCGGAACTGATCGACCTTCGATGTAGTTAACCGGTCCGTGAAATCGCGGAGGTCTGCATTGAACGATTCAGCGGTCCGGACAAGCGCAACCACGTCTTCACGGACCGGAGCGGACGATACATAGTACTGCTTGTCGATCCGTTCGCTTTTTGCATTCTCGATTTCTGCATTGTCCCACCCATACACTTCCTTAAGCAGAATGATCGCCGCTGTATGGTTCTCGCACTTGATACCGGTGGCAAAGAACAGCGCCATGACAGAATAATACATGCTGTAATATGCCATGGAAACGGATTGTTCGAAGAGAGCGTTGTCGAGCAGCAATCGTGCCGAGACGAGATGGCTCTCCGCCTTTTTCAGGTACGCGGCCTTCATCTCGTTGCTGGGAGATACCAGCTGAAGGACTCCCTCTTTGTGCAGCCTTTTAAAAAGTGCATTCCGCGACAACCGTGCCACCTGCCGGGATCCGGTTCAGGCCCTGAACCGGCCCGTTCTTTCAAAGTATAGTTCAACGCCCCGGATAATAACATGGTCTTTCATAATCTCGCGGATAAGCAAGTCGTCCATATCAAACCGGCCGGTCTTCACGCTGAGCAGGGAATGTTTTTGTTCGAGCTGTTTTTTTCTGTCGGGATCAATAGTCTCAAGAAAAATATCGATGTCGCTCTCTTTTGTTGCAAGACCTTTGGCATAACTCCCAAAAAGGATCGCGAGTGATATGTCTGGCATCTCGTAAACAGCCTGGAATATTCCCCGCAGGACCGGGTACCTGCTGATGACTATAGACTGCCTGTACAGCTCGGCAATCATGGCTGCGCTCCGGCCTTCGATGCTCCGCTTGATCGTGTAGGTCTTGTTCTTTCCCTCTGTCCGGAAATCCACGACATTTACCTGTTCGAGATCCCGGAGTTTCCGCAGGACCGTGACATGGTTGGTCGCGAGTCTATCTGCGATTGCCCGGGGATGGAGATCCTCTCTTAAGAGGGTTGCAACGATCTCATTGGTTAAATTTTGTTCCACATGGTTCATTTTTGAACCAATGTATGATAAGGGTTGCGGCGAAGAGGATTTCTGGTTACAGGTGGGATCGTATCCCTCGATATGGTGGGCTCTCCGACGGAGAATTCCCGGGAGCACGTACCCGTCACCAGCCCAAATTTCATTCTCCGACGTGAAAATGAAGATCCGGGGCTCATCCGGTCATGTCCGAAACCTTATGGCATACCTCTAATGCCCACAGAACGCTTCTATGGGCGTCTTTTTGCAGGGTGATTTTCTTCCGGTTTTCGGTCATTTGCCGATGTTTGTATCCGGGGGAGATCGTGCAACCAAAAGCGCCTATTAGCGCACTTTTCTGGGCGCAATTTACAATGATTTGCGGCAATCGGGAGAAGAATTAAAGGTCTATCAAAATAATTGACACCTTTTTTTGCGAATTACGCAGTTTTTGGGTGATAAGACGGGGAAACGAGGGCTGGGATGGGACCGGATTGGATACTCTCCCTCTCTCTCCGTATTTATACGGAAGAGTGTTCCCCTCGGATAGGGGAACAGGATCACTTTCGCCCCTCAATCCGATATCCTTAATACTCCCGATCCTTCAGATGTAGTTAGGAAATTCTCATGAAGGGATTCGTTCCAACGCCACCATCAATAGTCGATCACATGGTGGCGAAACTTTTTGAAAATAATCTCCCGGACCCAGAAGATAATCTTCTGGATCCCGGCTGCGGGAGGGGTGCCTTCATTGATGGGATTATCCGGTGGTGCGAAAAGAATAACCGGGATGTCCCTCGCATTACCGGTATTGATTCCGATCAAAAACATATCGCCATTGCACAAAAAAAATATTCAGAATTCCCTTCAATAGAGATCCGGCATGAGGATTTTCTTCTGCGGGTTCCTGAAAAATTTAATTTTATTATTGGCAACCCGCCTTATGTTCCCATTACCGGATTAACTGAGCAGGAAAAAAATGTATACCGCACTCTGTTCCAATCGGCAACAGGAAGGTTCGATCTCTATTTCTTTTTCTTTGAACAGGCATTGAACTGTCTCGAAAAAGAGGGAAGGCTCGTCTTTATAACTCCGGAAAAATATCTCTCGGTAAAAAGTGCGTCTCAGCTACGGATTATTCTTTCAGGATACAACATCAATGAGATTGATTTGCTCCACGAGCACTCATTTGGGAATCTTGTTACTTACCCTGCAGTGACCACAATAACTCATAAAAAATCCAATGCGCCAACTACGATAATTTTCCGGGATGGCCAGACCAAACCCGTCCAGTTACCGAAAGACGGAACCTCAGCCTTCCCAGCCCTTTATGGTACACCAAGAGAGAGAGCCGGTTATTGCACACTGGGCGATCTGTGTCTTCGTATCAGTTGCGGGGTAGCAACCGGAGCTGATGCTGTATTTGTTCATAAAAAGAGCGAGATCCCATCAGACCTGAAAACGTATGTGTATCCTACAATAACCGGGAGAGATTTGTCATTTAATTCTTCAAAGGTCCAGTCGGACCTTGAAATGATTACGCCCTATGAAGCGAGCGGGAAATTGATTCCGGAAAGCCAGCTTGGGACATTGAAAACCTTCCTGTTATGGCCGGAAAATCACGACCGCCTGCTGAAGAGGACGTGCACCACTAAAAAACCCTGGTATGCCTTCCATGAAAATCCACCCCTTACCCAGATCCTTCAACGGAAAATCCTCTGTAAGGATATCACGGAAACGCCGTTCTTCCGTATTGACTATTCAGGAAATATCGTTCCCGGTCATTCGGTATATTATATCATTCCGAAGAATCCGGACCTTCTTGAAACACTTCATAATTATCTCAATTCCCATGAGGTCCGGTTGTGGCTGGAGTCGAACTGCCAGCATGCAGCGAACGGATTTCTCCGGTTGCAAAGCACAATATTGAAGCAGATCCCCGTTCCATTCAGCATTCTGGAAAATGACTGGTTATCAAGCCAGAAATTCACCACTCTTCACGCTCCTGAAGATTCCGCTGAGATTGCCGGATAAACGGATGATAGAATGAAAACGCCCTTCGATGAAGTGATTGATCATATTGTGACAGAACACTATCACAATCATCGTCAGGAAACGCATTCCGATCTTGTCAGTCTGGGGATATTCCGGGATCTGATGCAAAAATGTCCGGAACTGCGACATGATATTGATAATCATATCGTCAACCATTGGCTCAATGTGAAATCTCCTACAAAACGGGGAAGGAAGATGGATCTGCTCATCGGTGAGCCTGATGCCACTGGCAATCCTGATCTTCAGAAAGTCAGGATTTGTATCGAAAATAAATCGGTTATTACCGCTCACCGGAATCGTGACGCGAGATTCGATGATCTCTACGAAGTGTTGCAGGATCTTCATGGGATAAAATCCGAAATCATCATGGGAGCCACCGTTATGGTTGGGATGGCTGAACGCGTGCTGAACATCCCTGATGGTGTCAAATCCCATTTCAAAAAACGAGTCCGCGAGTTCGAAGATACGGTTGTGCCTCGATTATCCTCCGGCGATCAAAAATTATGGGAGGATTTCCCTGAGGATATCAGCGAAAACCGGGTGAACGATCCTGTACAGACGATGAAAAAGTTTCAGGCACTTCCCACCCGAAAGATCGGGCTTACTCATGTCAAGGGTTATGATTATATTCTCTATGTCCCGGTCTTCATCGATAATGTGAATCTACCATTTCTTGCCCGGGAGAATAACCTGGGTATCGATATCGATGCCGAGTACCAGAAAATGCTGGAAAGGATCTGTGCTGCGTACCGGACCCGGTGGCATTTGTAAAATTTATTGCGATTCTTCCCACCCCCTGATGGGGGTCGCTCGTCCCGTCTCGTCGGGGCCTCGCAGGGCGAGGGGGGAACATACTTTCTTAATTGGTGGAGAAGTGACTTAGGAACATGGATTAATGAAATGATGTAATATCCATAAAATAGAATCGAAATAGAGGCTAAAATAATTGCCATCGTTAAAATTCGCGATAATAAATGGAGATCAGGATTTATTAAGAATAATTCCGGTACCTACAAAAGTACCCTCGATAATTGATTTTAAAATCTCTACCTTGGGTAATGATTACACAATTAATTATTGGGCATTAGGTCTACAAAAACCGGATTATTACCATACCGATAATGAGATTACCTACCACAGTTCTGTAGAAATAAAAAATAAATTAAAACCCGGTATCATTCATGAAAAAAGTCTGGAATATGGATGTATTAATTATCGGCATTCATTTCCTAAAGTAACGGACATCCAAGTGAATACGGAATTTCCGCTTCCTTTGTTAAAATTATCCATTGGCCTGAAAAGTACCAAAACCTATCATAAAAGAAATGATCATGTTATCTTTAATTTCAGTGATGAATCCATCGCCCCAATTAACACTGTCGAACTATATATTGTATCCAAACCGTTTATGGAAAAATTTATGCAGAAATGGCCGATGATTGGTTTATTATGGGCCACCTCAACAATTGATTACTTGATCAAGGGTCCTGAATTAAGTCACCAGTTTCTGCAAAAATTGAATAATGGCCCTAGCATTTTGTTTGATGAGTATACCCCATTCCCTCAATTTAATTTAATCTCGAGATCTTATTTTGATAATAAATTTTCTGAGAACACGATATCATTTTATGAAAATTTTGACTATGTTTCCATTTTAGCAGCAACAAAAATCCAACTGATAGATGAATTAACAAAAGAACCACGATCTCCTATCGCCCCAGCTTTCGCGTTTGATTTAAAACGACAACAAGACCAAGGATATCCCAAAAAAGAAATTGAGATGTGGAATAAATTTTTCAGAGAGTCGACCAAGAAAATTGATCGCTTGGGAATTCACAGAACCTGGTTTTGTATTCCCATATAGTCGAAAAACAAGACGTCTTGACGCGTTGCGATGATTTGAGGTCATTGAACTTCTTCTTGCAGCATGTTTCGTTACAGGAGCGCCCTGCGGGGCGGTTGCTAATCGCAATTGTAATAGCAATTCGTTCTCCTTCAATATTATCTGAAAATCCCGCCCCCACCTCACGATCACCTTTATTTCCCTTGCCATCAATATTTACAGACCCAAGCTTGGAACCCGTTTATACGGGACGGCATGGTGCAAAGACTATGGCAGAAGTGGTCGAGGTTTTAGTACCCGGCGGAAAGGCAACGGCAGGTCCCCCATTAGGACCGTCGCTTGGGCCCCTCGGTATCAACGTGAAGGCCGTAGTCGACGAGATCAACAAGAAGACCGCATCCTTCAACGGCATGTCGGTCCCTGTCAGGATCGAAGTCGACGCAAAGAAGAACTTCACGCTGACGGTTGGTATCCCACCAACCACGGCACTCATCAAGAAAGAGGCCGGTATCGAGAAAGGTTCCAAAGAGCCCAACGCCATTGTGGCAGGCAACCTGCCATTTGAGGCCGCTGTAAGAATTGCCAACATGAAACTCGAAGGTATGCTCTCGTACGAGCTGAAGACTGCCGTCAAGGAAGTCATCGGCACGTGTGTCAGCGTCGGAGTTACCGTTGACGGCAAGAAACCAAAAGAGGTTCTCGCCCTCATCGCAGAAGGCAAGTACGACAGCGTTCTCGTGAAATAAACAGGAGAAAACCATAGGAGATCGAAAGGTCGAGAGAACTATGGAGGAATCTGATGGTTGATAGGGCTAAGATTTTAGAAGCCGTGAAAACGGCGGTAGAAAAAGCGCCTAAACGCAAATTCTCTGAGAGTATCGATATTACCATCAATCTCAAGAATATCGACATGGCGCAGCCGAAAAATCGTATCGACGAGACGATTATGCTCCCCCACGGATCCGGCGAACCGGTCGCCATCTGTGTCATCGGGAAAGGAGATATCGTCACCCAGGCGAAGGAAGCCAAGGTTGATCTGATCATCGGTCCTGAAGAAGTTGAACGGCTCGGCGGTGAACCCCGCGAAGCCCGGAGAGTTGCGAGCACGTATCGCTACTTCCTTGCAGAAACGGCGGTCATGCCCGGTGTCGGCCGGTACTTAGGTCCCCGTCTGGGACCACGGGGCAGAATGCCTATGCCGATCGCCGGTGGCCAGGACATCCGCCCGATTGTCGAGCGTCTCCGCAACTCGGTGAAGATCCGTACGAAAGACAAGACGGTCTTCTCCACCAAGGTCGGGACCACGGCAATGAAGCCGGAGCAGGTCGCTGAGAACATCGAAACGATCGTCAAAAGGATCGAGTCTGTACTTGAACAGGGTCCGCTGAACGTCCGGTCCGTCTTCGTCAAGACCACGATGGGTCCCGCAGTGAGGATGGAATAATGGCGTTATACACCCACCACCTCCCCGCGTGGAAGAAGGACGAGGTCGCTGACATCAAGAAGAACGCAAAGGAGTACAAGCTCATCGGGCTTGTCGACATGTACGGTATCCCCGCACAGCAGGTGCAGCAGATCCGCCGGAACCTCCGCGGAAAGGCTGTCATCAAGGTGACGAGGAACACCCTCATCGAGCACGCGTTCAACGACATCGGGGGGGACGTCAAGAACTTAACAAAGTTCATCTCCGGTCACTCGGCGATTATCTTCACGAACGACAACCCCTTCAGGCTCTTCAAGCAGCTGGAGAAGACCAAGACCAAGATGGCGGCAAAGGCCGGCGAAACCGCGCCGGAAGATATCGTCATCCCGGGAGGTCCGACCAGTTTCAAGCCGGGCCCGATTGTCGGTGAACTGCAGCAGGCAGGCATCCCCGCGGCAATTGAAGGCGGCAAGGTCAAGATCAAGGAGACCAAGACGGTCGTCAAGAAGGGTGGCGTCATCTCGGCAAAACTCGCTGCGGTGCTCGTCAAGCTCGACATCAAGCCAATGGACGTAGGACTTGCCCTGCAGGTCGCGTTCCACGAAGGCAGCATTTACGAACCGTCCGTGCTCGGCGTTGACGAGACCGTTATCCTCGGACAGATCCAGCTCGCAAGCCGGCAGGCACTCGCCCTGTCGCTCGAAGCCGCGATCCCGACGAAGGACTCGGTGGCGCCTCTCATGACCAAAGCAGTCAGGGAAGCACGCGGTCTTGCGATCGAGGCAGCGATCTACGAGAAAGACGTTGTCGATGCGATTATCGGTAAAGCCGAGAGAGAAAGCCAGGTCCTCAAGACCCTGGTTAAATAATATTTGAGATTTAACAACACAGGTGAATTACGATGGAGTATATCTACGCAGCACTTCTCCTCCACAAGGCAGGAAAGAAGGTCGATGAGAATGGCGTCAAGGCAGTCCTTACCGCCGCAGGTGTAGCAGCAGACGAATCACGGATCAAGGCACTCATTGCAGCCCTCGAGGGCGTCAACATTGAGGACGCAATCAAGGCAGCAGCAGCAGCCCCGGTCGCAGTCGCAGCAGCACCCGCAGCAGCGGCAGCAGCACCTGCCAAGGCAGAGCACAAGGAAGAGGACAAGAAGGCAGAAGAAGAGAGCGGCATGGCAGGGCTCGGTGCCCTGTTTGGCTAATCTAATTCTCCTTTCTTTCGCAAGAATCGTTCAATCTGTTTTATGAAACTTGTTTAAATCTTCGAAATCCGAGATGTCGAAGACATCGAGGACGAGAAGATTTGCGAAGCAAATCTTCGAATCTTCTTTTTTGTTCTGTTCTATCGTACGTAATGTGGAGTATCGCCGGACTCCCGCCACGATCCTGCCGGTAATACGTGTCCCGCATCAGGGTTCATGGGAAGAATTCCGAGCATGGCAATAACTCTTCAGCCGTGAAAGCCCTGCACCCACTTCAGAATATTATTGCCATCCCGGCCAGCCCCTTTCCCGTGGCATCGAAAATAGTAGTGTGTGATCGTTGTTACCCGGTCCTGGTATTTCATGCAAGAAATTTAAGGACCGGATCCAGATGAGCATATCCGACGAGATGGCCGGCTGAACGCTGCTGCGACAGGTCTCCGCCGTATACCACAAACGATTGTTCCGGGGTATTGCCCGACAAGGTGTTCCAGTACCCAATCTCCTTAAAATAATCGTTGTTTGCCGTTCTTCCGGATTTTATCTCGACGGGGATCAAGTCTTTTCCCCCGGATTCAATGAGGCAGTCGATCTCGTGCCCGTGTTGATCGCGCCAGAAGTACAGGTTGGATTCTTTTCCGTTGTTGAATCGGTATTTTAAGAATTCAGTGATGATCAGCGATTCAAAAAGACCTCCTTTGAGCGAATGGTAACGGATCGTATCTCCATCGGGGATTCCGGCAAGATGTGCAGCAAGGCCGGGATCCGTAAAATATAGTTTTGGCATCTTTATCAATCGTTTATTAAAATTTTTATGATGCGGCCTGATCCTGACGATGATGGATGAGGTTTCAAGGAGGGACAGCCATTCTTTTGCGGTATTGTGCGTAATCCCGCAATCCTGGGCGAGGGAAGAATAATTGACAACCTGCCCGTTTCTGAATGCGCACATCTTTAAAAAGTTCTGGAATGCCGATAGATTCTGGACCTGTTTTAACTGGTGAAGATCGCGTTCAAGGTAGGTCTGGATATATGACGAATAGAAATCCGCGGGCTCAATTGTGGAATTATACAGCCGGGGAAAGAATCCCGTATACAGATAGTCCTCATAGTGCCTGGCCGGTATCCCCTCCCGATGAAGTTCACGCATGGACAGGGGCAATAACCTGACGATCCCCACACGACCGGCGAGGGACTGGGAGATACTTTCCATGAGTAAAAAATTCTGTGAGCCGGTCAGGATGAAGTGCCCGGGTTTGTTATGGGTATCCAGTACGCCCTGGAGATAGGAAAAGAGTGCCGGGACCCGCTGCACTTCATCGAGAATCGCACCGGTACGCTCGTACTGTGCCAGAAACCCCCGGGGGTCCTCCTCTGCAAACGCCCGTGTATCCGGATCTTCCAGAAGGACATAGGGTTTTTTGGGAAATACCTCCCTGACCAGGGTTGTTTTTCCTGACTGCCGGGGTCCGATGACCGATACGGCCGGAAATCCCCGGGCAAGTTCCCTGAGCTTTTTTTCCGCCTCTCGTTTGATCATGCGCAATCTTCACCGTCTCTCTTTGGACAAATTGTAAATAGGATTCTCAATCTGTCCGGTATCTATGGGGTGGCAGGTAATAAAACCTCCCTCTTGATCCTGTCTTAAAAAAAGTGTCTGTCATTGAGGGGTTCACCTGTACCCCGGAGGCGTTGTGGAAGGAGGCCACTTCATCCACTGATGTACGGCCGGGTATCTCCGGAATCTGAAGCCTCCCGCTGAAAACCTATAAGCATATGGCGGTCAAGATCGTTGATAACACGAAGGACCGGGAGTATAATTCCCGCATGGATGGATTCATGAAGAGCACAACCGTTCAGGACCAGGCAGAACTTGATGATATCGTCCGCAGGATAGCGGAGACTGCAAGCCCGGACCGGATCCTGCTCTTCGGCTCTGCAGCCCGGGGTACGACTCACCTCCAAAGCGATCTCGATTTTCTGATAGTGAAGCCTGGCCGGTACAATGCGAGAAAGGTTGCAGGTGCGATCTACCTGAGGATGCGGGGTATCGCCCGCCCTATTGACCTTGTTGTCGTGACCCCGCAGCAGGTGGAGAAGTACCGTAATTCCCCGTTCAGTGTTGTGTATCCGGCATTGCGGGAGGGCAAAGTCGTCTATGAAAGGAAGAAGACGATCGCCAGATAACCCCCGCGAGTGGCTGGCCCGGGCACACAGCTCCCTGGCCCTTGCATCCGCAACAACCCCGGGCGTGCTCTACGAAGATCTCTGTTACCAGGCGCAGCAGGCTGCGGAAAAAGCGCTCAAGGCAGTCTTTGTTGCGGAAAAGATCCCTTATCCCTACACGCATGACCTCAACGCACTCCTTTCAGCGCTCGAACACCATGCGATCCCGGTTCCGGAGAATCTCTGGAATGCCGTCACCCTGACCTCCTACGCGTCTGATACGCGGTATCCCGGTTTCGATATTCCGGTAACGCGGGAGGAATACGCAGAAGCAATCGTGCTGGCACGGGAAATTATCCGGTGGGCCGAGGCCCGGGTCGGATCCCCGTAAGTATCATGGCCGATCCTGATATTGATATCACAAACTGCCATATTCCCGTACCGGAAGAGTCCATACGATCTTTCTGCCGGAAGTGGAATGTTACCCGTTTCCGTTTTTATGGCTCGATCCTGAGGGATGATTTCCGACCTGAAAGTGATGTCGATGTGATGGTGGAGTGTGATCCTGAAGTAAAAATCTCGTTTTCCGATCTGTTGAGCATGCAGGAAGAACTGGAAGCACTTTTCTCCCGGAAGGTGGACCTCGCGGATCGCCGCTCTGTGGAGCAGAGTGAGAATTATATCCGGAAGCACGGGATGTTTTCCGGCAAACCCCCGGTTCTCCGCCAGATGTCCTATCTTCTCGATATGCTCATCTGTGCACGGAAGATCCAGGGAATAACTAAAGAGCAGATCCCGTGATAATTTCAATGAGGACGAGCTGTTATTTCACGCACTCAGTTATTACTGCCGGTGGCTTTCCCTCTCGGCCTCACGGGTCGACATCAATACCCGACAGAAATATCAGGAACTTCCCTGGAATGTTTTTCCGGAGTCAACAACAGAAATTGAATCGGATCCCTATTTTCCGGGTAAACAACAGGTTGATGAGATGACATGGCAGGTTACACCCCGGATTATCCCGCTTCTGGTTGCCATCATCCCAGCTGAAGATGAGATTTGACTGCCGGATGGAGATCTCCCCCAGGTGCTCACCCCATCCACAGGTGCACGACCGGGAATATTTTGGCAAGATACGCCATGTCCGGTTCCCCGGTCATGAAGTGGAGCGCCACGATCAGGGTATAAATCCCGAGCAGTGCATAGAGCAGGTAGCTCACCCCGCCAAATGACCGCTCGTACCGGTTGATCCGGCTGGCCGACCAGAGTGCCTCGATGAGTGCGGCGATCCAGATGACATAGATCAGTATCGTCTGGTAGTGGCTGGTGACAATATTGAACGATACCGCGATGAACGCGATGAAAAACACGAGCCCGGTGAGCGTATCGCCATTGTAGAACTGCCCGAGGCCGGGGCTGGTGGCTGACAGGAGCGCTGAGATATATGGTTTCCGGACAGCAACAACATACGTGTCTGCCTGGTGGATAGATGTGGCATCCAGTTCGTTCTGGTCGTTGAATTTCTTGTGGCACGAACGGCAGAAATACTCCCCGTATGCGACAATCGCCCCGCAATACGGGCAGTGGCGCCCTATCTCTTCCTTGCCCCTCCCCATTAGTGTTATATGAAAAATGCGAGCTTAAATGGGTTTGGATTTTTAGCCCCGGAGAATCCTGCGAATTGAACGATCAAAATGTCCCGGTCATAAAAAAGTCACCTGTACCAGACTGTCAGGCTGCTGCAAGATGACTGATAGGATAGTATGTTGATGCGAAGCATCGGTATTCCTGATGTAGTGGTTATGCGGGATGCACATCAGGAAAAACGTTCATCCTGAACTGAAATGTTGATGAACATACCCCTGAAATACATATATGAAAGGAATTCTTATGGGCAATTATCCAGACGATGAGATTATTTTACTGTTGAAGAATCTCGGGAAGGCGGCTATGACGCCAGGACTTTAAATTATTCCATCTTCACAGAGGCAGATACTTTTGAAGAGTTAAAGGAAATGGGGCATGATGCGGTGTCCTGTCACGTTCCTTAAAAAAAACCGCCCCCGTCTGATCAGGCTTCATCAGGGAAAAGAGGAATTGATATCTCCTGTAGTTTTATGAATCTCTGCCATCAAGCAATCCTGAAAACTCATGAGTGGAATAACAGGGAACGAGGGATTGTCGCTTCAGATGTGCATCATCCGACCAGAGAGGACACTCCAGATGCAGTGCAAGCGCGAGAAAGGGTGAATCCTTTGGATCGTTTGTTTCCATTACCCTGTATGCACCCGGGATTTGATCCTGGTATAACTGTCGGGGAACAACAGTAATGGATTCCAGCAGGAATTTTATTGCGTAATCAAATGAAGGGGCAGTGGATTCTTTTTCTCTCTTCGAACAGATATATTCCCGGAATTTTTCGATCTCGGCAAGCCCGTAATCCGGAAAAAAGAACAAGACCCTCTTATTTTTTAACAGACGGGCTTTAAACGACGTGTCCCTGACAAGAGCACCGATCAGGATATTGGTATCGATTACAATCCGAAGTCTTTCCTTTTCTCGTTCCATACCCGTGCCCTCATGTCCTCGAAAGCCATCATATCCGTAGTATCAGCTGCCAGCTCATCCACGCTTTTTGTAAAAAGCATCCATTTTAAGTGCTCTTCCGCAATGAGATCATTAAGTCGGGCGATGAGACCGGGCAATGGCATATCATCAGGGACTTTAAGGACAATCTCTGTCATTGATACATCATTTTTGTTTTTGGGATAATGAATGTTAGTACCATCACATTTTAGGGAATTACCGCTTGCGATCCCGATGGAGGAGAGGAGTCCCGAGACCTACGCCGCCAGACCGCGACAACGTACATGTCTGCCTGGTGTGTTAACGGGGCGTTCAGTTCGTTCTGGTCGGTGAATTTCCTGTGGCTCGAACGGCAGAAATATTCGCCGGAGACGACAACTGCTCCGCAGTATGGGCAGTGGTGCCCGATCTTTTCTTTCCTGCTCCCCATTAGTGGAATATGAAAGTGGAATATGAAAAATGGGAGGATAAATGGGTTCTGGTTTATGGGCTGGGGGGAATTTGGTGACCGTTTCAAGAATTCTGTCTGGAATCAGGCATACTTTCCCGAATCCCGGTATTTTCAATTTCGTGTTATTTAATAAGCATTTCCCTATAGTTCGCCAGGCTCCTGAAGATTGAACGCTGCTGCAAATGAGACCCCGGGTGACATGGCCAACAGCATTGATCGGGCGGAAATGATATGCCGGTGTTTTAAGAAATTAAAAGATAATATCTGATAGCGAGTTCCCTACCCGCGGATTAAAAGTATCTATTCATACGAGGATGTGACCACGTGCGGTTTGTTGTGACGGGAGGTGCAGGATTCATCGGCTCCCATATTGCGGAGACCCTTGCCCGTCGCGGGGACGAAGTGGTGATCCTTGACAACCTGTTTTCGGGCAGGGTTGAGAACATACAACACCTGCTGGATATACCTGCGGTGACATTCCTGAATGGCAGCATCACCGATCAGCCGTTCCTCCGGAATGCCTGCAAGGGTGCGGACGGCATCTTTCATGAAGCGGCAATAACCTCGGTCCCGCGTTCAGTAAAAGATCCCATCGCATCAAACGATGCAAATGTCAGCGGGACCCTGAATGTCCTCGTGGCGGCACAAAAATGCGGGGTGAATAAAATTGTGTACGCTTCATCCTCTTCAGTGTACGGCGATACCCCCACACTTCCAAAACGTGAGGATATGGTGCCGAACCCCAAGTCCCCGTATGCCATCACGAAACTGGCGGGGGAATATTATCTCAAGGTCTTTCATGAACTGTATGGTATAGACACGGTATCGCTCAGGTACTTCAATGTATTCGGCCCGCGCCAGGACCCGCATTCCGAATACTCTGCCGTGATCCCGAAATTTATCACAAAACTCCTCCATCACGAATCCCCGGTAATTTACGGGGATGGTTCCCAGACCCGGGACTTTACGTACGTGAAAGATGTTGCACAGGCAAATGTCCGGGCAATGGACAGTCCTGCACAAGGGATTTTTAATGTGGCATACGGGAGCAGGATCAGTCTTGTCGAGCTTGCGCACCTCATCATGGAGTCCCTTGGTGAAGAGCAGCCCCTCACGTTTGAGCCCCCGCGATCGGGCGATATCCACGATTCCCTTGCGGCGATTACCGCTGCACAGGATGCATTCGGGTATGCGCCGGAATATACGGTAAAGACCGGTCTTCAGGAGACGATTCAATGGTACCAGAACCAGTAAACGGAAAAACGGTATGTGTGGTGGGTCTGGGGTATGTTGGGACGCCCCTTGCGGAGGCATTTGCGGAGCATGTTCCTACGATTGGGTTCGATATCGATCAGCGCAAAATTGATTCGCTGGTCACTTCCGGATCAAAAATACGGGCAACAACCGATCCGGCTGCAATAAAAGACGCGGATTTTGTCCTCATCTGTGTACCAACACCGGTAACGAAAGCAAAGGACCCGGACCTCGGGCCGGTCAGATCGGCTACAACGACTGTTGGCAGGAACCTCAAGCGGAACGCGATTGTTGTTCTTGAGTCTACCGTGTATCCCGGGGTTACCGAAGAGATTGTTGTGCCCATTCTTGAGAAGGAATCCGGTCTAACGTGTGGGAAAGATTTCTTTGTTGGCTACTCCCCGGAACGGATCAACCCCAACGATGATGCACATACGCTCGATAAGATCACCAAGATTGTTGCCGGGATGGATGAGAAGACTACCGACAGGCTCGTTGAGTTGTATGGCAATGTTACTACGGTTTACCGGGCACCAAATATCAAAACTGCAGAAGCCGCCAAAGTGATCGAGAACATCCAGCGTGACCTGAACATCGCGCTGATGAACGAGCTGGCCCTCATCTTTGGACGCATGGGCCTTGATACCCAGGCTGTGCTCGATGCCGCCGGGACCAAATGGAACTTCCACCCGTACCGCCCGGGGCTTGTTGGGGGCCACTGCATCCCGGTTGATCCGTACTACCTTGTGATGAAGGCCGAGGAGATCGGTTATCATCCCCAGGTGATCCTTGCCGGGCGGGCCATCAATGACTCGATGCCAAAACATGTTGCAGACATGGCAATCAAGGGCCTCAATGAAGTAGGCAAGGTGATCAAGGGTTCCAGGGTCCTGATCATGGGACTTACGTACAAAGAGGATGTGCCGGATACCCGTGAGTCACCGGTCGAAGAGATTGTCCATGAACTCAAAGAGTTCAAGGTGGATGTATATGGATACGATCCACTGCTTTCCGATGAAGTTATCGAGAAGTTTGGGGCAAAACCTCTTTCCCGGCTGGATATGAAGGTCGATGCGGTGATCATTGCGGTGGCGCATTCGCTGTTTAAGGCGATGCCGGTGGAGAGGATCCGGGCGATGATGAACGATCATCCGGTGCTCATTGATGTGAGGGGGATGCTTGCGCAGGATCCCGGGCTGCTTATGGAAGGGTACTACCGGAAATTGTAATATCCGGTAGGATTTTTTACGTTATTTTTTGCAATCCTTTTCATCAAGGCATCTTATCCGTTGTCGTAAAATGACTTTCACTTCTTGCATTACTTTTTTGATAATCGTAAAAAAAGTATAAAAAAAGAATTATCCGATCGTCAATGACGTATCCCCGACGAGTTTTTCACCTGCCCTATCCGGTTGGGCAGCTTTCGTCATCGCATCATGAAGGGCTTTTTTCCCCGCCCGTGTTTCCGGCTCCGGAACAATACCGGTTTCCTCGATTGTATCCGGCAACACACGGTACCGGTAGAATGCTCTTGCATACCCGCGCACTCAGATCTCGAAGATGAGACCCTGCCGCATGTTCATCGACCGGAATGCATCAATCTGTTTTTTGCATCTTCTCGTGATCATGTCACTATTGAACCATGACGTGTTCACGCGCCGGACACAGACAAAACTCGTGATGCCCTCCCTGATGGCTACGAAATCATACGGAAGATTGTCTTTTAAGGTCACATCGGCCACTGAGAATCCCCATATCACGGCCCGTCGTTTTGCTTCGCGTATTGCCGCTATCGGCTTCTTTGGCCTGACCGGGCTCATATCCCGTCCGGCCGCTGCCGTCGGTTTTCCGGTCTGATCTACGGCCGTTTTCTGTTCTTCCTGCGTTACCGTGGACCTGCAGCCGGTACCTGCTGTGCATCCGGCAACGTGTCCTGAACCGGCAATCTGCGATCCATCATTCATGGAGGCATCTGCAATCTCCAGGTTCGTCTCGTCCTTTTTGTTCCCTGTTTGCATTTTTTCTCAATCCTGCCGCATGCCGGATGGGGCTTTAGGGAGAACACGAGAGCGTACGCTATCCGCAGTGAATCATGAGGAGGAGCTTTTCGGTCCCACCGGCCTGTCCCCGGCCGTGTGGCACAATCGTGTTGGAGCGGATATACGATATGCCTGGCTGAATAAATCCGGAGTCCCTGAAACGGAGGAGAATGCACGAACGTCCAGTCCATCGGGATGAATATTGCAGGATTCCGGTTGGGCAAAAAAAGGCAATATTTTTGTATACAAAAATTGTAAATAACGATCTATGGCAACTTCTGTGTACAGTATCCGGATCGATTCCCGGGTCCGGAAGATGATCGACGAGCTGCCGGGAAGCGGATGCCAGGAAGAGATCCGGGCCCTTATCGAAGATACGGTCAGAAAGAAACGAAAGGAACAGGTGCTCGCCCGTGCACAGATGAGACATGAATCAGTGAGCCCGGGCACTTCTGCGGTCCGGATTATTCGTGAGGCCCGCGATGTCCGGTAAGACCGTGCTCGATTCAGGCGTCATTGCCGCGATCTTTTTTCCGGAAGAACTGACAGCAACGGCGATCAAAAAAATAACCTGGATGGATTGTGTCACCGTGGATCTTGCATTGGCGGAGGTGGCAAATGTCGCTGCGAAACGGATTTTATCCGGGAAGGACAGTCCCGATGATGTGAAGATCATGCTCGACGATGCCACCGTGTTCATCCAAGATCTCTGCGAAACAATCCCCGCCGGTCAATTGATCCAGCCGGCGCTCGACCTGGCCTGCGAGCTCAACATCTCACTCTACGATGCGCTGTTCGTTGCCGCAGCGGTACGTCACAGGGCCACGCTGTTCACGGCAGATACGGAACTTTCATCCGTAGCGAAGAAGGTATGCAGGGTAAGGCTGCTTGAATAATTCTTTGGTTTGGGGTGAAGTTCGCCGGGGATTTATGACTTGGCAGAAATCCTTAGTCGGTTATGGAAAACCTCGCGTCTGTGTATAAAATCTCTCGTGAAATTCGAATCAATGTCTCATGTGATTTTTCTGATATTGTGAGCATTCCCCCCCCCCTTGCGGGGGTCGCTCGGGCGCCTCGTCGGGCCCTCGCTGGGCGATATGGTTGCTTGGAGACCATTTGTGTCGGAAGGGGGCCAAGGGGTGCTCCCTTTTAAGTGCCTCCCCCTATGGGGGGGAGAGGGGGTCACTTTCATAACTACCACAGAGGATTCTCGAACCCCTCATAATCCAAGATTTTACAACTAAGCCGAATACAAAAAACTCAATTGGGTGATGTTACCCACCAATAATCCTCATTTTTCCCTGTTCAGGATCCCAAAAAAATCTCACACCGCGGTAGCCGGCCACGTGTTTTTGTGCCCACAGGGGAGAGAAGGTGCATTTTTCCGGTCACATCTGCGTGTGAACAGCGTATCGTACCCAATGGCAGGATTCTCCGACGTAAATAATTTGTTGGGGCTAAAATGTGGACACGATTTGCTATAGTGAGTGTCCACGTACTTCCGGAGACGTGAGCGGAGCCCGATACGGGCTCCTTTTGACTGGGGGTGAGATGAAGTATTGCCTGGTGCAATTTTCAAAGGTTGTTTTCATGATTGGGCTACCGGAAGGGGATACGGGGGGGTTGGATGGGGGGCCGGGAGAGGGGATGCCCGGTATTTGCCCGGATTTACTTCGACGGAGGGTCGGTTTCGTGCCTTTTATGGAGAAGGCGAATGCCCGTCATGCATTAATCAGGGCAAACCACTGGCAAGTATGTATTGTGAATCGGGGAAGGATCATATACAGAAATGTCCATCCAGAAACGGTACGAATCCGTTATCCGGCAATTTGTCCGTCAGGCACAGGAGTGGTATACCTCCAATATCAACAGGATCATTCACTACGGTTCGGTTGCGAGAGGTGAGGCGAATCCGGATTCTGACATCGATCTCCTGGTGCTCTGGAATGGAGATGAATACGAAGGCTGGTGGGAAATGACCCGCCTTGCGTTCGATGTCATGGTTGATACCGGGGATTATATGGGTGCAGGGTGGGAGTCCGGAACGGGAAATATCGGATTTATCCCCACTCGCTTACCGCTTCTGCTCTTCGGGCAGATTGTGGAGGGGGGATTTTTTTTAATGAGATGAGCTCGCTCAATGGGAGCAATTTTTATTGAATCCATAAATCCCAAACCGGGAGAAGAGCCGGTTATTTTTTATGGCACCGCTGGTGCCACCGGGCGAGATCCCCGGCATCGAGATACAGGATATTTCCATTGGTTTCCTGCTTACGGGTGTGAGGAGAGAACGTTCGTGCGATGATGCAATAGTATTCTTTCCGGGTTTTTTCCATCCATGGTACTGCTGCTGCCTTCTCTTTGAGTTTTTCGAGGAGGTTTTCCACATTCACAGAATCCTGCCATTTACACTCGCAAAACAGGATGGAGGGACCGTCTTTTTGCATGGCAACGAGATCGATCTCTTCTCCTTTATCCCACCAGCTGCCAATCGTGTCAAAGCGAAAGGGGAGTAGTCCTTCCCTGTTGAATTCAATGAACAGGTCCTTTGCCATGGATTCAAACGGTTTTCCGATATACTGGGCAAACTCTGGCTGTATGCCGGACTGGAGAACCAGTTCACCGTCACCCCGTTCGATGCGTTCGATGTTCGGATGGACAAAGCGGAACCAGAAGGTAAACAGGTTATCGGATAACCGGTACAGGCCTTTCCGGCTCCGGTGATTATCCGTGATCGGAATTTCCCGTTCAACCAGCTGGAGGTCGATGAGGATGGAAAGATATTTTGTGATGAGTCCCTTGGGGAGCCCCGTATCGTTCATGATGAGGCCGATACGGTTATTTCCCTTTGCAATGGAGAGGAGGATGGAGAAATAGTACCGTGGCTCATTGAGTTCCATACGGAGGACAAATTCCACATCCTTATAGAGGCTGGCATCGGCGGAGAGAATTTTTTTTGTAATATTTTCAAACACGCCCTTTTCCTTATCAATCGCCATGATATAGGCTGGCGTCCCTCCAAATACCGAATAATATTCTACGGCCTGCTCAAAGTCCCCGATATAATCCAGCACATCCACAAACCGGAAACCGTGCAGCAGGATCTGACCCGTACGCCTTCCGAATAACGGGCTTGAATGCTGCATAGTATACTCTTCCATCATCGAGATGCTGGATCCAGACAATATGAGAACGATCCTTGAGTCTTTCAGGCGGGTATCCCAGTATTCCTGGATGATTGACGGGAGGGAGGGGTCTTCCTTGACCAGGTACGGGAATTCATCGATCGCAATGACCAGGCGCTCCTTTGTTTTGCCGGCAAGGTAGGCAAAGAAGCTGTCCCAGTCGCCAAACGGGCTTCGCTCTAAAAAGTCGTCATGAAAAAATTCTGCACAGTCTCGCGAAATTTTTTTCAGCTGGAGGTGCTTTGATTCCTCCCGGGCGAGAAACCGGATTCCGGGTGTGGTTTTTAAAAAGTGTTCGATCAACTCGCTCTTCCCGATCCGCCTCCTCCCGTACAGGATGATGAACTCCGCATTTTTCCGTGCATATCTCTCCCTGAGCACGGCGAGTTCTTCCTTCCGGTTAATGAAGATACTCATAAGTATTATACTTGAAAGTATCCTATTTAAAACCCGCGGTCATATCCGGATCCTGTAGGACGGACAAGAACGACCGGAAATTGGCCGAGAACAGATCCTGGCGGATATATCTGGATAAGCCCGGTTTTTCGCATTTTTTCTCCCATTACCGGAGATTGATTTAACTCGTCCCGGATACTTCCGGCCGTGTCGAAAAGGGAACGCCGGGAAAAATCCTGCAAAAGGATTGCGCTACCAATATAACCGGTTCATAACAATGCACGTTTTTTCGATTCAGATATGCATTTATGATTTAAAATAAAAGATCCAGTCCAGATACGGGCCCACCTGTGGGGTGTGTGTGCAGACAAGAAGAAAAATCGGGAAATCCGTGTTGAATGAGATAATCAGGCGCATTGTGGATGTCGCGAAGCCGGAAAAGATCATTTTATTCGGTTCAGCGGCACGGGGAGAGATGAGGCCGGATAGTGATATCGATCTCCTTGTAATAAAGACGATGCGTTTGATGAGGGAATCCTTACCGAAGAGATCATACGAACCTGATCGGTGTCCGAAAAGCCGTTGATGTTGTGGTGATCTCAAGTGCTGATGCGGAACAGTACCGCGACTCACCGTTTTTCGTCGTATACCCTGCACTGCATGAAGGGAAGGTTCTTTACGATGCCAGAACGGCTTCCGCCCGGTGATCCCCGGGAGTGGATACTCTCTCCCTCAAGGCTTATGTACCCTGACGATCCCCTCGACCTTATCGAAATCCGAGTCGAATGAACAGATCCTGTCGATATTTCTTTTCTTCATGATAAAAACGGATACGGCATCGGAAACCGACAGGGTCCCGTCGAACCGGAGAAACACCTGCATCCCCCCGTTGAGTATTTTTTCATCGGTAACCACAAGATCGCAGTTGTCCATGAAATAATGGTACAACTGTTCTCCTGTTTTGCCCCCGCTCCGCCTGCCGATGATGGTTACGGATTCGGCAACGATCAGATCGGAGATGAGAATCGTTTCGCCGGCCAGGAGGGGAAGGAGTGACTTTGCGGCGGCATGCCATTGATCTCTCCGATCAACAAGCGCGATAAAAAATGAGGAATCGACGAGGATCATTATTCCCCGGACTGGATCTTCTTTTTATCCGCCACCGCATCCCCCCCGGCACTGGCAATGCCGCAGATCCCCGCGAGGGTCATTTTTTTCCGGGGGCGGATGGTGATGATGCCATCCTCGACATCCCACTGGAGCAGATCTCCCGGGGTGAGATCCAGCGCTTTTCTTACTTCAGCGGGAAGTACGGTGGAATAGCCATCGGATATTTTTGTTTTACTGGTCATAACCCGTCACCTTAGTAATATTTGTAATACTAGTAAATCGTTTTTACTTATAAAACAATCATTAGATAAAAACTGAAAATTTCCTAAGTATCCCCCCACTTTTTCATCCGGTAAGGGAAGCCAAGTGCAACGTTCACTTTTTGTTGCGCGATCTCGTATAGCAGGGATAATCTCTGCTGAAAAATCCTATGCCTGAACACTGCCAAATGGAGAATAATTATTCCTGGATTCCAGCGCATTATCCCAGGTAATCCCGGATTCGGCAGATTGTGCGGCTGGTACAACTCCGCTGGAATCGTTTGCCGGGATGGCAGCCGGGATTTTGATTTTACACGAAGGAATTATTTCCGGGGTACTTGCGAATCCGATAAACCGTTCGACATGATCCGTATGGGTCCAATAAAAATTATTTTTCCACCGGTTTCCGCATTTTTCCGGAAGACTACATACTCAAAGAGCATCCTGTTCAAAACACCGGGAAAAATCCGCGGTATATTTTTCCGGATGGTTCAGCATATCCGGAATCACGGTGTTCCCAATCGTATCGTAAAGCGAGCCGACAGTCCCGAATGTCGGTAAGAGCGGCGCCGGGCTTTTTATTTCATGCACGGGCGGAACCTCCGGGTAATGGGGATTGCGCACCAGAATGTTTCCAACCCGTTCATACCAGGCAGCACCATGCATCGTTTCATAGAATGCATACTCGCTTTCAAACGCGGTTGATACAAGGTTGGCCATTGTGAGTGTCTCAACCTCTGACGGGTTTATGGTTACATGCCCGTATCCCGGGGGAATCAGAACAATATCCCCTTTGGTTGCTTTGATTAGAACAATGTGATCGAGGGTTTTTTCTGGAGCAGAAAATGTATGACGCCTTCGACTACCTCATACAATTCCGGGTATCCGATTCCCGCGGGATTTTCCGGGTGGTAACTCTCCAGCGATCAACCCGAGAGTATCTCAATGAATTCTTCTCTCGTAAACTTTCCCTGTCTCATAATCGAGAGGAGCGTGCCAATGGGAAGAATATCTCGTTTAGGGACGATTACGAGCAGTTTCAGGCCCGTATCGTCAGTACCGATAAGGGCTGTGTGACTTCCTTTTCCCTGGTGGCGTGCATCTGTAAAACCTCTCTTCTTCAATTCCGAAATCAGATGCGCAGATGAGACTCTTGGAAGTTTCACGCCTGGACCTCGATCAAGGAAGTAAATTTTTCATGGGTTGTGAGGGAGGGTTCCAGATCATTTAACATTCCGTATTCCAGTGCATTTTTCAGATAGATATCGATCGCTTCACGGATATTCTCCAGTGCTTCTTTCGGTGTATCCCCGCAGCTGGCGACTTCGAGTTCAACACATTTTGAAACGTACACACCATCTTCTTCCCAGATGGTGACGGATAGGTGATAATTTGTCATAGGCTTGTTCCCCGCTCCTCTTATTGCTTAGTGATCATATGCTCTAATGTAAATTGTTTCTCTCGCTTTAAACAGAATTCCCGAACGATACACTTTCACCCGTTTTTGTTAATCTGTTCTCATAACATCAGCCGGATGGGGAATGTGGGTAATATGAGGGTATTTTGATCATCTTGCATCTGATCTCTTCCCTTGGGCAGAGCATAGATATTCAATAGATCTTTTCTGACGATGATGGCTCCTTTGGTCTATGTTTTTTTCACAGGGTGGAATTACAGGATTTCCCTATCATTCGTGACAATGGTATCCGAGGAAGAGAGATAGAGAATGGAGTGAGATTGGCGTCAAGGCAGTCCTGACCGCCGCAGGTGTAGCAGCAGACGAAGCACGGATCAAGGGCCTCATTGCAGCGCTCGATGGCGTCAACATTGAGGAAGCCATCAAGGCAGCCGCAGCAGCACCGGTCGCCGTTGCAACAGCACCCGCAGCAGCAGCACATGCAGCACCCGCCGCCAAGGCAGAGCACAAGGAAGAAGACAAGAAGGCAGAAGAAGAGAGCGGCATGGCAGGGCTCGGTGCCCTGTTCGGGTAAATCCGAGAGGTCATCAGACCTCGAGGAAGAGAAGAACGCATCAGCGTTCTTCGAACTCTCGATTGGTTCGAAGAGCCTGTGGCTCTTCTCTTTCCCGACCTTCTTGCGAAGGTCTCGAATTCATCGGAACCAGGAGGACGAGAAGAACGCATCAGCGTTCTTCGAACTCTCGATTGGTTCGAAGAGCCTGTGGCTCTTCTCTTTCCCGACCTTCTTGCGAAGGTCTCGAATTCATCGGAACCAGGAGGACGAGAAGAACGCATCAGCGTTCTTCGAACTCTTCCTTTATCCTCGCAGGAATCGTTCAATCTGTTTTAATGAAACTTACCTAAATCTTCAAGATCCGAGAGGTCGCAGACCTTGAGGACGAGAAGATAGTCGAAGGTCGGTTGATACCTCCCCTCTCCATCCCGAAATCCTGCTGGACTTTTTCGATTTCCGCAGGAAATCTACGAGCATTCGCCTCATTCCAATTGATACGTACGAACATCGTGATAAACGTTTCAATTATGAACCCGGCGTCCCTGTTTGGGCAGATGTCGTCATCGCATCCTGAAGGGCTTTCTTTCCCGCTCGAGTTTCCGGCTCCAGCACGGTACCGGTCTCCTCGATCCTATTTGGCAACACACGGTACCGGAAGAATGCTCTTGCATACCCGCGCACCCAGATCTCGAAGATGAGACCCTGCTGCATGTTCATCGACCGGAATGCATCAATCTGTTTTTTGCATCTTGTCGTGATCATGTCACTATTGAACCATGACGAGTTCACGCGCCGGACACAGACAAAACTCGTGATTCCGTCCTTCATGGCGACGAAATCGTACGGAAGCCCGCCGTTTGATGTCACATCAGCCACTGAGAATCCCCATATCATGGCCCGTCGTTTTGCTTCGCGTATTGCCGCGATCGGCTTCTTTGACCTGACCTGACCGGTATCCCATCCGGCCGCTGCCGTCGGTTTTCCGGTCTGATCTATGGCCTTTTTCTGTTCTTCCTGCGTTACCGTGGACCTGCAGCCGGTATATGCTGTGCATCCGGCATCGTGCCCTGAACCGGCAATCTGCGACCCATCATTCCTGGTGGCATCTGCAATCTCCCGGTTCGTCTCGTTCTTTTTGTTCTCTGTATGCATTTTATTATTCAATCCTGCCGCATGCCGGATGGGGCTTTAGGGAGAACACGAGAGCGTACGCTATCCGCTGTCAGTCATGAGGAGGCGTTTATGCGTTCCACCCGGCCCCTAGTGCCCGGTCGTGTGGCAAATACCTATTGGAGGGGATATCAGGTATTCTTTTATGAATAAACTCGAAAATTGTCAAATCCGAGGACGTAACGCAGGTTAAATCAGAAACAACGCAAAAATTTGACGATTCCGGTGGGAACAAAAAATGCAGAAAATTTGTAAACATATATTGTATACAGAATGATAATGACTACATCGGTTTACAGTATCCGGATCGATCCACGGGTACGGAAGATGATGGACGAACTGCCAGGAAAGGCATTGCAGGAAGAGATCCGCACCCTCATCGAGAATACCGTCAGGATGAGACGCAGGGAACAGCTCCTGAACCGGGCACTGAAGAGACAGGAAACAAAAAAGCCGGGAATGCCCGCTGCCCGGATTATCCGTGAGGCCCGCGATGATCGGTAAGACTGTTCTCGACTCCAGTGTCATTGCCACGATCTTTTTCCCGGAAGACATGACAACAAGGGCGATCGAAAAGCTTGGGTATGAACCGTATGTCACGGTGGATAGTGCTGTTGCAGACGCAGCACAGGTTGCCGCAAAACGGCTGGGATCGGATACTCCTGATGACGTGAAGGAGCTGCTCTACGATGCCGTCTACTTTATCACCAAGCTGTGCGACCTGATACCCTCCGTTGAATTGATCAACCCGGCCCTCGATCTTGCCGTTGAGCTCAATATCTCTCTGTACGATGCGCTGTTCGTTGCCGCAGCGGTACGCGAACGGGGGGCGCTGTTCACGGCTGACAAGGAGCTTGCAGCCGTGGCAAAGAAGGTTTGCAGGGTGCGGGTGCTGGAATAATCCTCTGCATTGGGGGGAGGTTTGCCGGGGATTTCATACAAGCTCCCTCACGTGCCATTACCCCCGGATAATCCCCGTTTTTCCGGTTTCCGGGAGAGAAAAGTCTCACGCTGCAGTGGCCGGCAACGGGTTATTCTGCCCACTAAGGAGAGAATGTGGGTTTTTCCGGCCACACCGGTATATGGACAGAATAGTATGCCCGATGGAATGATTCTTCGAAGTAACTTTGCCGCGGGGGGCATGAATGTGGACACGGTTTGCCAATCGCAGTGTCCATCTTTTTCCGGAGACGTGAGCGGAGCCCGATACGGTCTCCTTTTAGATGGGGGTGAGATGAGGTCCCGTACCAGACCCAATTATAACCGCTGATGGGTGTCCATGCTGTCCGGTAAAGACGATCAATTATCAGGCCGCACCGGGATTTTCGGCCTCCCGGTATTTCGGAATCCTCTTTACAATATTGATGTGTTGATAGTGTATTCTGGGGGCATCGTAATGCGCCCCGGTCTCCCGGGAACTGCGAAAGGATCATACCGAGATTTTAGTCCACACAGGTCAGCACTACGATATGGAGATGTCGGATGTTTTTTTTGAGGAGCTGCAGATCCCAAAGCCCGATTACATCCCTGGTGCGAGTTCCGGTTCTCATGGAATATGGCATACGGAATTGAGCATATCCTTTGGCGAATGCACAAAAAATCAATCTATTTATACAAAACAAAAGATACATATATCAGACAAAGGTGAACGTGATGGAAGTAGCCGAGTTTTGCCCGGAGCAGGTTATCGGTAAACCGTACGTACGCGGGATGTTACCGTATGGTGGCGGTGTCGGTCCCGACGGATGTATCCGGTTTGCGATAAGCCGGGAAGAATCTGACAGGCGGGTTAACCGGTATCTGCAACTTAAGAAATCATGAGAACATTGTTTCTCGACTCCGATATTTTTTTTGATTGTCTTGATGATGATACCTGTAAAACCATTTTGAACCACGCAATAAACAAAGGCTTCATCTTATTCACATCGATAACTGCTATTGGCGAAACAATCCTTATTATGCTGAAAAAGGGAAAGGATCCCGAATATATCAACAGGTTTATTCAGGAGTTAAACCATTAGGATATTACCATTCTTGTCCCGAATAATTCGGTTCCTTTCATTTGTTATGAGTTCTCACAGGATATTTCAGATGGTCGTTTTATCAGTCAGGTTACTGATAAAACACACCTTGCATATGCGATGGCGTATGATATGGAGATCTTCCTTTCATCCGATACCGCAATGAAAAATTACCGGGTTCCTTCGATCCTGTCTGAAAGCGGGTACAAAAAACCGGATGTCCTGTCCCTGTCAGAGTTCAAAGAAGATTGTATTTCAAAAGTGAAATAATAACTGGACATGCCAGGGTACGGGTAAGCAATATTGTGTTTGTCTTTAGAAAATTATCATCTCTCCAACTCATAAAAATTCCTGGCCCCCTCAAAAAACACGAATGAGGTCTGCGTTCACAGACCCGGCCGTAAAAAAAGCAAATGCAATTTTTATGCCAGTCTGCCACTGACGCAATATTTCACATACCCATATCCGGGCTTTTTCGCATCGCACAGAAACACGATTAACCGATCACTTCCTTATCCTGTAGTGTGAAGATCGTCTCTGTTGTTGGTGCAAGGCCCCAGTTTGTCAAGTGCGCTGCCGTGTCCCGGGAGATCCGGAAGGATCATAAGGAGATCCTGGTCCACACAGGACAACACTACGATCCGGAGATGTCGGAAGTTTTTTTTAATGAGCTCCAGATCCCGAAACCGGATTATAACCTCTGGATCGGGTCCGGGCCTCACGGCAAACAGACCGGCCTGACTCTTGCCGGGATCGAGGACGTTCTCCAGAAGGAAGAACCGGCACTCGTGATGGTTTATGGCGATACCAACTCCACGCTTGCCGGGGCGCTTGCCGCGACCAAGCTTCATATCCCGGTTGCACATGTGGAGGCTGGCCTGCGTTCATTCGATCGTACTATGCCCGAGGAGATCAACCGGGTGCTCACCGATCATATCTCCGATATCCTGTTCTGCCCGACACAGACTGCGGTTGATAATCTCCGGAACGAGGGAATTACTCACGGAGTCCATCTTGTGGGGGATGTGATGGCGGATGCGCTGGAATTTAACAAGGAGATAGCAGAAGAACATTCTACCATCCTCGAACGACTGGGCATACATCCGAAACAGTATCTTGTTCTTACGGTTCACCGCCCGGCAAATACGGACACCCGCGAGCACATGGAGAATATTATCGGGGCGGTTGGCGAGGCAGGGATGCCGGTTGTCTTCCCCGTACACCCGCGTTCCCGGAAATATCTTGAAGAGTACGGGATGTGGGACCGGCTGCCGGCAAATATCATCGTCACGGAGCCATTAGGGTATCTCGATATGCTGAAACTGATGCGACATGCGTCAAAGATCCTCACGGATTCCGGGGGTATCCAGAAGGAGGCGTATATGCTGGGAGTGCCGTGTATTACTTTGCGCGAGAACACGGAGTGGGTGGAGACGGTGAGGGAAGGGTGGAATGTGCTGGTGGGGGCGGATAATACCAAGATACTTGCTTGGATTAATGCAAATAAATCCGCAAGTAGCCAACGTGATATATTTGGACGCGAGGCAAGTGTGAGAATCCGTAGGATTCTCGAAGAAGGGGCAATGTCTTTAAAATAGTCGGATATCAGTACGAAAAAACATATGTCCTCATTCTTAAAAGGTACATCCATCTTGAATTCAATATAAAGTCACAGGTTTTTAGGATCTCTCTCTTCAATTGTCCATATTATGTTTTTTAAAATCAGAACTGATGATTTTTAAGTTTGATACAGGTAATGGTTAAGTGAAGGAAATAGTTATATATATTTTTACGAGGCTTTTGAAATGGCAAAAAAAGCATTCATCACCGGAATTACCGGCCAAGACGGATCCTATCTTGCCGAACTTCTACTCTCCAAAGGGTATGAAGTCCATGGTATGGTCCGGCGTTCATCGACATTTAACACGAGCCGGATTGACCACATATATGTCGATCCCCATGATCCTCATGCCCGGCTGTTCCTTCACTACGGCGATCTTTCCGATTCGGAGCAGATTGCAAATATCATGTATAACTTCCAGCCGGATGAAGTGTATCATCTCGGGGCCCAGAGCCATGTCCGGGTGAGTTTTGAGACACCTGAATATACCGGTAATGTCACCGCACTCGGCACGACCCGACTTCTTGAGGCCGTACGAAGAAGCAATCAAGGGATGAAGTTTTACCAGGCATCATCCAGTGAGATGTTTGGTTCTGCACATCCGCCGCAAAGTGAAGCGACCTCGTTTCAACCCCGCAGTCCATATGCCTGTGCCAAACTGTATTCCTACTGGATGACCCGGAATTACCGTGAAGGTTACAAAATGTTTGCGGCAAACGGGATTCTCTTTAACCACGAATCGCCTCGTCGCGGGGAAACATTTGTCACGCGAAAGATCACCCGGGGCATCGCGAGAATTCTCGCGAAAAAGGAGCAATACCTGTATCTCGGAAATCTTGATGCCCGCCGCGACTGGGGCTTTGCACCCGAGTATGTGGAATGCATGTGGCAGATACTCCAGCAGAAAGAGGCGGATGATTACGTGATTGGGATTGGCGAGACGCATTCGGTGAAAGAGTTCCTTGACGCGGCGTTCTCGTACGCTGGTCTCGATGTTGACAAGCATGTGAAGATTGATCCGAAATATTTCCGTCCCACTGAGGTAGAGGTACTCATATCGGATCCGAAGAAGGCCCGGAAGAATCTTGACTGGAAACCGAAGATCCGGTTCGATGATCTCGTGAAGATTATGGTCGATGCCGACATGCGGGCAATCGGGCTTCCATCGATTGGCGAAGGAGATGCAATCCTGAAGAAAACATTCCCGAAGAAATGGTGGAAGGCAGATTGAGGAACCGATACCATTTTCCTGTTGTTTTTCGCTGAGAAGATTATCACTATACATTAAAATGTAAAAGAACAACGTATCTGCAACGAGCGGCATCGGGTTTCTGCCGTTTGATTGCAAGGTTTCTTCCATGTCATTCTGGTCCGATAAAACAATCCTGATAACCGGTGGGGCGGGTTTTTTTGGCTCACAGATTGTAAACCAGCTCCTGCAAAAAGGCGTTTTACGGGAAAATATCAGAATCCCCCGCAGCAGGGATACCGATTTACGGAAATGGGATAACTGTGTCCGTGTTACCAGAGATATCGATATCGTGATCCACCTTGCCGCAAAAGTCGGCGGTATCGGTTTCAACCAGGCGTACCCGGCTCAGCTCTTTTATGACAATGCGATCATGGGTATCCAGATGATCGAAGCCGCCCGCCAGGAACCTGTTGATAAATGCGTCATTGTCGGGACGATCTGTGCATACCCGAAATTTACCCCGGTCCCCTTCAAAGAGGACGATCTCTGGACCGGTTACCCGGAAGAGACGAATGCTCCTTACGGCCTTGCCAAGAAAATGCTGCTCGTGCAGTCACAGGCATACCGGCAGGAATACGGGTTTAATTCCATCTACCTGTTACCGGTGAACCTCTATGGGCCGGGCGATAACTTTGACCCGTCAAGTTCGCATGTTATCCCGGCACTCATCAAAAAATTCACCGATGCGAAATGGGAGAATAAGCCTTTTGTTGACGTGTGGGGTACCGGTAAAGCATCCCGGGAATTTTTGTATGTTGATGACGCAGCCCGTGGTATTATTCTTGCGACCGAACGGTACAATAAACCCGATCCGGTGAATCTTGGAGCCGGTATGGAAATCACAATACGGGACCTGGTGGCACTCATCCAGGAACTGACCGGATACTCCGGCGAGATCCGGTGGGATACGACAAAGCCGGATGGCCAGCCGAAGCGAAGCCTTGATGTGAGCCGGGCACAACGGGAGTTCGGGTTTGAGGCGCAGATGCCGTTCCGTGAAGGGCTGGAACGGACGATTGCGTGGTATGAGGAGCATCGTGAAGTGGCGGGACGACCGCATGACGCCGAGGATCAATGCTGAACGGAAATTGTATATGGGATACGAGATTTTGAGGAGGAAGAAAAAATGAAGATCTTTATCGATACCGCGAATATCAACGAAATTCAAATGGCGAATGACTGGGGTGTGATTGACGGGGTTACCACAAATCCGACACTTATTGCGAAGGAAAACCGGGATTTTAACGAAGTTGTCCGGGAGATCATAAGTATTGTGAATGGGCCAATCAGTCTGGAAGTCATCAGCATTCAATCAGAAGAAATGGTAAACGAAGCTATCAAAATGTCAGAACTTTCAACAAATGTTGTAATCAAAATTCCCATGACTCCAGAAGGTTTAAAGGCGGTTAAAATTCTCAATGCCAGAAATATTAAGACCAATGTGACATTGGTTTTTTCTGTTAATCAGGCTATACTGGCTGCAAAAGCCGGGGCAACCTATGTGAGCCCGTTTATCGGGCGACTGGATGATATTGGTCATGATGGAATGCAGATAGTCCGTGATATGGTCACTATTTTTAACACATACAATTTTCAGACGGAGATAATTGTTGCGAGCATCAGACATCCATTGCATGTAATCGAGGCGGCAAAAGCAGGCGCGCATGTGGCAACAATTCCCTTTAATGTTATAGAAAAAATGTTTTCTCACCCTTTGACCGATGCTGGATTGAACAAGTTCCTGAGTGACTGGAAAAAGGTTCCGAAATGAAATATAGTGAATAAATTTTGTAATTTAATAGATTTTTGGGGAAAGTGCAGTCATGAAAATCTCTATTGTTGGGGGAGGGTACGTAGGCCTTGTAACAGGGACCTGTTTTGCACAGCTCGGGCACGATGTAATTATTATTGAGATCAATGCAGAAAAAGTCAGGGCGATCAATAATGGCAAACCCCCGATTTATGAGATTGGACTGGAAACGCTCCTGAACCAGCATGCAGGAAAAAACCTTCATGCAAGTACCGGATTTGATACAATTGCATCAGCAGATATTGTTTTCATCTGTGTCGGAACACCGCCAAAACCTGATGGAAGTGCGGATCTTTCTTACCTTGAATCAGCCAGTTCTTCCATCGGGACTGCATTGAAAAACAATTCATCGTATTGCTGTGTTGTCGTAAAGAGCACAGTTCCTCCTGGTACAACGGAAAAAATTGTGCGGCCATGTGTTCTGAAAACTTCCGGAAAAACCGAGAATGAGATCGGATTTGCGATGAATCCCGAGTTTCTCCGGGAGGGAAGAGCCGTTGAGGATTTCATGCACCCGGACCGGATTATCATCGGCAGCAATGATTCACGTGCCGGAAAACAAGTCGCACTCGTCTATCAGGGAATTTCTGCGCCGGTTATAGATACCGGTCTTTCGGCTGCGGAGATGATCAAGTATACATCAAACGCATTTCTTGCAACAAAGATCTCGTTCTCGAATGAAATCGGTAATATCTGCAAACATCTTGGTATCGATGTGTATGAAGTCATGAAAGGTGTGGGATATGATCCCCGTATCGGCTCGTTATTCCTGAATGCCGGGGCAGGATTTGGCGGGAGTTGTTTTCCCAAGGATGTTTCGGCACTGATATCCTTGGCAAAAAAGGCCGGTGAAAATCCGGTACTATTGCAATCGGTTCTTTCTGTGAATGAACAACAACCCCACCGGATGGTTGCACTTCTTGAAGAAAAAATTGGCAGCATATCCGGGAAACGGATTGCAGTCCTTGGGCTTGCATTCAAGGACAATACCGATGACATCCGCGATTCGTGTGCGATCCCGGTAATCCGTGAGTTATTGCAGAATGGGGCTCAAATTTCAGCTTATGATCCGATGGCAATCTCCAATATGCAGCAAATTTTTCCTGAAATTGAATATTGTCCCTGTGCAGCGGATGCGCTCGCCGGTGCGGATGGTTGCCTGGTGATGACCGAATGGCCGGAATTTTCCCGGCTCGACAAGGAGTTTGACCTGATGGCGCACAGGATAATTATTGAAGGCCGGCGAATACTTGCCTGTAAGGGAACTGACGGGATATGCTGGTAACTATGATTAAGATGATAATCAGGCTCCGGTGACCGGGAATGAGAAAAAAACAGAACATACATAAAGCGGTTATCCCGGCTGCGGGACTTGGCACCCGGTTTTTACCCGTCACAAAATCGATGCCAAAAGAGATGCTCCCCATCATCGATAAACCCGTTATTCATTATGTGGTAGAAGAAGCGGTTAAATCCGGCATTGATGATATCATCATTATTACCGGCCGGGGAAAACGTGCAATTGAGGATTATTTTGATGCGGCACCTGAACTTGAGATGCGGTTAAAAGATCAACACAATGATACTACCCTGAACAGGCTCAGGGAAATTGCGGATTTCCCGACCATTCATTATGTCCGGCAGAAAGAGCCAAACGGGCTTGGCGACGCAATTCTCAGGGCTGAAAACCATATCGGTAATGAGCCGTTCGCGGTACTGCTTGGGGACGATATAATAACTAACTCAAAACCCTGCACGGCACAGTTAATGACAGTATATTCCCGGTTTACATCGTCAGTGATCTCAATTGAACATGTGCCACGTGAAAAAGTCTGTAGTTATGGCATCATCAAGGGGAATGCAATCGAACCGGATCTCGTCAGGGTTGAAGATATTGTTGAAAAACCTGAACCGGATAAAGCACCCTCGGATATGGGTGCCGTTGGCAGGTACATTTTCGTTCCGGAAATTTTTGATTGCCTGAAAAATACAAATCGCGGGGTTGGAAATGAGATCCAGCTGACGGATGCCATCAAGCTTCTTCTCAAAGATCACCCGGTGTATGCATACCAGTTTGAAGGCAAGCGCTATGATACCGGTGATAAACTGGGATATATTGAAACGATTATTGATTTTGCCCTACGGGATCCCCATCTAAACAAAGCGATGATGGAATATCTGCAGAAGAGGATTTGTTCATGAAGTGTCTTGTGACCGGGTGTGCGGGATTTATCGGGAGTAATCTTGTTGACCGATTATTACAGGAGGGATATGACGTCATTGGAATTGATTGTTTCACCGATTACTATCCCCGGCCCATCAAAGAAGTCAATATTTCCGATGCCCGAAAACATCCTTCTTTTACATTTATCGAAAAGGACATTATGGAAACAGAGGAATTTCCTGATGTTGATGTGGTCTTTCATCTGGCCGCCCAGGCAGGGGTGCGGGCATCGTGGGGATCAGATTTCTCCATCTATACCCGGAACAATATCGAAGTAACGCAGCGGCTCCTTGAGTATTACAAAGACAAGAACCTGAAAAAATTTGTGTATGCCTCCTCCTCTTCAGTGTACGGGGATGTTCCGCTTCCCATGAAAGAGGACATGCGGTTACAGCCGGTCTCTCCGTATGGGGTAACCAAACTTGCCGCAGAGCATCTTTGTTATCTTTACTGGAAGAACTTCGGATTGCCAACGGTCTCACTCCGTTATTTTACGGTTTACGGTCCCCGCCAGCGACCCGATATGGCGATTAATAAGTTTGTGAAGGCAATCATGCATGGTGACGCCATTACATTGTATGGTGATGGGACGCAGACCCGGGATTTTACGTATGTGTCGGATATTGTAGATGCAAACCTGAAAGCTGCACGCTCAGGTACTCCCGGATCAGTTTTCAATATCGGGGGTGGTAGCCGGATTACGGTTATTGAGTTGATACACGAACTTGAGAAAAACTGCTGCAAACCTGCGAAAAACCAGTTTTTCGGACAACAAAAAGGGGATGTGAAAGATACCCTGGCAGATATCCGGAAAGCAGAAACGGAACTCGGATGGAAGCCCGAGGTACCGATACGGGAAGGTGCCGGAATGTACGTTCAGTGGTATCTTCAGAATGTTCATTAACGGAAATCAACAAAGAGGTCGGTGAACTATGAAAAATATCAGATATGAGCACAATAAATAATTTATTATGACGATCGTTCTGTCATTGTCATATTATATATATGTGGCACACGACCTTAACGCCCGTTTTCATACGATTCCATCCTCTTATTATATTCAGTAGCACAGATGTATAATGTATCAACAATTCAGTGAGATTCATGCCCACCGATAATATCGCCATCCGCGTCCGCAATCTCGGCAAGAAATACACTATCGGCGGACCGCAGGAAAAATATCTCACTCTCCGCGATGCAATTGTCAATTCCGTGAAGGCGCCGTTCAAGCGATTCAACCGGGTTCCTCCGGAGGAGGGGTTCTGGGCGCTGAAGGATGTGTCGTTTGATGTGGAGCAGGGCGAGGTTGTGGGGATTATCGGTTGGAACGGGGCCGGGAAGTCGACGCTGCTGACAGATTTTGTTCCGGATTAATCATTCACGCCCTCAACCAATCCTTTTTAATTATAAAAGCGCACTCATTACTATAATAGTCGTGATTACAAATGCCCATTCTTTCGGAAGCCCGGTACGAGAATAAAATATTAAAACCGTCACGTGATCTCCCTCTACGTGAAGGAGAGTCCGTTATCATTGAAATCAAGCGCCCGGTTACGGATCGGATGTACGGGTTATTCTCAACCGATGAAAAAACCGCAGATGAGATTATCACTCTGGAAGGATGGGATTGAATCTTTATCAGGTTCCTTCTGGAACACGCATTTTTATTGATTCTAATATCTTTTCGTCGTCCCATGATTATGGTTGCCCCGGTAAGGAGAGTTCTGTCAGATGTAGTTACGGGAACTATTGACCCGTACCGAGTTTTTCTTCAGAGCCGTCTTTTCATCGGTAACCAATATCCACCCCTTAAATGAGATTAACCGGGTTTTAATATATAGTGAAATCCTGCCTGCTCAAAGTGATGATCTGATGAATATGCAATGTCGATACCTTCTCTTTTCATCACAATAAAAGAGATGCAATCGGTGAGACTCCAGTCTTTGTCAGTGTATTTGAATAAATCAAGAGCCTGACGCAACAGTCCTTCATCTGTATTTGCAACGCAGATTCCGGGAGATTCATAACAATATTGTATAAAATCTGAAACCTGACTTTTATTTGATTTGGAAAATGTGTTGCCAATCTCAATAAGGATGGCATCGGTAATCCAGACCGTAGCGTATGTCTTAAGATCCTTTTCTAAATCCAGCGCTGCCTGGTGAAATTGATCATCATTATTAATGATGGCAACTACAAATGATGTATCCAGAAAAATTTCTCTCTTATTCAAGATTCACCGTTTTTGGTGTCCCATAGAGATAATGATCATGCTCTTTTGACCAGTCCCTGGGACCATGCGCCGTTCCTGCGATACTAAACAGATAGTTAATTGCATTTTCGGTCTGTTTTGGTTTAACCTCTTTTATATAAATCAGGCATTCACTGTTTGGTGCCAGATCGACAGGGTCAATCACATGGAATGAATGACCATCAAAGGTTGCCCTTACTTCTTTTGTTGCCATCGCATCAAGCCCTCATGAGTTATATATTATTCCGGGAGCCTATCAACATTCGCATCCACCCGGGTAATGATGACAAATCACCTCTGATGAATCGACAGAATCGCCGGGCAAGTGTTGTGATCCGGGAAGATGAAACATTAATTCATATTATCGCATACCTTAATAGAATATCAGAACAGTCCCTCCCGATTATGTCCTCCAGGAACATCGCCATCCGCGTCAAAAATCCCGGCATGAAATACACCATCGGCGGACCGCAGGAACAATATCTCACGCTCCGCGATGCGATTGCCAATTCAGTGAAAGTGCCGTTCAAGCGGTTCTCATCCCATTCCCCTCAACCGGAAGAGTTCCGGGCGCTGAAGGATGTATCGTTCGATGGGGGGGCAGGGCAGGGTCGCCAGAATTACCGGGAAGAATAGTGCAGAAGCAAAAAGAACGTTCCACGAGATCCTCTCCCGGATCACGACGTCCCGGGAGGGGTCGGTGGAGATCTATGACCGGGTACGATCACGGCTCGAAGTCGGGGCCGGGTATTATCTGGTGCCGGTTTAATTCTTTCTTTCCCGGAGATGGATGAGATGGAGACCGGGAACCTGCCGGAAATCCTTCACATTATCCGTGAATAGTCCGTCAATCCTGAGATCAAGGCAATGTTGTGCAATCAGTGCGTCATTGATCCGCATTTTTGATCCATGACAAAGATCGATTGCGCGTTCGATGGTTGTCTGATCAACAGGGAAATATTCAAAATAATCCGAGTGCAGGAGACTCTTTGTCCTCTTATACGCTTCATCCCGGGAAAGGATCTTCGCGAGTTTGTAATTCACTTCAGAGAGGATGATAGTATTGACAGCAAAGGTACAGCCATCATCGATCAGTCCGAATAATTTATCACGTGCTCCCGGATATTCCGGCATGTCAGCAACATTTGAAAAAATGAGAATGTTCGAATCAACCATCACCTTCATGCAGACCACAGGTCATCTTCCAGCTGGATGAGATTGGGCCTCTTTTTATTCCGGAGATTGGCCGGATTTTTTACTGCTTCGATAAAGGGATCCTCATCTTTGATTTTTTTCAGGGTGATGGTCCGGGTATTCACTTTCTGTATCGAGAAAGTATCATGAGGTTGAATATTGAGAGAATCCTTGACATTTTTTAACGAGAGGTTGAATTTTTTATCTACCTGCACGATAGCTGCCATCATTCATCACTCCTGTACAGGTATTATCGTTCTTATCCTATAATTCTTTATCCTGAGCAAATAAAACCGGGTTGTCGATCGTATAACCAGGCGTCTCAGACCGGGGTGAACCTGTGTGATACCCCGATATTCTGTTTTCCCGGGCTTTCCGCAGGTATTTTCCGTGTGATTCAATTATTCCGGATAGGTATCATCCTCCTGAAGAACCGGTATTGGAATCCCCAGGTCCCCCGATCACCCCGCCATCCGCGTCAAAAATCCCGGCAAGAAATACACTATCGGCGGACCGCAGGAAAAATATCTCACGCTCCGCGATGCGATTGTCAATTCCGTGAAGGCGCCGTTCAAACAATTTTATAACGCTTCCCCTGCCGAAGGGTTCTGGGCGCTGAAGGATGTATCGTTCGATGCGGCGCAGGGCGAAGTTGTCGGAATTATCGGGCGGAACGGGGCCGGGAAAATTACCTTTTTTTTAAGATTTTCTCATGATTATCCCTCTTGTTTTTTGAGGTGGAACGAATAACGGATGATGAAGAAGGAATGATAGATAGAATAAACCTGTACAGGAATTGCACTATCTGTATATAATTGAAAGTACATCATAATAACAGGAGAGTAATAATGGTAAAAGCGGTATACCGGGATAATTCGTTCCATCTTATTGATCCTGTAAACTTACAGGAAGGAGATGAGGTAGAACTCAAAATTTTGCCTGATCTGGAAATTAAAAAATTAAAAGGAGCGTTCAGAATCAGGGAGACCCGGACGATTGAAGAAATAATTGAGTCTGATATCTTTGAATGAGCTTGTATCGATCCCTGACGGGACAAGAGTGATCATTGATACAAATATTATCCTGTATACTGCTCTCGATCATCCGGCTTTTCAACAATCATGTACAGATTTCTTGATCCGGGTTGAGAGAGAAGAGATACAAGGATTCATTCCGTCCGTTGTCCTTCAGGAAATTACTCACCATTTCATCATCAGTGAATTGATGGAGAAAGGATACGGAAAGAGCGTCGTTGATTGTATCGCCCGTTACAAGCGGGATCCTCTTATTATGAACGAATTATCCAAAACATGGATTGAAATTCAGCGTCTTTTCAAAATTAATTGTACAATATTGTATGATAATCCGGAAATGGTGAGAGATTCGATCCCTATCTCCCGTAACTTTCAGTTGTTCACCAAAGATGCATATATTGTTTCATGTGCACAATTCAATAAAATATCTCATATTGCTTCAAACGATAAAGACTTCTCACGCGTTCCCTGGTTATCGGTATGGAAACCACAATCTGACAACAGGGGATCTCCTGATTCATGACCGACAGAAAAATCGCCATCCGCGTCAGAAATCTCGGCAAGAAATACACTATCGGCGGGCTTGCAAAAATTCCATCTGACGGGATACCTTATCCGCTGTTCGTACTCGCGGCACTGTTACCTTGGACCCTTCATGAATGCGAGGAAGAACGCGAGCCCCCTTCAAGTGATCCCCGTTGCAAAATTAGTCGAGCGCGGTACCGGTGGCTGACAGGAGAGCTGAGAGATACGGTTTCCGGACCGCGACAACGTACGTGTTCGCCATGTGAGTGGACGGGGCATCCAGTTCGCTCTGGTCAGTGAATTTCCTGTGGCACGAGCGGCAGAAATATTCCCCGTATGCGACAATCGCCCCGCAATACGGACAGTGGCGCCCGATCTCCTCCTTGCTCCTTCCCATTGTTGTTATATTAAAAGTATTGATATAAATGAATTTTGATTTTAATTCAATTGAAATTTGTTGACCGTTTCAAGAATTTTGTCTGGAATTAGGCATACTTTCCCGAATCTCGGTATTTTCAATTTCGTGTTATTTAATAAGCATTTCCCTGAGTTCGCCAGGCTCCTGAAGATTGAACGCTGCTGCAGAATAAGACCCCGAGTGACATGGTCAACAGCATTGATCGGGCGGAAATGATATGCCGGTGTTTTAAGAAATTAAAAGACAATATCTGATAGCGAGTTCCATACCCGCGGATTAAAAGTATCTATTCATACGAGGATGTGACCACGTGCGGTTTGTTGTGACGGGAGGTGCAGGATTCATCGGCTCCCATATCGCGGAGACCCTTGCCCGTCGCGGCGATGAGGTGGTGATCCTTGACAATCTGTTTTCGGGCAAGGTTGAAAATATCAGGCACCTGCTGGATATGCCTGCGGTGACATTTGTTAATGGCAGCATCACCGATCAGCCGCTTCTTCAGGATGCCTGCAGGGATGCGGACGGTATCTTTCATGAAGCGGCAATTACCTCTGTCCCGCGTTCGGTAAAAGATCCACTTGCCTCAAATGAGACCAATGTCAACGGGACCCTGAATGTCCTCGTGGCGGCACAAAAATGCGGGGCGAAAAAAATTGTGTACGCATCATCCTCTTCAGTGTACGGCGATACACCGACACTGCCAAAACGTGAGGATATGGTGCCCAATCCCAAATCCCCGTACGCGATCACGAAACTGACGGGGGAGTATTATCTCAAGGTCTTTCATGAACTGTATGGTATGGACACGGCATCGCTCAGGTACTTCAACGTATTCGGCCCGCGACAGGACCCGCATTCCGAATACTCTGCCGTGATCCCGAAATTTATTACAAAAATCCTGCACCACGAATCCCCGATCATTTACGGGGATGGATCGCAGACCCGGGACTTTACCTATGTGAAAGATGTTGCACAGGCAAATGTCCAGGCAATGGACGGTTCTGCCGAGGGAATATTCAATGTGGCATACGGGAGCAGGATCAGTCTTGTCGAGCTGGCCCACCTCATCATGGAGTCCCTGGGTGAAGAACAATCTCTCACATTTGAGCCCCCGCGATCGGGTGATATCCACGATTCTCTTGCCGCGATCTCGGCAGCACAGGATGCATTCGGATATGCGCCAGAATATACGGTAAAGACCGGTCTTCAGGAGACGATTCAATGGTATCAAAACCAGTAAACGGAAAAACCGTCTGTGTTGTGGGTCTGGGGTATGTTGGTACGCCTCTTGCAGAAGCGTTTGCCGGGCATGTCCCGACCATCGGGTTCGATATCGACCAGCGTAAGGTTGATGCACTTGTTGCCTCCGGCTCAAAAATCCGGGCAATAACCGATCCGGCTGCAATAAAGGAAGCGGATTTTGTCCTCATCTGTGTTCCAACACCGGTGACGAAAGCAAAGGACCCTGACCTCGGGCCGGTTAAATCAGCGACTGTTACCGTTGGGAGGAACCTGAAGCGGAATGCGATTGTTGTTCTTGAGTCTACCGTGTATCCGGGCGTCACCGAAGAGATTGTGATCCCTATACTTGAGAAGGAATCCGGTCTAACGTGCGGGAAGGATTTCTTTGTCGGCTACTCTCCCGAACGGATCAATCCCAACGACGATGCCCATACGCTCGATAAGATCACCAAGATTGTTGCCGGGATGGACGAGAAGACTACCGACAGGCTCGTTGAACTGTATGGCAATGTTACTACGGTCTACCGGGCACCAAATATCAAAACTGCAGAAGCCGCAAAGGTTATCGAGAACATCCAGCGTGACCTGAACATCGCGCTGATGAATGAGCTGGCTCTCATCTTTGGACGCATGGGTCTTGATACCCAGGCAGTGCTCGATGCCGCCGGGACAAAATGGAACTTCCACCCGTACCGCCCGGGTCTCGTGGGGGGCCACTGCATCCCGGTTGATCCGTACTACCTTGTGATGAAGGCCGAGGAGATCGGTTATCATCCCCAGGTGATCCTTGCCGGCCGGGCCATCAATGACTCGATGCCAAAACATGTGGCTGAACTGGCTGTCAAAGGGCTCAATGATGTGGGGAAAGTGATCAAGGGTTCCAGGGTCCTGATCATGGGACTTACGTACAAAGAGGATGTCCCGGATACCCGTGAGTCACCGGTCGAAGAGATTGTCCATGAACTCAAAGAGTTCAAGGTGGATGTATATGGATATGATCCGCTGCTTCCCGATGAGGTGATTACCCGGTTTGGTGCGAAACCTCTTCCTAGGCTGGATATGAAGGTCGATGCGGTGATCATTGCGGTGGCGCATTCGCTGTTTAAGGCGATGCCGGTGGAGAAGATCCGGGGATTGATGAAGGATCATCCGGTGCTGATTGATGTGAGGGGGATGGTGGACCGGGATGGGGCCGAAAAGAGGGGGATGTGTTATCGGAAGTTGTGATATCCGGTAGGATTTTTTACGTTATTTTTTGCAGTCCTTTTCATCAAGGCATCTTATCCGTTGTCGTAAAATGACTTTCACTTCTTGCATTACTTTTTTGACAATCGTAAAAAAAGTATAAAAAAAGAATTATCCGATCGTCAATGACGTATCCCCGTCGAGTTTTTCATCGGCCCTCTCCGGTTTGGCAGCCTTCGTCATCGCATCATGAAGGGCTTTTTTCCCCGCCCGTGTTTCCGGCTCCGGAACAATACCGGTTTCCTCGATTGTATCCGGCAACACACGGTACCGGTAGAATGCTCTTGCATACCCGCGCACCCAGAGCTCGAAGATGAGACCCTGCTGCATGTTCATCGACCGGAATGCATCAATCTGTTTTTTGCATCTTCTCGTGATCATGTCAATATTGAACCATGACGAGTTCACGCGCCGGACACAGACAAAACTCGTGATGCCCTCCCTGATGGCTACGAAATCATACGGAAGATCGTATTCTGATACCACATCGGCCACGGAGAATCCCCATATCACGGCCCGTCGTTTTGCTTCGCGTATTGCCGCTATCGGTTTCTTCAGCCTGACCGGACCGGTATCCCGTCCGGCCGCTGCCGTCGGTTTTCCGGTCTGATCTATGGCCGTTTTCTGTTCTTCCTGCGTTACCGTGGACCTGCAGCCGGTACATGCTGTGCATCCGGCAACATGTCCTGAACCGGCAATCTGCGATCCATCATTCCTGGAAACATCTGCAATCTCCAGGTTCGTCTCGTTCTTTTTGTTCCCTGTTTGCATTTTTTTAATCCTGCCGCATGCCGGGTGGGGCTGAATGGAACGCGAGAGCGTACGCTCTCCGCAGGTGAATCATGAGGAGGAGCGTTTCGGTTCCACCAGCCTGTCCCCGACCGTGTGGCACAATCGTGTTGGAGCGGATATACGATATGCCTGGCTGAATAAATCCGGAGTCCCTGAAACGGGGGAGAATGCACGAACTTACGGCCCATCGGGATGAATATTGCAGGATTCCGGTTGCGCAAAAAAAGGCAATGTTTTTGTATACAACAATTGTAAACAATGATCTATGGCAACTTCTGTGTACAGTATCCGGATCGATTCCCGGGTCCGAAAGATGATCGACGAACTTTCGGGAAGCGGATGCCAGGAAGAGATCCGGGCCCTTATCGAAGATACGGTCAGAACCAAACGCAGAGAACAGCTTCTTGCACATGCGCAGACACGATTTGAATCGATGAGTGCCGGCATGTCTGCGGCCCGGATCATCCGTGAGGCCCGCGATGTCCGGTAAGACCGTGCTCGATTCCGGTGTCATTGCCGCGATCTTTTTTCCGGAAGCGCTGACCGCAAAGGCGATCAAAAATAACCTGGATGGATTGCGTTACGGTGGATCTTGCATTGGCGGAGGTGGCAAATGTTGCCCTGAAACGGATTTCATCCGGGGAGGAACGTCCCGGGGATGTGAAGATCATGCTCGATGATGCCACCCTGTTCATCAATGATCTCTGCGAAACAATCCCCTCCGGTCAATTGATCCCGCCGGCACTCGGCCTGGCCTGCGAGCTCAACATCTCACTTTACGATGCGCTGTTCGTTGCCGCAGCGGTACATCACAGGGCCACGCTGTTCACGGCAGATAAAGAACTTTCATCCGCAGCCAGAAAAGCGTGCACTGTGATGCTGCTGGAATAATTTTCGGTACGATTACGGGCACCGGGTTCAGTTTCGTACGGAATGCCAAAAATACACAATTCCGGCGGTTAACCCCCAATAATCCTCCTTTTTTCCTGTTCAGAACCCTAAAAAAAGTCTACATCATGGTGGCCGGCCTTGTGTTTTTTTATCCATGAGGGATCGGAAGTGCGTTTTCCCGGCCACGGTTACCGGTGGACATCATATGGTACCTGATGCCCATATTCTCCGGCGTGTGGAATCAGGGCGATCCTGAATGTGGACACGGTTTGCCAATCACCGTGTCCATCTTTTTCCGGAGATGTGAGCGGAGCCCGATACGGGCTCCTTTTGACTGGGGAAGAGATGAGGTCCCGCACCAGACCCCATTATCACCCCTGACGGGTGTCCATGCTGTCCGGTAAGGACGATCAATTATCCGGCTGCATCGGAATTCCCGGCCTCTGGTATTTCGGGAATCTCACCAGAAATACGCGATCCCACGAGTCATTACGCCACTATTATCCAACCCTCTGAAATAAGTGGTTGTAAATTCCATACGTACGTTGAAACCATGGTGCAGAAGATCCCCATCGCCCAACCCTCGACCGGCGCGGAAGAACAGGCAGCCGTGGCAGCCGTAATCAAATCCGGTATGCTCGCCCAGGGACCCGCCGTCGCGGAATTTGAGAGAACATTTGCAGACTACTGCGGCGTGAAACATGCAATTGCCGTGAACAGCGGGACCGCAGCACTCCACACTGCGGTCGCATGCGCCGGGATCAAGCCCGGCGACGAGGTCATCGTTCCCACGTTCTCATTCTTCGCCACTGCAAGCTGTGTCTCAATGTGCGGTGCAAAACCGGTTTTTGTCGATGTGGATGCGAAGACATTCAATATCAATCCCGGATCCGTTGCGGAAGCCGTGACGAAGAAGACAAAAGCAGTCATCGGTGTTCACCTCTTCGGCCAGCCATTTGATATCCGACCGGTCCGGGAGATCTGCGATGATCATAAACTCGCACTGATTGAAGATGCGGCCCAGGCACACGGGGCAGAATATAGCGGGAAGCGGATTGGAGGATTCGGAAAAGCCAGCTGTTTCTCTTTCTATCCGACGAAGAACATGACAACGGGTGAAGGCGGGATCGTCACGACCAATGACGATGCATACGCGACGAAGATGAGGATATTCATCAGCCATGGCCAGAGCGAGAAGTACCGCCACGTCATGATCGGGTATAACTACCGGATGACGGATATTGGTGGGGCGATCGGGTGCGAGCAGATGAAAAAACTCCCGGACTTCAACGCCCTGCGGATCGCGAATGCATCGTACCTCAATTCCCATCTTTCCGTAGAGGGCCTGATCACCCCGTACCGCATGCCGGATTCGACCCACGTCTATCACCAGTACGTGATCCGGATCGCGCCGGAGTTCCCGATGAACCGGGCGGAGTTCATGAAATGTCTCGCAGATCGCGGGATTGGCACCGCGGTCCACTACCCGATACCCATCCACAGGCAGCCCGTGTACCAGGAGATGAATCCCACGGTCTCCTGCCCGGTTGCCGAGCAACTCTGTGATGAGGTACTCTCCCTGCCGGTGCACCCGAATGTGACCAAGCCAATGCTTGAAGAGATCTGCACAACAATAAACGGAGTAAACTAAACATGGATGTCGGAGTCATCGGTGTCGGGGTCATGGGCAGGAACCATGCCCGTGTCTATTCAGAACTGAAGCAGGTTGATTCGTTATGGATCACCGACCTGAATACAAACGCGGCAACGGAAGTTGCGAAGGCGAATGACGGACAGGTTGCCCCGAGTGTCGAAGCCCTGCTGGAAAAGGTCGATGCGGTCAGCATCTGCGTCCCGACCCCGTTCCATCACGATGTGGCGGCAAAGGTCTTCGCTGGCGGCGTCAATGCCCTGATCGAGAAGCCGATCTGCCAGACCTCCGCACAGGCAGAAGCACTCGTCAAAATCATCCCGAAAGACCTGACCGTCGGTGTGGGACACATCGAGCGGTTCAACCCGATCATCGATGAGATCCGCAGGATGATCAATAAACCCCTCTACATCGAGACGAAACGCCATAACCCGGCCTCTTCCCGGATCACCGGGACCTCGGTTGTCGAGGATCTCATGATCCACGACATCGATGTGATCTTCAATCTCTTCCCCCGAGAGGACTATTCCCTGCACAGCGCGGGCAATGCCGATGTTTGCGGTGCACTGATTGCGATTAATGGTACGACCGTGTACATGTCCGCGAGCCGCAAATCCTCCAAGAAGATCCGGATGATCTATATCGAGCAGGAGGACTGCACGATTGAAGGCGACTACATGACCCAGGAGATTGCAATATACCGAAAACCCGGGCAGTACACAATCGTGCATGATCGGTATGTGCAGGAAAATATTATCGAGAAAGTTCTTGTCAATAAACAGGAACCCCTGAAGCGGGAACTGTCGACGTTCCTCGAATGTGCTTCGGCAAAGAAACCATTCCCGATCACGCCGGAGCAGGCGTTGCAGAACCTCCGCGTATCTGAGCAGATAACTCATGGATTCTCCTGAACGAATCCGGTGATTGTCATGGACTCAGTACTATCATCGCTTATCAACAAGCGCGGGCCTATCAGAACCATCGGGGTCATCGGCATGGGGTATGTCGGTATTCCTGCAGCCGCGCTCTTTGCGGATTCACCTGCATTTGAGCGGGTATACGGGTTCCAGCGCGACTCTCCCACCTCTGGCTACAAGATCGCCATGCTCAACCGGGGCGAGAGCCCGCTGAAAGGTGAGGAGCCGGGACTTGATGACCTCCTCGCGAAGGTTGCTCGTGCAGGGAAGTTTGTCTGCACATCTGACTTTTCCAAGATCTCGGAACTCGATGTTGTTACACTTGCCATCCAGACCCCGTTTTTGAATAAGAATGACCTGCTGCCGGACTTCTCTGCACTGTTTGATGGTGTAAAAAATGTCGGGCGGTATCTCAAACCGGGGATGCTCGTTGTCCTGGAGTCGACAATCACGCCGGGAACGACAACCGGAATTGCCCGTCAGATCCTTGAAGAGGAATCCGGTATGAAAGCAGGTTGCGATTTCGCTCTTGTTCATGCCCCGGAACGCGTGATGGTGGGACGACTGCTCCGGAACATCCAGGAGCATGACCGGATTGTGGGTGGTATCGATGATGTGAGTACGCAGCGGGCGACCTATCTGTATTCACCGATCCTTACGAAAGGTCGCATCATCCCGATGACGGCAACTGCTGCTGAGGTGACCAAGACTGCGGAAAATACGTTTCGGGACCTGCAGATCGCAGCAGCAAATGAACTGGCATTGTACTGCGAGGCGATGGGGATTAATTTCTATGATGTGCGGAGCGGTATCGATTCCCTCAAAGGAGAAGGGATCACCCGTGCAATTCTCTGGCCTGGCGCTGGTGTCGGGGGACATTGCCTGACAAAAGATACCTATCATCTTGAGCGGGGAGTGAAGGTTCTCGGGGGGCAGCTGGATTATCCTGCCGGGAAAGATTCGCTCTTTGTCCTCGCCCGGAACATTAACGATTTCATGCCCCGTCACATGTTCACATTAACAACTCTTGGTCTGGGACGGATTGGAAAAACAATACGGGGATCGAAGATTGCGCTTCTTGGCTGGGCATTCCTCGCGAACTCTGACGATGCCCGCAATACGCCAGCAGAACCATTCCGGGATCTGGTGCTTGAAGCCGGTGGCGAAGTTACTGTGCATGACCCGTGGGTCGATTCGTATCCGGATGTCCCGATTGATCACGATATTGATACTGTGCTGGCAGGTGCGGATGCTGTGATCCTTTTTACCGGGCACACTGAGTACAAAAATATTTCACCGGCAGGGATCCGGAAGGCATGCGGTCATGACACCATTGTCATTGTTGACGGGAGGAATGTGATCGATCCTGATATGTTTATCAATGCCGGTTTTGTCTACAAGGGTATCGGACGCGGGGACAAGAATGAGCATCCGATTCGGATTGCTTTGCCATGAAGATCGTCACGATTGTCGGGGCAAGGCCCCAGTTCGTCAAGTGTGCCCCGGTCTCCCGTGAACTCCGGAAGGAACACACTGAGATCCTCGTGCATACCGGCCAGCATTATGACCCGGAGATGTCGGATATTTTTTTCAGGTAAAATTGAATTCCTCGTTTCTCGCTGCACTAATATACACGGGAAGCTTACATACCCTGTATATGAAAACCCGGAAAGAGTTTGTTGCGATTCTCTTATCCTTAAAAGGCGAGCTTGAATCTCGGTTTCATGTTAAATCTATCGGGATTTTTGGCTCAGTAGCGAGGAACGAGAATACTGAGACCAGTGATCTGGACCTTATCGTTGATTTTTCAGAACCTGTCGGTATGTTCAAATTCCTGGAACTCCGGGATTACCTTCGTCTTGCACTGAACACCGATGTCGATCTGACCACCCCGCGGGCACTTAAACCTGCGATCAGGCAAACGGTGGAAAGAGATGTGCTTTATGTCTGAAAAAAGGAACGTTCATCTTTTTCTCGATGACATGGATAATGCGATTCATCGTATCCTGCACTTTACACAGGGTATGACATACGAAGAATTTTTACACGATCTGAAGACTCAGGATGCGATTCTCCGGAATATCCAGGTGCTGGGAGATGCAGCCACGAATATTCCCCCAGAGATCTGTATGCTCTATCAGGATATTGACTGGAAGTATATCATAGGGATGAGAAATCTTATCACACACAGGTATTTTGATGTGGATATGTGGATTCTCTGGACAACAATCACCGGGGATCTTCCACGACTTGAACGCCAATTGAAAACGATTATCGACAAATAAGAAGTTTTAAAATTATCACAGGGATTTTTTTATGAAGATTGTCACCATTGTCGGCGCAAGGCCCCCGTTCGTCACATGCACCCTGCCGGCATGACATTGTCATCCTCGTTGTGCCGATACTAATTTATCCGGGTTTAAAATCCGAATTATTGATGCCGATTATAACGATCTGGAATATTATAGTACCAGAAAGACTATAGTTATCATCAGAAATCAGATACGCACTACTGGACAATTGAGGGATTCTTACTATGGCAAAAATAATGGAAGTTGTGTTTGATGGATCCGTATTCCGGCCATCCGGACCCGTTCATCTTGAGGCCGGAAAAAATATACTATCACGTTGAAGTCTATTCCGGAAGATTCTGATGTAGAGCAGGATTCGGCATTTGGTATTTCATCCCTTGCTGCTGTGTTGCACAAATCATCGGAAGTCCCTGAATCAGATGGATTCTGGGAAGCATGTGCAGCCAATCCACCTATATTCCTCATCGAAAGCGGGATGTCGCGGGAAGCCCGCTTTGAAATTCTTCTGCTACAATTTGCTTGTTGCTCCTTTCAGAATTTTAAAACTGGACATTTTTCCTGCGGGGTGTGTCCGTTCATTGGGGAATTATGCAACACAGCATCCCTTGCTGTAACTACAGATATACCGGATCTTGCAACAGAGCATGACCATTACCTCTATGGACTGCCGAAACGAGGAGTCCATGAAAACTGATGTTTGTTTTGTTGAATCTCCTGCTGACAGATATGCATATAAGATTTAAGATAAAAGATTCACTGTAAGCAGAAATTTTTTCATCTGGTATATGAGTGAAGGTATGAATAAAAAAAGAAAAGTCAACAAAGAAGTCTTAAGCGAGATCCTGCGGCGTATTGTTAATTGTGCAAAACCTGAAAAAATTATCCTGTTTGGCTCAACAGCACGGGGAGAAAGTGGGCCCGACAGCGATCTGGATCTCCTGGTGATCAAATCCGGCAATTACAACCCGCGTACCGTTGCGGCTGATATTTATATGAAATTGTATGGCGTGGGCCAGGCAATTGACCTGATTGTTGTCACACCCGAGCAGGTACAGGAGTATGGCAATTCCCCGTATCTTGTCCTGCATCCTGCACTGCATGAAGGGAAGGTACTTTACGATGCCGGAACGGCTTCCGCCCAGTGATCCCCGGGAATGGTTACACAGGGCACGCAGTTGTCTTGCGATCGCCCGCTGTCGAAAACCGGAAATTTATCATGAGGATCTGTGTTATCAGGCCCAACAGGCAGCGGAGAAAGCGATTAAGGCGGTGTTTATTGCTCGCGCACTTCCGTTCCCCTATATCCACGACCTCTCGGATCTTTTTCTTCGACTGGAGAAAAGTGGACTTGCCATTCCGGATGCGATAAAAACTGCATCACGTCTTACTCCGTTTGCTGTTCATACGCGATACCCGGGTTTTGAATTCCCTGTTAGCGAAGAAGAGTATACCGAAGCGCTTGTTCTTGCTGAATCCGTGGTTTACTGGGCAGAGAATATCATTTCAGTATGAGAAATCCTGATTTTTCTCAGATATAGTCGTCATGCACAAAAAGGTAATCACTATGAAGATCGTCACCATTGTCGGGGCACGCCCGCAATTTGTCAAGTGCGCTGCGGTGTCCCGGGAGATCCGGAATGATCACACCGAAATCCTGGTCCATACCGGACAGCATTACGATCCGGAGATGTCCGAAGTTTTTTTTGACGAACTCCAGATCCCGAAACCGGATTACAACCTTGGGATCGGATCCGGGCCTCACGGCAAACAGACCGGCCTGACCCTTGCGGGTATCGAAGAAGTTCTCCTGAAGGAGGAGCCTGACCTCGTGATGGTCTATGGCGACACCAACTCCACGCTCGCAGGTGCCCTTGCGGCTGTCAAACTTCGTATCCCGGTAGCCCACGTGGAAGCAGGGCTGCGTTCGTTCGACCGTGCCATGCCCGAGGAGATCAACCGGGTCGTGACCGATCACGTATCCGATTTTTTATTCTGCCCGACACAGAATGCAGTAAATCTCCTGGCAAAAGAAGGAGTAACCAAGGGCGTTCACCTGGTCGGGGACGTGATGGCGGATGTGCTGGCGTTCAACAGGACACTTGCCGCAAAGAATTCCCGGGTCATCGAATCCCTCGCTCTCGATCCCGGGAATTATTGCGTTGCCACTATCCACCGGCCTTCGAACACGGACAATCGCGATGCTTTGTCAGCCATTATCCGGGCGTTTGGGCAGGCAACGGTACCGGTTGTTTTCCCGGTCCATCCCCGGACCCGGAAATATCTCGGCGAGTACGGGCTGCTGGACCGGATGCCGGAGAATATTCGTCTCGCAGAACCGCTCGGGTACTTAGATATGATCCGGCTGATGGGCAGTGCAAGGAAGATCCTCACCGATTCCGGCGGGGTCCAGAAGGAGGCATACCTGCTGGGTGTTCCTTGTGTTACTCTCCGGGAGAATACGGAATGGATCGAGACTTTGCATGACGGGTGGAATGTTCTTGTCGGATCGGATGAAAAGAAGATCCTGTCCTCACTGGAGACTCCAGTTCCTGCGCGGCCGCAACGGGATCTTTACCCCCCGGGGGCAAGTGGGAAGATTCGGAAGATCCTTAAGTTTGGCATCTGATGTCAGATGGTATCAGATTTTCCCCCTTGTATCTCTTTTTCTTACCGAATCAATTCATCTTCACATGGTCTGATCGCAGAAGCCAATGAATAGCACTCATGAGAAGCACAAGGCCACTTATAAAAAATTTCTGCTCTGTAGAAATCCTTCTTAAAAACAGATTGTACCCGACGACCGGAAGATCAAAGGTACATAGTCTCCTTACCTGAATGTGTGTTCAAAAAGCAAGGAGACAACTAAAAGATTGGCGAGCCGGAATATCAGGTTTGTCCGAGCAGCGATTTCGATCGTGAAAGCGATACGAATAACACCGTATTCCAGTAAATATTCGAAAAAATCTACACCCAGTATAAACTTCTGGTCCTGATACTCTTCAAAGACTACCGGAACCAGCACTACCGGGATTTCATTGAAGATATTGAAGACATGGAATCGATCCAGGAGGTACTGGATCTATCCGTCGTGCCTCATTTCACGACACTTCAAAAATTCTTCAGCCGGATTAAAACCCTGTACCTCCGCTACGCATTCAGGAAAACTCTGAATCTTTTTTATTTCAACGACGATCCGATCCCAATCACGGCAATCAATTCATCCGGATTTACCAGCTGATATTCGAGTCATTATTACTCAGCCAGAACCGGTAAGATTCGAAAACATTTCCTGAAAACGTCGATCTCAGTTGACACCGATCAACAGGTTATCACCGGGTTCATCACTTCAAACAGCCGGGTTCACGACACCGTCACGCAGCGCGGTTACTCCGACAGTGCCACAAGATGCGACGGTCAGAGTGCTACGGTATGGATCGGGGATACGACTCCGAAGCAATTCATCGGCAGATCCGAGATGATCTGCACGCTGATTCGATCATTCCAATCCGTTCATGGAATAACGAGGTCGTCGGGGGAACTTACCGCAAGGAAATGGATTTACAATTCGACAACGTCAGATATCGAAGACGACAACTTGTTGAAAACAAGTTTTCCGTCCTGAAAAGAAAGTTCAGTGGCGATCTAAAAGCAAGAAAATTTGTTATGCAGTTGAAGGAGATCGCCGGGAAAATGATTGTCTGCAACATTCACAGGTTCTTACAATTTCTCGTCATTGAGGTTTTCTACAGGCAAAAATTTCGACTGTTCTGTTCATCCAATTTTTGAAAAGAACTCAAAAAAAATCCCTTTCATTGGAGATCCTAGAATCCCGATTGTTATCCTTGAGAATTCAAAGCGCCCGTAAACTCCCCTCCCCGTTGCCCCGGCTAAGACTGCCCGGTCCTGGAAATGAGCGTCCCCTATTGCAAGGATGCAAGCTAGCTGATGATTAATTGAAGAATTAACAGACTCAACACTCCTCCTTCTTAAAGTAGATGATCGAACACAAACACCGCGAATGCAATTATATTTTAATGATCTGCTCCCAAATTTAGTGAGTATTATTTGATGGGCAAATACTGAAATAGTAAAAAAAAATTGATAATATCCTTCGGTAACATCATGAGTTCACAAGAAATAGCACCTGATGAGATTTCTCGAACAAAAACGGGTTTTATAGAGCATATAAGAGTATCCCAGAATAATTTTCGTAATGCCCTTCATATCCTATTTTTTTACGCACAGGATTTCAGGCAATATCTGTTGGCCCTTCTCTTTTTGAGTATAATTCTTGGTCTCATGGAGACCTTCCAGATTGTCCTCCTCTATCCAATATTGAATGCATCTTTTAATTTACAAGATGCAGGCATTCCGTTTTTTGAACCATTGTATGCCGCTGTACGTAATACAATTCATCTGCCAGAGGTTGTTGCGTTCAGTCTTTTGTTTATTGTCTTTGTTTTTCTGACGTTTGTTGTTACGCTGATTTATAAATATTTATCGTTATATCTCACAAAGGCAATTATAATAAAGATCAAAGGATCCATCTTTAAAAAACTCATTAATAGTGATTATCGGTTCTATGTAGATAACCGGAGAGGTGATATCCAGTATGCGGTTATCTCGGCACCGGCAAGAATTAAGCAATTTATCGAGACATCAACGATAATTTTCTCCGAAATCGTTGTAATTCTGACAATACTTGTTGCAATGTTTCTGGTATCCCCTACGGGTGTTGCCCTGTTGCTCTTCGTTGGAATTCTGTTTGTTCTGATTGTTCAATTCATCGGCAAACGTGTGGCATATCGTCTGGGAACTCTTCAATTACTCTCTGTCCAGTCTGAGAACGAAGTAATCAACGAGTACATTCAGGGATTGAGACAGATACGGTCCGTTGATGGTGATGCATACTGGCAGAAAAAGTATAATGTGGCCCTTCGAAATTACTGGAATAGATTCGTTAAGCTTAGTTTCATTAAGAATTTGCCGAGTGCAACACTTCATTTTTTCTTTTTTTCAGCAATAGCACTGGTTGTTATATTTTTCTATTATATTTATGAAGAGCAGTTCATGTATGTGATCCCCCTCATTGGGACATTTGCTTATTCTGTATTAAAAATCCTTCCAAGATTACAGGGAATTAGTTCGCAGTATATGATCGTGATGGATGAATATCCCGATCTTGAAAGGATTTACCAGTTCCTGAATGATTCCCGGTACCATACAATCCGACGCGGCACGAAATCATTTGACGTTCTTACCTCTGATATTATATTTAAGGATGCAAGTTTTTCGTATCATAATGATCAGGAGTTGATCGATGGCATTAATCTGACAATAAAAAGAAATAAAATAACCGCGCTCGTAGGTCAATCCGGGTCAGGAAAATCTACAATTGTATCCTTACTTCTCCGGTATTATGATTTAAAAAAGGGCAGAATCCTCATCAATGATATCGACCTGCGTGAGTACGACCTGAAAACAATTCTTCGTAAGGTTGGCTATGTGAGTCAGGATACCTTTATCTATAACACAACTATCCGTGAGAATATTGCATTTAGTGGTGATTTTTCCGAGGAACAAATCATTGAGGCAGCAAAAAGGGCAAATATTCACACATTCATATCGGGCCTGCCCGACGGCTATCAATCGATAGTAGGAGACCAGGGACTCAAATTGTCGGGTGGCGAAAAACAGAGGATTGCCATTGCACGTGCACTTGTCAGGTCGCCAGAAATACTGGTGCTTGATGAAGCAACAAGCAACCTTGATAACACATCCGAGGCGATCGTTCAGGATTCAATCAATCAGATATCCGGGACGATTACCACGTTTATTATTGCTCACCGGCTTTCAACCATCCGGAAGGCAGAGACAATCTACGTTATGAGCAAAGGAAAAATCGTAGAGTGCGGGAATCATGATGAACTTATGGCAAAGAAGGGACGGTATTATGAGTTATATGAATCGGAAGGATGAATGTATTTGCGAAATGAGATATTTCACAATAATATGACCCCTTTCGGAAAAAAAACAATTGATTTGAAATTTTATCCTGAAAAATTAATATGCATAATTGAAAATAGTAAGGATGGTGTTCGATGAAAGAATTTGATGATAAAACCGTTTTGATAACCGGAGGCACAGGTTCATTTGGAAGAACGTTTCTGGCAACGTTATTGCGTGAAGATAATCCACATAGCATCCGTGTTTATTCGCGGGGAGAATTGCTTCAGTACGAAACAGAAAAAATGTTTCTCGATGATCGCATCAGGTTTTTTATTGGAGACGTCCGGGACAAAGAACGGCTTTCAAGAGCGATGAATGGTGTGGATATCGTTGTCCACGCTGCTGCTCTCAAGCAGGTACCTGCCTGTGAATACAATCCCATTGAAGCAGTGAAGACCAATATCAATGGAACCATCAATATCATCAATACCGCAATCGATAATAATGTTGACCGGGTCATCGCTCTCAGCACCGATAAAGCTGTCCATCCTGTCAACCTGTATGGATCGACAAAGATGGTTGCAGAAAAATTATTTGTTCAGGGAAATTCTTATACCGGCGGTGATCGGCATACAAAGTTTTCCTGTGTCCGATACGGAAATGTTGTAGGAAGCCGGGGGAGCGTGGTTCCCCTCTTCCAGGAACAGAAAAAAACAGGGCGACTCACGATCACCGACGAACGAATGACCAGATTCTGGCTGACCCTCGAAGAAGGGGTTCAGTTTGTAAGAAATTGCCTTCCGATAATGAATGGCGGGGAAATATTTGTCCCGAAAATTCCCAGTATGAAAGTGACCGATCTGGCACGTGCAATGGCTCCCGATGCAAAGATCGATGTTATCGGCATCAGACCCGGGGAAAAACTGCATGAAATTCTTCTCACTGATGATGAAGCACGGCATACGAAAGAGTATGAAACATACTATATCATCGAGCCTGAACTAAAATTCTGGAAAAAGAACGACTCTACTGGTGGCGGACGGGTATTGCCGGAAGGTTTCCGCTACAGTAGTGATAACAATACTCACTGGCTGAGTATTGACGATCTCAACCGCATGATCACATCATCATCTCATTGAGATGGAAAAAGTACCAATACTCATGAAAACGATTCCCTACGGATCACAATGGATTGATGATACTGATATCAATGCAGTATGTTCTGTATTGAAAAGCGACTGGCTCACGCAGGGACCGATGATTGAGCGGTTCGAAAAGGAGATCGCCGAGTACGTCGGTTCACGATACGCGGTTGCGTTTAATTCAGGTACCTCCGCACTCCATGGTGCAATGTTTGCCGCGGGAATAACTTCGGGAGACGAAGTGATTACAAGCCCCATCACGTTCGTGGCAACGCCGAATTCTGCGGCATATCAAGGTGCTCATCCGGTGTTTGTCGATATCGATATGGGAACGTACTGCATTGATCCCCAGTGTATCAAAGAAGTAATCACAGAAAAGACGAAGGTGATTGCACCTGTTGACATGGCCGGGTATCCGGTTGATCTTCCAGTAATTATGGAAATTGCGGCAGATCACGATGTTGTTGTCATTGAGGATGCTGCCCATGCACTGGGTGCAATGAGGGAGGGAACCCGGGTCGGCAGTGAGGCTGACATGACCATGTTCAGTTTCCATCCGGTCAAGCATATCACCACGGGAGAAGGCGGGATCATCACTACCAATCGTGAGGATTTTGCGGAGAGACTTCAATTATTCCGAAGCCATGGAATTACGAAGGACCCCCGGCGATTGATAAAAAATGACGGCCCGTGGTATTACGAGATGCAGGAGCTCGGTTACAATTACCGGATAACCGATTTGCAGTGTGCTCTGGGCCTATCCCAAATGAAAAAACTAGAGCACTTTATCGCCCGGAGGAATGTAATTGCCAAGATGTACAATGACGCGTTCCGTGACCGTCCAAACATAATCATTCCCCCTGTGCCCAAGGCAGCCCAATCACGACACGCCTATCACCTCTACCCCATCAGGGTGTCAGGAATAGATCGCAAGTCAGTTTTCCTGGATCTCCGTGAACAAGGTATCTTCTGTCAGGTCCATTATATTCCGGTTCATCTGCAACCGTACTACCAGGAGGTATTTGGATACCGTGAGGGAGATTATCCGATTGCGGAAGAATATTACCGGGCCGAGATCTCCCTTCCCATGTTTCCCCGGATGACTGACGATGATGTAACTCAGGTAATTACGACTGTTCAAAAAGTAATCCAGGGAAATTCATGACGGGAATAATCGCTATTGTTCAAGCAAGGATGGGCAGTACGCGACTTCCTGGGAAAGTCCTTTTGGATCTTGCCGGCAAACCGATGTTGGTCCGGGATATTGAACGTATCCGGAGATCCAAAAAAATTGACGATATCGTTATTGCTACTACAACAAAAACCGCTGATGAAAAAATTATTTCATTGTGCCGTGATAATGAATGGAATTTTTTCCGCGGCAGCGAGAATGATGTACTGGATCGCTACTACCAGGCTGCGCGGGAATATCACGCGAAAACCATTGTGCGGATTACTTCGGATTGTCCATTGATTGAGCCGAAAATTATTGATAAAATTATTGAAAAATTCTTAACATCGGAACCGGATATCGATTATGTATCAAATACATTTCCGCTACGCACGTATCCCCGGGGCCTTGATACGGAAGTGATGAGTTTTTCAGCATTGGAACGGTGCTGGAAGGAAGAGCTTAATCCGGCGTATCGTGAACATGTTACTCCTTACATTTATCGCAATCCCGATAAATTCAGAATCAGTGAAGTGAATAATGAACAGGATCTTTCATCGATGCGATGGACGGTGGATACGCCGGAAGATTTTGAGTTTGTCAATCAGGTTTACCACCGTTTTGGTGAGAGTATGTTTTCATGGACAGATGTTCTCGATTTGCTACAAAAACATCCCGAACTACTTGAGATTAACAAAGAGATTCTGCAAAAGACAATCTAAACCTGTATGACCGTAAATACGCTTCTTATCCGTGCCGATGCAAATACCCTCATCGGTACCGGCCATGTGATGCGGTGTCTTGCACTAGCTCAAGCCTGGCAGGACAATGGTGGAACGGTTACTTTTCTCATGGTGCCGGGTTCTCCCTCTCTTGAACAACGCATCCGGACAGAGGGCATGAATGTTCTCACTCTCACAGATCATCCGGGGAGTAAAGAAGATGCTGCAACTACTGTTGAATATGCAAAAAAAATTGAAGCCTCATGGGTTGTTGTTGATGGGTACCAATTTGATGCGGAGTATCAGAGACTATTGAAAGCACATAATTGCAATATCCTTTTTATTGATGATTACGGGCATGCAGAGCATTATTATGCTGATATTGTCCTCAACCAGAATATCTATGCAGAGATGTCGTTTTATAAGAATCATGAATCCTACACAAAGTTTCTGCTCGGTACAAAATATGCACTTTTAAGAAGAGAATTTCTAATTTGGGCGGGATATCGGAGGATAATTCCTCCGGTCGCACGTCGGATTCTAATCACATTCGGCGGAGGGGACCCAAATGATCTCACTGGTGCCGTGACGAAAATCCTTCGGAATGCCGCCATCGAAGACCTCGAAGTGATCGTCGTTACCGGGGGGATTTATTCGCATTTTGAGGGACTCCAGTCAATCGTCGCGGACCTGCATTGTTTCTCGATCCGGAAAAATGTCAGTAACATGCCCGAACTTATAGCCTGGGCGGATGTAGCGATCACGGCCGGTGGATCGACCTGCTGGGAACTTGCCTTCATGGGGCTTCCCTCGCTGCTCTATACCTCTGCCGACAACCAGGCCCGGGTTGTCGATGCGCTGGTCGCACAGGAAATGGCAGAACGGCTGACAAGTGAGGATCTTTTTAACCCATATGCTGGTCTAAAGAAAATTTCCGAACTGTTGTCCTCAGAGAAGACACGACAGGGCCAGTCCCGGCGGATGCGTGCTCTCGTTGATGGGGAAGGTGCCTCACGTGTCACGATGATCCTGAAAAACGAATCTGTGAGATTGCGAAAGGTCCGGGAAAATGACTCCGATTTGATCTACCGGTGGATTAATGAGCCTGAAGTACGGGCCCGATCATTCCGGCCACACTTGATCACCCCAAAAGAGCACGAGGCCTGGTTCTCTTCCGTGCTTGCCGATAAGGATCTCCACTATTTCATTGCAATCGACGAACACGATCACCCGGTCGGGCAAGCCCGTTTACGGATCGAAGACGACCATGCAGTCATCTCGGTGCTTATTGAATCCGCTTCCCGCAACAAAGGCTTGGGATCACGGGTCATCGGGATCGCGACGCGGATACTTTTCGCCCGGACCCCGGTCCGCGAAGTGCATGCTTTTATTAAAACGGGGAATGAATCTTCAATCAGAGCGTTCACGAAAGCCGGCTACACCTATGATGAGAGAACGAGCGTCGAGAACCAAGAAGCATACCTTATGAAACAACGGCGAGGTGATGACTGATGGGGGATATGATAAAGATTGGGAAGCATAACCTCGGACAGGGAAACCCAGTCTACATCATTGCCGAGCTTTCCGCGAACCACAAACAGGATTTCCAGGAAGCAGAGAAACTTATTCATGCAGCAAAATCGGCAGGAGCCGATGCGGTTAAGATCCAGACCTACACGCCGGACACACTCACGCTCAACTGCACGAATGAATTCTTCCGGATCGGCAAAGGAACGCAGTGGGAGGGAAAGAATCTCTATGAGCTTTACAGTGAAGCCTACACCCCGTGGGATTGGCAGCCGGATCTCAAGAGGATTGCGAATTCTCTGGATCTCGATCTCTTCTCGACCCCGTTTGATCCGACATCCGTGGAATTCTTACAGGAGATGAACGTCCCCGCGTATAAGATTGCCTCGTTCGAGATCGTTGACATCCCCCTGATTCGTACCATCGCCCGGACCGGCAAACCGATCATCATGTCTACCGGCATGGCATCGCGGGAAGAGATCGAAGACGCGATCACGGCGATTCGTCAGGAAGGCAACGATCAGATCTCGCTCCTGAAATGCACGAGCACCTACCCGGCGCTCCCGGAGGACATGAACATGAAGACGATCCCCGACATGGTGGAAACCTTCCATGTTCCCGTGGGGATCTCCGATCACACGCTTGGTACAACGGTTCCTGTTGTCGCAGTTGCGCTGGGGGCCTGTATCGTCGAGAAGCACCTCACCGTTTCCCGGAAGACCCTTGGTCCTGATAGCAGTTTCTCCCTTGAACCGCAGGAGTTTAAAGCGATGGTTGTGGCGGTTCGTGAAACCGAGAAGGCACTTGGGCATATTAGTTATGAAGTGAGCGAGCATGAAAAGGCGAGCCGGGTGTTCCGGAGATCGTTGTTCGTTGTCAGGGATATGAAGAAAGGGGAGTTATTTACAGAGGAGAATGTGCGATCGATTCGACCCGGTTACGGGATCGCGCCTAAAAAGATTACGGCCATTCTTGGGAAAACCGCAAGTAAAAATATTAAAAAAGGTACCCCATTAGAATGGAAGTTAATAATGTGATTGCAAAGACAAAGAGGCATATCCAATTTGAATGATTACAAAAGATTTTACACATTCAAGGAGGTACAATTCTGTGTATATTATTGCAGAAATCGGCCAAGCCCATGAGGGGAGTCTTGGTATTGCACATTCATATATCGATGCGCTTGCTGAAACGGGTGTTGATGCTGTTAAATTTCAAGTTCATATTGCTGATGCAGAGAGCAGTGTTTTTGAGCCATTCCGTGTGAATTTTTCCTATGAAGATCAAACCAGATATGATTACTGGAAACGGATGGAGTTCACTACGGAGCAATGGACAGAATTAAAAAAACACTGTGAAAAGAAAGGGTTGAATTTCATCCCATCAACATTCAGTAATGCTTCAGTAGATATGATGGAGCAGATCGGTGTAGGCGCATATAAAATTGGATCCGGGGAAGTCAATAATTTCCTGATGTTACAAAAGATCGCACGAACTGGTAAACCGGTTTATTTGTCATCGGGGATGAGTTCATTCAGTGAGATCGATTCAGCTGTTGAGTTATTAAAACATTTTAAGAATCCACTTACAATCCTCCAATGCACTTCAGCATACCCTGCCAAACCGCAAGACTGGGGTTTAAATGTTATCCCTGAATTAAAGGAGAGATACCATGTACCCGTAGGTTACAGCGATCACTCTGGTGACATTTATGCCTGCCTTGCAGCAACTACGCTGGGAGCAGAAGTATTGGAGTTCCATGTCGTTTTTGACAAGCGCATGTTTGGTCCAGATACCTGTGCATCACTCACGATAGACCAAGTAAAAATGGTTGTCACGGGCTCACATGACATTAATGTGGCCTGTAATAGCCGTATCGATAAAAATGTGATTATCACGGGTGTCCTGAAAAAAATTTTTGAAAAATCACTGGCGATCAACCGTGATCTTAAATCTGGCGAAATCATATCAGAAGATATACTGGAATCGAAAAAACCAAAAAACTGCGGGATTGATGCACGGGAATATCAAAAAGTTCTCGGAAGATCCCTAAAAAACGATTTAAAAAAGGGGAATTTCCTCAAAGAGTCCGATCTCAATGAAAAAACGTAAAATTTGTGTTGTGATTACAGCCCGACCATCGTACAGCCGAATAAAGACCGCATTGCAGGCAATACAAAATCACCCGGATCTGGAGCTTCAGCTAATTGTTGCTGCCTCAGCATTACTTGATCGATATGGAACTGTCAGCAATTATATTGAAAAAGATGGCTTCACTATCACTGCACGGGTATTTAACGTGATTGAAGGAGAAAATCTTGCGGTTGCTGCAAAAACAACTGGTGTTGGCATATTGGAGCTATCAACGATATTTGATAATATCAAACCTGATATTGTTGTTACTGTCGCGGACCGGTTTGAGACTATGGCAACCGCGATTTGTGCTGCATACATGAATATACCTCTCGCACACATCCAAGGTGGAGAGGTTACCGGTAACATCGATGAGAAAGTCCGGCATGCCATAACAAAGTTAGCGGACTACCACTTTGTTTCTTCTCAAGGGGCGTATGATCGTGTGATAAAACTGGGGGAAGATCCGCGATTAGTTTTTAATACGGGGTGTCCATCAATTGATCTTGCGGACAAGGTATTACAGAATCCAGAGCTGGATTTTGATCCATTTACCGTTTATGGCGGAGTAGGTACTGGAAAATGCACATTTAATGACGGCTATCTTGTTGTATTACAACACCCGGTTACCACGGAATATGATGCATCCCAAAAAAATGTTGAGGAAACACTACACGCCATTCAGATTTTGAATATTCCGACGTTCTGGTTCTGGCCTAATGTGGATGCCGGTTCTGATGGTACAAGCAAAGGGATACGTGCATTCCGTGAAAGACATCCAGATGCACCCATACATTTTTTCAAAAATATGGAACCAGATCACTTTTTAAAAATATTGAAGAATAGTCTTTGTTTAATTGGGAATTCCAGTGTGGGTATCAGGGAATGTGCTTATATGGGTGTTCCCGTTGTAAATATTGGAACGCGGCAGGACGGACGTGATCGTGGAAATAATGTAATTGATGTTGATTATGACCGCAAATTGATAGTAGACGCTATAAGAAAGCAGATCCAGAATGGACCTTCCGAAAAAAGTCATGTGTACGGTGGCGGATGTGCCGGTGAGATAATTGCAGATCTCCTGAGTAAAGTTGAATTAAAATTCTCAAAAAAAATATCTTACTAACCTGAAGAAACATGAGGTTGTTTGAAATGAAGCGCGTCATATATCTCGGATCCCCGGAAGGATATGAAGCATCATATGAGATTTTACATGATATTGCCGACGTTAAGCATATCACAGCAGATGCTGGCGCATTTTCAAGTGCATTACCGTATGCAGATGCCGTCCTTGATGCATCGATGAAAGTTCATATTACCGACACAATGATTGCATCTGCCCCAAAATTGCAGATAATCTCCTGTGCGACAACCGGTTCAGATCATATTGATCGTAGTGAAATCACCCGTCGTGGTATTTCCGTTCGGACATTAAAAGAGGATCCGGAACTCCTGCAAAACATCACACCTGCAGCTGAACTTTCTTGGGCTCTCCTCTTGGCCTGTGCCCGTCGACTTCCTGCAGCCATATCGCATGTTTCCGAAGGAAAATGGGTGCGTGAAGAGTTTCCGGGAATCATGTTACGAGGACGCCGGCTGGGCCTCATCGGGTGTGGCCGTATCGGAGGATGGATGAGCCGGTATGCCCGTGCTTTTGGAATGGATGTAATTGGATATGACCCCTATCTCACTGAGTGGCCTGATACAATTCAGCCTGCATCATTAGAATCAGTAATGGAGACTAGTGACTTTATCTCAATACATGTTCACTTGGGATCTGAGACTGAAGGTTTGGTTTCCCGTGCACTACTCGAAAGGATCAAACCTGGCGCCATCGTGATCAATACTTCACGGGGTCCGATTGTTGATGAAATTGCACTTCTCGATGGATTACGTTCAGGGCGTATCCACGGTGCAGGTCTGGACGTCCTGACTGGCGAACCGGATATTGAAAATCATCCCCTTGTATTGTACTCTCGGGAACACGATAATATCTTGATCACCCCCCATTGTGGTGGATTCAGCCCAGACTCAGTTCGGTTCGTATGCAGTCATGCAGCAAAAAAAATTCGTGAAACGCTTTTGAACGGAGAATCCTGTTGATCTCATTTGACCAGATGGCCGATGAAGCGGCAAAACAGGGTGTTGAGAGGGTATTTGGCATTCCCGGAAGCGGGGCAACGCTCGATCTGATCAATGCATTCAGGAAAAAGAATATCGCATTTCATCTGACCCGTTTCGAAGGATCAGGGGTCATCATGGCGGCAACAATTGGAAAACTGTCGGGCCGGGCCGGTATCTCATTGTCTATCAAGGGTCCGGGACTGGCCAATTCAATTCCGGGATTAGCTACAGCATGGTTTGAATCCATGCCAGTTGTCCATCTGACGGAGGCATTTCCGGAAAATTCTCCTTTTTCCCAAGCACATAAACGGCTCGATCATTTCACCCTGGTAAACAGTGTAACTAAAGGAATATGCAGAACAGGATCTGATGGGCCGTATTTAAGGGATATGAGCGATTGGGCTGAATCTGAAGTACCTGGTCCTGTGGTTTTCGAACTCACCGAATCGAAATCCCGGCAAGTCCCCCTCCCGAGAGATCCCCCCCTCACCGGATCGGTTGATGATCTAGTGAAAGCAATTTCCCAGGCGGAACGACCGATTGTGATTGCCGGTACCCTTGCCGAGCGGCAAGGTTGGGGAAAGAAATTAGCAGCACTTCAGGTTCCGGTTTTTAGTACCGCTGCGGCCAAAGGAGTCATTGACGAAACCCTGCCCAGTGCAGCAGGAGTGTTTACCGGTGTTGGAGAGAACCAGACTCCCGAATCGCATTTATTTCGCAAATCCGACCTCGTTATCGCTCTCGGGCTGACTGCCCGTGAAGTCCTTGCTGCAAAACCTTTTCCGTGCACCTCAGTTGCGATTGATGCGGTACATACACCCGGATATGAGGGATTCTCTTTCTCTGCTCGTGCGGGTTTACTTGCAGCGCAACCTGCATTCGAAGCTCTCAATGGGAAATCATGGGGACTGGATCTCCTCGCTGAAATACTGACACATCTCCATTCCACGATGGATAAGAACTTTCTTCCGGGACAGGTTTTTCATACCGTGAATAACCATTTTAAAGGTCGTGTTCGTGTTGTAATGGACACTGGATATTTCTGTACTATCGGTGAGCATGCTTGGTTGGCGCGTCGATCAGATTGGTGTCTGTTATCAGGCCAAGGGCGATATATGGGGGTCGGTCTTCCCATGGCCCTTGGCGCCGCCCTTTATGATTCCTCTGTACCCACGGTTGTTTTTCTGGGAGATGGAAGCATCGGGATGTATCTCGCTGAAATCACCTTGGCAGTCCGTCACCATTTACCACTCATGGTCATACTGATGAGTGATGGAGCTTTCGGCTCTATCCGCACCCGGGCAATAAAGGCGGGCCTGACGCAGGAACCCCTTATCCTTGAAGATCGGTCGTGGGTGCCTGTGCTAACTGCATTAGGCCTCACAGCAACACATGCAGAGACAATAGCAGACGTAAACGATGCCTTGACCTGCTGGAATCCGGATAACGGGCCGGCATTTCTTGAAATTTCTTTCGATCCCGATTTATACGTGGCGATGGTAAAAGGTATCCGATGAAAAAATGGACGATTCATCATGATTCATCGACATTTTCTGATTATGGGATGCGGCAGTGTAGGTAAACGGCATGCAAAGAACCTCATTGCACTGGGTTGTCGGATTTCCTGTTTTGATCCGAACCACGATCGATGTTTGGAACTAGCCTCTGGAATGCCTGTGGTGCAGAGTTTTGGTAATCTGGCTGATGCCTTGAGCATTACGGATTTGGACGGTGTGATTATTTGTTCTCCAACCGCTTTCCATCCGGAACAGACAATCAAAGCATTGAGTCGCGGATTGCCTGTACTCTTGGAGAAACCCCCTGCCCGGACTGCAGCTGATGCTCGTCGAATGGTGGATGTCATGAGAAGTACCGGTCTCCCCGTGCTGTTGGGATACACATGGCGCTGGTGGCCACCGCTTGCCCGGGTTCGCGAACTGGTAATGGCAGGAAGGATTGGCCGTATACTGCACGTCCAATTCCACATGTCGGCTCATCTCGCAGACTGGCATCCTTGGGAGCCATATCAGGATTTCTTTATGGCCAGCGCAGCTCAAGGAGGAGGTGCACTACTGGATGAGAGTCATTGGATCGACCTCATGGTATGGTTCTTCGGTTTGCCGGAGAAGCTCTCCGGCCGGGTAGAACTGATCTCAGATCTTGAAATTGAGACTGACGATAACGTTGATGTTCATCTTACCTATCCGAACAATCTTCGAATCACAATTCATCTCGATCTGTATGGCCGGCCCCATGAAAAATTTATCCGCTTTATTGGTGAAAAGGGAACGATTCTGTGGTCAGTAGAACCGAACCGTATCGCTATTGGAAACAAATCCAGCCAAACCTGGGATGAAGAATTTTTTTCTTTCGATAGAAATGACATGTTTATGTCGGTAGCACGTGAGTTTCTCGATGTCGTGAATGGCGCTCCGATCCGTACCTGCACTCTTGACGATGGTGTCCGCGTTATGGATATTATTGAGGCAATCCGTACCAGCAGCGCTGAGGATCGGACCGTCGTTCTGAATAAGGAGCCGATTCAATGAGCCTGTCGGGCAAGACAATCCTGGCGGTTATTCCGGCTCGGGGAGGATCAAAATCAATTCCCCATAAGAATATATGTATCGTTGGGGGGCTCACTCTTGTTGGAAGAGCGGGCAGGATCGCATCTTCACTACCTTGGCTGGACGCTCGGATATTGTCTACGGATGATGAAGAGATCGCGAACGAGGGCCGGCGGCATGGTCTGGATGTACCCTTCATGCGACCCAATGAATTTGCTAGTGATACGGCAACAACCGTAAGTATGTGGCGTCATGCGTGGCTCGCTGCGGAGACACATTATAATATGCATTTCGATGTTTCAGTGTTATTAGAACCGACGAGTCCATTGCGCTGCACAGAGGATGTTGAACGTACTGTCCGGGTTGTTGTGGACGAGGGTGCCCCTGCTGCAGCTACGGTATCATTAACTGCTGCACACTATACGCCCCATAAAACCCTGACCATTGATGAACGGGGAATACTTGGTTTCTACCTGCCCGATGGAGCAAAACACAGTCTGCGTCAGGGTATTCCACATTATTACCACCGGAATGGGTTATGCTACGCCGTGACGCGAAAGCACCTTGTGGACAAGGGGTGGGTCATTGACCGGGATGCGGTTGCGATCGTCGTAAATCGTCCAGTAGTAAATGTTGATGAGCCGTTTGATTTAGAGATGGCAGAATGGTTACTGTCAAGGGAGAACCGATAAAAAATCGATCTTCTGTATGCACTCATTGGATTATCACAATAATGATTATTTGGCATTATCCATAAGAATGAGAACTTAATTTTTCAAAAAATATATCTTATGAACTCTCATAATTTTAACTCTCATAATTATTCAGGTGGAGTTCCTTGATTTGTAGAATTAGACCATATAATATGGAAATCGAATATTGGAATTTCAATTGAAATAGTCAGGTATTATTCAACTATGGGGGAATTGGAATGAAAAGACACAAAAATTTTAAAGCATTTACTGAGTCCCAAGCTAAAGATTTGCTGGAAAAATATGGTGTTATTGACCGATTGGTTCAGGGGAACCAAAAGGAAATCTCCGCCAACTATTCCGATCTTGCCCACCTGTATCTGGTTGTGCGAGAGCGCAAACCATTTTCCATACTTGAGTTCGGCTCCGGGTTTAGTACAATAGTCATGGCATATGCACTAAAACAGAACTGGGACGAATATCATGCAATCGCGGCATCCCCGCAATACGAGAAACCATCAATTGTATCGATCGAGACAACTGACGTATGGAAAGATAATACTCATAACAAGATTAAACTTGCAGACCTTTCTGATTTCTCAAAAATCACCTTTTCAAAGGTCCATATCGCTGAGTACCAAGGACAGGTATGTCACTTTTATGACGAACTTCCTGATGTTGTTCCTGACTTTGTTTATCTGGACGGGCCAGATCCCATGAATGTCGAAGGCAGTATTCACGGCATATCTTATAAAAATCCGACCAGAACGGTAATGTCCGGAGATATACTTAAATATGAATCAACGCTTCTTCCGGGTTTTTTCATGGTCGTTGATGGCAGGACCAACAATGCTCGCTTTTTACAAAGAATGCTGAAAAGACCATATGAGGTTCAATACCATACAGATCCAGATATCACCACATTTGAATTGACTGAAGACCGTCTTGGAAAAAAGAATATTTATGGTTATGAAGCTTATTCGGGGAAAAAATAGTACTGTGAGGTGAGGGTGTATGCTGGTTGCTGTAAACTTTCACTATATCCGAAAGACATTCGACGCCCCGTTTCCAAGTATCTTTGGGGTTACGCCAAAAGAATTTTCCGACCAGTTGGATATTCTTGGAAAAACGGCCCAATTTCTTGGCAGTGATGATATTTGTGATATAATCGATGGGACAAAGAGTCTCCCTCCGAAAGCAGTGGTCATTACTTTTGATGATGGGTTTAAAGAGCAATATGAATTAGCGTGGCCAATACTAAAAGAAAAAGGAATTCCAGCGATTTTTTTTGTCAATACAAGACCGATTGAAGAAAATTTTGTTCCAACGGTTCATAAAATTCATATTATTCGGGCTTATACGCCACCGGAACGTTTTTTGGATATCTTAATCAGTATTTTAAAGAACCGAGGGTGTTCCCTAACTTTTCCCTCCAAACAGAAAGCGAAGGAGGTATATCGATATGATTCTGAAGAAGATGCACAATTAAAGTATTTTCTCAATTATGTGCTTAATGAAACCGAGCGGATATGTGTTGTTGATCAGTGTTTCGAAATGCTTGGTTTTAATGAGCGTCGAATAAGTAAAGACCTCTATATGACTAAAAAAATGGTTGCAGAACTTGCAAAGGCCGGTGCCATCGGGACGCATGGCCATGAGCACCTGCCGCTTGGCTTGCAGGATGATGCGACTGCAAAAAGGGATTTTGATATATCTATTCAAAAGCTTCACCAATGGACCGGGGAGAAAATTGTTTCGCTCAGTTACCCCTATGGTTTTCGAGAAGCTTGCAGCATAGATGTTGCCGAACATGCCCAGAAAAAAAATATCCGATTTGCATTTACAATGGAGAGAACTGGAAATATAACTATTGATGCTCCGATGTTTATCGGACGTTTCTCAAACAATGATGTTCCTGGCGGGAAAAATTGTATCGTTAATGATGAAGAATTCTGGACAGGACTAAAGCATGCCACATGGTTCAGGACCGGGAGGAAATAATGATAGTCAAGTTACCCGTCGGATCGTATGCACGTTTTGTTGGAGATTCATTTAGCGAAGAGGAACTTCAGAATTATATGGAACATGTGGATTACTTTACTGTTGCAAGTTATAGTGAATTGCCCAAAATTGAGGGGATTACCTCAATTAACAAGCAATGTGCCCTGATTTTTGTGAGGGCTAACGAAGAGGATCAGATATTAACCTATCGGAAAATAACTCGCAATGAAGTAAGACGTAGCTATCGAACAACTGAATATAAAGTAGAAATTAACTGTACACCGCCCGATGAGCTTTATTCATTTCATATGTTGTGTGAAAAGGAAAGGCAGTGGAAACCAGTCCCCCCCGAAGAGTTACTCGCCAGTCTGACCGTTTGCGTACGCTACAAAGAAGAGTTGATTGCGGGGATGAGTGTTTATTCAGGTAATGGTGTATTACGAGTGGGAAGGATCTTTAGCAGGCGTCGTTCTGATATATACCACGACCTTCCGAAGTCTATGATCTCAGCTGCATCGCGAATGGTTGTGCATGAGTTAACTCGTTATGCAGTGAGGAATAATATCGCAATGCTTGATCTTGGCGGGATCGATCCTGATGATCCTTCTAAAGCGGGTATTTCCCAATTTAAATTATTATTTGGATCTGAGATACGACCGGTTTGGCTTGGACGTTTTTATGGATCAGGTTATGAAGCAATAAATGCATATGCAAATAAATACGATTTTGATTTATCATGATACAACTCATTGGAAATAAATCAATTATTGTTGGAATAGCGAATGGCTTGCGAAAACAAAAGTGCGAATTTCATGTTTATGGAAATAATTGCCCAATTGATTTCGATAAAGATATTTTCACCGAAGTAAATTCGGCAAATGAACTAAAAAAGGCACTGTTGTCAGATTGTAAATCTGGTTTTCGACTATCTGCGGCAGCGCCTTGGATTTTTGATGACGCCTTTTTACAAGCATTTGAACCGTATGGGATATTTAATATCCATGGTACCTCTCTACCGCAGGATCGCGGGGGAACAATTGTTTCATGGCAGATCATGAATCGTAAAAGACTCGGATTTGCGATAATTCATAAAATGCATAAGAATCCTGATGCGGGTTCAATATTACAAGTGCAAGAATTCATTTATTCGTCATCCTGTCGTACACCTTTGGATTTCATTCAGGAATATGAAAAACAGCAGATAGATATTGGTATCAATGCATGTATTGGTTACTCCAAGGGTAATTTGGATCTAAAAAATTTATCCAAACAACCAGAATATCTATCTACCTATTGGCCACGACTAAAATCTAGTCTGAATGGATGGATCGACTGGTCTTGGAATGGATATCATCTAGAATCTTTTATTTTGGCGTTTGATGTGCCATATGATGGTGCGTATAGCACATGGCGAGGGAAGACCATTAAGATTAAAAGTGTGTTTTTTCAACCAGATCTACTTTTTGCCCCATATCAATGGGGTTTGGTATACCGAATCAATCGAGGAGAAAAACTAAGATACCTTGCAGTTGCAATTAATGGAGGGACACTTTATATTCAATCAATTTGTGATCAAAATGGGATCGATCTCATAAATCTGGTTGCAGTAGGAGACCGGTTTCTAACTCAACCACAACAGTTAAGCGAAGCGGCTAAAAGAACAGTCAAATACAATGATGGTTTGGTGGTTCAGGAAGAATTATAATTTGTTAAAACGTAAATGAGAGAGTTCGCACCTGAAGCATGAACGACAACTCATCGAAAACAAGTTTTCTGTCGTGAAAAGAAAGTACTGGGGATTTAAAGCAAGAAGATCCGCGATACAGAAAACAGAAATTGCAGGGAAAAAATTGTCTGTAACAGACACAGGTTCTTACTATTACACTTCTTTGAGTTTTTCTCCAGAGCATTAATATCCAAAATTCATGGAGGAAAAAAAGATAAGCATGGGGACAAGCAAATAGGTTCGGTAAAAAATGAAATCACCGGCGGGATTGGATTAATTTATATTAGAGAATCTAATGTTGATCAGAATCATCCGAATTTCGACTTTTTAAACATGGTGATGAGGGTAACAATTTATAATTTATGAATTAGATAACTCGTTTAAAGGAGATTACAATTTATGATTAAAACAACCATTTCTTCACGTCACTGGCTCCATCTCCATATTGAAACAAAAGCCAGAGAACTCCATGCCAAAGCATTACTCTGCTGTGTTGCTGCAGAAAGAGGATGGGGTGCAACTCTTGGACACGTTTTCCCCATGTTGCGTATGTATGAGGTGTTACCCCCTGGAGTTATAATAAATCAAAATATGGCTCTAGGGACAATGGATACCATTAAAAGAGTCCGCCTTTATGGTCATCGAATGTCTTGTTGGGATGAAGAAGGACTAATTTATCATGAAGATTTTTATCGCAGAAGACGACTTGACGTAGATACTTTTGATGCTGTTGACTATATTTTCGCATGGGGTAAACGTCAGTCAGATGATATCTGTTTGGCATTAAACCGGCCAAGCGAGAAGATAATTCTATCTGGAAATCCAAGGTTTGATCTGTTGCGGCCCGATTTTCGGAATATTTTTAATATAAATATTCAGAAAATTCACGAAAGATATGGCAAAATCATATTGATTAATACCCATTTTGGATTTTACAATCATGTTGTTACTAAAAATGTTATAGATCATTATATAAAAAGTAAAAAAATTAAATCCGTGGAAGAGGAAGTCATTATGAGACAAGTCCTTGACCACCATAAGAATTTATTCCCCCATTTTCTTCATCTTATTCCCCTACTATCAGAAAAATTCCCCAATCATACCATAATCATTAGGCCACATCCCTCGGAAAGCCATGTCCCGTGGATTGAATTAGCAAAAGACTTGAAAAATGTAAAAGTCGTATATGAGGGTAATGCAAGTGAGTGGATTTTAGCATCTGAGGTCATGATTCACAATAATTGTATGACCGGTATCGAAGCATTTCTTCTCAGTAAGCCGTCAATTTCTTACAGACCTTATGTTGATGATGAAATTGAACATCCGCTTCCAAATCAAGTGAGTTATCAGGCATTTAATGAAAAAGAATTATTGGATATAATGAATGCAATAATTAATAATGTTACAGACTTTCATTTAGATCGTGAAAAACAATTGAAATTTGCTTCGGAATACATCACAAGTATTGAGGGTAAACTGGCCTGTGATAAAATTATGGACGCTCTGGATCGACTTGATATGCCAGAAAGTGAGGCAATATTCCCATTCAGTCCTACCTTACAGGATTATAAAATATTAATTAAGAATGTCATAAAACCGAATATTTATTTAAACCAAAAATTTCCATGTTTGACATTAGACGAATTACAGGACATTTTGAAAGAATTTCAACAGGCATCAGGGCGATTCGCGGACGTAAAAATTATCCCTATTAATCCTGCAGGGGGTCTGCAAAATAGTTGTTATTGTTTTTATAAACCTTGATGAGTGTGATCGCGCGATGAAAAAGAATTATATGTTTATTAATTTAAAAAAAAAATAAAGACTTATCTTGATATTATTATTGGTACTTGTGTAAAAGATTCCTGGAATCATCTGAATTCTTGTGATGTTCTCTTGGTTAGACGGGATAATAATTGTGGATATTCATTCCATGGTAAAGCATACGCTCATCTGATTGATTCTATTGGAGAGCGATGTACCGAAAAGTCGCTGAGTGTCAGATCAATAGCCACACCATATTCAAGGCTAGTTGGGGATAAAGCCTATTTCTCTCCGGTTTCTTATAACCAATTAGCAACAATTATTTTTGTTATCAGGCAATTGTTATATACATTTCGAGGGCGGGAAATTGCTTTAGAATGGGAAAACACATACCGAGTAAATTTGTGGTGTCAAATTCTTGACAAAGCTACCCCAAAGTGCATTATTGGAATTCTGCCGGATAAATATCTCTGCCAGGCAGGAAAAATAAAGAAGATACCTGTGTACGATCTTCAACATGGGGTAATTGCTGATAATCATCCATTGTACGGTGAGAAATACCAAGTAAATTCTCGAACAGATGCTCTTCCCGATGGATACCTTTGCTGGAATGAGCAGAGTGTAATTACCATTTCAAAATGGGCAAAATATAAAAGTATTCGTGTTATAAATGTTGGGAATCCATGGTTTTTACGTTTTATCAGAAATAATCCAGAAGATCTACTGGTTCATGAAGCAATAACTGATGAATATAAAAATGAAGACACTCGCCCCTGTATTGTTGTGACATTAGAGTGGGGCCTGGAAAGATACTATTTGGAGGGTAATTTCAATGGTGTTATGGTTAGTGCACTTGAAACAGTGATTTTGGATACAGCAAAATTATATAATTGGATCCTCCGATTACATCCAGTTCATCTTCGGGGTAGCGAGAAAGATATGGTGCTCAATTACTTAAGAAAAACCTTTGGAACAGAAGAAGCTCAAAGATGGCTTATCTCAAGTGAGATGCCATTACCGATTCTGTTGAGAGGAACTGATCTCCATATCTCCGATATCAGCTCGGTTGTCATCGAAGCTGCATGGATGGGCATACGGAGTGGCTTATTAAATCAAAATTTAAATCATGGGGGAAAATTTGAGAATTATTATTCCTATGAACGCTGTTTGGGTATGGCCGAAGTTCTACCGCAGGATCCCGAAATAATAAAAAAATGGATTAATGATACTCTGGCTAAAGGTCGAGGGGAATCCACGCTGAATGATTCGGGTCAGAATCTGGATTTCTTTATTGATGAAATAGCAGAAAAAACCGCATGAGGGATCTCTGGCAACTCTGAATATGTGAATATATTCATGGAAGAAGGGAATTTTATTCGCCATTGACAATTGATGATCCCTTCAATTGAACTAGACTCTCATGAAGTATTTGAAGGGGGGTTAAATCATATATTTAAAAGTAAAACAAATAAGTGATATGAAAGAATCAAAACCTACAATGTTTGTTTTAACATCCTTATTTTTTAATGAGTTTGGTAATCAGTCAATGTTTGAATCAATTCGAGGATACAGTAAATATTTTGAAATATACTTTTTTACCTGTGGAGATATCAATGAAAAACTTTTCTACAATCAAACAGATATTAATAACAAATTACCAAATGTAAATTTTTTTTTAATAAAAAATCCGTTGATTTATTATGGGAAATCTTTTTTACATTGGTTTAATAAATTTTCCGTGCGATTTTCATCAAAAGCAATAGAAAAATCGGAAAAAGATTCTAATGGAAAAAATGTTATCTCAAATTCATATCGGAATAATAACCTATTAATAAGAATAAGTGCATTTTACGTGAATAATCTTTTACTTTATCTGTACACAAAAAGATTTTCCACTAATTCCGGAATAATTCCCGATTATATTTGCGCATATGAATGTGGGGGAGTAATTCCTACAATAAAACTGAAAAAAAAATTTCCAAAATCTATAGCATTTGGGAAATTTCAAGGGACTGTTCTTGGTAGTGTTTTAGATCTCCTTAAAAAGGGAAAAAAAATAAAAGGATTTAATTTAGAATTAGATTCATATTCGCAGGTAAAATATTTAGATTTGTGTATAATGACGGATGATGGAACAAAGGGCGATAATGTGCTTGAATATTTCGGTGTAGACAAAAATAAAATCTTGTTTTTGCACAATGGAATATCAGACAAAATAATTCATAAAACTAAAGAAAAACCAATTTCTACCTTTAGTAATCGTCAAATTAAACTATTTACTGCAAGTAGATTAATTTATTGGAAAAGGATTCCATTAGCAATAAAAATAATGAATAAACTGAAGAATCAATATTCGGATGATCGATTTATTTTAAATATATATGGGTTTGGTAATGAAATGGAAATTCAGGAAATTACCCAATTAATCGATCAATTTGGTCTTGAACAAACGGTTTTTTATCAGGGTCCATTTTCATATGATAATGTAAATGATATCTATAATGAAAATGACATTTTACTTTCACTCTATATGTTTTCAAATGTGTGCAATCCAGTACTGGAATCTGCGTATTTGGGTATCCCTGTCTTAACATTATATAATAAAGAGTTAATGGGTGTAATTGGTGGAGAACAGTACGGCAATAGATTCTTTGATGATTCTAATGATGACAAAATCGTTGATGATATTTCAAAATATCTTCATGCATTAACAAACGATGATTTATTTAAATTACTATCAGAGGCTAAGACGCGATCGAATTTACAATATTCATGGGATGAAAGAATTTTGAGTGAAGTTTTAAGGTTGAAAAATTTGGCTCTGTAGAAATCCTAATCCAAAATAGATTGTACCGACGACCGAAAGATCTAAGGTACAATGTCTCCTTTTCTTGATTGTGAAGTCAAAAAGAAAGGAGACAATTAAGAAATCAGCGAGCCGGTGCTCTGTAGAAAACCTTCACCGATTCTTACAATTTCTCATCGTGAAGGTTTTCTACAGAGCAAAAATTAATGTAAAATATCACAATTATCAGACATTAGTTAAATAGCAAATCTAACATTTAAAATTTAAAAATTTTAGTGCGAATTATATGTCATAAAAGTCAACCTTATCATTTGCATAAATTTTATTATCCGTTGAATTTGGTTTCTGCGAGTTTTTTGGCATAATTATATATTTATAAGGATATTTTTTTGTATCTCCCGAATAAGAATAATCAAAGGTATGCTTGACAAAATGGAACAATTCAGATAGTGATGTCGGAAATGGAGATAATTCTATTTTTAATAGATTTTTATCAATATTATGATAAATTAATTGGTCTGTGGGCATAAGTACTAATGGGTTTGAAATAAATGGTGCGATTTGCCTGGGATATCCTCCTCCAATATTCTGATTATTTGTTTCATGCTGGATAAACCCGGTCAGGGCATAATCGGGCTCCTGTAAATAATTTTTATACCCCCCCTCATCAGTGCTGGTATATCTGATTTGGACGGTATATGCAGAAAATACAATAATTGCGATCAGGATTATCATACATAAAAGAGAGCGGTTTTGTTGAACCTTGGATGTAAGGAAAAAAATCCCATATACAGACAACATCGCCCAAAACGGCAGCAATGTTTCATAAAAGTATATTGAATAGTAGAGAAACGGTAAAAAAAATAAAAATGCATAAATGAGAAACGATTCATTGACCGATTTTTTAGAATCGAATATTAAATAGATCACACCGAGAATGGACAAGGGAATCAGGAGGCCCAGTCGCGCAGTCAGTATGACAATTAAAAACAGAACAGATTCATACCAGATGTTCAGGTTAAAATTAAAAAATATTTTATATTCATTCAACCAGTTTCCAGGGATTAAGAAAAACTGCAGAATAAAAACTGAAATAAAAATTCCGCATAAGATATAAGGATAATAATGATGTTTGAAAATTTTTGATAAATACCGGTTGTCCGAATAAACAATATACTTTGTAAATAGGAATGCCAGTATAATTAGAATGAACAGAACAAATGTTTTATGAATGCTTGCGAGAATGATAAAAAAAACTATAAACAGGGAAATATACTTGATATCCCGGACATTTTTAATTTTTAACAGGCACCAAATCACAAGAGGAATGAACATTAAAATAAGCCCCCGGGAAGAAACGGTCCATGATGTAAACTTGATTGCAAGTGGGGAAACGGAAAAAATGAATGCGGCTGTCAATTGAAAGACTTGGTCTTTTTTTAATTCCCCTGCTAGTATATAGAAAGTGAAGATGCCGAATATCGCAAAAAATAATGAATCAAAAAAAATCGTTGACTCCATGGGTAAATTCGTTAACAATGATGTAACTGCGAGAAAATGGGGAAGTCCCGAGGAATACGAAAAGGGGTAAAGCCCAAAAAAAGAAAGCGGTGACAGAAGCCATTCCGATGAGGAATTATCAACAATCGATTGAGCAAGCTCATGGATATAATAGGAATCGTTTCCCAGTTCATGAGGAGATAGTGGGTACCGGAAAAGTATATTGAGGATGACAAGCAGGAGAAAAATAAATCCCAGTTCTCGTCTCGACAATCCCACAAAATCACCAAAATTCAATTATATCTACTGATATGAGCAATGGATATTATAAATTATCAGTATCACTTGTCATTTACAAAAAGTTCTTTTGAAAATGGGGATCCTCTTTCATAATATCGAAACTACGGGGAAAATTTTCAATAAACCATACAAAAAAAGCCGAAATGTCAATCTTGTCCTGAAGCATCCGGTCGACTTTCTGTTGCCATATTTTTTTCAAATCCGTCTGTTCTATAAGTTTTTTCGCCATATTGATCGCATCGGTGGCATTAGTAAAGTTAAAAACCAAGCCATACTTGTTCTCTAATTCATTTAAATAATTGATCTGAATCGACATGGGGTGATAAACAACCGCCGGAGTACCAATTATGCCGGCTTCAGCAGTCATCGTTCCTGAATCTCCTACAAGCATCTCTGCAAAATAAATAGCATCGTGCATTTTATGAATGGGAATTTTTATCTGATATTCTGCAAGGTCCGGGGGCAGTGGAATTTCTGAAGAAATAAAAACCCTGAGTTGTTTCTCGAAACTTCGGACGAGTTCCCTTTTTTGATCGTCAGAAAAACCCGTCACACCCACATCATGTGATGCATCAAAAGCACTGAATCGCAGTATGACATACTTTTCATCTTGACTGATACCGAGAATATCCAATATACCCGGGTCGGGGGTAAAATACCGGGGATGAAGATATGCTAATTCTTTATACCCTTTCACACGGATCTGTTTTGGTCCGAGATCCTTGAAAAAAAAGAATGGTGTCAGCATAACATCAGTAAATGGCATCGTTAAATGTATTATCAGGTTGGCGGTATCTGTATCATAATATGTTATTGATTTTTTTCCCAACAATTTGCTGACCTGGGCAGAATAGGGAGATCCCAGACTGACAAAAATATCCGGGTTAAACTCTTTCGAGATGTTGTATAGCATATAATCATTTTTTATCAGGATGAACGCCTTTTTAACAATCCCTTTGGCATTATACCCGATCAACTCATAGTCCAGATTATGGAGATCCAATAATTGCGTTGTAATATTTTCTCTTTCTCTGACACAGATTTTTATTGAATGATTGTTCAGTTGCAACAGATGGATGATATTCTTAAAAAAATGGACATCTGCCGGATGACCAATATCAAACAGTATTCTCATAAGGATCAAATAATTCGTTCTTCGACAATATTCTGGTGAATTTTATCTGAATACAATCAAGATAGAAATAATTACAAATATGAGTTCTATCCCGTAAAGAAAATATACCACATCTTTTTCAAATACTTTCGCTTTTACTCTCTTGAGTGATGCCAGTGCGAAATGGGTCATATGAGTTATCCGTTCGAATGGCTGCTCAAGACTACCGTCATCATAAACCTTTGCAAATGCTTCTCCTTTGCAATGACTCCGAAGTACGAGGAGAAAATCGATGATATAGGGAATAAACAGGATTAAAGCAATTTTTTCGAGGTCTCCCAATATCGCAATGCACGCAATCAGGGCACCGACAGGATACGTCAGGGAATCCCCGGGAAATACTTTTGCAGGATACCAGTTAAACCAGAGAAACGCGAGAAGTGCACCAACCATGCAAAAAGCAAGTGCAGCAACTTCAATCTTATTTGTATAATAAGCCAATGCACCGAGTGTGGTTAGAATAATCACTCCCATTCCGGCCTCCAGCCCATTATACCCGGCGAGGATATTGAACCCGTTGGATGCACACATGATCGCAAACGGGATAATTATCAGGGGATAGATTATCCCCCAGTTAATTTCTCCTATAAATGGAAGTTCCATCCAGGTATTTCCGGCATTGATCACCATGAGTGGTATCGCTGCGGGAATTGCCAGGAGTGGTTTTAACCATTGTGGTAATCCTGCTTTCCAGCCAAGCAGATCATCGGTCATTCCAATAATTGCGATAAGTAAGACTGTGCACAGAACTGCAAAAATTTCCAGAGTAATCGGATCATTTATCTTAAAAATAAATGTCTGTGCCCCTATGAAGAGAAGAAGCCCAAAAACGAAACCAAATACAACACAGATCCCTCCCATCTCTGCTACGAGGGGTTTACCGGGTTTATTCATATCCGGCCCGACAATCCCATTCATAAGGGCCTTTTTAATCCATATCCGGAGAATATAGAACGTGCTGAAAAAGCTGATAAGACCAAAAAAAAACTGTAAAATTTCCATCAGACTCTACCCTCTCTGAATATAATAGTCGAAATGAATAATAAAACGTTATTGTATTGGTTCAAAAATTTTCACGCCATCACCGTAACGCAGCTGATAATTTTTTTCAGAGTACGTATGGTTGATTGCCGGAAATTTAGCATCTGTTGCGGAAAATGGTGGAGTGTATCCGGGCATTGACATTGATGTATGAGAGAGATAAATCAATGGTCTCTGTATCATGTTTACTCTATCTCGTGTCTGTGCACTATTTGGATCCCGAATGATACTCCGGATCAGAACATAGTTCTGATTATACTGGTCCACACCCACAATAAGGTAAGGAAGATTTGCTACTTGAATGCCGGTAATCGGATATATCCACGCACCGGTATCGTCGATATTGATACAGGTATATCCTGATAAATTCTGGGCTCCCAGCCATTCCATTGCCTGATAGTCCTCTTTTGGTAACGCCCAGGAGCCAGCATAACTGTAGAATATTGCACCCATTGAAAGTGCGCCGATCGCTATGATCAAGAGTACGACGCCAGTTTTTATTTCCCGTTTTGAATTAACGATTGCAACGACAGTATATGCGGCAAAAATACTCAACGGGATGTACAAAAGGGAAATTATCCGGTCCGGAAGGGAAGACAAGGATAATACCCGGGTATCCACTGCTATTGCCAATCCAATAAGGGCAATGGTTGCAGCAACTGTAAATCGATCTAAATTATCCTTGCGGTAAACCGCGATCACCAGGCCAAATATTGATAATATTCCCCAGAACCAGCGGGCAATAAAATCAGATGCGATCTGTTTGTTCGAAATTAGTGAAAGGAAAAAATCTGGTTTATGGAAGGGGACGGTCAACATGATCATGACCAGACCAACTCCAATGAAAAGAATAATGTACGGATAAAACCTTTTTATCTGGGTTTGTTTTTCATTCCAGATCTCAATAATCAGCCAGACAAGGAGTATTCCGAAGAAAATACCAAGATATCGTGTGTGCGTGAAGAGAATCCCGACAAGAATTAACGGCAGGAGCCGTTTTTCGACAAAAATTGTGAGTACTCCGGCAACAAGAAGCATTTCTGCCGCTGCAGAGGGATACCCCGCCCATATAAGATATACATAGTGTTGTGAAAAACAAATTGCGGAAAAAATGAATGCGTAGAATGCAATTTCATCTTTTTTTAATTCCCGGATTAGTGAATAAATCGTGATGGGGATAATGGCTGTAATGAGAACCGGGATAACCTGAATAGTCGTGAGGATTGACGATCCACTGCCCCAGAAAAATGAATAGAAATGGAATGCCTTTGGATAAATTTCCCAGTATGTGCCAAACGGGGGTAGACTGATGGGAAGACTCTGACCATCGACAAGCATCCGGATTATTGATGCATGCGTTACGGCATCTCCTGCCATCCACATGACAATCCAATCGAAAAAGGAGATAAGTGAGATAACATAGACTGTAGAAAAAATGAGGATTATCCAATCATTCCTGTCTAATTCTGCTTTTAATGTGGTTCTTATCGGAATAATGGTGATAATACAGATAATAAGAATGAAAAACTGGGTAAAAAACACATTTATTAATAACAGATTTGCAACGATTCCTCCAAGTGCAAGGAGGATAAAACCTATACAAAAGGAAAGAATGATTTTTGAAAGCCATCTCCCCGTTTTAATAAAATAAAATGTAATCGGAATCCCGCAGATCGTTGTTCCGGAAAAGATGATTATTGCATAAATGATTTTAACGATGAGATCAATCATCTGCATTACTCCGGGGCAATCTAATTATCGATTGACTATTGAAGTATAAATATCGTTTTAAAATCAAGTCTGGGAATAAAGATGGCGATAAAGGTACCAACCCATATCAGACTCCTTTTTGGGATTATTATTATTATTATCCTCGTACTCATTCTCGATCCTTCGAAAATTATCTCAGCCCTTTTCTCAATAAATATTTTTTATCTTATCCCGGCAGTCCTTGTGTATGCACTCACCTTATTCATCCTCTCATACCGATGGCAGAAAATCCTCCTGGACATGGGTATCCGGATTCCACTTATAGAAGCGTATTCTGCGTTTGTGGGGGGTTTGCTCATTTCTGATGTTACACCCGGCCGTATCGGGGAACTCTCACGACCGCTCCTGCTCGAAAAAAGCAACCAGGGCAGTAAGAGTTTTCTCTCATTTATTCTCGACCGGAGCATAGATCTTGTAACGATTATTATACTGGGGATATTCGGGATCCTCTTTATTATTCCGGGAGAAAAAGGAAAATTTATCTGGGCGTTGTCAATTCCGGTTGCCGCGATCCTCCTGATTATCGGATTCTGGCATTCACACAGTTCCCTGCAAAAAATCATTCAGTTTTTCAATCTTCCGAAACTCACCACTATTTTTCAGGACCTTGAAGACGCCTGCACCAGTATCCGGTTTCCGAAAAAAACGGTATTGCGTTCAGTGTTATTGACAATAATTGCCTGGTGCGGGCATACTGCACGATTGGTGATCATCGCCCTATCACTTGGATATACCGTGGAGGCATTGCAGTTGTTATGTATCCTGCCACTCGTCAGCATCCTCTCAATCCTGCCTTTAACTATATCCGGACTGGGTCTGGTTGAAGGGAGTCTGGCAGTGATCCTTTCAGATATGGGTATTCCGCTGTATGTGGGATTGACCATTGCACTCATTGACCGTGGGATAACCGTTGCATTCCATTTATTGGTTGGACTGCCGGTGATCAAAAAAAATATTGCTCTGTAGAAATCCTCTTTCGCAAAGATGGGGGCTGAAGCCCCCATACCCCTTAGGGATCACGGTCGCCGACCAAAAAGGGCGAGTCGGAGAATCCTTATGGAATCTTCTCCCGTCTCATTCCTGCGGAATTCGACGCCCCGCGGCGACCTCAATTTCCAGTCATCCCCGGAGCCCTGAAAATTTTCATTTTTGGAGAGTGGTAATACGTCGTTATCGCATATGGGGGTGCCCCAACGGTGGGGAAAGAATCTTCGCATCAGCGATGATTCTTTCGAGAAGAATTTTTACAAATTCTTCGAGCGAAGCCCCGAGAGCGTCTGAGTATACTGATGATTTCTACAGAGTAAAAAAATATGAATTCCGGTTATTGTTGCGATGGATCTTTCGCAAATACCCAGAAATGGATCTCATAGTATGAAGTTTTATCAGGATTTGAAACCGGTGATGCACTCAGGTTGACAGATACCTTCTCAAATGCATACCGGTATTGAATGGTAGTTTTATTTTCTGTCTCAGAAATCGTCCCGCGGTCATTTGAAACAGTCAATTCCGTTTCTGACGTATCATAACCAACATTTGATGGACGATATCCGTGAATTTCTGTCGCCTTATCGTCAATTTTTATAGTATTCATATCACCGATTTTTATTTTTCTTGTCGTTGATTTTCTAAATCGTTCATTAATGCTAGGATCAAAAGCCAAGGTTATTGTTTCATCGTTTTCAGGTAATTGAACCGGGTAATAAATTTTGGATGGGTCTTTTAATATATGGGAATCATTTTCATTGTCTGACTGTATAAGCCCCGTTCCTTCGTATTCTGTTATTTGTGTTTGCGTATTCTGTAATTCATTAAGTGGAATTAATGTGGATCTGAATCTGATACCTTCGATAAATATGGATGTTTTATTGAGGTTCAATTGAAGTCTTTCTTCGGACGAATCGGTTTGTGGAAGAATAAATGATCCGCTACGAATTATTTGATTACCCGCAAAGACCTCGTAGAAATAGTCTGTATTTTCCTTGTTGTGGGATACAACGGTAAACGAAAAATTCACCGGGTCATTCTCGTTGATGATGGCCGGGAGTGTCTGGTGGTTCTCAAAATACAACTCACTAAAGCCCGAACTGGAAGAGAACATCCCTCCTGCAAAAATGAGAAATGCTCCGACGATAATAATACCACAGATACAGGCCCCCACCAGCCCGTAAACGATGGTTCTTTCACTGGGTTCCATTGACATCTAAACGTATATTTACGCTGAGAATGATAAATACTGTCTCAATTTGATAATAATTAACGGATAACACTATGATTGGGAAAAATTCTCCAGCCTGCAAAAAAACCGGAATGAAGTTTCTTGATCTCGGTATTATCGTCATCTATATTATTGTCACATCCGTCTTCATCCTGTTCCCCCCCTTCAATGAATCGGTTTTCCGCCCGGTACTGGCGTTTCCTCTGGTTTTTTTTGTTCCCGGATACGTATTGGTTTCAGCATTATTTCCCATGAAAACAGAACTGGATCCTTATGAACACATTGCACTCAGCATCGGAATGAGTATCTGTATCGCGATCTTCACCGGATTTTTCCTCAACTACACCCCGTATGGTATCCGTATCCCTTCGATAGTATTCTCTCTGTCGGCAATTACACTCGTCCTGACCGCCGTATGTGCGATCAGGAGAATTTCCCCTAAAAAAAATAATACGGATTCAGATATTCCCCCGGAACACCTGTGACATTGATCTAAAATGAAAAAAACAGGAAAACAATACCATAATTATTCAAAAGATACCGGCACAGGAATGATACCATGATTGATGTCCTGCAGGCAATAATCCTTGGAATTGTCCAGGGAATCGCAGCCTGGATCCCGGTAAGCAGCAAAACCCAGGTAATCCTTGTCGGGAAGTTTTTTTTCAACCTTGATTTTGAGACTGCACTATCTTTTGCACTTCTTGTGCATATCGGCGATCTCCTGGCCTCGCTCTATCTTTTCCGAAAAGAGATCCTTGGTTTTATTCATATCCAGCCCAGAATATCTGACCTGCGTGATATGAAAAACGCAGACCCCGAACGGAGTCTTTTCTGGTTTGTTGCCATATCCGTGATCTTTTCAGGACTTGTCGGGCTTCCCCTCTATCTGTTAACAAAAGAGGGTTTTTCCGATCTCCCTGGAACACTGTTCCTTGCAGTTGTCGGAGGAACTCTTGTTCTTCTTGGAATCATCATGTGGATTTCCTCCTGTAAGGTATCAGGACCGGATAATCCCGGACTAAAAAACCGGATCACTCTTCTTGATACGATTATCACCGGTAGCGCCCAGGGACTTGCCGTAATGCCGGGTATAAGCCGCAGCGGCATAACGGAAAGTACCTTATTGCTCCGGGGTTATACCCCGTCAGAGGCAATACGGCTGTCATTTATCATGAGCATACCCATGGTGATACTCGCGATTGGGACATTTTTCCTGCTTGAGGGTATCGGCTCGTTAACGATCCCGGTTGCATTGGCAGGAATAGCGGCATCGTTCATTGCAAGTTTTGCCATGATGAATTTTATGCTCGCACTTGCACAGAAGGCAAAATTCTACTACTTCAATATTGCAATTGGCCTGCTTGCAATGACACCCCTTCTCCTCCAGATGATAATCTCTTAATTTGATGCATCGCGGGAAACCGCCTAAAACAGCGTTGAGAATTGCCGGTTATACAAGCAGGAATCATCTATATTTATCGGATCACAACAAAAGCTGATACAGGAAAAACAATGGAGACTCCCTCTGGCCCCGGATACATGTTCGATGTTTCTGTACTATTGCCAGCACTCGATGAAGAGCGCACCATTGGTGAATGCATACAAAAAATCCAGATCGTTTTTCACGACAACGCAATCAACGGAGAGATCATCGTCCCCGATGCCTCAACCGACTGCACCGCAGATATTGCCCGGTCTCTCGGTGCAGTGGTAATCCACCCGGAAAAAAAAGGGTACGGGAATGCCTATCTTGAAGCATTCCGTCATGCACAAGGCCGGTACATCATTCTCGGTGATGCAGACAATACCTACGATTTTTCCGAGATCCCAAAACTCATTGCCCCGCTGAAAAACGGTGCCGATTTCGTTATCGGGTCCCGCTTTAAGGGAGCCATCCATCCCGGCGCCATGTCCCCGCTCCACCGGTACATTGGCAATCCCGTTTTGACATGGATGGTCAATGTGATCTTCCATACGAACTACTCGGATACGCACAGCGGTTTTCGGGCAATCACCCGCGAGGCACTCGACCGGCTCAACCTGAAGACCGGGGGTATGGAGTTCGCGTCCGAGATGCTGGTGATGGCCTCAAAGGAACAGCTGAAGATCGAGGAAGTGCCCATTGATTATTATCCCCGGATTACTCCCTCAAAACTGCACAGTTTTGCCGATGGGTGGCGACACGTCCGGTTTGTCCTCCTGATGCGACCCCTCCCGTTTATCGCGGTCCCGGGTATGGTCTTCTCCGTCATCGGCCTGCTCCTTATGGCTTTTTTTTATACGCAGGGCAACATCGAATCCTCCCACCTTCACACGTTCATCCTTGGGGCGATCATGGTGATGGGTGGTCTTCAGGTGATCCTCACCGGGTTCTTGATGAAGACCTATTCCGTTGTCCACGGGTACGGGAGAAAAACCGGTCTCATCGGACTGCTGATGAATTACCACAACCTGGAGAAGTTCATCCTTGCCGGGTCCGTTCTCATCCTTGCCGGCATTCTGTTCGGTATCAGTATTCTTATCCGCTGGATCTCGGTCAATTTCGGGGAACTCTCCCAGATCTCTACCGCAATTGTCTCCCTTGTGTTCATCGTGAGCGGTATCCAGATCTTCCTCTTTGCCGTCTTCCAGAGCATGATGCTCCTGAATGAAAACGGGAATTCTCCGGGTCAGCCATGAAGATCGCCTTTGTGTATGATGTCATCTACCCCTACGTAAAAGGAGGCGTGGAAAAGCGGGTATGGGAGCTTGCCACCCGGCTTACTGCCCGCGGCCACGAGGTCCACATCTTCGGGATGAAATTCTGGGACGGGGACGATGTCCGTGTCCAGGATGGCGTGATCCTCCACGGGGTATGCCCGGCAAAAAAACTCTATGTGCATGGGAGGAGGTCTGTCTGGGAAGCACTGTATTTCGGGATGCATCTCATCTGCCCTCTTGCAAAAGAACGGTTCGATATCATTGACTGCCAGCAGTTCCCCTATATCCCCTGCATCCCCGTAAGACTCATTTCCATCATTCACAGGATCCCGTTAGTGATCACGTGGCATGAGGTGTGGGGAGATTACTGGGAGGAGTACCTGGGATTCAAGGGAGTATTCGGAAAGGCAACCGAACGGTACATTGCATCCTTTGGATCGCCGGTTATTGCTGTATCCTCAACAACCGCCAGCCGGTTCAGGAAAGAATTTGGCCGGCAGCCGGACCGTATCATTCCCAACGGGATCGATCTCGCGCATCTGGAATCGGTGCCCCCCTCACCTGCAAACACTGATATCATTTTTACCGGGCGGCTGATCAAAGAAAAAAATGCCGGCCTGCTTATTGACGCGCTGACTATCATGATCTCTGATGAACCCGACCTGACGCTGACAATCATCGGGGACGGCCCCGAAGGGGATACGATCCGTTCACAGGTCCGCGACCTTTCGCTTGAGAAAAACGTTACAATAACCGGGTTCCTGGAAAACCACGATGAGGTTATTGCCCTGATGAAATCATCAAAAGTGTTCGTCCTCCCCTCGACCCGGGAGGGTTTTGGGATCGCGGCACTCGAGGCACTCGGGTGCGGCCTCCCGGTCGTCACGATCGATCATCCGGCAAATGCGGTCTGCGACCTGATCACAGGAGAGACCGGGGTGATCTGCCCCCCCACTCCGGAAGATCTTGCCATTGGCATCAGGAAGGCCCTCCGTCACCATGAACAGATGCGTGATGCCTGCCGGGCCGCAGCGGAGGGCTATGACTGGGACCGGATTGTCGATCAGGCTGAGCATTATTACCAGTCCCTGATCGATCACCGGATCACATAATCAGCCGGAACCGGTAATCGTGTTGCCGTTTTGCACATCCGTTTCGGTCACGGTGACATACCGTGTCGTGCCGATAATATGATAGGGTCCGGTTGCCCTGACGTCGGCAGCGCTCCCTTCCGTGGCATAGGGGACAATGAATTCGCCGCCACTGCTTTCCTGCCGGTACACAAAAGTACGGCCGGTATTCGTGACAAGGGGGAGCTCGATGACTCCATCACCGGGGATATGGGCACCGCTGACGTACTCAAAGACCTTCACGAGCCGGATATCCGGAAGAGGGCTTCCCGTTGCGCTCCCGAACAACTGGACGGAAAGGTTGGTGGGCGATTCGTGGACGAGCCGGTAATGAGTCAGCGCCGGCACCTTCTTTATTGGCTGGTAGGGCACGCTTGAATAGATATCCGCATACGTTGCTCCGGGTGTCAGGATGGATCCTTCGGGTGATGTGGTCATCTGCTCCAGCGATACATTCACCGTCTGCGTGCCGGTGATCACCCGCGCCAGTCCGCCAACCTCCGCAGTCGTGCCGGAATCCGGGACTTTTCGTATGGTATACCGGGTATATTGTGCTGTATCGGGAAGCACCATGGAACCGTCAAACACCTGGAGCCTGACGATCATTGACTGGAAATATGCGTCACCAAGCAGGTGGGTCTTTGTTAATCCCGACGGACTTGTCGTGTCCTGGATGAAGAACCAGTAGATATAGGGAGAGATCTCTTCAGTGTAATTCACCCAGGGAATCAGCGCCGGGAATGTATCCGTTGCCGTGCCAAGGTCGGTGATCACATAACGGCCTTTGAAGGTTGTAAGGATTTTATCTGCGGATTCCTCGCTTCCTGAGAGAAAGAATGCTGCCGCACCGTCATTCCCCCCAAGATTATTCTGGAACGGGTTGGTGATTGGTATACGGTGTGAAAAGAAGGTAATTTTGTGACCATTTTCCCATGGTGCCATGATCCCGTACGATGCGTTGGGATAGGTGAATGTCTGACGGTCATACTTCTGGAAGTAATCGACCATTGGAGAAGGCGTGGAAGTCTTCAGCCATTCCATCGTCTCGATCCAGTCTCCGGATATCTGGTTACCGGGAGTACCGATCACATACTTAATATCCTGCCCGAGAGATGTCGCAACCACCACTATCGTGATAATGATGACTACGATAAGGATAACGTGTTTGAGTATTGCCAGCGGTTGCATCCCGGCTCCGGATACGTGAGCAGGTTTTTTTGTTTTTCGTTCTTTTCTTGCGACCGTCTCAGTCGCTTTCCCCGAAGCATGGTGGCCGGAAACCCGTGAGATCCATGCTGAGAACATCGCCCCTGCAGGATCCCATGACCAGCGGACGGTCCCGGTTATGCAGATCGCTGCCAGGAGTGCAACCGGCACGGTCAGGTATAACTGGAACCGCTGATGGGGGATGGTCATGAGGAATGTTACGGCAAACCACGTGATGAGAAAAATATGCTCGTTTCGCCGGTTCCTCACCAAATACCAGATGAGGATGACCAGGCCTCCTGCCATGAGGAGGAGAGCAAGATTGAATGTTTCATACGCTGCGGAAAATGTCCATGGGATTGTTTCTCTCACGGTTGTGGAGTATACTGAAAAACCACTCCAGACCAGGGAGACCGCCTGGTCCTTGATGGTCTGGAGTGCCGGGAGGACCTGGACCAGGGCAACTCCTCCAACGACAATCCCGGCCAGGGACAGGAAATAATGCACACGGTTCCTGTGGAATATCCTCGTGAAGCCATAGAACAACACCGTTTCTGCAATCAGTCCCAGCATCACGAACACGTGTCCCGCCGAATAGACCGTCAGGGAGAGACCCACCTGGCGGAACCCGAAGAGGGTCTCAAGAAGCGCGATACAGGAAAAGGACAGGATGTTTACGAGAAGGAGATAGTCAGATCGTTGCCCGGAAGTGAAATCAGCGATATACTGTATGAATGTATAGATACCGACCACGAGCAGGGCGATAAGGGCCGTGGGTGACGTGAGATACCCGAGGAAGTACAGGGCCCCCGCAAGAACTGAGAGAAGAACGGGGGTAACCAGGGTTTTTACATTTTTCAGGTCGACCGGGTTCTCCCTGATGAATAGCAGGGCAGAGATGTATGCGAGGAAGAAGAGTGTTGTAAAGAATGTTTCAGCAATATGGTGGTCAACCCACCCATAGGAAGACTGGCAAAAATATCCATACGAGAGAATGGAAACGAGACCCGCAGCGACAAGCCCGGTCTTCCAGTCCCGGATCAGTTTCCCCAGTCTGTAGGTGACCGGCACCATGATCGCGGCCATGATGGGTGAGACCCACCCCGCGATGTACACAATATCTGCCCGGGTCGATGCACCGAAGGCCAGGCAGAGGACTGACGCAAGGAACGGGTACAGCGGGCCCCAGTCGATGGATTTTCCCGCGGGATATGCCGTCATGGGATCGAACCAGTAATAGGCAGGGAAGTCTGCAACCATCACTTCGACTTGTCTCAGGGTATACCAGACATCGGCCCCGTTGCTGGAAAAGAATCCCTGGTCCTGGATAAACAATGCCGGGATCATCCGCAGCGCAAGAGCAATGATCATGAACAGGATGAGCAGGGAAACGATCAGGATCGACTGGTTTTTCTTATTCGTGATAAAATCCATGGTCCCTGTCCTGTTTTCCGATGTGCAAAGATATTCTGAAGAATAGTAATGAAGGTTACGAAACCTCCCCGGCCTGAGGTTGTTACCGGATATAGATAATTCCCTTCACCTCATTTACGCTCATGCCCGGTGTGAGCCCGCTCCCGTACATGATCTCGATCGCTTTTTTGTCGGCATAGGTCAGGTTGGTATTCGTATTGTTCCCGCTGTAGAAGACACTGTCAGGGTATGTATCAGAGTCCCCGGCAACCCCCAGTTCGTAAAAGAGGCTGCGGATGAGGGTGTGGTTCCGCACGTCTCCTTTCAGGTTTGCGTTGATATAGACCGAACCCCTGGAGATCTTTGCGGCTGTAACACCATCCACTGAAAATTCCCGGGGCGTCCTCCCATCGGAGGCATTGATCGCGATCCCCCCCATTCCGCTCTCAGGGATGAACTTGATCGTGATATCCCCGGTCCCGCCCTGCTTGATCATCTCAGATATCTGGTTGGTCTTCGAGACGCTGTTGAATTCCCGCACCGCGTTCTCCAGCAACCTGGTGTCGGCATTGTTGTTGGCTGTCAGGGCGATGACGATACGGCCGTTGTTGTCTGTTGCATTCCAACGCTCGAGATTCGCATTGCCGGCACCGAATGCAAGGTCCAGGAAGTGCAGCCTGATATCATCCGATGATAACGCAGGAGTCTCCTGTGCCGCAGGTGTTTCCGGCACAGTCGGCGTCGGTGTCACAGGAGCCTGGGTGGCCACGGCCCCTTCTCCTGCGGATGGCCCGAGGGAGGGAAAACCCGGGAAGAGTGACGGTGATGAGGATTGACCGGGGGAACTGGCAGGAGAACCCGGTGACCACCCGGTGAAGATCCAGGCAAGACCCACGGCAATGATAAAGATTCCGGAGAGCAAGAATGCCCAGCCCGCTTTCATATATGTACGTTAATCCCCACGGATTTTAAGCCTGTTTATCCCAACCCGGGATGCAAACGGTGCCTCATACCGGCATACCCGTGTAGATGTTGTGCTTCGTTGAGACGATCTTCACGCGGACCTGTCCCGTCTCCTTTTCACAGTTGTACACCGATACCACCCGATTACGTGCGACTCCCAGCATCTCGCCATGGATCCAGCCCGGTGCACGGATCTCCACCGTCACCTTCTCTCCTTTTGAGAACGCGAGCGGGACAAACTGTCGCCTCACCGTGCCAAAGTCACGTTTCGCATCGAGCCGGAGGACAAGACCGGACTCTTTCTCCCACTGTTTTATGCTCCGGTTAAAGAACTGCCACCAGTTCTGGGCTTTCACACCTTTAGGTGACCTCCCGTACCGGTAGTGTTCGAACTTCTGGATACCGAGCGGGGGGAAACGCCTGCCTGCACCGCATTCCTGCGCAAACCGGATCAGTTTTGGGATCTCGGCATCGTTGATCCCCGGGATAAAGACCGGGGCAATGAGGAGGTCGATCCGGCTCTGTGCCACGCTTCGTGCAGCGTTCATTACCTGATCGATATCGAACCAGTCCACACCCGCAAGTGTTCGGGCGATTGCCGGGTCGATAGCATGAAGAGAGAGGTTGATCCGGTCGAGCCCGCCAGATTCGAGGGCAGCGATCTTCGCCGCGTCAAGCAGGGTACCGTTGGTCTGGAGCGATATGGTCTTCACGCACTCGATCCGGCGGAGTGCTGCCACCAGTTCCGGGAGCCGGTGGTACATGAGCGGCTCGCCCGGGGAATCGATGTGGCACTCAACACCCTCCCCCTTGAACTGTGCGATCTCCTCAACGGCACCGAGCAGGTATTCCATATCCACTTCGTAGCTGGTGGCCCGGGTTTTTGATTCCGGCCCGGCATCCACGGAACAGAACGGGCAGTTTAAGTTGCAGCCACAGCTCGGGCGCACCTGCAGGATGTTTGTGCCCCGGTCAATGATGCCAAAATAGAGGGAACCGAGAAGGGGGATCTCCGATTCTTCTGTGATCCTGACGTGGGCCATGAAGGGGGGCGTCCACCGCCCGGTCAGGGACTCCCCTGCCGGAGCCGGTACCCGATCCACTCACCCTTGTCGGGGACTGGTGCCGGGTTCTCGATATGCGCAAAAACAAACTCAAATGCGTCGTGGTCCACGACGCTCCTGCCGCTCTTCTCGCAGTACCGCACGAACGCATCGTACATCTGTTCAAACGGGACGCGGGCGCCCGGGTCTGCGACCAGTACGTCCTCGTGGAACTTCCAGATGCCCTCGAACTCGATATCTTCGTCCACGAGCGGTTTTGCAAGGATCTGGTCCACGGCCTCTACTGCGTCCTGCTGGCGGGACATTTTCTGGAGATCGCGGTAATAGTCGGCAACAAGCGTGAGCCCCTGGCGGAGGTCGTTTAAGTCCTGCTCAAGGCCTTTTATCTTCTGCTCAGTACCGTTGAGCTTGTCATCTGTATCCATTGCTTATGTTTCATTCTTTCTTTTCAGGCATTATAATGCCTGCGATTGCCCAAAAAAAGACCAGTACGGTGACATTCTCCGTTCAGTCCCGGCGGGAGAGCACCTGGCCGGCATACACGCACTGGCCGTACGAGACGCAACCATCGCCGGGCGGGTACTCCCGGTTCGTTATGCAGGCAAGTCCCTGCGATGCGATCTCGCGCTCGATTGTCGTCCGGATTGCATGGTTGTACGCGACCCCTCCGCTGAGCGCGACCGTCTTCATGCTGTCCCGAATGGCTGCACGGATGGCCATCCGTGCAATTCCCCGGGCAAGGTTGTACTGGAACGAGGCGGCGATATCCCGGATTACCCGGCGGTCCCCGGGTGCAGCAAGTACCTTCTCAAGTGCCGTTGCCATGAGCGCCCGGCTGGACAGGGTCTCGCACCCGTCCCGTGTTGAAAATGCAAGATCCCATGCTTCCGCGTTCCCCCCGGCAGCAGCCGACTCCAGTTTCATCGCAGGTTCGCCATCGTACGTCCGTTCCCGGCAGCAGCCCAGTAAGGCCGAGGCTGCATCGAGCACCCGGCCGGTGCTCGTGGTCTGCGTAACATTGAACCCCGAAGCGACCTGCTTTTCGAGCACGCCCAGCTCCACGTCCGACCAGCCACGGGAGGCAAGGATTGACCTGACCCGCTCGTCCGGCAGGATGCCGTAGAGCATCCGCTCCGGGAACTTTGTTGCAAGGTCCCCACCGGGCATCGCCACCGGTTCAAGGTGGGCAACCCGTTTCAAGTCCGGCACCTGCCCGGAGAAGATCTCGCTGCCCCAGACCGTCCCGTCGTCCCCGTATCCCACGCCATCGATCGCGATGCCGATACAGGGCTCCGTGGTTGTTGCGGCGATATGGGCCCGGTGGTGCTGGACGGGAATCAGTTCGAGATCGTGCTCCGACGCGATCTCCCGGGCGAACCGGGTGGAGAGAAACTGCGGGTGGAGGTCGTGGGCGACTACATCGAACTTCGCACCGAGGATCCGCTGGAGGTTTCGGACAGTCTCCTCCAGGTATTCAAGCGTTGCGGGATTCCTGACGTTCCCGACATGAGGAGAGGTGACGGCAAAACCGTTCCGGTAGATGGTTGCGTTCGCGTTCAGTTCGGGGCCGACACCAAGGATGCATTGCTTCCCGAGACCGATCGCTGTCCGCTTCGGTGCTATCCCGCGGGAGAGCCGGATGATGTACCCGTCCCGGAATACCGAGTCATCGCACCGGTTCACGATCTTCCGGTTGTGAATGAGGAAGAAATCGGCATCGCGGGAGAGTTTCGCCATCGCGACATCAATCTCCGTGATCATCGGGTAGCCGGGCATGTTTGCGCTCGTCATGATCAGGAGCGGGTGTACCAGGTGCGAGAAGAGGAGGTGGTGGAAGCCGGTGTACGGGAGCATGCAGCCTATGGTATGCAGGTTGCTTATCGTGGAATGAGCAGTCGGGTCGCGTTTGGCGAGCACGGCAATCGGGTGGACGGGGCTCTGGAGGATCTTACGGTCTTCCGGTGAAACAACGGCCATCTGGTCGAGGTGGTCCGGCCGGACCATGATCGCAAAGGGCTGCTCAATCCGGCCGAGCCGGTGTTTGAGCTTGTCAGCCGACTCCTCAACACACGCGAGGTGGAACCCGCCGATCCCCCGCATCGCGAGAATGAACCCGGCGTCGAGTAACCGGGCCGCTTCCTCAACGGGATCGTGGCAGTCAACCGGATGGCCGAGCTTGTCGAAAAGAGATAGTTCCGGCCCGCATCTTGCGCACGCGATGGTCTGCGCATGGTGGCGTCGGGAGTGCGGGTCGCCATATTCCCCGGCGCATGCCGGACACGTCGGGAACTCCGCCATGGATGTCCGTTCGCGGTCGTACGGTATCTCGCGGATGATACTGTACCGTGGGCCGCAATTGACACAGGATGTGGCCCAGTAGTTCTCGTACCTGCCACCGTGCGTGAAGATGTCGGCAATGCACTCATCGCAGATCGCGATGTCGGGCGGGATCATGCCCGAGAATGAACCGGTCCCGCTCGCGAGGATCGTAAACCCGTCCGGGATCTCTGCCCCGGTCTCCGTATTCTCCACGGAATCGATACGGGCAAGGGGAGGTCCGCGGGAGACTGCGGCAAGGAACTCATTAAAACGCGCGCCCTTTGCGAAAATCTCTACTTCGCTGCCGAGATTCTTCACCGTGCCGGCGATGCCCATCTCTGTTGCTTTTGCATACACGAAAGGGCGGAACCCGACACCCTGGACAATTCCCCGGACCGTAATTCTGCCTTTCTGCATAATGCTGTCGCAAAATTTTATTGATGCGCACAGCGATATAATGATAGGGTTTTCACCGTGCCGGGCCATATTCGCATTGTAAACGATCCTGTAGAGCTGGTCCCTCTCCTGATGACATTCAACGACCCATCATTCAAGAAGGTCTACGAACTCCTGAACAAGTCGTGGCTCACCGAGAAAGAGATACGGGGGCATATCGATAACGATTCCGTGCCGCTCTGTCTCCAGATCCTCAAGAAGGGCAACCTTGTCGAGGAGCAGTGGCGGATGCCAAAGCCGGGGGCAAAGCCCGAGAAGGAGTTCCGGGCCACCTACAACAAGTTCCGGGCAAACTTCCAGTGCAATCTCTCCGACCTCTCCGACATCCTCTATATCTCGCTCTCGAATGACGAGAACCTGCGGGAAGTGGTGGAGCAGATCGAAGGGGAACTCACCAGGGGCAACAGTTCCATCAACGACCTTTCCCGGAAATTCAATGTCAGCCCGGTCTTCATCAAGGGCCTGGCGAAACGGATCACCCACATGGATGTGAAGGGACAGGGACTGGTGCTGCTTGACACAGGGCGTTAAGGACCCCCTCTATTCTATCCTGCGGAGCAAGCGCGAGGTCTCGCGCCTCCAGATCCTCGTCGAGATTGCCGAGCACCAGCCGGCGGTCCGCCAGCAGGAGATTGCCGAGAAACTCGGCGTCACCCCGCAGGCGATCTCCGAGTACATCCGTGAACTTGTTGACGAGGGCATGGTCTCGGCGAGCGGGCGCGGCAATTACGAGGTAACGAAGTCCGGGATCGAATGGGTACTTGCCAATGCCGAGTCGCTCGAATCGTACGCCCGGCACATACGGCGCGACATCATCCAGCAGGTCTCGGTCTGGACAGCGATTGCAGCTGAGAACCTGAAGACCGGTGACGAGGTTGGCGTGTACATGAAGGACGGCTTCCTCTACGCAGCGAAGAAAGCGTCGGCTGCGACCGGTACGGCGGTCGCGGATGCAAAGAAAGACGAAGACGTCGGGATCGCGAAACTGAACGGGATCATCGTGCACCACGAGGGCGTGGTCCATGTCTGCAAGGTCCCGCGCATACAGCACGGCGGCTCGCGCAAGGTGCGCAGGGACAAGCTGCTGGAAGTCACGCGAAAGGCCGGCATTGTCGGTGCGGTCGGGCTTGAAGCCTATATCGCATTAAAGGCCGCGGGCCGGAAGCCCGACATGTTCTTCGGTGCACGCGAAGGCGTAATCGAAGCCGCGTTCCACGGGATTGACTGCGCAATCGTTGTCGTGGACGAGGAGTTCACGGATTTCTTAAAACGCCTGGAGAGCGTGGAGCTCGCATACGTAATCCACGACCTGATCGCCCCATGAAGATCATTGTCCAGCCCCAGAAAGGGGGGAGTTACAAACTTCTTTTTTACGATGGCAGGAACGTGCGCGGTGCCGGGTATGTCGAGCTCCAGGACACGCCCCGCGGCCCCCGGCCAACCAAGTACCGGGTGAAGTGGGGACAGAAGAAGGAGTACCGGCACACTCCCTCAAAGGACCTGGTAGCGAACCTCCGCGAGTCTGATGTCCGGCTGACGAAGCGGGACCACCCGTTCGAGACATTCCTGTCGGATTTCCAGGTGACCTCTGGCACCGTCAATGCCTGCCGTATGTGCCTCCTCGACGAGAAGTTCACGCCTCTCGATACGAACAACACGGTCCAGTTCGGCAAGAACGAGCACATATGCCTTGACTGTGGGCGGCGTGAGCTGCGCAGGGAGGTCTCGCATATCGGGCGGCTCGGGAGAGACGGGATTGCCCATCTCGAGCAGCTGCTCATCCAGTTCCGGAACCTCGACCGGGTGCTCGCCACTCTCAACCCCGACAAGATAACCATGGGGGCCGCCCTGTTCGACAAGCTCGAGGCGCACCCGGTGATGACAACGGCCCCGCTCGATGAGCTCCCGCTCCCCCGGCAGTTCATCGATGCGAGCGGCGTGAAACAACTGATGCCCGCCCAGCAGCTCGCGGTGGAGGCGGGGCTGCTCTACGGTAAGGGCCTGCTGGTTGTTGCGGCAACCGCAAGCGGTAAGACCTTTATCGGCGAGATGGCGGGGATGAAGAACTATCTCGAAGGCCGGGGACGGACGCTCTTTCTTGTCCCGCTCGTGGCGCTCGCGAACCAGAAGTACGAACGGTTCACGGAACGGTACGCGAAATTTGCAAAGACCGGGCTCCTGACCGGTGTGAGCCGGCTGAACCTGCCCGAGACCCGGAAGGTCGGGGACCGGAACCCCCAGGCCCCGATCATCGTCGGTACGTACGAAGGTGTGGACAATATGATCCGGCGCGGCCAGAGGATGCAGAATATTGCCACGGTCGTGATCGATGAGGTCCAGATGCTCGAGGACAAGGAGCGGGGCCACCGTCTCGACGGTATGATCGCGAGGCTGAAGTACCTCGCCCCGCAGGCGCAGTTCCTCTACCTCTCGGCCACGATCGGGTCGCCGAAGGTGCTGGCAAAGAAACTCAACTGCACGCTGGTCGTGTACTCCGAACGCCCGGTCGGGCTCGAACGCTACCTTCTCTTCGTGGAACGAAAACAGAAGATCCCGACCATCAAGCAGATGACGACCGACGAGTATAAGCGGACGTCTTCGAAGGGATTCCGCGGCCAGACGATCATCTTCACTAATGCCCGGGCCCGGTGCCATACGATCGCCGATGCCCTGGGCATCCGTGCCGCCGCCTACCATGCAGGGCTCAGTTCGGTGGAGCGACGGGACGTCGAGAGCCGGTTCCTGAACGGCAAACTGATGGCAGTCGTCACCACGGCAGCACTCGGTGCCGGGGTCGACTTCCCGGCCTCGCAGGTGATCTTCGATGCCCTAGCGATGGGCAGGGACTGGCTCTCGGTCCAGGAGTTCAACCAGATGGCGGGCCGGGCCGGCCGGCCGGACTTCCATGACCTCGGCCGCGTTGTGATCCTTGCAGAACCCGGCGGCAGTTACTCGCGGGAGAACCCTTTCACGGAAGAAGAAGTGGCAATACGGCTCCTCAAGGGCGAGATGGAGGAAGTGGCACCCGAACACGACTTCGAGCAGAGCTCGGAGGAGTACGTGGCAAACGCCATTGCCTGCGGTGGTGAGGAAGCGGATCTCAACCGCATTAATACGATGATGGTCGGGAGCATGGAACCGGTACTGCCGGACCTTATCGCCAACAAACTCGTGGAAAAACATGGAACGAGGCTTGTCATGACCCCGCTTGCCCGCGTCATGGCGGAGCACTTCATCGGCATGGAGCGGCTGCTGGAAATCATCCGGCTGACAAAGACAATGAAGGATCCCGTGGAGATCATCGCAGAACTGGAGAGCGAGGACGTACACACGGAGAAGAAACCGGACCCTAAAAAACAGAAGGAGAAGGCCCGGTCCGGACGTAAACGCCGGTAGAGCGGATAATTGTAAAAATACGCCAGATTTTGTATTAAACGGGAAATCCGGCTGTTTTAATCGCGATTTTTTTGATCCAATATTTTATATTTGGTGCCAGTCAATGCATGACTATGGGCATTCCAGAGGAGCAGGAACTCCAGATAAAGAAGGACATCAGGTACCTTACCCGCACCCTGACTCCGGACAACCTCAAAGGGGATGTGATGTTTGCCACGGAGCGGGGGATCCGGTCCTGTACCCCATCGTTCGAAACGCATCCCGTCAACGGCACCGCAGTCCGTGAGCGGCTGAAACGGGTGAAGCCACCGGAAGAGGAATAATTACTCTCTCTTTTTGTAGCATCCCTGTCAGGTCTTTTACGGTGCTCATGGGAATATACCTGATGAGATCGTGCGCTACCAGGAAAAAATCCTGTGTGCCTGATAGGTTCAGATAAAGAGAATACGGATCTTATTTTGCCGTTGACCGGCACACCCACAGATCATAGATCGGGTCGGCCGGGTTCTCGGTTATGTCCACATCTCTCCCAAGTTCCTCTCCCCAGCTTTTGATGAGCCGGGCCTCCGGCTCCGTCCCGACGGTAATGAGCGTCTCGCGGGATACCGCGAAGAGCTCGCGTATGATCTGCTCCCACATATCCTGCGAGAAACTGTTGATCTCGCCCAGCATGATCCCGATGCCTTTTTGGACGGGTTCAATATACGCGGATGTCTTCATAGCATCGATCCACATGGTCTCTTCCGGCAGCAGCCTCCCGGTCGAGAGACCGAGGGAGAGGAGCGCCTCGTCATTGTCATACGAGAGGGGGGAGAACCCGAGGTCCCGGAGGACGAGCGAACCGACACCGGACCCGCAGCAGGCGTCGACGCAGGTCTCGCCCGTCCCGGGTTTCCAGAACCCCCTGATGAGTGCCGTGAGGATGCCCCTCCGCGTGGGGTTGAGGTCCTCGATGGAAGGCGCGACCTCCGCTTTCAGTGCAAGACTGTAATATTCCCGGACTGCGGCTGCCCAGTTTGCCCGGTCCTCCTGGTAGATTTCCCCATTGAGGTTCTCGAACTTCTCGATGAGGATTGCCGTAGGGTTCCTGTTGAGGAACGATCCGGTGACCCAACAGTCGCCGTTCTTAAAGGCAAGGGCAATCGGGTCTTCTGTTTCGTCCAGCAGAAGCCGACCCTCTTCTCCCCCTGCAAGTGTCAGCGTGTCGTTATACCGGGGATCCGGGAGCACCGAGAACTGAGGTTCGACAAACACGATCTCATCAACGCCAAGGATCTCTGCGGCTTTCATCGGATCAGTTCCCCCGTTCAATCCGCAGGCCGTGCGGTGCCTCGATCGTCCCGTCCACCTTTGCTTCTTCGTGGAGAACGATCGACTTCGCCTTTACATCGCCGAGGATATGGGCACCTTTCCTCACGTAGACCGTCGAGCCGCTCTCCACGTTCCCGTGGACCGTGACGCCTTCGACCACCGTGATCCGGTTCTTCGCACGGAGGCTCCCGAAGATCACCGTATTCTGCTGGACATCGATGGATCCTGCCCGGATATTCCCGTGCAGCCGGCAGCCCTTCCCGATCTTCATCGTGGAGGGGACCGCGAAGAGCTTCATGTTCAGTTTCGAGCGGGCGGGGATCATGAGCGGGATCTCCATCTTCTCCTCTTCTTCAGAGAAGAGGTCGTCAAGGATCCGGTCGAGCTCCTTCTCGTTCTCGATATGGAGGAGGGTCATTAAGTAGATGATGATAAACATGAAGACCGGCATCGGGTTCCGGATCTCGATGTTGCCCTTTGCCTCAAAGCCATCTTTGATCTCGACTTTCTCGCCGATATCGAGCGTCCCCGCTACCGAGAGTTTCCCGTTGATCGTCACGCCCTCCCCGATATAGGCGTCCTCTTTTGCAACCACATCGCCGCCGATCACGGACCAGTTCCCGATCCGGGTGTCGCCGTTTGCCCAGACATACTCGCGGATCTTCGAGGACTCGCCCACGAAGACGTTGTTGCCCCGGAGCCCGTAATCGATCTGGCAGAACTCGCCGATCACGATGTTCCGGTCGGTCTTGATGCTGTGTTCCTGGAGTTCTGTCCCGTCAGGGAGCAGGCAGTGGTTATGCCAGTCTTTCACGGTTCGTTCTTTCATGCATCACCTGGTAGTGCCGTTCAGGCCCCGAACTTGTGGGATTTGTTGATCAGGTCGAGGGCGATCGGCAGGAGGTCGACTCCACGGATCCGGTTGAGCCCGCCCTTTGCACACGTGAATTCATCGTAGCGCACCACGTCGTCCACCCGCACCCCCTCGCCCCGGATCAGGACCGGGACCGGGTCTGCGGAATGGTCCTTGATGCATGCGGGAGTCGAGTGGTCACCGGTGATGATGATGAGGGTATCCTGTAATCCCAGCAGGGGTTCGAGGAGCGGATCGATCTTCTCGATGAAGGCCTTCTTCTGTTCGGCAAGGCCGTCGTGGCCGGACTCGTCGGCGCCCTTGATGTTCACCAGGACGAAATCTTTGGTCTTCAGTTCGTTTATCGCTGCAGAGACTTTACCGGCAATGTTGCTGTTCTGCGAGCCGGTGATGCCCGGTACCTCGACATGCGGGAGGCCGACTGCTTTACCGATCCCGGTGATGAGGCTTGCCGCCGCGATGACCGATCCCGACATGTCGTACTTCTTCTGGAAGGGCTCAAAGTCCCCCATCTCCCCGGCGCCCCGCATCAGGACGACATTGGCCGGGGCGAGCCCCTGTTTTACCCGTTCCTTGTTGGTACCATGGTTGAAGAGGATCTTCGTGGACTGCTTCACGAACTCGTTGCAGGCCGCAGCGGTCTTGTCTTCCTTTGCCCCCTCCTTAAGTGCCTTTATCGTAAGGGGCGCAACGCCCTCCTTCTTCGGGTCGTTCGAGGAGACACAGTGGCTCAGCCCCTCACCTTTGAGTGCAAGCGCAGCGCGATGCCCTGCACCCGAGCGGAAAACGAACTCAACCCCGAACTTCGAGAGGTCGACCCCGTCCTGTATCGCTTTACTGAGTGCAGCAGTGTCATGGATCCGTCCTGCCCGGCGGTCGGTGACCAGTCCCTGCGGGGATATTGTTGCATAGTTGCAGCGGAACCCGATCATCCCCGCTTTCATATCGATACCGGTGCCAACACATTCGAGCGGGCCGCGACCCGTGTAATACGTGTACGGGTCGTAGCCAAGCAGGGCAAGGTGGGCTGTATCGGATCCCGGGCGGACACCGGGTGCAATGGTGTCCATGATCCCGCAGATCCCTTCGGCAGCGAGCTTGTCCAGGACAGGTTTTCTTGCCGCGGAGAGCGGCGTTCCGCCCCGGAGCGCCGGGCAGGGACGGTCCGAGATCCCGTCAAGGACGATGAAGAGGATTTTGCTTGCGGTCATTCGTATGGAATGGTTGGGTGGGAGGGGTAATTAGAGATGTGGTTGGGATGGGTTACATATCAGGACAATAGCGGGGGAATCTGAAAAAATGAATATGCAGACGCTCTCGGGGGTGTTGAGGGTCATCTGACCCGAGACAGGAGAAGAACCCACAGGGTTCTTCGACTCTCCCAGATCCGCAGTCGCTAGGGCATCCCCCGGTTGCGATATTCAGCCAGAAGGGTTCTCGGAAATTTTCCCGGACAACGTACTGCGTAGCGCAAAACCCGGCGAGGCGTTTTCCGCGTGAGGCATCGCCACAAAAAACCTGCATATCCTGTACAGGGATCCGGGTATACAAATGTACGGGACTGTTTTGAAACCCGAAAGAAATGATGGTTACCCAATCATCCCGACAGTAACATTCCTTCCCGGTACCTCTCAATGAACTCCGCCGGTGTCATGACCTCAGCCCCCGATCCCTGGAAATGCCGGGTATTGCCGGTCACGACGGGTACCTGCGAGTGGAGCGAGACTTCAATGAACGGGAGATCGCCGGGATCCGGGACCGTGCACGCGACCGGGAGGGGCGGGACGAATATGCCCTCCCGCTGGATAAACATGAGGATTTCCTGGACAGCATCTTCCGGGAAAGCGAACTTCTTCCGCCGCAGCACATCGGCATACTCATCGAAGATCCGTGTGTCGAGCACGAGGATCACGCTGCTATTGATAACGAGGTTGAGGACGCCGGCAGGAGCCCCGCGGCTTGAGAGCAGACCCGATACCAGCACGTTGGTATCCAGGACGATCTGCGGTACTCCCGTGTTACCGCCCCGTACGTACCTTGCGGATCTCCGCGTCTATCTCTTTCTCCGGCAGGTTGTCGAGCCCCTGGCCCCGGGCTGCCATACGGATCTTCTCAAGTGCGGTTGCAGCCTTTGCTCTCCGCAGGGAACCGAGCGTCTCTTCAAGATTTTCTCCCACGGCAACAACGATCGCCCGTGGTTTCCCGTTCACGGTGATCACAGCGTCATCGTTTGCCGGCAGTTCCCAGAGACGGGCCGGGTTTGAACGGATCTCGCGGCTTGAAATAAATTTCATGGTATGGCCCCTCAAATGTCCTGCATTATATCATGCATTATGGGTGCATAAGGGTTACGATCATGCCGTAGTACCTGTCCGGCACTATCGCATCGTCTCGGGGGAAGACTGCCGTTGCTTCAGCAAGGGCAGGCTGGAGAAGAGCCATCGGCTCTTCGACTCTGGTGGCACAAGTGCGGGGCGGGTGACCGGGAAAATCCGGGAGGGCCACTCAGACAGGACAAATTCAGGAACGTGGAATCACTGGGCCGTTCGTGTAAAGTCATCGCATTTCGATCGCGATCACGATCGCGACAAAAAATTTTCAACCACCCCCTCACCCCCCGCTCAAAAAATTTCAGCCAGGGTCTGCTCGATCGGTCCCGGCACCCACGCCGGAGAAAATGATTTGCTGTAAGTTGTACAACCGCGACGCGGATAATTAACCGTGCCGCGGTTGACGAACCGACACCCTGCGATCGCGATGAAAAATTTTTCATCGCACTTCCGATCGCGTTTAAATTTTTTCACCGCGATCAGGACCTCAGTTACCGGCCTGCGTCCGCTCATCCGGCACAATTGCCGAGAGCACCAGTGAGATGACTGAGAGCACGAGGCCTGCTACCATCGTGATATGAAACCCGGACAGGAATGTTACGGGATCGAGATCCGTGAAGGAAACAATCCCGCTGGCATTCGCGGTTGCGAAGGTGAAGAGCATCGCATAGATTGCCGTCCCGAGCACGCCGCCGAAATAGATGGTGGTCACCATCAGCGATGAGCCCGTCCCCTGCTCGCCCGGCGGCGTGCTCTCGATGATCCTGCTCGAGGCCGGCCCGGCAGCGATCCCGAATGCCACCCCCATCAGGACAAGCCCGGTAAGCAGGGGCACAATGCCGGACCCGGGAGAGAGAAACACGAAGACGGCACTGTAGAGGACGACAAATCCGCAGGAGGCAACGGCAAACGCCCGGCGGCCGCTCCTGTCCGACCACTTCCCGAACGGGACGCTGATAATGGCGATCACCGCCGGCGGGATCAGGAGATACAGGCCGCTTGTCGTAAGATCGAAGTGCATCTCCAGCGTGAGATAAAATGGGAGGAGGTACAGGACTCCCATGAAAATGACATTGACCAGCAGGTATGCGATGGTGACCGCGGTGAACCGCCACTTCGAGAAGATCCTTATATTCACAAACGGCTCCGGGGTCGTGAGCTCCCGGATACCAAACAGTCCCGAGCACAGCAGGCAGAGTGCACTACCGGCAAGGATTACCGGATCCGTTACACCCCGGGCTGCAACCTCCTCCAGCACAAAGGTACAGAAGACCATGGCACCAAAGAGCGTGACGGCGCCCGGGTAATCGAACGATGCCGGGCGGTCTTCCGGTTCATCGCCCGGGATTACCCTGGCTGCAAAGAGTATCCCCAGTATACCGATCGGAATATTGACCAGGAAGATCCAGTGCCATGAGAGGTACTGGGTGAGGATACCGCCGATTGCCGGCCCTGCTGCAAACCCGAGGGAGGCGGTCGCAGCGATAACACCAAGGGCTGTGCCGAGCATCTCTTTCGGGAGGTACCGGATACAGAGCAGCGGGGCAACGGCTGCGATCATGGCAGCCCCGGCTCCCTGCACGAGCCGTGCCGCGAGCAGGATGTCAAGCGTGGGGGCGATCCCACAGGCAACAGAACCGAGGGTGAAGATCACAAACCCCAGCAGGAACAGTCTCTTTGCCAGTCCCCGGTCCGCGAGTTTCCCGAAGACCAGCAGGAGCCCCGCCATCATCAGCAGGTAGGTGATGATCACCCATGCGATCGTCCCGGTATCCGTATCGAAATACGTGGCCATGGTCGGGAGCGCCACGTTCACGATCGAGCCGTCAATTCCGTCCATCACCACGCCGAGCGCTACTGCTCCCAGCAGGAGTTTCTGCCGGACTGGATCGGTGATGACGGAGGACATGGGGTACAGTATAGGAGGTAAAATTTCATTAAGATTCTCGAACCCTCCCGCAAGGGAGGGTGAGAGAGGAGAATGTCGAAAACCATCAGATTTGAGACAGAAGAAGAACGTTGTTCTTCGATCGAACGCATCGCGTTCTTCGACTTCGAAAATCATGAAGTTGGAGTGGTTCTGGCGAATGCGAGACCTTCATCAGAATCCGAATAGTTCTTCTGAACTACAAGGATGAGAAGAATTCATCAGAGTTCTTTGAATGTCGAGAAAGAGAAGAACCGCAGGCTCTTCGAACCCGTTGGAACTCGAAGAACACTTACGTGTTCTTCTCGTCCTCGTTGTTCCGATGAACCACTCGGAGAAAAAAAATTATGATGTGTCGACCTTTGCTGCGACAGGTTCGACTTTGGACTTGGTGATCTCTACCCGGCGGGTGGGGTAGATGGTCTTGACTGCCTTGAAGAGATCGCGGGAGATCTCGCCCGAGACGATCCCGTTGAGGAGCGTGGTTAAGTCCCATGCGCCTGCCTGTGCGGCAACGCCCTGCATGATTGCGTTCCGGATCGCGTGCTCCTGGGAGATGTTGGCACGGGCGAACGTGTACGTGCAGACCGTGAGGCGGACCTTCTTGCCGTCCTTGGTTACGACCGGGACGATGGTGTCGATGCGGGAGCTCCGGCGCTTGACGAGCGAGCGGAGGTAGTCGCGGGTCACTTCGTGGCCAACGAACTCGGTGTATGCCGAGTCACCGGTAACGGTTGCGATCTTAAAGCTCATCTTCATGTACTGCTTGGCGTAATCGTTCGTGATCTCGCCGAGCGTTGCGGTCATGATGCGGCCGACAACGCTCTCAGCATCGTTTGCAATGGTGTCACCGATGTACGCCTTGCCGAGGTTGTCGGGGACGTGCACCTTGAACCAGCTCTTGGCCTTCCAGCCTTCAACTCTTCTTCCTACCTGTTTCTTCTTTGCCATAATATCACCTGTTGGATTTCCTGTGCAGAGAACATGCGTCCTCCGCCACTGCCAGGTTCATCAGATAATCGTCCACTGATGCGATAACGGACCGGGCTTGCGTGCCGGTAATCGTTGTGACCACCCGGTCGCCATCTGCCCGCGTCTCCATGCTGCGGAGGTTGTCGGGTGAGAGCGCTGCAGCAACACATGCGGCATCCGCGTGGTGGGTCGTGATGGTACCCGCGATCTGCATCATGCGGCAAGCGCCTCCTGCCAGCCTTTTGCAAAGCTCCCGATCTGGTCGCAGGGGATCGTTGCCCCTGCCCTGAGGGTGTGCCCCCCGCCGTTCCCGCCGCAGGCTGTGGCAAGCTCCCGGACCTTTGGCCCGAGATCCGCCGTGCATCCTGCGGGGTTCCGTGCGGAGATCCGGCACATGCTGCCACTTTTCGCGTACACGAGGACCGGGCCGCTCGCGGGGAGGTCCCGGCAGAGGATGTCGGCAACGTCGCTTGAGACGGTTGCGTCCTTCACTTCGTATACGCCGGTAACCCCCTCCTGCGGGCGGGCGGATTTGACCGCCTCGATCACCCGGACGCGGTGCTGCCGTGCAATCTCCCACGCACGGTCGATGTCGTGCGAGGAGCGGAGGCAGAGCGTTGCGCCGATGTCGCCGTTCCCGGTCTTGCCGCAGGCATCGATCACCGCAGCGAGGGCATGGGCGTCCTCAATCACCTCGCGCTGGAGGTGGCAGGTGTCGCCGTACATGCCCTGCAGGCCGGCAAGGGTTGCCTGGGGTGCCGCTTCGAGCACCACCCTGGAAATCAGGACATCGAGCATGAGGGGCTTGTTGGGTGAAGACGGGTCTTTTGCCTGCTCCACGAAGTCCGTCACGATCTGCTCGTTGCCGCTGATGTTCGCAAGGTACGGGTTCGTTGTCGTGTACCACCGCTCGGTCATGTCCCGGCCGGGGAGCTTCAAACCCCGGTCCGGCACGATGACACCGTTTGCCACGGCCTCGTTGAAGATCTCGAGGTTCTTCCCGACCATCTCCTGGCCGTCCCCGATGATGCCGGGGATGACAAGGCCGGCGAGGTCGCGGTTGTCGCCCATTTTCAGGGCAACGAAATACGCGGTGCCTGCTGCGGAGAGCTCGCGGTCGCCGTCAATGCCGGCAAGGCGCGGGTTTACGTGGAACTCCCCCGTAAAGAGCGGGATGTGGTGGTCCACCACCATCGTCGTCTTCGGGAGATCGGCCATGCCGGCACCGATATCGCAGAGGAGGTATGCACCTTCACCGGAAAGATCCGATGCGTTCACGTCCTGTCGCACCCGGAGCCGGAACCGTATGCCGGCACGGAGCATCGCATGGCAGAGGATAGAAGCGGCTGCGATGCCGTCTGCGTCGTGGTGCGCGAGCACCTCGACAAACTCCTGCCTGCGGATCTGTGCTGCAACGGTCTCTGCTGCGGATTCAAGCGACGGGGACATGGTGGACAATTTCCTGATAACTTACCTGGAGAGGAGGATCTCAGCGTTCTCCGGCTTGTAGACCCAGCCCGCGGGCAGCCTCTTGCTTCCCGTGTAATACCGTACGAGCCGGCGGATCTTGGACTCGACCAGCTGGAGCTGGCGCTTGTTATGCAGGTCCTTCTTGTTCTCGGAAAGGTGCTTCCTGAGGCCAAGAGCCTTGGTCATCAGGTCACGGAGGTCCTCGGGGATCTCGGTTGCGACCTTGTTCTCTCTCAGGATGGTCCCGATGCGCTTGCCGGTGGCAAGCTTAACGTCGGGTACTCCATACCGGTCCCGCAGGACCAGTCCAATCTTTGCGCTCGATGCGCCGTCCTTACGGAGTTCCAGGATGATCTTGGTGATCGCTGCGGGGTCGGTGTTCGACCACGCGGGTGCCTGTTTCCGGTAGGGGCGGACTGAGCATGACTTGCCTCTTCTTCGGGCATGCATTCGTGCCATGGTGTAGCCTCCTAATCAGACGAAACGTAAGTCCAGAAAAGTGCAGTATTGGCTACTGACTCTCTGTAATCCCAAAGCCATGTTCAGGCAGTGCGGTGTCGCACGTCGGACTTACATCTGTCAGCACAGTAAAAGTGCTAATCCTACTATTGGCGGGGAGGGGTAATAAAGGGTACCGTAATACGGGAGGTATACAGCGTATGCGGCCGGATCATCCTGTATGGTCCGGCTCCGTGAACCGGTACATCCCCTTTGGCACCATGATCTCGAACCGTGCCCCGTGCCCGGATGTCCCGGTCTCGGCGATTGTAATACCGGTGATCCCCAGGATCTCCCGCGAGAGGAAGAGCCCGAGCCCGGTGTGGTGCCCGAAACCTCTCTCGAAGATATGGAGCTTCTCTCCGTCCGGGACCCCTGCGCCATCGTCCTCGCAGGAGATAACAAGCCCCTGATCCGTATCCCGTGATGTGAAGGTGACTGCTGACAACGTCTCCCCGCCATACCTGATCGCGTTGTCGATGAGGTTGAAGAAGACTTTCTCAAGGAGGGGGTCTGCAAATACTTCGATATCTGAAAAACCGACGGATACTTTTACGTTGTCCAGGATAAGCGAGCGTGTGGCAAGCGTGATCGTTCCTGCCAGGTTGTGCCAGACCGGTGCTGTTACGCCCAGGTCCTGGTAATCCCTCGTGAAATTAATCTCACGGTCGATGATTGCTGCAATCTGCTGCTCCTTGATAATGAAATCCCTGACGGTATCATTATCGGCATAATCGAGGGAAAGGTCGAGATAGGAGGCAAGCGCCGTGAGCTGGTTGAGGATATCGTGGCGGGTGATGCTCGAGAGCAGGTTGAGCTTCTTGTTCACGCTGGAGAGTGCCTCCTCCGCCCTCTTGCGTTCGGTGATATCCGTTGCGATCTCGAGGCGCACGAGCCTGCCGTCCGTCCACTCGATTGCACTATCCCGGCACTCATACCACCGCCCGTTCACCGCGTTCCGGAGTTCCCAGACCAGGACCCCCGTGGGTTTCCCGTCCGCATCCACCAGCCTGTCGTTGGTGCAGAATGGGCAGGGCCCGGTCTGCCCCGACTGGATCGTCTCCCAGCATGTCTTTCTGGCAATACCCCCCCAGATCCGCTGGCCCCGCTGGTTCATGAACAGGATCTCGTATGTCTTCATGTCGGCGACATACACCAGTGCATCGAGGCTGTTCATCACGGTCCTGAACCGCTTGTTCGATGCCTGTACCGCCTCCTCCGCCCTCTTGCGTTTCGTGATATCCCGTGAGATCCCCATGACCCCGGTGATGGTGCCGTCCCTGTCCCGGATCGGGACGAGGAGCGTGTCCTGCCAGATATCGCCGGTCGGGAGCGGCAGGGTGCTCTCGATCTTGACCGGCTGGCCTTTTGAGAGGACCGTCTCAATCGACTTCCGCTGGTGCTTCCCTGCTTCTCCCCCGAACAGGGCTGAACGGGGCTTCCCGATGATCTCTTCCCGCGGCCGCCCGATGGACTGTGCAGCGAAGGTGTTGACATACACGACCGTGTCGTCCTTGTCGATGATGAAGATGAGGTCGCGGGCCGATTCGGCGAGCGTGCGGTACCGTTCTTCACTTTCGGCCAGTTGTTCCCGTGACTCCGCGAGTTTGGCAAAGACCGGATCGATCGTCACGGCGAGCCGGGTGAGTTCATCCCCGCCGTCCGGTGCTGCTGCTGAGGGAATGTTCCCCGCTGCCTGTCTCACTTTCAGTGTCCTGATGAGGGTATTGAGCCGGGAGAGCAGGATCCGGTCTACGAAGAGCAGGACAAAGAGGATGAGGAAGATCCCGGCAACGGCAAGGCTCGAGAGGAACGTGACAATACCTGCCATCCCTGTGTTGTAGACTGTCCGTGGTTCGGTCACGACAAGGTAATAATCCGCAGGGGACTGCTGATCTTTGAGCGGTATGTAGCCGGAGACTGTATCCTGGTTTCCGGGCTGGACGGCAACGGTTTTTCCCGATAAGAACTGTGATGCAACGCCGGCAAGGGACGCATTGCCAAACACTTCTGCGGCGGGGAGAATTGAGATGGTATGCCCGGTGCGGGTTGAGAGGTCCGCGAGATACCCGGCATCGACCTGGCGGGCAAGGTGGAAGCTCCCTGCGGCCGGGCCATTATAATCATCAGTGAGGATGGGATGGGACGAGATAAGGACAGGTCCGGTGGAAGACTCCAGTATGCCGTAGCTCCCGGTCTCCGACCTGATCGCGTTCAGCGCCATGTTGAACCGTTCAACATCGTTGATAAGGATGCCCGGTGCCGGTTCGACCTGGAGGGCGCTGTCATTGAACTGCATCGAGAAGATGAGACTGCCGGTGCGGTTGAAGATGAGGACCTGGTCCATGGAGAACCGGGAAAAGAAATCCGGGCCCATATTCTCGCGGATCCAGTCCGGGTTCTCACCCTTTGCGTACCGGTAGGTAGCGTTCCACGCGGAGTAGTCCCGTGCCGTGGAATATGTGTTTTCCATATCGGTCTCAAGTGTGCTCATCGTGGTTGTGACCGACTTCTCCATGTCCACGTTTTCCAGTGCCCGGTAACTGTCCTGCATGGAGATGGCAGAGAAAAGAGCGACCAGCGAGAATGATGCGAGGAGTGCGATCCCGATGCCGAGCAGCAGTTTTGTCCTGAGGTCCATTTCGGGTATGCACTCCCTGTCAGTACATCCTGATTAGTGTGAATCCGAATAAAGGTATATACATTCCCCTGCCGGTGTGCAGGTCATTATTCCGGAAAGCCCGTATGGCCTGATCCGCAAACCTCTTCCCGTACAAAATGGATAATCCCGTATCATACCGGAGGAACATGATGAAGATCACGGATGTTGCAAAGGTTGTGTCGGGCCCCAACCCGCACCATGTGGACGCACGGAAGATCTATGAGTCTCCCCACGCGATGGCAGTTGTCATCACGCTCGCGCCCGGCGAATCGTTAAAGAAGCATATCACGCCGGTCGATGTCTTCTTCTACGTGCTTGAAGGCACGGGGATTGTCGAGATCGGGGACGAGAAGGCAACGGTGACAAAAGATCAGCTGGTCGAGAGCCCCGCACGGATCCCCCACAAGTGGTCCAATGAGTCAGGAGCCGTGTTCCGTGTACTCGTCGTCAAGGTCCCCAAACCGACCGAAGAGACGAAACTGCTCTGAGCCCCCCGGTTCCGATACTTGCATGAGTAAAGGGTTCCATGCCGGAACGGTTCATACCGGACAGGATCGACCCGAATGGAGACAAAACACTGTAAACGCTACCCGAAGGCATCGGGCATCATCGATGTTCTCACCCGCTACGATGAAATCGAAGCGGTGCGCCGGCATCTGCCGGATATCGAGATCGTCAGCTCGGCGCGGGTTACGGCCATGAACCTGCGGTGAAATCTGAAATAATCTGTGTCTGATCGATGAAAAAAGAGTGAGGGTTATACCACGGTGATGGTTACCGCATCTGAGGTGACCTTGCCGGTGTTACCATCGGCACCGGTGAACGTTGCGGTTATTGCACCAAGGGTATATTTCCCCGGTTTATCTGCGGTAATCTGGTAGGTCGTGATGAAGGGAGCGTCCGGGCCAAGTTCAGTGAGCGTTCCCGTGGCCGTGGAGCCGGTCAGACCTGATGGATGAGCCGGATCATCAAACTTTACATCGGCGACCGTGTCTTTCGTATCATTTTTGAGGGTAACGTTAACGACCACATTTTCCCCGACACTTGTCCGGGTGGTTGAGACGGTCTTGGTGATCCAGATAATACCGGTATCTTTTCCCTCATTTCCCTCGGATGTCGATACCGGCTGGACGGTTTGTGTTACGGTGAGGGTTGTGACCGGAAGGGGTGATGCTGTTTCGGTGATCCGGACGATGCTCGTGTCTTTGGTATCCACTGCACCGGGGGTCGATATCTCTTGGAGGGGTGATGTTACGGGAAGGGTTGTGGCCGGTATGGCCGTCTGTTGTTCACTGGTGCATCCTGCAACGAGAATTGTAGAGACAAGCATGATCACAAGGAGAATGGGAAATAGTATTTTCTTCATAAAAATATTCATATTGGATACGGTTTTATATCAGGCAGCATAAGTGTTCCGATTTAATTCCGGACCATTTACAATCAAAACTATTCAGTCGGTCCGGTTATATACTTGAATCAATCCCTTTACTGTATTCCTCACCCTTTTTACCCTTGCAGGAAAATATGCTGGTACGTGATAGACAAGATCCCTCTTGAGATGGAGAGTGAGGAATCGGCAATCAGGTTCCGTGACTGCTTCTCGGTCCGGTACATCCAGTCCGCGGCTCTCCTCTGCCGGCTCGGGTACGGGATCGAGCAGGCCGGGCGCCTTGCCCCCCTCGCGCAGGACGACCTTCTCCGGCATGAGGCCTTCATCCTCAATTCCGTGCTCTCCTCCGTTGCATTTCTCGAATGTACGATCAACGAGCTCTACGCGGACGTGGCAGACAATGCCTATCTCTCTCCTGATGAGCAGCACGAGCAGCTCATGGCCACGATCCGGGACGGGTGGAACAATGAGAAGAACTTTGACCGGTCACCGCTGATCGGCAAGTACCAGAAGATTCTCATCATTGCCGGACGGGCACCGTTCGAAGAGGGCGACCTGGCCTATGACAATGTCAGATCGCTGGTCGAGATCCGCAACCATCTCATGCACTACCGGCGGGAATGGGTGGTGATCAATGACGGGGGGGCTCCTGGTCAGAGTGGTGAGACGACCACAGGTAAGTTTGAAAAGATCCTCCGGAAGAAGTTTGCCACGAACCCGCTTGCGGAAACGAACCGCCCGTTTTTCCCGGACAAATGCCTTGGTCACGGCTGTGCGGAATGGGCGATCGTGAACAGCGTTATCTTCACTGATGCGTTCTTCCGGAAGCTGGACCTGCCGGCACCGTACGAGGGGGTCCGCGACGAGCTGGCAACGAGATAGGAACGATAAAAAAGGGTTATTTGGGAAAGAATACTTACAGCACCCTTACTTCTTCCGGTGCTTCTTCTTCGGTTCTTCCTTTGCCATCGACATCAGGTCAATGATATACGAGCCTTCCTTGCCCACGCTCACGACCCGCTCGTCGGTCTGGGCCATCTTCTCCAGGTTGAGCTCGTAGGATCCGGGTGCAACGATCCGGATCGTCTCCACCCGGTCGTACATCTCGACCTGCTTCTTTTCCGGCTCGACGACAAGAAGGACCTCCTCATTGCTCTCATCAGCAATTTCGTCCATCGACTTCTCTTCGAGCACATCCCTGTTGAGCTCCGCCTCCTTGACGTAGAGGAACTTCTTCCCGCCGCAGCTCTCGCACCCTTTCAGGATCTCGGTAGACCCGTCCTTATATTCCCGCCCGCATTTCGTGCACTTGTGCGGCATTGCTGTTCACCCGAAGTATTCGAGCATCGTCTCGTAGAGGTCTTCGACATTCCTGCCCTGGAGGCCCGATATCGAGACCACCGGGTGCTGGGGAAACGCGCTCCGGATCCGTGCCGGTGCCGCGTCCGGGAGATCGATCTTGTTCGCCACGATGATCACCGGCAGGTTCCGGGCCTCGATGATCCCGATCATCATGATATTGACCTGCATGAACGGGTCGGTCGTGGAGTCGAGCATGTAGATGACCCCGTCGATATCCTCGCGGAGCCAGTGCATTGCCTCGGCAACACCCTCCGTTGCCTCGCGTGCCCGGATGATCGCCTCGTCCTTCTCCATCCCGAACTCGAGGAACTCGTGGTAATCGATCTTGGTGGTGACTCCCGGGGTATCCACGATGTCCATTGTTACCGTATTGCCGTTTGCACCGGAAATGATGATGTCCTCTTTCCGGCGTGCCCTGCGGGTCTCGTGCGGGATCTCGCTCACCGGGCCGACCGCGTCCCCGGTCCAGTCGCGTGCGATCCGGTTCGCGAGCGTCGTCTTGCCGGCATTCGGGGGACCATAAATGCCGATGCGGGTCCGTTTCTTCTTGAAAAACTGGTTCAGTAAATTGGAAAATTTCTTCTTAACCGTCCCAAAGGTCTGATAAAATATCTTCACTATCCACCTCGATGGGAAAGCAATGTATTCCGGTATACCGGGTACACAGGATTCACCATAATGTCTTAGTAATGTATAGAATACGCAGTTTATTATGTTTCTTATCCCTGACCCTCCTCCTGCTCAAAATACCGGCGTGCCCGTTGCCCGGATATTACTGTCCCGCATTGAGGAATGTCTCGGCCACATTGTATTTATACAAGGGGAAGGGAGTATGCTAATTGTAATCATCAGCACAAGCACTTCAAGGAGGTGACTCATGAAAAAGACAAACAACGCAATCCGGTTCGAGACCCGTGTCCCAATCAGGGAAGTGATGGCGAAGAACCCGATCATGATCGGCATTGAGGCGACCGCGGCGAAAGCAGCAAGAACCATGTGCAGCGAGGAGGTCGGGAGCGTCATCATCCTCAAGAACACGAAGCCCATCGGCATCGTGACCGAGGAAGACCTTGCCTGCAAGGTGGTGGCAAAGGATCTCAAGCCGAGTACGATCCATGTGAGCGATATCATGAGCACGCCACTCATTACGGTGAGTGCGGATAAGACGGTAGTGGACGCTGCCAGGATGATGGTGAAGCATAAAGTACGGAGGCTGCCGGTCGTCGATGAAACCAAGAAAGTCATCGGCATCGTGACCGTGCGGGACCTCCTTACCGTCTCCAACGAGCTCAACGAACTCCTTACGGACCTCATCGAGATCAACCGCGAGGAAATCGTCGAGCAGGGCGTATGCGACCGCTGCAGCCAGATGTCTGATGATCTTAAGCGGGTGGACAGCGTGTTGCTCTGCCCGTCCTGTCGTGAGGAGGACCATATCAGATGAGGACAGCACAGGATTTCATCGTTGAGATCCCTGTGCTGAAACCAGACGACCAGATAACCAGGGCACGGCAGATCTTGCGAGATGACCGGTTCCGTGAAGTCTATGTCGTGGATGCGAAAAAGACGCTCCTCGGCTATATTGACATCACGGACGGGCTGCGGGTGACCGCAACCAAGTCGAACGTGACTATTGACGGGTTTGTCCGGGACGCGCCCATGATAAGTCCCCATGATTCGATTGAGAATGTGGCAAGAACGATGAGGCAGTACCATACGGATAGTGCAGCCGTGGTAGATGAGAAGACGCACGTGGTCGGCGGGATCCTCCTTGCCGACCTCTTTCCGGTCATCATATCCCGGAACGAGCTGCACGGCCCCGTTTCCCGGTGCATGTCGGGAAAGGTGGTCTCTGCAAACCCGGCTGACGAGCTCCAGAAGGTGTACACACTGATCATCGACAGCGGATTCTCGGCGTTTCCGGTGGTGGAGAAGAAACGGCTTGTCGGGATCATCTCCCGGCGCGACCTCATCAGTCACAAACGGGTGAGGTCGGCAATTGCGCAACACAGCGGTGCGGCTATCGGGGACGTGATGACCCGCGATGTTGTCACGATCGCGCCCGATGAGCCGGTCCGTGCCGCGGCCGAACTGATCGTAAAACATGACGTCAGCCTCCTGCCGGTCACCGACGGGGAACACTTGGTCGGGGTTATCAACCGCCACGATGTCCTTGCGGCACTTGCCTGAACGACACGATACGAACACGATACCCGTGGATGTCTGAATATACCCGGGCTAAAATGCCCCGGGACACGAGTGATACCTGATTTATCGGAGGTAATAATGCAAAAGAATGGCCGGAGCGTCAAACAGGGCGACCGGCTCCTCAAGATGCAGGGAAAACAGGACCGTGGGCCGGTAGAGTTCAAGTCCCACATCTCGGAACAGGAAGGAGAGATCATGGCGATCGCCACCCGCGATGTCATATCCGTCCCGCCGACGCAGAGCATCATGGCGGCCGTGGGGCGGATGACGGAGTGCGGCTTCAGGCGGCTTCCCGTAACGGATGCCGGCACCGGGAAACTGCGGGGGATCGTCACCTCGGGCGATATCATCAATTTCATGGGAGGGGGTGACAAGTACCAGCTCGTCCAGGTCCGGCACAACGGCAACCTGATCGCCGCGGTCAACGAGAGCGTCCGCTCGATCATGACGCAGCAGCTCGTAACGCTCGACCACGACGCACGGATCAGCGATGCCGTTAAGGTTATTGTCGGCAGGAAGATCGGCGGGCTTCCGGTTGTCGACACGGAGGGAGTACTTGCGGGGATCGTGACGGAACGCGATCTCCTCGGGGTGCTCGGGTCCGAACGGAGCCCGCTGCATGTCGAGGACGTGATGAGCCAGTCCCTCCGCGTCACAGCACCGGACTGCCCGATCGCTACCGTTACCCGGGACATGACGAAACACCGTTTCCGACGCCTGCCGGTCGTGAGCGACGATGTGCTCTACGGGATCGTCACGGCAACGGATATCATGCGGTACCTCGGGAGCCGCGAGGTCTTCTCCCGCATGACGACCGGCAATGTCGCCGAAGTGACCGGCCTGCCGGTCAGGAACCTGATCGCAGGCGAACTCTTCACGACAACTCCTGAGAAGACCATTAACGAAGTGGCGCGGGAGATGCTCTCCCGGAACATCGGGGCCCTGCCGGTGATCGAGGGCTCACGCCTGATCGGGCTCGTCACCGAGTTCGACCTGGTGCGGGCATTTGCAGGAGGGTGATCGCGGTGTATGCACGTGACGTGATGGTCTCGCCGCTCTTTGTCGTCGACCCCAATGCGACCGTGGCGCATGCCCGGAACCTGATGGTCCGGCACAAGATATCCCGCCTGCCCGTTATGGAAGGCGTGAACCTTGTCGGGATCATCACGAAAAAGGATATCGCCTACCGGCTGCGGCAGGGAGAGCCTGCATGGCGCCGCCGCCCCCCCGACCGGATCCCGGTCGGGGCGCTCATGACCAAAGGTCCGGTCATGGTCGCACCAGACACAGGAGTACGGGAGATCGCACGGATGTTTGTTAAGAAGAACATCAGCAGCGTCCCCGTAGTGGATGAAGGTGTAATGACCGGTATCGTGACCAAGACCGATCTGATGAAATCCGCCCTGATCCGGGCACTGTCGTGTCCGGTCGGGGGCGTGATGGAGGATGTGGCAACGGTCAGCCGCTACCACTCGCTCGACCACGTGGTCGGCGTGATGCGCGAACGCAATGACAAGGTGCTGGTGACGGAGGATGACGGTACCCTTGCGGGTATCATCACCGAGACGAACCTGGCATTCTATGAAGACGAACCCAAAATTTCAGGTGTAGTTGGAAAGGATGTAACCATACGGAGACGGGAAACGGCGGACGGGCCGGGCGGGCAGGGCCTGATGGTGATCCCCCCGGTTGCCGCGGAAGACCTGATGACGAGCCCCGTGATCACGGTCACTGCGGACACACTGCTCCCGGACGCCATTGCACTGATGGAAAAACACCATGTCAACAGCCTTGTTGTCATGGAGGACAGCACAATCTCAGGGATAGTAAAACGCGATGATATCATAAAGGAAGTGGCGAAATGACAAAAGAAGTTTTTATCAAAGACGTAATGGTAAAACCCGCAACCATAGCAAAATCAGCCAAGATCACCGAAGCGCTCGATAAGATGCTTGCCGATGGTCTCGACCCCCTGATAGCAGTCAATAATAACACCGTGATCGGCACGGTCTCGCGACAGGCGATCGCAGAGAAGCTGGGGAGCAAACAGAACTCCGGCCTCGCCCCGACAGCGATCCACGTGGCGAGCGTTGTCGAGGAAGACTTCACGAGCGTCTATCCCGATGAAAATATCAACGTCCTGATCCCCCTCCTCCAGAAATACAAGCTCGTGGTCGTGTACGATGCCGACCACAAACTCATCGGGCAGGTCACCGCCGGGGACCTGCTGAAGACGTTCCAGCCCGATGACGGGATCGAGAGCGCGATTGAGAAGGTGCTGACGATCGAGGCGGATGAACGCGTTGTCCACCTCCGGCGCCGGATGCTGGACGACAAGATCCACCGGTTCGTTGTCACGGAGCATGAGAAGTACATGGGGATCGTCACCGAGACCGATGTAGCGGTTGCGATGCGGGAGTTCCGCAAGCAGGTTGGCGACAACCACCAGGACCACCGCATACGGAACATGCTGGTAAAGGATATCATGAGCGCCCCGCTCATCTTCGTGGAGCGGACGACAAACGTGACCGATGCAATTGCCCTGATGCTGAAGAAGAACATCAGTTCCGTCCCGGTGATGGAGAAGGGCAAACTCACGGGTGTCATCACCCGGCGCTCGCTCGTCAACGCGCTCTGATCCGGGAGACCAGCTCATCTCTCTTTTTTATGGTTCCACATCTGACGGGATCACCATTTATATCGCCCAGGGAATCCCGCCGGGCTCTTATATCCGGTGCACAGGTGCAGTGATATCCTTGATAGAGGACGGGATATACAGACTTTTGAGTGTACTGAAGGAACCTCCTCCACCGATCCGTCACGTGTATGTAGATCGCGTGCCAATAACCCGGTGAGGATAATCCATGGAAGATAGGGTACAGTTCCGGACCATGTCCCGTGAGGAAGTCGGGACGGCAATGGCGTGGGCTGCAGATGAAGGCTGGAACCCCGGCCTCCATGATGCGGAATGCTTTCAGCCTGTGGACCCGGATGGCTTCTTCTGCGCCGAAGCGGACGGGAAGATCGTGGGAACGGTTTCGATAGTCAATTACGATGACCGGTTTGCCTTTGCCGGCCTCTACATCGTTGAGCCGTTCCACCGGGCGAACGGTATCGGCATGCAGCTCTACCGTCACGCGCTGCGCCATGCGGGTTCGCGGATTGTTGGCTATGACGGCGTTGTCGCGATGGTGGACAAGTACCAGAAGGACAGCGGGCTCTTCCTGCACTATAACAATGCACGGTACGAAGGGACGGGCGGGGGGAAGATGCCGGACGGGCTCACCCCAATCCTGAATGTGGGCTTCGATGCGCTGGCTGACTATGACACGGCGCACTTTCCGGCCCGACGGGAGCGATTCCTCCAATGCTGGATATCCCGTACGGGACACTACGGGCTTGCACAGCTGGACGAGAACGGGAAGATCGCAGGGTACGGAGTACGGAGGGTGTGCCAAACGGGCCATAAGATCGGGCCGCTCTTTGCAAAAGACCGGGCAACCGCGGAACGTATCCTCGACGGGCTCATTGCCGGGATCCCCGGCGAGCAGTTCTATCTCGATATCCCGGTCCCGAATACAGATGCCGTTGCTCTTGTGCAGGACCGTAAGATGAACCCCGTCTTTTATACCGCCCGGCTCTATTCCTCAAAAGAGTCAGTCCCGCTCCCGCTGGGCGAGATCTTTGGCGTTACTACGTTCGAGCTCGGGTAAGGTGGAATCTCTTTTTTATCAGTTATACGATCAGCCGTACCAACCGCGTGTGGCGGGCGATTGCATATTTATCCCCACCGACCCCCCTCCCATGACCCTCGGGCATCTGATCATTTACTTCGTAAAACTGCCAGTATTTTCCGGAAAAATGCAGAGGGGTGAGGGGGGGTCGGGCGGTGTACTTTGTATGGACGCTTGCCTGATGAAGCGTGGTGAAAATGGAAAATTATGACGGAGATTTCTATAGGGCTCCGGTTTCCTGCGGATCGGAAGTACACCGTCCGCCCCCCTCCACCCCACCGAATCAGGACGCTACCCGGCAACCTCTCCATGAATGCAAAAAATCACGAGGGAGGAGGGGACGGTGGCGCTGCCAGGTCTTCGGTCCCCGTTGCCGCAGCCGGCACGCTGTCGTAGACCTCCGTCAGGAACCGTGCCTGGAACGTCTGGATGAGTGGGACAAGTATGATGAGGATGAGAATAACCGGGGCGAGCGTAAGGTAGGGATTAACCCCTGCAGTAAACGCTACAGCCAAGCCGGCAAAGAGACCGATCATGTAGAGGATGAAGATCGGGACACCGATCACGATGGCGACAAGAAGCAATGCGATAAGGTAGTTGATCCACCCAATCTTCCTGATATACGCGAGGATTTCCCCGAACCTGAAGGCATCGGAGAACCGTCCGCTTCTCGCAAACCGGATGGATGCGATGGGAAGGAGGATCGCGATGATAATTTCAAGGATAAATATGATCAGCATCAGGAGCAGCAATCCGGCAATCCTTGCGCCTACGGTTCCTGGATCCATGTATGTAACGCTCCCGGCAGGTCCCCTTGTCGTGCCGGACAGAGTAACCATCGCATACGGGATGAGGGAAAGGATGATAACCGGGATTGCGTAAATCAGGCTGACGATTACGAGTTTTAAACCATCCACAACAAGGCTTCTCCAGTCATCGACTTCCGGTGCAGGGGTCGCGCCACGGTAGATCCGCATCACGTAACCGGCCATGGGGATGCCTAAGAGAATCGTTGCCAGGATCAGTTTCAACCACCGGCCACCCTGCCGGTATATGCCTTCCCTGATGTACGTCAGGGCATTGTCAAATAATATTCCAACATCCACGATTGGTTTCACCTCACGGAATATCCGGGAACGATCCGCCCGTATGATCTATTCCGGTGATTGTATGGCGGCAATTTATAAAAAATAGTGTAGGTAACCTGATGGGTGATGTACACCCGGGAAAAATTGGGGACTCACCATTTAAGATGTTTTACCCTACCGGTTTCGTAATCATTGCGAAACAAAAAATATTTCACAATATATTTACCTGATGGAACCAACGTTTCTGTTCAGGTTATTATTCTCAGACACCGGTGACTGCCCCATGACTTTGCTCCGTGTTACGTTCGCCCTTGTTCTTGTGATGGTTGCTATGCTGCTCGCAACGGGATGTGTCGATGAGAACAGTAAATTGTTACTTGAAATTCCCGGCAGTACAACGGTTGTTGTCCCGGATGCAACATCCGGTTCTGATCTGGAGATGAGAGGGGTCGATGATCCGGCCCTGCTGAACCTGTTCCCTGAGATAAGCAGGTATGATGTAGTGAAATTTGATTCCCGTGCCATCCTTCGTAAAATACAATCGTCCAGGACACTCGGGATCCGCATCAGCGGGAAAGAGTATCTGGCGGAATTAACGCAGCTGACATCCGTGAATACAGATAGTGGTTTCAAATCCTATTCCGGGGTATTACAGAACGAAACGAACAGTTCTGTCCTGATTACGATCAGTCCTACCTCGTTTATTGTCGGTTCAGTAACACTGGATGATGACACATACTGGATCATGCCTGTTGATAAGGAAGCATTCAGGGAAGACACTTCTTCGGTGCTGCATGTCATTTACAATGCAAAAGACGCGATTGATTTCCAGCACCCCGACATCACAGATATTTATCCCTCGGAAAAGTACCTGCATTCGTATTACCGTGATGAAAAGACCGGGATCATCCGATTGACCGGACCCTCGCTTATTGGCATGGAATCACCGATGATTGATGGTGATCATGTCGTGTGGTCGTGGGTATACAATGGTAAGCGTGGACTTACCCTGTATACCATCTCGACAGGGAACTTTACGGAAATCAATGCTGAACCATTTGGCCTGAGCCCCCCGAAAATTTCAGGAGATTATATTGTCTGGGCCGATACGGGGGAATGTGTCTCCGGAGACCAGACCAATGGCCTTGTCTTATACGAGATATCTTCAGGAAACAGGACATGTATCTGCACGAACCCGAAGAGCCCGCGGTTTGCCGATATCCATGGTAATTACGTAGTATGGCAGGACAGTACAAAGCCTGATAATTACAATGTCACGATTGCAGACAGTTTCTATCACTATGATATATTTCTCTACGATATCCGGAACGGGACCGAGTCCCGCATCCTGCCCGATCCCTCCCCCCAGAATTATCCTTCAATTTATGATGATCTGATTGTCTGGGAGGATGGGCGGAACGATAATGGCCCGTATCACAAAGACTACTTCCTTTACAATATCACCGATAGATCGGTCAGGAAGATCAATGCCGTACCCGTCAATAATTCAGCATCGCCCCCTTATATCCACGATAACCGGGTCCTCTGGGGTGATGCCGGAGTGGCGGTGCCTTCAACGGTGCATCTCTATAATATTACCACGGGTCAGGAACAGGTACTGAACTATAGTTCACCGGGAAATGTTGGCCGCTTTTCCCTGTCCGGCAATCTTGCGATCTGGACGTCATGGGAGTTCCGGGGGAGCGATGTGCCGGAACAGGACAGTCATCTGTATGATCTTACCACGGGCACTGAATCGCCCGTCTGCCCTTCAGGAACATTCCCCCAGTTGTCTCCCTCTGTTTCAGGGAACAACATCATATTCCAGAATGCCGGGGGGATCTGGCTCTGCCCAATCAGCCGTGACCATACATAAATAATCCTGATATGATGATTACCCCATGACCCCGCTCCGCGTTACACTTGGACTGCTGCTGGCGGTGGGATGTGCGGGGGATCTGCCAAATCCCTGCCGCGATTATTTTTAAATACACATACATACACAGAACTGATCATGGCCACCAAAACCATCAGCATCACTGAAGAGGCGTATGAGCGGCTGAAGAGTCTCAAGAGTGATGAGAAGACGAGTTTCTCCGATGTGATCGTGAAGCATTACCCAAAGCGGAAGAAACTTTCTGAGGTCCTCAGGGAGATTGGAGATTGTACTGAGCTTGCGGATTCTGTTGAGAAGGTCTCGCGTGAGATGCGAAAGGCGAAGCTCCGTAAGGTTGAGTTCTGATGCCGGTTGCTGATACATCATTCCTGATCGATATGATGAGGCGCGATCCCGCCGCGCTCAGCGTTTACCACGAATATGAAATGCAGGGGATCGCGCTCTCCACCACCGCCATCACTGCGATGGAATTGTTCAAGGGAGCGTACATCTCAAAGAACCGGCGGAATGTGGAAAAGGCTGAGCAGATACTTGCCTTGTTCACCATACTCCCTTTCGATGAGATGATATTTCCGGTATTCGGCAGGCTTTCGGCCGGGTTGTGTCTTTCGGGGAACCCCATTGGGGATTTCGATGAAGTCATTGGGGCAATGACCCTATGTCATGATGGCGAGATCATCACCTGCGACCGGCATTTCGAGAAGGTACCGGAACTGAAGGTCATCGGGTACTGACTTTTTGTATCCCCGCTACCGGACCGGTACGATTTCACAATATTTTTTTGGGGGACCGGGCGGATGTCTCTGCCAGGTAATTGCCCATGACTCCGCTCTGCACAATGCCCGGACTGGTGTTTGTAATGGCGGCGGGGTAATCTGTGGGAGAAAAGGTTAACAACCGCGCAAATCCGATTGTGGGTTTACCCGTGAACCGGAACCGGGAACTACTGTTCATCCTTGTGATAGAGTTCGAGGAAGACAATCGTATCCTTGCGCCGGTCAAACCAGTACGATAACCGGAACGGGGGTACGTAAACCTCGCGGGTCTGTTTCCGGCAATACCGCATCGGTTTTCCAATCGATGGATTCTCTATGATTTTGATAATCTGTTGCTTCACATGCTCCTTGAGCCGGGCATCGCTGATCTTCCGGATCGTCTTTTCGAAGCGAGGGTGGTAAGCAACGGTTACCATGAATCCATCTCTTCGAAAAAGTCACCAGCTTTTTTCTTCGTGAAGTTCCCCTTTGAATATTCCTCAAATGCCTTTTCTGTCTTTTCCGCAAACAGGATGTCGTCCCGTAGTGCCGGCTCGATATCAGTAAGTGGTTTTAGGATGATCCGTTCCCCCTCCCTGATGATCAGGATCTTCTCTCCTTCGGGAAGATCGGTTCGCATCGAGGCAGGGATGACCACCTGGCCTTTGGAACTCATTTTGGTTATGGCAACGTCCATGGTAATCAGTAAGATATGTCTTACGTTATTCCATAAGAGTTTTCGCACGGTGTATGCCGGTTGGTGGTTCTGCTGGCGGTTGTGTGAAGGGGGAACCATCCAATCCTGCTGTCCCGGGACAACACCGGATGTTGCGGAGGTTTTCCCCGGCTTTCGTATAACTTCCGGGTTCCATGAAGGAACCTGAAAAATCATAATAATATATCACGAAAATTATCATTCTCTTCTGTCATATGGGTTGCATATTTGTTTCCAATCCGGAGCATCATCCGGATCCACCGGCCACGGCCGGGACACTGGTGCGGGAGCGTGCCGCATGAGCCGGGGGCCGCGTGCACACCAGACCCTCGCCGATGCGATCCCGATTGCGAAAGTCCGTGGCACCGTGCAGATGGCCGAGCGCGGCCCGGAGATGCTGTACGATTTCACGATCACCGGAACGAAGCCATCGGCTTTTATCAGCGTGAAGTATACGGAACATATCCGGATGCTCCTCGCGGAGATCGCCCGCGAATGCGATGAGAAGATCCGGCGACTGCGTTCGGTTGCCCAGGACACGGCCGTCTCGTGCGAGCTCTGGCTCCGGTCAAGGTACGGGACGTGGCGGTTCTTCCGGGTGACTGCTGAGAAGATTGTGGAGATTGGGAGGGATGGGAAGGTGATTGGGGGGTAGGGGTAGGGGGGCGGGTTGTAAAAATTTTTGAAAAATATTTTTGAAAAATTTTCTGGGTCATGGGAGATTTCGTGAACCGGAAAAATATATCCGGATCCTTTTCCGGTTTTTCTCGGGATTTTTTTCCGGAACTGAAAGGACAAGAGGAGGTCTGACGCTCTTGGGGGAGACGGTGGTTCCTGAAAGGAACCGCTGGCTGGAGAAGAACGCATCAGCGTTCTTCGACTTCTTTAGCACGCTTCGAAGAATCCTGATGGATTCTTCTCATCCTCATGGTTCAGATGAACCATTCGGATCCCGCTGCGTGGGCACAGCGAAGATGCATTCGCATCTTCTCGAGACCCCCCTTGCCTGTGGCAACGGCGGTCTTCCCCCGGTTGCGATGACACAGGCATTACCGGAATAATCTCAAGACTTGAGAAAGATTTACCGGATTTACTCGTGTCATCGCAATGCGCCCCGTCCCCCTTTTGGGACTGGTGGCGCAAGAGGGGGGCGATCTGGAACCTCCCATCTCCTTTTCTGATCGGGTAGAGCATCTGCCAGGAGTATATAAACTCCTTTTCACGTCGGAGAAGCAATAAATCAAGGATGCCGGAGGAGATACTCTCTTCAGGTCCCGGGTCTCCGTCGGAGACTCCCTGCCCCCGGGAGGGATCAGGCCACCCGGGAAGCGGTAATTCCGGAAAATGACGCGGTAATTCAGCATGTCCGGCCTGTTTTCACGTCGATAGAAAATGACGGTATTTAGCAGTATTTGGACACAAAAACGGGGTTTTGGCCTGACTGCGGATGTGGCTGAACCGTGAGCCAGTTTTTGGATCCAGGTTTACATCGGTAATAGTGGATTTCTCGTATGAGGGGTGTACGTTTTGGGACATTATATCAATGGTTAGGGCTAGGGCGGTTACGGTTAAATTTGTTTTATTTTTTTCAACGATAATTAAAAGATGAATACTATCAATGTCATTTACTTGGGAACAATGCAAATCAATTCTGATAGTGATAATTTATTAAAAAAATTAGAACATCAAAAAAATACTTATTGTCAGAATTTGGAGTCGGTAGAGAAGAATAAAATCGAGAATATTCAGTTAATTGAGAGCAAAAAAGCTAATTCATTGTCCTTATTAAAAGAAATTGAGATGAAAAAAAGTCAGATAATTAATGAAAAACCAAGCCTGCTTAGACCCTTAAAGTCTGTGAGGAATGTTTTAGGAAATAAAAAAATCGAGACCGTGATTTCTGATCTTCAAAATAATTACATTGTTATCCAAAATGATATTCAAAAAATTAAAACACTCATAGAGAGAGATGACGGAAGAATTCGGGATATCTCAAAACAAATCGATGATACTATTGCCCAAATGGAATTTATCAGAACTCAAAAAAAATCCGGATTTGAATTATTTGATGGAAAATGGGTTAGCTTTAGTGAGATCCCGAAATTACTAGAGATCAAAATTGGACTGGCAAACAATTTTGAAAATATGTCTCCGTTCGACTTTGAACATTTCGTAGCCAGATTATTGCAAGAGATGGGATACAAGACCGAAGTAACAAAAAAAACTGGAGATTATGGTACTGACATTATTGCAAAAAAAGGAAACAAAATCATTGCGGTTCAATGTAAAAGGCATAATGAAAAAAATCTTGTTGGAAATAAATTGATACAACAACTTTTAGGCAGTATGAATTTTTATCATGCGACTCAGTGTATTTTTGTTACAACGTCATATTACACAAAACCTGCAATCACGCAAGCCCAGAACGCTCCAATTGAATTATGGGACAAAGATACATTCCATAATTTGGTGAAGAAACATCTCTTGAATCTCGATATCGATCAAATTTTTAATGCAATTGAGAAAGAAAAACAAAAAGAGAAAGCAAAACGCGAAGCTGAACAAAATGCAGCAGTTAAGAAAAAACAAGCACGAGAGATAAAAAAGCAAGAACGAATAGCGAAGGCTGAAGTTAAGAAACAAATTAATGACGATAAAAGAATATGCCCACGATGCGGAGGCGGAAAAATGAAAACGAGGAAATACTGTTCAAAATGTAAAAAAGAACTTCAGAGCGAGAGACGATATGAATATTGATGAATAAGAAATCTAATAAGAAAAGAAGTTTTTTTGGATGTCAAGACGTTTTTCTTCTATCTAATTTGATCGGGCGCTGTCAAATACCATACACGTATACTTAGATAGTAAGCAATTAACCGACCCGATCAGCACAGTAAATATTCTCACTACGGTCGTGACTCTTGTCACTTGAAGGATCGCTGCGGGATTCCTCTTTAAGTTCGCCCCATCCCGTCTGGGAAGGGTCACTAATTCGAAGAAATCCTTCAGATTTCTTCTCAAGTCAACAGTTCGCTCCGCTCACAGTTGACTCCCCCGCAACACTTATTACCCCAACCCTACCATATAATAAAGCACCATTCATGGAGCAGCGGATTATCTGCTGCGAGTGTCTGTAGTAAGATGCGAGATTCCTCTGTTGAGGTAGCCAAGCCTGGTATGGCGCAGGTTTGCTAAACCTGTGTCCGAAAGGACTCGGGAGTTCAAATCTCCCCCTCAGCGCTAAAAGAGACAGTCTCACAATCGAGGGGATTGGATGGCTCAGGAAGAAGACATAAAATATTTCGTAAGGATTGGCACCACCGATCTGGACGGTACCAAGTCCGTGAGGGTCGCCCTCACCGGCATCAAGGGTGTCGGCAGGCATACCTCAACGGTGATCTCCCGTATGGCAAAGGTCGACGAGTATGCCTTGCTCGGCCGCCTCGACGAGGGATCGGTAAACCGGCTCCGCACCGCTGTTGAAGAATACTCCGGAAAGATCCCGACCTGGATGGCAAACCGCCCGAAGGACGTGTACACCGGAGAGACCAAGCACCTGCTTGGTGGCGACGTCGCCCTCACCAAGGATGAAGACATCAACCTGATGAGGAAGATCCGCTGCTACCGTGGCATCCGCCACGAGACCGGCCAGAAGGTTCGCGGACAGCGCACCAAGTCGACCGGAAGGACTGGAACGACCGTCGGTGTCAAGCGGAAGACTGCGGGAGGTAGCTGATCATGGGATACCCAGGCAAGAACCACAAGTCTTACCAGACGCCCAAGCGCCCGTGGGAGAAGTCCCGTATCGAGTCCGAGACCCGTCTCGTCATCGAATACGGTCTCCGGAATAAGCGTGAAGTCTGGAAGGCACAGGAACACCTGCGCAAGTACCGCAAGGGTGCCCGCAGCCTGCTCTCTCACGGTGCAGGTGCTCACGATGCAGCGCTCTACGACACGAAGAAGGCAGAGCTCATCACCTCTCTCCAGAGGAACGGACTCCTTGGACCTGACGCGGATATCGAAGATGTCCTCGCGCTCAAGATCCAGACCCAGCTCGAGCGCCGCCTGCAGACCATTGTTTACCGGAAGGGACTCGCACGGTCGCCGAAGCAGGCCCGGCAGATGGTCACCCACGGCCACATTGCAATCGGCAACCGGCGTGTCACCATCCCCGGTTACAGCGTGAACCGGATTGAAGAGTCGCAGATCAGCTACTACGGCACCTCTCCGTTCGTCTCCGACTCACACTCAGAGAAGATCCGGATCGCAAAACCAGCATCCAACCCCAAGCCCGCACCCGGCGGATTCGGCGGGTACCAGGGACGAGGGAGGAGATAGACAATGGCGGCTAATGACAAGGAAAAATGGGGCGTCGCCCACATCTTTGCATCCTTCAATAACACGATCATCACCGTCACGGACCTCTCCGGTGCGGAGACCGTGACGAAGAGCAGCGGTGGTATGGTCGTCAAGCAGGACCGGAACGAGAGCTCCCCCTATGCAGCAATGCAGATGGCCTCGAACGTGGCCCAGAATGCCCGCGAGAAGGGTATCATCGGCGTGCATGTCAAGGTGCGTGCACCCGGCCGCGGCAAGCAGCGCAGCCCCGGGCCCGGCGCCCAGGCTGCAATCCGTGCCCTTGCCCGCGCGGGCATGCGCATCGGACGCATTGAAGATGTCACCCCAATCCCCCACGACTCCTGCCGCACGAAAGGCGGCCGGCGTGGAAGGAGAGTGTGATGGAGATCGAATTCGCCAGTCTGGACGACTCCCTCGCACGATTCACGCTCTCGGGAGCGAGCACGGCCTTTGCCAACGCCTTCAGGCGGGCAATGATCGGTGAAGTACCCACCCTCGCGATCGAGGATGTGCGCATCTACGATAACACGAGCGCACTCTTCGACGAGATGCTGGCCCACCGTATCGGGCTCATTCCCATCAAGACAGACCTTACGACCTATTCGACTCAGGACACCTGCTCGTGCGGTGGTGCCGGATGCACCGGCTGCACGGCCACCTACACCCTCAGCGTCGAGGGCCCCCGGACGGTCACCTCCAGTGACCTCATCCCCCAGGACCCCGGCGCAGCGCCGGTGTATGACAACATCCCAATCGTGAAACTCACGAAAGGACAGAAACTTGTCATCGAGGCACGCGCCATCCTCAACACGGGGAAGGCCCACGCAAAATGGCAGCCAACGCTCGTATGCGGGTACAAGAACCACCCGGTCATTACGATCAGCGATGTCTGCGATGCCTGTGGTATGTGCATCGAGGAGTGCCCCCGCGAAATTCTCGAAACGAAGGGCAAGAAAGTCCAGGTTGCAGAAGGAAAACTTCCCGACTGTTCCATGTGCAAGCTCTGTGAACGGGCATGCCTTGCGAGCGGTATCGGGGATGAACCGGCAATAAAAATAACCGCCGAACCCGACCGATTTATCTTCGTGGTCGAGGGCGACGGGTCGCTGCCGGCAAAAGAGATCATGAACCGTGCGCTCCTGTCTATCAGGGAGCGGGCAGACGAGCTGGAAAAACAGCTTGGCGAATTATCAGGGGATGAAAAGAAATGACAAGAATTGTAGAGAAGACGAACCCCCGTCTTACCAGTCTCATCTCGCTCCTGAAGAACAAGGGCCGCGAGAATGAGGCGAAGATCTGGCGCGAGATTGCAAGCAGGCTCGAGACCCCGAACCGGAACTATGCCGAGGTCAACCTGTCCAAGATCAACCGCTATGCCCAGAACGGCGAGACGATCATCGTCCCGGGAAAGGTACTGGGCAGCGGTGTGCTGGAGCAGTCCGTGAAAGTCGCGGCGCTGAACTTTTCAGCATCGGCGACCAGCAAGATCCGTGACGCGAAGGGACAATGCATGACAATCGAGCAGCTCATAAGGGACAACCCGAAAGGCAGCGGTGTCCGGATCCTGAGGTGAAGAAGACATGGTTACCATAATCAACGGTGATGGAATGATTATCGGGCGCCTTGCAAGCCTTGTCGCACAGCGCGGGCTCGCCGGTGAAGAGATTGCCATTGTCAATGTCGAAAAAGCGGTCATCTCCGGCAGTCGTGCACGGGTGCTCGCCAACTACCGGCACAAGAGGGAACGCGGTGCCTCCGGCAACCGCTGGGGACCGTTTGTCCCCCGCCGGCCGGACCACCTCATGAAGCGGACGATCCGCGGCATGCTCCCCTACAAGCGCCCCCGTGGCGTCGAGGCCATGAAGAATATCAAGTGCTATGTCGGCGTCCCGGTCGAGTTTGTCGGAAAAGAGATGGAAGTGCCTGAAGAGGCGCACATGAACCGTCTGAACAACCCGAACCACGTCACGCTCGCGGCAGTGAGCACGTTCCTCGGAGCAAAGTTCTAAGGTGACCATCATGGTAAAGATCATCAACACAAGCGGAAAACGCAAGACGGCGATCGCACGGGCGACCTTAAAGGCCGGCAAAGGTGTGATCCGGGTCAACTCCGTTCCTCTCGAGGCATACGGCTCTGACACGACCCGGATGAAGATCGCCGAGCCGATCCTCCTCATCCCCAACGCGGTCAACGGAATCGATGTCATCATTGACGTTGCCGGCGGCGGTGTCATGGGACAGGCAGAAGCGGTCCGGACGGCACTCGCCCGGGGCATCATCAAGTGGCACAACGACCCTGCGATGAAGGACATCTACCTGGCATATGACCGGACGCTGCTTGTCAACGACTCCCGGCAGAAAGAAGCGAAAAAACCGCACGGCTCAGGTGCACGTGCAAAGTTCCAAAAGTCTTATCGTTAAACCAGAATATATGATGAGAGGTCAGATATCTTGATACCCGTACGATGTTTCACCTGTGGAAAACCGATCTCCACAGCATGGGAAGAGTTCAGGGTCAGGAGAGAGAAAGGCGAGGATCCGAGAAAGATCCTCGACGATCTCAATATTTCCCGGTACTGTTGCCGGCGGATGCTCCTGACGCACAAAGAGATCATTGATGAGCTCAACCCGTACCAGTAAAAGCAGTTGACATGATGAACGCGGGGTCGTAGGGTAGCCTGGACCATCCTATTGCGTTCGGGACGCAGTGACCTGAGTTCGAATCTCAGCGACCCCATTCAAGAGACAAGGAAAATCCAAAAAAATCATTTAAAAAAATCATTTCAACCTGAGGACGAGAATGCAGACGCAGACATATACCCGGTATGAACGGGCTAGGATCATTGGAGCAAGGGCTCTGCAGATATCAATGGGTGCTCCGTTACTTATCACCACGACACGGATCGATCCGCTTGAGATTGCGATCGAGGAATACAACAACAACACCATCCCCATTACGGTAAAGAGGAAGTAGGGCGTTATGACGATCATTGAGGTTATCGAGCTGCGGACAATCCTTGACAGCCGGGGCAACCCGACCGTCGAGGCGGATGTCTATACTTCAAGCGGTTTTGGCAGGTCGGCGGCCCCGAGCGGTGCCAGTACCGGCACCCTTGAGGCAAAAGTCAGGGCGCCGCGGGAAGCCGTGGACAATGCGATCCAGAACGTGCTCCCTGCACTCATCGGTATCGACGCCTGTGACCAGGAAGGGTTCGACGAACAGCTCCGTGACATCGACGGGTCTGCGGACTTCTCCGGGATCGGCGCCAATATCGCTGTTGCCCTCTCGCTTGCAAACGCAAAGGCCGCTGCATCATCGATGGACATGCCGCTCTTCCGGTACCTCGGGGGGGCATTTGCCAAGGAGATCCCGCTCCCACTCGGGAATGTAATCGGCGGCGGGGCCCACGCGGCAAACGCGACCGAGATCCAGGAGTTCCTCATCGTCCCCGGGGATGCGGCGGATGCAGAAGAGGCAGTCTTCGCAAACGCGGCCGTCCACCACACGGTGAAGGAACTCTTAAAGAAACAGGGGAAAGCCGCCGGCAAGGGTGATGAGGGTGCATGGGCACCGCAGATCGACGATGCCCACGCATTTGAGCTCATTGCCGAAGCGGCCGGAATAGTCGCAGACGAGATGAATGTCTCGGTCGATATGGGTATCGACGTTGCGTCGAGCCAGATGTGGAACGGGAAGGAGTACAAGTACCGCTCCACCGCCCGTTCGACCGAAGACCAGATCGCCTACATTGCAGAACTCGTGGACAAGTACAACCTTGTCTACGTGGAAGATCCCCTCCACGAGGACGATTTCGACGCGTTTAGCGAACTCAACAGCCAGATCGGTAACCGCTGCCTGGTCTGCGGTGACGATATCTTCGTCACCCAGGTTGACCGCATCCTGCAGGGCATCGAGCGGGATGCCGCAAACTGTGTCTTAATAAAACCCAACCAGGTGGGAACGCTCACTGACACCTTCGATGCAGTGCAGCTTGCCCACACCCACGGACTGGACACGGTGATGAGCCACCGGTCCGGCGAGACAACCGATACCACCATTGCCCACCTTGCCACTGCATTCTCCTGCGTTTTCCTAAAATGCGGTATTGTCGGCGGGGAACGCATTGCAAAACTGAACGAACTGATTCGCATCGAGGAACAGATATGACCCACGTAAATGAAATGGAAATTGAACTGAAAGAACCGCTCATCCCCGTCGAGGAGTACCTGGCAGCCGGTGTCCACATCGGCACCCAGCAGAAGAGCGAGGACATGAAGAAGTTCATCTACCGCGTCCGCGGCGATGGCCTCTATATCCTCGACATCCGCGAGACCGACGCCCGGATCAAGACCGCTGCCAAGTTCTTGAACCAGTACGAGGCCCCGAACATCCTCGTTGTCACCTCCCGGCAGTACGGCCAGTACCCGGCCAAGAAGTTCGCCGATACCATTGGCGCCATGTCCGCCACCGGCCGGTTCATCCCGGGCCTCCTGACCAACCCCGTCTTACAGGCCTATATCGAGCCGGAGGTTGTCGTCGTCACCGACCCGATCGGCGATGCCCAGGTCATCAACGAGGCGGTCCAGTGCGGTATCCCCGTTGTTGCGCTCTGCGACACCAACAACATGACGAAATTTGTCGACCTCGTCATCCCCACCAACAACAAGGGCCGGAAGGCGCTCTCGATGATCTACTTCCTGCTCACCCGCGAGATGCTCAGGCACCGCGGTATCTCGACGGCCCTCACTGCTGAAGACTTCGAGACCGAGTTCTAAAATACTCCGGTCTCACTTTTTTCCCGCAACCGATATCTGGATATACGAGGAGCACCAGAGGGTTGATTTGATGATGATGCGTTCATGCGCAGTGGCTGGCATGTTCTATCCGCGTGAGCCCTCCCACCTGGAGCAGCTGCTCGGGAAGTTTTTCTCGGGCACGAAAGCCCGGGAGGCAGGGAATACGTTCGGCATTGTCTCACCCCACGCCGGGTACATCTACTCGGGTCAGGTTGCCGCCCAGGCATTCGCGACTCTCCCTCGGGACTTTGCGGGTACCTTTGTCGTGATCGGGCCGTCGCACCGCGGGTACCTCACGTGTGTCTCCGAGGTCCCGTGGGAGACCCCCCTCGGCGTTGTCGATACCGACGCGGAGTTCGTCAGGGCCCTTGATATCGAGACGGACGAGTTCTCACACCGGGACGAGCACTCGATCGAGGTCCAGGTCCCCTTCATCAAGTACCGGTTCCCGCGGGCGCGGATTGCTCCGGTGATGATGGGGCAGCAGGACTATGCGGGTGCCCTGCGGCTTGGCGAGAAGATCCTCACGGCAATCCGGCAGACCCGGCGGGACGTCAGGATCGTGGCATCGAGCGACTTCTCGCACTATGTGCCGGAGCAGAAGGCCAGGGACGACGACCTCTACGCGATCGAGCCGCTGAAAACTCTTGATACCCGGGAGTTCTACCGGCGGATCGAAGAGCGGCGTGTCACGGCCTGCGGGTACGGGCCGATCACCGCGATGGTGACTGCCTGTGCCGGCCTTGGGGCAAAGGCGGCTGAGCTGATCCGGTATGCGACGAGCGGTGAGACAACCGGCGACTATCGCGAGGTCGTGGGATATGCCGGTATTGCGGTGATCTAGGTTGGCAACGTGGAGTGCGCCGGGCAAGGTATTTTTGTTCGGTGAGCATGCGGTGGTATACGGCAAGCCCGGCATAGCGATGGCAATCAAGCCACGCGTGTTTGTTACGGTGCGGAACACCCGGCATGCCACGAAGGCGAAGTCCCCCTATATCGATGGCTGCTTCGAAGCGATGGGCGTCGTGGGCAGTGTATACCTCAATTCGCAGATCCCGAGTTCGTCAGGCCTCGGGTCATCGGCTGCAGTGACCGTTGCAACGCTGTCCGCCATCAATGACGAGTTCTCTCTCCACAAGACCCGCGAGGACATTGCCAACATGGCATTCGAGATCGAGAAGACCGTGCAGAAAGGGCGGGCGAGCCCCACGGACACCACGGTTTCCACGTATGGCGGCATCGTCCTGATCTCGGGTGGTTCGCGACGGAGGCTCCCCCCCCAGAACATACACCTCGTGATCGGTGACTCGCTCGTCTCCCACAGCACCTCGAAGATGGTTGAGCTGGTGGCAGAACTCAGGAAGAAGCACCCGGAGATCGTGGACCCGGTGCTGGATGCGATCCAGGGTGTGAGCCTCGCGGCGATCCACCACCTCAGCAACCCCCGCGAACTCGGGCGGTACATGAACATGAACCACGCGCTCCTCGATGCCCTTGGTGTCGGGCACCCGCAGCTCTCGCGGCTCGTGCTCGCGGCACGTTCCGCAGGAGCGTTCGGCGCGAAGATCACGGGAGCCGGCGGGGGCGGGAGCATGATCGCCCTCTGCCCCAGGCAGCTCAAGCACCGGGTCGCGGGTGCGATCGAGGCCTGCGATGCACGGGCGATCATCACCAGCATTGACACGGAAGGCGTGCGAAAGGAGAAAAATGTCTGATGGGGTAATTTTAAAACTCGGCGGGAGCATACTTACTGATAAGAGCGCCGACTGCGCAATCAACCGGGAAAGCCTTGCCACTATCGCCGCGGCAGTTGCGGAGGCAGGGACGGAAGGGATCGTCATTATCCATGGTGCCGGTTCCTGCGGGCACCCTGAGGCAAAACGGTATCACCTCGATGTGGGGGCCGCTCGCGGGAAGACCGACGGGATCTATGTCACGCACCGGGCGGTCAGCGGGCTCAACGATGCGGTCGTTGCAGCACTCCGCAAAAAGGGTGTTGCGGCAGCCGGGGTCCACCCGTTCCACGTGGCGGTTGCGGACAACGGCAGGCTCCTCTCGTTCGAGTGCCGGCACCTTGAGAAGATGCTGGCACTGGGGATGGTCCCCGTGATCCACGGCGACGTGGTGATGGACCTCTCCCGGGGTGCCTGTATCGTATCGGGCGACCAGCTCGTGCGATATCTCGCGGCTGCATTACAGATCCGCCGCGTAGGGCTCGCCACCGATGTACCGGGAGTGCTGGATGAGGGACGCGTTGTGCCGGAGATTACCCGGCACACGATCGCGTCCCTCCATATCGGAGACTCGAAGCATACCGATGTTACCGGTGGAATGAGAGGGAAGATCGATGAACTGCTCGGCCTCGCGGATGCGGGGATCGGGTCGGATATCTTTCATGTCTCGCGGGTGGCGGACTTCCTTAGCGGGTCCGCCCATGGCGGGACGATTGTTCGGGGAGAGTGAGAAGAATGGGAGACAAGGTGAAGCTGACATCGTCGCGGAAACTCGACCACCTGCGGATCTGCGCAGAGGAGGATGTCGAGTGCGGGGACGCCGGGTTTGGCGATATCAGGTTCGTGCACAATGCCCTGCCGGAATGCGACATGGGGAAACTCGACCTCTCGGCCCGGTTCCTCGGCCACACCTTCTCATCCCCCCTTTTCATATCGGCAATGACCGGGGGACATCCCGGGACAAAAGACGTAAACGTACGGCTCGCCCGGGCAGCAGAACAGTTCAGGATCGGCATGGGTGTCGGCTCGCAGAGGGCTGCCCTTGAGGACAAAAAACTTGCAGACACGTTTGCGGTGGTTCGCGATGAAGCGCCGCATGCCTTCCTTGTAGCCAACCTCGGGGTTGTCCAGCTCCGCGACCATGGGATCGAATGGGCGGAACGGGCCGTTGAGATGATCGGTGCAGACGCACTGGCCATTCACTTAAACTTCCTACAGGAAGCGATCCAGCCGGAAGGCGACCACAACGCGGTCGGCTGTTTTGCCGCAATCGAGGAACTCTGCCGTAATTTCAAGACCCCGGTCATTGTCAAGGAGACCGGGTGCGGGATCTCTGCGGCCACGGCACGGAAGTGCTGGGGTGCAGGTGTCGGGGCCATCGATATCGGCGGCTGGGGCGGGACGTCCTGGGCCGCGGTCGAAGCGGTGCGAGCAGGCAAGGGTGCCAGTGCAAAGGACAAGGCACTCAGGACCCTCGGGCAGGACTTCTCAGTATGGGGTATACCCACCATGGTCAGCCTTGCCGAGGTGCTTGCAACCGGCGGGCCGGTCATCGCTTCCGGCGGTGTCCGGAGCGGGCTTGACATTGCCAAGGGACTGGCATTCGGTGCTGATCTCTGCGGCATGGCCCTCCCGCTCCTGAAGCCGGCGATGGAGAGCGACGAGGCCCTTGCACGGACGATCGATGCGATCCACCGGGAGCTGACCGCGGCCATGTTCCTGACCGGGTCGGCACGGATCACCGACCTTCGGAAGGCACCGGTCTACCTCACGGGGCACACACGCCAGCAGATCGACAAGGACAACCCGGCACGGATCCGGCGGTAAACGAATAACCACAATGAACGGGAATTTTTAGCAGAATACCCGTGGACCAGACACACAGGAGATACAACATGGAAATAGAAATTATTGCAGTGGGCGGATACAACGAGGTCGGGCGGAATATGACCGCCGTCCGTTGCGGAAAGGAAATAGTCATATTTGATATGGGGCTCCGCCTGGACCAGATCGTGGTCCACGAGGACGCGGAGATCGAGTCTATGAACGCCCTTGACCTGATCAAGATCAAGGCAATACCGGACGATACCCTGCTGAACGGGATCGACGGGTCCGTAAAAGCCATTGTCTGTTCGCACGGGCACCTCGACCACATCGGCGCGGTCCCGAAGATTGCACACCGGTACAATGCACCGATCATCTCCACTCCCTATACCACGGAACTAATCCGCCAGCAGATTGCGGGTGAACAGAAGTCCGCTGTGAACAACAAGCTCTTAGCGCTCAAGGCCGGGCAGCGGTACACGCTCTCGCAGGACCTCGTCCTGGAGTTTGTCCGCACCCAGCACTCCATCATCGACACGGTGACCCCGGTCCTCCATACCCCCCATGGCGCAATTGTCTATGCGCTGGACTTCAAGTTTGACCGGACCCCGGTCATTGGCGAGCCCCCGGACTTTGCCCGCTTACGGCAGATCGGCAAGGAAGGTGTCCTCGCCCTCATCGTGGAGAGCACGAATATCGACCGCCGGGGACGGTGCCCGAGTGAGCGGATCGCACGGGACCTGGTCCGGGATACAATCACGAGCTACGAGGACGATAAAAACGCGCTCATCGTCTCGACCTTCTCCTCCCACATCGCCCGCATCAAGACGATCGCGGAATGCGCCCACGAGATCGGGAGGAAACCGGTCCTGCTCGGCCGCTCGATGGAAAAGTATTCCGTCACCGCTGAACAGATGAAGCTCGTCTCGTTTCCCGAGACCACGAGTGTCTTTGGGAACCGGCGGACGGTCGACCGCACCCTGCGCCGGATGATGAAGGACGGGAAAGATAAGTTCCTGCCCATCGTCACCGGGCACCAGGGCGAGCCGGGCTCGATCCTTACCCGCATGGCGACCGGGGACACCCCCTACCAGCTGGGGCCCGGCGACAAGGTCATCTTCTCGGCGAACGTGATCCCGAGTCCCATGAACACCGGCCAGCGGTACATGGTGGATGCCCGGCTCGGGCTTTCCGGTGTCCGGGTCTTCGAAGACCTGCACGTGAGCGGCCACGCGTACCGGGAGGACCACTTCGAGCTGGTCCAGCTACTCTGCCCCCAGCACATCGTACCCGCCCACGGGAACCTGAAGATGACCGCGGCCTACACCCAGTTTGCCGGCGAGATGGGGTACACGCCTCACTCCACGGTCCACCTGGTGGGGAACGGCCAGCGCATCAGGATCAATTAAGAGGAATATTTTATGTCAGAACTTTCACCGTATCTGAAATCCGTTGCAGAGCAGATCGATCGCATGATCGACCGCGATTATGCCGGCAAGGCTGGTGAACTGAACAATGCAGCCGCCCACCTCCTTGCAGCAGGAGGCAAGCGCCTGCGCCCCGCTGTCGTCATGCTTGCGGCAGATGCGGTGAAACCGGGCAGCTCGCGGGATCTCATGCAGGCCGCCCTTGCCCTTGAAGTGACCCACACCTTCACGCTGATCCATGACGATATCATGGACGATGACAGCCTCCGCCGTGGCGTCCCGACCGTGCACACGAAATGGGACATGCCCACCGGTATCCTTGCCGGCGATGTGCTGTACTCCCGTGCTTTCGAACACATCAGCCTCGTGACGGCAAAGGACGATGCAAAGGTCCGTGCCATCACGATGCTTGCCCGTGCCTGTGCCGATATCTGCGAGGGCCAGCACATGGATATGTCCTTCGAGCACCGCACCGACGTAACGGAAGCCGAGTACAGGGAGATGGTGCGGATGAAGACCGGTGTCCTCTATGCTGCAGCCGCAGGAATCGGGGCCACGCTTGCCGGGGGTACCGAGGCACAGGTGAATGCCCTCTACACCTTCGGCCAGAATACCGGTGTTGCGTTCCAGATCCAGGATGACCTCATCGACCTCCTGACCCCTTCCGAGAAGAGCGGGAAAGACCAGGCCTCGGACCTCCGCGAGGGCAAGCAGACCCTCATCATGATCAAGGCGCGGGAGAAGGGCCTTGACCTGAAGAAATACCAGCGTGACCTTTCCCCCGCTGATATCAGTACGGCGATCCGGGAACTAACCGAGTCTGGCGTGATACCCGGGGTGAAGAAGATCGCCGCGGACCTGGTTGCCGACAGCAACAGGCACCTCTCGATCCTCCCGGCCTCAAAGGAACGGCAGCTCTTAATGGACGTTGGCGAGTTCTTCGTTACCCGGAGTCATTAGAATGGCAGGGGACGATCCAAAGGAACTCCTCTTTTTGTGTGCACTCCAGAACGCGGTGAAGCATGGCGGCGTGCCGCAGTCAGGCGCGGTCATCGGCATGGTAATGGGTGCCCACCCGGAGCTCCGGAGCCGGGCAAAGGAGGTCTCTTCCCTTGCAAAGGAAGCAATCGCGGACGTGGCCAAACTCTCTCCTGAAGAGCGGGTCGCAACGCTCCAGTCAAGGGCGCCGGAGATGATCACGGCACTCTCGGAGAAACACGAGAAGAAGACGGGACTTCCGGATCTTGAGGGAGCAGAAAAGGGGGTCGTGATGCGGTTTGCCCCCAACCCGTCAGGACCGCTCCACATCGGCCATGCCCGGGCAGCAGCGCTTAACGATGCCTACGTGAAGCAGTACGGCGGGAGGTACATCCTCCGTATCGAAGACACCGACCCAAAGCGCGTGGACCCCGGGGCCTACGCGACCGTGCAGGAAGATATCAAATGGCTGGGCCTTGGCATAACGGAAGTCGTCACCCAGAGCGACCGGCTCCCGGTCTACTACGATCTCTGCAAACAGCTGATCGAGCGGGGCGGGGCATATGTCTGCACCTGCGACAACGAGCATTTCAAGGAGCTCAAACAGCACAAGACCGCCTGCCCGTGTCGCAGCCAGCCTGTTGAGAAGAGCCTTGAACTCTGGCAGAGGATGCTCGACCATGGTTTTAAGGAGGGCGAGGCATCGGTCCGGATCAGGACCGACCTCAACCACCCCGACCCGGCGATGCGGGACTTCCCCGCGTTCCGTATCCTCGACTATCCCCCTCACCCGAAGGTGACGGCGCACGTGTACCCGCTGATGAACTTCTCGGTGGTGGCCGATGACCACCTGCTCGGTGTCACGCATGTGATCCGGGGCAAGGACCACATAGCAAACACCCGGCGGCAGCGCTACATCTATGACCACTTCGGCTGGAATGTCCCGGTGTACCGTCACTACGGGCGGATGGGGATTGAGGGCGTTGTCCTCTCAACATCCCAGATGCGGGCCGGGATCAATGATGGCACTTACTCCGGCTGGGACGATATCCGGCTCGGCACGCTCCGTGCCCTTGCCCGCCGTGGTATCCTGCCCGAAGCGGTGAAGAACGCGATGATCGCGATCGGTATCGGCGACGTTGACATCTCCTTCTCGTGGGACAACCTTTACGCGGAGAATAAGAAGCTCGTTGACCCGACCGCAAACCGGTACTTCTTCGTTCCGGCCCCGGTTGAGGCTCGCATCGAGGGGGCAACGGCGCACACCGCCCATGCCCTCCTCCACCCGAGCGATGCAGCCCGCGGGTCACGGACGCTGGAGTTCACCGGCACCGTGCTCCTTCGCAGGGCCGAGCTGGTACCCGGGACTGCCATGGTCCGGCTCAAGGACCTCTTCAACGTGAAGATCGCGTGGAACGGCGACACCCCCTCGTTCTCGTACGGCGGGGACTCGCTGGCCGATGCCCGTGCGGCAAAAGCGCATATCATCCAGTGGCTCCCGGCACAGGCAACCGTGCCCTGCACGCTCCTCACGCAGGAGGGTACTATGTCCGGTGCCTGCGAACCTGCTGTACGTTCAGAACTGGGGAAGGTTGTCCAGTTCGAGCGGGTCGGGTTCGTGAAGATCGATGCGGTTGGGGATGATGGGGTACGGGCTTACTTCACGCATAAGTGATGGTTATTTGGTTTGTGCTCTCAAATTCCTCACCTTTTTCGGAGCATCATGGGTTTATGTGAATATTAAAGTTTCGGGTTTAGGGGTTATAAGGGCTTCAAATCGTAGACGGCGCATGCAAATTACTCCCGCACTGCGTACCCACACATATATTTAGCAGTATTTATTGTGTGGATTGCGTGAAACAATCGATAATGAAATTGCCAGTATCGAACACGCGATTTTCGATAGAATGAGAGGGGGGGCTGTCAGGCCGCAGCGGCCCACGTTCGCACCGGGCGAGTGCATCAGCGCGAGGTCGGGGTGAACGTGTCACAAAAGAAGATCTCAAAAAAGTAAATATTGAAATCTTTATTACTTGCTTTACTCAAGTGTTTTAATAAAAAGAAATTTACAACCCCTATTTTCCCTAAATCATTTATTGTCTACTTCGGGTTATAAGAAAAAGAATCTAATGTTAAAGACAAGTTAAAATAAAAACATTTATCAGAATAGAAATTATATTGGAATTAAATGGAGGGGTGTATGATAACGACGACGAGTGAGATACAAAAGAAGCGGTCAGTGAATAGCAATTTACCAACCGTTAATGAGTTCATGGATTTGCTAACTCGCGATCAACCTCTCGCTACCGCAACTAGTGTGGGACCGGGTTATACGGTTTATCATGAATATAACCGAGGTTCCTGATGATAATGACGACGAATGAGATACAAAAGAAGCGGTCTGTGAATAGCAATTTACCAACCGTTAATGAGTTCATGGATTTACTAACTCGCGATCAACCTCTCGCTACCGCAGCCAGTGCGAAATCAGGTTATTCGGCTTATACTAAATATAGCCGGGGTTCCTAATTCCGAAAAGAATTCTAATTTTAATATTCAAATACAATTTCATTAAAAGATAAAAAGGAATATCCCTCTTTTGAATGTAAGAGGTTTCAGATTTTTTTATTTTTGTTCCGATTTATTGTCATATAACATATAGCGAATAAAAAAAAGATTAGTTCGTTAAAGCGTAATCCATAATGTTGAGGTATATTTGCAAAAATGAAGTTGGAGACGAGAAATGAATATTATCCTTATTCGAACATGCCTGAATTGTTGCCCTTATTGTTTTGAGGTTGATGAGCGTCAGCACTCTGATAAAGAATTGCTTGATTTAGAAGGTGCTCGAACATTGGCAGCGTGGTGTAACGACGCAGGAGTAAATTCAATTGGTCTGCTCGGTGGTGAGCCATTTCTACATCCACAGATACGAGAAATTATTGATATTTTTAAAAAAGAATGCCCTAGAATTCCACGGATGATTTTTACTGGAGGCCTTGTTCATACGGACGTATTTAAAAAAATCCATCCTGATGATGGAAGCTTACTTTTTAATGTTAATGAGGTGCGGGATTATAAATCTCATCAAGATGCAGCTCAAGTTTTAAAAAATGTTGATTATTCTATTCGAAATGGTTTTGATGTCACGCTCGGCTTCAATGTTTGGAGGATTGATTTCAATACTAGTTTCATGCCACAATTATCTTATGATATGGGTAGAACGAGATTTCGGTGGACCGTCGCAAATCCTGCAGGGTCATCGAAAATTCAAATTGTATCTCCAGAGTATTTCCGAAAGTTATCACAAAGTTGTATGGATATGTTACATACGGCCACAAAATTAGGTCTACAATGTACCCTTGACTGCCATTTACCCCTCTGTTTTTTCAATGAAAAACAGCTTGCGTGGCTTGTTAAATACCATCCTCAAACCGTAACAAGTCTCGGAACCTGTAATCCCCCTATTGACGTAACCCCAGAACTTGATGTGATTCGTTGCTTTTCGACGTCTAAGTTTTGTAGAGCTAGAATAACGGATTTTTCTACAGAATCGGAAATTAAAGACTTTTTTAAGAAATGTGTAGATCAGCCATTATTAATGGGGACTGGAATTTTTCCAGAATGTGTTTACTGTCAAGATTTCTTATCAAATCGTTGTCAGGGAGGATGTTTAGGATGGAGAGAACCGGCTGTACAAAATGAGAGCTCAAACCTTGCAGAACAAGTTTTTAATCTCTTAAGTTCTGATGAAGATCAAGCAGCACTCGACAAGATTGAAAGTGCTAGTCAGAGATCTCAATCGCCACTATCTCTTTTCTTGGGTGCGATTGCGGCGCAATCGTTGGGAGATATGCCCACCGCGTATAGATTTGCCTCCAAAGCGTTGTCTTATGCAAAAGATGAACAATTACGACAAAAAATTTTTAATTTTTTAAAGATGCTTGATCCGCCTTTCCCGTTACTTGGCGAAACGGAGCATTGATCCATGAATAAATCATACACACGGAGATATTTTGTATTCCCTATTTATGGATCACCGGAATTACATAGATGGCTTGATGAATTTACACCAATAATTGATTCCGAGATATCTGAAACATTAAAAGAGTTACATGATACATCTTGGAGTGATCAAGAACACATTCTTGTGTATCTTCATTATATGTACATGTATCGCTTTTCTTTACCAGTTCTTGAAGCTGTATATGGGCGGAAAAATTTACTCAAAAAACCGCAAATAGCACGGTATTTATTATTATCATGTCTTCTTGGTCGATTTATCGATGATATTGTTGATTGCGATTCGGGTTTTTGGGATATCGAGCAAGCACATTTCTGGTATTCGCATTTTCTCTCGCGTTGTGAAAATCTTAAAAAAACATTATCATTAAAACCAGATTTTGACGAAGCATGGTTGAAATCTGTGAGCATTTCAATGGCGATGAACCGACCATTATATGAAGTTGATGGAAAAACAAATAAAATTATAAAACCTGACTCATGCCCAATGCCACTAATAAAATATCCGGAACGTATCCCTTACTGTTTTTGTTTTTTAGATAGTATTGGAGAGGATTCTAAAACTCTTGGTTGGGCCAGATCATATGCATCTGCATTGTTTTTTCTCTACGATATCGATGATTCAATAAATGATATTCTAAGAAATGTACCTACAGAACCCTCTTATGAAATTCTTATTCAGAGTTTAGATTCGGAGGGCAGAATTAAAGTTCGACAATTTGAAAAAAATAAAATTTTCACCAAACTCTGGACTCAATCCAAGGAATTATTAACAATTTGTCGAGACAATGGACGTTCACTTGGACTTGAACTCGGACCAGCAATTATCGATAATGCGTTACATGAATTTGGCCTCGAAGGATGAGTTCAAATTGATTCGTAAATTTCACATTCCTTTCACTATTCCCTTGAATGATGTGGAAAAAGTACTCTATCGAGAACTCCAAGTCCATCGATTTAATTCCATACAGATTAATAACGGAATCGCTATCGTAGAAATCGAAAATAGCGAACAACTTTCTATAATAAAGAAAACTATTCGCTTAGCTAATTTTGACATTATTTTTGTAAATCACCATTCCGCTCTTCTACAGATCTGGTTATCTTTAAAAATGCATGATCGAAAAATTACGCTAATTCATGTGGACTCCCATAACGATTTAGGAAGCCCTAATGTAATACGTAGAGATAATCAGCTCATAGATCGATGGACTGGTAATTCCATTAATCCCGCCGAAATACCCACAATTATTCAAGCTATAGAAAGTGCCGCAATCGAGATCGGCTCCTATTTAACAATGGCATTATTTTTATTACCAGTGTCTCATCTCATTTGGTTATGTCCAGAAAAAAGCCCAGGTCTTGTCCAGGGTATGGAAAATCCCTGTGGACTTCGATTAGACTGGAGTCATTCTGATACACTAGATAGCAATATTAAACGACTCAATGCTTTGCCAATTATTGACAATTCTTTTGAAATTGAATTTAATGTAATTAAAAATCCAAGTAAACTTCGTGAATTGCTTTTAAAGGAATCAGATACAGTCTTTTTGTTAGATATCGATTTTGACTATTTCGATAACTCTGATGAAAATGCAAATTTTAACAAGAGAAATCAAGAAAATGAAATTGAATTAAATGAATGGACAAAAAAACAACGGGGGAAAATACGTGATATTTTGGATGTAATACCATACGAACGCCTTGTGAACATAGGGATTGCGTATTCACCGGGGTTCTGCCCAGCGGATATGGCAGATATTCTTGATAAATTAATAATAGATCTTTTGACAGAGAAAATTATTAATGATAATTTTATTTAACTATTTTAAAAAATTTAAATACGAAGTCCCGAAATATCCTTGCTACGGGGTACCCGCGACGAGTCTATTCTGGACGTTATTCTGTGTCGTGCTTTATGTGCTTGGAATCCTTGGAGCCGGATGCAATGAACTTGGACTACGTCATGAGTACGGCTTACGATGTTTTTCCAAGGTATCTTTTCATCTATGAAACGTATCTTTGGTGAAGCGAATGTCGCCACCGGTATTAATGGGGTATTTCATGAGTTACAAATTCTGTGTGGGGTTTTTCGATAAACCATTAATGTTCTAAATAGAAAAAAACATATTATTGATATTCAATACAATTCAAGCATGGAAAGCAACAATAAGAAGGAAAAATTCCGACCCGAGTTTGAAGGGAAATGGTGGCGATTGGGAACTCCTAATATAATCTGTGAGGGCACGCTCAAACATGATGGTAAATCGACCATTTTGAAAGTTAACGGAGACTTGGTAAAAAATGCTGTTCCATGCAGCTATATAGGTGACATATGGGGCACTACCGCATTGGGAGGAACAGCAATACTCCAAAATTGCCTGATTCAAAATTCCAATTATGATCCAGACGGTTTACTGACACAAACATTCGCGGTCGGTGACGTTTACGTTAATGAAAATAATATCATCACACTCATTAAAAAGTAGATTCCACCTTAGTGCGAATTATTCAAACTCACTTTACGAGTACACCTTCTTGAAAAAATATCGGGGGATTATTTGTAATATATTCTAACAATATCTTTGAACAACTTCAGTGAGTCTGTTTACCTCGATAAAATTCTGTACCAGAGGCAATCTCAGTAATAATTTCTCGTGGCTCTTCCTCAAGAAATTGATAAAATATTTTAGTTGCCTCGCACAAATTTCGTTCAGTAATGGGGTCTTCTTCATGAAATGCTGGACAAGAAAAGGAGCAAATCGAATTGGCAAAACAGCTACTACATGATTTATCATATTTTTCACTTTTTTTATGTAACATTTTTAAAACATTTACATAGTGTTGCTTATCTATCGAATGAATTGTACCCAATTTGAACTTTAAAACGTCAGAACAACCACATGGAAATAAATTACCCTCAGTATCACAAATAATGTTAAAAATACCTGCATGACAAAAGGGTGAATAGCAATTCAGATTCGTCAACAATTCTTCTTTACTTAAAGGATTGAGGAATTTCGATATCATAATTGACACGGATCGCTCTTTCACTCCTTTTCCTGAAGTGGATCTCATATATTCATATGTCGTTTTATAAACCTCAAAGATCTTTTTCGCAGAAAGTGGGGGCAATTTATTTCCTTCGCCAACTGAGTAAAAAATATTAAAGCTTAGTGAATTCAATCCACATTTTTCAAAAAACCTTAAAATAGTCTCAACATCATTACAATTTTTATCGGTAATCACACAAATAACGCCACCCAGACGATTTATGGCTTGAAGTCGAAGAATATTGGACAAAGCCACTTCGCCGTTAACTCGTGTAAGATCATTAATTTCTGGTGGGCCGTCTAAACTTGCACCAATAATGATTTTATTTTTATTGAATAATTCGATAAATTCATCAGAAATTCTCATGCAATTACTTTGCAAAGCGAGATTTACCTTTTTATTATGGTTACGGGCCTGGAATTCAATGTATTCAATTAGTTGCTGATACCACTTCAGCGACTGTAATGTAGGTTCACCCCCATGAAAAACAATAGTGATTCGATCACGAGTAGAATTTGAGAAAATTAATTCCACATATTTTTTTCCAATATCTAAATCCATAAAAGGATTGCCACTGGGATTAGTTCGCTTGATAACGTCAGAGCAATAAGAACAGTTCATATTGCAACGGCTTGTAACGTATAAATGCATTTCATTAATATTTTTCAACATTTTGTCCTTAACAATAGCATTAATAGATTCATAATTAAAAGACTTCTGAAGTAACACCCGTTTAATTAAGTAGAGGCATTCACAATCTTGCATTTAATAATTTTTCAGATCTATGTGTAGGGTATCAAATTTTATTAATGTCTGTTATTGTTCTGTTTTCATTCTCATTTTTATAAAATATACAACAAAGGTGATTTTACACTCGATTCAAACTCTAAAAAGCTAAAGCTTATCTGGCAATCGAACATCAATGAATTTAACAAGGTTCCCTTTAACAGAGGATTAATCAAATATGTTTTTGAGCAATTCATTTTTTTTAAACCGTTTTTTTAACGAATCAATCCAATCAGGTATTAATTTTTTATATTCACATCAATTACCCTACGGGGAATTCCCTGTATATGCCTGCCCTTATCGCGAAATGAAAGAGAATTGTTATTTCGATAGTTCAGTATTCGCGACCTCCCAGATTGTTAATTGTATTAGTTTTATCGATCATCGCGAAGTAAATGAAATGATCAAAAAAGCATGTTTTTTTTTAAGTGAGGAGTTGGTTGGCCCGGGTCTATTCCAATATTTTAGCTCAAGAAATTTGAGAAGGTTACCTTTTGATTTAGATGATACCTGCTGTGCATCGATCTCTCTTCGGAAAAATCATCCCCATATCCAATTGAGAGATAATGTCAGTCATATCATACATAATCAAAATACGGATGGTCTTTTTTATACATGGTTGGGAATATCCGACGATAAAAATGATGTGGACAGTGTAGTTAATGCAAATGTAATCTGTTATTTAGGTTCCTGTCGGGAGACAGAGAATTCTATTGCATGGTTAATCGGTACAATTTTAGAAGGTAAAGAAACGGATTCACATTATTATTATTTAGACGACATGTTTCTGTATTACGCTATCTCTCGTGTCTATTTCAATGGCGTGACTTCATTTCATAAAACGAAGGAAACTATTTTTAATCGGATAATCGAAAGGCAATGCGTTGATGGTTTCGAGGATGATCTAACAATTGCACTAGCAATGAGTACGCTTATGAATTTTGGGTATGATGATGAATGTATTCTGAAAAATCTTGGAGAGATTCTTATCAGTAAGCAATCTGAAGATGGGTCGTGGCAGAGAACAGCCTTGTTTTTAGGTCTTGAATCATTCTATGGTTCCGAAGAATTAACAACCGCCTTTTGTCTTGAATCACTCGCACGTTTTAAAAATATATTTGATTCTTGATAACTATGTTGAAACAAAAATTATGATGTTGGTGAAAGAGACAGGTTCTCTTCCGAGGGGTTAGGACCATGACGGTCACTCCCAGCGGGATCCGTAATTATCTTCGTAAATGCAAAAAACCGATCATCTTCGCCATACCCGCACCAGGCTCCGCGACCGGCTCATGACAACTCATATTTCTCCGGTCCCTCACTTGATCAATTTCATCTGTTTTCCGGAGACGACGGAGAGAAACTACACAACTCCATAATTTTCTTCTGTGCCAGGTCCATTTGTTCGCGTGCCCGGTTGTCATGCGGATGTATCTTCAGAACTTTATCAAACGCACGGATAGCCTCATGATATTTCTGTAGATTTATAAGGGCCATCCCCTTGTTATACCACACATTCGCATTGTTGCCATCGAGTCTAATTCCCTTGTTCACGAGATTGAGTGCCTTCATCGTATTGACCGGATTCGGCGAGTTCAACTACCCTGTGGGACAATTCCCGGGCATCAGGCATGATAAGGTAGTGTCGCGGGCGGAGCCGATGAACGTTCTGATGATGGAGTCAGAGGAAAAAAATTATGGTCCCTTACCCTCCCGCTCCTTTTTGAGGTCCTGCATGAATGCAATAAGTTCATCGGGATTTTCAAAGACATCCCGTTTCATCAGTTCCATCTTGGTCAAACTATTGCCGGTCAAGGAGCGCCCGCTCTCTTCCACGAAATCGCCACCGCACAACACTCAAAAAAACAGGTTTGCGATATTGCCTCAATTCACAAAGACCCCGTGATTTCTGGATACGCAGCCAGCCAAAAACCTCCCGCATCCCACTCACATATCTTTATTGAAGCCCCCTGCATATGGTAAATATAAGATCAGACTATGAAATTCTCAATTTTAATCGAACAGGATGAAGACGGGCGGTATGTTGTGGAATGCACCGATCTGCCGGGATGCATGACTGAAGGCGACACTCTCAAGGAAGCAATTGAAAATATCAATGAAGCAATTGTCGGTTGCATCAAGTCCCGGTTGAAGACAGCATCGGGTAAGATCCACATCACGTCCCTGCCTTCCCGCATGAGTATCGATGTCGATACTTCCGGTATAAATTATGCCTAAACTTCCGCGTGCGGGCGGAAATAAGCACATCGCTGCATTCAAGCGGGCTGGATGGGTTGAGAACCACGTTGAGGGCAGCCACCATATCCTGACAAAAGAGGGAAGTCTGGTTCACCTGTCAATCCCGGTTCATGCCGGACGTGATCTCGGTATTGGATTGTTGTGCAGGTTGATCGATAAAGCCGGTATGTCCCAGGAAGAATATTGCGTATATTTCTCCGGAGAAAAATAAGGGTACCGATAGTATGTGCAACAGTTAACGTCCATTTTTGATTGAACGCTTTCGACTCATCGTTGTTTTGAATGGGTAACGCATGTATTGAGCAGATTGCAAGATGGGGGCTGATGCCCCCATACCCCCGGATACGATGAACGCCGCCGCCCCCGGAGGGACGCCCCCGCGGCGGTTCAGGAACCGGTTACTCCCTTAAACCAATTTGCCCAGCGAGGCCCCGACAGGAATCGACCGTCGCATCAGCGAGGGTCGATTGGAGAAGTGAAACTTCGACTCGGCCGAGCGACCCCCGCAGGTGTGGGAAGATCCGATAAAAGTGTCAGATTGCCCCGGTTCTCCGACGTGCGAGTGGTTCGTCAGAACCACGAGGCGGAGAATGCTGGGGGTCAACAGACCCGAAGCAGGAGAATGTCAAAAGTCATCAGACTTGAGACATGAGAAGACAACCGTCTTCGAAGAACGAAGTTCTTCGACTGAATCCGAAGGATTCTTCGACGTAAAACGCCGAACCCCCCCAGATCCCCCATAGCGGCCGCCGGGCCCCGGATCACCCCCCTCCACAACCCAAACCTCATCTCCCCACCCAATCCTCGATTAAAACAAGCTCTAAACCGGCCGGTTTTTTCGCTCACAAAACCTCCGGATAAGCAAACCGGGCCAATAACGGGATTTCCCGTGAGACTCCCCGCAAAAACCCCCGAAACAGGCCGGTCGCTGAAAACCGGAAAGAGTGAAACGGGACTCATTACAGGCCCGGATGGGCATTTTTACCGATCCGGGCAGGTGAGAGTACTGATACTCTAAAAAAGGGGTTGTTATATTCCCTCGTCGGATGAGGGGGAAGATCCGATAAAAGTGTCAGATCGGTCCCGTTCTTCGACGTGCGAGTGGTTCGTCAGAACCACGAGGATGAGAAGAATCCGAAGGATTCTTCGACGTAAAACTCCGAACCCCTCCAAAACCCCCATAGTGGCCGCCGGGCCCCGGATCACCCCCCTCCACAACCCAAACCTCATCTCCCCACCCAATCCTCGATTTAAACAAGCTCTAAACAGGCCGGTTTTTCTCCTCGCAAAATCCCCGGATAAGCAAACGGGGCCTAATGCGGGATTTCCCGTGAGACTCCCCGCAAAAACCCCCGAAACAGGCCGGTCGCTGAAATTCCGAAAGAGTGAAACGGGACTCATTACAGGCCCGGATGGGCCATTTTTACCGATCCGGGCAGGTGAGAGTACTGACACTCTAAAAAAGAGGTGGTTATCCTCCCTTGTCAGAAGAGGGGGCAGATCCCCCCGGGTATAGTCCCGGCAGATTCGCCATATCCGGTACCGGTGCCGGTGTGGAATCCGGTAACGGAGCAGGAGCCGGAATCTTTGTGGAAGCCGCACGCTCCGTGAGCATCGGTGTCCCATCCGCCCGGATTTCGATATCCCGTTTCATCCGTTCCATCCGTTCCATCCTGGTCAAACTATCGCTGGTCAAGGAGCGCCCTCCCCCAGATCCCGAAACCCCCACCGCCTCATATCAAGTGTAAAACAGGTTTGCGGTATTGCATGACGTAAGGAAGGCTACGCAATTTCTGGATATGTCGCCAGCCATTTTTCCAGACCCGGGTATTAACCCCATGGCTGTGCATAAAAATTTTAAGCCGAACCCGTCGAAAAAATGCCTGAACTGTAGGTAGATGTTGAAAGATGGGGTTCCCAATGGAAATTAATAAGACTTCAGAACATGAATGAATATTAATGGCAAAGAGTGTAGAGAAGCAGGGCAGTGAGAAAAAATCTTCAGAGCATCTCACGAATCTGCAGCGGGAAAACCTCAACAAAACCAAGATAGAATATCGCTCAGCACTGCAGAAGCTCAGCCGGCTCTAATCGTCCAATACCGTATTCTTTTTTATTCAGGATTCAACGGATTCCATGCTATGGGTGTACGATGCTACATCCAGCATGAATATAACTACATCGTCATTTGATGCACAGATTTTGTAATGGTGTTCTCTTAAGAGGTTATCAGTGGTTACGAGTGCGGATCGCTTGTTGCCATCAATAAACGGGTGACCGGTACAGATTCCATGAAGCGCAATGGCTGCTTTCCTGTATATGTTGCGTGAACGGTTTACCCGATAAACGGTGTAATCTAGTGTTGCAGGATCCCGCATGCCGTGTTCCCCACCAAATTCCTGAATGATTTCATTATGAATCTCAATAATCTGGGAAGCACTCAACTCTTCGCTTACCATGCAGGAATATTGCCGGTTCGTTATGTTCAATTATTCGAACTGTTGTTTGTGGCTATACTCTCTCTATATTGACAGTAGACCGCGTTATGGGGGCTAAGCGCCGCCGCCCCCACGAAATTTCTGCCGCCTCACATCAATTGCAAAAACAGGTTTACTGTATTGCATGACGTAAGGAAGGTCACGCAATTTCTGGATACGCAGCCAGCCAAAAACCTCCCGCATCCCACTTACATATCTTTATTGAAGCCCCCTGCATATGGTAAATATAAGATCAGACTATGAAATTCTCAATTTTAATTGAACTGGATGAAGACGGGCGGTATGTTGTGGAATGTACCGATCTGCCGGGATGCATGACTGAAGGCGACACTCTCAAGGAAGCAATTGAAAATATCAATGAAGCAATTATCGGTTGCATCAAGTCCCGGTTGAAGACAGCATCGGGTAAGATCCACATCACGTCCCTGCCTTCCCGCATGAGTATCGATGTCGATACTTCCGGTATAAATTATGCCTAAACTTCCGCGTGCGGGCGGAAATAAGCACATCGCTGCATTCAAGCGGGCTGGATGGGTTGAGAACCACGTTGAGGGCAGCCACCATATCCTGACAAAAGAGGGAAGTCTGGTTCACCTGTCAGTCCCGGTTCATGCCGAACGGGACCTCGGTATTGGATTGTTGTGTAAGTTGATCGATAAAGCCGGTATGTCCCAGGAGGAATATTGCGCATATTTCTCCGGAGAAAAAAAAGGGTACCGGTAGTGTGTGCCACAGGCACTGTCCATTTTAAAAAAATCTCCACACCTCTCATCAATTGTGACACGAGGTTTGCAGTATCGCATCGCTTTGGAAATGCGATACAATTTCTGGATACGCAGCCCGCTGTTTTTTTAAGAGCAAAGTCTGAACCCCGTGGCTGCACGAAAAATTTCAGCGGACTTTGACTAAAATTTTTTCATCAGACTCTGCTTGAAACGTTTTCATCGCGATCCTGATCGCATTTGAAAAAGACATGAATGCATGTCAGCAGGAACAGCCCCCCGTACTTTTTTTAGTATTCCTGCCCTACGTGTATAGACATACATGGCAGGCAATGAGATCGTGAACGATGCAGAGGGTGCGAAAGAGTCCCGCGAGAAGCTCGTCTTTCGCGGTCTCTGCGTGGATTTTCTCATCCTGGTCCCGGAGACTATTGCCGTCATCCTCTCCGGGTCGGCTGCGCTCTTGTCCGATGTCTTCAAATATGCAAATGAGGTCCTCGCCACCCTCTTTGCCCTCATGATCATCAGAAGGATGAAAGCCGGCGGGAAGTTCACCTACGATTACGGCATGGGCAAGTTCGAGACCCTCACAAGAATCATCACCGGCAGCGTGATGGGAGTCTCCATCTGTATCCTTGTCCTCTTCACTATCCAGCGGCTCCTGCATCCCGAGGCGTTCGACATGGTTGCCGCATATATCGGTATCCCGCTCATGATCATCGCAAGCATTGCCGATTACCACCACTGGCATACCTACCAGCACCGTTCAAGACAGGATCCCTCGCCGATCATGGAGTCGCAGTGGCGCCTGCGGAGGGCCAAGACCTTCTCCAATCTCCTCCTCCTCTTTGCGCTGTCACTCTCGGTTCTCTGCATCCAGTACGACTGGGCGCATTATATCGACCCGATCGTCTCCTTCATCATTATCGGCTTCCTCCTGTTTGCCGGGTACCGCGAGTTCTCCTCCTCGCTTCCGGACCTCTTTGACAAAACCCTTGATGAGGAACTCCAGATTGTCATCCTCAGGGAACTTGCATCCTCGTTCGAACAATACAACGAGTTCCACGGTGTCCGTTCGCGCCGGTCCGGCAGCAGGATCTACATCGAGATCTTTCTTGGGTTTGACCCGGAACAGAAGATGGGTGATGTCCAGGACTTTACCACCTCACTGAAACGTTCCCTTGAGTCCAGGATCGCAGGTAGCGTGGTCTCTATCGTCCTGAGCCAAGGCTGAACCCCGGAGTGCCTGCAGGGAAGGGATCAGTGCACCATACCGGGCCTGAAGAGAATAGCCCGCCGGCCGCGCCGGACTTTACGGTCCTACTCTGACCATCTGCTCCAGTGCTGCAATCCAGACGGTTTTTGCCTCGTCCCTGTCCATGCCCATCAGGACATCCATGAGGAGGCCGTTGGCCAGCGCATCGCAGGCAACCGCGAGGACCCGGGGATCGAGCCTGGATGAGATGAGCCCTGTCTCCTGCTGGCGGGAGATGAAGCGCTCGATCACCCGGATGTCCTCGGTCCGGTCCTGCACGAGCACCGTGCGCAGGCGATCGTTACGGGTGGCGAGGAGCAGCATCTCGGAGTACATGCCGTTGAACTGCGGCACGTAATTCAGTAATGCATCGAAAAGCGCAGCGCTTCCGTCCCGGATATTCCTGCCCGCATAGGCACGTTCGAGCGTCCCCTTGAACTCCTGCCTCGCATGTTCAGCAACTGCGGCAAAGAGGTCCTCCTTACCGGGAAAGTACTGGTAGAGTGCCGGTTTGGTGACACCAAGGCTCTCCGCAATCTCCCCCATCGTGGTACCATGGTAGCCTTTCTCGATGAAGAGCGTGAACGCAGCAAAAACGATCTTCTGCTTCACCTCTTCCCTGTATTGCGGGATAATGCGTGGCATGGATACCGTATGTTCCTCGCGCGTGCAGGAAAAAAAATCCTGTCTTGTGCAAATACTCTTGGTATGATTAAGTTACCCACGGTAAGTTTTATACCTATGGGTATTTCACCTTTGTACAGGAACAACCCGCCATGCTGAGAAAGTTCATACTCTTCTCAGATGTTTGCACGCGGCGATCCGGTAGTATATCGGGGATGGGGGGTGAGTGATTCCCTGAGGGTGGGATAAATAAAAACGATGGAATTATATACGTGGCATTCTCAACAATAGTTAGTACCTTGCACTGCAAGATACTGTGTTAAGCACTTAACACGCAGGCCCGGCAATCTACCCTCTGTACTCTGCCCCGGTATCACGAACATCTGCAATGCAGAAAAAACCCCTGTGGTGCCGGGGACCGGGCATGCCACCGGCGTTGGAGATCCCATGAATATCCAGTTCAAAAAAGGTGTACTCGAGATCTGCGTTCTCTCTGTTCTGGCCCACAAGGACTGCTATGGCTACGAACTGGTGGGTGAGATCTCAAAACGGATTGATATCTCCGAAGGTACGATATACCCGCTCCTTCACCGACTCAAGGATGAAGGGTACGTCACTACCTACCTGCAGGAATCCGCAGGAGGGCCGTCACGGAAATATTACCGGCTGACAGAGGCCGGAAGGAACGAAGAACATGAACAAAAGGAAGAATGGATGCGGTTTGCGGCATCGGTAAATGCGCTCCTGGAAGGTAAGAACGATGCTGCAGACTGAACAGGAATTCACCCGTATCCTCCGGAGCCGGCTCGAAGGCACGCTCCCTGAGGAAGAACTGAACGATATCGTCTCCGATTATGCCGAGCACTTCCGGATCGGCAAGGCAGACGGCCGGTCGGAGGAGGAGCTCTTCCGCTCGCTCGGGTCACCGGAGGATGTTGCACGGGAGATCCGTGCTACCCACCTCGTGAAACAGGCCGAGGACGTAAAGAGCTGTAAAAATATCTTCCATGCGGTGCTGGCCACCCTGGGGCTCGGGCTCTTCAACCTGGTCTTTGTGCTCATACCGTTCATCCTTCTCGTGGTCCTGCTGATGGTGGTTTTCATCCTCGGGATCATGTTTGCCATCTTCGGGCCTGCTGCGTTCATCTACTCTGTCCTGCAGATCCTGGGTATTCCGGCATTCGCGATCTGGCAGTCACCCGTGGCGGGAGTGTTCTTCTCCATCGGTATCACGACATTCGGACTCCTGCTCGTGATCGGGGATTACTACCTTGCACGGTTCTTCTACCGCATCGGCATACAGTACCTCAAATGGAACATCGCCGTGATCGCCGGAACGGAGGAAGAATCATGAGCACTGACGATCAGAAACCCAAACGCCCTCTCTGCATTGCGTGTAACCTCCGGATCGGAGGTATCAGTTCGACCCGGGTCATCCTCTGGCTGGTGGCGCTCACGATCGTATCCTTCGCTATAGGATTCGGTCTCCTTGCACTCTCCGGGGATTTCCCCCCGCAACCGGGTCAGGCCATGTCACCCTTCCGGCACACGACCCCCGCCTCACCCAATACCACCGTGATCCCACTTGACGGGGCTACAAAGGGAGATGTCAAGATTACCATCGGCGCCGGGGAATTATCCCTGCAGGGTGGTGCACCAGCCACGGCACTGATGGAGGCAACGGTTTTTTCAACCGCCGCTGTATGGCAGCCGGACCTGGTACAAAGTATCAATGGTTCTATAAAATCCGTGACCATGAACGAGAAAGGGCACAAAGGAAAGGAGTGGTTTGCGATAGACTCCCCCAACCGATGGGAGATCTCCTTAACCGATCAGGTCCCGTTACGGCTCGATGTGAATGTCGGGGCAGGTGACAACCTGCTCGATCTTGGCACGCTCAACCTCGAGACCCTGGATGTCCATACCGGTGCAGGTGATACGATCATCGATCTTGGCGGGTACCGGGGTAAGCGATACGACGCACTGATCAAGTGCGGTGTCGGCGACCTTACCCTGCGTGTTCCCCGGGACAGCAATACCCGTATCAGGGTACATAACGGTATAGGCGATATCGATAACCACGGGTTTGTACAGGATGGCGATCAGTTCGTGACTGCGGTGTTCAATTCGTCACGTGCGGTCAATGAGATCACCCTGAGCCAGGGTATTGGTTCTCTCTCTCTGGAAGCAATATGAACGAATATGGAAATAACCGGAATGAAATCATGAAAAAATTCAGCACGCTCATCACGCTCATCGTCCTGTTCGGACTCGCGGTCCTGCTGGTATCCCCGGTCCACGCAGCCGATGCACCGACGATAACGATCACCAGTTACACAGTCTCTCCCTCGGTACTGATGCCGGACAGTCTCGGGACGATTACAGTCGTACTCGAGAATACCGCCGGCAGTGCCAGTGTCATCGAGAAGTCCGGAAAACTCTCCGCTGACGATTATACGGTTGTCAAGACCACGGACATGACGGTCAACATCGACAATGTCCATCTCGAGGGAAACGGTGTTGCCGTCCTGACCAAGGACTATGACAAGATCGGGAACCTCGGCCCGGGCCAGTCCCTCCCTGTCACCTTCTCCTTTAAGGCCCCGTCAGCAAACGGGCTTTATTACCCGGAAGTCTGGATTGAGGCCAAAGGAGCCAGCAGCTCAAAATACCCGATCCCGGTTAATGTCAACACGGCTCTCGGTATCCAGAAAACTGCAATCCTGATCCTGGACAGCACCCTGACCGGCAGCCAGAACCCGGGAGACGAGATCCCGGTCATGGTTACGGTCAAAAACTCCGGGGAGATGCTGGCATCTGACGTCACGCTGAAGCTCGAAAACGCGAGCAGCACCATGGTTGCCCCGAAGAATACAGACCTGTTCAACCTCGGGACAATCCCTGCCGGAGAGAAAAAGACCGCAAACGTGATCCTGCTCTCCGACAAAAAGATGTCCGCCGGCCTGGTAAAGGTCCCTGTGACGATCCAGTACAGCGCCATCGATGGCACGGTCATGACCCAGACCACCAGCATTGATATCCTGTTTCTGGGCAAGGCCGAGCTCGGTTTTGTGTCGGTAGACACCAATCCCACGCGGCTCACCCAGGACACCCCGTTCGATCTCACGGTCCGGATCGAGAATACCGGCACGGGCGAGGCAAAGCAGGTCTCGGCGAAGGTCGATCTGCCGGCTGAAGGTACTAAAGAGAATAGCGAAAAACCCGGCTTAGATTTTTATCTTAGTACATCGAAAGAAAAAATATGGGCGGGTTTGAGGATTATTTCCTGCACCAGGAATATACAAAGATCGCCGGCCTTGGCAACAAGT
>NZ_JALOCH010000019.1 GCF_023227875.1 Methanoregula sp. | reverse complement strand
GCCGGGTCGAGCATGTCGGCACGGTTGGTGGCGGCCATGATCCGGACATCGCCCCGGTTGTCGAACCCGTCCATCTCGGCCAGGAGCTGCATGAGCGTGCGCTGGACTTCGGCACTGCCGCTCGTCCCGTCATTGGTCCGCATACTGCCGACTGCATCGATCTCATCGATGAAGACGATCGCAGGAGCACGCTCGCGGGCCAGCTGGAACAGTTCGCGGACCAGCCCGGCCCCTTCTCCGATGAACTTGTGGACAAGTTCGCTTCCCGACATGCGGATGAAGGTGGCCTTTGCCTCATGGGCGACCGCTTTGGCGATCAGGGTCTTGCCGGTACCCGGTGCACCGAACAGGAGGATCCCCTTGGGGGGCTCGACACCGATGCGCTGGAAGATTTCGGGCCGGGTCAGCGGGTATTCCACCGCTTCGCGCACTTCCTTGATCTCGTTTGCCAACCCGCCGATCTGTGCATAGGAGATATCGGGCGATTCCTCGAGTTCCATCACCCGGACACGGGAGTCGTAGATATTGCCGATCACCTTGACGATAGAGAGGGCGTTGTTGACTGCGACCTTGGCGCCCGGCTTTAAGAGCGGGCGGAGCTCTTCGGGTGCGTTTGTGAGGTATTCCTGGTTGTTGCCCTGCTGGCGGAGGTAGATCTCGCCGTTCTCAAGGATGTCGACAACCACGGCAACGAAAAGCGGCATGCGCTTGAGCTGGTTGTTCTCGCGCTTGAGCTGGCCGTTTTCTTTCTGGAGGTCCTCAACTTTTACCTTCAGGTCGAGAAGTGCAGCCTCGAGTTCGTTGAGCTGGATCTGGTACTTGAGTTCACCAGAGGACGCTGAATTATTGACGGCAGTCTCTTCCATATCACTCTTATATGTTCATCTTCAACCATTTATGTGGTGTGATTTTGCATATCAGTGGAAGAGGGATATCGAAAGGAACCGGCAAGGGACTGCTGCTCGTCAGCCCGGCCCCCATCTCGTTCCTGTCAGGAGTTGACCCGGAATCAGGAGTTATCGTTGAAAAAGGTCACCCCCTTCAGGGTACCAGTATAGCCGGGAAAGTGCTTGCTTTTCCGTACGGAAAGGGGTCGACGGTCGGGTCGTATGTGCTCTATGCCCTGAGCCGGAACGGACACGCTCCCGCTGCAATCATCAACACGGAAGCAGAAGCGATCATCGCCACCGGGGCCATTATCGGCCAGATCCCTATGATCGACCGGATCAGCGTCCCGCTCGCACGGCTGAAAGATTCGGTCCCTGTTACTGTTGACGGGGAGCAGGGCGGGATGGACTACGACGGGGAGCTGAAGGACGCAGCACCCGGTCCCGCGGCGTAACCGGCAGCGGAACTCTCATATAACCCCGGGTCTCACTATCTGGTATGCAATATAAAACCACAGTTCTGGTGATCCTCCTTGTCTGTGCAGCGATTGCTTTTGCCGGGTGTACCGGTACAACCCCAACCGGCCCGGCCGGTACGAGCCCTGCCGATACCGCCAAAGCAGAGACATATGCCGGTTCTCCCGCTGCCGAGGCCGGTCTTATAACGTCCCCTACGGATGTTGTGCCTGAAAATAATGCGGTAACCGTGACAGTCCAGGAGAAGGTTTATGACGGGACAATCCCGGTGGTGTTCAATGGCGGGACCGGGCAGAACCTGGTGAAGTCCATTGAAGTCACGCTCTATACATCCGACGGTCAGGTGAAGACGGCCAGTCTCGGCATAAAGAAGGATGATACCGTAGATCTGAAGGGGACACGGCAGACCGATCGCGTTGTTGTCCATGTATCCGAGATGAACGGCCAGACCTACAAGGTTGCAGATGTCCTCGTTCCCTACCGGGAACATTAACGACAATCCGCAATCTGCGGACACTTCTTTTTTTACCAGTCAGGCCAGTACAGTAATGCGTTCATCATGCAGGTCAACTGGCGTCAGATCCATGCGGCGAGAAATTCATTCGCTGTCCTGTATGCGGCCTGTGAAACCGAAGGATTCGTCCTCGGCCCGGTTGAGGCCCCGGCTGGTGACGTCACCTGCTACAGCCTTACGTCACTCAATGCCGCACGGTACCGTGACGAGATTGACAGGGCCGGCTGTCTAACCATTGTTGGAGGGCCGCATGCTGCGGCATGCCCGCGTGAGGTTGCGGCATATGCCGATTATGTTGTTGTTGGCGAGGGAGAGTATACGCTTCCCCGGCTTCTTGCAGACTTGCGTGACGGAGGGGAAGGAAAAATACCCGGGGTAATGACCGGGGATTATTACCGGCCTGCTGATACCAGCGTCCGGTTGGACGCATATCCGGCCTTTTCCGAATACAAGGGGTATATCGAGATCAGCCGGGGCTGCCCGTTCTCGTGCGGTTACTGCCAGACCCCCCAGATCTTCGGGCACTGCATGCGTCACCGTTCGATCGATGAGGTTGCCCGGTACGCGGAACGGCACGAGCAATCCCGGTTTGTCACTCCCAACGCATTTGCCTACGGGTCTGACGGGACCCACCCCCGTTTTGACAAGATCGAGCGCCTCTTCCGTAAGTGCCGGCACCAGATCTTCTTTGGCACGTTCCCAAGCGAGGTCCGCCCGGAGTCTGTATGCGGTGAATCTCTCGATCTCGTCAACCGCTATTGTGCAAATACAAAACTTCATTTCGGCGCCCAGTCCGGGAGCGATGATGTTCTCCGGCAATTGCATCGCGGGCATACGACTGCAGATGTGATCAGTGCCATCGAGCTCTGCAGGGAATATGCAATCACGCCCATCGTGGACTTCATTGTCGGGCTGCCGTTCGAGACCGACGATGACCAGCGTGCGACACTTGACCTGGTTCAGTGGGTGGCCCGCTTCGGTAAGGTGCATGTCCACCGGTTCATCCCGTTGCCCGGGACCCCTCTCGCCGGAACAACCGCGCGGACACTCCTGACAGAGACCGAAAAATGCTGCGGAAAACTAGCTTTGACGGGGAGACTTACCGGTTCGTGGAACGATCCTGAGATAAGGTTTTTACGACGCCCTTCAAATGATATACCATGAAAGATGTGCTTTTGATAGCAGATCTCCATGGTCAATTCGGTAAAATTGATTCATTTCTGGAGTTGAGTCCAGAAGCGGTATTTATTGCAGGAGATATCACCAATATGGGTCCCGTTGATGCGGTCGATGACGTGCTCTCACGCATTGACGTGCCGTGTTTTGCAGTGCCCGGCAACTGCGACCCGCGTGAGATCCTCGAGACGCTCGAACACTCGGACACCGTGAATATGCACGGGTCCTCGATCAACCTTGGCAAGATGACCATCGTTGGTGTTGGCGGGTCGAACCCGACCCCGTTCAACACGCCGTTCGAGCTGACCGACAAGCAGATAGATGACGTGTTGAACAGCGCGATGAAAAAGATGGAGAAGACGGTCCACAACGTCCTCCTCTGCCATGCCCCTCCCTACGAGACCCTTGACAAACCTGCCGGGGAACACGTGGGGAGCCAGAGCATCCGGAAGCACATGAAATCGTTTGATGTCGTGTGCTGCGCCCACATCCACGAGGCCCGGGGCATCATGGACGTTGACGGCGTAAAGGTCGTCAACCCCGGCCCGGCAATGGATGGGCACTGTGCAATGCTCCATTTCGGGACCGAAGCGCGTGACATCAAGATTGAGCTGCTGACTGTTTAAACTGGCTGCACTCCATTGTTGGCGGGGATAACCCCGCCAAAAATCTTTTATTTTCAAGTTGATGAGCAGCAGATGCTTTCTTTCTTTTTGTCGAGGTCCAATTATCTCTCCCAAATTTGAGAGAGAAAAAAATCCCCCCGGGAACCTCACGTTCAATGGTGGATGAAGGAATGTGCTCGGTTTTGGATTTCATCCACTCTGGTGGCCGAGAGTGTTCCTGACGATTTTTCAGGATTAATCCGACATTTACCGGGAGAACAGGTATTTATTCCGGGAAGAAACAAATGCAAATGTTTCAATAATAACCAGTGATAATTTTTCTTGCCTTTCCTATGAGAAAATTACAAATTCCCTTAATTCTCCAGAGTCTGGTTTTTTTAATCCCCATCAATTATTACGTTATTGGAAGGGGGGCAGGAAATGGACTGCAATGGGTTCTCTTCCGGTACCAGCAGGATATCTTTGGGAATTATCTCTCGTCGATATTATACAAAAGTCTTGACATAATCGCCCGGGATTTTCCCGGCCAGCCTGCATTTGCCGCGATATTGTGGGATGCTGGTGCATCTCTCCTTGTTGCATGTTTTGTGATACAGATCCTCAGTATAGTGAAAAATAAGGACGGTTATGTAAAATTTTCTGCAATTATCACCGTAATTAGCGGTCTTGTTTTTCTTTTATCTGATATTGTTCAGTACGGATTATTGTTGAATGGCCCAAATGGTTTTTGCATTCCTTTCGGCATCCCGGTAATAATCGGAGTGGGTGTAATAGCATACCGATGGGGAGATCCGGGTAAGGCATCAGAACCTGAGGAAACCCCGAACACAAGGTCCAGGATCCTGAATGAGCTCCTCCTGATCATTTTCATCTCGGTTTTTGTAAAAATAATCGTTTTTTCGATCTCCATGTTTGCGACAATGGTCTGGGTGAACCAGGATATCACCCTGTACTATGATTATATGAATTCTGCCGTTTCAGGGAAAATTCCCTATATTGATTATATGATAGAATATCCCCAGTTTTTTTTGATTCCGGTCTTTATTGCTGCAATTCCTTCACTGATCATTCACAGTTCATCTGTTTATTTACCGTCGTTCATGGTCCTCATGCACCTTATCGATTCAGCTACAGTGATCTGTGTCTACTTTATTGCGCTCAGGTTATTCGGGCAACAAAAAGCATTCCTGTGCAGTGTGCTGTATGCTACTGCGTTTTCATCGGCATTTCTTGTATCAGCAACATATGACAGCTTTCCCACGTTCTTCCTCGTCTTATCCGTCCTCCTTTTCCTGTACGGAAAAGAGATCCCGGCCTATGTTTCAGCAACCGTTGGGACAATGGCGAAATGGTTCCCGGTCTTCTGTTTCCCGTATTATATCCTGTACACACTAAAAAACAAGGGAGCGACAGACTCGCTGAAAAAGGGCATACTCCTTTCATGTAGTATTATCGTTTTTACGGTCGTCCCGTTCATTGTTTTAAATTACCATGTCTTTTTAAAGACGTATTCATTTCACGTTGGCCGGGAGGCATATTTCCGCAGCTGGATTTATTATATGGATCTGATCTCACAGTATTATTTTAACAGTGAGCCATTTGTCCATCTTTCACTGGTCTTATTAGTCGTGGTTGAATGTGCACTGCTTTACTGGTATTATAAATACCTTGACGGAGAGCAGTCTACGCTTTGTTATCTGATTTTATTGAGCATATTTTGTTTTATCTTGTTGAACAAAGTTCTCGCTCCCCATTACATTGTCTGGATTACACCATTCCTCGCATTATTTTTAAGTAACTCGGTCCGACAGATCGTCTTATTTTACCTTCTGCAACTCATCATGTATGTCGAAGCACCCCTCTTATTGCAACAGACGGTTCGGGAATATTCATTTGCAGGAACTTCATTACTGGCCAATCCCAATGCCTTCGTTCCCTTTGTATTCTATTCGGTAAAGTTTGTGATCTTTTTTGTTATTCTCTATGTGATCATCCGTGATGTGCACCGGATACAATCTGCCGGGAATCGGGAAAATGGTGAGGAGAGCTCTTCTGTTGGGTAATCCTGAATGAGGATCGGTCCAGTCTGTATGTGTACTCTGTCGTTGAATCTTCCTTAACTCCTAAAGGTCATATGGTGGTATCGGAATCGAAAAAAAGAGTGACCGGATCCACGAGGTATAATGTGAATCTCTGGCTCCTGTGAATATGTCCCTGTTACAGAATATCAGGCATCATGATTGGACAGCAGCACGCGTGTCCAGCAGTAGTTCGAGATAAGATGCGAGGATCGGCTCGCCATTCGCTCCAATCTCTTTTGCAATCTTCTCAATCAGTGCTGTAGGGTTATCGGTATCATTCTCCGCGATTACTTCTATTTCGGCGAATGTCCCGAGTTCATCTACAGTATCAAGCGAGATCGTTGCCACACCCAGCTTGAATGTCTCCCGCCACTTGTTGACTTCAGTAGTACGGGTGAACCCGAGCCGGGTGAGCATGGTCTCAAAGGCCTCTCCGGACTCCACGGCAAAGTTCAGTTCCTCGCGGGCTTTCAGGCCGAACTTCTTTATCTTGGGTCCCTTGTAGGTGACGACCGCGTGGTCATCGGTATATCTCACCCGTACCGCTTCATCGGTAACGCCGAAATCCCGGTGAGGGGCATTGTAATAGATGTCATGCTCGTGGACCCGGCCGCATGACTGTGCCTGCTTTTTCGTGAGTTGTTCGCGGACCGGGGCGAGCGACGGGATCCTGACTTTCAGTTCAATTTCGAGCATGGTTGTGCCACACGTTTATCTGTCTTGATTACGACTTAATATAGTCAGGTGAATCATGGCAATAAAAGAAGGAGATTTTATCAGGCTCAGCTATTCCGGCAGCGTTGGCGACAGGGTTTTTGACACCACCGATGAAGCCGAGGCAAAGACTGCGGGTATCCACAGCGCAAATGCCGTATACGGCCCGGTCACGGTCTGTGTCGGCCAGAAACATGTGATCATCGGCCTTGACGAGGAACTTGTCGGCAAGAAGGCAGGAGCGGAAGGAACGGTCACGGTCTCTCCGGACAAGGCATTTGGCGAACGCGACCCCAAGAAACTCCAGTCATTCCCGAAGAACAAGTTTTCCGAGAAGCCGGTCCGCGGCATGCCCGTGAAGATCGAGGAGATGGGCGAGGGCACCGTTGTCGATGTGATCGGGTCCAAGGTCATTGTTGATTTCAACGCACCGCTTGCGGGGCAGACCCTTACGTACAAATACAAGATCGAAGATGCGGTCAAGGAACCTCTCGACCAGTTGAAGGGACTCATCCGGTTATATGCCGGCCGTGAGATGGAGATTACCCTCGATGACGGCAAGGCAACGGTTACCCTTCCGCCGGGCATCAACTATGACCGCCGCTGGCTCCTCTGGCGCGGCCGGATCATCCATGAGGGTTTCGAGCTCGTCAAGGGCATCTCCGAAATCGTCCTTGTCGAGACCTACAAGAAACCCGAGAAGAAAGCAGAAAAGACAGAAGAGTAATACCTTTTTTATTCGCTGTCCGGCGTATGCCGTAGTTTATTTGAAAGCCGGTAAGTCGATCTATAACGGTTTTTATAGGGTGATGACGTACAGTTCTTCATGAACAGGTCATCGTGGGTTATTCCCGTAGTTATTGCCCTCCTTGTTGCCGGCGTTTTCATTGCCGGGTGCTCGGACGAGAGCACTCCGGCAAGTGACACGACCCCGCAGGTCAGTCCGACAACCGCCGCGTCATCGGGTGCGCTGTACAGCGAAGGGGACATTGTTAAAAATCCATCGTCCAGCCTCAATAATGGGTTGCTCATCGTCAGTTATGATGCAGCCTCGGATATGTACGAGCGCGCCACGGTGTATCCCTACAAAGACGGGAGCTGGGGGTACCGGATTGATTCCAAGACATCGAAGATAAGCCGGACGAACCTTGAAAAGGCGTACACGGAGATGGTCACAACCGTGAGCGTCTCATCCATCACTATAGGTGCGCCGACGACCGTGACTACTGCACCAACAACGACAGCAACGACCATAGTAACTACTGCTACGACATCTGCTGCATATGCACCAAAAATAAAAGACATCTCTCCGGACTCAGGGCAGACCGGGACAGATGTGGATATTGACGAACTCGAAGGTTCGAATTTTGCCACCGGGGCAAAAGTATTGCTGAAAAAGTCCGGGGAGACCTCACTTACTGCGACCGATGTGGAAGTTGAATCATCGACGGTGATATCATGTTCCTTTACCATCCCCTCTGACACCGAGACCGGGTACTGGGATGTCGTGGTTACCAATGCAGATGGGCAGTCTGACACGTATGAGACAGGGTTTACGATCACGAAAGGCAATTCAACATCAACGACATCAACGACATCAACAACAACGACAACAACGTCTGCTACTGTGACGATATATTCCTTATCTCCGTCATCACAATATATTGGCGGTGCGGCATCTCCTAATCTGGTTGTTGATATTTCCGGAACAAATCTTGGATCCGGCAGCAAGGTGAAGCTAACTTACGGTAGCAGCACGATCTGGAGTACGTCCTATTCAGCATTCTCCACAACATCGGCACGTGCAATATTTGATATTCCCGCAGGTTCATCTGCGGGTGCATGGACCGTGTCAGTTCTTGATTCAAGCAGTAATACGCTGGGTTCATTGGCGAACGCGTTTACCATAATATAACCCGAACACTATTTATCATAAAAAATTCATTTTTTCGATAATCTTAAAAAAGATTTTTTGTATTTCATAAATCTCCAATTTGTTTATTAGAAAATCTCTTAATTGGTTCTCGCATATATTTCAAAAGTTCTCAATGGAAAGGAGAATGAAACTCCAAAAAATTATTGAGCTACTTTATACCTGAGCAGCGCCGCAATCCCGCCAAGGGCAACAAGACGCTCGCCGGGTTCGAACGATGAGGAGAGCACCACAACCGATGCCCGCATTGCCTCTGCCTTTTCGACAAGATTCATAACCTCAGGGTCCCGCAGGAGCGTATCGGCAATCAGGATTTGTTCCGCTGCGCCATATCCGATCGCCTCCCCGACTTCCTTCCGCCCGTATGCCACCGGTCCTTCCTGCGAGATCCGGAGGAGCACCTCGTCCATCAACTTCACTTCGCGGGAGAGCTGGAGGTCATCGATCAGCTTATCGAGCGCCCCCTTCCCGATCACTTCCTGGACAGCCCCGCGCCCGATCCGCCGGGTCTCTACAACAATTGCCCGGTCGGAGGGCGGGCTGTTCTGGTTTTTGGCATACCTGACAAAATCCTCCTTGATAAACCCGGGGCCGGCGATGATGAGCGGGCCGGATATATCGGCAATGACAATGAGGATCTGGTCAAAAAAACTCCTTCGGGATTCCGTCTCCGCGCCTTTGCCGCTGCCGGAGGTGATCGTGATGGCACTCTCCGGCCCGTACTGGCGGAGGCGGAAGAGCTCTGCTTCACCCTCCTCGATGGTCAGGATGTGGATGACGCCGTACACCGATGCCTTTACTGCCCGGTCGATCCGTTCGAGGTCAAGCGGCCGCCATTGCCGGATAACGGAGATCTCATATCCGGTCTCTACATTGATCGTATGGAACGCGCCGGTGTCCACGCCATGCTCAATGGTGCCGGTGATGCGGAGCCGGACCCCGTGTTCGGAGAATTCCAGCCGGTCAACCCGGATACCAAGCCGGACCGGTCGCTTCTCCACTTTCTCGGGTCGGATCTTGTCGCTTGCGGTATCGACGCTCCGGAACGTTGTGGCAAAGACGAGGTCTCCCGGGGCGATGATATGCTGGAGGTGCCAGAGGTCGTCGATGCTTTCCGGGAGGAGCCGGATCTCACCGAAATTGTTCCGCATCTCCCCGGATTCAGCCTTCATGGTGCCCCTCGATATCCGATCCTCCGGGCGGGGTGAATGCAGCAACCCGTTCGGTGTTCAGGATGCCTTTGAGAGCCTTTACGTCATCTTCAGGGATCTTTTCTTTGAGGATGCGCAGGACTTTCTTTGCCACGTCATTTGGTTCGAACTGGCCGGGCCTGAGCTCGACATATGCCGTTGTCCTTCCGGCAATTGCCGAAGGGGGGCCGCCAATCACTGCCGCATTGGGTTCAAGCATGAGGCCAATCGCGACCGCGAGCGGGACATTACGGTAATACGTGCGCTCGCCCCGGACAATGAACGAACCCCGGGATATGTATTCCCCGGCTTCCGGTGTCTTGCTGACTTGCGAAGGGAGGGCGCTGTACACATCTGCGGAGAAATGGCCGCTCCGCCATGCTCCGGAGTATGATGCCGCGAATTGCGCCACTTCGTCCATCCGCTCTGTCTTTCCTTTGACAATGACTACGCTCGCCCCGTGGACATCGGCATGGACAAAGAGGTCCCCGCCGGCCATGTATTTCTTGACCAGTTCCTCGTTCTGTGAGGCATCGCGCCCGCTGAGCACGACAACCCCGTCGCTTGTGATAAACCAGCGGAAGCGGTGGTACCAGAGTTTCTTTAAGGGAATAAAATCCCTTTTACGGGTGGCCTTTTTGACCGTGACTGTCTTCATGGCCATGAGGGCACCTGCCTTCTTCTTCTTGAATTTCTTTATGAGGTCATGGTAGCGGCCGGCATTCTGCTCCACACCTTCGTGGACATAGATCTTCACTTTCTTTCCGATATCCACGTCAACTGCCGCCTCCCCGGGGTAGAACGCGACAATTTTCTTTGCATCCGGCGTATGAGCATCACGGATGTGCTTTTCGATCTCCTGCCAGGACAGTTTTTTACTTGCCGCATCGAGTGATGTGATAATTCCGGCAATGAACTGGTAGTTCTCGTAGATCGCGTTTACGATCTCTTCGGTCTGTGCAATGGTCCGGTCGAATTTCCTGATCGCCGCTTCCTGGTGGATGCGGATCCGGTCTTCCTTTGCGATCTTCGGGCGGGCAGAGGATCTCTTCTCGGCCTTTGTCAGCGGGTAGAATGCTTCGAGCGCTTCGGAAAAGCTTGGGTACCCGGTCGTGCCGTTGCCGTCCCAGAGGTCAACCGGTTCGCAGTGCTTTGCTGCTATCACCGGAATCCGTGATGTCTCCACACGCTGGAAAAGGCTCGTGAGTGCATCGTATATTTTTTCCGGATCTGCTGATACCGCCGGGACGGTCTTGTCAATTCCAGCATGTGTGCATATATATTCTGCATACATCCCCCCGAGCATTCCTCCGATGGCAAGGGCCTTGACGAGGTCGCGGTCATCCGCTTTGAGAAATGCTGCAAGGTTTTCAATCGACGCCGTTGGATCGCTGCTGCCAAGAACATAAGGCACACCCGGTACAACATCGCGGTCCTTGAACCGGTGGTGCCGCAGGGGTTTGACAATAGTATACTTCTCATCGGCCAGAATCAGGTTGCCCTCATCGAACAGCTCGATGATCAGGTGATATACCTGGCTGCCCTTGCCGATATCGAAGATGAGGATGCGTTCGAGCCCGTGCTGGCGGATGGAAAGCACTTTTCCCCCGGAGATATATTTCCGGAGGAACATCGCAAACTGGGGCGGGTTTTTCGGGGGTTCGGGCAGGTCGCGGACAAGATGGGCCCGTCTCCCGGCCTCGACAATCATCTGGTATTTTGCCTTGTTGTCGCCATTGAGCCTGACCGCAAGCGTCCGGGTATCGAACTGGTAGACCTTGTCGATCCAGAGCGGCAGCTTCTGACACAACTCGGACGTCATCGCCTTAACGTCGATACCGCTCATGCCCTGTTCGGATGCCATGGAATATAACCGGTAAGTTATTAGCTGTCAGATCCTGATAAACGTATAATCAGAAGGGAACAAAAGGCAAAACCAAATTACATATGGCTTTGAGAACATAGTTATATGACAACTGGTGTTGTGGCATGAGTGAAGATATTCCTGAAGAGAAGCCTGTCCAGACAAAGAAGGCAAAGACCAAGGCGGATAAACAGGCTGAACACATTGAACGTATCAAGCGGACGCTTGTCGCGTCCATCCTCGGTATCCTTGCCGGACTGCTGGCCTATTATTTGGGGGGCGCCCCGGATGCAGCAGGGTTACAGAGTGACGGGTTCCTGGGATTCATGTTCATGCTCGCGTTCATCGTCCTCCAGAAGCACATCTTCATGCTCATGAAAATGGATACAACAAAACTTGGTGGCAAGGACTGGTTTTACCAGGGGTTCATGACCTTTGCGTTCTGGTTCATGAGCTGGACGATCATGCTCACTGCCATTCCCCAATAATCTCCCTTTTGTGATACGCCATGAGAATAGCCATTGTCCACAAAGACCGCTGCCATGCAAAAAAATGCGGCAACGAGTGCATCCTCTACTGTCCCCGTGTCAGGACCGGGGATGAGACCGTTATCATCGGAGCCGATGGCAAGGCCCTGATCTCCGAGGAGCTCTGTGTCGGGTGCGGTATATGCATCAAGAAATGCCCGTATGATGCAATTGATATTGTCAGTTTACCCGAAGAACTTGAGCACCCAACCCACCGGTATGGCAAGAACGGTTTTGCGCTCTACGGCCTCCCGGTTCCAGTCGAGGGAAAAGTCACCGGTATTCTCGGGGCAAACGGTATCGGTAAAAGTACCGCAATCAAGATCCTCTCCGGCCAACTCCGCCCCAATCTCGGGAACTTTGACAATGAAGTGGCATGGGAAGAGATCCTCAAGCTGTATGCCGGCACTGAACTTTTTGATTATCTCCAGACGGTCTCGAAAAAGACGCTGAAGATCGCAACAAAACCCCAGTATATCGACTATATTCCCAAAGTGTTTTCCGGTACCGTGCGGGCGCTCCTGAAGACCACTGATGAACGGGGTCGGCTTGCAGAAATCCTCCCGGTCCTGAAGCTGGACGGTATTCTCGACCACGAGATCAGCACGCTCAGCGGGGGAGAGCTCCAGCGTGTTGCGATTGCCGCCTGCCTTGCCCGGGATGCCGATCTCTATTTCCTTGATGAGATCACCCCGTTCCTGGACATCTACCAGCGGATCGCGGCAGCAAAACTGATCCGTGACCTAGCTACTGAGCGCCCCGTGGTCATTGTTGAGCATGACCTTGCCATTCTCGATATGCTGGCGGATACCGTCCATGTGGCGTACGGTAAACCAGCCGTATTCGGTATCATCACCCGGCCCAAAGGGGTACGGGTGGGCATCAACCAGTACCTCGAAGGGTTCCTTGCTGAAGAGAACGTGAGGTTCCGGGACACGCAGGTGGTGTTCGAGAAACGTGCGCACGACAAGGGATCTGAACGGGAAGATCTCTTTATCATCCCGGCAATGACCAAGAAGTTTGATGCATTCCATCTCACTATTAGCGGTGGTACGGTCAAAGCTGGCGAAGTACTGGGTGTTGTCGGGGCAAACGGCATGGGAAAGAGCACGTTTGCCAAACTCCTTGCCGGTGTCGAGATCCCGACAACCGGTACGATGGAGACGACCCTGCGTATCTCATACAAACCCCAGTACATCAAGGCCGATACATCTGACAGTGTGGAAATGTACCTGAGACGGTGCACAACGAAATTTGACTCTTCGATGTTCCAGCATGAGATCATCGAATCCCTCTCCCTTACACCGATCCTCCAGTCACCGGTGGACTCCCTGAGCGGCGGGGAACTGCAGCGCGTGGCAATCGCCGGTTGCCTCTCACGGGACGCTGACCTGTATATCCTCGATGAGCCCAGTGCCCATCTCGATGTGGAGCAGCGAGTCAAGGTCACCCGGATGATCAAGCACCATGCGGAAGGCCGTGAGGCGGGGATCATGGTGATCGACCACGATATCTACCTGATCGATATGATCAGCGAACGGATCCTGGTCTTTGATGGCGAACCGGGGATCCGGGGGATTGCAACAGGACCGTTCCGGATGCGTGACGGGATGAACCGGTTCCTGCAGGAACTGGATGTCACGTTCCGCCGGGACCAGACCGGCCGGCCGCGGATCAACAAACCGGATTCCTTCCTTGACCGGGAACAGAAATCCTTGGGGGAATTCTATTATTATGCACAGGATGACGACTGAAAACGTCTCATACCTTTTAATATTTTAACATGCAACTCTTGCTGTATGAGGGGAGAGAAGCTATCTGATGCGATCGTCTACGATAAGCTGCATCTCCTGAAGAAGGACTTTGACGGGTATATCGAGCGCAACACCATAAAAGTCGATGCAAATCTCCCTGTCTTTTTCGGGTATGTCATTTCAGCGCTGGAGAACTCGTTTCCTCATCTCCCTGATGATACCTATGACGAATTCATCGACGGCATCACTTTCAAGGTTCTCGATGCGAGTGCAAATGTCGGTGATTTTGAGTACGTGAAGAAGGTGATGGCAAATGCCATCCGTTTCAAGAAGAAGAAAGATGCCGAGACGGGTGTCAATATTGTCATCGGCCTGAAGCTGCTGAAGGTCGGGGACCATGTTCATGCACTGGACTTCCTGAAAAAGTATGCCACCCTTGACGTGAAGCTGGGTACTTCGGTTGCGTACTGTTATTACGTCCTTTCCCTCAGGGAGTTCAAGAAAGATGAATCCAGCAAAAAATACCGCCCGGGAGAGATGGAGCTCTTCGCCCGGGAGATGATGCATGCCCTTGCCCAGACAAAGCCTCCGATAAACAGTATCAAACAGCTCGAGGTCGAAGACACCGAGTTCTTGGAAAAGATCTTCTGGCAGATGATCTTTACCGGACTCGAATGGTTCCCGGACGAGCGGTGGTTTGTTGAAGCCGGCCTGCAGAATGTGGCGTTCACTCACGATGGGGAGATGCGAAAGAGGTTGCTTGACCTTGGATCCCAGCGGTTTTACAATGACATCCATTTCCTCCGGGAGATGTATTACTACAAACTGGAGACCCGCGATGCTCCCGGGGCTGCCGGTGTTGTCAACCAGTTGCTCAAACAGTATCCAGATGATCTTGAACCGATATATCTCGGGCTCAAGTTGTCACTGCTCACATCAAAAAAGATGACGTACCATGGTTTTCACAAACTGGCAGTGACCAAGGGCATGCCGGCACAGGTCATCGAGCTGTTTGATTTTACGTTTGACCTCATGAACCGGGACTACAAGGAAGCGATGGCCCGGATTGCTGAGTTTGAAACAGAGTTCCCGCAGTTCCAGTATTATGCAATTGCCCTGAAGTATATTGCCGCGGATCTTATTTCCCCTGATGAAAACCGTATGAAAAAAGCGAGAAAGACACTCCTTGATTCTCTTGATCAATACTGTACGGTTGAACTGATCAACAAAAAATGAGCACTCGCACTCCCCTGTGCTTATTGTTCCCGGCCCGGTTCTGATTACCGGCTTTTTTAACTATATTATATAGAAATGCCGAATCCTGACAGCAGGTTTTTAATCCCCAGGATAATGGGGCTGATGATGGAATCAATTCCCCCGGAATCTGATGTGTTGCTCGTAACCGGCGCGTCTTCCCTGAGCGTGGGAATCGGTCGCACATATGCAGTGGTAGCCGGGGCGGGGGTGGGGGTTGGTGACGTGACTGTCTCTATCACGAGCGAGTCATGTTCGCCCACCCGGTCTACATAATATCCCACATCATCCTGCGTGGAGAACCAGACTCTGTTATCTGTATCGATGTTGATCGTACGTACTACCGAAGAGGTACCGATGCCCTCAAACCGGTCGAGGCGCCGGAAAATCCCTCCGTTCTTCCAGATATATATGCCGGTATCGGTTGCCAGGTACAATGCATCCGGTCCGGCGGCAAGGTCATTTATCGAAGGCACCGTGATTGCGAGATTGCGGTTGTTCAGGACCGGAGTGAAGTTTACATCAGGGGAGTAATGCACAACCATCGAAGCATTAAAGAAATAAGCGCCACCGTTCGGATCAAGCCTGACGTGATCGAGCAGGCCATATGTCGATCCTTTAGCAGCAATGCATTCGAAATGGATCGGATCGTCCTGTGACCTTATGATCCACAATCCTTCCCCCTCGGTTGCGATCAGGGACATATTGGCCGGGGGTGGATCAATGACCATGCTGTCGATCTCATAAAACCCGGGACCCCCCGGGGATTCCGGCTGGAACCATGTCCATTCACCGTCGCGGTACCGGTGGACTCCGGCATGCCCGGTGGCAATCCACATGTCGTTATTCCAGCGCTGGAGGTCTTTTATCTCCATGTTTTTCAATAACTGCTGGTCTCGGAATGTCTGGTAGTAGTTGCCGTTGTAGATCTGTATTCCTTCTGCATACCCGATCCAGAGACTGCCGTTCCGGTCATATTCCACGGCAGTGATATAGTCGTCCATCAGCCCTTCCGAGAGGTTGTCATGAGTCATGTGCCGGGTTGACCACGACCCGTTGTAGGTTGATAGACCAAATGAAGTTGCAATTACGACCTCCCCGTCCGGACCACGAACCATATCCGTGATCTGGTTGGAATGGATCATGGTTGATGTGGGAATAAAGAGAGTGATCGTGAAGGGAACCGGCGGCTCTGGAGTACTGGTAACCAGGGGATAAAAGGTTACATTAAGGGTATCGGCAGATGCGGGTACGACAAGTGCAATGATACAGAAAAAGAGGAGTATCTTACAATTCCCCTGAAGTACCATTTGCTCTCCGGATCGAGACTTTTCCGCCATTGGCTGGCTGGAACGTAACCGATCGTCCAATTTTCCCGCCAACATCCTCTTTCACAAGAGGAATATTATGTTCTTTTAAGAGAGCCCTGACCCTTTCCGCATTGCGCTCACCGATATTGAGGTTCGTGCCGAAATATTCAAACATGCACGCACCCCCTGCCATCTTTGCCTTGAGCGAACGGCTCTTGCATCCCAGTGCTCCAAGTTCCTTGAGGAGCAGCGGGATGGCGGTATCTGCGTATTTTCCGGGGCGGTCCTGCCTTCCGGCACTGTCCGGCAGCATGATGTGCACCATCGCACCGATCTTGAGTGTTTCATCGTAGATGGTAAGTCCGATACAGGAGCCAAGGCCGATTGTCATCATCGGGAACGAACCGATCCGGTATTCACCGATACCGATCATGGTAGTCTGTCCGTTTGGGGAATGTGGATCGGGCATGGTATGCATCGAACTCGTTAAATGCCTTTCATCATATTTTCCATCAGTTCTACAATCCTTTTCAGTGTCGCGGTCTCCGGGAGCATAATGATATCGCTGTCAATTTTGTGCTCTTCGCAGACAAGTTCGGTGGAGAAAAGCAGGACTTCATCAACGTCATCCCCCATCTGTGCGACAAGCGAGGCCATTGCCGCATGTGCCATGTCGAGGCTGAGTGCAGGGGGGGACGGGAGCATGATGAACCCGAGCAGTTCAGCGGTTGCATCCAGGAACGCTGAGACCATGATATTGCCGACTTCAATCAGTGCACTCTCGTCCATCTCGTTCATTGCCCTGTCCATATCGGTCATCCCGAGCATGGTGTTGGTGAGCCGGATAGCGGACTCCTTGGAGATATAAAATATAACAAATCCGCCGTGGGGGATCTCGCCCTGGAGCTCAAAGGCCACCATGGCCGCGGATTCCTCCCCCATGTAGGATCCCAGTTCGGCGATATCAATCGCCTTGATCGCTGGTACACTCATCTCAACGGTACTTCCCAACATCTGGGACAGCGTAGTAGCTGCATGGGCAGCGCCAATATTTCCGAGTTCCTGGATTGCATCGGACTGAACGGTCGATAATTTCATGATCTTCTCCTACACCATCGTATTTACGTCAAGGACTGGCACAACGTCACCGTCGCCAAGGATCGTGACACCACTTACTCCCCTCGTGTTGCCAATGAAACTGCTCAGTGGTTTAACAACCACTTCCTGTTGTCCCTCAACAATATCAACAGGGATGCAGCATTTTCTCTTCTGGTACTGGATGACGATAAGGACATCGCATACACTGGAAGTCCCGATCATCTCGTTAAGCCAGAAGATCTGGAGCACTTCGTCCCGCAGGAGTATAGCCTCACCGTTTCCGATATGGTGCGTGGTATCGCGTTTGAAATTCGCTACTTCTACGATACTGCTGATAGGAATGGCGAGACGTTTCCCGTTGATACGGACGATCATGACATCCACGATTGCCATGGTTGGTGGGAGTAAAAGTTCGAACCGGCTCCCCTTTCCCGGCGTTGTCTCGACACGGATAGTCCCTTTCAGGGATTCGATGGATCTCCTTACGACATCGAGCCCGACACCCCTGCCACTGATATCGGAGATCTTATCTGCTGTGGAGAACCCGGGCTGGAACAGGAGTTCAACCGCCTGATCCGATGTCAGGGTATCCGCGGTTTCCTGGGTAATGAGGCCCTTTTCAACAGCTTTCTTCTTGACTTTTTCTACATTGACACCAGCACCGTCATCGATCAGTTCGATGATGACGTTATCCCTGTCGCGGTGTGCAGCCAGCCTGACAAACCCTTTCCGTGGTTTACCGGCGGCTTCACGGACTTCAGGTGACTCGATACCATGGTTGACAGCATTCCTGATCAGGTGAAGCAGGGGATCGTTGAGCCCGTCCATGACACTGCGGTCGAGTTCCGTCTCCCCACCTTCCATGACAAATTCGACTTCCTTGCTGTCGTACTGCGCCACATCGCGGACAACCCGTGGCAACCGGTTGAATATGTGGTTCAGGGGGATCATCCGGATGATCATCATCAGGTTCTGGAGGTCCGATACCGACCGGTCGACCATGCCGATCGCTTCATTCATCTCCTTGATCCGGTGCTGCTCGGCAATCTGTTTGAGCCGGCCCCGGTTGATCACGAGATCTTCGACAAGGTTCATGATATGGTCGAGCTGTGTTATATCGACCCGGAGATTCTTGATCTCACGACTCTTGTCGGACGTGGCAGCCTGTTTTTTAGCGGCTGAAGTATCCTCGGATGCTATCCTCTCCTGTTTTACCACCGGTTTGATCTCAACCTTGGCAATTTCAGTACCCATTGCGGCGGTCTGAAGTGCTTCTTCTCCGGCTTCGCTTGCAATCTGCAGAACAAGCGAACCATCGAATTCACCAGCATCGATTGCCTCTTTTGATGGATTGATGGAGACAATGGTACCGAGAGCTTCCAGGTTACCGATTGCAATCATTGCCCGGACATCTTTCATCAGGCATTCGTTTGCCACGGTGATGTTGATGGTATATGCCGGTATATCGCCGGTATCTGGTGTATCTGTGGGCTTCCCGGCCGGGGTTGCAGCTGGCGAAGCCTGCTCTTTCTTGTGCTGTTTTCCCTTTCCTTTTGTTGGCTCCGGTTTCCCCTTGAGATCTTCAAGCCATTGTTTGAGGGCACCAACCTGTTTGTCCGGGCTTAATGAAGATGTGTCTCCCCCGCCTTCCACATCATCAATCATCTGTTCTAAGACATCAGAACAGGCAAGGAGCAGGTTGCCGAGTTCCTGCGTCATACCCGCAGTACCGCTCCGTATCAACTGGAAGATATCCTCCATGGCATGGCACAGCCGTTCCATATCCGCAAAGCCCATGGATGCCGATGCACCTTTGAGAGTATGGATCGAACGGAAGATTTCATCGATAGCATTCTGATCCGAACCTTTCTCAAGGATGAGGAGGTTCTTTACCATGTTCTCATGGTTTTCACGGGACTCCGCAACAAAAAGGCCGCGGTAGGCCTCAAATTCAGACACGAGCTTCCTCCATCTGGTACACCAGTCTTTCGATTTCTGCTGCCAGTTTCCTCAGTGGCAGGACCTTGTCGACAGCATTCTTCTGGATTGCCGAACGGGCCATGCCGTAGACCAGGCAGTCCCTCTCATCGCAGAGAAGACTGGTGCCTCCGGCCTCCTTGATTGCGTGGGCACCCTCACCAGCATCATTTCCCATACCGCTCAGGATCACGGAAACGATATTTTTCCCGTATACGTGAGCTGCGGATTCAAACGTTTTGTCGACCGCCGGGCGAACCCCGTGGATGGTTGGTGCATTGGAGTGGATGATCCGGCCAATCCGTGCGTTATTTGCTCCGATATCCCCGCTGATGATCGTGTGTACCCCTGCTTTTGAGAGCAGGATCTTGCCGGTTTCTACAATATCACCGTTCTCGGTCTCTTTTACCGGCATCGCCGCAATGCGGTTGAACCGTTCGGCGAGAGCAGCGGTAAATCCTGTTGGCATATGCTGGGTAACCATAACACCGGCTGGAAGATCTGCGGGGATTTCTGCGAGAAGGGTATCGAGCATGGGGGGTCCCCCGGCAGACGATCCGATGAGGACGACCCGTTCTGCTGATCCTGATGAGGTGGTGACTTTATGCTGCAGAGGCTTTGAGGAAAGCGTGACAAGGTGTTTGATCTTCGAGATCAGTTCATCGCCGATATCACGGGCATGGGGAATATCCTTTGGCTTCAGCATGAAGTCATCGGCACCGAGGTGGATGGCCTCGCGTGTCTTCTCCGCACCCTCCGAAGTCAGGGTACTCAGCATCAGGATCTTCGGGCGCCGTTTCTGTTTCTGGAGATTCTCAAGGACCTGGATGCCGGTCATCCGCGGCATCTCGATATCGAGCGTGACCAGGTCCGGTTTGAGTTGTTGGATCTTTTCCAGCGCATCCTGGCCATTTGAAGCCGTTCCCACTACTTCAATGGCCGGGTCTTTAGTAACCATATCCCGGATGATCGTGCGCATGAACACGGAATCATCAACGATAAGAATTTTTACCATATAACGTCAGGATGCGAGAACGTTCTTGACTTCTTCAAGCACTTTCGGGGCCTGGAACGGCTTTACAATATACCCCTTTGCACCGGTCTTGATGGCCAGTTTTACCATCTGTTCCTGGCCGACAGCCGTACACATGACAACCCGGGCATTCGGATCAAGTGCCTTAATCCCTTTCAGCGCCTCGATACCGTTCATCTTTGGCATCACAACGTCCATGGTGACGAGATCCGGTTTCAGTTCTTTGTATTTTGCGACGGCCTCTTCCCCATCTCCTGCTTCACCGGCAATAGTATGGCCACCGGAGAACAGGATATTTTTAAGAAGGGTTCTCATGAAGAGTGTATCATCCACGATCAAAATCTTTCCCATTGACGATCAAATAAGTGATTGGTAAATCATTGCATAAAACTGTATGGGACTGCAAAACAGAAGAGAAATTTTAAACAGATGAAAAATTTTCGTTAGTTTTGCGATTTTGTTGCATCTGAAATGTATCGTACACCTTTGGTGGTCAGCTGTACTTCCCGGCGTATAGTCACGATTTCTGCAAGACCGAGTTTCAGGATATTGTCATATATCCCATCCAGTTGTTTGTGGGGGATATTAAGCATATTTTCGATGGCATGTGAGTCCATGCCGGAATAGATGAGCATGGCAACCTGCTGGCCGACTCCGTCCAGTTCGGTACCTTTCATATCCATCCCTTTGGTGGTCTCTGTCAGGAAATTAAATAACACCTGGAGCGTTGAAAGAGGGCAGAGAACGAGACTTGAGGTCAGTTCCCCTGATTCGAGATGATCTATGCGGACAACATCTGTTGCCTTTCCCTGGACTTCCCGTTTTGTCAGTTCGATCGCAGCTACATCCGAAACAGGGACACAGACCTGTTTTGCGGCGCTGACGAACCAGATGCCGGAATGGACGACAACGACACTGCCTTTCTCCCACTGGGCATCCTTTATCATGACTCCGCCTTTGATAGCCGGCGACATGAAATATGCCATGAGGCGGTATGCATTGCATGAGGCCAGGATCAGTTTTTTCAGGATTTGCAGGACCTTGTCAACGGAAAGAATTTTGTACGATACTTCAACATCCGTTTTTGCCGTTACGATAAGGATATTTTTCTTTTCGGCAACATCCACGACATTCTTGAAGAGGATCTCTTTATTGACGGGTGCCGGGAGGACGATCCGGTCTTCACCAACCCCGAGCTTGATGACAACCCAGGTTTTGTTATGTTCGATTTTTGCGGGGACTTCTTTCATGAGACCTCACGGAGAAAAATTTTGCTGCATGAATATTTTATAGTGTACTTTTAGTGTTGTTCCGGGGTTTATTTTATTCCATCTGTCGATTGCTGGTCTTTCTCTTTCTCTTTTTCTTTTGAAATCCCACCGATCTTCTGGTACATGCCCTTGAGTTCATCCTCGATATCCATTGCCGGTGCCTTGAAGTCCTTCAGTTCCCGAAGCAGGCTTATGTCGGCCTCTTTTTTATGGGTCTTGACATCGGATGCAATGGAACTGAGGAGATCTTCATCCGTGCCCCCGCTGCCCCCGGCAAATGATGCCATATCTGACTGGATACCAATCTGGTCTTCTGTCATATCTGCATCCGGTGGTGCATCCGAGGCGATCCATGCCGTCTTCACTGCAGTGGATTCGGTCTTGGGAGCTGCGGCAGATGCCGCCGGAGCTTCTCCTGGCGGGACTTCATCAGGAGACGTGGCGGGTACCGACATGCCGTCCATGTCTTCATCCAGCTCGACATCATCGAGGCTCAGGTTGTCGAGATCGCCAAACTCCGCATCCATCTCACTACCGCTATCAAGGCCACTGAACGCGTCCAGTCCGCCACCATCATCAGCAGGAGCAGCGGAGGTCTCATCCGTGTTGTCAAATGAAGGCATCAGTAATTCCGGTGCCGGGAGATCTGCGGCGGGTTCACCTTCGGGAGCGGGTCCGGTTCCCGCTGATGACGAAAAGGCAGTATCGTCATCGAGTCCGTCAAGAAGCCCTGCATCAAATTCGTCACCGGAAAGGAATGGATCCGAGTCATCCAGTGACCCGGCTCCTCCGGATGCGGGAAGTGGTGCGCCGGCACCGGCAGATGCCGCCGGTTTGGTGACTTTCTCACTTATCGTCTTATCGAGCATCTTGTTGATGTCTTCGACTTTCTTCTCACTCCTGCCTCGCGCCTTGAGGATTGTGCCAAGAGAATCAACGGAAGAGAAGATCGACTTCAGGTGGGTACCAAAACCGGCCTTTGTATCAGCGGTTTTCCCGGGTCCCGGCTTTGCCGATTTTTGTTGTGCTTTTTCAGTTGTTGGCTTGCCCTTCTGATCCCTGGATGTAGCAGGTTTTCTGGAAAATTTGATAGTGGCAAGTGCTGTCCTGATCTCCGTGACAGTTACAATGCCAAGGAGGAATGACAGCACGATAACAAGAACGAACATCATGACGAAAAGAGTCACAATGGTAACATTCCAGAAGATGAGGATAAGACCAAAGGTAAGAATGGTGCACAACATCACGATCCTGCGAACACTATCCTTCATTTTAACCACCACCCACTCCCTGTGAAGCCATTGCCTTGAGTCCCTCGGGACTGAAGAATATCCCCACGCCGATTGGGGCAACCAGCAGTACAAGACCGGTCAGTGTACAGAATATGGCGCCGTAGAAATAAAACATATACCGATCCCCGCCCCCAAAAATCTTTGCTGCGAGGATATTGGAAATCGTGATGATGGTTAAGGAAATTACCACAAAGGCACCCACCTCTTTTTCAGGGAAATTGGTGAACATGCCCATACCCCCCCCAAGGACCGACCCTGCCGAGACCCCTCCCATGCTGCTGCCACCTGAAGCTCCCGCGGCAGCAGATTGATTGGCGAAATTTGCCATCATCTCTGTAACCGATCCTGTGAGGACAACCATGATCCGGTACAGTACAACAAATATGCCGATCATGGCGATATGCATTGCCACGAGCAGGATGATGAAACTGCGGGCATGCATGTCTTTCTTCTCCCGCAGGAGGGTCTGTTCCAGCATGGAGGATCCAACAACGGTGCCGATCGCATCCGGGGGGCCGCCAAGGGTAATAGTATCAAGGTAAATGTTGAGGTATTTGTAGATGAGATTGCTCCCGGACTCGCCAATAAACTTGTCCCAGACCTGCTTGTCGTCAAGTCCAATGTTCATCTTGGAATAGACTGCGTTCACAAGGGGCCCGAGTGACGGAAGGGATTTTTTATCAATAATGTTGAGAGCATATACGGCCGTAGTGCCCTGCCCACCCATGACGGCACCGAAACTCCGGATGAATGTCGAAAAATCGGTGTCACGCAAAGTAATATTCGCATCATCAATGAACCCGATGATACCGACAGGCGCCAGCAGGATGCCGATAAGGACATAGATCAAGCCTGCACTGACTCCGAGGAGCCCAAGGACGACGATTGCGACAATGACCAGCGGTATGATGATCCTTTCCATCGCGTAGATGGTCTGCTGCTCCTTGGAGCGGTAATGGGTCAGGCCGTGCGATTTAGGATCATCCGGCATGGACTGGTACATGAGCCCGTTGCCAAAAACACCAATGGCAAGGATGATGGCATATCCCACGTTCAGCGTGGTATCAATTCCCGCGGGAGAGTAGATGGCAATCGAGATCATGAGGGTGACGGCAATGACCGTTGCCGACAGGAGCATGGCAACATAAGCATCTCCCCATTTCTGGACCATCTCCAGGCCCGCCTCGACCTGGCTCCGGTAGACACTCCTTACGGTGGATAATTCATTCTTCAGGAAATCATCGTCCGGGACACCCGAATCAATTGCATTGGCGTACCGGTCCAGCATGCTCTTGAGAATAACATTTTTGGTCCGATCAGCAACAATGGATAATCCCTCGGCATAACTGTATCCCCATTTCTTGACAAACATGTCCACTCTGGCAATGTACCTGGACGAAATATACTCCGACCTGTTGGCAGCAAACGTAAAAATTTCGGGACGGGATGCGTTGGCAAGGGCAAGCGAGGTCATGTAGGTATTCATGAAGAGGAGGTCGGAACTCATCTTCTTGTCTTCCGTGATCTGCGCAACCTTCTCTTTGATGCTTTTGATAGTGGAAGCGAACGGAAGCGGTTTACCTTCTTTAGTGGGTGTCAGGTCGGGTTCCGGTTCAGCCATATCAGGCACCAATGGTCAGGAGCCCCTGTTTCTTGATCTTGGTCAGCATGTGGAACAGGTCCCAGAACTTGGTATAGCCGGCCTTGTGGAGCCGTTCAAGGATCTTTGCCCGTTTCTCAACTTCAAGATAAATTTCCGCTTTTCTGCTGTCCGGTAATCCCAGCATCGTGGCAATCTTGTTTTCAAGTAAGTATGAACTTCCTTTTCCCGTCCAGACAAAAGTATCCGACACGGGCTCCCAGCCAAACATCTGCACGAAGGTGAACCCCTGGGTCTCCGGGTTATACCCGACAAGTTCGTTGCAGCTGATCATCCGCCGGACGAGCTGGCCATCCGGGCGTTTTACCGCACTCTGGATGATAACAAGGTTGAGGTTATCCACATAGGTTTTCGGGATATTGATCGGGTCACCGCAGAGACGCTGGATCAGTTTTTCAACCGATGCCGCGTGGAATGTGCTCATCACCGGGTGACCGGTCTGCATGGCACCAAAAGCAACGGCTCCCTCGACCCCACGGATTTCACCAACAAGGATCTGGTTCGGGCGCTGACGGAGTGCCGCCTTTAAGAGGTCGAACATCGAAACCTCTCCGGCTTCGCCTCCTCCTTCCCCCCTCCCCTTGGCAAGCGCAACTTCCCGCACCCAGTTCCGGTGAGGTACATTCAGTTCCGGTGTATCCTCAATGGTGACGATCTTGTTCTCAGGTGGTATGAATGTCGTGATCGCGTTGAGGAGCGTTGTCTTGCCGCTTGCCGTTTCACCGGATACGAAGAGCGACATCCCGTACTCAACGCAGATCCAGATGTATGCAGCAGCCACGTAGTCAATACCGTTGCTCTCAACAATATTGAGGATGCTTAAGGGAACCTCGTTCACCTTACGGATACTGAAGTTGCTGCCATGCTTGCTGATGGCCGTTCCGTACACTATGTTGATACGGGACCCGTCCAGCAGGGTAGCGTCAACGATCGGATTCCGGTAGGTAATCGGCCGCTTGATCCGTTCCGCCATCTTGACGACAAACTCGTCAAGTTCGCTGGAGACCTTGAATTCGATAACGGATTTTAAGCCTTTGAAGATCTTGTGCTCGATAAAGATCGGGCCTACACCGTCACAGGATATATCTTCAATATACGAGTCGGAAAGAAAGGGTTTTAAGACCCCCATATCGATCTTATCCCGGATCAGCAGGTATTCGATGGCCCGGTATTCCTGGTCCGTCAGGATTACCTTCCCGTCAGGTGTGAGGGGGATCTGGTGTTTTTTCTTAACCTTCCCCATCTTGTCCTTTGCCGTGAAATCGGTGTTGAGGAATGTCGTAATCTTTGATTTGAAATCCTGCTGGGTCGGTCCTCCTCCGGTTAGTTGTGCCAGATCCATATTTTTTGGTTTTATCACAGACACGCTTGCAAGCATCTTCTTGATGACTTCCGCCCGTTCCTTGTCACTGATGGGATCTTCCTCAAGCGCATCGATGAGATCGATGAGTTTTGTCTCAATGACCGGTAACATCTGGTTTACGCTGTGGAGGAACGAGGGCTCGATGGGGATATAGAAATTCCTGACGTCATCCGGGTCGGGAAGAATATGGATAAATGTGGTCTCATTCACCGGGTAGATGATATTGGGACTCTTCATTGTACGGAGATCTTTTTTCAATTCCGAAAGGAAGAGCGGGATGCCGTACGTATTTACCGGGAACGTGTGGAGATATTCCAGGAGGTGCGGGCTTGCCTTAACGTATTCCTTGGCATTGGCCGGGAGCATCTTGTACAGCGCACTGGACTCGATATCATTGTAAAAATCGATGTTGGTATCAATAACTTCCGGCTTGAACGGAAGATTGACTGCAACGGATAACGTGCCCATATCAGACCTTCGCGTAGCTCATCGGGATGATCTTCATACCGTATCCCGGATGTACTTCAAAACTTACAAGGTTCCCGGTAGTCTTGCGTGCTCCCCGTACTTTGATGACTTCCATCACCATGACGTACTTGTCACCGACAAGGGCTTTTTTCATATTCAGGTGGGCATCGCAGATGGACCTGATGCGGACGAGGGTGTCCTCCTCAAATGCATACGTATGGAGGGTGACAAGAATTGTCTTGCCATGGTCCACGAGAGACTTACAGTTCGTGAAGAACGTAAGGATCGTATCGGTCTGGGCATATTCCGTGAACAGGGTGAGGGAATCGACTATGATAACCTGCGACTTGCTGTTCTGGATGTGGGTAACGAGATGAGAGAGGATCCCATCCATCTCCTCTTTTTTCCATTCGAAACCGACAACGTGGAGGGGGAACACCTTGAGGTATCCCCAGGCAAAATACTCGGAGATGTCAAGGCTCATGGACTCCATCTGCTTGATGAAACTCTTGCTTGTGCTCTCTGTTGTGAAGAGATCGACGGATAGTCCCTGTTTCATGGCGCCCCAGATGATCTGCTGGGTAAGCACACTCTTCCCGGTATCGTTCTCACCTTCTATGAGAGTGAGTGATTCAAGGGGAAGGCCATCGGCTATTTTCTTGTCGAGTTCCGAGTTGCCGGTAGAGATAATCTGCCGGTCCTCGCCCCCCATCAGATCAGACATTGATGCCATGTATATCTCCTTACTGGTTTACTATCGATACAGCAGAAACCCCGTTGCTGGTCGTGACCTGAATGCTGGTCGGTTTAGTCGAATACGTTATATTAACACTCATTGTTACTCCCGGGTCCAATTCTTTTGCATGTATGTAATCATTCTCAAACCCGGCAACAGACCAATTCCCGGGATTGCCCAGATCATAACTATCATACGTGTAGTGTGTATATCCATTTGTCTCATCAAATGAAAAAACATCCATTTGGGGCAAGTCGGAAACCATCTCATTTCCATTATTTGTTATATTGAATTTTAGCTTATCCGCCCCCTCAAAAGCATAGTAGGAAATATTGATACTGGTTCTCAGTCGCGTTTCATGCAGCAAAGTAATATCTTTCTGAGCCGTTGCCATCGTCTCCGCAGCAGTGAGTGTTCCCCCGACAAGCAGATATGCTACTACAACAAGGAGAAGTACTCCAATCGCAGCCCCGATAATCTCTGCAACGGCCATATGTTATTTACTCGCGGTGAATTCAGCAGATCGCCAGACGCCCCCAGGCAAGGTGAGCTGGAAATAAACAGTCCCGTCTGTGCCTTTGTCGGGAATCTCCGGACAATAAGCGGTAATCTTGATAGTCTCACCGGGATCCCAGTAGTTTGGATTACTGGAATCATAGAGTGCTACGTCCCAATCATCATTGGCCCATGAAAGTCGTTCATATTCACCCACGAGACCACAGAGCACATCTGATCGGTTCGTTATGTCACTGACGGGAATCCGGGAACTGCCAATATTTTTCAGCCATACTTCCGCATAATTTGGGTAACCGTCCCGCGTAATGGTAGAGATAATTTTAAAGTCGGTCCTGAGACGCTCATCAGATGCATGAGTGGATGAAGCAAATGTTCCGGCCATCTGGTAGACCACCGGAAAAACCGCGTTGATCAACACACCGGCAGCTATTACAGCAGTTATCAGGAACATCGCGGTGGTGAAGGTCTCGGCAGACATTGGTTATATCCTGTCCGGAAGGTTCATCCATTCTTCATCTTTTTCTTTGTTCTTTGCCGATGATTTCTTCTCGTTTAATGAAATACCGGAGAGATCGATCCGGTCTTCCTGTTTCCGTCCGATGGTAAGGGGCATCTGCTGCCGCTGCTCCATCATGACTTCAATCATATCCTGGTCAAGGGATGTATCATTGGGGGTGAGGATCCGGTTGAGGGCGTACAGCTCGGATACGAACTCATCCGGGCCGACTTCGTGCTCCTCTCCAAGATTAGCCGGCATCAGCCGGGAGATCTCGCGGATCTCGTCGCAGGACTCCCTGGAGATATATCCCATGACACGATAGGACTGCAGCATGATCTCAAGCCGGTCGTGGCCGAATTTCCTGACGGAATTGTGAGTCCATTTGAAGAGTTTGTAGACTTTCTGGAGCCGGAGTTTTTCGTTCAGTGCCTTATCATTTGCTGATGAAAGCCCGGCATGGGAGGGTTTGGGGGGCATGCCGATCTGTGAGCGTAATGCAGCAAGCATCTGTTCGTCGAGGAGTTTCTTTTCCTCTGGGGGAACTGGTTCGGTTTTGGCGGAAACCTCTTCTTTCTTCTCCTCTTCTTCCATCTTTGATTTTGTCACGTCAAGCTGTGTCTCACGGGCATCCAGTGCGGCTTCGCGTGCTTCGAGAGCGGAATTACGGGCTTCATCCGCTTCAGAAGTTCCCGTGGCAGCACCGGCACCTCCGGGTGTTGCAACAATAGTGAAGGGATTTTCCATCTCGTTCATCCGCTCACGGATGTCCATGAGGAGACGCTTGATGGATGTCTTTATCAGGTCGACCTCCCGCTCGAGGTTCTGGAGCTTGACTTCCGGGTCGTCTTCGGAAGCGGCAGTGATGATATGGTCTACCTGTGACTGGTTAACCGCCATAAAATATCCAATCGTTATATTACATTCGTAATTAATAAACATTCTTACTGTTAAAGAAACGCAGAATGCGATATGAAATAGTTAATAAAAGAACTGCGTGCCTTTTTTCCATTCATATCAATGTGTTACTATCCAGCAGGACTCTGTTATTGGAATAGCAATTGACTGGAACCGGAATAAGAACCGGAAAAAAGAGAGAAGATTAGTAGATTGCCTGAACGGGGTTGATCGCACCAGGGATAGTCCTCGTGATCGGGAGGACTGCACCAACAGCGGGCTGTAAGTTAACGGTAATCTTCTGGTTAACTTTCGCTGTGGAGGGCATTCCTATTGAAATGACCCAGATCTCGTTTGGTTCAAGCAGGTCATTGTTGCTGGTTGGGTTCAAATCGTTAATCTTCTGGGAAACACACCAGTGCTGGGCGTCAAGAGTTGTTTGGTCCGTAAACACACCCGTACACGAGTTCATACCGGAGGAAGTAAAACTGATATTCGGATTCCTGCCTCCAGCGGTATCGGAGTATGAAATGACCATCTGCTGGAGATCCATTGCAGTACCGCCAGCGGTTAGAGCAACGCTTGTGTTGATGTAGGTGAGCCGGGTTGGCGCTGTATTAACTGCAACTCCCATAACGTTACCGACAATCTCAAGACTTGAGCTTGCCTGTGCGACACCGGTGTGCACGGTTGCCTGTGCAGTCTGGGTTGTGAAGAACCCTGCGCCGAGTACGACATACGAGAACACGGCCGCAACCACCACGAATGCGATAAGGACGATTGCTGCTTCAAGGCCGGTGAATGCATCTTCTGAGTATATGTTTTTCATCTCTTTCACCCTCCTTAATAGACCTCATACCAGTTAGGCGTGTTCAGTGCTGCCGGGATCGTCCGCTGGATGGGGAGTGCTGCACCAATGGGGGGCTTCACTTCAACGATCATCTTGTCATTAACCGCGAGGTAATCAGAGGTAAATCCCATTCCCGCTGTGTCAAGATCGATAAGTACCATTTCACGTGGGTCAAGCAGGTTACCTGAGGAGATCTGCTTTACCCAGGAAATAGCTACATAGGGACTATCTCCCTGGACGGTCTTGACCATCTTTGAGGTACTTACCGTGTACCCGATCTTGGATATATCAACAGCATTTCCACCGGCTGCAAGCTGCAGGTAGAACGAGACGTTCTTAACAGAATTGCTGGCGCCATTTGCCTGTACCATGACCGGCCCGGATAGTTCAACAGCAGAGGTTGCCTGTCCGACACTCGTGTGCACGGTCTCCTGCGCTTTCTGGGTTGTAAAGAACCCGGCGCCGAGTACCACATAAGAGAACACCGCCGCGACGACAACGAATGCGATCAGCACAATCGCTGCCTCAAGGCCGGTGAATCCCTCGTCATTATTTTTTAAGGAATTCATTACTTCACCTTCGTTACATACGGACACTGGCCTTGACCAGTATCCCTGTTTGTTTAAAGGATTTCATGGTATAAATATTTTCTCTGTATCCCGGATCGGGTTTTTCGCAATTTGCGAATTTTTTTCAGCCAATGCGAAGCAGATATGTCCTTTCATATCGTATTTATGAGACGGACCGTCATGCGGGTTCATTTGCATCACGGTATATTTTCTTGTGTGTTTAATAACTGATTACCCCCGGCCAATAATTTCCGGAATGGGAAAAAATTTGTATGGCATGCTCACAAGATTGATGAGAATACTTATGGTAATCTTATATCATTATTTGAATAAAGACATACATTAACAGGTACACGGTTTGTCATGGATAAAAAAGATATAATGTATATCGTGGCGGCACTGGTAATCGTACTCGTCATTGCACTTGTGATAAAACCACTTGCAACAGGCCAGCCCATAGATATGGGTATTACGGTCCCTACAACAACGCAACCGGTCACCGATATTCCGGCACAGAGCCCGAGTGAATACATACAAAGTCACATGACAACAGCAACTCCGGTACCCACAACTTCACCAACACCTGTCCCAACCTGGAACCCGAAAGCAGCTCAGTCAGTGGAATTTGTAGATCCCTCGACTTATGGCCTGTCGACAAACAAATCAACTCTGTCCGGTACGAGAATCAATGCAACGACACTCAATACAAGTATGACTACATTTGCCACGATTTCATCGTCAACTGGCGGTGGTGGGACAACAAAAATTATGTACATCCCGTTCCCCTACTGGGAACTTGAATATACCTTGAATCCTACCGGAGAACTAAAACCTGCAAAGGAAGATGTTGTTACTGTTACCCCCACTGAGGGAAGTGAGGGAGTATCCTACAGTCACAGCGGAATATCAGGATCCTATTCAACAGCAGGGCCTCAGTTTACGATTCAGGTTATGGATGGGGATGATCCGAACCGGATTGTAAGAACGATCACTCCTCCGGGGGGAATTAACCTGGATTTATGGAAAGGTATTTACAAGGATGTTGAAGCGGAAAAGACTCTTCGTCCCCATCAGAAGGAAACAATGGATCCGGATTTCGTTGCCGTTGATCCCCGTCCATGGACGGAAAAGTTCTATGAAGGGCAACGGAATTATTATTTTATTATTACAACCCAGTCCCTGGATTCATATTCTCTTTCAATAAAAATTCCAACCCGTTATATAGGGAAATATTAATCAAGAAAAACATTTTGGTCAATAGCGGTCAGAAGAATCAACCATTATTCGTGATTACTGTATCTGTTTATTAACAAAATTTCGTGTTGGGAATAAGGGAAAAAAGATACAACGGGAAATTTACGGTAAATTTTAATCGAATTTCTTCTTGCCCATTGATTCAATATACATGTATTCTTTTCCCACTTCGATTGTGCCTTTCTTTTCATCGGGAATCGGGATCTCAAAGTTGGTGAAGTCTTTCATATCCATGAGTTGTGCCGTGCTGCCGGCAATGGAAAGCACCTGCCCGCTCTTGCGTTCAACTACCGGCACATAGGTTTTTGCTGACACCGGCTGGACAATGGATCTCTTGACGCCGTCAAAAATGCCGACAGCATCAATGCGGGCCTTCGCCGCGCCGTGTTTTCCCGGTTTTGATGTGGCAATACCAACAACCTTGCACGGTTCTTCTTCGATAACAATATACCTGCCTTCCTTAATCTTTCCGATTTCTGTCTGTTCCTTCATTGGTTACACCTGGAATATCTCACAATAATAAGCGCGTTAGTAATTTATCTCTGTTGCATTACATAAATACAACGTTGAGAAAGGGAATTTTGGAAAATCATGAAAAACGATTTTTTCTCTGCATGCAACCAGATGGCGGAAATGGTCGAAAATAGCATTGGTACACTTGTTGGAACTGCTGATGGCGGTAAAACGGTAAAGATGGGTGCCGATCTCACGCCAACCAAATTGATCGACCAGATCGCAGAAGATTGTGTTATCCGGTTCCTGAAGGAAACGCCTCTCTGTTCACTTCTCATCAGCGAAGAAGCCGGCAAGGTCCCCTTTGATGGTGATGAGGGTACAATATTTCTTGATCCGGTTGACGGGACGTTCAATGCTGTTGCCGGAATTCCCTTTTATGCACTGTCAATTGCATATGCAACGGAAGGAATTGTCCAGAAAGCGTATGTCCGCAATCTTTCGAGCGGCGAGACGTTCACGGCAGAAAAAGGGAACTATGCGCGGTGTGATGGCAAGGCAATCAATGTCTCGGGTGTATCCAACCTTGACGAATGTGCAATGAGTGTCTATGGCCGGAAATTCGATCCCACCCGTGTCATGCAGCTTGGACAGAAAATCCGTCGTTGGCGTCTCTTGGGGGCTTCTGCCCTTGAACTGTGTTACGTGGGATGCGGAAGAATCGACGGGTTTATTGACCTGCGGGGAACCCTGCGGGTTACCGATGCGGCTGCCGGTATGCTTGTCTGCACGGAAGCCGGTGGGAAGGTTACGGATCTGAATGGTAACCAGATTCACTTTCCCAACGAAGTGACCATCGGCAGGTGTGTTGTTGCCACGAACGGGGTCCTGCACCACAAGGTTATCGAATACCTGAGGTGACCGTTAATGAAATCAGTGATTGTTTCACGAATTGATAACCGGGAAGCACTTGCGTTTGCCCGGTCAATCCGGGATGTTCTGCTCGATGCGGGCTCAACGGCAGTATTTGATAACGACACTGCATCGGCTCTTGGTGTGAAAGGAACTGCACTTTTCAAAACCGATGCAGATGTGATTATCATTATCGGAGGAGATGGTACGATCCTGCGAACGATCCAGTCATTGAATAAGCCCATCCCCGTCCTGGGTATCAACTGGGGGGAAGTGGGGTTCCTCGCAGATCTTGA
>NZ_JALOCH010000018.1 GCF_023227875.1 Methanoregula sp. | reverse complement strand
AAGAATGCCTTGGGTCTGAAGGTATTCTTCGGATTTCTCTTCTGATATCGTGTACTGTTGGAGATCTATTAAGTTCATCCTTCCAACCACCTGAGTTTATCGTGGTGGTCGTTATTAAGGAATCACCTAATTAAATATATCTTTTTTTCTTTCATTGATTTAGCAAAAAAGATCGCTCGGCTTTTTGAATATTCGGATTCTTTATAAATGAAATCCCCAGCGTGGAAACAAAATCGTTTAATTCCCAAATCTAATAGTTTGTCGAGATGTAGATCCATTTGGGAAAGATTGCAACCTTTTATGAGACCGATAGGTTCACTCCTGGGGCATTCTTTTAAAATGATTTTGGTTATCTCTAAGACTTTTTCAATTTGTGCTCGAGAATCTAACTTATATCCTCGATAAGTATAGCCGTCCGGAGTGAGATAATATTCGGGTTTAAGATGATTTATAATAAAGATATATATTTCACAAACGCATGAATCGAGAACTTCATCCCGCATTATTGAAGAAAAAATAACTGGCCCTGTGAAATTGTAATATTTATGTAACCCTCCTGCGTCTTCAATTTTTTTGATTAATTTAATGTTCAGTGTGCCATCTTTAAAAAGAAAATCTCTCATCCTTATTACGATAGCAGAAACGTGACATGTGTTATCGATATAAGTCTCTTTGTTTCGGGTTTTAACAACAGGAAGAAGTAATCTTCTCTCCATAAATCCCTCATTTACGTTTTTATCACGATCTCATTAGGTCCTTCGATACATTACAAGACATTGATTTTTCTCTAGATATATACCTCCCTTCAGTGGTGTGAAAGTGATCATAAGATCATGGCTGGTAATAATTTGACGAGAGCTTAATCATCCGGGTTGATTAACAACAATATAATTAAGAAGTAATATCACGGGTCGAACAAATATGCAAAATTTTGAAGACTGGTTTGAAAAATTTAATGCCTGGTCATTCAGTGGGCACCAACTTCTGAATCGCTGCAAACAAGCTTACTATTACCAACACATAGCTTCAGCACTGAAATCATCACCGGTTCTTAACGTATCAAAAATCAAGCGACTCAAAGGTTTGAAATCAAAATATGTTGTCCAAGGATCGCTCGTTCATGATGCAATTGAGGATCAGATTACTCAGCATTATTTCGACAGGAACATAAGTCAAGAGAGTGCCCAAGAAAATTTCCTGAAGCGTCTCAAGGGATATGAAACATGTGCCGATGACATGATTACCGAGTTTTTCAACGGCGAAAAAATAGACCCGGCATTTTTTGAGAATATCCGACCATCAGGAATTGAAATGCTGGACACATTTTTCAAAATTGTCTGGCCGAATCTGAAGCCCCTTGAATATCTGAGTCACGAAAAATTCGACCGGTTCATTCTTGAAGGAGTTCCGGTTACAGTGAAACTGGATTATATCACAAAAAGCAATTCCGGTAAACTCGTTCTTTCGGACTGGAAAACCGGAAAAGAGCGGCGGGAGAGCAATCTTCAACTGGGAGCGTACGTTCTCTTTGCGATGCAGAAATACGATACAATTCCTGAAAATATCTTCAGTGAAATTATTTATCTGGGGAGTTCCGGAAGGTCGCGCCCATATAGGTTTTCTTCGGATCAATTAGATGAAGTGAAAGAGATCGTTGTCAGCGATTTTGAAACAATGAATTCGTCATATGAAATAGACAATTTCCCCGCTGACCCATACCCCCAAAAATGTTTCACCTGTTCTTTCGCATCTGTATGTCCTGATTCCCGACATAAAGATCAGGTAGTGGTTCTCGATGATCCCTCAGATCCCATCAACGATATGCTCGTCGATATCGTTGAATAAATTTTGAATACCTTCTTATTTCCAGGACAGATAAGTGATATCATTTTTGATATCCTCGAATACATCGGATTCGATTTTCTTCCTGTCCTCGGGTAAAATCGAACTGGGAAAGAGAATATACAGGCGCATGGTAAACAGCGACTTATTGGCAAGCACACTCATGAGAGAATTATCGATCTCCATAATCCGGCTCGACTGCTGTGTCACTTTATTGAGAACGTTTACCGTTTGATCGTATTTGTCTTCGTCGTCTTTTGATTTTGTTACAACTTTACCGGACCCAACGGAAAAACCAACCTTGGTTAATTCTATCCGATTATCATAGACGTGCCAGAACTCTTTGTCGATATTATACTTCTTCGCAAGTTCCGGGATGAGTGCTTCCAGTCTCTTCACGTCGCCCTTAAACCGGGCTTTTTCCCCATCATCACGGTTCCGGATATGTTCAACCTTACAAATTTCTTTCGGAGGATTTCTCTCAAGAATTGATCGTGCCTTTTCCCGAACAATAACTGAAGTTGCCGGATCTTCCCGGAGTTTGCGAATTTCCTGAAGAATGAAACTGTCATCGAACTTGTTCCAGAAACCATTTTTGATGTATTTTATGATGCTCTCACATGAACAGTCAATTCTGTTTTCTTCTTTTCCTAGCAGTTCGAAGATCACTTCTTTCATAATTTCTTCGAATGCAGCTACAGTTTTGTGATGAATCACCTGAGAATATTCGAAATACCGGCAGAGAAGAAAATGATCTGCGGTTCGCAGGGCTTTTGGCGTGATGCACAACTTCTCGTTGTTGTCAAGACGCATCTGACTCACCAGATAATTGATATCCACTGAGCCATAGGGCAGACCTGTGTTGGACGCAGATCTCAACAGGTAGTCAATCCGATCCGCATCGAGATCAGAGCTAATCACGCTGGAATATTTCGGGTTATTGTCCCGGGTAAATATTGAGTAAATTAACTCATTGTCGATCTCATACTTTTTGAATATCTTCTGAATCTGCGAATCATGGATAAGAATCTCTCTCCCGACAGACATATGGTTCAGGAATGTAGCTACCTTTTCTCCCGGAGTAACAACGGATTCTTTTCCGGCATTTCCGGATTTTTCTGATATCAGAGATTCAATATATTCGTCTTTCTTCGGATCGTAATATTCCCGGATGGCATCTTCCATATTATGGGAATATGGATAATGCCCGATATCGTGTAAAAGACCGGCAAGCCGGTAATCTCTGATATCCCTGAACGTTATCTGGTCTGCACCGTTTCTTTTAAGAGTCTCGAAAATTTTGCCGGTGAGATGGCAGACACCGAGAGAATGTGAAAAACGAGTGAAATCTGCGCTTGGAAAAACGTAATTTGCAAGACCCAGCTGCTTAACGTTACGCAGTCGCTGAAAAACGTTGGTATTGATGATCTCAACTTCAAGTTCACTGAGACCGATCGTTCCGTGAATCGGATCATTAACGCGGGTAAAATTGTATTTTTCCGGATTCTCTTCGGTCATCGTATTTTAGTTATTGAGGAGATGAGTATTCCTGAGTGCTTCTTCAGCTCTTTTGATATATGGCGCAAGAGCTGATTTTTCTCTTTCAATATTCGCTTGTGCGGTGGCCTGATCAAAATTAGTGTACTGGTAATGCACTGATGCCAGCAACTCCAGCCAGTCCGCTTGGCTGAGTGGGACGTCGCACGGTTGATTGACAATTGGTTTTATCGATTGAAGTTTTTCCTTCAGTTGACCCTTTAGTTCCTTCTTCTGATATTCAAGGTCTCCTTCAGTAAGAGCCTCATCGAGATCATAATAGTCCTTTGTCAGTTCAGGACTGTACGGTCCTTTGAGGTACCAACCGAAATGATATCCCAGATCGACACCGGCAATCTGACCCAGATAGATTGTCTTCTGGACCCTTTTTCTCTCATCAACAGTATCAATATCCGGGGGAACTCCCAGTTCCTCAAGAAAAAGTTTCAGGGCAATCAGTTTTGTTTTCATCTGCATAACTCCATCTGGAGAATTAAATCCCGACGGTTGTGTAATAACATCTATGGGATTTTAAATATATCAAGCGCGGTGCGAAAATGAAGAACCATGAGAATTCCTGATCCACTCAAATTTTCAAACCGGGTTTTTGCATTCTTAATAATAATGAGCGTTATCTCTATCATCTCTTTTTCGATTTAGTTGCCGATAATTACTATTTCCGGGCTCAGCCCACGCGCCTCGCGCCGGAGCCCCCACGAACGTCACACCCCGTACATAAATTTTCGGTCCCGCTCGCGCTAAATTGTCACCATGCTAAGCACTAGCACACACGCTTATATACAACCAGCTCCAACCCTATAAGCATGCAGGAAGAGTGCCACAGCATTCGTGAGGGTTTTTTCGCCCGTGAATGTCTTTATCTCCACTAGCCAGGCCTCCATCCGTTGCATCAGTGAAATCATTTCTGGGTCTCTGAACGTGAAGACCGCATGGTCACGCTTCTTTGGCTTTTTTAGCTTTTATTACCGGTTTTATTACTGGTATTGATCAAGCCCTCTGGTTTGCACAATAATTCGTGTAAAAACAGGGGGAGGTGTTGTTGTTACTATGAGAGGAAAGGAAATCCGTCTGGAAAGAATCATGAACCGTAATACGAAGAAGACCGTCATCATTCCGATGGACCACGGGGTCAGTAACGGCCCGATCCCGGGCCTCATCGACATGGGCCAGGCCGTCAATCTCGTGGCGGAAGGCGGGGCGAACGCGGTGATCGGGCACGTGGGGCTTGCGCTGCACGGGCACCGGCAGGGCGGCCGGGACGTGGGGCTGATCCTGCACCTGTCCGCAAGCACGATGCTCGCGCCGGACCCGAACGAGAAGGTGCTCGTGAACTCGGTGCAGAACGCACTCAAGATGGGCGCCGATGCGGTCTCGATGCACGTGAACATCGGGGCCGAGTCCGAGGCCCGGATGCTTGCGGACCTCGGCGCCGTTTCCGTGGAATGCATGGAATGGGGCATGCCACTCCTCGCGATGATGTACCCGCGGGGCAAGAACATCACAAAGGCAAACGACCTCGAGCAGGTCAAGCTCGCGGCCCGTGTCGCAGCCGAACTCGGGGCCGACATCGTCAAGACCGTGTATACCGGCGACCCGGAGAGCTTCCGTGAGGTCACCCGGGGCTGTCCGGTACCGGTCGTGGTGGCCGGAGGTTCAAAGACCGATGACCGCACAACGCTTGAACTGATAGAGGGCGCAATGGCGGGCGGGGCGGCCGGGATCTCGATCGGCCGGAACGCCTTCCAGCACAAGAACCCGGCAAAATTCGTGCGGGCAGCGGCGTGTATCGTGCATGCGAACAAGAGCGTAGAAGAAGCACTGGAAATTCTGAAGTGAACATCATGATTGGCAAGGATATCAGGATCGAACGTATTATGGACAGGAACACGGGCAGGTCGGTCATCGTGCCGATGGACCACGGGTTCTCGATGGGACAGATTGAGGGACTGCTGGACATGACCCAGGTGATCTCGGACGTCTCCAATGGCGGGGCAAACGCGATCATCCTCCACAAGGGCCTCGTGAAGCGCGGCCACCGGAAGCACGGCCGGGATATCGGCCTCTTCATCCACCTCTCGGGCTCGACCTCGCTCAACCCGGACCCGAACGACAAGGTGCAGGTCTGCTCGGTGGAAGAAGCGATCGCGCTCGGGGCCGACGCGGTCTCGATCCATATCAACCTCGGCTCGCCGAGCGAGTCAAAGATGCTGGAGATCGGCGCCAATGTTGCACGGGACTGCAACCGCTGGGGCATGCCGCTCCTGATCATGTGCTACCCGCGGGGCAAGGGGATCGACTCCTTCTCGCCGCAGTCGGTAGGCCACGCGGTCCGGGTGGCAGAAGAACTCGGGGCGGACATGATCAAGACCAATTACCCGAACGACCCCGAGGCGTTCCGGAGGATCGTCAAGGCCTGCTCGGTACCGGTCTTCATTGCCGGCGGGGAAAAGACCGGCGACCTCGACTCGCTGAAGATCATCAGGGATGCGGTCACGGTCGGCGGTGCCGGGGTCTGCGTGGGACGGAACGCGTTCCAGCGCAAGGACACGCAGGCATTTGTCCAGGCACTCTGCCGGGTCGTGCACCACAACGTTGACCCGGCGAAAGCGCTGGAGAAGAAATGAAGCAGTTCTGGGTTGACATCAGGCCGTGGAACAAGGAGATCGCCACCACCGCGATTGAGAGCGGTGCGGATGCACTCGTGGTCGACAGGGCAGAGGACGTAAAACGGCTCGGCCGCATCACCACCGTTGCGCCGGACGGCGACATCAAGCCCGGGACCGACATCACCGAGTGCACGATCACGGACAAGGCAAGCGAGAACGCGGCAGCACAGGCTGGCAGACACAAGCCGGTCATCGTCACCACGAGCGACTGGACCGTGATCCCGCTCGAAAACCTCGTCGCCCAGTCCGACAAGATCATCGCACGGGTCAAAGATGTAAAGGAAGCGGAGCTCGCCCTCAACGTGCTGGAGAAAGGCACGTACGGGGTCCTGCTGAAGACCGACAGCCCGGCGGTTGTCAAATCCGTTGCCGCGCTCATCAGGGCCGGTACCGGGAAAGTCGGGCTTGTCCCGTTCACGGTCACGAAGATCCATCCCGTGGGCATGGGCGACCGGGTCTGCGTGGACACCTGCTCGATGCTCTCTGACGGCGAGGGCATGCTGATGGGAAACACCTCTTCAGCCATGCTCCTCGTCCATGCCGAGACGCTGGAGAACCCGTACGTGGCCCCGCGCCCGTTCCGTGTGAACGCCGGCGCAGTCCACGCGTACATCCTCCTCCCGGACGGCAGGACCGCGTACCTTGCGGACCTCGCGATCGGGGGCCAGGTGCTGGTCTCCGATGCAAAGGGGACGGCGCACTCTGCAATCATCGGCCGCACGAAGATCGAGCGGCGCCCGCTGCTGCTGGTCGAAGCCGCGGCAGGGAAGTCGAAGGTGAGCCTGATCCTCCAGAACGCCGAGACGATCCGGCTCGTGGGCGAGGACGGAAACGCGATCTCGGTCGTGCACTTAAAAGTCGGCGACAGGATCATGGGCAGCATACTCGAAGGCGGCAGGCATTTCGGGATGGCAGTCAAAGAGACCATCCGCGAGAAGTGATCATGAAGATTGGAATCATCGGCGGCACCGGGAAGATGGGGCAGTTCTTTGTCCCGGTCTTTGAGCGTGCAGGATACGACGTGCGGGTCTCAGGACGGAAGACCGCACTCACCAACGAAGAGCTTGCAGCAACGAGCGACATCGTCATCGTCTCCGTCCCCATCCATGACACGTGCCGCGTCATTGGGGAGATCGCCCCGCTGATGCAAAAAGACCAGCTCCTCTGCGACCTCACGTCGCTCAAGGTCCGGCCGGTCGGGGCGATGCTCGCATCGAAGGCGGACGTGATCGGCCTCCACCCGATGTTCGGGCCCACGGTCGGCTCGCTCAAAAGCCAGACGATCATCGTCTGCCCGGCCCGGGCGGACGAGTACCACACGGAAGCCCTGCTGAAAATATTCAGGAATGAAGGGGCAACGTGCACCATCACCACACCGGAGGAGCACGACCGGATGGTCGCCATCGTCCAGGGCCTCACGCATTTTGTGACGCTCTGCATGGCCGACACGGTCCGCCGGCTCGGCATCGATATCCGGGCAACGCAGGAGTTCACGAGCCCCGTGTACCAGATCGAGCTCTCGCTCATGGGCCGGCTCCTCTCGCAGGACCCGCTGCTCTACGCGGACATCCTCCAGCAGAACCCCTACGTGCCGGCCGTGCTTGCCGCGTGCCGGGGTTCCGCATCCGACCTGTCGTCCGTTGTCACCGGGCATGACCCGGAACTGTTCAAACTATTCTTCGAGCGGAACAGCCGCCACCTCGGCTCGTACTGCGAAGAGGGGCAGAAGATGACCGACGCCCTGATCGAATGCATGGTGAATAAATGAAGCTCATCACGCTCGGGCCGGAGGGGACCTTCTCCCACGAGCTCGCCCTGAAACTGGAGAACAACAAAGACAACATCGTCCTCCTCCCCACGATCCGCAGCATCATGTCCGCGGTGGCACGCGGGGAGGGCGACGGGATCGTGCCCATGGAGAACTCCGAGGCGGGGGGGGTCGGCGAGACCCTTGACGGCCTGATGCGGTTCCCGCTCTTCATCACGGCCGAGATGTACATGCCCATCCGCCATAACCTTGCCTCGCTCGTCACCCTGGAAAAGATGCGGGTGATCTACGCCCATCCCCAGACCCACGAGCAGTGCAGCGACAAAATCGAGCAGTGGGGGCTGCCCGTCATCCACACGAGCAGCAATGCATCGAGCGCACGCGAGGCAAAGAAGACGCCAAACGCCGGTGCGATCCTCTCGACAACCGCCGCGGCGCTCTACCGGATGCCGGTCATTGTCCCGGACACGGAAAACAACGCAGCCAACACGACACGGTTTGTCCGGATCTCCCGGGACCCGGCAACCGGCGGCCGGCCGGAGAAGTGCAGCATCCTCATTGACCCGAGCACGGACCGGGCCGGCCTGCTCCACGACCTGCTGGAGGCATTCGCCATTCGCGGGATCAACTTATCACGGATCGAGTCGCGCCCGTCAAAACGGGGGATCGGGAACTATGTCTTCTTCCTCGACTTCTCGTGGTCGGAGAAAACCGGCGAGGCGCTGGAAGAACTTAAGAAGATTACCGAAGTCCGGGAACTCGGTTGTTACCGGAAGGAGGGAGTCCCGGAATGAACGTGATCATACCGCAGGCGGGAAGCGTTGACCTGACCGTTGCCGCACCGCCATCGAAAAGTTTCACGCACCGGGCACTGATCGCCGCCGCCCTTGCGGAAGGGAAGACCACCATCTTCCGCCCGCTGGATGCCGAAGACACCCGGCTCACGGCCACGGCCCTCCGCCAGCTGGGAGTGGGCATTGAGGAGCAGCAGGGCCGGCTCATCGTCACCGGCTGCAACGGCTCGCTCCCGGACCGCAGGGAGACCACGCTCGATCTCCGGAACTCCGGCACGAGCCTCCGGCTCCTGACAACCCTTGCGCTGCTCTGCCATAACCCGGTCATCCTCACCGGTAGTGCGAGAATGCAGGAGCGGCCGATCGGACCGCTCGCGGAAGCGCTCCCGGCCATTGGCGGCGTAGTCGAATTCCTGAAAAATCCCGGCTACCCTCCGCTGAAGGTCAGCGGTGAACTCACCGGGGGACCGGTCACCATCGACGGCTCCATGAGCAGCCAGTTTATCTCCTCCATCCTGATGGCCGCACCGTACGCACAGCGGGAGGTCGAAGTCGTGATCCCGGCACCGCCGGCCTCGGCCTCGTACCTCGACATCACCACAAACGTGATGGAAGCGTTCGGCGCAACGGTTGAGCGGACCGGGTACGAACGGTTCACTGTCAGCACCGCCGGCCGCTACAAGGGCCGGCGCTATACCATCGAGGGCGATTATTCGTCTGCCTCGTACTTCTTTGCCATCGCCGCGATCTGCGGGGGCAGGGCGACCGTGAAGAACCTTGAACCGGCATCCGTGCAGGGCGACCGGAGGTTCCTCGATGCGCTCCGCCGGATGGGGTGCACAGTCACGTGGGCCGGCAATGCCGTCGGCGTCGAGCGGACCGGGGAGCTCCGCGGGATCACGTTTGACATGTCGTCATCCCCGGACACCGTCCAGACCCTCTGCATGGTTGCCGCGTGCTGCACGTCCCCGACCACGATCACGGGCATCAGTCATTTAAAGTTCAAGGAGAGCGACCGTATCAGTGGGACCGCAGATCGCCTCCGGGCCCTCGGGGGCGATGTGACGGTCGGGGATGATTCCATCACCATCCGACCAGCCTCCCTGCACGGCGGCACCATCGACCCGGCAGACGACCACCGGACCGCGATGAGTTTTGCCGTGCTGGGCCTCGGCACCGGGGGAGTCACGATAACGGATGCGGAGTGCGTGAACAAATCGTTCCCGGCGTTCTGGGACAATCTTGGGAACCTCATACCATGAAGCGGATCGTACTGACCGGCTACCGCGGCACCGGCAAGACCGAGATCGGGAAGCAGCTGGCGCAGCAGAACGGCGTGCCGTTCCTTGACACAGACACGCTTATCGAGCAGGAAACGGGACGGTCCATCCCCGACATCTTCCACGAGGACGGGGAGGAGCGGTTCCGGGCCATCGAACGCGAAGTGATCGCGTCCCTCCCGCCGGCAGATGTCGTTATCGGCACGGGCGGCGGAGCGGTCGTTGACCCGAAAAATATGGAGCACCTGCGGAAGGACAGCACCCTCGTCCTCCTCACTGCCGACATCGATACGATCGAGAGGCGCATCCTGCATTCATCCCGCCCGCCCTTAACGAACCTGCCGATGAGAAAGGAGATCGCGGAGATGATGGACCGGCGCCGGCAGCACTACCACGCCGCATCGGATTTCTATCTCGATACGAGCGACACGACACCCGCGGACGCGGCAGGGAAGATCGCGAGCATGCTGAAGACCGGTGTCGCCACGGCGGCCGCACGGGCAGAGGGGCTCACCTTCTTCCGGAGCGGGAGGCTTTCGGCCCCGGTGCTGCAGCGGCTGGAAGAGATCCTGAAAAATCCCCCGGCCGACCCGCAGATGAGGATCCTCGGGGTCGCGGGATACCCGTGCGCCCACAGCCGGGGCCCGCGCCTCTTCAATGCGCTGTTTCGCGAGTTCGGGCTCAACAACTATTACACGTTCTTCGAGGACCCGGAGCTCGACCAGATCATGACGGTCGCACGCTCGCTCGATGTGAAGGGCCTCTCGGTCACCATCCCGTTCAAGCAGGACGTGATCCCCTTTCTCGATGAAGTGGACGAGCATGCGGCACAACAGATCGGCGCCGTCAACACCGTGGTCTTTGCCTGCGGTTCTGCGATCGGGTACAACACGGACTGGCTCGGGATACGAAAGCCGCTGGTCGGCATGAAGGGCGCAAAGGCCGTGCTGCTCGGGGCCGGCGGGGGCGCGTCGGCCGCGGCCTATGCGCTGGTCGACCTTGACATGGACGTGACAATCCTCAACCGGACACCGGCAAAGGCAAAGGAGCTGGCACAGCGGGCCGGCTGCCGGTGGGCAGCCTGGGACGCGTTTGATTCCATCCGGCCGGACCTTGTCGTGAACACGACGCCGCTCGGCATGGAGCCGGATACACGGAGCCCGCTGACAGAAGAGCAGCTGTATCCCGATCTCACCGTGTACGACCTTGTCTACACCCCGCCCATCACCCCGCTCATCGAGCGGGCACGGGCAAAAGGGTGCACGACCATCACCGGCACCGGCATGTTTGTCGAGCAGGCCCGGGAACAGTTTTACCTCTGGTTCGGGATCGACCTCCCCGAAGAGACACTCAGGAAGTATATCGCATGAACACCTTTGGCACAAATTTTCGCATCACAAGCTTTGGCGAGAGCCACGGCGCGGCAGTCGGCGTCGTGGTGGATGGCTGCCCCCCGGGCATGGCACTGAACGAAGCAGACATCCAGCCGCTGCTCGACCGACGCAGGCCCGGTACCTCACCGCTCGTCTCCGCCCGTGACGAGCAGGATAAAATCGAGATCCTCTCGGGGATCTTTGACGGGAAGACCACCGGCACGCCCATCGCGATGATGGTGAGGAACAAAGAGGCCCGTTCGCAGGACTACGAGGAGCTCCGTACGCTCTTCCGCCCGGGCCATGCCGACTTCACGTACCAGCAGAAGTACGGCACCCGTGACCACCGGGGCGGCGGCCGGAGTTCCGGGCGCGAGACGGTCGGGCGTGTCGCAGCCGGTGCGGTTGCGTTAAAACTTCTTGCGGCGAAAGGGATCGCGGTCTCCGGGCGGATAGTCTCGGTCCACGGGAAGACCGGCCAGGGGGAGATCGAGGCCGAGATCACGAGGGCAAAAAATGCCGGCGACTCCGTTGGCGGTATTGCCGAGGTCGTGGCAAAGGGCTGTCCCCCCGGCCTCGGCGACCCCGTCTTTGGCAAGCTCGACGCACAGATCGCGGGTGCGATGATGGGCATCGGGGCTGTCAAGGGCGTGGAGATCGGCAGCGGCTTTGCGGTGGCGGGACGGTTCGGGAGCGAGAACAACGACCCGATCACAAAGGACGGCTTCCTGAGCAACAACGCGGGGGGCATCCTCGGGGGCATCTCATCCGGCCAAGACATTGTCGTCCGTATCGCGGTGAAACCAACGCCGTCCATTGCCAAGCCGCAGCGGACGGTCGATGCCAGCGGCAACGATGCCGAGATCACCGTGAAAGGCCGGCACGACCCGTGTATCGTGCCGCGTATCGTCCCGGTGGCCGAGGCGATGCTGGCGCTCGTGCTCACCGACGCACTGCTGGAACAGGAAAAGTACCGGACATAACGTGGAGGGAAAAGTCCACGCACGTGTTTCCCCGGCACCATGCCGGCATGCACAGGTGGGTGAAGGCCCGGCTCCCCGGCGCAGGAGGACACCCTGGAAAAGAAGAGTGAAGGAAGAAATATTTTTTTCAGATACGGGCAGCGAAGACCTGCTCGTCCATTACTTTGTATGTGGTCCCGGCTGACTGGACATACACCACGCACCGGTCGCCGTCACGGGTGCCCTGCACGATAATCTCATTGCCGGGGATCGGCTTCTTGCCATCGTTCATCACGGATTCCACGTACGTGCCATCGGTGCCATACATGTGCAGGCTGATCTTCTGGGTGAACATCTCTCCCGGGCCGCCCTGGTAGAGCAGCGAGATCTTTGACGTCGGGCGGTCTTTTGTAAGTTCAAGATTTATCTGCTGGGCAGTTGGCATGACCTGGATCGGCCCGTTATCCGGGTTCGCCGTTGTCGTGGCCACGGCAACAGTCGTTGTGGCCGGTGCGGCGGTCGTCGGGGGGAACGTGAGGTCGGGGGTCAGCACCGGGGTTGCTGCGGGAGCCGCCTCGTTATCCGAAGTGCAGCCTGAAATGAGCACGCAGGAAAGGACTGCGAGCGCTGTGATTGCAATGAGGGAATGCTTCATGCCGTAGTGCTTGTGGTTTTTTCCTATTAGGAGTTGTGATTGGAGTTTATTGGTACTTTTTTTAACATTCTGTTCTGTAGAAATTATTTAATTTGCATTGTGACGCTCTCGGGGCTTCGTTCGAAGAATTTGTAAAAATTCTTCTCGAAAGAATCATCGCTGATGCGAAGATTCTATCCCCGCACGCTCGTGGCACCCCCATATGCGATGACGACGTATTACCCTTTCTTAAAAAAAAGAAAATTTTCAGGGCTGCAAGGATGACAGGTAATTGAGGCCGCCGCGGGGCGTAGAATTCCGCAGGAATGAGACGGGAGAATGTTGAAAGTCTTCAGACTTGAGACATGAGAAGACCGCAGGTCTTCGAGGAATCCATAAGGATTCTCCGACCCGCCCTTTTGGGGCGGCGGCAGTTGTCCCAAAGGAGTATGGGGGCATCAACCCCCATCTTTGCGAAAGAGGATTTCTACAGAGCAAAAAAATGGTTTCAACCGAGCATAGAATTCCACCGAGTACATGAAGGATCTACCGGATTATTCTACCCGGCCTCCGGCCTCTCCAGCCACTTCCAGAGCGGCACGTACCGGACCATCCCCTGCATGCCGAACCATTCGGCAGTCTCAGTCTTCTCCTCGCGTTCCGACAGGATGACAAGGTTATCGCAGTGGAGCTCACGCGATGCTTTCAGGAGTGCCCGTACCTCGCGGGACCGGGTCTTCTCATCCTGCAGGTCTGCACAGACCTGGATGAGCGCCGTGACCCGGCCATCCTGCTGCATCACAAAGTCCACTTCCTCCTGCCGGGCGTTCTTCCAGTAAAAGACCGATGCGCTGCCCTGCAACCGGAGTTTCCAGAGCGCGATGGCAACGAGGTTCTCGTACAACTTTCCCCGGTTCTCCGAGAAGCGGAACGCTTTTGCGGCAACAAACCCGGTGTCCGTGCAGTAAATCTTCTTGTTGGCCGCAACCTGTTCCCGCACCTTGAACGAGAAGCGGGAGAGCGAGAAGAAGAGAAAGGCCTCCTCAAGGTACCCGAGATATTTCTGGACGGTCATCGCACTTTTGCTCCGGGTGACCCGTGCGAGCGAGCCGTAGGAATACTCCGAGGCGATGTTGGAGAGAAGGTAAAGGGAAAGGTCCTCGATCCCCTGCACCGAGCGGATGCGGAAGCGTTTCACAATGTCCTTGTACACGATGGAATCGAAGAGCGTTGCAAGGTATTCGCGGGACGGGAATTTTTTCACGAGGGGTTCCGGGTACCCGCCACCCTCAGCGTACTCCGTGAGTGCCGATACTTTCTCCTGCGTAGTGAGCTCGTGGGGAGTGAGCCGGAGATACTCGCCAAACGAGAAGGGCAGGATGACGGTCTGAAGGTAGCGACCGGTGAGGTGCGTGGAGAGCTCCGCGCTGAGTAAGTTCGAGTTGCTGCCGGTGATGACGAGATCGTATCCCTGCCGGGCGAGGCGGTTGACAAAGAGCTCCCACTGGGGGAGGTTCTGGATTTCATCAAGGAGCAGGGCCTTCGGCTTGTTGTACACCGAGTCCACTGCTGCAACAATCTCATCGTAATCCGCAAGACCGGTGAGCCGTTCGTCATCGAAGTTGACGTACCCGAACGCCCGGCTGTCGCTCCCGGCAAGATGGTGGATGGCAAAGAACGACTTGCCGGCCCGGCGCGGGCCGATGATCACCTTGATGAGAGGTGTGCCGGACCCGGCAATCGATGTCTCCCGCTCGATATACGTCTCGGCCAGTGCCTTCTGCAGATCCCGCTGCTGGACAAGGATGATGTCACGGACGGTCATAATTCCACTATCTGATTAAATATAGTAGATGAAAATAGATAAAATTGCCTATTACGATTGTGTAATATTGTGTAAAATCATGATTACCTTCCGGTCGGAAAACCCTTTCGAAAACCCCATTTACCATACGCAGGATGGCAGATCTTCTATAAACTCAGTTTTTATTTTTATCTGATTTGCTGCTGAAAATCGCCCTGTGAAAAACCGTGGTTATTCGCATCCGGTGGGGCGATATCGTGCCCGGGAAGGGGGCAGCACCAAAAGAGAGGGACAGGGCAGATGGGAGATCGCCGGTTTTACGTCGGTGGAGAAGCCCCAGAATCCGCACCAGCGACGGGGGCCGCGGGTGTTCAGACGCCCAGCATCTTCCTCAGCTGCACGAACTCCCCGATGGAATACTGCCCCTCGGCAGTCGGGTCGCCGGTATGGCAGTACACGAACTCGGAGCCGAAGAGGGGCAGCAGGGCCCGGGCGTGCCGGAACTGCGAACCCATCACACCGGTACAGATCGGCTTGTTCGCGGCCTGCGTGAACGACATGAGCTCGATGATGTCCTCGTTGTTCTGCGGGGTCACGACAATCTTGGGGATGTCGCCGAATGCCCGGAGCTCGCGTTCCATGACAAAGAGGATGTAGAGCGGCACCATCAGGCCCGCGTGGTGCGAGGCGATGATCTTCTTTCCCGCGTTGCGAATCTCAGGGGCGTGCTGCGCAAAGGGCTGCTCGACATCGATGTAATCCGCAAACGGGATGAGCGCTTCGAGCCGCTCCATCCACTCGTCCGCGGTGCCAAAGAACCGCCCGCCTTCCTGTGCGGAGCGGAGCGTGATGATGACGGGGAGGGAGCAGGCCGCCTTTGCGTCCTTCACCTGCTGCACCACGTCGCCTTCGTACAGGTCGACCCGGAGTTCAACAAGGTCGGCGCCCTGCTCCTGTGCCATCGCGGCATGCGTGGGATCGGTCAGTGCAGCAACGATCTTCATGTACCTGATGGTTGGGAGGCGGTCAACAAAAAGATGCGCCCCACGCCACCGGGAAAGATACGTTTTATGCCACGCCGGCTCAACATAAAAGACAATAATGGAACCCTGGGACCGGCAGACATTCTTGAGGCACATCGTGGCAGCGCTCGGACGCGGCGTGCTCGTTGCCGTCATCCTCCCCCTCGTCCCGGTCCTGCTCTTTGGGATCCCCCTCGCCCCCACGCTCGCCCTCATCGGGAGCGGCCTCGTAATCGAGTACGGGGCGGCGCCGGTCGGCCTCGCGCTCGGCCTCTCCCCGCTCTTTGTCTTCTACGTCCTGATGTGCACCGAGACCGGGATCTTCCTTGGCCTCTTCGACATCTTCGATACGATCGGCCACACGTATGAACCCGCGATGAGGTTTTTGGAAAAGTCCCGGCAGTACGTCCACCAGTCAGCAAGTGTCGAACGGTACGGCATCCTCGCCCTCTTCCCCGGCGTGGTCCTGCTCGGGGTCTACGTCAACGCGCCTGCCTCGTGGGTGCTTGGCTGGCGGGAAGACCACGCGCTCCTCGTCACCCTTGCCGGTTATTGCATTGCCCTCATCATCACGATCTCACTCACCACCGGACTGTTCCAGGTGTACCTCCCGGGACTGGTGCTCCCATGACATTACAGCGCCCGGCCCTGCCCGAACTCCTCGCCCCGGCCGGTTCACCGGAAGCGTTCCGTGCCGCGGTTGCGGCCGGGGCGGACGCAGTCTACCTGAGCGGGAAGCGGTTCGGCGCCCGGAAGTTTGCCGCAAACTTCTCCGATGCGGAGATGGGGGAGGCCGTGAAGTATGCGCACGCGTGGGGCATCCGCGTGTACGTGACGGTCAATACCCTGGTCCATGACCGGGAACTGGCCGGCGCGATGAAGTACCTCGCATGGCTGTACTCCCTTGGCGTGGACGCAGTCCTCATCCAGGACACCGGCCTTGCTGCCCTTGCACATGAACACATTCCCGGTCTCGTCATCCACGCCTCCACCCAGATGACAATCCATAACACGGACGGTGTGCGCTGGGCACATGAACGCGGCTTTTCCCGGGTCGTCCTTGCCCGTGAACTTTCGCTTGATGAGGTGAAGCGGGTTGCGGAAGAGACAAAGGACACCGGTGTAGGCCTCGAGGTCTTTGCCCACGGGGCCCTCTGCTACGGGTACTCCGGCCAGTGCCTCCTCTCGTCCGTGATCGGAGGGAGGAGCGGGAACAGGGGCATGTGCGCCCAGCCGTGCCGGAAGCCGTATACGTTCGTGCACGGGGAGACGGATGAGTATGGCAGGCCGAAGCAGCTGTCGGACGTGCCGCTGAAGGAGAAGTACCTGCTCTCGCCAAAAGACCTCTCTACGTACCGGCACCTGCCGGAACTCGTGCGTTCCCCGGTCGTATCGCTGAAGATCGAGGGCCGGATGAAATCCCCGGAATACGTGGCCATCGTGGTCTCCACGTACCGGAGGGCGCTCGATGCGATCGCCGCCGGGAGATGGAAGCCATCGGAAGAAGCGTACCGCGATCTCCTGCTCGCGTTCAACCGGGGGTTCACGTCCGGCTACCTCTTCGGCAACCGGTACGAACGGCTGATGGGACAAGACGCCCCTGACAACCGGGGCCTCCTGGTCGGACGGGTCGAACGCCATGACCCGAGGACCGCGACGGCATGGGTGCGGCCTGCCATTCCCGTTGTCCCGGTCACGGGCGACGGGGTCCTCATCACGCACCCGGAGAGACCGTCGTTCGACCGGGGGTTCGCGCTGAACACGGCACCACAAGAGGTACGCGGCGGGTATACCCTGCCCCTCCCGGGACCGGTGCCGGACGGCGCCCTCGTCTATATCACCTCCTCCCGCGATCTCGAGGCACGGGCAAAGCGGATCATGGCAAAGCCTTCCCCGGAGCTGCTTCGGCCACTGCCGGTTGACATCGATGTCACGGTCAGTCCTGAAGGTTTATTCCGGTTTGAAGGCGCCATCGCCCGGCCGGACGGGGTGCAGGTCCCGGTATCGTTCGTGCCCCCGCATCGTCTGGAGCCGGCACGGACCTACCCCCTGACACGGGACCAGATGGAAGAGCAGTTCCGGAAGACCGGGGGCACCCCGTTTATTGTCCGGAAGTGTTCCATCACGTACGATGGCCAGCTCTTTGCACCCATGGCGCTCCTAAACGAGCTGCGGCGCGAGTTCTTCCGGGTTGCCGGGGAGAAGCTGGACGAGGCATCCCGCCCGGCACCGGAAGAGATCGGGCATGTGCGTGACAGCCTGCAGGTAGGATCACTCCCGTCCGCTGACATCTCCCCGCCAGCAGGCACCCGACGCTCGGGTAGTCTCTGCATTTCTGTTTACACCAGTTCGGTGGAGGGCGTGAAAGCGGCCTCGGATGCCGGTGCCGGGACCGTCTATTTCGAACCCCCGCTCCTCTCCGCACGGCACCTCTGTGAGGGCGATGTGCCGGGGGGTCCGTCACTCCGTTCGCAGCTCGCTGCGGCACGGGACATCTGCAAAAATGCCGGGGCGCTCTTCGTCTGGAAGCTCCCCCGTATCGTGCACGACAGGGAACTGGACCAGGTTATGCCGGAACTGGTGTCCCTGCACGAGAGCGGGCCGGTCACGTGCATGTCGGAGAACCATGGCACATCCCATGCGGTGCTCCGTGCCGTACCCGATATCACGCTGCATGGATCTGTTGGCCTCAATATCTTCAACAACGCGGCCGCGACACGGGGAGCACCCCGGTACGGGATGCTCACGCTCTCACCGGAACTCTCCCGAGATGAGATCGCCACACTGACAAACCCTGCCGGGGCACAAGGAGAGGCACCGGAATTTTCCCTCATCGTCCAAGGGAACAGCGAGGCGCTCGTCACCGAAGACTGCATCTCCCGCATTGTCCGGCACTGCAAACCCGAGAGCAGGGGAAAGGAAACAATGCCCGACCCAGAGTTCACCGGCATACGCGACGAGACCGGCCGGGTCTTTCCGATCCACGGCGATGGCACCTGCCGGACCCATATTGCCAACGCGGCCGAGCTCTGTCTCATCGACCATCTCCCGACCATCCGCGATGCCGGGATCACGGACATCGCCATTGACGCACGCTGGCGTCCCCCGGCGTACGCGGGAACAATCGTCCCGCTCTACCGCGAGGCCCTTCGCGTCGTGCAGACCAAAACGGGGAAAGCCCGCGACGAGGAACTCGGGCAGCTGAAAGAGAGGGTAAAAGAGATCGCCATCGGGGGTATCACGGCCGGCCATTTTATCCGGGGGCTCAGGGAGTAACAGTGGGCACTCCGCTGGCCTGTTATCAATTCCAAATATTGGCTCTGTAGAAAACCTGTGTGGGATAGTGTTAGATAGGGATGGAGCCACGGGCGCTCGGGGTCTGCCGACCCTCGCCCCGTGGAACTTAACCGTATGCGAGCCTTGAAAAAAATGAAAACGGGGGGTCAAGGGGGCTTGCCCCCTTGGGCTGCCTCCCCCCTTGGGGGAGAGAGGGGGTCACATTCGTAATTCCACTGAGTGCATTATGAGAAGGATTTGTACAGAGCCCAAATATTCATCATTCCTCAATGGAAAGGAGTAATTACTCATCCACCACCGGATAGTTGCGGAGAAACTGGTATGACATCACCACTGATTCTGGTAAACTTAAAGACCTACCGGGAAGGGACCGGCAACCGTGCCCACATGATCGCACAGGCCGCACAGATCGTTGCGCAGGAGAGCGGCGTCACCATCGGCATCGCACCGGGGTATATCGACCTCCACCCGCTCTGCCACCATTTTTCCATTCCCGTGTATGCCCAGCACGTCGACGGGTGCGAACCCGGGGCAAACACCGGGCATATCACGGTGGACGCGATCAAGGCGGCCGGGGCGGCGGGCTCCCTCATCAACCATTCCGAGCGGCGCCTGACCCTTGCGGAGATCGAGGCGTCCGTCCGCGGCCTGCAGGCACACAAGCTCATCTCCGTGATCTGCTCGAACAACGAGACCACGAGCGCCGGGGCGGCGGCACTCGTCCCGGATTACGTGGCCATCGAGCCGCCGGAACTGATCGGGAGCGGGGTCTCGGTCTCAAAGGCAAACCCGGAGATCATTAAAAAGTCCGTTGCCGCGGTCCACGCGGTCAGCCCGAAGGTGAAGGTGCTCACCGGGGCAGGGATCCAGACCGGGGAATGCGTGAAGATCGCCGTTGACCTCGGGACCGATGGCGTGCTTCTTGCATCAGGTGTGGTAAAATCAAAAGAGCCGGCCGCAGTACTCCGCGACCTTGTATCAAAACTCTGAAATTTTTTCGTTTTTATCCTTCCGTGACAACGGTCACTTCAGGAACAGGTACCATACCCCAACGATCACCAGGAATATCACAACTCCAATCCCGATCACAGTCATCGTGCTGATTTCCGTTGTCTCTTCTGCCATGAAAAACACCTAACCGGGGCATAATTGCCACGTTAAGTAACCGTTAATCATATACCATATAAAGATTTGTGTCGCTGCCGTACGAGGCCGAAAAGAGATTAAAAATAATTGCCCTAAACGATGAGCGAGATCAGGTCGTGCTTGGTAATTACTCCCCGCACGAGCCGGCCCTCGACCACGAGCACCGCATGGTTCTGCTGCAGGATATTGACCACTGTCTCGACGTCCATGTCGGGGGGCACCGTGGGAAAGCCCGGCTCCATGAAGTCCCTGACAAAGAAGAGGTGGGTCTTGTGCAGGCGCTGCTGCTCGATTGCCTTGACGATCACGGACTCCGATATGCACCCAACCGGGACGCCCCGCTCGATGACCGGTAACTGGGAGATGTTGTTCTTCTCGATGATCTCCACGGCACGGCTGATCGCGTCCTGTGGCTGGACCGAGAGCACGGGCGTGTGCATGATCTGCATGGCACGGATCTTCCGGGGTTCCGCGGTGTTGAGGACGACAATGATCTTGTTGAGCGTGCTGACGCGGGGGTCCACGTTGCCCGCCTCGATCCGCGCCACCATGGACTGGCTGATGCCGGCACGCCGGGCAAGCTCGGTCTGCTTCAGGCCAAGCGCCTCGCGGCGCGTGCGGAGCTCTTCCGGAGTTGGTACGTGCATTGCTGATTACTGATGGTGATAGAAAGTTATCAACCTTATCCTCACCCGGGTCCCGGCCCCTTGTCGTTAATAAATGATGATGGTTACATGAGCGGGACCCGGTGGGAACATGGTAAGTACAGCCCCCATTTATGATCGGCAGTCATTTTTTCCGGACCGCTTCCGGTTGGTGCTGGTGAGCAAAATTCTTTTAAATACCTGGTCGCAATAGCTGGTAACGATAATCCAATGCTATGATGTTGGATTAGTGTTCTCTATGGCAGAGTCTTTGGAAAGCGACGATGATGAAGAGAACCATCGGCTGTTCTCTTCCCTTTTTGTGGTACCGGACCGTGTTTCCGGGGTATACCTGATGATGAACGCACATCCCCGGCCGTACGGGCGGGTGCCGCCATGAACAACCTTCCGGGTGCCGCCCCCCCGGGTATATTCCGGAATACCATTGCGGGCGTCCCGTCCTGCGTCCCGCTCGTCCGGCCCCCTGGCGATGCGGGCCCGGAAATTGCAGCCCCGGCACTGCCGGGACAAAAGAGGCCAAACCACCGGAACCTTGCACGGCGGGAAGCGGCCATTACCCGCGACACGCTCTTTACCGTCCGGCAGGACGATGCATACCATATTGTCAGCGAGAACTATGCGTACAAGACCGAGTCGTACTACCTGATCCTCCGGCACGAACTGGAGGGACGCAACGTGCGGCCGTCCAGCGCTGCCGTGCTCGATGCCTGCGTGGTCCCGATCTGCCTGGAACGGGCGCACCTTGCCGGCATCCCGGTCTGCGAGTGGGGGATCTCGCAGGGCTATGCCCCGCTCCCGTCCGTTGTCTACGGCCTGAACTATTTTGCCACGACAGCGGACCACACGGTCATCCACGACCACGAGAGCGCAAAAGAGGTGATCAAGCACATCACCAACAAGGGGAAATATCCCTTCTGCTACCAGAAGCTGGAGACCGGCGCGGAGATCGGGTCATGCACGTCGATCTTCGGGAAGACCGCCGGGGCCTGCCGGGAGGCAGCCGATATTGCGCGGGCCGTGTACGGGCTCTTTGAGGTCCCGCTTGTCACCATCGTCTACGTGAAGTGCGGGGAACGGTACCTCCTCTCGTCCCTCTCGCCCACCCGGTATTCCGGGCTCTCCGCCGATGAACGCACGCTCCTCTCGGCACACCTCTCGCACCAGGAGTTCCTATGAGCCGGCTTGGGATCTTCGTTGACCGGAAAACGCTCTCGAACGCGGAGCAGCTGGGCGCCCTCATCCGGTGCCGGGACGTGGCCGAGAACAAGGGGCATGGCGTGGACTTCATCTTCCCGGTGGACATTGCCAAGATCAAGAAGATGGACGCCCTCTTCATCCGGGCACGGACAGACCCGATGAACGTCACGTACGTTGCCGCCCGGATGGCGAGCTTCCACGGCATCCCGGTGATCGATGACCCGCAGTCCATCCAGGTCTGCTCGGACAAGATCAACATGTACTCGCACCTGATCCGCAGCGGTGTCGCGCTCCCGAAGACCGTCTTCCTCTCAAAGCAGGACCTCAACGTCGAATGCGTGACCCGCCTCTTCGATGAACTGGGCACCCCGCTCATCATCAAGGAGCCCTCGACGTCCTTCTCGCTCCGCGTGGAGAAGGTGAGCGATATCGCCGGGTTCTTCCAGGTCGCCCACCGGTTCATCCACCTGTCGGACTGGATCGTGGTCCAGCAGTATATCGGGAGCAAATATGACTGGCGGGTCGGCGTGCTTGACGGGAAGCTCCTGTACGTCTGCAAGTATACCATCCCGTCGGTCACGTTCAAGATCCAGGCCTCGGTCAACGGGCACGTGGTCTACTGCGGGGTCGAGAGCGTACCGGAGCGGGATGTCCCTCCCCACGTGATCAGGCTCGGCATCGATGCGGCCAATGCGATTGGCCGGGGCCTGTATGGCGTGGACATAAAGAACACCAACGGCGATGCCTACGTGATCGAAGTGAACGACAACCCGTCGATCGAGAGCGGGGAGGATGACTGCTATCCCCGTGTCTTCGACCAGATCGTTGACCACCTGTTTGCTGCGTGATACCATGACCGAGGACTGGATTATCCGCGCCGAGGCTATCTGTCTTGCCTGCGGCGGGCACTGCTGCAATGATGCGCACCCCCCGGTATCAGAACGCTGTTACCAGCGGCTGGTTGCCGGGGGACTGCCGGACAATGCATTTGAGCGGGACGGGTACCGTTACATCAGGACCCGGGCTGACGGGACCTGTTCGCTCTGGAACGGGGGCAAATGCGGCATCCACACAATTAAGCCCGAGACCTGCCGGGCCGGTCCCTTCACCTTTGATGTGAAGGGCGACGTGATCGGGATTTTCCTGAAATTTGAGACGATCTGCCCGCTGGTCCGGCTCCTCAGGGACGTGCCGGAGGCCTACGACCAGCAGTATGCCCTTGCCGTGCAGAGCATTTCGCATCTTGTCTCGGACCTGACCGAAGAGGAGATTGCAGCGATCTGCCGGATCGAAGAGCCGGAGACCGAGAAAGTGGCGGAGATCCCGAGAGTATATTCCCATGACCACCGGCACTGAACACGAGTTCTCCATCAATGACCGGGAGTTCCATGCCCTGCCGGTCTCCGACCGGATCCTGAAGACAATCTGCGGGAGGTACGAGAGCGAGATCCTGTTCGGGGACGTCACGCTGGGAAAGGAACTCCAGAAGACCGTGCTCGAGATGGTCCCGCGTTCGCCCGCAGAGGACCTTGCCCAGCTGGAAACACAGCTCACAAAAGGGCTGGCAAAATTCAGCCACCTCTTTTCCGGCCAGTACCGGCTCCTCGGCCTGGGCATGCACCCGACCGCCCGGCTTGACGATATTACAGTCTGGGACCATGACGAGGGCGAGTATTACGAGGCGTACGACCGGCTCTTCGATATCCGCCAGCACGGCTGGCTGAACATCCAGGCCCTCCAGGTCAACCTCTCCTACCGGAGCAGCAGGGAACTCGTGGCCATGTACAACACGCTCCGCACCCTGCTCCCGTATCTTATCGCGGTGACTGCATCGTCCCCCGTGGTCGAAGGGGAGTTGACCGGGACCTGCGACAACCGCCTCGTGTACTACCGCGGGAACCAGAAGGAGATCCCCCTCATCTGCAACCGGATCGTGCCGGATACGATCGGGTCGGTGGGGGATTACCGCATGGAGCAGGAGGAGATCTTCTCCGAGCTCCGGTCACGGGGTGCTGATATCCTCTGCGAAGAATGGGTCAACTCCGGGGGGATCATCATACGCTTCTCCCGCAAGTGCCTCGAGATCAAGGCCCTTGACGAACAGGAGTCGGTCCATTCCGACATGGCGGTCTGCGCATTCATCCGGTCGCTCCTGCGCTGCCGCTCGCTGCCGGTTGAGACGGACCAGGACGCCCTGCTGGCGCTGACGGAGGTGGCGATCCGGGACGGGACTGCCGGTATGAGGGAGGAGCTTGGGCAGCTGTACGATGCGGCATGGCGGCATGCGACGGTGGATGAGCGACATTACCTTCCGGTCATACGGGAGCGGATTGACCGGGGGTCTCTTGCAGAATTGATGAGCGAGCGGATCTCGAAGGGCGAGGAGCTCACGCCGATACTATCGGAGATGGCGGAATGCCTGAGGACAAACCGGTCGTACGGGTTGTGAAGCGGCAGTTATTGACACAATCGTTGTGTAACCAATAATCAGAATAGGCAAAGTGCCAATCTTGCCCCTAACCTCTAGCTCTAACAATAGTCCGCCCCCCTTGCGCCAGCCCTGCCCCCATTGGGGGCGGGGGCGCATGCGATTCCTCTGTATTACCGAAAATCCCGATTCAGGTAATACTACAGCACTATCGCAACCGGGGCACCATAGCGGCGGGGAAAGAATCTTCGTATCAGCGATGATTCTTTCGAGAAGAATCTGTATAAATTCTTCGAGCGAAGCCCCTGAAGCGTCAGTGTTTTCCGGTCCAAAGTGGATGTACGTTTTCGCATTACATTTTGGGCATGAAATTTTTACTATTTTTCACTCCGTAAATCCTTCTTGGATTTAGGGGCTGAAATAGTCCATTACCCATCAGCATTAATAACGGTTCCATACCACTCTCTATCAGGACCGTTTGCGATGACAAGGACATTACTATCCGAAGCCGAAGGGTATGCACTGCTGTCCACCCTTTCGATCCCCGTGCCTAAGCACACGATCACTGGTTCGCGGGACGATGCCGCACAGGCTGCCGATACGATGGGATACCCGGTGGTGATGAAGATCGTCTCACCGGATATCGTCCACAAGAGCGATGCCGGGGGCGTTGTCACGGGGATACGTTCCGCAACGGAAGCCCGTGAAGCATTCGACCGGATCACCCGAAGCGTGGCCGCCCACAATCCCGTTGCGAAGGTCTCGGGGATCATGGTGGAGCAGCAGATGGCGCCCGGGCTGGAGCTGATCATCGGGGGAAAGACCGACCCGGCATTCGGCAGGGTCATCACGGTCGGGCTCGGGGGTAAGATGGTCGAGCTGCTGCGGGATGTCTCCATCCGTGTCCTCCCCATTGACGAGAACGAGATCCGGGCGATGGTCCGGGAACTCAAAGGGTACCGTCTCATCACCGGGTACCGGGACGAACCGGCACGGGACGAAGCCGCGCTGGTCGCAATCATCGGCTCGGTTGCCGCATTCTTCCTCTCCGACCCACATATCAGCGAGTTCGATATCAACCCCCTGGTCCTGTACGGGAAAGGGGCCTGCGCCGTGGATGCCCGTTTCTACCGGGACGATGCCCCCGCCACGACTCCCGGCGTACTGGTCCGGAACATGCCCGAAGGCCTGCTCGATATCCATTCCATTGCCGTTGTCGGGGCGTCGCAGGACCCGAACAAGGTCGGGTACGCGATCTGCCGGAACCTGCTCACATTCCCCGGTGCCCTCTACCCGGTCAACCCCAAAGCGCCCATGGTACTCGGCAGGGTTGCATACCCGGACCTCGCATCCATCCCGGGAAACGTTGACCTCGCCGTGATCGCGATCCCGGCTCCCGGCGTTCCGGGAGTCATCAAAGAGGCCGGACAGAAAGAAGTGCCGCTTGCCATCATCATCTCGTCGGGTTTCCGGGAGGGGGGTCCTGAAGGGAGCCGGCTCGAAGAGGAGATCCTTGCAACGGCGCAAAAGTATGGCATGCGGGTCATGGGCCCCAACTGCCTTGGCCTCATGCTCCCGCACAAGGGGATCAATACCACCTTCGACCCGGTCTCGCCAAAACCCGGCAGGATCGCGTTTATCTCCCAGAGCGGCGCGATCATCACGACCATCGTGGACTGGAGCCTCCCCGAGGAGATCGGGTTCTCGGCCGTGATCAGCGTGGGCAACCAGTCCGACCTCACGTTCGAGGACTTTATCCGGTATGCAGGGAGCGATCCCGATACCCGTGCCATCATCCTCTATATCGAGCAGATCCGGTTCGGCACCCGGTTCATGGATACCGTCCGGCGAGTGTCCCTGACAAAACCCGTTGTTGCCATCAAGGCGGGTTCATCCCGGATCGGGCAGAAAGCCGCATCGTCGCACACGGGCTCCCTTGCCGGGAGTCATGAGGTCTACATGGCGGCATTTCACCAGGCCGGGGTCATCCCGGTCAGCTCCATCCGGGAGGCGTTCGAGACTGCCGAGCTGCTCTCGTCCGAAGGGTATCCCCGGGGCACACGGGCGATCGTAATCACGAATGCCGGGGGGTTTGCCGTCCTCTCGTCCGATTATGCCGAGCGGTTCGGCATCGGCATCGTTGAGTTCTCGCAAGAGCTTATCGGCGAACTGGATGCCGTGCTCCCGGCAAACTGGAGCCGCGAGAACCCCATCGACATGGTCGGGGACTCCAGCGCCGACCGCTTCGCCCGCACGTTCGACATCATGATCCGGCACCAGGATCTCTGGGACATCGCGTTCGTGATCGCGGTGCCGTCCGCACTCTCCGACCCGATCCGGGTGGCAAACGAGATCGTCCGGTTCTCGAAGCACACCCACAAGATGATCGTCGGCTGCATGATCGGCGGCGACAGCATGAAGACCCCGCTGCGCATCCTGCGGGACTCGCAGATCCCGAACTTCCCGGACCTCGAGGACGCGTTCAGGGCGGTGGGAAATGTCTGCCGGCACCGGTGCAGTGCGGATACGCCGGAGTGCCGGCACGGGTAGAGTGTGGGGAAGTACCGGAAAAATTCTGCCGATACGATGAACGACGACGCCATCGTGCCCCGGATCCCGAAAATTACGTTATATTGACCGGAAGTACACCGGCCGGTTTTTCATCTGAAGAGAGTGTATACGCAGGAAGCGGTGTAAAGACATCGATGTTGATGCTTTCCATCTTCCCGTCGCGGTGCAAGTAGTACTCCGGCAACCGCTTCTCGTTGTTATCGAACGAGAACCAGTAACTGAGCTTGCAGGTCTTCTTCGTATATCCCGGAATAGAGGGATAACTCTCCGTATCGTGGAGGATGATCACGCCGGGGTCCTTCTCGATTATGGTATCGACATCGGTGATGTTCCCGTAGAATTTGACCTTCTTGTTCCACGTGTCACCCCGGTAATACCACGGGAGGGGCCAGCAGTGCTGGGACGCGATCACGATGACGCTGGAATTGTCCATCAGCCCCATGACCTCCCTCAAATCCTCAGAGTTCTGGACCTGGACGATTGGTTCGTTGATGTCAACCGGGACGAATGCGACATGCCAGGTCATAACGATGAGGAAGACGCAGCCCGCAAGCGCAAACGCCGTCTTCTGCCAGTTCAGCGTATAGGTCGCAATAAAGCACATCGGCAGCAGCTGGGCGATGATGAGCCAGGGAACCTTCTCCCCGACAAAGGCATAGAAGGCCATCGTGCCGATCATCCAGACGATACAGAAGCGGAAGAACCACTCGGATTTCCCGCGGACTTCTTTTCTGTCCCGCAGCTGCTGCAGGCTGACTGCCACCGTCTCGTTTACGGGAAGGGCAAAGCGGCGCTCCCGGAGCCAGCTCTTCACCTTCTTAAAAAAGAGCACCGGGTGAAGCCCTACGGTCATGAACTTGATGGTCCCGACCAGGGCGAGGATAAAGATTGGGAGCTCGTAGAGCAGGAAGAGCGGGATGTAGTAATACACCGGGCCGCCGAGCCGCTGCTGGTTGTGCATGCCCGTCCAGTGATCGATGGCCTGGTACCAGCCGGTCGTGTTCGCCTCGAAGTGCACGCCCTGCGTGACGATGCTGAAGTTCTGGCCGACCAGGGTATCAGCATGGTTGAAGAACGCCGAGTACAGCACGCTCATGATCGCGACCACGAGGATGACAAAGAGCATGAGGTCGGCCCTCCACTTCAGGGGAAGCGTAAATCGTCCTTTCCATGCTGAAAACGCAAAGAAGACGGCAAAAATAATGATGATGACTGGCATCTCCTCCTTACAGCAGAGCGCACCTGCTGCCGCAATAGCGGCGAGCACGGCAAATCTCGTCTGGCCCCGCTCAACGTAGTACAGGATCGCGACAAGGAGAAGCATGGTGAAAAAGAGCATGAAAATATCGTGCCGGAGGAAGCGGGAGAAATAGACCATGTCCGGCGATATGGCAATGAGGAGAGCGGCAACCAGCATCTGGTTTTTACTGATGTACCCGATCCGGTAAATCGCGTACACGAGCGGGATGATGGCGAGGCCGAAGAGCGACGGGAGCAACCGGGCTGCAAAGTCCGACGGACCGATCAGGGCAAATATGCCCGTGGTCACGTAATAGAGGAACGGCCCGTGGTAACTGGGGTCGTACTGCCATACACCCCGGGTCAGGAGCTCGTAGCAGAACCAGGAATGGATCGCTTCGTCATGGTGAAGCAGTTTGAGGTCAAGCTGCCAGAAGCGGAGGATGAATGCGAGGATGAGGATGAAAGCCAGGGCGTAGGTGGTGCGGGAGCGTGTCATGATATACCTCCCCGTAACCGGAGAATGGTCCTGGCACACACGGGATAAACAAGGACGAGCGCTATACTACCAACTGTTGCTATGACCCATAATAAATCCCGGGCCAGAGATTTTGCCCAATGATCATTCCTCAAAAACGAACCGGTGATTGTTTTAAAAAATTGAATTCGTTTTTGATTCGCCATTCCTACGAATTTTGAATTTCTAGGTTAATATATTATAATGCCGTTATCCGTCTTTTCCTCGGAAAGAACGAGCGGGCCAGGAAAATGTTCTGGAAATTTTTCATCGGGATGGCCGGGCTGGTGCTGGCCCGGGTCGTGGATCCGGTGACAGCTCAACAGATTTTCGGGATGATTACAGGTATATTGTGGTAAACAGTCCTGATCTCAACGCAACCGGCGCTTCCATCGTAAAGTATACTATTCCTTCCGGTGATGAACAGGCAATCCGATAAAGCATCTGCAATCTTCGACAACCGGACAACCCATGACTGGTAGATTTTTGTCACAGAATTCGTTTAAACTCCAAAAAAGACATGATAGTCATTGATCTGTTATATCCACCGGATATATCCGGATCATGAAAAACAGACGGGGTGTGTGATTTTTATGGAACTGGAAAAAAAACCGATCCTGATCGCTTGTGTCATCATCTGTATCGTGGCCGGGACCGGTATTGTCTTCGCATTGCAATCTCTCAATACTGCTCCCGAACATCAACTGCCAGCGAACCAGACCGTCGGGACACCGATCCCCCCGGTAGCATCGACTCCCCGGGCAATCCATTCCCCGGATTCCCCGCTCTCGGCAAAAATCACCCGGGATGAGGCAACAACACGTGTGCAGGAAGAGTATTCCATGGGGTATTCCATCGTCACGGTCAACCTGACCGGGCTGTATCCCGGGAAAATCCTGTATGAATTTGCCATGGTACCGGCAGCATCTTCCCCCTATGAAAAGAATACAACGGTCTTCATCGATGCTGAAACCGGCGATCTCTATTCCCCCCTGCAGGAGACAGCAGGGATCACCATAGACCAGGCAAAACTCCGTGCCCGCCAGGCATTTCCCACGTGGACTATTGACCGGGTCAGGATACAGTACGTTGACGGGACACAGTATGTCCGGTCCTGGGAATTCTACCTGTACAAGGATGACAGGGAACTTGTCCATGGCAGTCTTGATCCGGATACCGGCGAGCTCAGTACCTATGCGATTGGTGTCACACGGATGGGGCGACCGGAAAATCCGTCAATCACCATTGATGCTGCACAGCAGGTGGCCGACCGGGAAATTGAGGAACGCAACGGGGTTATACCAATCGTCCTCTCCGATTCCCGGCTGGACCCACTCGGCATGCCCGGGGAAAAGATTGCCGGAAGATATGTCTTTGTCTATCACCGGGTTATCCAAAATGTTCCCTGCGACAGCGACGGCTTTACGATCGTGGTCGATTCGGTTGCAGGAAACGTCATCGAATACCGCAAGTCATGGAGCCTTCCGGAGAACGCCGTGACCGCATCGTCAAAACCTGCAATAACAAAGGATGCCGCAATAAAAACCATTGAGCAGGAAGCGGCAACCATCTATCCGGCATCCATCGCCAGCCTGGAGATCGTCTCCGCAGAACTCCGGTGGAAGGATTTCCATAATCCCGACAAGGTCGTTCCGGCGCCCGGGAGTATCCCGCTTGCCTGGAAGGTGCAGTTCGATGATGAATTTATCCGGGCGCAGCAGTGGCCGAACCCGGCAACCGGGTGGGTTGATGCGCAGAATGGGACCCTGATGGATATGTATTACCGGCACTAATCCCTTCATTGTCACGAATCATCCGGCTGTCAGCAGATTCAGATCTTTTTTTAATCAATACTGGTGCTGGCCAGTATAATGCGTAATGCTGGATCCGTGTGCGGACGGGCAGCACGAGGTCCGGAGCCGGGTCCCTGGTGCCGGAGATATCTCATTACTGATCGCTGCGGTTGCAAAAATTGGGCTGTGATATCCCGAATTCATTTCACTACGTGGCAGCCAGGTAAAACCACGTCTGGCAGCTTAAAATTTTTCCAATTACGATGGTGACCCCCTCTCTCTTCGAAGAACGCTAACGCGTTCTTCTGCAACCTCCCTTCGGTCGGTCCCCAGAGGGGGAGTCCGAATGGTCCAACAGGATCATGAGGACGCAGAAGAACCCGAAGGATTCTTCGAGGGCGGAGAAGATGCTGCGCATCTTCTCGTCTCGCTGTCCGAGACTGCGAAGACAGCCCAAGGGGTGCGCCCCCTTGACTCCCGATTAAAATGAAAGGTTTCAAACAGCATTCTTGCCCAGCGAAGCCCCGACAGGAATCGGCCGTCGCATCAGAGAGGGTCGATTGGAGAAGTAAAACTTCGACTCGGCCGAGCGATCCCAGAAGGGGGTGGGCTTGCTCAGTTTATTGAATATTTTGTAAAATTATTTCAAGATAGGACAGTTGCAAAATCAGGTACTATGCAGGAGCGACTCCGTGTTTTATGGTAAATTTTTTTACAATCTGCTGTCTTGCAGAATTTTGTGCAGCACAGAAAATGGAATCTTTTATCGCAGTATCGGTTATTCATACCGGGTTAGGGCTTCTTATCAGGATGAATGCATTCAATTGAGGGCTGATGACTGGAATTCACTGCTATTATGTCTTACTCATTCCTGTCAGTACCAGCACAGGTCATAAGGGACCGTATCTTTAACCGAATCTCCCGCTACCGCCACGGTCCACTTTCCCGGTTCGAGATATTCCCCGCTGACTCCGGAAATAGTCATGCGGACGGCCCGGTCTGTCCGGGAATCATCAGCATCAGAAAAATGCCAGGTCGAGCCACCCGGGCTCACAAGCGTCAGCGACAGCGAGGAAGCTGGATCATTCCACCGAAGTTCAAAAGAGATTTCCTTATCGCTCACTGGAGGTTCGAGCGAGTACCATTCAATTTCATTGTCTGAAATGGTGCTGTAATACCGGACCCTGGTGTCCGGCGTGGGGACGACAGTAGGTGTGGCAGAATAGCCGGTTCCATCCCCTATTCCCAAAATGGTGTGTGTGCGGTTCCCTGAATAATGGTATAAGAAGATATCATGCGCATCATTGCGACCGTCAGACCAGACGACATACTCCCCGGATACTCTCGGGAACTCCAGGGAAAACGGACCTTCCGCCACGATTCTGGTCATATTCGTATTCCGGTCATACAGCCGGATATCCCCGTTCCCCCGGAAATCCCGCGAACCTGCCGGTGAATTCCGGTAGTCCTCCCAGACAACCAGGTTACCGGAAATATCAGGATACATCTGGAACGAATCCGAGGGACTTACCGGTCTCGCTTCCCCGCTCTTCAGGTCATGGAGAAATACCTGGTACGGCCCGTTGCGCCCGTCGATCCAGACAACACGGTCCCCGTCGATTGCAGGCATCGCACGGGAGCCCGGCTCGTCGCACAGCACGGTCTTTTCTCCCGTGGTGATGTCCAGGAGCATGATCCGGTCATGGGTGAGCCCGGCTTCACTGTACACAACCCTGTTGCCGGAAATTGCCGGATCGCCCAGGGATCCGGTTGATGATACCACGGTGCGGTGTGTTCCTGAAATCACGTCGTACACCACCAGGAAATATTCCCGTTCGCTTGTTTCCACCCAGAGGACCGTATTCCCGTCAATAGCCGGGGAGTACTGGTCGCTGCCGGAAGAATATAAAAATGTGAGTTTTTCCTGTTCCTCATCGTACAGGAAGATGCCCCGGCCGTCGCTCCAGACATACCGGTCCCCGGAGAATGCAAGGTCACGTTTCCAGGACGTGTCACGGATCACCAGTTCCTTTCTTCCGCCCGAAATATTGTACCGGTAGACAGCCCGGGAATAATTCCCGGAACCCGGCCCCGCCTCGTACTCGACCCATGCCACATTCCCGTCATCACAGGCAATGGCATTGTACTTTTCGGAATCGCCCTTTGCCACAAGGTAGGCATCGAACGAATCCGCCCCGGAACACGGAACGGTACACAAAATGAGGGAGAGAAGGATCAAAAAAACAACTATTCCCGCTTTCATGGTCTCCTCATTTTTTCCTGAGGGTATTGACAACCAGGACAAGTACGATAATCCCGGCCGCAGATACCACGACCAGTATCCCGGGATCTGCCGGAAATCCTGCTTCGCTGGCAGGAGTACCGGTGATGACGGTCTTTGTTTCCGGATCGACACTATAGGTCTTTGCGATAAGTGTTCCTGCCGGAGAACTACCAGGATCGTAGAGACCGTCATAGAGAACCATAATCCTGACAGCCTCCGTGGAACCGGTCCGGACCTTCACAATGTATTCACCGGGAGGAAGGTCGGAAGTGTCGATTACGGCATGCCACGAACCACGTCCGACAGTCCCGTCGGTAACGGGGATGGCGGGAACCGTGGACGCCGGTTGGTTCATACGATCGATATCCGGAGGAAAAATCCCGGTATCGAGAAGCGTTCCGGCATTCAGGTTCGTTGTCCCTGAGATCTCAACTGGCGTTCCGGAAACCGCATCGGGAATTTCATTCATCTGTATCACGGGTTCTTCAAGAAGGATCATGAATTTCTGGTAAGGATTCTGCTTTTCATAGACCTTCAGTTTCGCTTCCAGTTCATCGGCCGGAATGTATGCGGATGGCTCCTTTTCATCAGGAACGACTTTTACGGCTGTTCCCCCATCCACGACAAAGATGAAATACTGGCCGGATCTCCATTCGGTAGTATTCGGGAGAGTATATTCAGCCTTCCCCGATCCGTCCGCTGAGATCGCCTGGTACCGGGTAAGCCGGTTTACCGGAAAACCATTGGTGATCCAGATGCCGACACGGTTACCGGGTTGTGTTGTAACGCTTATCGTCAGGGAAGCCCCCTTTGCGAGAATATTGCACCGGGTGTTGAGGTCCGGCGTGGTTTTGACCGCTAACGTCCCGCCGGGTGAGATATATACCGGCGAGGTAAACTCCCCGCACGTGGTCTTCTGCGTCGCTACGGGCGTTGGCACAGGGGTCCCGTCCCCCGCAATCAGCCGCACCTGCACGGAAACACGATCATCGCTTCCCTCTTTTCCGATCCGGAAGGTATATTCCGCCGGCGCGTAGCCTTCGGTAAGGATCGGGACTTTCCAGACCTGGCCGACAGCTCCCTTTTCAACCGGGATTATTCCTCCCGCGCCGGAATATTCGCCATACTTGACCTTCCCGGTTTCTGCTGCCTCGCGTGAGAACTCATAGTGCAGGTTTGTCCCCACAGGGAGAGTCGTAGATCCGGAGATCTCAATGATTGATCCGGTCATCAGGTTCCCGGGTACGGGATCGATGACAACCGGGGATGTTGCAGATACCGGGCTGATACAGAGCAACACTACTCCTAAAAGGAGCAGGAGGGGAGCTCGTGCCGTAGTAGGTATTTTCATCGTTTCACACGTCCTTTTTTATCCTGTTACGAGTGAGCGTAGGAAGCGTGCATATAAGTGATTTCTGTGAGAGATCTCACCGGATAAAACGGAGTGCATGGACAGGTTGAGTGTTCTCACAGAACTTATATAAAATACCGGCCCGTTCATCTTTTCAGGTAATGTTCGTGGATTTTTCAAAAAGGATCACCATAGGATATGTGCCGGTTTTTTTCCTGGTGGCTGCCTGCCTGGTCCTTCTCGTTGTTCCTGCATCAGCATATACACATCCCCATTCAGTCCTGCCCTGGTCAGACAATCCCCCGACTGGTGAAGCAAAACTCCCGGTCCCGGTGGACGTATGGCAGGTCCCGCCGGCAGCGATGCTCCTGGTATTTACTGCGGTATTCCTGCCGTTCTGCCTCATACCTGTGGAGATCCTTATATCGTGTGCAGGGTTTGTGGTCCTGAATTTCCGGAGAATCCGGAAAACTGAAGTGTTTGAAAACGATTGCCGGATGCGGATTTATCACCATATCGTAGCGAACCCGGGGTCCGGGTTCGCCGGGATAATGCAGAGTCTTCCGGTAAACCGCGGGACATTGTACTATCACTTGGGAGTCCTCTGCCGTGAGAGGCTTGTCGTAGCCTTTTCAATGAATAACAGTATCTGTTATTTCCAGAATGCAGGGAAATTTTCTGATACGGAAATGGATGCGATTGCCCGGTTGCGGAACCGCAGGAACCTCACGATTTGTACATTCCTGTCCTCGTTACCCGATGCATCGCGGCATGATATTGCAGAGATGCTGGAAACTACCGGTTCCACGGTGTCGTGGCATATGCGCCGGCTCTGTGAAGCCCGGCTCATCACATCAGTAATGGTGGGGAGGAATGTCCGCTACCGGTTGACCCCTCTTGCGGCGAAGGTTATCGATGAACTGCAGTGAGGTGGGGACGGGGAAGACCGGATCCGGACGATTGCGCAGGATGCCGGTTCCCTCCTCTCCGCGGTTCGATCCCAGAACCCCGGGGTTATATCCATCCGGCCCCGTATTGCCTTTAATTATCCGCCGGAAATTATTTCGTTTACAAATAATACCAACAAGTATATATTGGATTTTTACTTCCTTAGAATAATCACAATGCTCGCGGACATCTGCAATCCTCTGACGTTGAAGATCATGGGCCTCGGCCGGCCGCTCCATGAAGCTGAGCGGACCGCGTCCGTGCTCGTCATCTGGGTTGTACTGCTCTGTGCCATGATAGGATATACAATCCGCCTTCCCGGTCCGGAAGGCGATCCGGGCCATCTTCCCGGTTCATCTGGATTCGTAACCCGTGGCAACGCTGATGTCACCGGTTGTGGGATTTTCCCGGCAGTTCCCGGGACCGCAGTTGGCCTCCGCGTACTTACGCAAATATAATCGCCTGCCGGCAGCCGGCATGGCGCGTGCTTCCACGAACTGACGGTTTTTTCCTGCCGTCCCCGGGATGCAGTGCCATACGGGCCGGATGCCGGTTCCAATGCACGATCGAACGAGCGGAGCGGATGCCTCCCGTATCGCCTGTGAAAAAAATCCAATAACCTGAACCATATGACCGAAAAAAAGCAAGAGACTACTACCGCAGGATCCGACTGGACCCGGCAGCGGGGAACCGGAGAGGGTTTTAAAAAACCCCGGCAAAGAGAAGCGAGGTCACCAGCCGGACTTCGAAACGAAGAGGTTTCCGGAAAACCTCTGCGAAGAGAAGTGAGGCTGGAGGCCGAACTTCGAAGCACCGGCCTTTCCGGACCGTCCCGCGAAGTATCGCAATGCGACCATGTACCGTCAGGTGCAGTATGTGCCGGACGGGACGATGACGAACTCCGGTGGGCACAAAAGCACGTGCCGGAGGAGGGGGCAAAATCCCATGCGAAGAGATCGGTCTTCCGGAAGACGGAACTCCATTACTCTTCGCCGGGATCCACCGGGGGAGATGCCGCAAAGACACGGAAACGGGTGGATAAGGAACTCGACAATCCCACGTCGGGCGTTACCCTCCGCCCGTACGAGACCGCGTTCCGCGATCTCATCTGCTCGATCGTCGGGCATCAGGACCTGGCAGAAGAGAAACTCTTCCTCGACATCGCCGACCTCCGGCAGCAGATCACCGAGCTCCAGGAACAGATTGCCGGGCTCCAGGAACGGGTCGGGGCGCCCGGACAGAAGCTCGGCGCAACGGACCCGGCAGCCCCGGCACAAACGCCCACGACCGATAACCCGGAGGGATATGTCTGAAACTCCATCACGGCCTGCCAACGAAATGGAGAAATTTCCTGAACCTTCTTGCAGACATTCCGGACCGGTTGCCGGACCGTCTCATCTGCAAGATCGGGCGGTGCAACAAACGGCTGATCCGGCGCGAAGCAAAGGGAGCGCTATGGTGAAAAAATCCCGGTCGCGAACCGTGAGCGGGATCCCGCTTCACCTGCTCCCGCAGGCCGTAGCCCGGCAGATCCGGGACTGGGGCGATGCCGTGCACCGGATCAGTATCCGGAGGACGCACTGGCACCACTTCAACGTGACCGTGAGGACAAAGCCGGTGCCCCGCGAGCTTGCGTCACGGGTAACGGTGGCGGTCGCGTTTCCCAATGTCCGGGACACAACCCGTAAACCCGCCGCAGCCGGCCGGCACCGGGGGTGCCCGGCATGACTCCCGGACCGGAGCCCCGGGAAGCGATCCGGGAGGCGATAACGAATGCCACAGCGCGGGGGACTGCCCTGGACCGCAACCTGCTTCGGGAAGCCCGGTTCCGGTTCATCCTCTTCTGTGCCGGCCTCACGGTCTTTGTCCAGGTCCGCAGGACGCGGGTGCACCTCACAAGCCCGGAAGACTGCGCTGCGGAGTACCGGCTGGACATCCTCCGGCTCCGGAGGGTGCCGCTGAACGGCGTTGTCGCCCGCGAACTCTGGCTCCTCAGTCCGTGGGGGACCTGGCAGTACTTCCGGATCCTTGACGACCGGGTCATCGAGATCCGGGCGGACGGGACGCCTCTCCTGAACGAGGATGTCAGGGTTCCGGCTCCTGCACCTGTGCCGGTGCCGGATTCCGTACCAGCCCGGTTACCGGATTCTGCACCGGAACCTGTACCAGATTCTGTACCGGCCCCGGTATTGGATCCCTCACCGACACCTGTACCGGATCCCGAACCGGATTCCGGAACGGATTCTGTACCGGCATCTGAACCAGCCCTGATACCGGATTCCGCACCGGCCAGGGCGAGTCTGCCGGGACTATCCCCGGTGGGACCTGCCCCCTCTTCCGACGAGGGAGGATAACAACCTCTTTTTTCAACTATCAGTACTCTCACCTGCCCGGATCGGTAAAAATGACCCATCCGGGCCCGTATCGAGCCCCGTTTCACTCTTTCGGGATTTCAGCGACCGGCCTGTTTCGGGGGTTTTTGCGGGGAGTCTCACGGAAAATCCCGTTATTAGCCCGGTTTGCGTATCCGGGGGTTTTGCGAGGAGAAAAACCGGCCTGTTTAGAGCTTGTTTTAATCGAGGATCGGGCAGGGAGATGAGGTTTGGGTTGTGGGGGGTTGTGATCCGGGGCCCGGCGGTCGCCAGGGGGGTTCTGGCGGGGTTCGGCGTTTTACGTCGAAGAATTCTTTGAATTCTTCTCATCCTCATGGTTCTGACATACCACTCGCACGTCGAAGAATTCTTTGAATTCTTCTCATCCTCATGGTTCTGACATACCACTCGCACGTCGAAGAATTCTTTGAATTCTTCTCATCCTCATGGTTCGTGAGATTGAAAATCTCGCGGAGGTGAGGGGGCACAATGTATCCCCTCACCTTTCTGATGAACCACTCGCACGTCGGAGAACCGGGACGATCTGACAGTTTTATCGGATCTTCCCTGCATTTTTGAAACATGCCGAAGAGAGGATGGATGGGGGGATGGACCCGGTTGGTTCTTTACGCTGCTATGGATTTTGCAAGGGATCATACTACAATCCTGGCATTTGCACTCTGGATGAAATTGACCATTCCTCACTCCCGCCCTTGGGCCTTTGGGCTGAATAGTACTCTATTAGACGGGGGGCTTAACCTTTGCTGAAGGGAGGGCCATTGTAAGCAGATTGGAAAAAATGAATAAGGCCACAAACAAGAATCTATCATATCCAACTCCGTAATTATTTGTGAGAATCGGCTATGACCTCCATAATTTCAAAAAATCAGAATAAACCGACTCTATATCCCTACTCAACGGAAAAAAATAATTTTGAAAATCTTGTTGAATTTGCCAACAACCAGACGAAACTATATTGTGAAGTGAATCCCGTTACAGGTAGAAAACTCAAAGGCCAGATCTTCACACCTCCCAAAATCGCGTCGTTCATGGCGGGGTTATTCTCACCGCAGAACAACAAAATAAGAATTTTAGATCCTGGCGCTGGAACCGGAATATTGGTTGCAGCAATTTGTGATCGATTTATTCAGGAAAATCGCCGGAATCTCGATATTACAATCCATGTATATGAGAATGACAAGACGGTATTACCGTTTCTCCAGTCAACGTTAGAAGCCTGCAAGACCGCGCTGAATGAGCTGGGTTGTTCGGTGGATTATCAGATTTTCGAGAATGATTTTATCCTGCACCATGCAAAAGTCGAAACTCGCGATGGCTGGACTGTCTATTCCCTTGATCTGAAAACGAGATACGATCTGGTAATTTCAAATCCTCCCTACTACAAATTGAATAAATCTTCTCCGGAAGCCCTCGCACTTCAACAGTACGTTTACGGCCAGCCGAACATCTATGCATTCTTTATGCTTCTTTCCGGAATGTTGCTGAATGAAACCGGCGAAATGGTATTCATCACTCCGAGAAGCTTCTGCTCCGGACTCTACTATTCAAAAATACGCCGATGGTTAGTCAATACTCTCACTCTTGACTGGCTTCATCTCTTTGAAACCCGGAAGGACGTGTTCGTTAATGACGAGATCCTTCAGGAAAATATCATATTCCACGCAACGAGTGCCCCGCCAAAACCTGATGGAAAAACGTTGATCAGTGTGAGCTATGATCGACAGTTCACCCAATACCAGGAG